>NZ_STGE01000009.1 GCF_005222675.1 Mycolicibacterium sp. CR10 | reverse complement strand
CGCCAATGAACAAGCGCGCACTTCTACGTGAGGCAACGAATCACCCTTCCCGCGCATCTTGACGTGAGGCAACAGGCGCTCGACGTGACCACTGAAACAAAAGTGACACAAGGGATTACGAAAGTCGGTGAACCGCCCACATAGCCCCGGTGGCCCCGCGCCACGACGCCTCCACGAGCGCAGAGCCCTAACGGAGACGACCGCAGTTCGTGACGAGATGGCGAGACCGAACTGTTGGAGTCGATACCGGCGACCACCATCGATCGTCGCCTGTAGCCCGAGCACTTGACCTCAACAATTGTTCAGGTTGCAGCCTGGAGTCATGGAAAAAGTACTGAGCGATCTCTGGGAAACCCGCACCTACTCGCCCTATCCGGGCCTGACCACCCACGCGTACCTGTGGACGGCCGCCAAGGCCTTGTTCTATTCGCCGGGTACCGACGACGATTTCGACGAACTCGCCCAACTCGGCGGCATTCACGACCAGTACCTGTCGCACCGCGACGAGGCGGGTCCGATGCTCAAACGCATTGCTGAGCAATTTGATTCAACGCTGCACGCCTCCGAAGGTGATCTGTCCGACATCGCACAGCACGCGCACGTCGACGTGCCGCTGAGCGGCCGCAATACCGATCACAACGGCGTCGAGATCATCCCGACACCGGGCCACTCCCCCGGCAGTGTCTGCTACCTCGTCGACGGCGCCGACGGCCGCTACCTGTTCACCGGGGACACGCTGGTCCGCAATCCCGAGGGTCGGTGGTGGGCGGGCTACATCGAGGGATTTCATCAACCGGGCGACGCGGACACGATCGCCGACAGCCTGCGCGTCATCGCCGACCTGTCCCCCGACTACTTGATCTCCAGTGCCTACCAGGGTGATTCCGCCGCCACTCGGATCGATCCAGATCTGTGGCGCGGCCACGTCGCCGAAGCGATCGCCGGATTGCCTACTCGCGCGCGTACATAGCCAGCAGTCCACGTGCGACCGCAAACCGCGGCCCGTGCACGCCGTCGATGTTCGCCCGACCGACCACGACCGGAACGCTGCGGAGCGCCTCGCCGACCGTGCGCATCAACTCATCGTCGAGCGCGCCGCCGCCGGCCAGCACCAGCGCGGTCGGCGGCTCGTCGAACGCCGCCAGGCTGCGGGCAATGTTCGCCGCGACCGACTCCTGCTTGATCGCGAGCCGCAGGCTGCGCCACTCCTCCGCCGCCAGCTTGTTGGAGAACGGCACCAGACCGGCACCGCCGCGCGTGCACAGCCTGCCGATCGCGTCCGAGGAGGCCGGTGAGTCCAGGAACACCCGCCGCCCGTCCTCCTCGTGCGCCACGTGCGGGCCCTCGACGCGGACCGCGGGTGTGCGCTTGACCGTTTCGGCCAGCGCCCGCGGGATGCCCAACACCCGGGCGACGGCGACGGTGATCGACTCACCCGCTCCAGCCGCCACCACTGTCCGGTCCGCACCGATCAGATCGACTGTGCCGCCGCCGATATCGCACACCACCGAATCCGGTGGAATGCCGGGCGTGGTGCGCGCACCCCATCCCGCAGCCTCTGGTTCCGTCGCCACCGTGCGCGCAGGCCTACCGGTCAACTCAGTCAGTGTCGCGGCCGCATCCTCGGCCACGTCCGCTGCCAGTAGCGCCACCACCGTGCCTTGCGTGTCGGCGACCCCGCGGCGCAACCACGCCCCGTTGTCGATGGCCGCCAGGTCGGTGAAGAACGCGTCGTGCACCGCCACGCCGTCAGCCGCCGTCGGGACCTCCCTCAGCCGAATGCGGGTCACACAGCCGGGAATCGAGCGCCGAAGCACCGCATGCGCCTGGGCGGGTGAGTAGCGGACGATCGAGGTGTCGTCACCGGCGTCGGTCCGCACATCGACGTAGTCGTCATCCGGTGCGGGCGGCTCCGGCGGTTCGGTGCGACGTGTGACCGCGATGGCCGCGGAATCCGCCAGCTCCCTGCAGAATTCGGCGACGTCGACCAGACATTCGGGGGGCAGATGCAAGGCCGCCGACAGGGCGATCGGATCGGCCATCGCCCGGTAGGCGCGGCCCTCCTCGACGACCTCGACGGCCACCAAGGCTCCGGGCGCGAGCCCGTCGACGTCCGCCTCGTCGACCACCGGCACATCCAGCGGGATCCGGTTGCGGATCAGAACCGCGTCATCCTGGGCGGCCACCACGCCGACGACCTGCCAGCCACGCTCGACCGCGGCGGTGATCTCGCGGGCGGCGTCCTCGAAGTCGGTGACACCGTCGACGGAGACCACGACCGGACCGTGCATCAGTGGCCTACGCAGGTCGACGAGCCGAACATGCTGTCCCACGCCATATCCCGCACCGGCCGGCGTGCTCGCGTCAGGCCGTCGTAGGCTGCGGACCGGCGACGACGGCGAGAAGGCGGGTGCTATCGGCGCGGTCGCCGTGTCCACGGGCCGCAGCACCGAGAGCAGTAGTTCGTCGGCGGCGGTTCCCGCGTCCACCTCGATCCTGTGCAGCAGGGCGGCCGCGCCCTGCAACGATTCGGCACTTCCCTTTCGTCCCCTGGTGGGTGCCTGACCGTGTGCGACGCTGGTGACAGCTCCGTCCTGCACGAGGGCCAGCACGATCTCCGTGGTGTGGTTGCCGATGTCGACACCGGCGACCGTCCGCACCGGAGGGGTCAACGCAGCAGACCCCGGCGCGCGTAGACGGCGGCGGCCTGTTCGACGAGCGCCGCGCACCGCGTTGCACCACCGGCCACGAGCGAGGTCCTGAGCGCTTCGAGGTCGGCGGCAGTCGACCGATGGGGACGCAGCGCCTCGTACAGCGCCATCACCTGCTCGTCGTCGATCGTCGCCAATTCGGCGGCACGCAGGAAGTTCTCGGCCAGCTGCGGGTTCCCGCCCTCCTCGGCGACCGCGGCCTGGTGGGCGAGCGCGGCGGGACTCATCCGCAGATCGCCGAGACCCAGCTTCCCGTCGACGGCGTTCGCAACTGTGATGTCGTTCATGGGTTTTCGACCTTCACGGTGATCGGCGGCTGACCGGGTTCGCACGCCTGGCGCTCCAGTGCGACGAGGGCGACCGCCCTGGCGTGGTAGCGCGCGGAGATCGACTCGTCGGTGCCTCCGGTGAAGATCGGTACCGGCGCCATCCCCTTGGCGTGGCGGGCGGCGTTCTTGCCGAGTTCGCGGTACATCTTCGCGGTCAGCAACGGCGCCACACTGAACAGTTCCAAGTTGGCCAACGGCGCGAGGTCACGCCGGTGAATCAGCGCTGTCCCCTTGCCCTGCAGTCCGATTCCGATGCCGGAGCCCGACAGCCGGGCGGCGGTCAGCCCGATCAGGCCGACGTCGATGGTGGAGCGCACCCGGACCGTCCTCGCGACGCAGCCCTCCTCTTCCAGGCCCGCGGAGATCTGGCGCAGCACCTCCCCGATCGTCAGTCCGCACAGACTGAGCCACACGCTGCGCCCCCAGGCCGGGGACAGCCCGATGCAGACTTCGCGCGGGTCGCTGCCCTGTCGCGCCGGCTCGACATCGGTGACGAGGACGTGTCCGCGGTGCGCGACCTGGTCGGCCGTCAACTCGGCGCTGGTGCGGGCCTGGCGGATCGCGTCGATCTCGGCGCGTCGCTGCTCACTGAGGGCGTAACCCGTTGCCGGGCCGCTGTAATCGTTGGGGTCGGTGAGCTTGGACAGCACCCGGAACTCGTCGTCGAAGATCGCCGAGGTCTGCAGCTGGTCACCGCGCAACCGCTCGCGTGTCAGCGTGGTGATCGCCTCGGCCTCCTCGATGAAGCCGGTGCGCTGCAGTGAGGCGATCACATCGAACACCGTGAGCTGCCTGGCCTCGATCGAAGCCGCCGCTTCGGCCACGATCTTCGGGTGTCCGGGAGGTAGGTCCCGGGATCCGTTGGCGAACACGACTTCTTCGACACGGGCGTCGTCGTAGTCGGCCAGACCCAGATCCCGGTACACCGCTTGAACCGCCTTCGCGCCGCGGCGGCGCACCGCCTCCAGGTGCTCGGCCGTCACCGTGCGCAGACCGCCGTCGGCACCCCAGTCCCGTTGCAGCACCAGGAAATCGTCCATATCGTCGGAGTTGAAGTTCGACAGTGCGAATGCGTTGTCGTAGCGCGGGATCGACCCGAAGCCGGAGAAGATGAAGTCCGCACCCGCCAACAGCACCGGGAGCGTGTGCGCGCTGCGGCGGATGTCGGACTCGGAGATCAGGTTGTCGTTGCCGGCACACGACTCGAGATCGCGCATCATCACCATCAGGTTCTCGGCGAGCAGTTCCTTCATACCCTCCGGCACCGAGGCCACTACGCCGACACCGTCGATGCCGCCGTTCTGCACACCCTGCGATCCCAACGCCCTGGCCAGCGACACGCACCGCGACTCCAGGTACAGGATCGAACATTTCTCGGCCGCGCCCATCAGCACCTCGGCGCCGCCGCCACTGGTGACGCGCATCTTCAGGCCACGCGAGGCGTACGCGGACGTCAGAATCGCCTTGCTGAACGGGGTGTCGTCGCCGTCGACGAATACCTGCTCGGTGCCGTAGATCGAGATCGTCTCGGCGTAGCTGGTCAGCCCGCGCAGGCCGAGGCGCAGTTCCAGCGCCTCCTCGATCGAGCACTGCGCCATCGCACCCGGTGTGCCGACCTGGCTTCCGATCAGGAGGGCGACTGCGTTCGACGGGGCGTCACCGAGCACCGGCACCGTCGTCTCCACTTCACGGAACCCGTACGCCACCGCGCTGGCGGCGTCGGCGGCGATCAACAGCGGGTCGTCGAGCTGGTTGGTGACGTGCGCCTGATTGCTGGGTGTGCGGCGGGCCCGCATCTTGGCCATCGCCATCTGCATCTCCACCGGCGACATCACCGCCATGACGCGGGCCAGCTTCGCGGGGGTGGTGCCACCGATCAGCCGCACCACTTCCGCCCGTGACACATTGACGTCGACAGCCATCCGCGCCAGCGTCACGTCGTCGAGCGCCATCGCCTCATCGGCGACGGCGAGGTCGATCCCGTAGCGGGCGATGAACTCGTCGATCACGTCGAACTCCGCGGCCGGCTTGCCGTCGAGTTCGGTGACGCTCCCGTTGTCCAGGACGAGCGACGGAGCCGGATCGTGCGGACTGCTCATCGCGACCAAGCCGAGTGCCGCATCGGGAACGCTGAAACCGTCGAGGTTGACCGGTTTGGCGTTCAGTACCCGGAACCGGCCCAACTCGTCTGCCACCGGCGGCCTCCCTGTAGAAGGATCTACTCGCGAATCTCGTTGTCCTCAAAAATCACTCGGCCGATCAGGTCGTAGCGCCGCGGATCCCGGAACTTGAAGTACAGCGCCATCGCCGCGCCGAGCGCGAACAGTCCGACCACGATCCATGGTGTCAGCTTGAACAGCAACGTGCCGGATGCGGCGCCTGCCGCCGTGTCCTTGTGCACCCACAGCAGGTAGACGACGTACAACATGCCGACGCCGCCGAGCAGCGGCGCCAGGAACGTCTTGAACCAGTGCGCACTGGACGGGTGGTTCTTGTGGAAGTGGAAGTACGCGATCACGGCGAACGCGCACAGCGACTGCACGATGAGGATGGCCATCGTGCCCAGGATCGCCAGCAGACCGTACAGGTGCACGTACGGGTCCATGCCCGCGAAGAAGAACGCCAGGACGATCACCAGCGTGATCGCCGACTGCACGAACGACGCGATGTAGGGCGAGCCGTGCTTGTGGTGCGTCGCGCCGAGCGTCTTCTGCAGGCCGTCCGACAACCCCTCGCGGCCCATCGCGTACAGGTAGCGCGACGCGCAGTTGTGGAAGGCCATGCCGCATGCGAAGGAACCCGTCACCAGCAGCAGCTTGAACAGCGTGATCGCCCAGTCGCCGTAGGTGGATTGCACCGGATCGAAGAAGATGTTGCCCGCCGTCGCCGAATCCTGCGCCAGCTCGACGGACTTCGCCGGCCCCGTGCCCGCGATCGCCATCCATGAGATGAAGACGTAGAAGATTCCGACCCCCAGCACCGCGATCATGGTGGCGCGCGGGATGATTCGCTTCGGGTCCTTGGACTCCTCGCCGTACATCGCCGTCGACTCGAAGCCGACCCACGACCAGAAGGCAAAGAACAGACCGAGGCCGGCGCTGGCGCCCGCGACCGCCGCGGGCGTAAACGCGCCGATCGGGTTCAGCGTCTCGGCGACCGCGAAGCCGGTCTCGGGGTTGCCGCCCTTGAACAGCACGGCCAGCGCACCGAGCGACAGCATGAAGATCTCCGTGACCAGGAAGACGCCGAGCACCTTGGCGGTCAGGTTCACGTCGAAGTACGTGAGGATGCAGTTGAGCACCAGCATCAGTATCGCCGGGGCCAGCCACGGCACGGTGATGTCGAACTGCGTGAGCGCGAAGTCCTGGAAGAAGTAGGCGAAGATGCCGATCAGCGAACCCTCGAACACGACGTAGGCCATCGTGATGATCAGGCCGCTGGCCATCCCCATGACGCGGCCCAGCCCGTGGGAGATGTAGCCGTAGAACGCGCCCGTTGTGGTGATGTGCTTGGCCATCGTGGCGTAGCCGATGGCGAACAGGCCCAGCACGATTGTGGCGACCAGGTAGCCCGCCGGTGCATGCGATCCGTTTCCGAAGCCCACGGCGATCGGGACGTTGCCGACCATCGCCGTGATCGGCGCGGCCGTCGCCACGGCCATGAAGATGACGGCCAGCGTCCCGACGGCGTTTCGCTTGAGGCGTTGAACGGAGTCCGGCGGTGCAGCTCCGCGAGATTCGGTTCTTTCGGCGGATTCGGTCATCTTCTCGATCCCTTCCCAGTGAAGGACTGAACGCGGACCGGCTCAGAGCGGATGCCACAGTGGTATAGACCACAGTGCTGGGCCAGAGTCATATTGGCACTACCAATTGAGCTACGCAAGAGCCATTCAGCGCTGTTGACACAAATGGTCGTACCATTTAGTTTGTGGTGAACGCCCCGCCGCCTCAGACAGGGAGTCCCGTGTACGACTACGGCACGTTCTCATTCGAATCCAAGGCCCAGGTCCTGGAACTCGCCAAGAAGTTCTGGAACCCGGACAAGACCCAGTTCTGGACGGACGCGGGGGTCGACCTGGTGATCGACCGCAGGCAGGACTACTTCCTGTGGGACATGAGCGGTCGGCGGCTCATCGACATGCACCTCAACGGCGGCACCTACAACCTCGGACACCGCAATCCCGAAGTGATGCAAGCACTTATCGACGGGATGCAGTACTTCGACGTCGGCAACCACCACTTTCCGTCGGTCGCCCGCACGGCGCTTGCACAACGGCTCATCGAGTCGGCCCCGGCCTCGCTGACCAAGGTGGCGTTCGGCTCCGGTGGCGGCGAAGCCATCGACATCGCGCTCAAGAGCGCCCGGCACGCCACGCAGCGCCGCAAGATCGTCTCGATCGTCAAGGCCTATCACGGCCACACCGGGCTGGCGGTCGCCACGGGGGACGACCGTTTCGCCAAGCTGTTCCTTTCCGATCAGCCCGACGAGTTCATCCAGGTGCCGTTCGGGGACGTCGAGGCGATGGAGCGGGCGCTGCACGGCGGCGACGTCGCCGCGGTGATCATGGAGACGATCCCCGCGACCTACGGATTCCCCTTGCCGCCAGCGGGTTACCTCGAGGCGGTCAAAGAATTGTGCGAGCGCCACGACGCGCTCTACATCGCCGACGAGGTGCAGACCGGCCTGATGCGCACCGGCGAGATGTGGGGTATCACCAAGCACGGCATCGAGCCGGACATCATGGTCACCGGCAAGGGCCTCTCGGGCGGCATGTACCCGATCACCGCGGCCCTGCTCAGCGACCGCGCCGCCCGGTGGCTCGACGAGGACGGCTTCGGCCACATCTCCACCTTCGGCGGCGCCGAACTCGGCTGCGTGGCGGCCATCAAGACCCTGGAGATCACCAGCAGGCCCGAGGTCCGCACGTCGGTCCACGAGATCGCGGACTTCTTCGCCACCGGCCTGGCCCGCATTCAGGCCGCCCAGCCGGACTGGTTCGTCGGAATCCGGCAGAACGGCGTGGTGATCGGTCTGGAGTTCGACCACCCGGAGGGGGCCAAGTTCGTGATGCGGGAGCTCTACGAGAATGGCGTGTGGGCGATCTTCTCGACGCTGGATCCTCGTGTCCTGCAATTCAAACCGGGGCTTCTGCTCAGCCGCGAGCTGTGCGAGGACGTACTCGACCGCGTGGAGGTGGCGGTCGGGCGGGCCCGACTGGGCGCTGCCAACGCGGTCGCCGCGCAGTAGTCTCCAAGACGATGGCCGTGAGTGACGATGTCGAGGTCGCCGAACAGGCGCTGGCGGCTTTCGACCTTGCCGAGGGTTCGACGCTCGAGCTTCTCAACCTGTCGGAGAACGCCACCTACGCCGTCGCGGAACCCGGGACCGGTCACCGGTCGATCCTGCGGGTCCACCGCAAGGACTACCACCGCGCTGACCAGATCGAGTCCGAGCTCCAATGGCTCGACGCCCTCCGGCGCGACAGCGACATCATCGTGCCCACCGTTCTGCCCGCCCGCGACGGCCGAAGGATCGTCACCGTCGAGCATGACGGATCGCAGCGGTACGTCGTGCACTTCGCGATGGTTCCTGGTGCCGAGCCCGACGAAAAGGCTTTGGGCACCACAGACTTCCACACGCTGGGCCGCATCACCGCCGCGCTGCACGACCATGCCCGCAGCTGGCAGCGACCCTCGAGCTTCAGCCGATTCGCATGGGACTGGGAGCACAGCCTCGGCGATTCACCGCGCTGGGGTCGGTGGCGCGACGCGGTCGGGGTCGGCGAATCCGAAGCCGAGGTGCTCGACCGCGCCCAGCAGCTGCTGCACCGCCGCCTCGCCGAATACGGCACCGGGCCGCAGACTTTCGGCCTGGTACACGCCGACCTGCGACTGGCCAACCTGCTCGTCGACGGAGACACCATCACCGTCATCGATTTCGACGACTGCGGATTCGGTTGGTATTTCTACGACTTCGGTACCGCGGTGTCGTTCTTCGAGGACCACCCCTCGGTGCCGGAATGGCAGGACGCCTGGGTGAGCGGCTACCGGACCCTTCGCCCGTTCGCCGCGGCCGACGAGGACATGCTGGCCTCGTTCGTCCTGCTGCGCCGGCTACTGCTGCTCGCCTGGATGGGAACACACAGCCATTCCAAGGAATCCCAGGCCATCTCCGTCACCTACGCCGCGGGCAGCTGCGAGCTCGCGGAGCGCTATCTGTCCTCCGGCGGTCACCTGCTGGCATGAGCATCTCCGAGAGAACCGCGCAGACCTGAAAGGCGTCATCCACATGTTCAAGTCATTGCAGGGCCGTTCGGCCATCGTCACCGGCGGCAGCAAGGGTATCGGGCGCGGCATCGCCGAGACGTTCGCGCGCGCCGGCGTCAACGTGGTGATCACCGGGCGCACCCAGGCCGACGTCGACGCCACCGTCGCCGACCTGGGTGCTCTCGATGGCACGGTCTCCGGCGTCACCGCGGACGTGACCAGCCCCGACGACTGCCGCCGCGTCGTCGCCACCGCGGTCGAGCGTCACGGCGGCCTCGACGTGGTCTGCGCCAACGCGGGCATCTTCCCGTCCGGGCGCGTGGGAGACCTGACCCCCGACGACATCGAGCAGGTCATCGGCGTCAACTTCAAAGGGACCGTCTACATCGTGCAGGCCGCCCTCGAGCCGCTGGCCGCCAGCGGCCACGGCCGCGTCATCATCACCTCGTCGATCACGGGACCCGTCACCGGCTTTCCCGGCTGGTCTCACTACGGCGCCAGCAAGGCCGCGCAGCTCGGGTTCATGCGGACCGCCGCGATCGAACTCGCGCCGAAGAAGATCACCGTCAACGCGGTCCTGCCGGGCAACATCATTACCGAGGGCCTGATCGAGATGGGCCAGACCTACCGGGACCAGATGGCCGCGGCGGTGCCGCAGGGCCGGCTGGGCGAGGTCGCCGACATCGGCAACGCCGCACTGTTCTTCGCCACGGACGAGGCCGCCTACATCACCGGCCAATCACTGGTGGTCGACGGTGGCCAGATTCTGCCGGAATCGCCGGAAGCACTCGCCGACCTGTGAACCAGTAACCTGATTTTGGTATTACCAATTCAGTCGGTGAGGAGGTTCGGTGGCCACCCAAAGCGAGGAACTGCGGCGCCGGATCGTCGCTGACATCAACGCGGGCGTGCCCGGCACGAAACTCGGCAGCGAGCGCGACCTCGCCGAGCAGTACCGCACCAGCCGGTCGAGCCTGCGCCAGGTGCTCGCCGCGCTGGAGGAAGCGGGGCTCGTCCACCGGGTGATCGGCCGTTCCGGGGGGATCTTCATCAGTCACGCCCAGGTTCAGCGCAGCCTGGCCGACGTCGTCGGGGTGCCGGCGTTCCTGGCCAGCCAGGGATACGTCGCCGGGACGCGGGTGTTGTCGACGAAGATCGGCGCGCCCGACGCCACCACCCAGCAGGCCCTCGGGATCAGCTCCGACGACTTCGTCGTCGAGATCCAGCGCGTCCGACTCGCCGACGGGTCCCCGATTTCGCTGGAGCTGGCACAGTTTCCTGCCGACGCCTACCCCGGCCTGCTCGAACAGCAGCTCGGCGGGTCACTCTACGAGATCCTCGAACGTCAGTACGGGCTGGTCGCCGCGCGCGCCGACGAACACATCGAGGCCGTCAACGCGACACCCGAGGAAGCCAAACTGCTCGGCATCAAACCGAAGTCGGCGCTGCTGCTGATCACCCGGATCACCTACGACCAGAACGACACCCCCTGCGAGTTCTCCCGCGACCTGTTCCGCGGTGACCGGACCCGGCTGGCCGTCACCGCACAGGGCCGCGGCGTCGGCGTGCAACCGTCGGTGGCGGCCGCCTCGGTGGCGCTGCAGAGCCAGGAGCGATGAGCGCTTGCGCGAAGAGCAGAATGCAGCGACACCTGCGGGCAGGTTTGCGCCGAGCCCGTCTGCGGATCTGCACATCGGCAACCTGCGCACCGCCGTGCTGGCGTGGCTGTTCGCCCGCTCCACGGACAGGCGATTCCTGATGCGCGTCGAGGATCTCGACGACCGCACCCACGACAACATTGCCGAACGCCAACTCGCCGACCTCGCCGCGCTGGGGATCACGTGGGACGGGCCCGCCACCCGGCAATCCGGGCATCCGCAGCGCTACGACGCCGTCGTCGACACCCTCAGCGAGCGCGGGCTGGTCTACGAATGCTATTGCACTCGAAGGGATATCGCGTCGGCCCCACGGGCACCGCACGCCCCTGAGGGTGCCTATCCGGGAACCTGCCGCGACCTCACCGATGCCCAGCGTGAGACCCGCCGGGAGGAGACCGGCCGGCCCCCGGCGCTGCGGCTGCGCACCGAGGGCGGCGGGGCCGCCGAGTTCACGGTGCACGACCTGTTGCACGGCGACTACACGGGTCTGGTCGATGACTTCGTGGTGCGCCGCGGCGACGGCGTCCCCGCCTACAACCTGGCGGTGGTGGTCGATGACGCCGCCTCCGGGGTCGACCAGGTGGTGCGCGGCGATGACCTGCTGGCCTCCTCGCCTCGGCAGGCCTACCTCGCCCGGCTGCTCGGCCATCCGGAGCCGACGTACGCCCACGTGCCACTGGTGCTCAACGCCGACGGCGCGCGGCTGGCCAAGCGCGACGGCGCGGTGACGCTCGCCGAGATCGGGGTGACGCGCGCGCTGGGCCAGATCGCCGAGTCCCTCGGGTACACGGCCCGCACGATCGAGGGCATGCTCGCCGAGTTCGATCCCCAGCGTTTACCCCGCGCTCCCTGGGTATACCGCCCTGCGTGAGCGGAACCCTTGGGCGATGGCCGGCACATTGCTACGGTCCGCCGATGCGCTACCCACGAAGAGTCGTGCTGGCCCTGCTGGCTGTGCTGGCAGGGGTCGCCGTGCTGCTGACCGCGTGCGGGTCCGGGCCCGCCGACGGCGAGAACTCCGTTCGGTCCTCTGGCGTCCTGCGCGTCGGCACCGAGGGCGTCTACGCGCCGTTCAGCTATCACGACCCCGCCACCGGCCAATTGACCGGTTACGACGTCGACGTCGCGCGGGCAGTCGGCGAAAAGCTCGGTGTCAACGTCGAGTTCGTGGAGACGCCGTGGGACTCGATCTTCGCCGCGCTGGAAGCCAACCGCTTCGATGTCGTCGCAAACCAGGTGACGATCACCCCTGAGCGCCAACAGAAATACGATCTTTCCGAGCCGTACTCGATCGGCGAGGGCGTGATCGTGACCCGCGCCGACGACAACTCGATCACGTCACTGAACGACCTCAGGGGCAAGCTCGCCGCGCAAAGCACCACGAGCAACTGGGCTCAAGTCGCCCGCGACGCGGGCGCGCGGATCGAATCGGTGGAGGGTCTGACCCAGGCGATGGCGCTCCTGAGCCAGGGCCGGGTCGACGTGGTGGTCAACGACAGCCTGTCGATCTACGCCTATCTGGCCGAGACCAATGACACCGCAGTCAAGATCGCCGGCACCACGGGCGAGAAGAGCGAGCAGGGCTTCGCCGCGCGCAAGAACAGCGGTCTGCTGCCTGAGCTCAACAAGGCGATCGAAGACCTCCGCAACGACGGCACGCTCGCCGAGATCTCGCAGAAGTATCTGAAGACCAACGCCTCCGGCGGACAGGATGCCCCGCAGGCTCAGCCTCGGTCGGCCGGCCAACTGGTTCTCGACAACCTCTGGCCGCTGGCCAAGGCGGCGCTGACGATGACGATCCCGCTGACCATCATCAGCTTCATCATCGGCCTTGCGATCGCCCTCGCGGTGGCGCTGGCCCGGTTGTCGAAGAACCGGGTGCTCTCCAACATCGCGCGGTTCTACATCTCCGTGATCCGCGGAACGCCTCTGCTGGTGCAGTTGTTCATCGTGTTCTTCGCGCTGCCCGAGTTCGGCGTCAGAATCGATCCCTTCCCCGCAGCGGTGATCGCGTTCAGCCTCAACGTCGGTGGCTATGCGGCCGAGATCATCCGCTCGGCGATCCAGAGCATTCCCAAGGGCCAGTGGGAGGCGGCCGAGACGATCGGCCTGAACTACGTCGGCACCCTGCGGCGCATCATTTTGCCCCAGGCCACCCGGGTGGCGGTGCCTCCGCTGTCGAACACATTGATTTCGCTGGTCAAAGACACCTCGCTGGCCTCGACCATCCTGGTGACCGAATTGTTGCGGCAGGCGCAGATCATCGCCGCACCGACGTTCGAGTTCTTCGCCCTCTACGGCACCGCCGCCATCTACTACTGGGTGATCTGCCTGGTGCTGTCGTTCGGCCAAGCCCGCTTCGAACACCGATTGGAAAGGTACGTCGCGAGATGACGAGCGCTTGCGCGAGGAGAAGAAGGCGATGACAGATCAGTCCTCGCAGGAGAACCGGGTCGTCGCCCACAACGTGCACAAGGCGTTCGGCGAACTCGAAGTCCTCAAAGGGGTTTCGTTCAGTGTTCCGCGCGGAAGCGCCACCGCCATCATCGGCCCGTCCGGGTCGGGCAAGACGACGCTGCTGCGCGCGCTCAACGCGCTCGACGCACCCGATGCGGGCGTGATCCGGGTCGGGGACGTGGAGATCGACTTCGCGGGGTCCGCCACACCGGTGACCAAAGCCGAGCTTCGTCGCTACCGGGCGCAGAGCGGCTTCGTCTTCCAGTCCCACAACCTCTTTCCCCACAAGACGGTGCTGCAGAACATCACCGAGGGCCCCGTCGTCGCGCAGGGGCGCCCCCGCGACGAGGTCGAGGCCGAGGCCGCCGAACTGCTGGGGCAGGTGGGGCTGGCCGACAAGCGCGACCAGTATCCGTTCCAGCTCTCCGGCGGTCAGCAGCAGCGGGTGGGCATCGCCCGCGCGCTGGCGCTCAAGCCCAAAGTGGTGCTGTTCGACGAGCCGACCTCTGCGCTCGATCCCGAACTCGTCGGGGAGGTCCTCGGCGTGATCAGGGATCTGGCGGTGGAAGGCTGGACGTTGGTCGTCGTCACCCACGAGATCCAGTTCGCCAAGCAGGTTTCCGACCAGGTGCTGTTCACCGATCAGGGGGTGATCCTGGAACAGGGCCCACCGGCGGCCGTCATCGGTGATCCCCAGGAGGAGCGCACCAGGCAGTTCTTGCAGCGAATCCTCAACCCGCTGTAGGACCGTCGTGAGATGGTGTCACGCATGGCACACCCATCGGCCGCATCAGCGGACGTCCTCGTCATCGGCGCGGGACTCTCGGGGCTGATCGCGGCCCGCGCCGTCCTGCAGGGCGGACTCACACCGCTGATCCTGGAGGCCGACAGCCGCGTCGGGGGGCGCATCCTCACCGAGGAACTGGCCGGGCTGCCGATGGAACTCGGCGCGCAGTGGATCGGTGACACCCACCACCGGATGTTCGCGCTGGCCGCCGAACTCGGTGTCGAAACCTACCCTCAGTACGACGCCGGGGAAACCTCGTACGACCTCGCCGGCACGGGTGTCATGCGGCAGAACGAATTTCACACCCGCTTCGCCGACGAGCTGGCCGAGCTCGAGAAGGTGCTACGCCGCCTCGATGAGCTGGCCGCTGAGGTGTCTCCCGCGACCCCGTGGACGGCGCCGCGCGCCGCCGAGTGGGATGCCATCACCGCGGGTGCCTGGTACGACGCGCAGGGCCTGTCGCCGGTAGCCCGCACGCTGCTGGAGATCTGCACCGTCGGCATCCTCGCGGTCCCGACCGTGGAGGTCTCGTTCCTGCACCTGCTGTTCACGATTCAGACGTGCGGGGTGACCGCAGAGCTGTTCGCCGAGTCCGAGGGTGGCGCACAGACCACCCGGTTCGTCGGTGGCACCGCCGAGATCCCCAACCGGGTGGCGGCCCTGGTCGCCGACCACCTCGTGCTGGATTCGCCGGTGCACCTGATCGAGCACAGCGCCGACAGCGTCACCGTGCACTGCCGCGGAGGGCGGACCGCCCGCGGACGCCGGGTCATCGTCGCGCTCTCCCCGATGCTCGCCGGGCGGATTTCGTACGACCCACCGCTGTCCGGCTACCGCGATCAGCTCACACAACGAATGCCGAACTCGGCCGCGATGAAGGCATTCTTCGTCTACGACGAGCCGTTCTGGCGCAGCGAGGGTTTGAACGGTCAGCTCATCTCCGATGTCGGGCCCGCCCGGATGTCCAACGACACCTGCATTCAGGGCGACGACCACGGGGTGATCCTGTGTTTCCTGGAGGGCGAGCAGGCCCGCACCCATGGACACTGGTCGGAGGAGGAACGTCGTGCGGCACTGACCGCCGAGTTGGTACTCCACTTCGGCGAGAAGGCCGCCCACCCTCAGCATTACGTCGACGGGGAGTGGGGCAGCCGGCAGTGGACCCGCGGCTGCTACAACGCCAACTGTGGCCCGCTGGTGTGGACCACCTACGGTGCCGCACTTGCCGAACCGATCGGCCCGATTCACTGGGCTTCCACCGATACCGCCACCCACTGGAGCGCCTACATGGAGGGCGCCGTCGAGGCCGGCGAGCGGGCCGCACGGGAAGTCATCGAAGAGTTGGTGAAATAGCTTCGCTCACAACGAGATCGGTAGCTTCGACATTCCACGCAGTGTGGCGTTCTGCTTGTACTGCGGCTCACCGGCCAACGCGGCGTTCGGGAACCGCGACGTCAGCGCCGTCAGCGCGACGGTGGCCTCCAGCCGGGCGAGCGGTGCGCCGATGCAGAAGTGCGGCCCCTTACCGAAGCCGAGGTGGCGGATCGCCGCCCGGTCGGGGTCGAATTCGTCGGGACGATCGAATGCGTCGGGGTCGCGATGCGCCGCCGCGAGCAGGAGGAGGATGCTGTCGCCCTTCGGGAGGGTTAGAGATCCCACAGTCATGTCCTCCCCGGCGACCCGCCCGATCAGCTGCACCGGCGGGTCGTAGCGCAGCGTCTCCTCGATGACCGCGGCCGCCCGGCCCGGATCGGCCGCCAGCGCCGTCCACTGCTCGGGGGAGCGCAGCAGTGCCAGCGTCGCGTTCGCGATCAGGTTGACCGTCGTCTCGTGGCCGGCGACCAGCAGCAGGTTGCACGTCGCGATGATCTCGTCCTCGGTGAGTTGATCCCCGGACTCCTCGACCGCGATCAACCCCGACATCAGGTCGCCCCCGGGGTCGCGCCGCCGCCGTGCCACCAACTCGCGCAGGTAGTCGCGCAACCACGCCGCCGCCTGCATGCGCTCCTCGAATCCGCTTCCCGCCGAACCGGTCACGGTGAGGAACGGATCGAGCGATTGCGCCAGCAGTCCCGACGCCGCGCTGAACTCCGGCTCGTCCTCCAACGGCACGCCGAGCAGCCGGCAGATCACTGCGACCGGCAGCGGATACGCCAGGCCGGAGATCGCGTCAAAGGATCCGTCGGCCTCGGCCAGCAGCACGTCGACCAGCGACGCGATCTCGGGTTCGAGGGCCTTCACGACCTTCGGCACGAACGCCTTGCTCACCAGCCTGCGCAGCCGGGTGTGGTCGGGCGGGTCGAGGAACAGGAACCCGGGAGGGCCCACCGGACGGGCCGCGGTGCCTTCCGGGTCGTTGGCGATCTGGCGCTGCGCGACCGTGGATTTCAGCCGATCGCTGGCCGCCGCGGGATGACGCAGCACCTCGTCGCAGTCGGCGAATGACGAGAAGACAGCCAGGTTGTTGTCGGGCAGCTGCAGTGGACCCTGTGCTCGGATCCGGCCGTACAGCGGATACGGGTCTGCCCGGACTGCGGGGTCGAGCATCTGTAGCAGCAGCGACTGTGGTTCCGCGGCGGTCGTCATCCTCTTATTGTGCACACGTGCAAGAAGACGCAGGTCATTCTGCCGTCGAGTAGTAGCGACCCAGCACGTGCTCACGCAGCTCGTCGAACCGGCCCGACCCGATCGCGTCGCGGATGTCGTCAACCAGACGGACGATGAACCGCTCGTTGTGGATCGTGCACAGCGTGGCGGCCAGCAGCTCCTTGGCCTTGAACAGATGGTGCAGATAGGCGCGGGTGTAGTGGGCGCAGGTGTAGCAGTCGCACTCGTCATCGATCGGGGTGAAGTCGCGGCGGTAGCGCGAGCCGGTGATGTTGTAGCGACCGGTCGCCGAGTACACCGCCGCGTTGCGGGCCACCCGGGATGGCGAGACACAGTCGAAGGTGTCCGCGCCCGCCTCGACCGCCGCGAAGAGGTCGTCGGGCTCGCTGATGCCCAGAAGGTGTCGCGGCTTGTCCTGGGGAAGTTCACTGCTGACCCAGCCGACGATCGTCGCCAGGTTCTGTTTCTCCAGCGCACCCCCGATGCCGTACCCGTCGAAGCCCCGACCCTGCTCGTCCTGAATCGACACCAGCCCCCGGGTGGCCTGGCGCCGCAGGTCTTCGTACTGCGCGCCCTGCACCACGCCGAACAGCGCCTGCGGCGGCTTGTCGGGTCGCAGCTCGGAGAGCCGACGGTGCTCGGCCAGGCACCGCACCGCCCACTCGTGGGTGCGCTGGACCGATCGCTCCTGGTAGGCACGGGTGTTGACCAGCGTCGTCAGCTCGTCGAACGCGAAGATGATGTCGGCGCCCAGCTGATGCTGGATGCCGATCGACACCTCGGGGGTGAACCGGTGCGTCGACCCGTTCAGGTGCGACCGGAACGTCACTCCGTCATCGTCGACGTGGGCCAGCCGTTCCTTGCCGTCGGCAATGATGTCGTCGGCCTGGACGCGGGTGGTGTCCATTGCGAGCACCTTCTTGAACCCCACCCCCAAAGACATCACCTGGAACCCGCCGCTGTCGGTGAATGTCGGTCCCGGCCAGTTCATGAACGCGCCCAGACCGCCCGCGTCGTCGACGATGTCCGGCCCCGGCTGTAGGTACAGGTGGTAGGCGTTGGCCAGGACTGCTTGCGCACCAAGCTCTTTGATGGCTTCGGGCAGCACGGCCTTGACGGTCGCCTGGGTGCCGACGGCGACGAACGCCGGTGTGTGGATGTCACCGTGCGGGGTTCGGATCACCCCGGTTCGGCCGTGACGGCCGGGCAGTTCGGCTTTCACCCGAAAAAAGGGATTCTCGGTAAACGGGTCGTCCACGTCGTAGATTCTGCACTGTGACCACACGATGGGCCTTTACCGCTCGTGCCGCTGCACTGTCAGTGGCCCTGATCGCGGCTGGGTGCTCGTCGAGTCCGCCGGAGTACACGCCGCCGGCAGGCAGTCTGATCGCGGGAACAGCACAGGTGACCGTCAACGGCCAGGACATCGGAACCACCGACACCGTGCAGTGCAGCGAGGCGGGCCCGCTGATCACCATCAGGACCGGTGACCCCAACAACCCGCAAGCCTCCGGGATCTCCGCGCTGGTGGCCGCCGCGGACGAACTCGAGGTCAAAGAGGTCGGCATCCGCGACCTGGGCGGATTCACCGGCAGCTTCAACGCCGGACTGGGCGGCGAGGCGACGGTGACGATGACCGGTCGCACCTACACCATCGACGGAACGGCCGACGGCTTCGAGACCGCCAACCCGAGCTTCCGGAAGTCCGGCACCTTCGAGATCAAGGTCGCCTGCTGACGCTGACCGCGCAGACTGCGAAGCTCTTGCCACGTCACAACCTCGTCAGATTTTCCGGATTCGCCACGCTCCCGCCGAGGCTGCGAACCATACTGCTGGAGATGATTCGCCGACCTCGACGAATCACACGGAAAAAGGAGAACCTTGGTGAAGCGTGGAATGGTCGTCGCCGTTGGCGGCGCAGCGCTCGTCATAGCCAGCCTGTCGGGCTGTTCCTCGGACGATAAGAAGTCCGAGACGACTGGGGAAACATCGTCGGCCGCCGCGGCGGAAGGCAAGAGCACGGTCACGATCGACGGCGCTGATCAGGCCGTCGAGGGCACTGTCGTCTGCTCGGACATGGGCGGCAACACCAACATCGCAATCGGCGATGCCACCACCGGCATCGGCGTCGTCGTCAGCACCGGCGACGAGCCCACCGTCCAGTCCGTGGGTCTGGGCAACGTCAACGGCGTCACGCTCGGTTACCAGAGCGGCGTCGGCCAGGGCGAAGCCAAGGCCGAGAAGGACGGAAGCACCTACAAGATCTCCGGAACCGCGACGGGCGTCGACATGGCCAACCCGATGCAGCCGGTGAACAAGCCGTTCGAAATCGAGGTGACCTGCCCCTAGCGCGCAGCGGGCCGCCGGCTATCAGAAAGGCGTGTAGCCGGCGGCCGACTGCCGCAACTGCCAGATCTGGGCGGGGCACAGTTCGTTGATCGCCTGATTGATCAGGTATCCGCCCTGGTAGTAGTCGGTGGTGCGGAAGTCGGCCTTCACCTGGTTGACCAATTCGGCGTAGGGCATCTTCGCCGCCACCCGGTCGCAGATCGTGTTTCCGTAGCCGATCGCGGCCTCGGCGTTCGGGAAGTTGTAGCCGGGCCGGACATGGACGTTGACCAGGTAGGCCACGACGTCGGCATTCGCCGTTGGTGCCCCGACGAGGGCCCCCGCCGACACCAAACCGGACATCACACCGACTGACAGCACCCCTACCAGCGACTTCATGGAATGAGACCTTACGCTCCGAGCGGCGGCCAGGTGGCTTTTGCTCAAACGGCGCTCACGACAGCGGCCCGGCGACCTACGCTATGGGCCATGAAGCTGATCGCTGCGATTGCCCTCGCCGGTAGTTTTCTCGCCGCGCCCCTCGTCGGCCTCGGAACAGGCGCCGCGTCGGCGACGCCGAGCACGTGTGACGGCCCGGGATGCGTTCCCTACGTCAACTACGAGGCGCAACTGGGTGGCGAATGCAACCAGTCGACGCGCTACAACTTCGGCTTGGACGCCTCCGGCAACACGTTGGCCTGCAGCTCGAAGAGTCAGTGGGTGTCCTACGCGCCGCTGGTCGGGGTCCGTCTGATGAGGTCGCCGTGCACCGAGACCTCGAACTCGGCGCAGACCCCCGACGGTGTCCCGCTGAAATGTGCCGGCGGCGCCTGGAGCGCCGACTACTCGGTGATGTTCTACGGCTGACGGTTGAAGCTGTGCTGATTTCGGATCAGCGGTAGCGACGCCGACGTCGCAAAGCCCGGCGGCGCCTCGCAGACCGCGGGCACCGCATTGAGGACCTGCATCGCGGTGGCCACGTTCGCCGAGCGGACATGCTCCTCCATGCTGGCCGCGCGGGCGAAGCTGGCCAGCGAGAAGAAATGGGTGCGCATCGACGGGTCGCCCTCGATCGTCAGCGTCCATCCGTGTTGTGGCTTGGGCCAGTGGCTCGGATACTCGCCGCCGACCGTCCACAGGGTTTCGATCTCGACCAACTTCCGCCCGTTGCGCAGGCCCGTCCAGTTCCAGCGCTGGCCCGCCGTCGTTCCCGCCCGCAGCAGGTGATCGAAGATCTGGTGATCCTGCTGCGCGGCAACGGCGTCGACGGTCGCGGTCACCTCGTCGAGGTCGGCGCCCAGCGAGTCACCGATGAACCACACCTGCTCGGTGAAGATCGAACTGTTGAACGCCAGGAACTCGGTGGCGGTCGGGCTGATCATCTCGACCGGCTCACCGAATGCCATGTTGTCGAACGTGATTCCGGTGCTCTCGTATGCCGACCAGTCAGCCCGCTCCTGCAGGGTGATCGTGTCGATCGTGCGGCTCATCCCGGACAGCGCCAGCGGCAGCACGCCCGACAGGTTGCCCGGGTTCAGCCCGCTGCCGTGCACGGAGCTACCCCCCACCTCACACGCAGCGAGCACCCGGTCCCTGTCGGCGGGGTCCATCCGCTGTGGATGGAACATGAACGCGGTGGTGGCAATGTTCTTGCCACTGGCGAGCAGCGCGCAGGCATCGTCGACGCGCGCGGTACGCGGGGTGTAGAGCACGCAGTGGGCGTCGAGCGCCAATATCGCGTCGACGTCGGTGGTGGCCGGCACGCCAATGGGGTCCCTGCCGACCAGTGTTCCGATGTCCACCCCGCTCTTGTCCTCGGAGTACACCCGCGCGCCGACGATCTGAAGGTCGTCGCGGTGGTCGAGGATCGTGGTGACCATTTCGGTCCCGATTGCGCCTGTCCCCCACTGGATCACCCGATACACAGGCGGACCGTAGCAGTATTACCGGCGTGACCAATCGTGTTCAGAAACTGCTCGGCGTCGAGTATCCCGTCGTGCAGGCGCCGATGACCTATATCGCCCGCGCCGAACTGGCGGCCGCGGTGTCCGAAGGCGGCGGCCTGGGCATGATCGAGACGCTGACCCCCGAGGGCCGGGCGGACCTGCTGCGGGTGCGCGAGCTCACCGACCGTCCGGTGGCGGCGAACCTGATGATCCAGGGGTGGAAGCGCGACCCGTCGATCGTCGACGTGCTCGCCGCCGCCGGAGTCCGGCACGTGTTCACCTCAGCGGGAGACCCGGCGCTGTTCACGTCCCGGCTGCACGACGCCGGCATGACCGTGGTCCACGTCATCGGGTCCCTGAAGGGGGCGCTGAAGGCCGCCGACGCCGGAGTCGACGCGCTCGTGGTCGAGGGGGTCGAGGGCGGCGGATTCAAGTCGGCGCTCGGGGCCTCGACGATGGTGCTGCTGCCGCTGGTCGCCGAACGCGTCGGGTTGCCGATCATCAGCGCCGGCGGGATGTGCGACGCCCGCTCCTGTGCCGCCGCGGTGGTCCTGGGCGCCGAGGGCGTGCAAATGGGGACGCGCATGCTGGCCAGCGAGGAGGCCCAGGTGCACGCCAACTTCAAGGACGCGATCGTCGCCGCCGACGACGCGGGGACGGTCATGATCGACGTCCCCGGCAATCCGACGATGCGGGTGCTTCGCACCGGACTGGCCGCGCGCATCAGCGAGCACGACCCCGGAGCGGCGCTGCTGGGCCGCATCACGGATCTCTACTTCGACGGTGACCTCGAGGCCAGCGTGGCCAACACCGGTCAGGTGTCATCGCGGATCACCGGTCTGCGCCCGGCGGCCGACATCGTCCGTCAGACATGGGGTGAGATCGAGGCGGTCCTCCACGATGCCCGGGCGCGGCTCGGTTAGCCACTTCGGCGATGGGGCACACTCGGGGACATGGACGGTGACTATGACGACGGCGGCCCCGACAACACCCTGAGTCCCAGCGAATCGTTGGATTCCGACGAGGTCCGCAACGACGACGGCGACACCGTCGTCGATCCGCCCGACGAGTGGATCGAGGCCGAGGAAGACGAGAGCCTCGACGAGAAGCTCGCGGCCGAGGTTCCCGACGTGCTCCCCCCCGGCCAACCGGAGCAGGAGCGCCCCAGCCAGCGCACGTTCGGCCAGATCGACGGCACCCCCGAAGACGGAGATTCGTTCTACAACGTCGTCGAAGAGGAATCAGACAACGCCGCCGACGACGAGTGAGGTGTCATCGGCGCGGTGAGTAGCACCTTCAACGCCCCGGTCTCGGCGGCGTTGGCGAATACGTCGTAAGCGGTCTCGAACTCGTCGAGGCCGAACCGGTGCGTGATCATGGCTGACGTATCCAACCGGTGGCTGGCGACCAGACCGATCAGCGTCGGCGTGGAGTAGGTGTCCACCAGGCCGGTGGTGATGGTCAGGTTCTTGATCCAGATGTCCTCGAGGTGCAGGGTCGCCGGGGCGCCGTGCACGCCGATGTTGGCGACGTGACCGCCTGGGCGTACCAGCCGAACCGCCTGTTCGAAAGTCTGCGGTAGGCCGACGGCCTCCATCGTCACGTCAGCCCCAAGTCCGCCGGTGAGCTCACCGATGACGGATGCGGGGTCGTCACGGCCACTGTTGACGACGACGTCCGCGCCGAACTTGCGCGCCGCCTCCAGACGGGCATCGGCGAGATCGATCGCGACAATATGGCCGGGGCTGAACAGTTGCGCTGTCATGATCGCGGCGAGCCCGATAGGCCCCGCCCCGATGATGGCGACGACGTCGGCCGGGCGCACCGTTCCGTTGAGCACCCCCACCTCGTAGGCGGTGGGCAGGATGTCGGCGAGCACGATCATCTGTTCGTCGGTGACGCCGTCGGGCACCTTGTGAGTTGAGTTGTCGGCGAACGGAACCCGCACATATTCGGCCTGCGTGCCATCGATGAGGTGGCCGAGGATCCAGCCGCCGCCCCCGAGGCATTGCCCGTAACTGCCCTCGCGGCAGTACCGGCACGCGCCACAAGAGGTGACGCACGAGACCAGCACGCGATCGCCGACGGCAAGCTTCTGCACGGACGCTCCGACCGCGGTGACGGTACCTACGGCTTCATGGCCGAGGATGCGGCCCGCAGTCACTTCCGGCACATCGCCGCCGAGGATGTGCAGATCGGTGCCGCAGATCGTGACGGCATCGACCCGCACCACGGCGTCGCCGGATTCCTTGATGGTGGCATCGGGCACGTCTTCCCAGGACTTGCTGCCGGGTCCGTGATACACAAGCGCCTTCATGATTGTTGCCCTTCGTTTGGTGTAAGCGTCGTGGACGTCCCGTTGCTCACCAACGCAGTCGGCTGCGGGATGACGGTCGATGGTTGGGCCGCAGCGGTTTCCCTCGTCAGGAACGAGCCGAGTTCGGCGATGGTGGACATCAGCGGGGCGGGGAAGACAACCGTGGTGTTCTTGTCGACGCCGAGCTCGACAAGGGTCTGCAAGTTGCGCAACTGCAGCGCCAGTGGGTGGGCCATCATGGTGTCCGAGGCGTCGCCGAGCGCGGCAGCCGCCAATGACTCGCCTTCGGCGTTGATGATCTTCGCGCGCTTCTCGCGCTCGGCCTCCGCTTGGCGCGCCATGGCCCGCTTCATGCTGTCAGGCAGCTGGATGTCCTTGAGCTCGACCAAGGTGACCTGAACACCCCACTCGATGGTCGTCACGTCGAGGATGTCCTGGATGTCGAGGTTGATCTTGTCTGTCTCCGAGAGGGTCTCGTCCAAGGTGTGCTGGCCGACGACCTTGCGCAGCGTTGTCTGAGCGATCTGGTCGATCGCCGCACCGACGTTCTCTATCGCGACGACGGACTTCACCGCGTCGACGACTTTGAAGTACGCCACCGCCGACACGTCGACACTCACGTTGTCGCGAGTGATGATGCCCTGGGACTGGATCGGCATCGTCACGATCCTCAGCGAAATCCGATGCAGCACATCGACAAACGGGATGATGATCCGCAAACCTGGAGTGCGTTCTCCCACCACCCGACCCAACCGGAACAGCACACCGATTTCATATTGCTTGACAATGCGCACCGACATCGCCGCGGCCGACAGCAACAGCACGACGAGCGCAAGGACCACGATGATCGAAGCGTTCATCGCCGCGCACCCGAGGGATCGGTCTGCGAGCCATCACGAGGTCTGGCGGTAGTGGTGAATGCGGGCGAACGCGGTGAAGTGGTCATGATTAACCTGTTGCGAAGTCGATCACCGGCGGGCAGGGTTCGGAGCCGATGCTCCTTGAATTCCGCGGCGGACAGCGGAACTCATCCCAGGCAGGCTGACATTCTCAGCCGTCTTCAACGCTACACCGGTTGCGACGCTTGCGCGGCCATCCCGATCGGGGCAAGCGCAGCGTTCATGCAGAGTCCACCCGCTGGGGCTAGCATCCACCGCAGCCACCGCACCGATGGCAACGCCTGTTGCCACGGCGGATCGCCCGCCCTCCGCATGATGAAAGACAGATGATGACCCGAAAGCCGCGCCTCGCGCCCTCAGTGGGCCTGGCCGCCGTGGTCTTCTCCGGGCTCTACGTCCTCTCCGACGTGATCGAGACGGTTCAGGGTCGCTTCTCCGATCCGCAGCTCATCCTCACACTGGTGTCCGAGGCAGCGATTCCCTTTGTTGTGTTGGGCCTCTTCGTGATTCAGCGCCCGCAAATCGGCTGGCTGGGATTGGCCGGCGCTGTCGCGTATGCGTACAGCTACGTGTTCTTCACCGGCACAGTCGTCTACGCGATCGCTAATCGCACCAAAGACTATTCGGAACTCACCAGCGAGCTGGGTGCGTCGATGCTCGTCCACGGGGCGATCATGGTCGTCGCGGGAATCGGCTTCGGGCTGGCGGTGATGAGAGCAGGTGTTCTACCGCGGTGGACAGGGGTTGCGCTGGCAATGGGTGTCGTCGCCGTGGCCGCGACCCAGGCGGCCCCCGCAGTCGTGCAATTGATCGCCGCGGGCATTCGTGCTGCAGCACTCGCGGGCATGGGAATTGCGGCGATGTCGGGCAACCCCAACAAGGTCGACGCAACCGACATCTCGCGCCCCTGACTTACCGATCGGGGTCTACTGTCCACCTCGACGGGCGTCTCTACATCGGAGACGGGCTCCGCCCTCGGTGACGTCCAGTCTGGTTCTCTGTCACAGGTTCGGCAACGGAGCGGTCCAACGCACTTCGGTGCCGCCACCCGTCGGCGTAGCGAGATGACAGTAACCGCCGAGCTGTTCGGCGCGCGTCACCATGTTGGCCAGGCCGCTGCGCCGGTCACTGTCGGCACTGATACCGCAGCCGTCGTCGGTCACCGTGATGACCAGTTCGTCGGCGACGGCCACGTCAACGGTCAGTTGTGTAGCGCCGGAGTGCCGGACGGCGTTGCTGATCGCCTCCATGATGACGGACTCGGCGTGGCCGGCCAGTTCGTCGCCGATCACACTCATCGGCCCGGATAACCGCAGCGTCGTTCCGATGTCGCGGCGTTCGGTCAGATCAGCAACCGCGGCCTGGACACGCTGCCGGAAACCAATCCGTCCCGTGCCCGTGGGGTGCAGTTCGAAGATGGCGGTGCGGATGTCTTCGATCGTGGTTTGGAGATCGGTCACCGTACGGTTCAGCCGGGAGGTGATCTCGCTCGATCGGGACCGGGCGATGGTTCCCTGCAGGTCCATGCCGGCCGCGAAGAGCCGTTGGATCACGTGGTCGTGCAGGTCGTGGGCGATCCGATCGCGGTCGGCCAGCACCGTCAGGTGGTGAGCCTGTTCGAGGGCGCCGGCCGACGTGAGCGCAGCGGCCGCGTGGCTTGCGAAGTCAGTCATGAGGCTGAGGTGTTCGGCATCGAACGGGGGTTGGCCGCTGCTACGGGCGACGGCGATGACGCCGAGAAGGGTGTGCTCGGACCCTAAGGGCGCCACGATCGTGGGGCGTCGACCGACATCGGTGAACGCCCGTATGGGGTGGCCGAACACGTCGGTGAGCACCGGCGTGCCGGAGCGGAACACCGCCCCTGTGGTGGATCCGTCGACCGGAACGCGTTGACCGAGAACATCATCGGCGCGCAACCCTGCGACGTTGGAAACCATCAAGGTGTCAACCTCATCGATGGGCAGGTCAGCGTCGCTGGGGACGAGGACGATCGCCTGCTCCGCCTGCGTCAGTGCACAGACGCGGTCGGCGATCAGCTGCAGCGGCCATGACTTCAGATCACCCCCCAACAGAAGTGCATCCGTGATCGCCTGGCTCGCCGCTGTCCAGTGCGCGGTCGAGCGGAATTTGTCGAAATGCCGGGCATTGTCGATGGCTAGAGCAGCGGCTGCGGCCAACGTGAGCACAGCAACCTCGTCGGCTTCACTGAACGGCGGTAACGATGCCGGTTTGGTCAGGTAGAGGCTCCCGAACACATCGTGCCGAATGATGATCGGCACACCCAGTAGAGAGCAGGGCGGAACCCTGTGCCCGGGAAACCCAGACGCAGCAGGGCGAGACGGAGCACAGTCGAGCCGCGTGGCCCCTGAGCCGCTGAACAGCAGGCCGAGGATTCCCTCGACCCCGACGTGGTCGCCGATCCCGAATGCGGCGAACTCCTCGATCCCCGCGTGCACCGACGAGACCACGGTGTCGTCGGCTCCGCGGATGCCCAGCGCGCAGAAATGTGCCCCGGTCAACTCGATGGCTGCGGCGATGACGCGATTCAGTGTGGCGTCGACATCGAGATCGGAGCCGATGTCGACGATCAGGCGTAGGAGAATCTGCTGCTGATTCCGACCGATCAGCACGTGCTCAGGTTGCTCAGCGGTCGCGCACGACAACCCGGGCCCCATCTGCTCGTCGTCCGGCGCCAGCCCCAGCACCAGGTGCCAGAAGTCGTTGCGTTGCAGCGTGTTCACCGCCGCGGCCCCAGGAGGTCTGCCGGGACGGAACTTGCCCGCGCTCTCGGCGAGCATCACCCGACCCCCGGTCGCGCCGATACGGCGTTACCGGGTCTTCTTGGGATCCCGTCGTCGCCGCCGAGTGAGTAAGCGGCGATGTCCACCATCGCGCCCATCGGCGTTTCTAGGCATGCTGAGGTGACGATCGCTACGGCCTCGTCGACGGTATCGGCGGCGGGCAGCAGATCCTGCGGATCACAGATCCGCAGCAGCCGGGATACCGCGGCACCGGCTACCACCGCCCAACCGATTCCAGTGCGCGCACACGACACCGAAACCCGGTGCAGCGCCGGAAACCCCTCGGCGCCAAAGAAGTTCAGACCAACGAGATCAAGGACCAGCCCATCGCAGCGCGTGGCGTGCTCAGAGACATCGTCGGTGAGGATTGCGGTGTTCGAGGCGTCGATGTCACCACGGACGCTGATCACAACCACCGACGGCGTCGACAGACGGTAATCCACACGGGCCGTGTGACGGGGCCACCGCTGCCCACGAAGGGACGCAGTCGACAGCGCAGTCGATGCAGGGAATGCGCAGGGGGCAGGCGAAGTGGTCATGGCGATCCCGACATAGATGATCACCGGCTCGCGGGGTTCGGAACTGACGCTCCTTGAGTCTCGCGGCGGACGGCGGGACTCATCCCCAGCTAGCTGCAGTCTCAGCCAGGCTTGACGCTACACCCGTTCGGACCTTCGCAACACTCTTGCGCACGCCTGTGTGTCGGACCTGAGACGGGGTTCTCTCGACGGCCTCGGTCGCGGCCTAGGATGAACGCATCGCGCGGCGGGTCGCTGCGGGGCGTCGCCGGTCACGGCGGGATTGCGAGCGCCATGACGGAGTTCGACACCGACGACCCGCATTCCCCGGCCAACTCGCTGACTCCGGAGCGAGCCCGGTCGGAAGCAGCCGATTTGCAAGCCGGGATCAGCGACCTCGCGGGCTTGGTCGCCGGCACTCTGGGATTGCCCGCATTGCTGTCGGCAGTGGCAGACTTCGCTGTCCGCTCGATACCGGGCGCCGACGGCGCCGGGGTGACGCTCTTGCGGGTCGACCGAGTGGAGAACATGGTCGAGGCGTTGGCCGCGAGTGCCCCATTCGTCTCCGAGATCGACGAGATCCAGTACTCCACCGTGCAGGAAGGACCGTGCATCACGGCGGCGCTGGAGCGCCGAACCGTCCGTTCCGGGTCGTTGGGCGGGGACAAGCGGTGGCCGCGGTTCGGCCCGCGCGTCGGCAGACTGGGAGTGCACAGCGTGCTGTCACTGCCCCTCCTGCTGCCGGATCAGGTGGTCGGGGCGATCAACGTCTACGCCCACCGTAAGGACGTGTTCGACGATCACGCCGCCGAACTCGGAGAACTGTTCGCCAGACCGGCCGCGGTGTCGGTTCACAATGCCCAGATCCTCGCGCAAGCGCTGTCCCTGACGGTGCAGTTGCAGACCGCGCTGTCGACCCGAGGCGTGATCGATCAGGCGATCGGATTGATGCGGGGGCGCAGCGGCTGCAGCGCTGACGAGGCGTTCGCGCATCTGCGGGCCATCAGCCAGTCCGAACATCGCAAAGTTGCCGAGGTGGCACAGCACACCGTGGACGAAGCGGTTCGCCGGGCCCGAGCCCGCAGCACCTCACCTGAGCCGCTGGCTACCTGATACCCGCGAGCGCTCTCACGCCCGGATGACCACCGGACCCAGCGCCTCGTACCGGCGGGCATCGGCGGGATCGAGTTCAGAGCCCGTCACGATGGACTCGAAGTCGGCCACCTTGGCGAACCGGCAGAAGCTGCTCTCGCCGAACTTCGAGTGCGCCGCCACCAGTATCGGCCGCCGCGCCACCCGAACCGCGGTGCTCTTCACCGCCGCTACCGCGGGGTCCGGCGTCGTCAGGCCGTGTTCGAGCGAAATGCCGTTCGTGCCAAGGAAAGCCACGTCGATCACCAGGCCGCTCAACATGTCCACAGCCCAATGATCCACCGTCGCCAACGTCCGGCCCCGCATCCGTCCGCCGAGCAGCAGCACCGTGACGGAACGGCTGTGCGCGAGCGCCTCGGCGACCAGCAGAGACGACGTCACCACCGTCAGCTCCTGTTCGGCGAGTCGTTCGGCGATCAGCCGCGGCGTGAAACCCTCGTCCAAATAGACCGTCTCCGCGCCGTGTAGCAGCTTCGCCGCGTCGGCGGCGATCCGGTGCTTCTGGGCGAGGTCCACCTGACTGCGGTATTCGACCCCCGATTCGAACGACGCCGTCTCCAGCGGCACCGCGCCGCCGTGCACTCTCTTGAGCAGACGGCGGCCGGCCAGCACCTTCAGGTCACGACGGATGGTCTCGCTCGCGACGTCGAGCTCGGTCGCGAGCGAGGCCACCTCCACCCGGCCGCGCGTGCGCGCGAACTCGACGATTCGAGTCTGACGGGTGTCGGAATCCACTTGGCCCACAATACTTGTCGGCTACTTGTCGGCCGCGTTGAGGATCGCCTTGACCTCCTCCGCCGTCTGCGCCTCCCGCAACCGGGCAACATCCTCGGACTTGAGGAAGACCTGGGCGATCTTGGTCAGCAGGGCCATGTGGTCCTTACCGGCACCCGCGATTCCGACGACGAACTCGGCCGGCTTGCCGTTCCAGTCGATCGGCTCGGCATAGCGCACGAACGACAATCCCGTTCGACGGATGGCGTCCTTGGCATCGTTGGTGCCGTGCGGGATGGCCAGCCCGTTGCCCATATAGGTGGAGATCGACCGCTCGCGTTCGTGCATGGCGTCGACGTAGGACGGCTCGACAGCCCCGGCCGCCACGAGAAGCTGACCGGCTTCGCTGATGGCGTCGGCAGCATTCCTCGCCGTGCCGTTCAGCACGATCGATTCCAGTGCCAGCGCATCGGTTTCGCCTGCAGACTCCTCGACCACCGGCTCGTCCGCGGGCGCGCCGCTTCCTCCGCCGTTGGTCTGCTGCAACTGCTCGACGATCTCGTCGTAGCGCGGGCTGCTCATGAAGTCCTCGACGGACACGTGCGCCGCCGACGGTGTCTTCTGGCGGGCGCGTGCTGTCAGGTCCCGGTGTGAGACCACGAGATCGTAGGTGTCGGTCAGGTTCGAGATGGCTGCGTTGGTGACCTTGACGTCGCCGAAACCGGCCTTCTGGACCTTCCTGCGAAGAACCGAAGCTCCCATCGCCGACGACCCCATACCGGCGTCGCAGGCGAACACGATGGTGGAGATGGACTTCGTCATCACATTGCCGTCCGCGCCATCGGCGCCGCCCCGCCCCGTCAACGCCGAAGCCACACTGGACTTCTTGCCCTTCATCGACTCCATCTCGGCGGTGGCGGCCGCCAGGTCGGACTCGTCGGTGTCGCGGTCGGTCTTGAGAAGCAGCCCGGCGACGGCGAACGACACCGCAGCAGCTCCGAACACCGACAGCGTGACGCCCAGGAAGCTGCCGCTGGCGGTCTGCGCGTAGACGGCGATGATCGAGCCGGGTGCGGCGGGTGCGCGCAGCCCCGATCCGAACAGGACGTTGATGAAGACGCCGGTCATGCCGCCGAGGATGGCCGCGATGATCAGCTTGGGCTTCATCAGCACGTAGGGGAAGTAGATCTCGTGAATGCCGCCGAAGAACTGGATGATCGCCGCACCCGGGGCCGACGCGCGTGCGACGCCCTTGCCGAATGCCATGAACGCCAGCAGGATTCCGAGACCCGGACCGGGGTTGGCCTCGAGCAGGAACAGAATCGACTTGCCGGTCTCCAACGCCTGCGTGGTGCCCAGGGGCGTGAGCACCCCGTGGTTGATCGCATTGTTGAGGAACAGCACCTTTGCCGGCTCGATCAGTATCGAGGTGAGCGGCAGCAAGTCGTTGTCGACGAGGAAGTCCACGGCGTTGCCGGCGCCGCGGGTGAACGCCGACACGATCGGTCCGATGCCGAAGAACCCGAAGATCGCCAGGATCATCCCGAGGATTCCTGCGGAGAAGTTGTCGACGAGCATCTCAAAGCCGGGGCGGATCTTGCCGTCCCACAGCGCGTCGAGCTTCTTCATGCACCAGCCGCCCAGGGGACCCATGATCATGGCGCCCATGAACATCGGGACGTCTGCACCGGCCACCACGCCCATCGTGGCGATCGCGCCCACCACAGCGCCGCGGTTGCCGTGGATCATCCGGCCGCCGGTGAACCCGATCAGGATCGGCAGCAGATAGGTGATCATCGGGCCGACGATCCCGGCGCCGTCATAGGAGCCCCAGCCGCCGATCTTGGCCACCCAGCCGTCGGGATCCTGCAGCCCGGTGAAGATGGCCTGCAGCCAGCCTTCCTTGATGAACAGGGCGGTGATCAGGCCCCATGCGATGAATGCCCCGATGTTGGGCATGACCATGTTCGACAGCGCGGTGCCCAACTTCTGCACACGCACTCTCATCCCGGTCCGCGGCGGCGCATCCTGCGCGATCGCTGGTGCTGACATTCGATTCCTCGATTCTGGCGGTTGGATCAGGGTCTTCCAGGGGCCGGTGACGCCGGTCACATAGGTCCATTACACCGCATAAACGGGCATCAACACAAGCATTCGGTCAAAAGTGGTCAAAGATTTCGGTGGTTTTGTGCCCGAATCGGCGATAGAGTGCTGAAGAGCACACCCGTCCCAGCGTCCCTGCATCGAGAGGATCACCACCATGAAGGCATTGCGGTTCTATGCACCCGAGGATGTCCGACTGGAGGACGTGCCCGAGCCGACGTGCGCTCCCGACGAGGTGAAGCTGCGGGTCCGCAACTGTTCGACGTGCGGGACCGACGTCAAGATCTTCTACAACGGGCATCAGAACCTGACGCCGCCGCGCACCATCGGCCATGAGATCGCCGGGGAGATCGTCGAGGTCGGCGCCGACGTCAACAGCACGTTCGGCAGCAGCTGGGAGGTGGGTGACCGCGTCCAGGTGATCGCCGCGGTGCCGTGCGGCGACTGCTACGAATGCCGCAAGGGCTGGATGGCGGTGTGCCAGAACCAGACCTCGATGGGCTACCAGTACGACGGTGGGTTCGCCGAATACATGATCGTGCCGCGGCAGGTCCTCAAAGTTGATGGGCTGAACCGGATTCCGGACAATGTCGGCTTCGACGAGGCATCGGCCGCGGAACCGTTTGCCTGCGCCATCAACGCCCAGGAACTGCTCGGGATCGAGGAGGGCGACACCGTCGTGGTGTTCGGCGCGGGCCCGATCGGCTGCATGCACATCCGCATCGCGCGTGGCGTGCACAACTGCGGGCCGATCTACCTCGTCGACGTCAACGATGCGCGGCTGAAGATGTCGGCCGACGCCGTGCACCCGGACGGTGTCATCAACGGTGCCGAGGTGGATGTCGTCGAGAAGGTCATGGAACTCACCGGTGGCCGCGGCGCTGACATCGTGATCACCGCGACCGCGGCGAATATTGCTCAGGAGCAGGCGATCTCGATGGCGGCGCGCAACGGGCGCATCTCGTTCTTCGGCGGGCTGCCCAAGACCGATCCGACCATCACCTGCGATTCCAACCTGGTGCACTACCGCCAGCTGCACATCCACGGCGCCAACGGTTCCGCGCCGGAACACAACAAGCGCGCGCTGCAGTACATCTCCACCGGCCAGGTTCCGGTGAAGGACCTCATCACCCGGCACATCCCGCTCGACGACGTGCTCGACGCGTTCCAGATCGTCAAGAAGGGCGAGGCCATCAAGGTGACGGTGGAGCCTGCGCCCGCCGAGGTGCCGGCCGGGGTCTAGGCCTGGTAGCCGCGGGTCATCCAGAAAACGGTGCGCTCGATCGCGGGAACGATATCGGTGATCGCGATCTCGCCCGCGGCATACCGGCCGAGCGAGCCGTAGACCACATTGGACATCACGGCCCCGAAGTCGGCGATGAATTGCTCGTCGACGTCGGCGAGGATCTCCCGCGCCGCGGGGACGACGGCGTCCATTCCCTGGTGAAGCAGCCGCTGCCCACCGGGCGACGAGCGGGCACGGAAGAACGCCGTCAGCATCCCGGGGTGCTTTTCCCAGGGTTCGAACAATGCGCGGAACAGCCGCACCAAGCCGTCATACAGGGATTCGCCGTCCTCGCCTACCCGCTCGGACAGCCCTGAGTACCGGTTCTCGTCCATCCATCGCTGCAGCGCAGCGAGGATGAGTTCGTCGCGATTGGCGTAGTGCTTGTAGACCGTGGCGAGCGAGCTCCTCGACCGACGGGCCACCTCCCGCAGCTGGACCGCGTCGTAGCCGTCGCTTTCGAGGATCTCGACGACGACATCGAGGATCCGACGGACCGTCGCGCTGGCCCCGTCGGCGACCGGATCACGAACCACCACCACAACTGCCCCTTGCCCCTCGATGAGTAACCCGGTTACTGTACAGCGAGTAACCGGGTTACCGAAGCGAGGATCGATGGGTTCACTGGACGGAAAAGTTGCTTTCATCACCGGGGTGGCCCGCGGTCAGGGCCGCAGCCACGCCGTCAGACTCGCCGCCGACGGCGCCGACATCATCGGCGTGGACATCTGCGCCGACATCCCGTCCAACGGTTATCCGATGGCCGGGCGCGATGAGCTCGACGAGACCATCGCCCTCGTCGAAGCGCAGGGCGCGAAGATGATCGGTTCTGTGGCCGACGTTCGCGACTTCGGTGCGCTCAAATCGGCACTCGACGACGAGGTGGCAAAGTTCGGCCGTCTCGACATCGTCTGCGCCAACGCAGGGATCGCGGCACTGGCATTCCGCGAACTGACCGACGCAGAAGACCTCGAGATGTGGACCGACGTCCTCGACGTCAACCTCGTCGGGGCCTTTCACACCGCAAAGGCGGCCATTCCGCACCTGCTCGCCGGGGGGCGTGGCGGGTCCATCATCTTCACGAGTTCCACCGCCGGGTTGCGGGGTTTCGGCGGTATGCAGGGCGGCGGTCTTGCGTACGCGGCGTCCAAACACGGCATCGTCGGTCTGATGCGGACGCTGTCCAATGCGCTTGCACCACAGAGCATTCGAGTCAACACCGTGCACCCGACCGCGGTCAACACGATGATGGCGGTCAACCCACAGATGACGGCGTTCCTGGAGAACTACCCCGACGGTGGGCCGCACCTGCAGAATCCCATGCCGGTCGAGCTGCTCGAGCCGGAGGACATCAGCGCCACGATCTCCTATCTGGCCTCCGACGCCGCCAAGTACGTCACCGGGGTCACGCTGCCCGTGGACGCCGGCTTCTGCAACAAGCTGTAGGCGTCGTGACCTCACCCACGGGAAGAGTCTCAGGCAAGCGGGTGCTGGTCACCGGTGCGGCGCGGGGAATGGGCCGCAGTCACGCGGTGCGCCTCGCGGAGGAAGGTGCCGACCTGATCCTCGTCGACATCTGTGAATCGCTGCCGGAGCTGGAGTATCCCTTGGCCACAGAGGCCGAGCTCGACGAAACTGCGCGGCTGGTAAAGGAATTGGGTCGCCGCGCCGTCTCCAGAGTGGTCGATGTCCGCGACGAAGCAGCGCTGAAGGAAGCGGTGACGGACGGAGTCACGGAACTGGGCGGTCTCGACGCCGCCGTCGCCAACGCCGGTGTGCTGACCGCGGGCACCTGGGACATGACGACGAACGCGCACTGGAGGGTGGTGCTGGACGTCAACCTGATCGGTGCGTGGAACACGTGCACGGCCGCGCTGCCCCACCTACTCGCGCGCGGCGGCGGCAGCCTGGTCAACATCAGCTCCGCGGCAGCCATCAAGGGCAGCCCGCTGCACATCCCGTACACCGCGTCCAAACAGGCCATCGTGGGGATGAGCGTCGCACTAGCCAACGAGCTTGCCGCCCAGAGCATCCGGGTCAACACCATTCATCCGACCGGCGTCATGACAGGGATGGCGCCGGTGACCATGCACACGCTGCTCGCCGAGACCCGAACGGATTTGGCGCCGATCTTCGGCAACGCGTTACCGACACCACTGATCGAAGCCGTCGACGTCAGCAATGCGGTGCTCTACCTGGTCTCCGACGAATCCCGATACGTCACCGGCCTTCAGTTCAAGGTCGACGCCGGCGTCACCATCCGATAGGAGCTCACGATGAGTACCAGCGCTCGGCATCAGACGGGTCTGCGGCAGTTCGCCGAGGTGATGACCTTTGAGCCGCCTGACGACGACAGCCCGACCACTAAGAACCTGATCGACTTCGTGTTCGCCGAAGTGTGGCAGCGCCCCGGATTGAGCCGCCGCGACCGTAGGTTCATCACGCTCGCCTGTGTTGCGGCCGCCGACGCGTCCGGTCCACTGCGGGACCACGTATATGCCGCACTAAACAGCGGTGACGTCACGATCGCCGAAATTCGGGAGGCTGTGCTGCATTTCGCCGTCTATGCGGGCTGGCCGAAGGCCTCGTGGTTGAACATGGTCGTCGACGAACAGTGGCAACGTGTCAACGACGCACGCGGGCAACGCATGCCGGACCCCGAGCCGTTGCTACCCCTGACGACACCCAGCGACCCGGAAGCTCGGCTGGCGACTGGAGAGCAGTCTTTTCGCGACGTCAATTGCCTGCCTTACGCGCCGCTGCGCGACAACCCCTTTCAGGGTGCAGGCATCCTGAACTTCGTCTTCGGGGAGATGTGGCTGCGCCCCGGTCTGGGGATGAAGGAGCGCCGACTCATCACGGTCGCGTGTGTGGCCTTTCAAGACGCCGAGATTCCGATCCTTTCGCACGTTTATGCGGCATTGAAAAGTCGTGACCTGTCGTTCGACGAAATGGATGAGTTGGCTTTGCATTTCGCCGCTTACTACGGCTGGCCCAAGGCATCGCACCTCAATGAGGTGATCGCCGCGCAGAAGCTCCGGGTGCTCGACGAATGGGCCGCCGAGGCTGAGGCCGCGTCATGAAGCAAGCCGAACTGGTTGACGTCGCGGTCGGACCCCTCATCGGGGGTGACCGCATCACCACATCGTCGGAGTCGGCGCACGAGCACATTTACCCAGCTACCGGTCGGCCGAATGCGACCGTGGTTCTGGCTGGCGAAACCGAGATCGATCAGGCTGTCGGGTCAGGTACTGAAGCGCAGAAGCAGTGGACGGCGCTCACCGTGGATCGCCGGCGGGACAAGATGATCGACCTCGCCGACGTCGTCCACGAGCATCTCGACGAGCTTGCCGCACTGAACGTGCACGACTACGCCGTGCCCGTCTCCTTCGCGGGTACCGCCCTTCTACTCGAGCGGTTCCTGCGTCATTTCGCCGGCTACGCCGACAAACCACACGGCTCGAGCACCCCGGTCAACGGTTCGTTCGATATCAACCTGGTCGAGCGCGGGCCCTACGGTGTCGTCGGTGTGATCACCCCGTGGAATGGCGCCCTCGCGGTCGCGGCCTCCTGCGTCGCCCCGGCGCTGGCGGCCGGAAACGCTGTCGTGCTGAAGCCCTCTGAGCTGGCACCGCTGGCGGCGCTGCGGTTCGGGGAGTTGTGCCTCGAGGCCGGCTTGCCGCCCGGGCTCGTCAACATCGTGCCCGCCGCCGCAACGGGCGGAGATGCCTTGGTGCGGCATTCCGGCATCCGGAAGATTTTCTTCACCGGTGGAGGGGCGACTGCTCGGCTGGTTCTGCAGGCCGCTGCACCGAACCTGACGCCCGTCGTCGCCGAGCTAGGCGGCAAATCGGCCAACATCATCTTCGACGACGCCGACCTCGATGCCGCCGCGATGCTGTCTGCGCATCAGGGTCCGCTGATGCAGTCGGGGCAGAGTTGCGCCTGCGCCAGCCGGATACTGGTGCACGAGTCCGTGTACGACGCGTTCGTGGAGAAGTTCCTGGCCGTCATCGACGCTGCCAACGTCGGTGACCCGTTCGACCCCACCGTGACCTTCGGCCCTGTGATCAGTGCGGCAGCTGCCAGTCGCATTGTCGCAACTGTCGACGACGCCGTCAGATGCCGTGCGGGCGATCTACTCGTCGGCGGGAAACGTATGACCGGTCCACTCGCCGAAGGCTTCTACGTCGAGCCGACGGTGTTCGGCCGCGTCGACAACGCATCGCCACTCGCACAGTTCGAGACCTTCGGACCGGTCGTGTCCCTCATGGGTTTCCGCGACGAGGCCGAAGCTGTTCACCTCGCCAATTCCACCCCTTACGGTCTCAATGCCTTCGTCCATACCCGCGGCCTCGTCAGGGCCCATAGCGTCGCGCGACAGCTGGAGGCCGGGTCCGTGTGGGTCAATCAGTTCAGCGACATCTCGCCGCAAGGTCCCTACGGCGGCTACAAACAGAGCGGCTTCGGTCGCACCGGGGGCATCGACGGTCTGCGCGAGTTCCAGCAGACCAAGAACATTCGGGTAGCGATGGGAACTGCGCCCTAGGGGGTGGCGGTGAATTCAATGTTCAGCGCGGTCAGCCCGCGCAGCAGGAACGTGGGTTCGTAGCTGTAACGCCGGTCGTCGACCGGACCGTGATCGACCTCGCTGATGGTGATGTCACACATCCGGTCCAGCAACCGGCGGACGGTGACGACTCCTTCGACCCTCGCTAAGGGAGCACCGGCGCACGTGTGGATCCCGCGTCCGAAAGCAATGTGCTCACGCACATTCTTGCGGTCGGCCCGGAACTCGTGCGGGTCCTCGAACTTGCGCGGATCGCGATTCGCCGCACCCAGGCAGAGCATCAACACGGTGCCCGCGGGAATGCGGATACCGCCAAGGGTTGTGGTCTTGCGCGCCAGCCGGAAATCGACCTTGGTGGGCGACTGTATCCGCAACGCCTCCTCGATGAAGTTCGGTATCCGCTCGGGATTCTCACGAAGGATCGGCTGGAACTCCGGCCGGTCGCCGAGCGTCTGGACCGCGGAGCTGAGCAGCTTCGTGACCGTCTCCTGTCCTGCCGCGAACAGGAACGTCGCGGGCTTGACCACGTCGAGCAACTCGGGTGTCGATCCGTCGGGATAGACGGCTGTTGCCATACCGCTGAGGACGTCTTCACGCGGACTACGCCGGCGTTCGGCGAGGTAGCCTGCGAACTTCTCGTCGAGATACCTCAACGGATCGCGGCCCACCGCAGCGCCGTCGAGGGAACCCACCGTGCCACCACCCGGGCGTTCAGCGCCGAGTGCTGCGAGGAACTCCGGACGATCCTCGGCAGGAACACCGAGCAGGTCGATGATCGCCGAGGTGGCGAACGGCCGGGCGTACTCGGAAAGGAACTCGCAACGCCCGTTGGCGATGAATTGGTCGAGTTGACTGTCCGCCAACTGCCACATGAAGTCTTCGTTCTCCTTGAGCCGGCGCGGTGTGAGCAGCCTGCTGAGCAACGATCGCGCCCGTTCGTGCTCGGGTGGATCCATCACCACCATGTGCTCGAAGATCGGAAACAGATGGCGATGCGCTTCGATCTGCGCCGTGATGTCGTCACCTTCCGGAGTGAACGGCAGCGGCGGGAACGGCCCTCCGATCGCGTTCACCGCGGAGAAGGAATCGTGATCCTTGAACGCGGCCATGACCTCTGCGTAGCCTGTGACCGCGACGACGCCATGGTGCGGCTCGCGGAACACCGGCCCTTGGTTTCGGAGGTACTCGTAGTACTCGTAGGGGTCCTGGCTGATGTCCTGGTCGGAGAAATAGTCGACGGACGCGAGGTCGGTCATCAGGAGGCGGTCCTTTCGGTCACTGATCGGTCCACGACCTCTAACACTGATCGATCGACCAAACTGTTACTATCACCGGCATGGCTCGGCAGTCAAGCAACAACGACGACGGAATCCGCTGATGTCGTCGTCCGCGAAGGCAAAATCGGAAGACCTTGGGGCCCGGCAGCGCCTGATCGAGGCGACCGCTCGCGTGATGCGCGATGAAGGTTACGCCGCGGCGACATCGCGGCGAGTGGCAGCAGAAGCCGGCGTCAAGCAAGCACTGGTCTACTACTACTTCCCGACGATGGACGATCTGTTCGTCGAAGTGCTACGCGCAGGCGCCGAAGTCTCTCTGGCAGAAATGCGGTCGGCCCTCACCGCCGACGATCCGCTCCGGACGTTGTGGGTGATCAACAGCGATTCCCGGCGGACCGGCCTGAACACCGAATTCATGGCACTGGCCAATCACCGCAAGGTGATTCGCGCTGAGCTGGCGGCGTATGCCGAGCGGGTGCGCGACATCGAAACCGCGGCCGTCACGGTTGTGCTGCGCGCCAACGGCGTCGACATCGAGGCCTACCCACCGGTGGCAATATCGATGCTGATCGCGCAGACCGCTCGCAGCTTGTGCAACGAGGGCGCCGTCGGTGTCACCCGCGGCCATGACGAACTCCGCGCACTCGTCGAACGACAGATGAGCCTGCTGAAGACATTCGCGGCGCCTGCGGCGCACAACCACTGACCCTGGGTGCGATCGCGCGACCTCGGGGCGCCCCACACCGAGAAGGCGGTCAGCGGCACCCCGAGGTTGACAGCCCGACGGCATTGCTGTCAGCCTCTACTGATCGATCGACCAACAGCCCGGTCGAAACCCTTCAACAACGAGGTGCACAGATGACAGGTCGGGTCGAGGGCAAGATCGCCTTCATCACCGGGGCAGCGCGCGGGCAGGGTCGCAGCCACGCCGTGCGACTCGCCGAGGAGGGCGCCGACATCATCGCCGTCGACATCTGCAGGCCGATCAGCGAAAGCAGCCAGATTGCTCCGTCGACACCCGACGACCTCGCGCAGACCGCCGATCTCGTCAAGAGCCTCGACCGACGCATCGTCACGACGCAGGCGGACGTTCGCGACTACGACGCACTCAAGTCCGCTGTCGACAACGGCGTCGAGCAGCTTGGCGGCTTGGACATCATCGTGGCCAACGCCGGAATCGGCAACGGCGGAAGGACACTCGACAAGACCAGCGAGGCCGACTGGGACGACATGATCGACGTCAATCTCTCGGGTGTCTGGAAGTCGGTCAAAGCTGCAGTGCCACATATCATCTCCGGCGGCCAAGGCGGCTCGATCATCCTGACCAGTTCCGTCGGAGGCCTCAAGGCCTACCCACACACCGGCCACTACATTGCCGCCAAGCACGGCGTGGTCGGCTTGATGCGCACCTTTGCCGTCGAGTTGGGTCAGCACTTCATCCGTGTCAACTCGGTCCACCCGACGAACGTGAACACCCCGATGTTCATGAACGAGGGCACGATGAAGCTGTTCCGGCCGGACCTGGAGACCCCCGGCCCCGATGACCTCAGGATCGCCGCCCAGTTCATGCACACCCTGCCTGTCGGCTGGGTGGAGCCACGCGACATCAGCAATGCCGTCTTGTTCCTCGCCTCCGACGAGGCGCGCTACGTCACGGGGCTCACGATGACCGTCGACGCGGGAAGCATGCTGAAGTAGCTGCTCCCGGTTTGACGCCCGAGCGCTTCGGGCAGTCCTCTCCCACGCGCGCGGCGCGCCGTCGACGGGGATGAGGGGGCTACATGAGCGAAGGTGTGCTGGCCTGGGCGCGGGAGAAGGTCACGCAGCAGGTTCCGACGGCCGACCTGGACCACCGCGACCCCGACTACATCCGTGACAGCCTGCCCCTGACCTGGCTGCTCGCGTCGCTGTACTTCCGGGCCGACGTCCGCGGACTGCACCGCATCCCGGCAGACAAGCCGGTGCTCCTCGTCGGCAACCACAGCGGCGGCAACGTCCCGCCCGACACGTTCGTCTTCACGCTGGCGTTCGCGTCGTACTTCGGCGTCGAGCGCCCGTTCTATCAACTGGCCCACAACCTGGTGGTGTCCGCTCCAGGCCTCGGGTGGCTGCGGAAGTTCGGCACGCTGGCGGCAACACCCGAGAACGCCCGGATGGCGCTCGAATCCGGGAGGGCGAGTGCACTGCTCGTCTATCCCGGAGGCGACTACGAGGTGTTCCGACCCTCGTGGCAGCGCAACATCGTCGACTTCGACGGCCGCAACGGCTACGTGCAGTTGGCCCGTGAGGCCGGCGTGCCGATCGTGCCCGTCGCCAGCGTGGGCGGCCAGGAGACCGCGCTGTTCCTCGACCGAGGGCAGTGGCTGGCTCGGCTGCTCCGGGTGGACAAGCTGCTGCGCCTCAAGAGCGTGCCCATCTCGCTGGCCCTGCCGTGGGGGCTGAACATCGGCGACCTCCTCGGGCACCTGCCACTTCCGGCCAAGATCACCATCGAGGTCCAGGAGCCGATCGACGTCGACGACGATGACGACACGGTGAACAGGGCCGTTCTCCAGAGTCTTCAGTCCGGTGTCGACCGGCTGGCCGCCGAGCGCAGGTTCCCGGTGATCGGCTGATGCGGGTCGAACGCCAGCTTGTCATCAAGGCAGATCGCCATACCCTCTGGAAGGTGGTCAACGACCCCGACCGGTACCCCGACTTCATGCCGAATCTGGAGCGGTGGGAAACCGTCACCGAAGGGCCCGCCGAGATCGGGTCCCGCTACACCGTGCACTGGAAGATCGGTGCGGCACCGGTGGGCGGGGTGATCGAGCTCGTCGAGTTCGACGACGCACGCGATCTGGCCTGGACGAGCATCACCGGCGTCAGCCTGCGGGGCCGGTTCCGGCTGCGCGACGCCGGCGACAACCGCACCAGGGTGACCTTCCGGCTGTCCTACCAGGCGCCGGGCGGACTGCTCGGGCTGCTCGCCGACCGGATCGCGGCGGGGCAGGTCGGTCGCACGCTGTCAACTAGTCTGAGGAATCTCCGTGAACTCGTCGAAGCCTAAGCAGCCGAACAGCTCTCGGCCGTCCGGTCTCACCGTGGCGGTCACCGGACCGACCGGAGAGATCGGGATCTCCGCCGTCGACGCACTCGAACGTGACCCCGCAGTCGACCGGATCATCGGGATGGCGAGACGACCGTTCGACCCTGAAACGCACGGCTGGACGAAGACCACCTACCAGCAGGGCGACATTCTGGATCGGGACGCGGTCGACGCGTTGGTCTCCGACGCCGACGTCGTCATCCACCTGGCGTTCATCGTCCTGGGGACGCGCGAGGAGAGCCAGCGGGTGAACGTGGCCGGCACGCGCAACGTCTTCGAGGCCACGGTGGCCGCGAACCGCCCCACACGGCTGGTGTACACCTCGTCGGTTGCCGCGTACGGCTACCACGCGGACAACCTGGTGCCGCTGACCGAGGACACTCCGGTGCGCGGTTCGGCCGAGCACTACTACTCCGAGCAGAAGGCCGCCTGCGAAGCGGTGCTCGCCGAGACGACGGCGGGCTCGTCTCTGGAGGTGTTCGTGCTGCGGCCGTGCATCGTCGCCGGGCCGAAGGCGACCGCCCTCGCCGACGCGATGCCCTGGAACCAACTGCCGGCCACCCTGCGGTCGGCGACTGCAGCGGTACCGCTGTTTAAGCCTCTGTTCCCAGATCCTGGCACGCCGATACAGCTGATCCACCACGACGACGTCGCCGCCGCAATTGCGTTGGCGGCGACCACATCCGCGCCCCCCGGTGCGTACAACATTGCCGGTGACGGTCAGGTGTCGCTGTCAGAGGTCGGCGCGGCACTCGGAGCGCGTCCTGTGCGAGTGCCCGCTGCCGCCGCGACAATCGCCTCGGCGGTGATCGCTCGGGTGCCGTTTCTTCCCTCGTCGACCGAATGGCTGCACGCCACAAAGACTTCGGTGGTGATGGACATCAGCAAGGCCAAGACCGTGCTCGGCTGGACTCCCCGCTACAGCGCCGCCGAGACATTGCAGGCGCTGGCCTCGGCCGGGTGATTCTCGCTCCGCCGTAGCGCAGCACTCCCAGCAACCATCTGAGTTGTCAGCCAGATCAGCGGACTTGGCGGTGGCCTTCGGTATCGTTGCCGCGGTCGCCGGTGGCACCGCGATCGCCGGTGCTGACACAGCATTCAGCAACGCCATCACTCGCCCACGCAAAACCCCGGGCTGGAAAACTCTGGCGGAAGCGCTCGACGAACTACTCTCAAACCCGTCCAAACCACCCGCTATTGCATCGATCGCTTGAAATCACCCGCCGAAATTCGGTTACAAGTTCAGTTTCGACCCGGCAATGGCGCGGGCTCCTGCCGTGACGTGCGTACGAGGCCACCGGGCGCGGATTGGGTGCGGAGCGCGTCTTCAAGTACGACGTTGGATCCATCACGAGTGCCGGTCATGGCGATATGGCAGCCACCGGCGATATCGCTGAAGTGCGTCGGGATTCGCGCCCTAGCCGCGGGCCTGAGGTTTCCAGCCGGACAGGCTGGCTGCCCCAGGTAGACATTCCCTCTTCCGCGCCTGCGTGCGGCACCGCTAGTTTTGAGGGCGACGGCCTGGCTGCCCAGGCTGCGCGCCGCGCTATCGGCTGCGCAGCTGGACTGCACGGGCAGTGACGACTGGGAATTGAACCTTTCCACCGTGAGCGCAGTGTCTTCTACAGCTCGGTTATTCGTTTTCAAAAGTGAGGGAGACATCGATGCCAGACCTCAAGATCCCACCCGCCAAAGTGGCCCGTATCGTCGAGCGTTTTCGACATCATCTCGATCGACTCCACCAGCGATCGGCCCCCGCCTCCGCGGCGATGTTCGAGATGGTCCTCGGGGGATGGGTAGCCCAGGCCATCAACGTGGCCGCCGAACTGGGCATCGCAGACGCCCTCGTGGATCGTCCGCTGTCCTTGGCTGATTTGGCAGACCGCGTCGGCGCGGACCCCGATGCCCTCCGGCGGCTGATGCGGGCATTGATCGGCCGCGGCATATTCCGCCAGCGTCGCGACGGCCGCTATGACCTGACCGCTGTCGCCGAAACCCTGCGATCGGACGCCCCGTTCTCGATGCGTGGGTATGCCCGCTTACTCGGGTCGCCGCAACACCGGGAACATTGGAGTCTGCTGGGCGAGTCGGTCAAGTCCGGCAAGGCGATCCTCCCGCAGTTGCGCGGTATGGAGGCATTCGAGTACCTCAGGGATGAACCGGAGCTCGCAAAGCTCTTCAACGACGCCATGACCGGCCTCGACGGATTGGCGGCGACCACTGTCGTCGCCGGATACAGCTTTGATCCCTACCGCACGATCGTGGATGTCGGCGGCGGGCACGGGGGGCTGCTGTCCACCATCCTGGCGGCGACACCGAACGCGCGGGGCGTCCTCTATGACCTGCCTGAGGTCGTCGCGGGCGCGTCTGAGCTGCTCTCTCGATGCGGAGTCGAAGACCGGGTTCGCGTCGAAGGCGGGTCGTTCTTCGACAGCGTCCCGTCCGGAGGCGACGCCTATGTCCTCAAGAACGTCATCCACGACTGGCCCGATGAGCAGGCCGTTGAGATCCTGCGTAACGTCCGGGCGGCCACCGGCCCCGATGCAACGGTTCTGCTGGTCGAGACGGTGCTGCCTGGGCACGACCGCGACTTCCCGGGCAAGTGGGTTGACCTGGAGATGCTGCTACTCGCAAACGGCCGCGAACGCGACGCAGCGGAATGCCGAGAGCTACTGCGACAGGCTGGATTTCGGATGACCCGGGTGGTGCAGACAGCCTCACCTTTCAGCGTTGTCGAAGCAACACCGGTGTGACTGGTTGGCTGCAGGCCATCACTCGACTCGCCATCGGTGCACCGCGCCGCGTTATCGCCGTCGTGTCGCTTGTCATGGTCGGCACGGCGATCGTCGGCGTGCCGGTACTCAAGAACCTCTCGGCCGGCGGCTTGCGCGATCCGACCTCGGAGTCATCGCAGGCCACGGCACTGCTGTCGGACACATTCGACCAGGGCAACATGGCGATGATCGTCACCGTCACATCGAACGACGGCGCCGAGAGCCCCGCCGCCCGCGCGGTGGGCACTGAGATCGTCCGCCAACTGCAGACCTCACCGCACGTCGTCCAGGTGAGCTCAGCGTGGACCGACCCCCCTTCACAGTCGTTGATCAGCGAAGACGGCAAGACGGGCCTGATTGTGGCCGGCGTGTCCGGCAGCGACAACGAGGCACCGCGGTACGCCAGACAACTGACTGAGGAACTCCTGTATGACCGCGACGGCGTGACGGTGCGGGCCGGCGGCGAGGCGGCAATCCTCGCCCAGGTCACCAGCCAAACCAGCAAAGACCTGCTGTTCATGGAATCGCTCGCGATACCTCTGAGCTTTCTGCTGCTGGTGTGGGTGTTCGGCGGCCTGCTCGCGGCCGCGTTGCCGATCGTGGTCGGGGGCTTCGCGATCGTCGGATCGATGGCGGTGCTGCGCACCATTTCGCTGTTCACCGATGTGTCGATCTACGCCTTGAATCTGGCTGTCGCGCTGGGTTTGGCGCTGGCGATCGACTACACACTGCTGATTCTGAGCAGGTTTCGAGATGAGCTGGCCGCAGGAGCCGACCGGGAAGCGGCGTTGATCCGCACGATGGCAAGCGCGGGCCGGACGGTGCTGTTTTCGGCGCTGACAGTCGCTCTGTCGATGGCGACGATGGTGCTGTTCCCGCAGTACTTCCTGATGTCGTTCGGCTACGCGGGCGTCGCGGTGGTCGCATTCGCTGCTGCCGCCGCCGTTGTCGTCACACCCGCCGCGATCGTGCTGCTTGGTGACCGCCTGGACTCGCTGGACGTGCGCCGGTTGCTTCGCCGTCTTCTGGGTCGGCCGGAGCCGGCGCCCCAGCCGGTCGAGCAGTGGTTCTGGTATCGCTCGACAAAGTTCGCGATGCGCCACGCCGTTGCGGTCGGGGTAGTGATCATCGCGCTGCTGCTTGTCCTCGGCGCGCCGTTTCTGGGGGTGCGTTGGGGTTTCCCCGACGATCGTGTTCTGCCCGAGTCGGCATCAGCGCATCAGGTCGGCGATCAGCTGCGCACCGACTTCGCGCTCGACTCCTCCAGGAATGTGACCGTGGTGCTGCCCGATGCGTCAGGCGTCACGACCGAGGACCTCACTCGCTACGCGACCGAGCTGTCACGGGTGGCCGATGTCTCGTCGGTGTCCGCACCGGGCGGCACGTTCGTGGACGGCACACGGGCAGGGCCGTCCTCCGCCCCGACCGGGATGCAGGATGGCAGCGCATTCCTGACCGTGGCGAGCACCGCGCCGCTGTTCTCCGACGCATCGGCGAGCCAGCTGGATGCGCTCCACGCCGTCACCACTCCGGCCAACCACACCGTGCAGCTGGCGGGCATTGCGCAGGGCAATCGCGACAGCGTGCGCGCGATCACCAGTCGGCTGCCGCTGGTGCTCGGGATCATCGCCGGCATCACCCTCGTGCTGCTTTTCCTGTTGACCGGCAGCGTGGTGTTACCGGTCAAGGCCGTGCTGCTCAACATCTTGTCGCTGACGGCTGCATTCGGTGCGCTGGTGTGGGTGTTCCAGGACGGTCATCTCGGCGCGCTCGGCTCTACGGTGACGGGCACTCTGGACGTGGATGTGCCGGTGTTGTTGTTCTGCATCGCATTTGGGCTGTCCATGGACTACGAAGTCTTCCTGATCTCGCGGATCCGCGAATACTGGCTCGCCTCGGACCGCACTCCGGCCGCCAACGACGAGAGCGTCGCGCTCGGCGTCGCGCACACCGGCCGGGTCATCACCGCGGCCGCGTTACTGATGTCGATCTCGTTCGCCGCGTTGATAGCTGCGCACGTGTCCATGATGCAGTCGTTGGGCCTCGGGCTCACGGTCGCGGTGCTGGTGGACGCGACCCTGATTCGGATGCTGTTGGTGCCTGCTTTCATGCGTGTACTCGGCGCCGCGAACTGGTGGGCCCCCAAACCGCTTGCCCGACTGCATGATCGGCTCGGCTTCGGCGAGATGGTAGGTCAGGGCAGGCCCGATGCTCAGACTCTGCGCGAGCCCGCGTAGTCGCCGCTACCGGGGGCCTCGATCAGGGCAGCAGCAGCGCTCGAGCGCATTTGCGGCGCAGCTTGCCCGACGATGTCTTCGGCAGGGTTCCAGGAGGGTACAGCCGTACCTCGCGCGGGGCGTGGCCGACGTGGCGGTGCACCCGGGCGGTGATGTCGCGGCTGATACGCAGACGCACGTCCTCCTCGTCAGCGTTGTGTACTTCAGCGAGCACCGCGAAGCCCTCCCGCTCGGCATCGACCCGCAGCGCGATCACGCAGCCCTTGCGCACACCGTCGACGGTCGCGGCCGCCCGCTCGATATCGTGCGGGTACAGGTTGTTCCCGGCCAGCACGATGAGGTCCTTCGTCCGGCCGCACACGTACATCCGCCCCGCCTCGTCGAGGTAACCCAGGTCGCCGGTGTCAAACCAGCCGTCATCGCGGGCGAGTGACACGACGCCGTCCACCGTGAGGTAACGGCTGGCGACCGAAGGACCGCGAAGTTCGATGGAGCCAATCTCTCTGAGCCCCTGCACCGTTGCGTCCCGGGTGATACGCACCTCCATGCCCGGCAGCGGGACGCCAAGGCCGACGATGTGCTGCACGTCGTCTGCGGCATCGCGAACCGGCTGCGCGTGATGGCCCCTCGAGACGGCCTGCCTGGATACTGTGTCGACGATCGGTGGTTCGTCGTGCGCGCTGAAGGAGATCCCCAGCGTGGCTTCAGCCATTCCGTAGGACGGCATCGGTGCGCTCGGCCGCAGCCCGAAGCGGGCGCCCACGGTCGCGAAATACAGCAGGTCGCGATGGTCGACGGGCTCGGCTCCGTTGCACGCGATCCGCAGCGACGAGAGGTCGATGGCGTCCGGGTCGGCCCGCTCGAGAACGCGGGCCAGGATGGAATAGGCGAAATTCGGACCCGATGTGATCGTCGCCCGATGCCTGCTGATCAACTCGGCCCAGACCATCGGTCGCCGCAGGAACTGATCGGACGTCACCACGACGGCTTCGACCCCCAGTTGCATCGGGAAGCAGATGAACGCGACCATGCCCATGTCATGCGACAGCGGCAGCCAACTCACCATCACGTCCTGGTCGACGTCGGTGGCCAGACCCAGTCTCATCGCCTCGGCATTCGCGGCGAGATTCCCGTGGCTGATCTCGACTGCCTTCGGCATGCCCGTCGACCCGGAAGTGAGTTGGCGCATTGCGACATCCGCCTCCTCGGTGTCCTCAGGCTCGATCGGCTCGGCGCCGCGCATCGACTCCACGGTGCATGCGCTCACATCCTCGGCCGCCAGGTGATCCAGGGCCATCAGGAAGGGTTCCCCGACGACAACCACGTCGGCGCGGATCATCCGGATCGCCCGCACGGTGTCGCCGAGCCAGACCGCCAGGTCGGCGCGTGGGGTCGGTTGCTGCAGCATCGTCAGCGCGGCCCCGCGCATCCAGATCGCCTGCGCAAGCGGCGCGACATCCGCCGCGTCGGCGGCCAGCACTGCGACCGAGCCCTGGCGGCCAATTCCCTTAGCGGCCAGGCATCCGGCCATCCGCTTCGCCTGTTCGTGGACTTCGCGCCAGGGCAACCGCACGGGATCGGCGACCGTGCCGACGGTCAGGCCGTGCGGTGACGATGCCGCGGAGGCGAACACGTCGCGGGTGAAGGTGCTCATCGGATCAGATCCTCTCCAGCGCCACGTCCTCGACAATGCGTGCCACCGCGACCACCAACTCCGGGTCCGGCTCACGGAACAGAAAGTGGTCGCCAGCGAACACACGGACCGATTGTGGCTGCACCGAATGACGCATCCACGCGGCCAAGGCGTCCGGCGGCGCTAGCGGATCGTCGCGGCCGCCGAAGATGTGCAACGGGCACGGCAACGGCGGCATCCCCGACGGCCGGTAGGACTGGCAGATCCGCAGATCGTCGCGGACGACGGGCATCACCAGCTCGAGCCATTCGGGACGGGAAAGGATCTCGGCGGGCAGCCCGCCGTGGCGCGCCAGCTCCGCGGCCAGCTGGTGATCGTCGCCGAGGTGCAGATGGTGCACCGGTCCGCGCACGTGTGGAGCGCAACTGGCCGCGACGATCACGGCCTTCGGCGCGCGAAGACCGCTCGAAATGCGTTGTTGGGCAACCATATACGCGAGCAAGGCGCCCATGCTGTGGCCGAGCAGGACATGAGGTCGGCTCAACTGGTCCTCAAGTTCGTCGGCCAGGCCCCGCACGCACGAGTCGGCGTCGACGTAGCGCGGTTCATCGGAGCGCGACTCCCGCCCAGGCAATTTCACCGTCGTGAGTGTCACCTCGACGCCCATGGCCGCCAGCGCCGTGCGCAGCGGATGAAACGACGCTGACCCACCGCCTGCGTGGTGAAAACACACCAACTCGACGGGTGTCATCGGGCCACATCGGCGGCCGGACCGAGTCGTTCCACCACGAAGTCGACGACGTCGCCGACGGTGTGAATCTTCGGCAGCACCTCGGCGAAGGCGATAGGCCCCAGCTGTGGAAAGTCCGCCCGCAGCCTGTCGAAAAGACGGAACTGTATCAGCGAGTCGTAGCCCAGATCATCACTGAGCCGGCTGGACCGGCCCAGTTCTCCGACCGAATAGCCGCCGACAGTGGCGATCAAAGCCAGGACCGCGCCCTCTGATGGGTTCGGCGGCTGCGCAGGCTGTTGCCGCTCGGCGACGGGGGCGACCACCGCGGGCCGGGCAGTCGGCTCCGCGGCGGCGATTCGGCCGTCGAACCAAAACCGACTGGATGTGTCGAAGACATACGGCGGAACACGACGTAGCGGGCCGGCAGGCCGGCCGTACAACGGCGAAAGGTCGGGGGAATACCCGTCGCGCATCAATGTCGCAGCTACGGCCAGCAGCTCAGTTCCATCGGAATCTGGTCCGCCGCACAAGGTCAGCGACCGGGTCTGCGTCGGCAATCCGCACTGTCGGGCCATCGCGAGCAACGTGGATCGCGGACCTGCCTCGGCGACATAATCGGCACCCACCGCACTCACGGCCGCCTTGACCGCATCGAAAAACCGCACGGGCGAGCAGATCTGGTTGGCCCAGTAGTCGGCGTCCATTTCGTGGCCCTCGACTTGCCTGCCGAGCACGGTGGAGAAGAGCGGGAACTCGGCGGCACCCGGAGTCAGCCCCGACAGCTCGCGCCGGAATTCCGCCACGATGGGCGCCATCAGCGGGGAGTGAAAGGCATGGGACACCGAGAGGTTCGACGCTTTGCCGCCTTGCGAGCGGACCGCGGTGGCGGCCCGGACCACCGCATCGGCCGCACCGGAGACGACCACCGATCGTGGCCCGTTGACGGCGGCGATCGCGCACCCGGGCTCGTCGTCGATGAGCGCCTCGGCCCGCTCGAGGTCGAGGTCGATCGCGATCATCGCCCCACCCGGGGGCAACGAGCCCATCAGCCGTCCCCTGACCGCGACGAGCCTGGCCGCATCGTCGACTGACAGCACGCCGGCCAGGCAGGCGGCGGCGAGCTCGCCGACGCTGTGACCGATCCCGAAGGCGGGACGAATGCCGCTCTGCAGCAGTGTCTTTCCTAGCGCGTAGGAAACTGCAAACAATGCGGGTTGTGCGAGGCTGGTGTGGTGAAGGTCGAGATCGGCGCCGAAGATCGCCGCGCACAGATCCGAAGGCAGGTGCCGGTGGAGGGCGGCCACCGCGAAATCGAGATGTTCACGGTAGACGGGGTTGGCGTCGTAGAGCGGCCGCGTCATGCGCGGGTACTGCGTCCCCTGCCCCGAGCATAGGATCCCGACTCCAGCCGGAAACTTGCGAGTCGGGACGGACGACGCGAGGTCGGGGCGGTCGCCGGCAAGGTACTCCCGTAGCCCCTCGAGCAGTGCGCCGCGGTTACCTTCCAGCACAAGGCGATGACGCAGCGATCGTTTCACGATGTTGGTGGTTCGGCACCAAGAGGCCAATTGCTGACCGTCAAGATCGCGCAGCGCGGCTGCGATCGAACCGGCGTTGCGCCGCAATGCATCCTCGGACGGCGCTGAGAGCGTGAGAACACCGGTCGCACCGGGGTCGAGTTGTGCTCCGGGGGGCGCCGACTCCAGCACCGCGTGCGCGTTGCTGCCGCCCAGTCCGAATGAACTCACCGCACCCAGCGCCCCGTGCGCAGGCAACGGCTGCGCACCGTCAGCCAGGCGCAGCCCATGTGCGTCGAGTCGCAATCCCGCATTGGCGCTGTCGCCGAACACCGTCGGCGGCAGCACGCGGTGGTGCAGCGCCAGGCAGACCTTGATAAACGCCGCAATCCCTGCGCTGCCCTCGGTGTGGCCGATGTTCCCCTTGACCGAACCCAGCAGGCACGGCTCGCCGCCGCGCGTCTTGTGGACATCACCCAGCGCGTTGGCCTCGATCATGTCGCCAAGAAAAGTGCCGGTGCCGTGCGCCTCGACGAAGCCGATCTGTTCCGCCTGGACCTCTGCGAGCGTGAGCGCGCGGCGCATCAGCTCCACCTGCGCCCGGCGGTTCGGGGCGGTGATGCCGTTGCTGCGGCCGTCGTGGTTGGCGACCGAACTCCTGACCACCGCGTATATCGGTTGGCCGTCGGCTATGGCGTCGTCCAGCCGGCGCAGCACGACCGCGGCCACGCCCTCACCACGGCCGATGCCGTCGGCGCCCTGTCCGAACGGTTTGCAGCGACCATCGGGCGCGGACAGGCCGGCCTGAGTGTAGAAGATCGAAAGCGACGGTGTGAGAAGCAGATTCGCACCGGCGGCGATAACCGTGTCGGCCTCTCCGGCGCGCAGCGCACCGCAGCCTTGGTGTACGGCCATCAACGATGACGAGCAGGCGGAATCGATGGCCATACTCGGTCCGGTGAGGTTCAAGTGGTATGAGATGCGATTGGCGGCCATGAAGTAGCCGCTGCCCGCGCCACGAAATGCGGTGACCTCGGGGTAGTCGAACATCTGAAGGCTGGTCCACTCGCTGGACATCATGCCGACGAAGACCCCGGTTGACGTGCCGGCCAGCGACCGCGGGTCGGTGCCGGCGTCTTCCAGTGCGCGCCAGGATGTCTGCAGCAGCAGTCGCTGTTGCGGGTCGAGCGCCGCCGCCTCTATCGGTGCGATGCCGAAATGGTCGTTGTCGAACGCGTCGACGTCGTCGATGAAATGAGCACGGCGGGTGTTCATCGATCCGGCGACGCCGTCGGGATGGTAATAGGTGTCGACATCCCAACGCTGCAAGGGGACTTCGGTGTCGGTGACGACGCCGTCCATCAGCATCCGCCAGAACGCGTCCTTATCCGGCGCGCCAGGGAAGCGGCAGTCGATACCGACCACGGCGATCGAAGTCACGGCGTCGCTCGCTCGGCGATCAGATGGGTGGCGATGGCATCGATGGTCGGGTAATCCCACACGATGGTCGTTTCGACGGCGAATCCCTTCTCGCACTCCAGGTCCGCGCACAGCGTCATACCTAAGACGGAGTCGATCCCACAGTCGGCCAACGGGGTGTCGATGTCGATCGTGTCCGGCGCAACATTGAGGTATCCAGCCACCTTCATGGTCAGCCAGTCGGCAAGGTCCTGATACTCCGAAGCGTCAGTGGTCATCGGAGTCACCAGGCCGGCTCACTGCCAACGGTCGGTCGAGCGCCGTTCCGCCGGAAGACATCCCACGGCGCACGAAACCCGTTACGCGCCTGTCGAACCGCGCACCGCCGGCGAGTGCCGCGCAGGCGATCACCGGCAGGCCGACCGCGATACCGGTCCCCAAGCCGACCACGAAGATGGCCAGACTCGCGGCTTGCACAACCGGGCCGAGTCGCCCCGCCGACCGGACCGCCGCACCCCACCTGCGAAATACTTTGCCCGCAAGGAGATCCGCCGCCGCCAGGGTCGGCACGATGGGGGCCGCATCGTGGGAACACTGCTTCGACTCGGCGATGCGCTGCCCCTCGCCGGCGACCCTGGCGAGTTCGTCGGCGCCGACCCCGGCCCGCCCGAAGAACAGGAAGGGTTCGCGCCTCCCAACCAGCAGCCAGCGCAGCGTCGTCACGAGCGTTATCGCCTGCGGCCGTGTGTCGGTCGCGGCGATCACCTCGACAGATCGAGCACCTGCGGAGCGAAGCAGCCCGCCCACCTCGATCGCCGCGGAGTACCACATGTTCCGGCACGCGATCAGCGAGACGACCCTGCGATCCCGGAAGGCCTCGGGATGCGCTTTCAGCAGCGACCGGACGGGAAGCGAGGGGGCGAGGAACCACACCTGGTAGGCCAGGATCACCAACTCCTCGGGCCCCGTTTCGAAGCCGCCTGCCGGTTCGACGAGCTCGACGAGCGCCTCCGGATCCACCGATGGGGGGAATGCGCCGAAGAATCGCCGAATCGGCCACGGAAACGGAAACGGTACGCGGGGTTGGACGTCCACCCAACGGATGTCCCATCCGCGGGCTACCAGCGGCGCGGTGAACTCCTCGGCGACCTCACGCAGCTGCCCCGTCTGGGTGTAGAGGTACACGACCGCCCGAGGGGAATTCTGTTCGGCCGGGTGAACCTCGGATGCCTGGGTCATTACCGGGTTCCCTACTCCGTATCTGCTGACACCGCTGTGAGGTGCATGAACGAGACCGCGAAACGGCCGGATTCGGGCACCATGCACAGCAGCGCGTCACCGTCGCTGATGAGGCCCTCGGTCATCATCTCGTCGAGGATCACGAAGATGGATGCGCTGCCGATGTTTCCCACTTTCGTGAGGTTGCTGTACCACATCTCCGGATGGCCGATGTCGACGTTACGCCGGGAGAACTCGCCGAACATCAGGGTCTTCATGCGTTCGCTGGAGTAGTGCGCGGGAAACCACGTCACCGCCTTCGGATCGAATTTGCCCATGGTGCGCAGGCGTTCGTACTCGTCGATCCCCACGCGTACCAGGTGCGGCAACAGGGAGAGCTTCTGGCGAAGTGCCAACGCACCGTCGGCCGCGGCAGCGGCGACAGTCGGGTAGTCACCCCAGGTCTTCGTGATCGAGTTGTCGTTGCTGCCGAGGTACATACAAGCCTGTTCGGTGTTCGCATACGACGTCAGCGAGATCCAGTCGATGCGCAGGCTGATCCCCGAGGCCGCCGGCGCGTTCTCGATCACCGCAGCGCCTGCGCCGTCGGAGAGCATGTAACGCAGGAACGCGGTTTCCATCGGCATGGACCCGTCCTCTGCAATGGCCTTCATGTCGTCGTAGCGGGTGCTCTTGAACCCGCGGGATGCGAATTCACTGGCAACGCAGATCGCATTGCGCTTCTCGCCTATCGCGACCTGCAGGTACGCATGCTTCAGCGCCATCATGCCGCAGCTGCAGATGCCGTGGGTGGTCGCGATTTCGAGCGGGCCGTAGCCCAACTCGCCGTGCACCATGCTGGCATGCCCGGGGCCCATCAGGTCCGGCACCGTCGTCGCTGCCGTCAGCAGTTCGACGTCGTTGGGTCCGAGTCCGGCACGCTCGGCGGCGTTACGCACCGCACCGGCGGCCATTGCCGCGTTCGACATGACGGTTCGCTGGTTCTTGTCGATCGCGTAGTGGCGGGTCTTGATGCCGCAGTTCGCGAGAATCATGTCCTTCAGATCGGAGGACGCGCGTCCCGCCTTTCCGATGTAATCCTCGATTTCGTCGCTGGGAACCGGGTAGCCAGGGAGAAAAGAACCAGTAGCCGTGATGTATGCGCTCATCCGAACAGGCTCCAATGATCAGGTTGTCGCGAGAGGGCGCGCCGGCCGTCAGGACAGTTCGCCAATTTTCAGCAGGATGAGATTCTTGAAATCGGAGAGAGTGCGAATCCCTGCGATTCGCTCGTCATTGAGCGAGATCCTGTACTTCGTCTCGAGGGTCTCCCCGATGAAGAGGACGCCGAGCGAATCGACTCCCAGGTCTTCCATGGTGGATTCATCGGTGATCTCGTCCGGTTCGATGCCGTAGTGCGCGCCTAGGTACTCGACGATGTCGCGTTCGACTTCGTGTTCGATCGGCATCACACTTCTCATGATCCTCTCGCCCGACCCGATGTTCGGCGATGTCACTTGGCACCGCAAACCGGGTCCATGGGCTGCGAGCCCACCGTGATGCTAGCTCGTGGCGGTTGCATCGGCACGACAGTTTGACCCCGGTGACAATTAACCTTCGCCATACAGGGGATACGAAAGGCAGGACCAGTCGGTTCAATCGCGCTGCGGAGACGGTGCACCGTCAGATATGGATTACCGCCATCGCGTATAGACTCCGGCCACCGCGGGTTGGAGGGGCGGTGTCGATAGACATGAGCGATTCTCGGGTCCTGATCGTCGGTGCCGGTCCGGCCGGAGCGACGGCCGCACTGCTGCTCGCCGAACACGGAATCGACACCCTCGTCGTCGAACGCCGACCGGCCCCCTCGACTCACCCGGCCGCCCATGTGCTCTCCACCCGCACACTGGAGATCTTCCGCGAGCTAGGCCTCGAACACGAGGTGCGCCGCCTCAGCTCGCCGCTGTACGAACTGCGTGACATCCTCTATGCGACGAGTCTGACCGGACCCGAACTGGGCCGGATCACCATTTACGACCCTGAATCGACTGAGGCCCACTGGATTCAGACGCTGAGTCCGACCCGGGCGGCGAACCTGTCGCAACACGTGCTCGGACAACTGCTGTGGGAACGGCTCGACGCGTGCAATCGGGTGGAGTTCCAGCGCGGCAGCGTCTACCAAGATCACCGCGAAACCTCCGATGGCGTCGAAGTTCGAGTCACCGGTCCGGACGGCGATGGCGAGTGGGTCGCGACAGGTCGCTATCTGATCGGCGCCGACGGTGCGGGCAGCCAGGTCCGGCGCAGCTGCGGTCTCCAGATGCGCGGCCCGGTACTTCAGCACGTGATCAGCGTTCACTTCAGCGCCGACCTGCGCCCGTATCTGTGGTCACGCCGGGCCCCGGTCATCTGGACATTCACCCCATGCGGTCTGGGAATCATCATCGTGCACAGCTCACCCGGTGACTTCGTGTTCCAGATTCCGTACTTCCCGCCGGTTCAGCGTCTCGAGGACTTCAGCACCGACGATTGCCGGCGCAGAATCCGAGATGCGGTGGGAAGCAGGGACTTGACCGTCGACATCCGCTCGGTGCAGAGCTGGGCGATGACGGCGCAGGTCGCCGATCGATACCGCGACGGACGCATCTTCCTGATCGGCGACGCCGCGCACCGCTTCCCGCCGACCGGCGGTCTCGGACTCAACACCGGCGTGCACGATGCCCACAACCTGGCCTGGAAGCTGGCGTGGGATATCTCCGGGCGCGCTCCGGCTGATCTGCTCGACACCTACGAGGCGGAACGTCGACCGATCGGCATCGCCAACACCGAGCATTCAGTGACGAACTTCGACGGTCTGACGGATGTTTTCGCTGCAATCGGATTGCCCCGGTCAGGTACCCGCGTGCTGCAGGCCCTCGCCGAGTCCCGACTGATGGCCGCGCTGCCGCCCCACGTATCACGCCGGATGCTGGCCGCCCTCATCGCGGGGGCCATGCGACGGATCAGCCTGGCGACTTCCCGGGGTCGCATCGGGGCGCGCATCCGGTCCGGGGTGCGGGAGGTGATCGCCCGCCAGGGCGGCCACTACCGAACGTGGGGTCTCGATCTCGGTGTGCACTACGGCCACGGATTCCTCGACGAACGCCACACGATCGACGACGTCGTGGACATCGAGTGTTATACGCCGATCGTGCGCGTCGGGGGACGGCTACCCCACGCGTGGGTCCAGTACAACGGAGCCAGAGTGTCCACACTCGACCTCCCGGCGCGCGACACGCTGACGGTGCTGACCGCATCGCAACACGAGTCGAGTTGGCGCGACGCGCAGAAGGCGGTAGGACACCGACTGACGGTGATCGGTGTCGACCTCGCGGCGTGCGGAGAGCCACTGCGTTCGCTGTCGGCAGGGCAGGCGCTACTGCTGCGCCCGGATGCTCACATCGCCGCGGTGCTCGACCCGTCGAATAGTGGGCATGTCGTCGCACTCGGTGCAGCGCTGGATCAACTGGGCATGACGGCCACCGTCGAGGAGCGCTATGGACCCATGCATTGACGAGATAGTCCTGCTCACCCACGAGTGGGAGTCCATGCGAGCCTGGTGGGGCACCCTTCTCGGCGCGGATCCACGCCTGGTCGGTCACCGAACAGCGGTCGTCGAGACAGCCAGCCTACGAGTAGTCATCGAGCAGTCCGACATCGCAATGAACGCCAATCCCGAAGTGGCTGGAGTCATTTCGCTGACGGTGTCGGCACCCTCCGCAATCGCTGCCCTGGACACCCACAATCGACTCATCGCCATCGGCTCCCGCCACCACCGCGCCACAAGCGACGCCGGCGGAGTACGGCTGTGGTACCGCGACCCCGATGGCACCGACGTGGCAATCCGGTTACCTTTCGACGCCGACGCGAGCAACCGGCCTGGCCAGGAGATCGATCCCGATCGCATCATCGTCCGACTGCACGAGGCTGCCGAGGTACCCAGCGATGGCGACCCGAGTGCGGGTTTTGGGTAACGCACAGCCCCCGACAAACGACATGGGTCATTCGTGAGAGTGCCTCGATCTGAAAACACGGGATGTGTACGAGAACCACACGTCTGTCCGATCGCGAATCGACGGTGGATCGGTTCATCCCGTTCACGCCGCAACCACCAGATGTACGAGGCGGCCGCCTTTGCTCTAGCCGGGCGACCGTCCTCGTCCGATCAGCCCGCCCGGGCATGAGCGCACGGTCGAAACTTCTGCCGTGAGCCCAGAGTCGCCGTAGTTATTGCCGTACCAATCTCTTTGTCGCCGCGGCTACGTCGTAGTTCTCTCGGCCGGACCTCGACCAGTGACCCAGAACGGACGACGCCCAGCGGCCCCTCGTGGGAGAAGCGTGCGATGCCGGTTGATCGCACTGCCAGCGCGGCCGCCGCCTGGCGGTATCCGAACCGCGTCCCGGCGGCGCACAGTAGCAACAGCCCAGCGATGCCAGGCAGAGCGATGGCTGCGAGCGCCAACAGTGATATCGGTGCCAGAAACGCGTCCGCCGTGTATCGGAGCAGCGATAGCGCGGACTCTGGGCGCACCACTGCCGGCGGCGGAGACGTCACGCTGGTCGGCAGTTGCGCTCGGCCGTGTTTCATTGCGCTGAACGTCGATACCGCCGGTGCCCCGTGAGTGACACCCTCGGTCAACGCTTTGAAAGCCCGCGAGCCGTCCGGGATACCGGCTAGCTCCAGGATCAGCTCCCAGTGCGACACCACCCACGCCTTCGTGGCCGGCGACAATTCGGCACCGCCGCCACCTGTGATCGCTTGTGACCCGGCGAAGCCCAACAAGAAGTAATAGAGATCCGCGGGCAGTTGCATGAGCAGCACGACCGCACCGGCGACGGCGGTCAACATGTGTTGGAGCAGGCCGCTGAACACAGAAGCCGGCCCCATCCCCACGAAGCCCAGCAAGAATTGATAGAAGTCGGACTGCAGTTGCGTGAGGGGGATGTCCGGGCCGACAGTCGTGGGCAGCACGTTTGGAACCAAGGCGCTCACCTCAGAAACGAGCGCGGCCACATCGGGGGCCGGTGCTGCGACGTCCAGGGGCGCCGGAGCCACTGCATCGGGGACCGACACCGCCATCACATCGAGAGCCGCAGCCACCGTATCCACTGCAGCCGCTGCCACATCTGGAACCGGCGCAGCTACTACCTCGGGAACCGCCACTGCCTCGCTGGGAACCTCGGCGACTGGATCAGGAACTGCCGCAGCCACATCGGGAAACGTCTCAGCCTCCTCGGGAACCGTCACGGCCTCCTCGGGAACTGTCACGGCCTCCTCGGGAACCTCCGCGACGGGACCGGGATCCACACCACCTAGGTCCGTGTCCGTGCTTCCAGACTGTTGCTCAGAGTCGGTCTCGGCGGTCGACCCTTGCGGGTCCGACTGCCCAGCCGAGTCACCGGCCACGTCCTCGGCGTCCCCGCTGCCAGACGCTTCCTCGGCATCGGTCTCGTTTGTCGAGTTCCACTGACCCGGCTGCCCCGCCGAGTCGTCGGCTACGGCGTCGGCATCCCCGCTCCCGGACTGTCCCTCGGAGTCGGTCTCACCGGTCGATGTCTGCTGACTCGATGTACTGGAGCCATCACTGCCCGAGGGGGAACCACTCGAACCGGCATCGGTATCTGCGACGGCGACCCCCGTGGCAGCCATCAGCAGCCCCGTCGTAAGCACGCAGACACCCGCCGGAATGCGCCACTTCGACAGAATCGTCACCTACTCGCCCCCCGTCGGGCGGACCGCTGGCCAGCAGTCAGAGGTCTCATTATGTTGCACCACGTCTGCACTCGACACCCGCAAACAGGCATTCGCGACCTCTTTGATACCGACGCTGTGGCAATAAGGAGTTCATCGCCTTGGAGAAGAATACCGATTGACGACAAAACCGCCCTAACCTGCGTAGTCAGGTGGGGCGGTTCTGGCGGTGGCGGAGGGATTTGAACCCTATTTGCTCTGCACGTCAACAGCCTGCAACGGCTCCCGCCTGCATAAAGACATATTGGTTGTTCACGCGAAATGCATCTGAATCGTGGGCAACTGTGGGCAGGATGTGGGCACGCGGGCACGGCTCCCGGCCGGTCTGAGTGCCTAGGTGCGGCAAACCTGCAACCTGCCGCGCCCGACCTCTCGGCCCTGCCGGCGACACCGCGCACGACCTAGAGCGCCCCGGCACGGTGAGCGACTCGTTCCCACGAACAGGTGACTTCCGGAGCCATCCTTGGGCCGGGGTGCTGAAGAATGTTGACCGGGGGGATCGCCTGGTCGTCGGGTTCCGCTTTCGAACAACGTCTGGGGGCAAAGCGGCCCAGAAGTGAGTCGGGGCGCAAAGCAGCAGTTCAGAGGGACAGTATGCCGTCCAAAACTGGTTCTGCGTTGCGGCACCAGGGGTACTGGCCCGGGGGATAGACATTCGGCTCGCGGGTGACGCGGGCGTAGCGGGCCTTCAGGCCAGCCAGCAGCATCGGACGCAAGTCGCCGTCGTCGGGCGCGACGGCAAGCGCACACAGGATGATCTGCACCGAGATTTCGGGGTCCTTCCAACCCCTGATCGCCGAGAACAGGGTGTTGGAGTCCCAGATCAAAGGGTGCCAGCCCTTGGGGGTGTCGAACGTCAGTCCCGCCATCACGCTGCCGTTGACGCCCGCCGGGGATTGCAGCGGTTGCGCCGAAGCCGCGAGTTCGTCTGGCATGCCCGCGTAGCGCGGTCGCTCGATGATCTCTACCTCGGCATCGCCTGACAGCCAACGCAGTTTGGTCGACGGCGGGGTGATCGTTCCGCGAACGTCGACCTCTGCGAAGACGTCGTCGCTTTGGCGAAGGTCGGTCCAGGGCACGACTGTCGCGCCCAACAGCTTTGCGTCTTCGGCGCTGGTGTCGAGCGAGCCGAGTGCGGTCACGCGGACGCGGGAGAAGACCGGCGTCTGATCAACTCGCAAGTGTGTTCCTCTGCGTGCTCGGGTACTGGGTGCACATCATGGCCGCGATGCTATCCAGCTTCGCCGACAGTCGAGCCTCGGTCGCCAGAATGAAGGTCTGTGACATCAGGGCGGGGTGCGCCTCTGCGCAGCTTTGTCGGGTGCCGTTCCTAGACTCCGGCTCATGGGCAGGTACAGAGGCGGGGCGAAGCCGTGGGAACAGGACGACCCGAAGGGACGCCGACTCGACCCCGGCCAATACCCGGAGCTGAACGCCGTGTTCTACACCGCCGACCCGGCGGAGTTCATCAGGATGCGGATCGAGTCGCTGTCGCTGATGGCGTGCGGTGACGAGCAACTCGCACCGCTGTTCGCTGCTGACCGGATGATCGGATCCGCGCACTTCGGCTCGATGCCGCCGCCCGCGCCTGATGCCCGGCAACGCTACATCCGCATGGAGGCGGTGATGATCGCCAACCACGCCTCCGAGACGCTGCTGCGGCTGTTCTTCGCGCACGTGGAGCACCCTGAGTGCCCGTGGCTGGGCATGTCGGCTTCAACGCAATTCGGCGAATACAAGGACAAGGTGGCTGCCGCACTCGACAACGGGTTCGACCGCGAGCAGATCGCTACGGTGTTTCTGGGCGGCGTCAGTCGCGTTGACGCGGTCATCCAGCTCACCGACGCCGAGTTTGAGGATGCGATCGACGGCCTATCGCTCCTGCTGATCGACTCTGCGAACCGAGTGCTCGGTGACGCCTTCGTCTACAACGCCGTCAAGCACGGCGTGAGCGCCGTCGCTGTCGATGACGACGAGGCGAAAGTCACCTGGCATCCACGCAATGGTGAGCCGATCATCATGCACGAAGGGTCGACCCACGTGTACCTCCACAAAAAGGGGCACCCAGACGCGGCCAAGACCGAACCGCATTGGTGGCTCACCATGGAGGACTCGAATCCCGGACGGGAGATGTCGGTTTCGGTGTTCATCACTAGGGCGCTCGGCTCTCTGTGGGACGTCGCACGCCGCCGCTACCTGGGCGAGAGTGGCACCATCAACTACGTTAGTAAGGCAGCTGTCGAGATGGCGGTGTACGCCACCACAATGCAGGCGATGAATCTGCTCAAACGTGCCACCCATGAGTTGATCAAGGTGAAGGCCGATGGCACCGTTGACGAAACCGACCACCGCGTGGTCGGCTACCGCATCCCTCGCGAGTTTTCGTCGCATGCCGCGCACGCCGCCGTAGAGCTTCGATCCGTCGCTCTGCCTGTACGCGAGCGTGATCGGCAGCTCTACTCCACCGGCTCCATGTCCTATCTGCCGATCACCCCGCGAGGGTTTCAGCGAGGGTGACCGTCCGGTCAGCCGTGATACGGGCAGCCGACGGCGAGGTAGTCGAGTTCCGCTTTCAAAACAACGTCTGGTGGGGAAGGCCGCTGCTAACAAGTAGCAGGCCCTTACGGAGGAGCAGAAATGAGCGAGAAGAAGATTCGGTCGTCGGCGGGCACCTCGGTGCATCGCATCGAACTGGCCGACGGCCAACTGCCCGACATGGCCTGCGGCGTCAACGGGGTGGCGCAGCAGACGTGGTTACGGCCCACCCACATCGATGTGGAGTTCGACCCGAAAGGCGTAGTGGAGACCCGCATCTACGGCCCGCAGATTAAGCAGGACGGCTCCCTGAGTGAGCGCGAGTTGGACCACCGTTGGCGTCGGTCATGACCGAGCACACCCCCAAGTTGGCCCGGTTCGACCGCCGGGAGAGCGCCGACCGCGACGTGGTCGAGTTCCGGTTCGGAACAACGTCTACATCGAAGAGCAAGGCGTAGCGCACCCTCTCACTCATCTAGTTCGAGCATCCGCAGCTTCGAGTCCTCGATGTTCTTGTTGACGGCGTCGAGATACTGCTGAAGGAACGGACGCCCAGGCGCATCGGGCTTGAGGTTCTGCAAGTCGCGAGTTGCCTGGCCTCGCTACTCCTCAAGGTCAGTCACGTACTCGGTCAGCCTCCGCTGCTGATCGGCGGCGGGCATGGCTCGGACCATGCGCCTCATGTCCTCGCCGAGTGCTTTGGTCGTCGGATCGTCGAGGTAGGCCATCGCGACGTCGAGATCTGAGAAATCAAGATCCTCGGGGACTGATCGGTCTGGGTCGTAGAGCGGTTCGTCAGGCATGTCGGTGGTTACGCGCCGAAGAACCGGCGCGCCTCTGGCGTCGGCTCACGGACTACCGCGACCTGGTCGTCGCCCGTCAAAACCTTCGCGAAGTATTTGTATGCGATCGGTGTGAGGACACGTTGCACCGACTCTTCGTCTGTGCCTATCCGCTCGGCAATGGCGGCAGGAGTGACGCCGTGACCGGTCTCGTTCCACAGTCTGACCGCCGCGTCAACCACCGACACTTCGTCTGTCGTCGTCATGAACGTCAGTATGCGCCGGGCCACCGACAATCCCGGTGGATGAGGTTGCCCGCTAGCCCCCGGTCATCAGATTGCCGCCAGCACCGCTGAGCGCCCCGAGGGCGACCTGCCACGCCGCTCCGCGCAGGGTGAGGATCGCCTGCTTGAACTTGCTCCGATCCTCCTCAGGTCGGTCCTCGTCATCGGCGGCGGCCTGCAGGGCGGCCACCAGCCGTTCGAGTTGGGATTCCGGTGTAGGCCATTGACCGACCACTCGCAGAGCCGCACTGGTGGGTTCGCCGACGATGATGATCTGATTGCCGCTGCTTTCGACGCCCTGCTCGAAGAAGGGCTCGCTGTAGAGCGCGCGCAGTGCGCGTTGGACGGTGTCTTTGTCGAATCCGGTCGCGCGCTCAAGGTCGCTGGCGCGCGGGGATCGGCCCTTCTCGTCGTAGAGCTCAACTGCTGCTTTGAGGACGAGGAGGTCTCGCGACTCCCAGGTGTCGGCCATGTTCACAGTATTGCGGCGCCCGCCGACATCGCGGGAGTTCGAGGAATCGAATGTTGCATATCACCCTGACATATGTCACCATGATATGCATGATTGCCAAGTTGACGCAGGCCGAGCAAGACGCACTCCGTGCGGACCTCGCCGAGGCCGAGTGCGAGTACCAGAACGACAGGACCTACGACTACATTGCGCGGGTCATACGAGACGGGTTGATCGTCCGTGCCCATCGAGGCGGGCTCCATCAGAGGGAGATCAGTGCCATCATCGGCGACATCGGGCAGCCGAACGTTGCCCGTGCGCAGAAGCGTGCAATTACCCGGCGGGGCGTGGTGCCGGACGGCATGGTCGCCGCCGACGACGCCCAAGAAAGATCTGGACTCGGTCCGGCGGCGTTCATGGCCGCTGTGCGTGCGGGCCGAGTTGTGCCGAGGTCTACTGGCAGTCCCGGCGTGTGGGCCTTCAACGCGGAGGACGTGCCGCCCCCGATTGCCCGCAGTTGATCCGGGCCGCACGTCGCGTCGATGCTGAACGGCACTTGCGCGTTCGACTCGTGGACGGGCGGCTCGTGGCCGCGCGCCCAGCACACCATCGGCGCCCACCACACCATCGGATGGAGGCATTCTGAGACAACTGGGAGCGTCGGCACGGTCCAAAGGGAGTAGCCCCGGTCGTGGACCGGGGCTACTCTAGGTTTGTTGTGGTGCGCTGATCCCCAAGATGTGCGCAGTTCCTGTGTCATCTTGGGGTCAGTCCCTCCTGGTGCTGTGCGCCACGCAGTTACTCCTTCCAGCCGTTGATGGGCGTGAGAGCCTGAATAGAGCAACTGCGCGCAGACGCCGGTAGCCGGGTTGTCCGATCGACGATCGGTCGGGTTGTGTTATGTGGCCGGGATGGCCTTCTTGACGATGCGGTCGGCGAGGTTCTGGATTGCCGGACCGGTGTTGTTGACCCGGTAAGTCGGGAATTCCTTCCCGTCCTTGTCCTTGCCGACGCCATGAATCACGGCGTTGCCTTTCCATTCCTCGGCCTCCCGCTTCCAGTTGAACTCGGACACCGCCTTCTCGAGGAGTTCGTCCCAGTTTTCGGGCGACTTCTCGATGAGGGTGGCTGCAGCGCGGGCGAGTCCGCGCTGTCCGAGTCCGAACGCGAACAGGTAGTCCTCACGGATGTCCCCGGGCGTCCGAACCTTGTTGAGAATCTCGTCCCGCTGGGTGGGGAAGAGATTGGTGATGGCGATCCATACGTCGGCGAGGGCTTCGACTGCCTCGTCGGTGTTCGCGATGAACGCCTTGATGGCAGTGGTCTTGTCCTTGTCCCACGTGGTGCCGCCGTTGTCCAGGTACGCGTTCTTGCTCAGGGCGGCCAGGATGTCATCCGAGCCTTCCTTGAGCGTGCTCAACGTGATCACCGCGTCGCTGCTCTTGGGCAGACTGTTGGAGCGGCGGTTGATGCGATTGTTTCCCTGGAACAGCGGAACGGTGTCCGCTGCTGCCTTGATCACCAGTACTGCTGGATCGCGTGCCTCGAAGTCCAGGCCGGTCGCCTTGGTGACCGGCTTGGCGTTGAGGTTTAGATCCGCGAACAGCTGACGAACCTGGTCGTGATCCTGGAAGGGGATCAGGACCACGGGGACCTCTTCCTTTGCGAACTCAGGATCAGCATTCAACTTCTGCTTGGCAGCCCGTGACCGGTGCTGACCGTCTGCAGGGAAGAGCTGGACCTGCCCGGAGAGGTGGAGTTCGCCCAGTCGCTGTGAGGCGACCGGGATGCGCTCCGGTTCGAACGGGACGAACTGATAGTCAGCGTCGTTCCGAACGTCCCCTTCGACCGCGGGATGCTTCATTCCCCGCGGCAGGATGACCAGCGTGAGCGCCGAGAAGAAGTGGTCGTTCTCGCCGAGGTACTCGACGAGTTCACCGATCCGCTTCTTGGCGTATGCACGCTGCATCTGATGGTCCTCGTCCAAGTCCCCCAGGTCTTCAGGGAAGACGAGGTCCTTGTCGAGGTCTCCCCACTTCATCGTTGCGGTGAAGTAGGTGTGGGCACCCTGGGTGCCCTTGGTTGCGATGATGGACATCGCTGCCTCCAATTTCTGGCAGCGACATCTACGCGCAGTTGCACTATTCAGTTCTCAATGTTCAGTGTTACCGTGTCCCGGAGCGATGTTTCGGAGCAACTCCGGGATGTTTTCCTCCGCCCCGGCGGTGTTTCCCACTATACACCCTCCGGGATGTTCTGCAACCCATTGGCGGAGATTTTCTGAAAAAACATCGCTACCTGATTGAAGAACATCGCCAGCATACTATTCTGACCCGCTTCCGCCCAGGCCATGGAGCAGGTGATCGCCGTCCCACCGGAACCGCGTGCCGGATGCGGACGACCGACGATTCGGCGCTACCGGTGAATCGATCTGGGCCCGGGATGCTGAAACTGGCGCCGGTCAGCCGACCTGCGTCGGGGACATGTTGTTGAATCTGCTCGACACCGTGAGGAGGATCAGATGGCTCGTGGCGATGCGGTCGCTCGGTTCGCGTACGAGTTGCCATCGCTGGATTCGTACTGGCGCGCCATCGTGCTGTTCGGCCAGAACGTCGCGTCCTACAAGTTCGCGTTGGCCGGCGCCTTACTCGAGATCGGCGCCGACGCGGAGATCGTCACCCTCGACATGCTGGCGTTGCCCTTCGCCACCCGCGTCGCCGAACACCTGCGCACCCACGACAAGCAAGGCACCTTCCAGAAAAGCCAGTTCCTCGACGCCTGCCGCGCGTTCAACACCGGCGAACTGGGTGACGACGGGTTACGCGCCAAGACCGTGCGGTTGGGCTTCCAGAACGTGATCGATGCATTCCATGTCGTCGACCAGGCCGAGGTCCCCGAACGCTCCTTCATCGACGAGAGGAAGAACCAGAAGGGCATTCGCATCACCGACCACCTCCGCGAACTACTCGCCGACGGGCACGGTCCAAACCTGCGCGAGGAAGCAGAAGCCCGCTGGCGACTGGTCGAGACGGCATGGGAACTCAACCTCCCCCGGCACCTTCTGACCGTGGAGTTCGAACCCGACACCGCCACGCTCCTGGTGCCACGGCGGCGCACCAACATCACCGGAGCGCGGGCGGCACTCAACGGCTACCAGAAGGGTCACTGCTTCTACTGCTACACCGCCATCAACATCGCGGGCTCGTCGGCAACCACCTGCCACGTCGATCACGTCTTCCCATGGTCAGCCGGCCCCCTCGTTGGCGGCGCACCCGTGGACGGGGTGTGGAACCTGGTCCTGGCGTGCGCCCGCTGCAACGGCTGGCACGAAAAGTCCGACCGCCCACCACACCAGCGCTACGTCGAACGACTCAACATCCGCAACGACTACCTGATCAGCAGCCATCACCCCTTGCGGCCAACACTGATCGAACAGACCGGTCAATCACCATCAGATCGGTCAATGACACTCAAGCGGGCACTGGACCAAGTGTCGGTTCGCGGGGCACGAGCGCAATGGGTCGCACCCGAAGAATTGGAAGCAGGGTTCTAAATGTCTACCTAGTTTGGGTGCTTAGATCTCTCCCGCGTCAATGGTTCTCGGAATGATCTATTGGTACTCGGCCGCCTCGCCGTCTCCAGCCTTTCGACGGGCGTCACCGTTTCGATACGCACATGAAGGTCGGCTGCCTTGGCGCATTTTGTCAGCTGATTGGACCCCGACCTATCGTTCAAAAACCGCAAGCACGTTGATGTCAGGTTCAGATTTAAGAGTTCCGACGATGCGTAGACCATGCTTGTAGCCGCGCTTGACGAAGTTGTACCCAAAGGTCCCCGTGTCGTATTTGCCACGTGCGGTGAGATGCAGATGCCCGGTAGAGACAATCTCTGTGGCATCGGGTTTGGACCAGATTGGCATTCGGTAGTCGATCCACTGCACCTTGGCCGAGCTGATCAGATTTTCAAGGTTGACCATCGTCTCCTGCGCGTCGAAGGCATCAGTGTAAGCCTGCCAGTAACTGACCAGTTCGGCCTGGCTGAGGGGATTGGGGTATTCCTTCTTAACGTTCTGGTCCAGCACGACAGTGACTTTGCCTTCCATCGACTCGAAGGCTGTGGGAATGAGCACAACACCCCTCGTTGATCCCGCGTTCGTTGTCGGGACGAGATCCATAAAGACGAGTGCCCGCGGGGTCTTTGTGATGTATTCCTCGTCGGGGAAGTCATTTGTGTTGGTACACACTGCGATTCGTTCGGCGGAATTGGCCAGATAGTGTGCAACCAAATGCAACAACTGCCGGTACGGATTATTGACAGGCTTGAGTGTCCACGCCGTCGCCTCGGTGTCATCCTTCTTGTGTTCTTGACCGCCTTCGACCGTGCCGGTGATGCTCGCCTTCAGCTTCGCGAGGAAGCTGGCGCCGCCCTCTGCTTCAATGGTGCCCTTGACGCTGCCCGACAATTTGTCGAGATTGCTTGTCAGGGTTTGGTCCGATATGACGATCGAGTCAACTGTGTTCTCGGGACGCACGATAGCGTCGTAGAGTGCTGCGACCTGTTGTTCGTCGATGAACAACGGCGCGTCTAGAACCCATTCGGTGAAGTTGGACATGCAGCTGTCTGCCTCTCGGTCAGGATTGGACACGGCGAACACACCGATATTCTCACTGCATCGCGAGGCGCGGTTCTAGTAGTAGCGAGTCACTTCCAGTGGCAGTCCGAACTCCACCTTCCTGGCACAGCCCGCACGCAGAGGGCAGGCGTCGCAGTCAGGGGTCGTATCCGCACAAACCCTGCGATTGAGCCAGTAGATGTTGTCGAGGACTGCGGTTGAGACCTCGGCGTTCGCTGCAGTGTCTACTAGCGCCTCGCGAACCGCCATCCGGAGCACGTCGGACTCATCCCTAGACAGCAACTGTCCGTCGCGTAGCTTGGCTCCAATCTGGCCACGAACGTTGACAAGACCTTGGCGCGTCGCCTGCTTCACCAGGTGGTAGTCGATGGCTGGAAGGGGCGCGCGATCGAACGTAGTGAGTCCGCTTCCCTGCAGCATGATCGCGTTCAACATCGTCAACTTCTGCACGGGGTCGTCAAACGCGCGGAAGCTCGCCGAGAGGACCGCGAACCGATTCAACGAACCACCGGCGGCGTCGACGACATTCGCCCATGAGCCGTCCCAGGCCTGCGCCAGCGTGAGCCCCAGGTTCTTGACGTTTTCGACTCGGTCGGAGATGCCCTCCGAGAGGGGAAGGTATCCGGCATCGTCTCGGAACGCCGTACGGAATGTGACTTCATCGATGCCAGCTAGATCATCGGCAGCGAGGCTGATCTCCTCCCGTTCGACGGCGAGGCGAAGTCGGCGCCACATGTACATCGCTCCGCGAAGTTGCTCGCCGGCAACTGCACCCACCGCGGGAACGACCGTTTGGTCGCGAAGACTCCAGAATCTGAAGTTGATGGCGTTGCCCAAGGCAAGGTATTGGCAGCGATCGCGACGTGAGTCGGTCACGTTCCAGAACAGCGGGTCACTCCAACTCTCCTCCGAGAGAGAGCGCCCCCGCTGCCGGGCAATCGCGCGAATCTCATTCGCCATCCGATGGACGGCATCGTTGTCGATCTCAACGGACTGAACCCGGTCCTGCATGAGCGTTGGGCTGATCATGTCTGTAACCGTACGACCGGGGTACGACATCCTCAGAACTACGTACCTCATCGCGACCGAAGGAAGCGACGAGCCGATTGCAGCGAGCCACATAGTCAATCGATGGGGCGCAATGGGCCCACTGGACGGCGCTCCGCTAACCGCTCATCTTGTCGGGCGACACATCCTCAAATGCAAGCATCAGCCCTCACTATGCTTGAACTGCTCCGCCGGCGCTCAGATCATCGACTCGTCCCACGCCTCGTCGGGAGTCGTGGCGATCGCCGACTTCGGACCCGACCTCGACGAGCCGGCATCAGCGGCGAGATCGATCGCTTGAATCTCGGCCGCAAGGGCACGCTGGTGCTTGATCAACGCCGCCAACGCCGGACCCGTCGTCTTAGGGTCGTCGATCGCCGTCGCGATGCGATTGCGCAACGCCACAAGCAGCTGCCTGCGATCACCGCTCGCCGCGGCCGCAGCAACGGACTTCGGAACGACCTTCCGCGGGGCCCGCTTCGTCGGCGCCTTCTCCCCCGCCTTCACGGCGGGCAGACTCCGTTGAGTCACGTCGGGAAAGTCCCTTCTTCTCGCTCTCTAGAAAAAAGCCTGGGGGAGGGCGGCGCCTATGCCATGGGGGGCGCCGAGGGCGGGGGCGGGGGGTCACCCCCGCCGGGTCATCGCGGCCGGCGCGGGCGCGGAGCAAGGTCTCCGTTCACACCGGCCGCGAGTCCATCAGGTGGTGATGTACGAGAAGCCGGCGGCGAGAGGGGTGTACCCCTGAAGCGCGGCGAGATCCTTGAGATCGTTGCCTGATCGGGGGTGCTGCTGTACGTATTCGTCGGTGACGCTCCTCCAATCGCTGGCGACCGCCTTGGCCAGCACAGCGGTCGCGAGGATCCTGTCTTCGGAACGCATGGCCGATGCGAGTAGCTCTTTCGCGTCAGCGGCCAGTTCGAGCCGCCCCGCCCGATCCTGCGCATCTCGGTAGGACAGGATCTTGCTGGTGTCGCAGCTGTCGACGGGGCCCAGCCCGAATAGCGCCTTTTCGAGAGATTGTTTCTTCGCGGCGATGAGTTTGCTTTCCTGCCCGCGGAGGTCGCTGAGCTTGGCACTCACCTGCTCGCGTTCGGTGTCGAGCTTCCCTTGCTTCCCGACGTCCGTCAGGGTGTTGTCGTTCGTGATGCTTGCGCGGGTACGGGCCCAGCGGCTCTGAATGCGCTCGGCCTGTGCGCGCAGGTCTTCGATCTGGGATTCGAGCTGTGCGAGAGACATTGTGTTCGTTTCCTTTCGAGGGGTGGTTAGACCTCGGAGCGGGCTGTGGTGAGGTCCCAGAGTTCTTGTATGCGGTCTGACACTGGGTGGTCTTCAAAGTGACTGATGCCGGCCTGGACGACGTGGTGCCATCGGTTGTCGATCGCCGTTCGTAGGATCCCGAGCACCAGGAAGCTGTTGGCGTTGTTGTGCGCCGCGGTCAGCAGGCGGGCCGCGCCGGACTCATTCGTGAGGGCATCGACATCGCGGCTGTGCTCGGCGTTCCGAAAGACGTTGTGGCGCAGTATCGCGATGCGTTCCGCGGTTGCGCGTGCAACTCGATCCTTTTCTATGCGTTCCACGGCTGCGGGATCAACCCGGGCCTTGCACCGATTCACGATGGCCATCACGCGCCGAGGGTCTTTCGCGCTAATCACTGGAACTCCCGAACAGCCGCTTCGCAAAGGCGCCGTTCTTGCTCTCCGCCGGATCTCGCTGATCGTTGGGCGGGCGGGCCCGCTGCACAAGGTCGCTGTATTCGTCGTCCGGCAGCTCCCGAAGGTACTGCTCGACTCCGAGTCGTAGGTAGTCGATTGGGTTCACCGGTGGTGACCTGCCTTTCGTTCCGCGTATTCGGCGACGGTCTGTCGCGGGAAGAGCCATCGGCCGCCGATGTTTCGTGCGTCAAGATTTTCGCGGATGCGTCGGATCCAGCTGGTCGAGCAGTGAAGGATCGCGGCTGCTTCGGTCGTGTCGATGAGTTCTCCCGCTGCCGATGGTGACGATTGTGGTTGCAACGCACAACTTTTGGTTCCGTCTACGGAACTGATGAGTTGGACGTGCAGAGTGTCGAACCCGTCCGGCAAGGATCTTCCGCCCAGCGTGTGACGGGCGATGACATCACGAACGGCGTAGAGCACCAGTTGAGTTTGCGCCGACGTGAGATTGACGCCGCCCGATTGGGCCGTGACGTTGAGTGGCATCAGGTCTACTCCTCAGTGTTGTGGGGTTGGTGGATTGGCTCGGAGAACGATCTGGTCGGGTGAGCCGGCGCGGTCTGCGGTTCGACGTCGGGCGGGCTCCGCGGGCAACGGCGTACGCACGGGATGCGCCGCCGACGCGGGCGGCGACGGTCGTCCGCGACGACGCAGTACTCGCCTGGTTCCGCGCCGCACGTCGGACACGGCGAGTCGATCGCGCCGCGGTACGCGGCCGGGATAGGCCGGCTCATGTCGATTCCTCGGCTGCGATCGCGGCGTCATGGCATCGAGTGCAGTCGACGGGTGCGGTCTGCAGATGGCCGTGGCGCCGGCAACGTGGCCGGCCGTCGGGTCCGGGAACCCACGACGGCGGTTCGGGTTTGGGTGGTGCTGGCCGACGCACCGTCGGTACTGGCTCTGCCGGCTCGGCTGGGTTCGGGAAGATCCCGCGCAGCAACCAAGTCTGCTGTCGCTGCTCCCATTTCTCGCGTATCCGTCTGCGCCGGCCGCAGGCGCCGCAACTGCTGTCGGTGCCGTCGGGCATATGTCGATCGCAGTGGAGCTGCGGTTCAGGGTCGGGTTCGTCGTCGACAAGTTCGGCGTCGACCCACGCGTCAGCGGTGTCGGTTTGCTTTGCGCGCTGATTGTGGGGGGAGGGGCCGTTAGCCGGGTCGGGCACGACCTCCGCGTCGAGAAGTTCGGGTTCCTCCGCGCGCGGATCCCTCCCTCCCGAAGTTATACCCGAAGCAATAACCGAAGGGGTGCACTCTGCTGACCCCACTAACGGGTCGTCAGTGACCCCGCTAACGGAGTCTGCAGACCCCACTAAATCGTTAGTGGTGTCACCGTTAGTGAGGTCACTGCTGACCCCACTAATCGAGTCATTCCTGTTTGCTGGCATCACCAGCCGGTATTCGTGTGTCTTTCGATTCCCGCGTGATCGCGGCGCCGACTTCGTGACGACCATGAGCCCATACCGGACGCCGGCCGTCCGCGCACGCTTCACCGTTTCCGGTGACACGCCCAGTTGCTCAACCAGCTTGTCGTTGGCCCGCCAAGCGTTGCGCCCATCGGGATTGGCTGTGGCGCCGATGTGGGCGATCACGAGCCGCTGGGCAACAGGAATCGGCTTGAACTGCCTCACGGTGTCCTGCCACTTCATCTTCGAGAAACTCATGGCGCTGCCGGCCACTCGGAATGCAGCCCACACGACCGGCCGAAAGTGCTGACCTCGATCCGACACGGCCGACCAGTGCCCTTAGTTGGCCGGGAGCAGCGGAACGGGGCCAGTGCGATGCGGCGGCGCCAACGCTCGGGCAACGGTCCCGTCCACTCGTGAGGCTGGTCGCCGTCGCCGTGCCGTGGCTGCTCGGCGTGAAGCTCGGCGTTGTCGACGATCCACAAGGTGTCACGGCCGTCGTTGGTCACCGCGACCGCGACCGAATGGCCGGGTGCCCCAACATCGCATAGGCACGCGCTGCGTTCCCAGTCGACGAGCGCAAACCCGTCGAACTCGTCGACTGGTCCAGCACGGTGCCCGGCAGTCATAGGGCTCGGATGCAGGGAATCTCGGCTCCGAAGTAGAGCAGCACTGGGGCCGGGAAGTTCGCCTTTGCGTTGCGAACGCAGGTCGCGCACACCCGGTATGTGACAGTGGCGAAGCTGGGCACAAGGTCGTGGGGGCCGCGTCCAATACCGGTGCGGAATGTAGCTTCCGCTTCTGTGGCGTGGAGTCCGAGGGCTACCAGCCCGGCAATGCACCATTCGGGTTCGCCTTGAAATGCGAGCGCAGTGTCAGTGCCGTATCCACACACAACGCACGATCCAGCGTTGAAACGCGGCGGAGCGGTCATCGCCTTACCCCCGTCTGGGTGGTGATACGGAAGACGAGCTGGATCACTGCCCTGTATTCACGCTGGGCGCGGCCGAGGTGGTCCGTCACCACGATGGTGAGGACGTTGCCGTCTGCAATCGCGTCGGCGCGGGAAGCCCAGCTGTCGGTTTGCTTGATTGGGAACACCTCGCTCACCGCCGCGAGGCTGGCAGCGATCTGGCGCGCTTCGACGGTCACGCACTAACTCCGCGCGGATCGTCGGTGCGCTGAGCCGTGTTTCGTTCGAGATAGTCCAGAACTGCCGTCCGGGCGTAGAGCACACGCTTACCGTTCTTGATGAACGGCACACCACGCCCGAGATAGCGGTCCTGCGAAAGGCTGTTCGTGGTGGTGCGCATCAAGTCGGCCAGTTCGGCTGGCGTCAACAGTGGCGGCAGGTCGTCCAGCACCATCATTCGTTTCTCCATCTTTGATCGCATTCGCGATTCTTTCGATCGCATGAGTTATATCCTTATCATTTGGGTGACGAACAATCAAGGATGAACGTTGCCACTTCATTTTTGATCGCATACATTCGGCCGATGGCAGGCAAGAAGTCCGACCTCGGACCCATCGGCGAGAACGTTGCGCAGACGGTGCGACGGTTTCGCGAGATGCGGCGGTTCGGCTACGCAGATCTGAGTCGGAAGATGGCCCAGTATGGACGCGAAATCCCCCCGCTCGGATTGCGTCGGATCGAGTCGGGTGAGCGCCGGGTCGACGCCGACGACCTGGCTGCGATCGCGGTCGCGCTCAACGTGTCACCGCTCGCATTGCTCCTGCCGATGGAGGACAGCCGCGTGCTACCGGCCGACGAGGATGCCCACTCGTCCGAGGAGATTTGGCGATGGGGCCGCGGATTCTCCCCGCTGGTAGACCTTCCAGGCGAGGGAATCTCGGGCAGTGACGCATCGGTATTCGCCTTCGTCGAGGCGTCGAATCCGAACCCGTCTACCGACCTAGGGGTGGACATCGAAGAACTCAAGTCGCTTAGCGCGGCTATGAGCAAGTTCGTAAAGAAAGTCGAGCCCAGTGGCGACGATAGGTAAGTACCAAACAGCTAGTGGCACAACACTTTACCGTGTTCGATACCGAACGCCCGAGCACAAGCAGACGGACAAGCGCGGGTTCAAGACGAAGCGCGCCGCCGAAGCATTCGCCGCCGAGGTTGAAGTGTCGAAGATGCGCGGCGAGTACATTGCGCCGGCCCTCGGGAAGGTCACAGTCGCTGAACTGTCGAGCGTGTGGCTTGGCCGCAAGGAGCAGGCCACTGCGCCGAGCAACTACCGAATGATCGAGTCCGCATGGCGTGTTCACGTCCGACCCCGGTGGGGCTCGGTCAGCGTGGTCGACGTGGACGTTCTCGCAGTCGAAGCGTGGGTGACTGAGATGGTCCGCAAGGGGGCCGGCGCCACGACTGTGCTTCGCGCACATGGCGTTCTGTCGGGCATCCTGACCGACGCGGTCAAAGCTAGACGCCTTGCCGTCAACCCGGCGAAGGGCATTGAAGGGCTACCGCGAAAGTCGGCCAAGCGCCACGTCTACCTATCGTCGAACGACGTCGCGCGCCTGGCCGAGGAAGCCGGGGAGCACCGCGCGCTAGTACTGACGCTGGCTTACTGCGGCATCCGATGGGGTGAGGCTGTGGCGCTTCGGGTGCGTGACATCGAGTTCCTGCGACGGCGCCTGTCCATCCATGAGAACGCCGTACAACTCGGCGTGGATCACGCAGTAGGCGCGACCAAGGGCCGCAAGGCGCGATCCGTGCCCGTCCCCACGTTCGTGCTCGACGAGCTTGCAGCGCGGTGCACCGACAAGGCCGACGACGCACTGGTGTTCACCGCGAAGGACGGCGGCGGGTATCTCCCACGACCCAAGTCTGCGGGTGGATGGTTCGCCGCAGCCGTGAAGCGCGCCGGCGTCCAACCCATCACCCCGCACGACTTGCGCCACACCTGTGCGTCTTTGTCGGTCAGCGCCGGCGTCAACGTTCTGGCGCTACAAAGGATGCTCGGGCATACGTCGGCGAAGGTCACGCTCGACACCTACAGCGACCTGTTCGACGACGATCTCGATGCCGTCGCGGTCACGCTTCATAGCCGGTACTCGGACTCAGGTGTGGGCAAAGTGTGGGCACAGGGTGAGCGCAGAGGCGTGCACCAGGCATAAAAACAGCCCCTCACCTGCGCGAACAGGATCGGGGCTATGGCGGTGGCGGAGGGATTTGAACCCTCGGACGGGGGTTACCCGTCACACGCTTTCGAGGCGTGCTCCTTAGGCCGCTCGGACACGCCACCGTGGGGCAGCTTACCGATGAGCAGCGCTGCGCCCAAACCGCAGCCGGGCCGGCGAATGTGAACTGAGGGTCGTTGATCGCGTGAAATCACAGCCCTGGGTACACGCTCGGCGCCAAGGCGGCCGAGCAACGTCACCGCTGGCGTGCGAAGAACTCCTCGAGCAGCTGCGCGCACTCGTCGGCCAGCACGCCCCCGCGCACCTGCGGCCGGTGCGTCAGCCGTCGGTCGCGCACGACATCCCACAGCGAGCCGACCGCGCCCGTCTTCGGCTCCCACGCCCCGAACACCAGCCGGGCGACGCGCGCCATCACCAGCGCGCCCGCGCACATCGTGCACGGCTCCACGGTCACCGCCAGCGTGGCGCCTTCCAGCCGCCAGCCGTCCCCGAGTGAAAGGGCTGCGGCGCGAAGCGCCAGGATCTCCGCGTGGGCGGTGGGGTCGCCGAGCTCTTCACGGGCGTTTGCCGCACTGGACAGCAGGCTTCCGTCGGCGGCCACGACGATCGCGCCGATCGGCACGTCACGGGGCCCGGCAGCACGGGCGGCCTCCAGCGCGGCGCGGATCAGCGCGTCGTCGTCGGTCAACGATCCAGGCGCTCGAGCACCGCCGACAGCTCGTCGGCGAACCCCATCTCCCTGGCGATGCGGCCCAGCTGTTCGTCGGCGTAGAGGTCGTCACTCTCATCGAGGATCACGCCCAGCACCGCCTCGGGCAGCCCGATGTCGGAAAGCAGCCCCAGATCGCCCTCTTCGAACGGGTCGGCGCCGTCGAGATCCTCGTCCTCGATGTCGGCGTCGAGCTTCTCGAGCACCTCGGCGGCGATGTCGTAGTCCAGCGCCGCGGTGGCATCCGACAGCAGCAGCCGGGTGCCCGACGGGGCGGGCCGCACGATCACGAAGAATTCGTCGTCGATGTCGAGGAGTCCGAAAACTGCTCCAGCGCTACGCAATTCACGCAGTTCAGTCTCAGCGGCGGACAGGCTCGTCAGCGCAGCGGGCCGCATCACAGTGCATCGCCACTTGCCGTCCTCCCGGACGACCGCCACACCGAAGCCGTCGGGCACATCCACCGCCCGCTCCTTCGCCTGTGCACTCTGCGCTCCCATGACAGATCACGGTAGTCCCCTGTCAGTGCCTTGACCAGCGAGTCCGCACCTCCCGGGATCGTCGCCGGGCGCGGATGTGCCAACCTTGGTCGGTGACGAAGACACCGGTGTGTGTGGTCGGCCTGGGACTGATCGGCAGCTCGGTCATGCGTGCGGCCAAGGTGGCCGGGCGCGAGGTGTTCGGCTACAACCGCTCGGTCGAGGGCGTCGAGGCGGCGCGGTTCGACGGGTTCGACGCCACCGCCAGCCTCGACGACACGCTGTCGCGAGCGGCCGACACCGGCGCCTTGATCGTCCTGGCGGTGCCCGTTCCCGCGCTGCCGTCGATGCTGCGCCATGTCCGCGACGTCGCGCCGCTCTGCCCCCTCACCGACGTGACCAGCGTCAAAGGCGCCGTGCTCACCGAGGTCGCCGAGGCCGGACTGCTCGAGCGCTTCGTCGGCGGGCACCCGATGGCGGGTACTGCCCACTCGGGGTGGATTGCAGGCGACGCCGACCTGTTCGTCGGTGCGCCGTGGGTCATCAGCGTCGACGACCACGTAGACCCGCATGTGTGGACCCAGGTGATGCACCTGGCCCTGGACTGCCGGGCCGTCGTCGTCCCGGCCCGCTCGGACGAGCACGATGCCGCGGCTGCGACCATCTCGCACCTGCCGCACCTGCTCGCCGAGGCGCTCGCCGTCACCGCGGGCGAGGTTCCGTTGGCGTTCGCCCTGGCGGCTGGATCGTTCCGCGACGGCACCCGCGTGGCCGCGACAGCGCCGGACCTGGTGCGCGCGATGTGTGAGGCGAACTCCGCTGAGCTGCTGCCGGCGCTCGACCGGACCCTGAGCCTGCTCGGTGCCGCGCGCGACCACCTGGCCGCCGGCCAGCCGATAACCGGGCTCGTCGAGGCCGGTCATGCGGCGCGCATCCGCTACGACAGCTTCAGCCGCCCGCAGATCGTGACGACCGTCGTCGGCGCCGACGGCTGGCGCGACGAGCTCGCCGCCGCAGGACGCGCGGGTGGCGTGCTCAGATCCGCGCTGCCAACCCTGGATAGTCGAGGATGAAACCGTCGGAGTCGACTGTAATGGTCGTGTCGGCCACCGGCGAATGCAGCTTGATGCCCTCAGCGCCCGAGCTGTAGCTGATGGTGGCCACGTCGACCGACAGGTCCGGAACCCGGACGTAGACGACGGGCACCGTGACCGTCTCGCCGTCGGTCCGGTAGACACCGGTGCGACGGATCGGCAGTGCGTTGAAGAACGGGCTGAAGATCACATCGACATCGAGCGCACCATCGAATGCGGAACGGGTGGTCTGGCCGGAATGATCCTGAACCAGCCACATGCTCTCCTCGTCGCGAGCGATCGAGAGCTGACGTTCCCGCTCGGTGAGGGTGACGGTGAGCGATAACCGCTTGGTTGCGCCGAGCTCGTCGGTCACCAGGTCGTAGGAGGCGCTGAACGCCGGATGCGAGGACGTGGCCGCCGCGACGATCCTGCCGTAGGCCTTCACGCGATCACCCGAGAGCTGAACGCGTGCCGACTCCATGCGCGGCACGTCATGCGCCCGCCACGTCAGGATCGCGGGAAAGGCTGTCGCGTCAGAGCGACCTTCTTCACTCACCCCCCTACCGTAGGCGACGGGTCCCCTCGTTCGTAGCGGCCCCGGGAACTGCGATTTGATTCGAGAGCAACCTCGTCGCTGAGCAACGGCTGCGGCATCGCCCGGCCCCTCGACAAACGGCCGGTCCCCGGGACCGACGCCCACACCGCAAACGCCAGCACCGCGTCGAGAATGAGAGCCAGCGCCGTCACCATCAGCGCGCCCACCAGCGCGAGGTAGAACTCCCGCACCTTGATCCCGTCGATCAGGTACCGGCCCAGGCCGCCGAGGCTGGCGTAGGCAGCGACGGTGGCCGTCGCGACGATCTGCAGCGTCGCGGTACGCAGCCCGCCGAGGATCAGCGGCAGCGCATTCGGAGTCTCGACGCGCAGCAGGATGCGCCGCTCGGTCATCCCCATCGACCGCGCCGCATCGACCACGGCGGGGTCCACGTTGGCGATGCCCGAGTACGTGCCGGCCAGCAGCGGTGGGATGCCGAGCAGCATCAGCGCCACCGTGGGCGGGATCAGCCCCAGTCCCCAAAGCAGGACGCCGAGCAGCAACACCCCGAGGGTCGGCAGCGCACGCAGGGCGTTGACGCCGGTCACCACGAGGAACGTGCCGCGCCCGGTGTGGCCGATGATCATGCCGAGCGGGATCGCGATCACCGCCGAGAAGAAGACGGCGATGGCGGTGTACTGCAGGTGCTCGAGGATGCGCGCGGTCAAACCCGCGGGACCACCCCAGTTGGCCGCGGTGAAGATGAACGAGAGCGCCTCCTGCAGGAAGTTCATGCGGGCGCTCCGGACTTCGTCGCATCAGCCTTTGTCGCATCAGCCTTTGTCGCGCCACCGGGTTTCGAGGCTCGCGTCCACGGGGTCAGCGCTTTGCCGGCGAACATGATCAGCGTGTCGACGACGACGGCCAGCACGAAGATCGCGATGATGCCTGCGATGATCTGGTCGCTCTTGTTGGCCTGATAGCCCTCGGTGAACCAGGTGCCGAGGCCGCCGATGCCGATGACCGAGCCGACGGCGACCATCGAAATATTGGTGACGGCCACCACCCTAAGGCTGGCTATCAGGACCGGAAGTGCCAGGGGCAGTTCGATTTTCAGCATCCGGGTGAGGGGTTTGTAGCCGACCGCGGTGGCGGCGTCGAGCACCGCCGGCGACACCGCGTCCAGCGCCTCCGGAACGGCGCGCACCAGCAGCGCCACCGTATAGAGCGTCAGCGCGACGATGACGTTGGCTTCGTCGAGGATGCGGGTGGGAATGATCAACGGCAGCACCACGAACAACGCGAGCGACGGAATCGTGAACACGATGCTGGCCGTCACGGTCGTCAGCCGCCTCAGCACCGTCGTCCGCTGCACCAGCGCCCCCAACGGAACCGCGATCACGAGGCCGAGCAGGATCGGGATCAGCGACAGCCGTAGATGGATGAGAGTCAGTGCCCACAGGTCGTCGAGGTGGGTGAACAGATACCGCATGGTCTACAGCTGTCCCCCCGAGTCGCTTCGCTCCTGCCCCACCGGGCCGTTCCGCCGCTGCGTATCCAGCGCCGCGATCACGTCGTCGGCCTTCACCCCGCCGATCACCTGACCGTCGCCGTCGACAGCCACCCCGAGCCCCGAGGGCGAGGACAGCGCCGCGTCCAGCGCCAGCCGCAGGGTGCCGTCCGGCCGGAACAGCGAACCGCCCGCGATCGAGCTGTCGTAGAGCGAACTTCCGCCACGGTGCAGTTCGACTCCGTCGGCGTTGATCCACGCGTACGGGGTTCCGTCGGGACGGGTGACCAGCACCCAGTCACCCGAATTCAGTGTGAGCGAGTCGATTTCGGCTTCCGGCACGTGGCGGATGTCATGCAGCGGCAACCCGGTCGCGTGGAAGAACTGTAGACCGCGGTAGCCCCGGTCGGCGCCGACGAAACCGGCGACGTCGTCGTTGGCCGGATTGGACAGCAGCCGTGACGGCTCGTCGTACTGCAGCAGCTTTCCGCCCCTGCCGAACACGGCGACCTTGTCCCCGAGCTTGATCGCCTCGTCGATGTCGTGCGTGACGAACACGATCGTCTTCCGCAATTCGCTTTGCAGTCGCAGGATCTCGGTCTGCAGGTCCTCGCGGACCACCGGGTCGACCGCGCTGAACGGTTCGTCCATCAACAGTATCGGCGGGTCAGCGGCCAGCGCCCGCGCCACCCCGACCCGCTGCTGCTGCCCGCCGGACAACTGCGCCGGGTACCGGTCGGCGAGCTTCGGGTCGAGCCCCACGCGCTCCAGCACACCGATCGCGGATTTCCTTGCGCTGCGCCGTGATTCGCCACGCAGCACCGGGACTGTCGCGACGTTGTCGACGACCCGCAGATGCGGCATCAGCCCGGCGCTCTGGATCACGTAACCGATGCCCAGCCGCAGCTTCACTGCGTCGACGGTGGTGACGTCCTTACCGTCGACGGTCAGCGTGCCCGATGTCGGATCGATCATCCGGTTGATCATCCGCATCGACGTGGTCTTGCCACATCCCGACGGGCCCACGAACACCGCGAGGGTGCCCTCCGGCACCTCCAACGTCAGATCGTCGACCGCGACGGTGCCGTCCGGGTATGTCTTGGTGACGTTCGTGAAGGTGATCAAGGGTCCCTACTTCTGGATGGGCTTGTCGAAGCCGTTGTCTGCGATCCACTTCTGCGCCGCCTCGTCGGGGTCGACACCCTGGTTGCCCTCCACCGAGGTGTTCAGCTCGATCAGCGCCTCAGTGGTGAGCTTGGCACTGACCGCGTCCAGAACCGTCTTGAGTTCATTCGACATCTTCTGAGACGCGACCAGCGGCACCACGTTCGCAGCGAGGAACACGTTCTCGGGATCCTCCAGCACCACCAGCTTGCTCTGCTCGATCGCCGGCGACGTGCTGAAAATGTTCGCGGCGGTCACCGTCCCGCCGGTCAGCGCCTTCACCGTCGCCGGGCCACCGCCGTCACTGATCGCGACGAAGTTGGCGGGCGCGATCTCGAGCCCGTACTTCTCCTTGAGGCCCACCAGGCCCGTCTGTCGCGTCTGGAATTCCGAGGGCCCACCGACTTTGACCTCAGCGGAACGGGTGGCGAGGTCCGCGATCGTCTTGAGGTTCCAGCGCTGCGCGGTCTCCTCGGACACCGCAAGGGTGTCCTTGTCCTCAGCGGGCGACGGATAGAGGATCGAAAGGTCGCCCGGCAGCGCTTTGAACAGCGCCAGCAGCACGGCGTCGGGCGTGGTGGCCGTGCTCTTCTCGTCGAAATACTGCAGCAGGTTGCCGGTGTACTCGGGGATCAGGTCGATGGAGTGATCCTGCACCGCGGGGATATAGGTTTCGCGGCTGCCGATGCCGAACTGGCGAGTGACGTCGAAGCCGTTGGCCTCGAGTGCCTGCGCGTAGATCTCGGCGATGATCTTCGACTCGGTGAAGTCGGCCGAACCCACCTTGATCGACTTCAGGTCCCCGGAGATCTCACCGCCGCCGAGAGGATTTGAACTGCCGCACGCCGACAGAGACACGGTGATCAGCGCGAATACCGCCAGCAGTGCGGAAACTGCCCGGTACCGCGTGGATCGTCGGGAACTGTTCATGCGAACGTCCTTTCGCCTACGACGAGTCTGCGAAGAGCTTTCGGTGACCCTATCGTCACCATGCTGGTGGTTTCATTCAACGAGCTAACGGGCAAAGATGGACCCATGACCAGCGATCCGTTCGCGTCGCCCGACTCACCGCCACCGCCGCCACCCGGCGGGTCCGTGACACCGCCCATGGGGTCGACGCCCGTGAAGGCGCCGCCGCCCCCCGAGTCGGCCGTCAAGTTCACCAAGGCCGCGGCCTTGTGGGGCTCGCTGATCGTCGGGTTCCTGATCCTCATCGTGCTGCTGATCTTCATCGCACAGAACACGGAGTCGGCGGAGTTCGCGTTCATCGGCTGGCACTGGAGCCTCCCCCTGGGCGTCGCGATCCTGTTCGCGGCGGTCGCCGGTGGTCTGCTCGCGGTGGCAGTCGGGGCGGTGCGCATCTTCCAGTTACGCCGCGCCGCCAAGAAGAACCTCAAAGCCGGCCTGTAGCGGACTCACCGCATCGACACCAGTTGGTCGATCGAATCCCGCGGCAGGTCCCCATCGACCGTTGCGGTGACGACCATGTTGTTCAGGTTGATCGATCCCTTGTGGTTGTCCAGGAATGCGGTGTCGGCGGCGTCGCGGCCGGTGCCGATGCGCACCATCGACTGCCGCGGCGCCAGGCAGGTCGCATCCACTACCCGCCATTGACCGTCGACGTACGCCTCTGCCACGGCGTGGAAATCCATCGGCTGGCAGCCCGGTGCGTACACCGAGACCAGGCGGGCGGGTACGTTCACCGCCCGCAGCACAGCGATCACGAGATGCGCGTAGTCACGGCACACGCCGGCACCCGCGAGCAGCGTGTCGGCGGCCCCATCGATCGGGTCACTCGAGCCGGGGACGTAGCTCAGTCGGGCGCCCACCCAGGACGACACCTTCTCCAGAATCGACGACGATTCGGCCAGGTCGCCGAACTCGGTGGCGGCGAAACCGAAGAACTTGTCGGCCTCGGCGTAGCGACTGGGCCGCAGATAGGTCGACAGGTCGATTTCGCGAAACGGCGCCGGCTGCGCCTCCCCGATGACCGTCGCCGAGTACTCGACCCTCAAGGTGCCCACCGGGGCGTCGAACTTGTGGATCCGGTTGCCGTGCTCGCCCGAGATCTCCTGGATGTCGTCCAGCGGGATTTTCTCGCCGTTCAGCACGAAAGACAGCGATTCCGTGACCTGGGCACCGGGCTGTGGCGCCACGGCGATCTGAAATTCGAGGGTGGTCGGTGCATCGATCTGCACGTCCAACTCCGCACCGACATCACGCTTCATGGCCGCACGCCTTCTTCCGATTCAGGGAAACATTCTCACGGCGCGTCTTCGGGCCACCCGATTCTCTACCCACGCAGACTAAGGGCGAAACGTCAGGAAAGCGCGGTCAGCCCGGCGGCGATCAGTGGCGCGAGGGCGTCGCCGACTTTGTCGACGTCGGCGGCACCGCCCTCACGCGCCCGGTAGGCGATGCCCGCCCCGATGATCGCGAGCTTGAAATACGCCAGCGCCATGTAGAAATCCCAGTGATCCAGAGGCTGACCGGCGGCGCGCGAGTACTTCTCGGCAAGCTCGTCGGCGCTGGGGATCAGGTCGGAGGCCCAGGCGGCGTCGGCGTGCACGAGGTTGAACATCGGGTGCCGGTACACACACATCAGTGCCGCGTCGCTGAGCGGATCGCCGAGGGTGGACATCTCCCAGTCCAGGACGGCGACGACCTTCGTCGGGTCGTGGGCGTCCAGGATCGTGTTGTCGATGCGGTAGTCGCCGTGCACGATGGCGGTCTTGCTCTGCGGTGGGATCGCCTCAGTCAGCTTCGCGTGCAGCGTCCTGACGTCGCTGTCGCAGGGATCGTCGGCGCGCTTGACCAGATCCCACTGCGAACCCCACCGGCGCACCTGGCGTTCGAGGTAGCCGCTGGGCTTGCCGAAGTCACCAAGTCCCACCTCGTCGGGATCCACCGCGTGCAGGTCGGCGAGCACCGCGATCAGCGCGTCGACGCAGGCTTCGATGGTGGCTCTGTCGCCGAGCTGCTCGAGCTCACGGGTGTGACGCACCACCCGGCCCGGCACGAACTCCACCATCTGGAACGGCGCACCGAGCACGGAGTCGTCGTTGCGCATCGTCACCGCGCGGGCGACCGGCACGGGCGTGCCAGCCAGCGCCGCGACCACCTTGTACTCGCGGGCCATGTCGTGTGCGGACGGTGTGAGTCCGTGCAGCGGCGGCCGGCGCAGCACCCACTGTGACGTGTCGTCGGACACCAGGAAGGTCAGGTTGGACCGGCCGCCGGAAACCAGCTCGGCATGCAGGTCGCCGCTGCGGGGAATCCCGGTGTCGCGCAGGTGCCGATCCAGTGCGGCGAGGTCGAGGCCATCGAGGTCACTCACGGGACTTGTCTACCACCGCTTTACCACCGCTGGTTTCGCGGGAGCAGGTCCCATACGTGTTCGGTGCCGTTGACGCTCGCGACCGCCAGCCGACCGGTGCGCGACGACAGCAGCCGGGTCACCCCGGCGTAGTCGACGTGGAACGACAGCAGCCGCTCGGTGCCCAGGATCTGGTGCAGCAGCACGTTGATCACGCCGCCGTGGCTGAACACCGCGACGGTGTCGTCGTGGTCGGTGGCGGCCACCAGGTCATCGACGGCGGCGCCGACCCGCGCCAGGAACGCCCCCTCGTCGACGCTGCTGGGCAGCTGGCCGTTGATCAGCCTCTCCAGCTCGGCGGGGTTCTCCGCCGCGATCTGCTCGACCGGGATGTAGTGCGGCAGGTCCCGGTCGTACTCGGCGACGCGCTCGTCGATCTCGATCTGCAGGCCCAGCGCGTCAGCGACCGGCTGGGCGGTCTCGATCGCGCGCACCTGCGGGCTGCTCACCAGCCGGGTGATCGGATATCGGGCCAGTGCGTCAGGCAGCCTCGCGGCCTGCTCGACGCCCTCGCTGGACAGATGCGGGTCGGAGCCCTGGCCGGGCTCGCTGCGCAGAGGTAACGCATGTCGGACCAGAAGCAGTTGCACCGTGACACCATATGGCCCGTGCGCGCATTCGCCTGTCCCGTGTGCAACGCTTTCACGCCGTTCGAGGCGGCCCGCTGCGCCGAGTGTGGATCGTCGCTCGGTCTTCATCTGCCGACGAAGTCGATGGTGGCGCTCGATGGCGACGCTGCGCGGGTCGACGATCAGCGCTGGATCCGATGCACCCAGAGCGTGACGCTGGGCTGCAACTGGCTGGTTCCCGACGAGGAGAGCGACGCCTACCAGCGTGGTCGGTGCCTGTCGGATTCGTTGATCCGCCGGGAACCCGACGCCGCGGACACCCCGGCCAGGGAGAAGTTGGTGCCGACCGCCGCGGCGCTGCGTCGGCTGGTGTACCAGTTGGTCGACATCGGGTTGCCGGTCGAACCGTTCTGGCAGCGGCAGAACGGCCTGGCGTTCGACCTGCTGTCCAGTTACAGCGAAGAGCAGCGGGTGACGATCGGCCACGCGAACGGCGTCATCACCATCGACCTCGTCGAATCCCTCGACGCCTACCGGGAGTCACTGCGGGTGCGCCTGGGTGAGCCGTACCGCACCATGCTGGGCCACTTCCGTCACGAGGTGGGGCACTACTACCAGAATGTGCTCGTCGAAACGGGTTCGGGCGCAGACAGATACCTCGCTGAGTGCCGCGACCTGTTCGGCGACGAGCAGGCAAGCTACTCGGACGCGATCGACCGGCACTACACGTTCGGTGCGCCCGAGGACTGGCACAACTCCTTCATCTCCGAGTACGCCACGATGCATCCGTGGGAGGACTTCGCGGAGTGCTTCGCGCACTACCTGCACATCACCGACACCATCGACACCAGCCGGGAGGCCGGGATGGTGCTGCACGCCGACAAGGTCCGGTTCGCGGCACCCCGCGACGTGGAGCCGCTGGCGTCCTATGACGAGGTCCCCGTCGACCGGCTGCTGTACGACTGGAAGTGGATCTCGCTGTTCTTCAACCGGGTGAACACCGCGATGGGCAAGAATCCGTTGTATCCCTTCACGATTCCGCCGCCCGTCGTCGCCAAGCTGGGATTCGTGCACCGGGTGGTCCGGGAGTCGGCGCGTGAGGTGCGGCCGTGAGTGACGGAAAGAGTTACGCAGAGCAGCTTTTCGACCTGACCGACCGGGTGGTCCTGATCACCGGCGGCAGTCGTGGACTGGGCCGGGAGGTGGCCCTGGCAGCGGCGAAGTGCGGCGCGGACGTCGTGGTCGCCAGCCGCAAGTACGACGCCTGCGTGGCCACCGCGGAGGAGATCGTCGCGGCGACCGGGCGGACGGCGTTCCCCTATCAGGTGCATGTCGGACGGTGGGATGAACTCGACGGGTTGGTCGAGGCCACCTACGACCGGTTCGGCAGGCTCGACGTCCTGGTCAACAACGCCGGGATGTCACCGCTGTACGACAAGCTCACCGACGTCAGCGAGAAGTTGTTCGACACCGTGATGAACCTCAACCTCAAAGGGCCCTTTCGGTTGTCGGCACTGGTCGGCGAGCGCATGGTGGCCGCGGGCGGCGGCTCGATCATCAACGTCAGCACCCACGGCTCGCTGCGGCCGCATCCGTCGTTCATTCCGTACGCGGCGTCCAAGGCCGGGCTCAACGCCATGACCGAAGGTCTGGCGCTGGCGTTCGGCCCGACCGTTCGGGTCAACACGTTGATGCCCGGGCCGTTCCTCACCGACGTCAGCAAGGCCTGGAGCTTAGAAGGGGAGGCAAACCCCTTCAGGCACAGCGCGCTGCAGCGTGCCGGCCAGCCTGACGAGATCGTCGGCGCCGCACTGTTTCTGATGTCGGATGCATCGAGTTTCACCACCGGATCGATCCTGCGGGCCGACGGCGGCATCCCCTAGGGGGTGACGATGTTGAAGTCCGGGTCGGGCTTGTCCAGTACCGCGACGAGAGACGCCAGCACCCCGGCGTCACCGGTGATCTCCAGTCCCGGCGAGGCGTTGTCCCCCGCCGCCAACGTGAGCAGCCGGACCTTGGTCGCCAGCTGGACCGTCGCCTGCGCCGTGCCCGCGTTGGCCGGGACCTTCCGATAGACGAGCACACCGTTGCGCACAGTGATCCGGTAGTTGGTGGCGGTGTCGAGGAACGTGATGTCGATCGCGATATCGAGATCCCAAGCGCGCGGGCCGTTCACGCTGATCGCCAACACGTCGAACATCTGCTCCGGCGTCAGCTGGGCCGCCATCGACGTCGACGCTGTCTGTGTCGGGGTGCCGAAGTTGCCGTCGCGCAGTTCGGTGGCGCCGGCCAGGAAGAAGTTGCGCCACGTCGCCGTCTCAGATCCGTACGCGAGCTGCTCGAGGGTGTCGGCGTATAGCTGACGGGCACCGTCGTGGTTCTCGTCGGCGAAGATCGCATGGTCGAGCAGGGTCGCCGCCCAACGGAAATCACCCTCGTCGAAGGCCCGCTGCGCGATCTCGACGACCTTGTCGATGCCGCCCATCGCCGCCACATAACGGGGGGCGGCCGCCTCCGGCGGGTGCTGCCACAACCGACCCGGGTTGCCGTCGAACCACCCCATGTAGCGCTGGTAGACGGCCTTGACGTTGTGGCTCACCGAACCGTAGTAACCGTGGGCGTGCCACGCTTTGTCGAGCGCCGGCGGCATCGCGAAGTCCTCCGCGATCTCGATACCGGTGAACCCCTGGTTGAGCTGCCGCAGCGTCTGGTCGTGAAGGTAGGAGTACAGATCCCGCTGCAGCGAAAGGAATTCGACGATCCGGTCCTTGCCCCAGGTGGGCCAGTGATGCGAGGCGAACACCACATCGGCGCGGTCGACGAAGGTGTCGATGGCCTCGGTGAGGTAGCCGGCCCAGCCGTGCGGGTCACGGACCAGGGCACCACGCAGGGTCAGCAGGTTGTGCAGATTGTGCGTCGCGTTCTCGGCCATGCACAACGCGCGGTATCGCGGGAAGTAGAAGTGCATCTCGGCGGGCGCCTCGGTGCCCGGCGCCATCTGGAACTCGATCTCCACGCCGTCGATGGTGTGCTTCTCGCCGGTTTCGCGGATGTCGACCGTCGGCACGATGATGGCCACCTCGCCCGAGGACGGGGACTGCCCGAGACCGCAGCCCACCTGCCCCTGCGGTCCGCGGTCCAGGACCGCGCCGTACATATAGCCGGCGCGGCGCGCCATCGCCGTTCCCGCGTAGACGTTCTCCTGCACCGCGTGCTCGGTGAACCCCTCGGGTGCCAGCACGGCTACCTTGCCGGCGTCCACGTCCGCCTGCGTGGTGACCCCGAGCACGCCGCCGAAGTGGTCGACATGGCTGTGGGTGTAAATCACCGCGACGACCGCCCGGTCACCACGGTGCTGCCGGTACAACGCCAGTGCCGCGGCGGCGGTCTCGGTGGACACCAGCGGGTCGATGACGATGATCCCGGTGTCGCCCTCGACGAAGGTGATGTTGGACAGGTCGAAGCCGCGCACCTGGTAGATCCCCTCGACCACCTCGTAGAGGCCCTGCTTGGCGACGAGTTCGGATTGCCGCCACAGGCTGGGGTGCACCGTGGCGGGCGCGTCCCCGGTCAGGAACGCGTAGACGTCGTTGTCCCACACCACACGTCCGTCGGCCGCGGTGATGACGCAGGGTTGTTGCGCGGCGATGAAGCCCCGGTCGGCGTCCTCGAAATCCCTGGTGTCGTCGAACGGCAGGGTGCTCAGATGCTCGCGATGAGCGGCCTCGATCGTCGCGGTGGGTGCCTTGTTTTCCATGTCTGCAGATTGCCACGCCGACCCCCCGTCCGGTGGTTGACTGGCGCAATGGATGTTCGCCGAGTGGTCACCGGACACGATGCGTCCGGAAAGTCCGTATTCGTCAGCGACGAGCCCGTCGCACCGCGCAAACCGGTGCTGCTGCCCGGTTCCGAGTTCACCATGCTGTGGGGCGGCGACGAAGCGCCGCACTTCCCGGACGACGGGTCAATGCCCAACTGGCATACCTACTTTGCGCCGGTCGGCGGGTTCCGCTTCTCGATGTTCACCCTCCCGCCCGGGACCGCCGAGGCCAGAACGGACAACCTCAGCACCGAAGACGCGATCGCCGACGGGGAGCAGAAGCTGCCCGGCTTGCTCGCCTACATGGAACTTGACGATCCCGGCATGCACACCACCGACACCATCGACTTCGAGGTGGTGCTGGAGGGCACCGTGATCCTCGAACTCGACGACGGCGCCGAGGTGACCCTGCATCCGGGAGACACCGTTGTGCAGAACGGCACCCGGCACCGGTGGCGCAACCCCGGTGACACGCCCGCCCGGCTCGCCTTGTTCGTGTGCGGCGCCCACCACGACAAGGTCAGCCGCGGCTAGCCAGCCATTGTTCGGCGCGGCGCTTCGAGGCCCTCGCCAGCCAGGCGTCCTGGATCAGTTCCCGTAGTTCGGCGAGGCCTACCTCGGCCAACCGGCCGGCACGCACCAGCACCGACAGGTGGCCGTTGAAGTGCTCGGTGGTGAAGAACGGTGAGTCGGGGTCCTGGACCAGCGCGAGCTTGTCGGCTTCGGATTCCACCCAGATCACGATGACGTCCGCATACTTCTCGCCGGTGCCCGGATCGACGGCGTCGGGCCGCGGGGTGCGGAAGAACACGAACGACTTGCCGCCCACCTGGTAGATGGGGTTGTGGGCCCGGGACCCCTCGACGGTGGTCACGTGCGGCATCCCCGCCGCGATGTCGTGCACGTCCTGCACGGTGGCCGGCCGGTCACGCATCGCGCTGCACCTCGTGCAGTTGCACGTCGCGCAGTACGCCGTCGGCGACCGTAGCCGTCATGTAGGTGCAGTGCGGTTGGCGGCGACGATCGGTGGGTGACCCCGGATTGAGCAGTCGCAGGCCATTTTTCGCGCGGGTGTCCCAGGGGATGTGGCTGTGCCCGAACACCAGGACGTCGGTGTCCGGATACGCCTTGGCCATCCGCTCGTCGCGGCCCGCCGAGCCACCGGTCTCGTGCGTCACGGTGAACCTCACGCCGCCGAGCACCACATCCGCACGCTCGGGAAGTCGACGTCGCAGCTCGTCGCCGTCGTTGTTGCCCCAGCACGCCACCAGCCGGGCCGAGCGTGCCTCGAGTTCGTCGAGCAGCGCCGGTTCCACCCAGTCACCCGCGTGGATCACCACATCGGCGGCAGCCACCGCATCCCACAGGGCCGCGGGCAGATCGCGGGCCCGCTTCGGGACGTGTGTGTCGGCGATGAGGAGCAGGCGCACTCCCCCAACTTAGCGACGCACGTACGAGGTCAGCTACGAACCTCGACGTCGTCGATCCGGGTCACGTCACCGTCGTCGGGCCCGTGGGCGCGGCCCACGTGCGCCTCGGCCCGTATCCGGTCGACCATGTGCGGGTAGTGCAACTCGAACGCCGGACGCTCCGAACGGATCCGGGGCAGCTCGGTGAAGTTGTGCCGCGGCGGCGGGCAACTGGTCGCCCACTCCAGCGAGTTGCCGTACCCCCACGGATCGTCGACCGTGACGACCTCGCCATAGCGCCAGCTCTTGAAGATGTTCCACACGAACGGCAGCATCGAGGCCGCCAGGATGAACGATCCGATCGTCGAAATGATGTTCAACGTGGTGAATCCGTCGGTCGGCAGATAGTCGGCGTAGCGGCGCGGCATGCCCTCGTTGCCCAGCCAGTGCTGCACCAGGAACGTGGTGTGGAAACCGATGAACGTCAACCAGAAGTGCAGCTTGCCCAGCCGCTCGTCGAGCAGCCGGCCCGTCATCTTCGGGAACCAGAAGTAGATCCCCGCATACGTGGCGAACACGATGGTGCCGAACAGCACATAGTGGAAGTGCGCCACCACGAAGTAGCTGTCCGTGACGTGGAAGTCGATCGGCGGGCTGGCCAGCATCACACCTGAGAGCCCACCGAGCAGGAACGTGACGATGAACCCGACCGAGAACAGCATCGGTGTCTCGAACGTCAACTGGCCCTTCCACATCGTGCCGATCCAGTTGAAGAACTTGATGCCCGTCGGCACCGCGATCAGGAACGTCATGAACGAGAAGAACGGCAGCAGCACCGCACCGGTGGCGTACATGTGGTGCGCCCACACCGCCACCGACAGCGCCGCGATGCCCAGCGTCGCGTAGATCAGCGTGGTGTAGCCGAAGATCGGCTTGCGGCTGAACACCGGGAAGATCTCGCTAACGATGCCGAAGAACGGCAACGCGATCACGTACACCTCGGGATGGCCGAAGTACCAGAACAGGTGTTGCCACAGCATGGCTCCGCCGTTGGCCGGGTCGTAGACGTGTGCGCCGAGGTGCCGGTCGGCGGCCAGGCCGAACAGCGCGGCCGTGAGGATCGGAAAGATGATCAACACCAGGATCGACGTCACCAGGATGTTCCAGGTGAAGATCGGCATCCGGAACATCGTCATGCCCGGCGCGCGCATGCACACCACGGTGGTCACCATGTTCACCGCGCCCAGGATGGTGCCCAAGCCGCCCACACCGAGACCGAAGATCCACAGATCTCCACCAACCCCGGGTGAGTGGATGGCATCGGTCAGCGGCGAGTAGGCCGTCCAGCCGAAGTCCGCCGCGCCGCCGGGGGTGATAAACCCCCCGAGTGCGATCAACGCGCCGAACAGGAACAGCCAGAACGACAGCGCGTTCAGCCGCGGGAAAGCGACGTCGGGCGCGCCGATCTGCAGCGGCAGCACCAGGTTCGCGAAGCCGAACACGATCGGGGTGGCGTAGAACAGCAGCATCGCCGTCCCGTGCATGGTGAACAGCTGGTTGTACTGCTCGTTGGACAGGAACTGCAGCCCCGGCACCGCCAGTTCCGTGCGGATGAACAGCGCCATCAGGCCGCCGACCATGAAGAACGCGAAGCAGGCGACGCAGTACATGATGCCGATCAGCTTGTGATCGGTGGTGGTCACCATCTTGTAGATCAGGTTGCCTCGTGGCCCCAACCGCTCGGGGAAGGGTCTCTTCGGCACCAGCGAGCGGTCGACGACAGATTCGGCAGTCACGCGCGAAGTCAACAGCCAAAAGGCGAGCGGCAATAGGGCCGAAAGTATGTAGATCGGCAACGGTGAAAAGTGCGCCCGAAGGGATTCGAACCCCTAACCTTCTGATCCGTAGTCAGATGCTCTATCCGTTGAGCTACGGGCGCTGGGTGGAACTGTTCAGTTGTGTGGCGGAGGCGAGAGGATTTGAACCTCCGGTCCGCTTTAAGGCGGACAACTCATTAGCAGTGAGTCCCATTCGGCCGCTCTGGCACGCCTCCCGACGTTTACCGCCGCTGGATGAGACTACACAGCGCCCGCCGGGGGAAGCAAAGCAGATCCGAGGTGGCCATAAACTGTCCGGGTGCCCGCCCGCCTGCGTCCTGAGCTCGCCGATATCCCCGCCTACACGCCGGGCAGGACGGTGCCCGGCGCGATCAAGATCGCGAGCAACGAGACGGTTGACGGGCCACTGCCCAGCGTGCGGGCGGCCATCGCCACGGCGATCGACGGAATCAACCGCTATCCGGACAACGGCTACGTGGAACTCAAGGAGCGCCTGGCCAAACACGTGAACTTCGCACCGGAACACGTCTCGGTGGGCTGCGGCTCGGTCAGCCTGTGCCAGCAGTTGATTCAGATCACCTCCTCGGTGGGTGACGAGGTGCTCTTCGGCTGGCGCAGCTTCGAGATCTATCCGCTGCAGGTCCGCACCGCCGGCGCCACCCCGGTGCAGGTGCCGCTGACCGACCACACCTTCGACCTGGACGCGATGCTCGCCGCGATCACCGAACGCACCCGGCTGATCTTCGTGTGCAACCCGAACAACCCGACCAGCACCGTGGTCGACCCCGACGCGCTGGCCCGGTTCGTCGAGGCGGTCCCGTCACACATCCTGGTGGTTCTCGACGAGGCCTATATCGAGTACATCCGCGACGGCTTGGCGCCCGACAGCTTCGGGCTGGTCCGCGCGTACAGCAATGTCGTTGTGCTGCGGACCTTCTCGAAGGCCTACGGGCTGGCCGGGCTGCGCATCGGCTACGCCGTCGCCGATCCCGACATCATCACCGCACTGTCCAAGGTCTACGTGCCCTTCACCGCCACCACCCTCTCGCAGGCCGCCGCCATCGCCTGCCTGGACGCCGCCGACGAGCTGCTGGAGCGCACCGACGCCGTCGTCGTGGAGCGCGCGCGCGTCACCGCGGCCCTGCGCGACGCGGGATACGAGGTGCCGCCCTCACAGGCCAACTTCGTCTGGCTGCCCCTGCCGGGCCGCGCCCAGCGGTTCGCCGCAGGCGCCGCGAACAGCCGCATCATCGTCCGGCCCTACGGGGAGGACGGGGTGCGGGTCACCGTCGCCGCGCCCGACGAGAACGACGCATTCCTCGAATTCGCCGAGCGCTGGGAGGGCCAACGATGACCACCACTTCTGATGCCCGGAAGACGTTCGACGACCTCAAGGAACGCAAGGACCGGATCGCCGACGCCGAGCTCGACGAGTTCTGGGGAACCCTCGCCCCCGCGGACGTCGACTTCATGATCGGTGAGTGGAAGGGCGGCGAGTTCGACACCGGACACAAGGCCAACGGCTTCATGACCCGGCTGAACTGGTTCGGCAAGACGTTTCACTCCGCGACCGACGCCAAGCCGCTGGTGTGCCTCGACGCCGACGGCAACACGTTCTCCAACACCGAGGCGATGAACGGCGAAGCCAGCCTCTGGATGGAGGAGTTCCGGGGCGAGATGGTCGCCTCAATGGTCTATGACGGTCGGCCGGTGCACGACCATTTCAAGGTCGTCGACGAAGGCGCCGTCCTCGGCATCATGAACGGCAAGGGCGCACTGGACACCACCTCCGGCACGCCTCGCCACCTGTACTTCTACCTCGAACGGGTCTAGCCGCATATCGTGGCCAGGATGAAGACGCACGTACGGGTGGGGGCGGCGGCGCTGGTGGGTCTGGGGGTCGCGCTCAGCTTCACCACAGCCTGCCAGCGGACCACGGAGGGCGTCGTCGCACAGACGACCGAGCCCGGTCCGCCGCTGACGTCGGAACCGACCACCGGCAGCCGTACGCCGACCATCCCGGGACTGCCGGACATCGAGATCCCCGGCCTCCCCGGCCTGCCCAACATCCCGCTGCCGACGCGCGACACCAACGTCCCCGAGGTCCCCGCCCCGGCGAACTCGCTGGAGATGAAGTGCGAGGAGTTCGCCGGGCTCGACGAGGCCACCCGGGTCGCGGTGATCCGCGAGATCCTGGCCCAGGAGAACAACCCGCTGGGGCCCGACGGCGAGTTCGTCGGGCAGATCCTGGCCGACGCGGCCTGCCAGTTCCTGCCGAGCGCGACGGTCAGCGACGTCCTGATGGGATCCTCGCCACCGTGAGTGGCTAACCTCTTGCTTCATGGGTAGCTCATACGAATCGGTCACCGTCGACATCTCCGACTACGTCGCGCAGGTCACGTTGATCGGCCCCGGCAAGGGCAATGCGATGGGTCCGGCGTTCTGGGCTGAACTCCCGGTGGTGTTCGCCGAACTGGATGCCGACCCCGACGTGCGGGCGATCGTCCTGACCGGATCGGGCCGCAACTTCAGTTACGGCCTCGACCTGATCGCGATGGGCGACACGCTGTCGCCGATGTTGGCCGACGGCGCGCTCGCCAAGCCGCGCGCCGAGTTCCACGCGCGCCTCAAGACGATGCAGCAGTCCATCACCGCGGTCGCGGACTGCCGCACGCCGACCGTCGCGTCGGTGCACGGCTGGTGCATCGGCGGCGGCGTCGACCTGATCTCCGCGGTCGACGTCCGCTACGCCAGCGCCGACGCGAAGTTCTCCGTCCGCGAGGTCAAGCTCGCGATCGTCGCCGACGTCGGCTCGCTGGCCCGGCTGCCGCTGATCCTGTCCGACGGCCATCTGCGCGAACTGGCGTTGACGGGCAAGGACATCGACGCGGCGCGCGCCGAGAAGATCGGTCTGGTCAACGATGTGTATCCCGACGCCGAGGCGTCGTTGGCCGCCGCACGAGCCACCGCGGCCGAGATCGCCGCCAACCCGCCGCTGGTGGTTCAGGGCATCAAGGACGTGCTCGACGAGCAGCGGATCGCCGACGTGTCGGCCAGCCTGCGCTACGTCGCGGCATGGAACTCCGCGTTCCTGCCGTCCCGGGACCTGACCGAGGGCATCACGGCGATGTTCGAGAAGCGGGCGCCGAACTTCGCCGGCGAGTAGCTGTGCGCTTCGGCCACGCGCGCAAGTCTGCACTCAGGCACCGACAGAGAGCGGTGGCGGAGGGATTTGAACCCCCGGTCGGTTTTAGCCGACTCTCGCTTTCAAGGCGAGTGCATTAGGCCGCTCTGCCACGCCACCGCGGGACAGTTTAAACGCGGCCGATCTTGGCCGTCGGCGCCCCCGTCTTCAGCGCCACACTGATCCGCCGGCAGTTCTCCCCCATCGCAGACACCTGCGGACGGGACAGCCTGTCGAGGAAGTGCACGCGCACCGCATCGCCGTAGGTCTGCATTGCCACGCCCAGAGCGTCTCTGCCCTCGGGGGTGATGGTGGCCAGCACGCCCCGGCCGTCGTCGGGGCTGGCCCCGCGGCAGACGAGCCCCTGCTTCTCCAACCGGTGGATCTGACGCGTCACCCTGCTGGGCAACGACAGCAGCCCCTCGGCGAGATCCCCCATCCTGGCGGCGCCGTTGGGCGATCTCGCCAGCAGATCCAGTAGCCGAACGTCGTTCAGTGTCAACCGGTGTTCATCCACCAGCGATCGATTCACAGTCGCGTACAGCCTCAGCGCGGCATCCAGAAAGTTCTGCCACGCACGTTGTTCAGCAATGTCCAGCCCCGGCGTATCGCTCGCCGTGCGCCCCCCGATGATCCCCTCCATAGTCCGTATAGTAAGTGGGCATCGGTATTGCTGGTGGCTAAAACGACCGGTGTTTTCCCAGGGTAGTAGCGTTGCTCGAATGCACGCGATCGTGGCCGAAACTCCCGACCGTCTGACCTGGCAGTCTGTGCCAGACCTAACCCCCGCCCCCGGTGAAGTTCTGATAAAAGTCACCGCCGCCGGAGTGAACCGCGCCGACCTCCTGCAAGCCGCAGGCAATTATCCGCCGCCACCCGGCGCCAGTGACATCCTCGGTCTGGAGGTTTCGGGGACGATCGATTCGGTCGGCGACGGCGCCACCCACTGGTCCCCGGGCCAACAGGTGTGCGCGTTGCTCGCCGGTGGCGGCTATGCCGAGTATGTGGCCGTCCCGGCCGGCCAGGTGATGCCGCTGCCCGATGGTGTCGAATTGCCCTATGCCGCAGCGTTACCCGAGGTCGCCTGCACGGTGTGGTCGAACCTGGTGATGACGGCGGGCCTGCGCGCGTCGCAGTTGGTCCTCGTGCATGGCGGCGCCAGCGGCATCGGGACCCACGCCATTCAGGTCGCCCGCGCGCTGAACTGCCGCGTTGCGGTCACCGCCGGCTCCCGGAACAAACTCGATCTGTGCGCCGAGCTGGGCGCCGAGGTCACCATCGACTACCGCAACGAGGACTTCGTCGACGTCGTGCGCGGCGCGGGTGGGGCTGACGTCATCCTCGACATCATGGGAGCGGCCTACCTGGACCGCAACGTCGATGCGCTCGCCGATGACGGGCGGCTCGTGATCATCGGCATGCAGGGCGGAATCAAGGCCGAGCTGAACATCGCCAAGCTGCTCGGTAAACGCGGCGGCGTCATCGCGACCGCCCTGCGGTCGCGCCCGGTCGGGGGCGCCGGCGGCAAGAGTGACATCGTCGCCCGGGTGGTCAGCGACGTATGGCCGATGGTCGCCGACGGCCTGGTCCGGCCCGTCATCGGCGCGGAGTTCCCGATCGCTGAGGCCAAGGCCGCCCACGAACTGCTGGAGTCAGGCGACGTCGCAGGCAAAGTGCTTCTGCGCGTTGAGGAATAGCTCAGGCAGCCGGGTTTCAGCCGAGTGACGCGAGCGCCCGGACCAACTGGTCGACCTCGGCGATGGTGCTGTAATGCGCGAGACCGACGGTGACCGCACCGCCGACGTCGTTGACGCCGATGAGGTCCAGGACGCGCGAACTCGCGTTCGCGATCGCCAGGATCCCGTTGTCGGCCAGCCGCTGAACGACGCGCTCGGCGGGCACATTGGTGATCGCGAAGCTCAGCACCGGGATCCGAACTTCCGGGCTGCCGATCACCATCACCGTGGGCAGCGTGCGCAGCGACGTCAGCAGGTAGTCGAACAGTCCACTCATGTAGGCCGCCGACGAGCGCATCGACACCGACAGTCGTTCACGGCGGGTTCCCTGCGCCGAATCATCAAGGTTGGCAAGGTATTCGATGCTCGCGACCACCCCGGCGAGCATTCCGAACTGGTGCGCCCCGAGCTCCAACCGGGCCGGACCCGTGGCGTAGGGGTTGAGCGACACCGACCCGAAGGCATCGATGGTGGACGGGTCGCGGAAGACCAGCGCACCGATCGGCGGCCCGCCCCACGCGAGGGCGTTGACGGCCACCACGTCGGCGTCGATCTCGGTGATGTCGATCAGCCGGTACGGCGCCGCCGCCGAGTGGTCGACGACGACGAGTCCACCGACCTCGTGCACCAGCTTGGTGACCTCGGGCAGCTCGGTGACCGTGCCCATGGTCGACGAGGCAGAGGTGATCGCGACCAGTCGCGTCGGCTTGGTCACCAGACCTTCCCACTGCCATGTGGGCAGCTCGCCGGTCTCGATGTCGACCTCGGCCCATTTCACCTTGGCGCCAAAGCGGTTCGCGGCACGCAGCCACGGCGCGATGTTGGCCTCGTCGTCGAGACGGGTCACCACCACCTCGTAGCCGAGCCCCACGCGGCCCGACGCGGCATCGGCCAGCGACGTCAGCAGCACCGCGCGGTCGGCTCCCAACACGACTCCGGCCGGATCGGCGTTCACCAGATCCGCTACCGCCTGGCGAGCCGCGGCGAGCACCGCCGCGCTGCGCCGCGCAGCGGGATGCGGACCGGTCGGGATGGGCATCGAACCGCGGAACGCGGTGGACACGGCACGCGCGACGGAGTCGGGAAGCAGCATGCCGTTCTGGGCGTCCATGTGCACCCAGCCATCGCCCAGCGACGGATGCAAACCGCGCACCCGGGCGACGTCGTATGCCATGTCAGCCCACCTTAGTGCGTCAATGAATTCCGCCGCACCGGCCCGAATGCGAACCGATACGGCGGATGCCCGACCTTGCTTTCGCTACCCGTGCCGAAGCGGAACGGGTCATCTGGGCAGCCATACTAGTCCAGGGAGCTTCGGGTACGGAGTGCTACTAGCACTGGTTTTGCTGGTGGCACCCGGGGCGATCGTTGCGGGGTGTAGCGGGCTCGGCTGGCCGGCCGCGGTCGCCGCCGGTCGCGCGCTGACCTATGGAACCGTGGCCACGGCAATCGTTCCGTCCGACGCCCTAGGCGTGCCGTGGAGCGCCCGGACGGCCGCGCTTGCCGTCTCCCTGTTCGTCGGTGCGGCCGCAGGTTTGCGGGCCCTCACCCGGCGACGTGCCGAGCCAGACGACGAACAGCCCCGGCGGCCCGTGGGCCTGCCCTGCTGGTGAAGGGCTTCGTGACACCACACGGCCTGGCGTCGCTGGACAAATCGCAGTCGTGGGAGAAGATCTACGACAACGGCGAGGCCCGCATCTACCGATGGCGCGGAACCCAACCGCAGTAGGAAACCGATGCTGGGGCACTCTAGGGACATGACAAGCAACACCGACGACGACAGCGTCGAGATCATCAGCGCCGGCCGCGACGCCGTGGACGAGGATGTGGTGCAGCGGGGCGACGGGCAGTCGCTGAGCGACCTCGTCGAGCAACCGGCCAAGGTGATGCGGATCGGCACGATGATCAAGCAGCTGCTGGAGGAAGTGCGGGCGGCGCCGCTCGACGAAGCCAGCCGCGGCCGGCTGCGCGACATCCACCGCACCAGCATCAGTGAGCTCGAAGAGGGCTTGGCACCGGAGCTGCGCGCCGAGCTGGAGCGGCTGACGCTGCCGTTCACCGAGGACTCCGTGCCCTCGGACGCCGAGCTGCGGATCGCGCAGGCTCAGCTGGTCGGCTGGCTCGAGGGACTTTTCCACGGCATCCAGACCGCCCTGTTCGCCCAGCAGATGGCGGCCCGTCAACAACTCGAGCAGATGCGCGGAGCGCTGCCGCCCGGTGCAAGCGCGCCGGGGCAACGGGTCGGGCCGGGGCATCCCGGCACCGGTCAGTATCTGTGAGACCGCGTGGCCAGTCCCTCTAGTCCTAGCCCACACATCGAGACACGCAATGCGTGGGTGGAGTTTCCGATCTTCGATGCCAAGGCCCGCTCGCTGAAGAAGGCGTTTCTCGGCAAGGCAGGCGGCGCGATCGGCCGCAACGACTCCAACGTCGTCGTCATCGAGGCGTTGCGCGACATCACCATGTCGCTGGACATGGGTGACCGGGTCGGCCTGGTCGGGCACAACGGCGCGGGCAAGTCGACGCTGCTGCGCCTGCTGTCGGGTATCTACGAGCCGACGCGCGGTGTCGCGACGGTGAGTGGCCGCGTCGCGCCGGTGTTCGATCTGGGCGTCGGGATGGACCCCGAGATCTCGGGTTTCGAGAACATCATCATCCGCGGTCTGTTTCTGGGGCAGACGCGTAAACAGATGATGGCCAAGGTCGACGAGATCGCCGACTTCACCGAGCTCGGCGACTATCTGTCGATGCCGTTGCGCACCTACTCGACCGGTATGCGCGTCCGCCTGGCGATGGGCGTGGTCACCAGCATCGACCCGGAGATCCTGCTGCTCGACGAGGGCATCGGCGCCGTGGACGCTGACTTCCTCAAGAAAGCTCAAACCCGGCTGGCCAAACTGGTGGAACGGTCCGGCATCCTCGTCTTCGCCAGCCACTCCAACGAATTCCTGGCACGGCTGTGCAAGACCGCGATGTGGATCGACCACGGCACCATCAGGATGGCGGGCGGCATCGAGGAGGTGGTGCGCGCCTATGAAGGCGAGGACGCCGCCCGACATGTGCGCGAGGTGCTGGAGGAGACGGCGCACACGCATGAGTGAAGAGCAGATCATTGCGGTCGTCGTCACCCATCGCCGCCTCGACGACCTGACGAAGTCGCTGGATGTGCTGTCCTCCCAGAACAGGCGGCCCGATCATCTGATCGTGGTGGACAACGATCGCGACGAGAATGTGCGCGATCTGGTTGCCGGCCAACCGATTCCGACGACGTACCTCGGTTCGCATCGAAACCTGGGGGGCGCAGGGGGTTTCGCGCTGGGCATGCTGCACGCGCTGAGCCTCGGTGCTGACTGGGTGTGGCTGGCCGATGACGACGGACGGCCGCAGGACGCCGAGGTGCTGGCCACGCTTGTGAAATGTGCCGACAGGCACGGCTTGGCAGAGGTCTCGCCCATGGTGTGCAACATGGACCACCCCGACAGGTTGGCGTTCCCGCTGCGGCGTGGCCTCAAGTGGCGGCGGTTGGTCAGCGAGCTGCGCACCGACGGTGACGGTGACCTGTTGCCCGGCATCGCCTCGCTGTTCAACGGCGCCCTGTTTCGCGCGTCGACGATCGAGGCGGTCGGGGTGCCGGACCTACGGCTGTTCATCCGCGGTGACGAGACCGAACTGCACCGGCGGCTGCTGCGATCCGGGCTGCCGTTCGGCACCTGTCTGAACGCGGTGTACCTGCACCCTTGTGGCACTGACGAATTCAAGCCGATCCTGGGCGGTCGCATGCACACCCAGTACCCCGACAATGAGACGAAGCGGTTCTTCACCTACCGCAACAGGGGCTATCTGCAGTCACAGCCTGGAATGCGCAAGCTGGTGTTTCAGGAGTGGCTGCGGTTCGGCTGGTATTTCCTGGTGTCCCAACGCGACCCCGCCGGAATGCGGGAATGGATTCGACTGCGGCGCTTGGGCCGCCGCGAAAGGTTCGGCCGGGGCGAGCGAAGCGACGGGAAAGAATTCCGGGGCGACGGGAAAGACAACACATGACGATCATGGACGCTGCCGCACAGTCCAGAACGTTCAGCCGGGCGTGGGGTGACCTCGTTGCGGGCTTCAGCAGGCGCGAACTGTGGCTGCACCTCGGCTGGCAGGACATCAAGCAGCGTTATCGGCGATCCGTGCTGGGGCCTTTCTGGATCACGATCGCCACCGGTACCACGGCGGTGGCGATGGGCGGGCTGTACTCGAAGCTGTTCAAGCTCGAACTGTCCGAACACCTTCCGTACGTCACGCTCGGACTGATCATCTGGAACTTGATTAACGCCTCGATCCTCGAGGGCGCCGAGGTGTTCATCGCCAATGAGGGTCTGATCAAACAGCTTCCGACGCCGCTGTCGGTGCATGTCTACCGGCTGGTGTGGCGGCAGATGATCCTGTTCGGGCACAACATCGTCATCTACGTGGTCATCGCGATGATCTATCCGAAACCGTGGCAGTGGACGGATCTGTCCTTCATCCCGGCTCTGTTCCTGATCGCTCTCAACTGTGTCTGGGTTGCTTTGTGTTTCGGCATCCTGGCCACCCGCTACCGCGACATCGGCCCACTGCTGGCGAGCCTGGTGCAGCTGTTGTTCTTCATGACGCCGATCATCTGGAACGAGGCGACGCTGGAGAGCCAGGGTGCCGGGAAATGGGCCAAGATCGTCGAGCTCAATCCGCTGCTGCACTACCTCGACATCGTCCGCGCCCCGCTACTGGGCGCCGAACAGGAGATGCGGCACTGGGTGGTGGTGCTGTCGCTGACCGTGATCGGCTGGATCTTCGCCGCGTTTGCGATGCGCCAGTACCGCGCGCGGGTGCCCTACTGGGTTTGACCCGGCTCAGCTGACGAGCGCGGTGCCGTCTGGTTCCGGGCCGAAGACGAATTGCCTGCCGGTCAATGTGTCCGGCGTGACGCGCACGAAGCGCAGCTTCTGCGTCGCCACCCACGGGTAGAGCCCGGCCTGTTCGGCTTCGTCGATCTCGGCTGCGGTGGAGAGCAATCGCGCGGTGCCGCGCAGCACCACGCTCCAGCCGCCGGCGACGTTGTGGTCGTCGGCCTCGAAGACGACGTGTTTGTTGAGTACCGCGGTGAGCAGCTTGGTGCCTTCGGCGGTTCGGAACAACAGGGTGTGGTGCTGGACGACGTAGTTGACGGGGAAGATCTCGGTCCACCCGCCGACGGTCGTCACAAGCCTGCCCAGCGATACACCCGACAGACGATCCCAGCTCTCCGCTTCGGTGAGCTCGGTGACCGGCGTTTCCGGAGTAGTGGTGGCGTCCATACCGACGATTTTTGTCGGCTCGGGTCGGCCACCCTAGAGTCCAATGGCACTTACTCGGCCTGTCGTCCGTTGTCGACCCATGAGTATCCCGCCATATGAGCCGCCGCCCCTGCCGACGCCCGGCGCGGGCAACACCCTGCTGTGCCCGAAGTGCGCAGGCGTCATGAAGACCTATGAGCGCAACGGTGTGCACCTCGAGCAGTGCGACACGTGCCGCGGCATCTTCCTGGACTTCGGCGAGCTGGAGTCGCTGACGCAGATGGAGAACCGGTTCGTGCAGGCCGCGCCCCCGCCGCCCCAGCAGTCGCACGGGTACGGCAACCAGGGGTACGGCAACCAGGGGTATGGCGACTACGGGCCCGGCTGGGGCCACCGCGGCAATAAGCACTACCGCAAGCAGGGTTTCGGCCGGCTGTTCTTCTCCAGCTAGAGCAGCCGCGCGCAGGCCTCGAGCAGCATCTGTTGCGTCTCGTCGGTGTCGCCGTGGGCCAGCCCCGAGGCGGCGGCGTGAATGACGGCCGCGCGGGCGAACGGCTCGAGCACCGGCCAGGGATCGCCGGCGGGCAGGGCGGGTCCGCGGGTCCGGTACGCGTCGAGAAACGCGCCCCAGTCGTCGTCCGGGATGAGCCCGGCCGACCAGAACCCCGCGGGTCTCGCGAGATCCCACACCGGGTCCCCCCGGCCGACATCGTCGATGTCGATGAGCAGCCACGGTGCGTCGGCGCTACGCCGACCGAGCTGTCCGAGGTGCCAGTCCCCGTGTACCAGCGTCGCCGGTCGGTCTTGTGAGCCTGCCCGCCAGACGATGTCGGGTAGCTCAGCGGCGGCGCGGCGGGCGGCTCCGTCACTACCCCTGAGGTTGTCGACCGCGCGCCGGAGGCGCTGGGGCCACCCGTGTGCGGGCACGCGCGCCGGCACCGGTTCGCGGTGTAGGTCGGCGAGCAGTGTGCCCGCTTCGGGCCATGGCGCGCGATCCGGTTCGGCGACAACGGTTTCCACTACCGGCCAATGGGTGCGCCACCGCAGTCCCACGCGTTCGGGCACCACCGAGATCGGTGACAGCAGCGCCGTCGACCCGGCCGAGATCCGCAGGCGCGCAGCAAGTGCCCGCGGATCTGTGCCGACGCGGTGCAGCTTGTGGACGACGTCGCCGTCGACGACGATCTCCGCACCGGATCGGGTCTGCACGATCACGACGCTATTGCACGCCCGGTCACTAGACTCGGGTTACCTATGTGGCGTCGCAAGCGGGGGTCCGAGCACGACGAGGACCCGTTCGATTTGGGCGCGGCTGCATGGCAGTCGACGCCCCGGGACATCGACGCCGCGAAGCACTGGTGGCAGCGCGCAGCAGAGGCCGGCGATATACGGGCGATGAACGCCCTGGGAGTGCTGTATTCCGCCGAGGTCGAGCCGCGCGACACCGACAGTGCACGTCACTGGTTTCGCAAGGCCGCCGAAAAGGGGAACCCCTATGCGGCCTACCAGCTCGGGGTGCTCGCCGCCTCTTCCGACCCACCCGATTACGGCAGCGCGAGGGTGTGGTGGCAGCGCGCCGCCGAAGCCGGGCATGTGAACGCGATGACTGCGCTCGGTGAGCTGTATGAGCTCAGGATCTCGACGCCGGATCTCGAGGCCGCGCGGGACTGGTATCTGCGCGCCGCCGGGGACGGGGACGCCACCGCGTGTTATCGGCTGGGCGTGCTCGCCGCAACGTGCGACCCGCCGAATCAGACTGTCGCACAGGAGTGGTGGCAGCTCGCCGCCAACGCCGGCCACGTGTTGGCCATGGGCAGTCTCGGAGACTTCTATGCCGCGCGGATCCCACCGGACCCCGCGCTGTCGCGGCACTGGTGGGAACGTGCCGCCGAGGGCGGTTTGGGCGAGGCGATGTATCGGCTGGGGACCGTCGCCATGAACGATGAACCGTCGGCCGGGCTCGACGTGACGATGAGCTGGTACCTGCGCGCGGCCACGGCCGGCCACGCAGGCGCGATGTTCGCACTGGGCACGCTCTACGAGGGCGTGGTCGATCCGCCTGACCTCGAGGCCGCGCGGACGTGGTTTCGCCGGGCCGTCGACGCGGGACACGACGTCGCCGCGAAGAGCCTCGAATCCCTGACCGTCAGCTGGACGACATCCGAAGGCTGGGGTGAGACACCGCCGACGACCGACCAGATCCGCGCGATGGCCGATTGGTTCGACCGGTACGACGGCGTCTTCGACGAAATCAGCGAGGGCACCGAATCGGCGATGAACGCGATCTTCGAGGCACTGCTGGCCAGGAACATGCCCGCCCTGCGAGCGGCGTGCGTTGAGGCGGGCCGCCTGTTTGCCGATGGACTCGGCACCGTGCCGCCGACACCTGATGCGGACCTGACCGAAGCGGTCCGGTTGTTGGCCGACGCAGGCGACCGGCTGCGCCGCCTGGGCCCCGAGCTCTCCGATCACCCGGGGGACCACGACGTGCAGCCGGTTCAGGGTTGTGTTGCCGACATTGGGTCGGGCCTCGACCGGATGATGAGCATCTACGTGCGCGACCGCGAGATCGTCGAGTCGGGAGACGGCTGACCTCAGCGCCGCGGGTGTGGCGTCCGCGCGGCGACGTTGATGCGGTTCCACGCGTTGATGGTGACCGCCATCGCGATCACCTGGCCGAGCTCGCGTTCGGAGAACACCTCGGCAGCCTGCGCGTAGACGTCGTCGGGGACGCCGCCGTGGGTGAGTTCGGTGATGGCCTCGGTCAGGGCGAGCGCGGCCCGTTCCCGCTCGTCGAACAGGTCGCCCGCCTCTGCCCAGGCCGCGAGGACGTCGAGCTTCTGCTCGCTCACCCCCTGCTTGCGGGCGTCGCGGGTGTGCATGTCGAGACAGAACGCGCAGTGGTTGATCTGCGACGCGCGGATCTTGACGAGCTCGGCCAGGTCGGGGTCGACGTCCTTGGCGGCTGCACTCGACAGCGTCATCATCGCGTCGTACAGCTCGGGCGATGTCTTGTAGATCTTGAGCCGGTCCATGGTGGTCGATGTCTGTGTCATGTCAACCACGGTAGACACCAATAACCCATATCAATGGTTCAATCTGGACGTGACTTCGTGGGCCAATTCTGGCAGTCGCGACCTGCATCTCGACCTGCGTGGAGCCCTGACTCCCGGCGCCCGCGGAGCGAAGGACGCGCTGATCGTGGCGCTGCGCGACGCTGTCCGGTCGGGGCGACTCACCCCGGGCACCATGCTCCCGGCGTCGCGCACCCTGGCCGCAGACCTGGGGTTGGCCCGCAACACCGTCGCCGACGCCTACGCCGAGCTCGTCGCCGAAGGCTGGCTGGGCTCGCGCCAGGGCGCGGGCACGTGGGTCGTCAACGCCGCCCGGCCGTCCCCGTCACCACGACTGCGCCGCTCCCGCGTCGCACCCGTGCACAACCTGATGCCGGGCTCGCCCGATGTCGCGGAGTTCCCCCGCAGCCAATGGGTGGCCTGTACGCGGCGAGCGCTCGCGCACGCCCCCAATGAGGCGCTTCGCATGGGCGACCCGCTCGGCCGGCCCGAGCTGCGCGAGGCGCTGGCCGAGTACCTCGCTCGTGCCCGCGGAGTGCGCACATCTCCCGAATCGATCGTCATCTGCGCGGGCGTCCGCCAAGGCGTGGAGTTGCTTGTCCGGGCTCTGGGCGGTCCGATCGCAGTAGAGGCGTACGGACTCTTCCTGTTTCGTGATGCCATTGCCGCGCTGGGGGTGCCGACAGTCCCGATCGGCGTTGACGACGACGGGGCCGTGGTGAGCGAACTCGACGGGCTCGACGTGCCCGCGGTGCTGCTGACACCGGCACACCACAACCCGCTGGGTATGCCTCTGAGCTCGTCGCGGCGCACCGCCGCGGTCGAATGGGCTGAGCGCACAGGCGGTTTCGTGCTCGATGACGACTACGACGGAGAGTTCCGCTACGACCGTCTACCCGTCGGCGCGCTGCAGGCGTTGCGCCCGGAGAAGGTGGTGTACCTGGGGTCCACGAGCAAGAGCATGTCGCAGGCGCTGCGGTTGGGATGGATGGTGCTGCCGGTCGGACTCGTCGACGCGGTGGTCGACGCGGCAGGCGGACAACAGTTCTGCGTCAACGCCATCTCCCAGCTCACGCTCGCCGACTTCATCGCCGGTGGGTACTACGACCGGCACATCCGCCGGATGCGGGCGCGCTACCGGCGCCGTAGGGACGCGCTGGTCTCGGCGCTGACGCAGTTCGACGTCGGCATCAGGGGGCTTGCCGCCGGGGTCAACCTGCTGGTGACGCTTCCCGACGGCGCTGAGCCCGAGGTGCTGCGCCGTTGTGGCGAGGCGGGGATCGCGCTGACGGGGCTGGGGATCATGCGCCACCCGCAGGCCGACCCGAACCTTCCCGATCCCGACGGGTTGATCGCGGGCTTCGCTGCACCGGCCGAGCATGCGTTCGCGCCGGCCGTCTCGGCGTTATGCGCGGTCCTGGAGGCCAGCGGGCTGTAGCTTGCCCCTATGACCGCTCCGCGCCGTCACATGAGCATCTACGAGCGCACGCTCGAGCGATTCGCGCGAACCTCCGCCGGCTACTGGTACGTCACACGTCTCGCGCCGAAGCTCGATCCGCCGCTGCTGCGGATCAGCGGCGGTCGGGTCAGCAGCGTCTATCCGGTACCGGTGATGCTCCTGACCACAACCGGCGCCAAAAGTGGTCTGCCGCGGACCCTTCCGCTTCTCTATCTGACCGACGGTGACTCCCTGGTTCTTGTCGCGTCGAACTACGGCAGGCCGGGCAACCCCGCGTGGTACCGGAACCTGAAGGCGAACCCGACGGTGGACGTCCTCGCCGGGAAGCGCAGCGGCAGATACACCGCCAGCGAGATCACCAACGCGACGGAGCGTGCGAATGCCTGGGCGCAGGCGGTGGATCTGTACGCGGGATACGGCGACTACGAAGTGCGCGCGACCAACCGGACGATCCCGTTGATCCGGTTGCAGCCTTCGTAGACACCAAGAGGGGCGCCCCTTGCGGGACGCCCCTGGTGGCGGGAAGCTCTAGCGGACGTCGACGAAGACGACGTGGCCGGTGGTTTCGAGGACCTTGCGGTCGCCCTGGGCGTCCCAGACGTATTCCTGGATGGCGTTGCCCTGTCGGACGTCGACGACGTTGGACTGGGCCAGCGGGGCGCTGCCCTGGCGGTTGATGATGACGCGGTTGCCCTGGTCTTCGAGCTGGGCGACGGTGTCGGTGGCGTTGCCTGCACCGGAGGGGGCGGCGACGGCGGGGGCGGCCAGTCCGAGGACGGCGGCGGCCAGTCCGGCGGCTGCGGCGGCGGTGATGGTGGCGGTGGCGGTGGTGATGTTCATGGTGTTGCTCTTCCCTGTGTTTCGGGTCGGAGCCGTGGAGCGAATCTCGCGGTTTCGACGTTTTCTGTTGTGGTACTGGCGATCTGATGGGTCCAACCTGCCGCCGGCACGGATCATTTCCGTTGGCAGAGATTGAGCGCCCGCTGGCAGAAAAACGTCCCCATAGGGCGGTGGACATTTCTGTCGGCGGCCGCCGGTAGCATCGAACATATGTTCGACGATGGGCTTCCGGAGGCCGCTGAGCTGCGCGAACTCAGCGGCGTGGAGCTCATCGACGCGGCGCGGGGGTGGGCTCGCGCGGAGAACGCGGCCTGTGCGCGCAAGTTGGCGGTGATGGCCGAAATCTTCGCCCGCCGCACCGGACTGCCCGCCGGGGATCGGGAACTGTGGTGGATCGACCCCGAAGCCGCCGTGGCCGCCGAGCTGGCCGCCGCCCTCAATGTCACCGCGGGCTTGGCGTTGCACCAGACCCACCGCGGGGTGGCGCTGCGCGACCGGCTACCGAACGTCGCGGCGCTGTTCGAGGCCGGGGTGATCAGCGAGATCCTGGTCCGCGCCATCGTGTGGCGCACCTACCTGATCAACGACGACGCCGCGATGGCCGCCGTGGATGCCGAGCTGGCCGCCCAGATCAGCAGCTGGGGGGCGCTGTCGGCGGCCAAGACCGAGGCCGCCATCGACGAGATGGTCGATCGCCACGACCCGGGCGCGTTGCGGGTCAGCCGCGAATCCAGTGCCTCCCGCGATGTGGAGTTCGGTGGGCCCTCGGATACTCCCGGGTTCACCTCGTTGTGGGCGCGGATGCACGCCGCTGACGGTGCGGTGATGCGCGATCGGATGGACGCGATGGCCCACGGCGTGTGTGAGGCCGATCCCCGCAGCATCGACGAGCGCCGCAACGACGCCTTCGCCGCGATCGGCGCCGGTCTGGACACGCTGGCCTGCCGGTGCGGCACCCCCGACTGCGAGGCCGCCGGCCGTGACCGGCCGGCGCGGAACACCACCGTGTTCGTCGTGGGCGACGCCGCCACCCTCGAGCACACTCGCCGCGACAACACCACAGGACCCGAGGACCCCGCAGGACCCCAAGGACCCGACAACAGCGGCGGACCCCACGACGGCGGCGACGGCGGCGACGGCGGCGGCCAAGGCGGTGACGAGGAATCCGAGGGGCCCGAGGGGCCCGAGGGGCCCGCGGACGGCGGCCAGCCTGAGGGGTCCGGCGGCAGCGAGGCCGGCGCCGGCAGCGCCGAGGATTCCCGACTGTCCCCACCGGCGCGGTGTGAAGACCCTCGACTGCGTCCGGGATGGGTATTCGGTGCGGGCATCGTCCCGACGCCGCTACTGGGCGGGCTGATCGACGGCGCCCGGATCCGCCGCATCATCCACCCCGGTGATGCCCCGGCCGAGGACCGCTACACCCCGTCGCGGGGGTTGGCCGAGTTCATTCGGTGCCGCGACCTGACGTGCCGCTTCCCCGGCTGCAACAAGCCCGCCACCGAGGCCGATCTCGATCACACGGTGCCCTACCCCGTGGGACCGACTCATGCATCGAACATCAAGTGCCTGTGCCGTTTTCATCATCTTCTGAAAACTTTCTGGACCGGTCCCGACGGCTGGCGCGACCGCCAATACCCCGACGGCACAGTGATCTGGACGAGTCCGACCGGGCACACGTACACCACGCACCCCGGCAGCCGCATGCTGTTCCCGGACCTGTGCAAACCCACCGCAACCCTCTGGGACAAAGACCCACCCGCACCTGACACCGCGCCAGGGCGGGAAGCGATGATGCCCAAACGCCGACGCACCCGCGCCCAAAACCGCGCCCGGGCCATCGCCGGCGAACGGAAACTCAACGACGAACACGTCGCCGAACAGAACAAGCCACCACCGTTCTAACTGTGTCGCAAACGATTACACGTCACAGCCACAGGATGCCTTGCCTCGAGCGCGGCTCTGAGACGGTGGCCACGGTGCACCCCGAACTCCAGCCCCGACAGGACCTGCCGCAGTACGCTCCAGACGTGCCGGAAACGTCGTACGCTGCCTGCGGCGATCTGAGCCTGGCGTATCAGGTGTTCGGGGACGGGCCTGTCGAGCTCGTCTTTGCGGGATCGTTCGCCAGCCACATCGAGTTGTACTGGACCGCGCCCGAGTTCGTGGTCTTCTTCGAGCGGCTCTCCACCTTCTGTCGCGTGCTTCTGTTCGATAAGGCCGGGGTGGGGCTGTCGGATCCAGTGCCGAACGTCCGCACTCTGGATGATCGGGCCGCTGAGATCGAGGCTGTCATGGACACCGTCGGCTTCGAAAGGCCGGTGATTTTCGGGGCTAGCGAAGGGGGTCCGGCCGCCATCGTCTTCGCCGCAACACGGCCCGAGCGCACCCGGGCGCTGATTCTCACGGGTACCTTCGCGTGCTCCTTCGCCGACGACTGGGATGACTTGGACCGCGATCCGGCCGAGCTGCGGGCACGCCTAGTCCCGAAGTTCGGTGAGGACTACACGCCCTCGGTGGAGCAGCTCGTCCGCTGGCAGATGTGGTGCCGTGCCGCCCGCGCGGAGTGGGGCAGCGGCGCGGTGGGCAGGGCGCTGCTGCCGTCGGTGAGATCGCTACGCCTGCTGGCCATGATGGAGCGCATGAGCGACAGCCCAGGGATGGCGCGCGTCGCACTTGAAGCGTTGCTGCTCCTCATCGATGTGCGGCCGATCTTGCCGACAATCAACGTTCCCACCCTGGTCATCCACGCCCGCGACGAAGTCGTTCCGGTGCAATGCGGCCGATACCTCGCCGATCACATTCCCGGTGCGAGGTTGCTCGAAGTCGAGGGCAGAGACCACGTGCCCTGGCTCGCCGATCCCGACCGGATCCTGACGGTGGTCGAGGAGTTCCTCACCGGCAGCCAGGGGACGCCTTCCCCGTCACGGCGCGCCCTGCGCACCGTCTTGTTCACCGACATCGTCGGCTCCACGCAACGTGCGGCGGCGATGGGCGACGAGCGATGGCGTGCGGTGCTGGCCCGCCTGGGAGAGATCACTGCGGAGCTCGCGGAACGGTTCGGCGGCACGGTGGTGGAGAGGACGGGCGACGGCCACCTCATGACGTTCGACAGCCCCCACACAGTCGATCCGTTGCGCCGAGGCCTTGCGTGCTGACGCCGAGACGCTGGGTATCGAGATTCGGGCCGGTATTCACACCGGCGAGTGCGAACTGCTGGACGACGGCATCGGCGGGATTGCGGTACACATCGCGGCGCGGATCGTCGACCACGCCGACGCCGGGGAGATCCTCGCCTCGGGCACCGTGCGTGACCTCGTCGTCGGCTCCGGCACCGGCTTTGAGGACCGCGGCAGCGTCGAGCTGCGCGGCGTGCCGGGGACCTGGCAGCTGTTGGCGGTGGATCGCCACGGCGCACGGGCAGGATCGGTCGAGGCGGAACTGGTGTCAACGCCGACACCTGGCCCCCGCATCGCAATGCGCCGCACGGACCGCGCCGTGGCCGCTATGGCCAAGCACACACCGTGGATCCTGCGCGGGATCGCCCGCATCGCGCCCGCGACCGCCCGCAAATGAACTGAGAGACGTTGCGCTGCAAGCGCGTGAGCCACGTCGAGTTGCAGAAGTGCGTCCCGCAGTCCTGACGACGCCAGAGGTTCGACACCCTTCTGAAATCGGGCCCGATCCGCGTACCCGTAAGCTGCCCGGGTGGCCGAGCCCCCGATGTCACCTCAGCTGAGCCTGACGACGCAGATCTGGCGGTTCATCGTGACCGGCGGGCTATCGGCGATCGTCGACTTCGGTCTCTACGTGGCGTTGCTGGCCGCGGGCCTGCACGTCAACGTCGCCAAGACCCTCAGCTTCATCGCGGGCACCACCACCGCCTACCTGATCAACCGGCGATGGACGTTCCAGGCACCGCCGAGCCGAGCCCGGTTCATCGCCGTCGTTGCGCTGTATGCCGTGACCTACGCCGTCCAGGTGGGCATTAACTACGTCTTCTACATGCAGTTCGAGGACAAGCCATGGCGTGTTCCGGTGGCATTCGTGATCGCCCAGGGCACGGCGACGGTCATCAATTTCATCGTCCAGCGGGTGGTCATCTTCCGGCTGCGCTGAGCGCAGCGAACCGGGTATAGATCGCGTTGCGCTGAGCGCAGCGACCCGGGGAATGATCGCGCTGCGGTGAGCTCGTCAACCCAAGCGGTACCCTCTTTGACGATGTCGAGCACCGAGTTCAACACCACCGCGAAGCGGCTGACCGGCTGGGGCCGCACCGCCCCGTCCGTAGCCGAAGTGCTGTCGACCCCGGATCCTGAAGTGATCGTCAAGGCGGTGACGCAGACCGCCGACGGGTCCCACCGCGGCGTGCTGGCGCGCGGTTTGGGTCGCTCCTACGGCGACAACGCCCAAAACGGTGGCGGCCTCGTCGTCGACATGAGCGTGGTCAACCGCATCCACACGATGGACGCGGACAGCCGGCTCGTCGACGTCGACGCAGGCGTGAACCTCGACCAGCTGATGCGGGCCGCACTTCCGCTGGGTCTGTGGGTCCCGGTCCTGCCGGGCACCCGCCAGGTCACCATCGGGGGCGCGATTGCCTGCGACATCCACGGCAAGAACCACCACAGTGCCGGCAGCTTCGGCGACCATGTCCGGTCGATGGACCTGCTGCTGGCCAACGGCGAGGTCCGCACCGTCACTCCATCGGGCGGCTCCGACGACGACACGGCACTGTTCTGGGCGACCGTCGGCGGCAACGGGCTGACCGGCATCATCCTGCGCGCCACCATCGAGATGACGGCGACGGAAACCGCCTACTTCATCGCCGACGGTGACGTCACCAGCACGCTCGACGAGACCATTGCCTTCCACAGCGACGGCACCGAGGACAACTACACCTACTCGTCGGCGTGGTTCGACGCGATCAGCGCGCCGCCGAAACTGGGTCGGGCCGCGATCTCCCGCGGCTCGCTGGCCACCATCGACCAGCTGCCGAAGAAGCTGCAGAAAGACCCACTCAAATTCGATGCGCCGCAACTAATTACGCTGCCCGACGTCTTCCCGAACGGGCTGGCCAACAAGTACACGTTCGGCCCGATCGGCGAACTCTGGTACCGCAAGTCCGGCACCTACCGCGGCAAGGCCCAGAACCTGACGCAGTTCTATCACCCTCTCGACATGTTCGGGGAGTGGAACCGCGCCTACGGCTCCGCAGGGTTCGGTCAGTACCAGTTCGTCGTCCCCACCGAGGCCGTCGAGGAATTCAAGGCGATCATCGTCGACATCCAGCGTTCCGGGTTCTACTCGTTCCTCAACGTGTTCAAGCTGTTCGGGCCGGGAAACCAAGCGCCGCTGAGCTTTCCGATCCCCGGCTGGAACATCTGCGTCGACTTCCCGATCAAGCCGGGCCTCAACGAGTTCCTCAACGGCCTCGACCAGCGGGTGCTCGAGTTCGGCGGACGGCTCTACACCGCCAAGGATTCCCGCACCACCGCCGAGACCTTCCACGCCATGTATCCCCGTATCGACGAGTGGATTGCCTTGCGCCGCAAGGTCGACCCCGACGGGGTGTTCGCCTCCGACATGGCCCGACGACTGGAGCTGCTCTAAATGGTGTTCGACGCAACAGGTAACCCCCAGACAATCCTGCTGCTGGGCGGCACCTCGGAGATCGCCCTGGCCATCGCCGAGCGCTATCTCCGCAACGCGCACGCCCGGGTGGTACTCGCCGATCTCCCGGGGCACCCGCGCAAGGACGCAGCCATCGAGCAGATGCGTGCCGCAGGCGCCAAGGCTGTCGACTGGATCGACTTCGACGCGCTGGACACCGAGAGTCACCCCACCGTGATCGACGCGGCATTCGCCGGCGGGGACGTCGACGTCGCGGTCGTCGCCTTCGGCCTTCTCGGTGACGCCGAAGAGCTCTGGCAGAACCAGCGCAAGGCCGTCCAGATCGCCGGGATCAACTACACCGCAGCCGTTTCCGTCGGCGTGCTGCTCGGCCAGAAGATGCGCGCACAGGGCTCGGGCCGCATCATCGCGATGAGCTCCGCGGCCGGCGAGCGCGTCCGCCGTTCCAACTTCGTGTACGGCTCCACCAAGGCCGGTCTCGATGGCTTCTACCTCGGACTGGGAGAAGCACTGCGGGAGTTCGGCGTTCGCGTGCTGGTCATCCGGCCCGGCCAGGTACGCACGACGACAACGATCGAGCACTGGAAGGCCACCGGCGCCAAAGAGGCGCCCTTCACCGTCGACAAGGAAGACGTCGCCGAGATGGCTGTTACCGCGTCGAACAAGGGTAAGGACCTGATCTGGGCGCCGGGTCCGTTCCGCTACGTGATGATGGTGCTGCGCCACATCCCGCGCCCCATCTTCCGCAAGCTGCCGATCTGAGTCCGGTGGGCAGGAGCGGAGCGACCCGGGAATCGAGGGCAGGTGGTTCACTGGCCGCGCCGACCAAGGTGGTCGGCCAGATGCTCATCGCGGCGGCTGTCGCAGTAGTCGTCGCCGTGATCGCCCTGGTCGCGATCGCGCGGGTGGAGTGGCCCGCCTACAACTCGTCCAACCAGCTGCATGCACTGACCACGGTGGGCCAGGTCGTCTGCCTGGCAGGGCTGTTGGCGTGTGGCATGGCGTGGCGCCGCGGGCGCCGGCTCCTGGCCCGCCTCGGCGCGGTGTTCCTGCTCGCCGCCTTCTCGGTCGTCACGATCGCGATGCCGCTGGGCGCCACCAAGCTGTACCTATTCGGCATCTCGGTGGACCAGCAGTTCCGCACCGAGTACCTCACCCGTCTCGCCGATTCCGCGAGCCTGCACGACATGACCTACATCGGGCTGCCACCGTTCTATCCCCCGGGCTGGTTCTGGATCGGCGGCAGGCTCGCCGACCTCACCGGCACCCCCGCGTGGGAGATGTTCAAACCGTGGTCGATCATCTCGATCTCGATCGCGATCGTGCTGTCCTTTGTGCTGTGGGCCAACATGATTCGCTTCGAGTACGCGCTGGTGGTGTCGACTGCCACCGCGGCGGCGGCGCTGGCCTACTCACCGGCCGAGCCCTACGCGGCCATCATCGCCGTGCTGCTGCCGCCGGTATTCGTGCTCGCCTGGTCGGGGCTGCGTGCAGGAGGCCGGCACGGCGGGCAGGAGCGAAGCGACCCGGGGAATGACCACGGCGGGCAGGAGCGAAGCGACCCGGGGACTAGGCACGGTGGCTGGGCCGCGATCGTCGCCGTCGGTCTCTTCCTCGGCGTCGCGGCCCTGTTCTACACACTGCTGCTCGCCTACGCCGCGTTCACGGTGACCATCATGGCGGTCCTGGTCGCCGTGGCCCGCCGAAAGCTCGACCCGCTGCTGCGACTGCTGGCCATCGCCGTCATCTCCGGCCTGCTCGCCCTCATCGGCTGGGCGCCATACCTGCTCGCCGCGGCCAAGGGGACACCGGCTGACACCGGCACCGCCCAGCACTATCTGCCCGTCGACGGCGCGCAACTGTCCTTCCCGATGCTGCAGTTCACCCTTCTCGGGGCGTTGTGCATGCTCGGCACCCTGTGGCTGGTGATCTACGCGCGCACGTCCACGAGGGCCGGCGCGCTGGCGGTCGGCGTGCTGGCGGTCTACGCCTGGTCGCTGCTGTCGATGTTGACGACGCTGGCCGGCACGACGCTGCTGTCATTCCGCCTGCAGCCACCATTGACCATCCTGCTGACCGCGGCGGGCGCGTTCGGCTTCCTCGAGGTCACCCGGGCGGTGGCCGCCCGTGCACGGCAGTCCGGCAGAGATCAATCTGCGCGCAGGGTCGTCGCGGTGGCCACCGCGGTCGGCGCCCTGGGCGCGGTCACGTTCAGCCAGGACATCCCCGACGTACTGCGTTCCGACATCATCGTCGCCTACACCGACACCGACGGGGATGGCCAACGCGCGGATCGCCGCCCGCCGGGAGCCGAACAGTACTACCGCGAGGTCGACGCCCGGATCCAGGAGGTGACGGGCCGCCCGCGCAACGAAACCGTCGTCATGACCGCCGACTACAGCTTCCTGTCGTACTACCCGTACTACGGGTTTCAGGGCCTGACCTCCCATTACGCCAACCCACTCGCCCAGTTCGACCAGCGCGCGGGCGCCATCGAGGGCTGGGGCATGCTGACCGACGCCGACCAGTTCATCGAGGCGCTCGACGCCATGCCCTGGGAGCCACCGACGGTGTTTCTGATGCGCCGCGGCGCCAATGACAGCTACACGCTGCGACTCGCGTCGGACGTCTATCCGAACCAGCCCAACGTGCGCCGCTACCACGTCGCGCTGGACGATGCGCTGTTCGACGATCCACGCTTCGACGTGTCAACCATCGGGCCGTTCGTCCTGGCCATTCGCAAGCCAATTACCATCTAGCTCCGTGGTCGTCGGAGAGGGTGCGTCGGCGGTGCCGACAAAGGCCGTTGCGAACCACCGCTCCGCGCGGCTGATCGCGATCGTCGCCGGACTGCTGGGCACGCTGCTCGCCGTCGCGACCCCGCTTCTGCCGGTGAACCAGACCACCGCCCAGCTGAACTGGCCGCAGAACGGCGTCCTTCAGAGTGTCGACGTGCCACTGATCGGCTACGTCGCCACCGACCTGCAGATCACCGTGCCGTGCAGCGCCGCCGCGGGCCTCGACCGGCCCGGACGCTCCGTGTTGCTGTCCACCGTGCCCAAGCAGGCGCCCAAGGCGATCGACCGCGGCCTGCTCATCGAACGCGTCAACAACGACCTGCTGGTCATCGTCCGCAACACGCCGGTGGTCAGCGCACCGCTGGACCAGGTGCTCAGCCCCGCCTGTCGGGAGCTGACGTTCACCGCGCACGCCGACAAGGTCACCGGCGAGTTCGTCGGCCTCACGGAGGCGCCGGATGGCGACAATCAAGCCAACACGGGCGAACCGCTGCGTGGCGAGCGCAGTGGCTACGACTTCCGGCCCCAAATCGTCGGGGTGTTCACGGACCTGACGGGTCCGGCACCTCCGGGCCTGGAGCTGTCGGCGACGATCGACTCGCGTTACAGCACGTCGCCGACCCTGCTGAAGTTGCTCGCGATGATCGTGGGCGTCGCCATGACGATCGTGTCGCTGGGTGCGTTGCACGTTCTCGACAACGCCGACGGCATGCGGCACCGGCGGTTCCTGCCGCCACGGTGGTGGTCGATGTCCCCGTTGGACGGCGTGGTGACCGCCCTGCTGGTGTGGTGGCACTTCGTCGGCGCCAACACCGCCGACGACGGCTACATCCTGACGATGGCGCGGGTCTCCGAGAACGCCGGCTACATGGCCAACTACTACCGGTGGTTCGGCACACCCGAAGCGCCGTTCGGCTGGTACTACGACCTGCTCGCGCTGTGGGCGCACGTCAGCACCACCAGCGTGTGGATGCGTCTGCCCACTCTGGTGATGGGCCTGGCCTGCTGGTGGGTGATCAGCCGCGAGGTCATCCCCCGACTGGGCTCCGCCGTCAAACACAGCCGCGCCGCGGCGTGGACCGCCGCGGGCCTGTTCCTTGCCTTTTGGCTGCCGCTGAACAACGGCCTGCGCCCCGAACCGATCATCGCGCTCGGCATCCTGCTGACGTGGTGCTCGGTCGAGCGTGGTGTCGCCACCAGTCGGCTGCTTCCGGTGGCGGTCGCGATCATCATCGGCGCGTTGACGCTGTTCTCCGGCCCCACCGGCATCGCCGCGGTCGGTGCCCTGCTTGTCGCCATCGGACCGCTGAAAACCATTGTGGCCGCGCATACTTCGCGATTCGGGTACTGGGCGCTGCTGGCGCCGATCGCGGCCGCCGGCACCGTCACCATCTTCCTGATCTTCCGCGACCAGACGTTGGCCGCCGAGCTGCAGGCCAGCAGCTTCAAGTCGGCCGTCGGCCCGAGCCTGGCCTGGTTCGACGAACACATCCGCTACTCGCGCCTGTTCACCACCAGTCCGGACGGCTCGGTGGCGCGCCGGTTCGCGGTCTTGACGCTCCTGCTGTCACTGGCCGTCGCGGTCGCGATGTCGTTGCGCAAGGGCAGGATTCCCGGCACCGCACTGGGTCCGAGCAGGCGCATCATCGGCATCACCATCATCTCGTTCCTGGTGATGATGTTCACGCCCACCAAGTGGACGCACCACTTCGGCGTGTTCGCGGGGCTGGCCGGTTCGCTCGGCGCGCTGGCCGCGGTGGCGGTATCCGCGGCGGCGATGCGCTCGCGCCGCAACCGCACGATGTTCGCCGCAGCGGTGCTGTTCATCACCGCCCTGTCGTTCGCGACGGTGAACGGCTGGTGGTATGTCTCGAACTTCGGGGTCCCGTGGTCGAATTCTTTCCCGGAGTACAAGTTCGGCTTCACCACCATCCTGCTCGGATTGTCGGTCGTCGCGCTGCTGGTGGCCGCATGGTTCCACTTCACGGGCCGCGACGGCTCACGATCCGAGGGCAGCAGGCGCCGATGGCGGCCGATTGCCCAGGCGCCGTTGGCCATTGCCACATGGGCACTGGTCATCTTCCAGGTGGGGTCGCTGACAATGGCGATGACGGGCCAGTACCCGGGGTGGACGGTCGGCCGGTCCAATCTGGAGGCACTCACCGGTAAGACGTGCGGCATGGCCGAGGACGTGCTGGTGGAAGAGGACGTCAACGACGGCCTGTTGACCCCCATCGGGGTGCCGATCGGCGAAGCGCTGGGCTCGGGCACATCGGAAGGCTTCGGCCCCAACGGGATTCCGTCCGACGTGTCGGCCGACGCCGTCATGGAGGAGTCCGGCGCGGGCAACTTCGCCGACACCGACAGCGGCGTCGTCACCGAAAGCGAGGCCGGCACCGAGGGCGGCACCACCGCCGCCGCGGGCGTCAATGGGTCACGGGCGCTCCTGCCCTACGGCCTCGATCCTGCCCGCACACCGGTGCTCGGCAGCTGGCGAAGCGGCACCCAGCAGCCCGCGAACCTGCGATCGGCGTGGTACCAGCTGCCCGCAGGCTGGAGTGACGGCGACCGCTCCGACTCCCTGCTGGTGGTCTCCGCGGCGGGACGCTTCGACGCGGACGAGGTCGTGGTGCAGTGGGCCGGCGAGGGCGACACCGACGAGCCGGAAGGCCAGATCGGTTTCGGCGACGTCGGCGCCTCCCCGGCATGGCGCAATCTGCGCGCGCCGTTGAGCGCCATTCCGGCCGACGCGACCCGCATCCGGCTGGTTGCCAGCGACGACGACCTGAGTCCGCAGCACTGGATCGCTGTCACACCGCCGCGCATCCCCGCGCTGCGCACCCTGCAGGACGTCGTCGGGTCCAGTGATCCGGTGCTGCTGGACTGGCTGGTCGGGCTGGCGTTCCCCTGCCAGCGCCCGTTCGGCCACCGCAACGGCGTCATCGAGGTGCCCAAGTGGCGCATCATGCCCGACCGGTTCGGCGCCGAAGCCAACTCGCCGGTGATGGACTACCTCGGCGGCGGACCGCTGGGCATCACCGAACTCCTGCTGCGCGCCACCACCGTCCCCACCTATCTCAAGCACGACTGGTTCCGCGACTGGGGCTCGCTGCAGCAGCTCACGCCCTTCTACCCCAACGCCGAGCCCGCCCGGCTCGATCTCGGTTCGGCAACGCGCAGCGGCCTGTGGAGCCCGGCGCCGCTGCGTCTGAGCTGACGTCGCCTACCATCGACCCTCGTGCCTGACCGGACTCCCCGCCTCATCGCGATCGTCGCGGGAGTGCTCGGAATCCTGCTCTTCGCGCTGGCGCCGCTGCTGCCGGTCACCCAGACGACGGCGACCATCAACTGGCCGCAGACGGTCGGCAACGACGGCACCGTCAACGGCATCACCGCACCCCTGGTGTCGGGCGCTCCCAAGTCGCTCGACGTGGTCATCCCCTGCCAGACCGTGGCCACGCTGCCCGCCGACGGCGGGCTGGTGTTCTCCACGATCCCGCCCGACGGCATCGACGCGGGCCGCAACGGCCTGTTCGTGCGCGCCAACGCCGACAGCGTCATCGTGGCCTTCCGCGACTCGGTCGCCGCGGTGGCGCCCCGTGCTGCTGTGGAGTCGGGGAAGTGCAGCACGATCCACCTCTGGGCCAATGTCGGCGCAGTAGGCGCCGACTTCGTCGGCATTCCCGGTGCCACCGGAACGCTGGCACCCGAGAAACGGCCTCAGGTCGCCGGCATCTTCACCGAACTGGAGGTGCCCACCCAGAGCGGTGTGTCCGCCACCATCGACATCGACACCCGGTTCGTCACCACCCCGACGCTGCTGAAGCTCGCGGTGATGACGGTCGGAGTGGCCTGCGTGCTGGCCTCGATCCTCGCCCTGGCAGCGCTGGACCGCTCATCGGGCCGCCGCCTGCCGCGGGAGCTGCGGCGGGGCCGCCGCGTCGGCCTGTCGACATGGCTTACCGACGCCGGCGTGGTCGGTGCGCTGCTGCTGTGGCATCTGGTGGGGGCACAGTCCTCCGACGACGGCTACAACCTGACCATCGCCCGGGTGTCCGGGGAGGCCGGCTACACCGCCAACTACTACCGCTTCTTCGGCACCTCGGAAGCTCCGTTCGACTGGTATCAGAGCGTGCTGGCGCACCTGGCGTCGTTCAGCACCGCGGGCATCTGGATGCGGCTGCCCGCCACCGCCGCCGCCATCGGCACCTGGCTGATCCTCAGCCGCTGCGTGCTGCCGCGCCTCGGCGGACGCCTGGCGCGCAACCGGATCGCGATGTGGACCGCAGGCGCGGTGTTCCTCGCCGCGTGGCTGCCGTTCAACAACGGCCTGCGCCCCGAACCGCTGATCGCGTTCGGTGTTCTCGCGATCTGGATGCTCATCGAAACGTCGTTGGGCAAGCGGCAACTCTGGCCCGCCGCGGCCGCGATCGTCGTCGCGGTGTTCTGCGTGACCCTGGCCCCGCAGGGCCTGGTGGCGTTGGCGCCGCTACTGGTCGGTGCGCGCGGCATTGCGCGCATCATCTCCGCCCGCCGGACCACCGACGGGCTGGCCGCACAGCTGGCCCCGCTGGCGGCGGCCGCGTCGCTGGTCTTCGTCGTGGTGTTCCGCGACCAGACACTGGCCACCGTCGCCGAGTCGGCCCGCATCAAGTACGTCGTCGGGCCGACCATCCCCTGGTACCAGGAGTTCCTGCGCTACTACTTCGTAATGGTCGAGGACAGCGTCGACGCGTCGCTGACCCGCCGGTTCTCGGTGCTTGTCCTGCTGCTGTGCCTCTTCGGTCTCATCATGGTGCTGTTGCGCCGGGGTAGCGTGCCGGGCGCCGTCAACGGGCCCGTGTGGCGGCTCACGGGCACCACCGCGGTCGGACTGCTGATGCTGTCGGTGACCCCGACGAAATGGTCGGCGCAGTTCGGCCTGTTCGCCGGGCTGTCAGGTGCGCTCGGCGCGGTGACGGCGTTCGCGTTCGCCCGCGTCGGGCTACACAGCCGACGCAACCTGGCGCTCTACGTGACCGCCCTGCTGTTCGTGCTGGCATGGGCCAACGCGGGCATCAACGGCTGGTTCTACGTCGCCAACTACGGGGTGCCGTGGTTCGACAAACAGCCGGTGATCGTCGGCTTCCCGGTGACGACGATCTTCCTGGTGCTCGCCATCGCCTTCGGCCTGCTGGCCGGCTGGCTGCACTTCCGCATGGACTACGCCGGGCACACCGAGGTCGCCGACACCGGGCGCAACCGCGCACTGGCGTCCACCCCGCTTCTCGTGGTGGCCGTCATCATGGTGATCCTCGAGCTGGGGTCGATGGTCAAGGCCACCGTGGGCCGCTACCCCGTCTACACCACCGGTGCGGCCAACCTGTCGGCGCTGAGTTCAGGGTTATCGGACACCAGCTGTGCGATGGCTGACGCCGTCCTGGTCGAACCCGACACCAATGCCGGGATGCTGCAACCGGTTCCGGGCCAGCGGTTCGGTGAGTACGGGCCTCTGGGCGGCGAGGATCCCGTGGGCTTCACCCCCAACGGCGTCAGCGACACCCTGGAGCCCGCCGAACCCGTCGCGGCCAACCCGGGACTGGTGAACTCCGACGGTCCCGTCGACAAACCGAACATCGGCATCGGCTACGCCGCAGGCACCGGAGGCGGCTACGGGCCCGAAGGCATCAACGGGTCCCGGGTGTACCTGCCGTTCGGGCTGGACCCCGACCGCACCCCGGTGATGGGCAGCTACGACGAGAACACCCTCGCCGCCAAGGCGACCTCGTCGTGGTACCAGCTGCCACCCCGCACCCCCGACCGGCCGCTGGTGTCCGTCGCTGCCGCCGGCGCCATCTGGTACTACGAGGAGGACGGGTCGTTCAACTACGGCCAGTCCCTCAAGCTGCAGTGGGGTGTGCACCGGCCCGACGGGTCGTATCAGGCGCTCAACGAGGTCCAGCCGATCGACATCTTCCAGCAGAAGGCGTGGCGCAACCTGCGCTTCCCGCTGACCACGGCGCCCCCGGAAGCCAACGTGGCCCGGATCGTCGCCGACGATCCCAACCTGTCCGACGATCAGTGGTTCGGGTTCACCCCGCCGCGGGTGCCGGTGCTGCAGACCGCACAGCAGTTCCTCGGCTCGCAGACCCCGGTTCTGCTGGACATCGCCACCGCGGCCAACTTCCCGTGCCAGCGCCCGTTCTCCGAGCACCTCGGCGTGGCTGAGCTCCCGGAGTACCGGATCCTGCCGAACTTCAAGCAGATGGTGTCGTCGTCGAACCAGTGGCAGTCGGCCGCCGACGGCGGACCGTTCCTGTTCATTCAGGCACTGCTGCGCACATCGACGATCCCGACGTACCTGCGCGGCGACTGGTACCGGGACTGGGGTTCGCTCGAGCGCTACATCCGGGTGGTGCCTCGGGAGCGGGCACCCGAAGCCGTGATCGAGGAGGGTTCGACGCGAGTGTTCGGCTGGAACCGCGGCGGACCCATCAGGGCCCTGCCGTGAACGAAGAGAACGGCACAAAAGCCACCTCAGCCGTGAACGACGTGAGAACCGCGCGCTGGGTCGCCACGATCGCCGGGCTGCTCGGCTTCGTGCTGGCCGTCGCGACGCCACTGCTGCCCGTCACCCAGACGACGGCGACGCTGAACTGGCCGCAGCAGGGTCAGCTCGAGAACGTCACCGCGCCACTGATTTCGCAGGCGCCGGTGAGCCTGACCGCGACGGTGCCGTGCGACGTGATCCGCGACATGCCGGAAGACGGCGGGCTGGTGCTGGGCACCGCACCGCCGGAGGGCAGGGATGCGGCGCTGAACGCGATGCTGGTCAATGTCACCGGCGGGCAGGAGCGGAGCGACCCGGGAGAAGACGCCGGCGGGCAGGAGCGGAGCGACCCGGGAGAAGACGCCGGCGGGCAGGAGCGAAGCGACCCGGGAACTGATGCAGGCGGCGGACGTGTCGACGTGATCGTGCGCAACGTCGTGGTTGCCAGTGTGGACCGGGACCGCATCGCCGGCGGCCCCGGAGCCGGCCCCGGTTGTTCCCGACTCGACATCACGTCGTCGCTGGACGGCACCTTCGCCGAGTTCGTCGGGCTGACCAAGACGGACGGGTCGCCCCAGCGCACCGGCTTTGCCGACCCGAACCTGCGACCGGCCATCGTCGGCCTGTTCACCGAGCTGACCGGCCCCGCCCCTCCGGGCATGGAGTTCTCGGCCTCGATCGACACCCGATTCACCACGCACCCGACCGGGCTCAAGCTCGCGGCCATGCTGCTGGCCATCGTCTCGACCGTGATCGCGCTGCTCGCGCTGTGGCGCCTGGACCGGCTCGACGGCAGGCGCATGCACCGCCTCATCCCGTCACGATGGCGCACCGTCACCCCCGTCGACGGCGTCGTGGTCGGCGGCTTCGCACTCTGGTACGTGATCGGCGCGAACTCGTCGGACGACGGCTACATCCTGGGCATGGCCCGGGTGGCCGACCACGCGGGCTACATGTCGAACTACTTCCGCTGGTTCGGCAGCCCGGAGGACCCGTTCGGCTGGTACTACAACTTGCTGGCCCTGATGACGCGGGTCAGCGACGCGAGCATCTGGATCCGGCTGCCCGACCTGATCTGCGCGCTTGTCTGCTGGCTGCTGCTCTCACGCGAGGTGCTGCCCCGGCTGGGTCCCGCGGTGGTGGGGAGCCGGGCGGCGCTGTGGGCGGCCGGGCTGGTGCTGTTGGCGGCGTGGATGCCCTTCAACAACGGACTGCGCCCCGAAGGCCAGATCGCCACCGGCGCGCTGATCACCTATGTGCTGATCGAGCGGGCCATCAGCTCGGGCCGGCTGACACCGTTCGCGCTGGCGATCACCACGGCCGCGTTCACGTTGGGCATCCAGCCCACCGGGCTGATCGCGGTGGCCGCACTGGTCGCCGGTGGCCGCCCGATCCTGCGAATCCTGGTGCGGCGCCGCCAGGCTGTGGGCACCTGGCCGCTGGTGGCCCCGCTGTTGGCCGCGGGAACCATCGTGCTGACCGTGGTGTTCGCCGACCAGACACTGGCAACGGTGTTGGAAGCCACCAGGATTCGCACCGCGATCGGCCCCAGCCAGGAGTGGTTCACCGAGATCCTGCGCTACTACTACCTGATCCTGCCGACCACCGACGCCGCCATCTCGCGGCGGGTCGCGTTCCTGTTCACCGTGATGTGCCTGTTCCCGGCGCTGTTCCTGATGTTGCGGCGCAAGCGGGTTCCCGGGGTGGCGCGCGGCCCGGCCTGGCGACTGATGGGCGTCATCTTCGCCACGATCTTCTTCCTGATGTTCACCCCCACCAAGTGGATCCACCACTTCGGCCTGTTCGCAGCCGTCGGCGGGGCGATGGCGGCGCTGGCGACGGTGATGGTCTCGCCGCTGGTGCTGCGGTCGGCCCGCAACCGGATGACCTTCCTGTCGCTGGTGTTCTTCGTGTTGGCGCTGTGCTTTGCATCCACCAACGGCTGGTGGTATGTCTCCAATTTCGGTGTCCCATACAACAATTCGGTGCCACAGCTCGGCGGGGTGACGGTCAGCGGGGTGTTCTTCGCGCTGTTCGTGGTCGCCGCTCTGTGGGCCTTCTGGCTGCACGTCACCGGCACGCGGGAATCAAAGATCGTCGACAAGCTCACCGCCGCACCGATACCCCTCGCCGCGGGCTTCATGGTCGTGGTGTTCGTGGCCTCGATGGTCGTGGGTGTGGTCCGCCAGTACCCGACCTACTCCAACGGCTGGGCCAATGTGCGCGCGTTCGTCGGCGGCTGCGGCATGGCCGACGACGTTCTCGTCGAACCCGATTCGAACGCCGGGTTCCTGACGGCCGCCCCCGGCGACTACGGTCCGCTCGGTCCGCTCGGCGGGACCGATCCGGTGGGCTTCTCCCCCAACGGCGTTCCGGACCGGATCATCGCCGAGGCGATCCGGATCAACAACCCGCAGCCGGGCACCGATGCCGACTGGAATCGGCCGATCAAGCGGACCCGGCCGGGCATCAACGGCTCCACGGTGCCGCTGCCCTACGGCCTCGATCCGGCACGAGTGCCGATCGCCGGGACGTATTCCCTTGAGGCCCAACAGGAGAGCACGCTGGCGTCGGCGTGGTACGAGCTGCCGGCCGCCGACGACGCCCACCCCCTGGTGACGATCACCGCGGCCGGGACGATCGCGGGCACCAGTGTCACCGAGGGCTTGAGCTCCGGGCAGACGGTCGAGCTCGAGTACGCGCGCCGCGGACCGGGTGGCGCCCTGGAGCCCGCGGGCCGGGTCAGCCCGTTCGACATCGGCCCGACACCGTCGTGGCGCAACCTGCGCTACCCCCGCTCGGAGATCCCCGCCGATGCCGTCGCGGTACGGGTGATCGCCGAGGACCTGTCGCTGGGCCAGGGCGACTGGATTGCCGTGACGCCGCCGCGGGTGCCCGAAGTGCGTTCGGTGCAGGAGTACATCGGGTCCGAGCAGCCGGTCCTGCTGGACTGGGCGGTGGGTCTGGCGTTCCCCTGCCAGCAGCCGATGCTGCACGCCAACGGCGTCACCGACATTCCCAAGTTCCGGATCTCCCCGGACTACTTCGCCAAACTGCAGAGCACCGACACCTGGCAGGACGGCAAGAACGGCGGCCTGCTGGGCATCACCGACCTGCTGCTGCGGGCGTCGGTGATGTCGACCTATCTGTCGGAGGACTGGGGTCAGGACTGGGGATCGCTGCGGCGCTTCGACACCATCGTCGAGGCGACGCCCGCCGAGATCGAGCTGGGCTCGCAGACCCACTCGGGTCTGTGGTCGCCCGGGCAGATCAGGATCGAGGCGTGAGTGTGGGCCTGACAATGGGCCATGCCACCGTGACCCGCGTGGTGGAACTGCGGGTCCAGATCCAGACGGCGCTGTTCGCCGAGACGCCGGCAGAGGCGTGGCCGGAGAATGCCGACCTGCTGGAGCCGCTGTTCTGGGACCGGGCCACCGACGAGTGGAAGATCGCCATGCAGACCTGGGTCGTCGAGGTCGACGGCCTGACGATCCTGGTGGACACCGGCGTCGGCAACGACAGGGACCGGCCGCACATGCCGCCGCTCGACCACCTGGACACCGATTTCCTCGGCGCACTGGCACGCGCGGGTGTGCAACCCGAGGCGGTCGACGTGGTGATCAACACCCATCTGCACACCGACCACGTCGGGTGGAACACCCGCCTTCCCGCCGCGAGCGGCGCGGGCGCCGGGGACGGGTCCTGGGTGCCGACCTTCCCCAACGCCCGCTACCTGATGCCCGAACTCGACTACCGCCACTTCTCGCCCGACGGCGCCAGCACCAACGAGGGTATGCGAATCGTGTTCGCCGACAGTGTCTTACCCGTCGAGGCACAGACGGAGCTGTATTCCGGCGACCACCAGCTCAGCGAATCGGTGTGGCTGCGCCCCGCCGCGGGGCACACGCCGGGCTCGTCGGTGCTGTGGCTGGACGCCGGTGTGCCCGCGGTGTTCGTCGGCGACCTGACGCACTGCCCGATCCAGCTTGCGCGACCCGATGACGCCTGCGCCTTCGACGAGGATCCACGTGCGGCGGCCGTCACCCGCAATCGGGTGCTCACCGAGGCGTCGCGCCGCCGCGCCATGGTGATCCCGGCGCACTACCCGGGACACGGCGGAGCCAGGGTGGTGGCCCGCGGGGACGATTTCATGGTCGACGAATGGCTGGAACTGCCCGCCATCTAGGGCGTTTGGTCGTTGGCGCCGGGATCGTTGTTCTCCTGCACGATGTCGTCCTGGCAGTCCATCTGGGTCTGCCCGGTCTGCGTCATACACACCAGTACCGGGGCGTCGGCAGTCCCGGACGGGCGAGGGATCTCGCCGGGATACAGCGACCACAACGGCGCGCCCGAGGAGGCCAGGCGGGCGCAGTAGGCCGGGTCGCCGGACTCTGTGACCCCGGCGCCTCCGAGCGTCGCGCAGTCGGCGCCCACCACGACCACCGGAAGGACAACACCGGCGGTGGACGTGGTGGTAGTCGGCGGCGGCGGTTTGGCAGCCGTGCGGAGTTCGTCTCGTTCGTCGAGCGCCAGATACAGCACGGCGGCAACCGCGATCAACGACAGTGCCAGCGCCAGGCCCAGCACCACCGGCGCACGGCTCCGGGTTAGGGATCGTCGTGCGGACGGCGTCTTCGCGTGGCGGGGTCCCGTCGACGCGGGCGCCGGCGCGGTCGCCTCGAGGTCAACCGCACCGATGCCGGCCCTATTCCCCAGGGCACGCGCGAAATCCGCGCACTTCTCGAAGCGGTCGGCCGGGGACTTCGCCAGCGCCTTCTCGAATACCCCTCCCAAAGAGGACAATTCAGGTCGGTGCTCCGCGATGGACGGCGGGCGGGCGGTCAGGTGCTGACTGATGACGATCGCCGGGTTGGAGTGCTGGAACGGCGGCGATCCGGTCAGCAGCTGAAACGCCGTGGCCGCCAACGCGTACTGGTCGGCCCGGCCGTCGATCTGCTCGTCGGCGGTGAGCTGCTCCGGGGCCGAGTAGGCGACCGTTCCCACCGTCATGTTGGTGCCGGTCAGCGAACTGACCTCACCCACCCTGCGGGCAATACCGAAGTCCGCCAGCATGATTCGCTCGCCGTCGGTGCCCGGCCCGGAGACCAGGATGTTGGCGGGCTTGACGTCACGGTGCAGCAGACCGCGCTGGTGGGCGTAGTCGAGCGCCTCCGCAACTGCCGCCACCAGCCGGGCCACCAGATCCGGCGGCATGCCCTTGGGATAGCGCTCCGCGAGCAGGGCAGCGGCGTCGGTGCCCTCGACATGGTCCATCGAGATCCACAGCCGGCCTTCGTGTTCGCCGCGGTCGTGCACCTCGACGATGTGCGGGTGCCACAGCGCCGCCGCGATGTCGGCCTCCCGGTTGAACCGCTCCCGGTACTCGCTGTCGGCGCAGACCGCCAATGACAGCACCTTCAGTGCGTCGTGGCGCGGCAGCCGCGGATGTTTGGCCAGGTACACCTCGCCCATACCGCCGGAGCCGAGCTTGCGCACGATCGTGTAGCCCGCGATCATGTCGCCGTCGGTCAGCATGGGCGCACGTACACCACTCGGGTGCCGAACACGATGTCCTGCAACGACCTTCGCCGACTGTCCAGCGCGACCCAGGCCAGCCCGATGGGGAAGATGACGCAGGCGGCGCCACGCAGCAACGCGATGACCGGTTTCAGGCGCTCCGCACCGCGGCCGACCACCCGCAGCCCCATCGCGACCGCTCCGGCCGTGCACCCCGACACCGACCAGCAACCCGCGAGGTAGAGCACCGCCACGACGAACGCGACAACCCCGGAGAACACCACGTCGAGCGCCGGGAAGCGGAACGAGCCCGGGTTGAGCGCCAGCCTGGTGAGCACCAGCCCCGAGTAGAGCAGCGCCAACAGCACACCGACGACGATCAGGTCGATCAGCGCGGCCACGCCGCGGCTCACCACGCCGGCGACCCGCTCATCGGCGCCGGTCACGGAGTTCCTGCCTGCGGCCCAGCACCCGGTCGACGAAACCGGAGACCGCGGCGTCGGCGCGTTCGCCCTGGCTGCGCACGTCTGTCATCACGTCGGCGGTCACCGAAGTGGTGGATTCCCGGATGATTGCGGGCAGGTCGACACCGTCGATGATCTCGTTGGCCAGGCCGATCAGATCGATGCGGGCGATCACCGCGTCGATCGCCTCGGCGTGCAGACGGTCGCGCACGATCGCGGTGAGGTCCAGTTCGTCGATCACGGCGGCCACGATGAGCGACAGTACGGCCTGCGCCTCGAGTCTGCCGCGCGTGAACAGCCCACCGACCAGCGGCAGCGTCTCGCAGCTGCGGTAGGTGTCCAGCAGGACAGACCTCAACGCGGCGCCCCGAGATACGGGAACTCGTGGAGAAGGTCCGGGTGCGGGGTCTCGCCGGACGCCGGGGGCGGTGTCCTGGTCAGGAAAGCCACCCGGTGGTCGATGACATTGTCGGTCAGGGTTCGCCCGTTGGGGTACTTCGCCGGCTTGGAGGGGTTGAACGTCAGCACATCGGGAAGCGTGCCCTCGGCCTCGATCGCGGTGATCGCCTCCTCCCGGGTGTATCCCCCGGCGCTGGCCATCACGTCGATGAGCCGGCCCATCCACAGGTCCCTGTCGCGGTTGGGAGACCCCGACCGGTACTCGGCCCGTGACGCGTCGTCGACGAAGAAGGCGGCCAGCCAGGGATGCCCGACCCGGTCCAGGTGGCGCCACGTCCCGTCCTCGAGCACGCTGCAGCGCGCCCAGATCCGCACATCGGGACGGGCTCCGAGGTAGCCGGTGGGCAGTTCCACGACCACCGCGACGACGTTGGCATCGTCGCGGGACGGATCGCTGCGGGCACCGGCGAAGAACATGAACGAACCCGACCGCGATCGCCACACGTGGGGCGCGTCGGCGAACGAGACGTTGATGTCGTCGAAGATCAACGACCCGACCGCGGCGTCCGTGGACGCCTCGTCGCCGACGGCCAGGTACCCGTCCACCGTCTGGTGCCCGTCGTGGGGTTCGGAGAACACGAAGCTGAACGAGATGTCATTGCGGTAGTCGCCGCTGTGATCGATCGCCAGCCGGTAGACGGCGTCGGGGTACAGCGGCCCGCCGTCGGGGTTGACCGTCAGCGCCAGCACCGTGCGGTCCGGGTCGGACGGCGACGGGAAGGCGAACAGATCGCGCAACTCCAGCCGCGGGTCATCCAGCGGCGCCGACAGGCTCAGTCCCGAGAGGTGATTCGACACAGCTACATCCAACCGCACCCCGATGCCTAGATCGGGGTCAGCCCGTGCTTTCTCTGTACGCGGTTGATCTGCTTGTCCCGCAGCAGGTGGAGCGACTTGCGCAGCAACAGCCGGGTCTGGTGCGGCTCGATGACCCCGTCGATGTAACCCCGTTCGGCCGCGATCCACGGTGTCGCCAGGTTGAGGTTGTACCCCTCGATGAAGTCGGCCTTGATCTTCTGCACCTCCGGTGCTGTCGGATCGGGGAACCGCTTGACCAGCAACTGGGCCGCACCGTCGGCACCGATCACCGCGATCCGCGCGGTGGGCCACGCGAAGTTCAGGTCGGCGGTCAGCTGCTTGGAGCCCATCACCGCGTACGCGCCGCCATAGGACTTGCGCACCGTGATCGTGACCTTCGGGATGTCGGCCTCCACGACCGCGTTGAGGAAGCGGCCGCCCCGCTTGATGATGCCGCCCTTCTCCTGCGCGACGCCGGGCATGAAGCCCGGGGTGTCGACGACGAACACCAGCGGCGTGTTGAACGAGTCGCAGAACCGCACGAAGCGGGCGGCCTTGTCGGACTCCTCGTTGTCGATAGCGCCGGCGTTGTACATCGGCTGGTTGGCGATCACCCCGACCGGGCGACCGTCGACACGGGCAAAGGCCGTGATGATCGCGGGCCCGCTCTGCTCGGCCACGTCGAACACGTCGCCGTCGTCGAAGATCCGCAGCAGGATCTCGTGCATGTCGTAGGCGGTGTTGTCCGAATCCGGCACGATCGAATCCAGTTCGAAGTCGTGCGGGGTGAGTGCAGGCTCCAGGCCCGGGTTGACGATCGGCGGGTCGTCGAACGTGTTGGCAGGCAGGAAGCTCAGGTAGTCGCGGACGTACTGGAACGCCGCCGCTTCCGACTCGACGACCTGGTGGATGTTGCCGTACCGGGCCTGGGCGTCGGCGCCGCCGAGTTCGTCGAGCGTGACGTCCTCGCCGGTGACGTCCTTGATGACGTCGGGTCCGGTGACGAACATGTAGCCCTGATCGCGCACCGCGACCACCAGGTCGGTCTGGATCGGCGAGTACACCGCGCCGCCCGCGCACTTGCCGAAGATCAGCGAGATCTCGGGGACCAGCCCGCGCAGCAGTTCGTGGCGGCGGCCCAGTTCGGCGTACCAGGCCAGCGACGTCGCCGCGTCCTGGATGCGGGCGCCGCCGGAGTCGTTGATGCCGATGATCGGGCAGCCGACCATCGCCACCCACTCCATCAGCCGGGCTACCTTGCGGCCGAACATCTCCCCGACCGTGCCCTGGAAGACCGTCTGGTCGTGGCTGAACACCCCGACCGGCCTGCCGTTGATCAGGCCGTGGCCGGTGACGACACCGTCGCCGAAGAGCGCGTTGGGGTCGCCCGGTGTCTTGGCAAGCGCGCCGATCTCGAGGAAGCTCCCGGGGTCGAGCAGCGAGTAGATGCGGGACCGCGCGCTCGGGATGCCCTTCTTGTCCCGTTTGGCGACCGCCTTCTCACCGCCCGGCTCCTTGGCCAGTTCCAGCTTCTCGCGCAGGTCGGCGAGCTTCTCGGCGGTGGTCACCGGCGCCTTAGAGTCTGGGCCAGGGAGAGATTCCGCTGTCACTTGGCTGCGTTCTCCTCGTTCTCGGCAGCTATCTGGCTGATGGACTCGCTCATGTGCGCGCCGACCTTTGCAATGTACGGCTCGTCGATGGCCTGGATGTGTTCACCCCCGATGGGCACCACCTCGAGATCGTCGACGAATTCACCCCAGCCGCCGTCGGGTTGCCGGATGGCGTAGCGAGGCTCGAAGAAGATCGCGTCATCGTGGTAGCGGTCGGCCATGTAGAGCGTGACGTGCCCGTCGTAGGGCTGGATCTCGGCGGTCTCGAGCAGCCGGTTGTCCAGATAGGACGTGCGCTGGTGCTCGATGATGCCGCCCGGGATGTCGACGCCGCTGTCCTTGATCGCGTCCAGGATGAACGTCACCTGGCCCGCGTCGTCGAGCCCCTCGAGTTCTTCGTACGGGATCGGCGGCACCTCGACGTTGAAGGTGCGCTGCGCGAACAGGGCGTAGCGGTCCCAGCGCGCCCTGGTCTCCTCCTGGGTCTGCGGCACCTCCTCGCCGGGGCGCACCATATCGATCAAACCGACGAACCGGACGTCGGCACCCTCGCGCTTGAGCCCGATCGCGCAGGCGTAGGCCAGCGCGCCGCCGAGCGACCAGCCGACCAGGATGTACGGCCCGTCACCCTGAATCTCCCGCAGTCTGGGCAGGTACTGGGCAGCCCGCTCCTCAACGGAGCCCTCGACCCGCTCGAAGCCGTACATCGGGGTGTCCGGCGGCAGCCGCTTGAGCAACGGCTCGTAGACAACGGTGGATCCGCCCGCCGGGTGGAAGACGAACACCGGGATCCGCGTCGACCCCTCGGGCCTGGCCCGGATGGTGCGCACGAAGCCGTCGAGCTCGCCGGCATCCATCAGGTCGCGAACCACGGTGGCCAGGTCCTGGATGGTGCCTGCCGCCGCGACCTGCTCGGCCGTCACGGTGCCGTCGGCGCGCTCGGAGAGCCGCTCGGCCAGCTTCTGCGCCACGGCGTCGTCGATCGACGGCAGCTCGTTGAAGATGCCGCCCGGGGACTTGCCGGTGACGATCGCCCACGTGGCGAACGTGACGCGTTCGGCGGCGTCGCGCGGCGGCACGTCGGCGCCGAGCGCCTCGGTGACCGCCTCCTGGGTGAGCACGCTTGCGGCGAGTCCGGCTGCAGAAGGCTTCTCAGCGTTCGGCGGACCGGACGGGTCGGTGGGCGGCGCCGGGATGTCCAGCGGCACCTCGGTTCCCGCGGCGGTCGCTGTCTCGTCCGCCGCGATCGGGTGCCCGACCTCGGCGAGCTTGGCCTCGAGTTCGGCGACCGTGGTCGCCCCGCCCATCAGCTCGGCCTGCGCCGCGGCGATCTCCTCGGCCGTCTGCCCCTTCTGCTGCTCGGCGAGCTCGCCGACCTCGTCGCGGTGCTCGACCGCGTAGGCGATGAGCTTCTCGACGGCATACAGGTTGGCGTCGCGCACCGCGGTCAGCTGGATCGGCGGAAGGTCGAAGTCGTACTCGACACGGTTCTTGATGCGCACCGCCATCAGCGAATCCAGGCCGAGTTCGATCAGCGGCACCTCCCATGGCAGGTCCTCGGGCTCGTAGCCCATGGCGGCGCCGACGATGGTGCCCAGTCGATCTCCGATGGTCTCCCCGGAGTCCGGTGACCACTTCGCGAAGCCCGCCGCGATCCCTGCGCCCGCGGTGAGGTTGTCGTGCAGGATCGCTGCGTCGTCTTCGGGCTCGTCGGGCTCCCCGACCACCGGGGCCGCGGTGACCTCGGCGACCGTGCCCGCGCCGACGGCGATCGGCAGCGCGCCGACCGCGCCGTTGCGGGCCACCACGGCGTCATAGACCAGTGTGAAGGACTCGTCGATCCTTGCGTGCACCTGCACCCCCGCGCCACCCGGGTGACGCGTCAGCGTGGTCACCAGGCGTGCGCCGTCACCGGGCACCGCGCGCTGCTCGGAGGCGACCAGCTTGGCGTCCGGAAGCACCGCTGCCGCAGCGGCTTTCACCAGGGCGGCCAGATCGGTCGCGCCGCGGGGCACGTACTCGAACACATGCCTGCCGTCGGGGGTCGCGACGTGGTTGCCCGGGATGACCGACGAGCTGTCCCCGGTGAAATGCGCGTCGAGCCAGTGCTCCTTGCGCTTGAAACGGGTCGGCGGGACGTCGGCGAAGTCCAGCGCACCCGCCAGGCCTCGCGAGCGCCGCGGGAACAGCGTGCGGAAGTCGAGGTCGTGACCGTGGACGAACAGTTGCGCCATCGCGGTGGTCATCGAGTCCACCTCGTCCTGCTTGCGCGCCAGCGTCGCAATCAGCTGGGCGTCATGCAGACCCGCGGCAGCCGTGGTCAGGCCCACCTGCATGAGCGCGACCGGATTGGGCGCCAACTCCAGGAAGGTGGTGTGACCGTTGTCGACCGCGTTGCGGATGCCGTGGGTGAAGTAGACCGAGTGACGCAGCCCCTTCTTCCAGTAGTCGACGTCGTGGATCGGGTCCGCACCCGGGCGCACGAGGTTGCCCTCGTGCACGGTCGAGTAGTACGGAACCTGCAGCGAATGTGCTTCGATGCCTTGCAGTTCGGCGGCCAGCTCACCCAGCAGCGGGTCCATCTGCGAGGTGTGGCTGGCGCCCTTGGTCTGGAACTTGCGGGCGAACTTGCCCTCGGATTCGGCGCGCGCGATGATCGCGTCCACCTGATCCGGCGGGCCGCCGATGACCGTCTGCGACGGCGCGGCGTACACGCACACCTCGAGGTCCTTGAAATCTGAGAAAACGGTCTCGATCTCTTCCGCGGAGTATTCGACCAGTGCCATCAGGCGGATGTACTCACCGAACAGCATCGCCTCGCCCTCGCCCATCAGGTGCGAACGCGAACAGATCGTGCGGGTCGCGTCGGCTAGCGACAGCCCGCCTGCGAAGTAGGCGGCAGCCGCCTCGCCCAGCGATTGACCCACCAGTGCACCGGGTTTCGCGCCGTGCGCCTTGAGCAGCTCGCCGAGTGCGACCTGGATCGCGAAGATGGTGACCTGGGTGGTCTCGATCCCGTAGTCCTGAGAATCGTCGAGGATCAGCTCGACGACGGAGTAACCGAGCTCGTCCTGGACCAGCGCATCGACCTTGTTGATCCACTCGGCGAAGGTCTCGTCGCGCAGGTACAGGCTCTTGGCCATCTTCCGGTGCTGGGCGCCGAAACCGGCCAACACCCACACCGGGCCGTTCGTGGTTGGTCCGTCGGCGGCGAGCACGATCGGGTTCGGCTTGCCCTCGGCGAGGGCCCGCAGACCCTTGATCGCCTCGTCGTGAGCGTGGGCCAGCACCACCGCGCGGGAGCGGCCGTGGTTGCGCCGCGACAGCGAACGCCCGATCGACTCGAGCGAGGACGCCCGGCCTTCTGGGCTGTCGATCCAGTCCGCGAGCTCGGCGGCCGCCGCCCTCTTACGCGACGTCAGGAAGCCCGAAACTGCAAGCGGCACAAGCTTTGCCGTGGGCTGCTCGGCCTGTTCGGCAGCGAGCTCCTCGCGGGCCACTTCCAGCAGCCGCAGCGCCTCGTCGGTCAGCCCCGGCAGTTCGGGTTCGTCGTCGTGCGCAGCGGCCGGGATATCCAGCGCGTCCTCGTCATCGTCATCCTCATCGATGAACTCGCCGTACTCGTCCATCCGCACCCCGCCGACGTAGACGGCGGGCTGGTTGGGCTGCGCCGTTACCGCGACGACCGGCTCCGCGGCCTCGGGTTCGATGAGGTCACTGGGCAGCACCTCGCGCAACACCAGGTGCGCGTTGGCGCCGCCGAAGCCGAACCCGGACACGCCTGCGATCGCCGTGCCGCTGTAGCGGGGCCAGTCGGTGACCGTGTCGGCGACCTTGAGGTGTTCCTTGTCGAAATCGATGTACGGGTTGGGACCCGTGTAGTTGATCGACGGCGGGATCTTGTCGTTCCTGAGCGACAGCGCCATCTTGGCCAGGCTGGCGGCTCCGGCTGCCGACTCCAGATGTCCCAGATTGGATTTCACCGCGCCCAGGTAGGCGGGCTTGTCGTCGGCCCGACCCCTGCCGATCACCCGGCCCAGCGCGTCGGCCTCGATCGGGTCACCGAGGATGGTGCCGGTGCCGTGCGCCTCGACGTAGTCGACGGTCCTGGGATCGATGCCCGCGTCCTTGTATGCCTTGCGCAGCACCGCTTCCTGCGCATCGGGATTCGGGGCAAGCAGGCCGTTGGACCGGCCGTCGTGATTAACGGCACCGCCGGCGATCACGGCGAGGATGTCATCACCGTCGCGGCGCGCGTCGGCCAGGCGCTTGAACACCAGCATGCCGCCGCCCTCGGACCGGGCGTAACCGTCGGCATCCTGGGAGAACGACTTGATCCGGCCGTCGGGCGCCAGCACGCCACCGACCTCGTCGAAACCGACTGTCACCAAAGGGGTGATCAACGCGTTGACGCCACCGGCTATCACGACGTCGGCGTCACCGGCGCGCAGCGCCTTGATGCCCTCGTTGGCGGCCACCAGCGACGACGAGCAGGCGGTGTCGATGGTCATCGACGGGCCGCGGAAATCGAAGAAGTAGGACACCCGGTTGGCGATGATCGAACTCGCCGTGCCGGTGATGGCGTAGGGGTGTGCGACCGACGGATCCGCGACACCCAGGAACTGGTAGTCGTTGGTCGAGCTGCCCACATACACGCCGACGTTCTGTCCGCGGAGGCTCGACGCCGGAATCCTGGCGTATTCCAACGCTTCCCACGTCAGCTCCAGCGCCATCCGCTGCTGTGGATCGAGGTTGTCGGCCTCCATCTTCGAGAGCGCGAAGAACTCGGAGTCGAAGCCCTTGATGTCGGAGAGGTAGCCGCCGCGGGTGCGTGCCTTGGCGACCCGCTCGGCGATGCGCGGCTCGGACAGGAACTCCGACCAGCGCCCCTCCGGCAGGTCGGTGATGGCGTCGCGGCCCTCGAGCAGCGCCGTCCACATCTCGTCGGGGGTGTTGATGTCACCGGGGAAGCGGGTGGCCACACCGACGATCGCGATGTTGAGCCTGCCCTCCTCGACCTCGTCCGCGTGCCGCGACCAGTCCTCGGTGTCCAGAGCGGACATGTCGACCTCAGGCTCGCCCTCGACGATCACCGTCGCCAGCGCCTCGATGGTCGGGTGCCGGAACGCGACCGTCGCGGTCAGCGTCACCCCGGTGAGGTCCTCGATGTCGCTGGCCATCGCCACCGCGTCACGCGAGGACAGGCCCAACTCGACCATCGGCGTCGATTCGCTGATCGAATCCGGCGCCTGGCCCGTCGCTTCGCCGATCCAGTTGCGCAGCCATTCGCGCATCTCGAGCACGGACATCTCCGGCCCGCCTGTGCTGCTCGGGGCGGGCCGTTCGATACCCGAATCATCTTGTGCTTCAGTCATGTTCACATAACCTCACGTTCGACACGGCGGCCCGCAGAGGGCCGCCATCGCCTCGGTGTTCTGTTGGGCGTCAGTCCGTCTCGTCCGGGAAAGCGTTGGCGACCTTCCCGCTTCGCAGGCTGCCGTCGAGATACGCCGCGCGGCAGGCACGCCTGCCGATCTTGCCGCTCGACGTCCTCGGGATCGCACCCGCCGGGGTCAGCAGCACGTCGCGCACGGTGACACCGTGGCGCACCGCGATCGCGGCGCGGATGTCGTCGACGATCGGTCCCATCTCGAGCTTGTGCGCACCCGGAGCGCGCTCACCGACGATGACCAACTGCTCGGAGGTGTCGTCCGGGTCGCGCTTGAGCCCTGCGTGCGTGTTCTCGAACACCTCGTCGGGAAGTTGGTTGGCCGGAACCGAGAATGCCGCGACGAAGCCGGTGCGCAGCGCCTTGCTCGACTCCTGCGCCGAGTACTCGAGGTCCTGCGGGTAGTGGTTGCGGCCATCGATGATCACCAGATCCTTCACGCGACCGGTGATGTAGAGGTCACCGTTGTAGAACGCGCCGTAGTCGCCGGTGCTCACCCAGGTCGCGTCGTCGGCGGCGCCTTCGGCGTGCGACGGGCTGGTGCGCGATTTGAGGATGTTCTGGAAGGTGGCGACCGTCTCCTCGGGCCTGCCCCAGTAACCGGTGCCCATGTTCTGGCCGCTGATCCAGATCTCGCCGATCTGACCGTCGGGCAACTCGGAGGCCGACTCGGCGTCGACGATGACCGCCCATTCTGCGATACCGACGACCCCGGCCGATGCCTGGGCGACGGCCTTCTCCGAGTCCGGCGGCACCTCGACGAAACGATGGTTGTTGAGCTGCTCCCGATCGACGGAGATGATCTTCGGCGACTCGTCGATGTGGGTCGACGAGACGAACAGCGTGGCCTCGGCCAGACCGTAGGACGGCTTGATCGCCTGCGGCCGGAAGCCGTACGGGCCGAACGCGTCGTTGAAGTTGCGCACCGTCGCCGCCGAGATCGGCTCGCTGCCGTTGAGTAGCGCCTTGACATTGGAGAGGTCCAACGGCGGCTCACCCTCCTTGGGCAGCCCGCGCACCGCCGCATGGTCGAAGGCGAAGTTGGGCGCCACCGAGATGACGCCGCCGGTGTCGTCGGGCTTGCGCGCCATCTCGCGAATCCAGCGCCCCGGCCTGCGGACGAACGCCGCGGGGGTCATGAACGAGATGTAGTGCCCGATGACCGTCGGCAGCAGCACGGTGATCAGGCCCATGTCGTGGAAGAACGGCAGCCACGAAACACCGCGGTCCCCCTCTTCGCCCGACAGGGCCTCGATGACCTGCACGACGTTGGTGGCGAGGTTGAGATGGGTGATCTGCACGCCGGTCGGGATGCGCGTCGAACCGGAGGTGTACTGCAGGTAGGCGATGGTGTCGTGCTCGACGTCGACCGGCTCCCAGGTGGCGCCGACTTCATCGGGCACGGCGTCGACCGCGATGACCCGCGGACGCTCGTTGGCCGGACGGCTTCGGAAGAACTTCCGCACACCTTCGGCTGCCTCGGTGGTGGTGAGGATCGCGCTTGGCTTGCAGTCGTCGAGCACCGCGTGCAGGCGTCCTACGTGGCCGGGCTCGGACGGATCGAAAAGCGGCACCGCGATGCGCCCGGAATACAGTGCGCCGAAGAAGGCGATGAGGTACTCGAGGTTCTGCGGGCACAGGATCGCGACCCGATCACCGGGCTCGGTGACCTGCTGCAGCCGGGCGGCCACCGCCTTGTTGCGCTTACTGAACACGGCCCAGCTCAGATCCCGCACCACACCGTCACGCTCGGTGGAGAAGTCGACGAACCGGTAGGCGACCTTGTCCCCACGAACTCGCGCCCATCGCTCGACGTGCTTGACCAGGCTGCCGTTGTCCGGAAACTTGATCAGTCCGTCCTTGATGAACGGGTTATGGAAGGCCATCTCACACTCCAATCACACGGGATTTGCATCCCAAACCCCGAAGGCGAGTGTCAGGCCGAAGTCCCCCAGCCCGACATCCACCGGTAACCGCTCTTAGCTTTCCCTTAATGTTAGGCGGGCGCCGGGTCCGGGCCAAATCGACGCGGTCTCAGGTCAGCCATGTTTTGGCTGCGGAGCGTTATCGATCAGGCCCTGCGCCCAGTTCAGTGTCCACTGTGTCGCGGGCTGACCACCGAGATTCCAGAACTCCGGCGTGGCGTACATCGCGTGCACGGGTTGGCCGGCACCGCCGCTGAGCACCGCGAGCGTCTTGGGAAGCTCGGTGATGTTGAACGCGGACTCCGGTGCGGCACAGATCAGATCACCGCGGGCACAGATCTCGTTGGTGCGCTCGTTGAGCATGCCGAAGCCACCGGGCCGTGGACCCGACATCGTCAACCCCATCGCCGACAACGTCGGGATCTCATGCAGCGTGATCTCGGCGCCCTGGCCGTCGGGGTTGGGCCCGACGTCCTGCCCGACCGCATCCTGCCTGCGGCCGTCGGCGATCAACGTCACACCGAGCACCAGATCCTCGTCCACGGGTCCGCGGCCGTTGCCGATGTCGCTGGCGAGGTCGCCCGCGATGACCGCACCCTGCGAGAAACCGACCAGGACATAGCTGGTCAGCGGGCAGCGATTGTTCATGTCCGTCATCGCCTTCACCGCGGCGCGGGTGCCCTCGGCTCGACTGTCGTTGTAGGACATCTGCCGGTCCGCCGACAGCGGATTGTGGAACTGCGCGGTGTACGGGACCGTGAACACCTCGAGCCGTTCAGGCCCGAACTGCGCACGGATCGGGTTGGTGACGTTGAGCAGCAGCGCCGCCGGGAACTGCACCGGGTTGAACGGGTCGAGCACCACCGACGACTCCCACGTGCCGGGAATCGAGATCAGCTGGACGTCCGGGCAGCTGGCGTCCTGGAACTCCGGGCGCGGCTTCTTCGTCGTGGGCACCCCGGAGGGACCAGTCGGTGGGACCGCGCTGGGCGGCAGCGCGGTCGGTGGGGTGTCCGGGCTGCGCAGCACGACGATCACGATCGCGACGATCAGCACCACGACAAGGCCCACCGCCCCGGCTGCGAACAGCGCGAGAAACAGGTGGCGTTTCCGCCGTTTGGTCTTGGCCATTGAGTTCTAGTACTCCTGCTAGCAGAGTCGGTCTGTCGCGATGCGAATGTAGTCGGCGGTCGCAGTCTTGATCTGACCCGTGGGCGGCACCGTGGGATCGCCCTCGCTGGAACCGGCGTCGGTGACGTCGTTGCGCACCAGCGGCGCCACGAAGTCCCACACCTCCTGGTCGGTCTGCCTGGCGGCGTGCGCCTGACACACATAGGAACCGATGCTCAGCGCGCTCAGGTCGCTCGACGGTTTCACACCTGCCGAACGGAGCGCGTCGAGATACTCACGCTGCCGGGCGGTGACCACCAGAGCGTTGGACTGGGTATCGGGGTCGCCGGGACCGGGAAGCTGAGAGCTGGACTGACCGTGCGAGGGCGCCGCCTCGACCTCCGAACCCATGCCGGACATCATGTCGCCACTCAGCGAGCACCCGGTCAGCCAGGCCGCAGGCAGGACAACCAGCGCGGATAGCCCTGCCATCCCTGCGATCGCCGTCCTGGACCCGTGCTGCACCCCTCCAAGGTACCGGCTGCCCCGTTGGGCGAAGCCGGGGCGAAAGCCCCGCGGGACATCGGCGCAACGCTTACCTGATGGTTGCGACCAGTTCTCCCGACATCGCGGCCAGCTGCCCGCTCCACGAACCCCAGTCGTGGTTACCGCCGGTGGGGAAGTCGAAGTGGGCATTGCTGCCACCGATGCCGCGGTAGTGCTGGTAGAAGGTGCGGTTGCTGCCCGTCGCCTGATCGCAGTAGTTGATCATCGCAGCCGGGTCGCTGCACGTCGTGGTGGCCGGGCTGAACACCCACAGCCGGGTGTTGTTGTCCACCAACAGCTGCGCGTGCACGTCGGGGTCATGCCACTTCCACCGGCCGAACTGTGGGGGACCCCACATGTTGTTCGTGTCGACGCCACCGAACCGTGCGAGCCCGGCGGTGATCGCGCCGTTGAGCGCGGTGGCTGACGGCGTGAGGAAACCCGAGAGCGATCCGGCGAACCGGTAGCGGTCGGGATGGAAGGTCGCCATCGTCAGCGCGCCGGTACCGCCCTGAGCCGCCCCCACGATGCCGTGCCCGCCGGGCGCGAGTCCCTGGGTGGCAGCCAGGTAGTTGGGCAGCTCGTCGGCCAGGAATGTCTCCCACTGCTTGCTGCCGTCCTGCTCCCAGTTCGTGTACATGCTCCAGGCGCCACCAGCCGGGGCGGCGACGGAGATGCCGGAGCCGGCGAGGGTGTTCATCGCGTTACCCGCGGTGACCCAGTTGCTGACGTCGGGACCGCCGTTGAACGCGTCGAGCAGAACGACGGCGTGCGGGCCGCCCCCCTGGAAGGCGACCGGGATGCTGCGGCCCATTGCGGCCGACGGCACCATCAGGATCTGCATGCCCTGGGCGCCCGACTGGGGCGTCGCACCGACGAACACTGCGGCCACCGCCAACACCGCGGCCGCGATCATTCGAGTCAACGCACGCATCTACCCCACCTCTTCGTATCGTTCGGCCCTACCGCAGGTAGTGAATCACATCACTGCGACGGGCCGCGGGCTAAAAGACCGACGGCGGTGACCCCGTGAAGGGATCACCGCCGTCAATAACTGGTCGTGTGCGAGAGGCCTAGCCGCCCGCGATCGCCTCAGCCGGCGCCGGGGCCGGAGCCTGCGGGGCCGACGGCTGCGGGACCGCGCTGAGGGCGCGCTGGATGTCGGGCTTCATCTGCTGAAGCTGCTGACCCCAGTAGCCCCAGCTGTGCGTGCCGTTGGACGGGAAGTTGAACACGCCGTTGCGACCACCCGCGGCGATGTACTCCTCCTGGAAGGTCTTGTTGGTGCGCAACGTGAAGCCCTCGAGGAACTTGGCGTTGAACAGGTTGCCCGAGCTTGACCCTGCGTCGAGTTCGGACGGCTTGCCGTTACCGCAGAACACCCAGATGCGGGTGTTGTTGGCCACCAGGCTGGAGATGTTGACCATCGGGTCGTTGCGCTTCCATGCCGGATCGCTGGACGGGCCCCACATGTCCTCGGCCTCGTAGCCGCCCGCGTCACCCATCGAGATGCCGACCAGCATGGGCCACCAGCCCTCGGACAGGTTCAGGAAGCCCGACAGCGAGCCCGCGTACTGGAACTGGTTGGGGTGATAGATCGCCAGCGTCATCGCAGCCGAACCGGCCATCGACAGGCCCACGGCCGCATTGCGGCCGGGGTCGACGCCCTTGTTCGCCGCGAGGTAGCCGGGCAGTTCCTGAGTGAGGAATGTCTCCCACTTGTAGGTGCTGCAGCCCGTCTTGCCACATGCCGGCTTGTACCAGTCGCTGTAGAAGCTGGACTGGCCGCCGACCGGCATGACGACCGCGAGACCGGAGTCGACGTACCACTCGAACGCCGCGGTGTTGATGTCCCACCCGTTGAAGTCGTCCTGCGCGCGCAGGCCGTCGAGGAGGTACACCCCGGGAGCGTTCGGGCCGCCACTCTGGAACTGGATCTTGATGTCCTTGCCCATCGCGGCGGACGGCACCATCAGGTACTCCACCGGCAGGCCGGGACGCGAGAACGCCCCTGCAGTCGCCGAGCCGCCGACAGCGCTGATCAGGCCTGGCACCACGGCTGCCGCAACGGCTGCCACCGTGAGCCGACGGCCCCAGGCTTTCGCTGCGCCACGCAACGTCCCAACGAGCTTCATGCTTGTGTGTTTCCCATCTGTTGTGAACCGCAGCAGGCCCCCTGATCCCGGAATGCCCCCAGGACCCGGCCACGTTGCCCGTGTAGTCAACCACACCTTTGTGGCGTTCTCTCTTTGCCGCGAGCGCGCTCGCGGCCCTGTCACATGCCTTATCTGACTGACATGGCTACAGCGTTACGAAAGCAGAAAACCCTCTCTGCCAACAAATCGCCTGCAGTTCAGCGTCAATTATTCGCTGCTCTCAGTGCCAATTGTTCGCTCCGCTCAGGGCCCCGTCGGGGGCATTCCGGTGTACGACGGGTTCACCGGCTCCGGCACCGGCAGCCCGCACCGCTCGAGCTCGTAGCGCGGCACCCTGTCGATCCGGTACCGGGTGAATTGCACGGCGTTCATCAGGTTCGACAGGAATCGCCTCGGTCCCATCGGGGCCCGGATGGCGTTTAGCACAGCCTCGGTCTCGGGGCACTTCAGCGCCGCCTCCGCCTGCCTGATCCATTCCTCGTCGAGATAGGGCGGGATGTAGGGCGATTCCTTCAGGAAGGGGCCCTCGGCCACCGCCCAGTCGGGGAACAGGTTCTTGTCGTGGCCGATGCGGCCGTCCTCGATCCGAGCGGTGTGCGCCGCCAGCGGGTTGGCCAGACCGATCTGATCGATCACCCTGACATCGAGGCCGACGTTCATGCCGAGCATCCCGAGGTTGGTGAAAAAGACTGTGTGAGGCCCTCTTCGGCCCTCAGCGGACACCGGCGCATCCGGCGGCGGCGGGATCGCGGGCACCACGTCCCACCGGTCGTAGTGACCTGCGGGCAGCAGCAGCGCGCCGTCCGGAGTGTTCTCGATGGCGGTCACGACGGCACGCATCCGCGGGTAGTCGAGGTAGTCCGCGGCCGTCAGCGGATGCGGGTTGCCGGTCGCCTGGGCGTAGAAGCGACGTTCGTCGACGATGCCGGTGTAGGTCACCCGGGTGGCGTCGGCTCCCATGCCCGGCGAGTTGGCCGCCCACAGCGCCCAGCCCGCCACCGCCAGCCACAGCACGCTGGTGGCGCCCGCGTACAGGTAGCCGGCCCCGCGGGCCATCCGCGAGCTGTCGGGCAACATCAGCGGGATCACCGCAACCGGCGCCAACAGGCAGAACAACGGCGTCAGCAGCACCCGGCCGTGCATGAAGTCGCCGCCCTGGCGGATCCAGTACACCGCCTGCAGAACACCGCTGACGAGTATGAACACCACCACCGCCTGCGGGCTCTGCACCGTCCGCGCCGCCCACCGGGAGCCGGCGGGCGCATGGCGATTCACCCACGCCGGCCGGCCGCGCAGCAGCATCACCATCACCGCGAGACCGATCAGCAGGACGGCCGGAGCCCACAGCAGATAGGGCTGGTTGAAGTTGGCGAGATAGACGAATCCCTGCTGCCACTTGGAGCCGGTGGCGTCCTTGGCCAATGCGGTGCCGGGAAACAGGAGGCCGTAGTAGCCCATCCGGAAGATCTGATAGGACACCGGCAGGAACCCGCCGACGAGGACGATCAGCGCACGTCGCCGCCAATCGGGTGCCGCGATCAGCATCATCACCAGCGCGAGGCCGCCGATGAGCGCGAGCTCGGGCCGCACCAGCACCGACAGGCCGGCGACCACGGCCAGCACGCTGTCGAACACTGGCGAGGTTCGCGAGGTCTGAAGTCCGCGCAGCGCTTGGGACCAGCAGACCATCATCCACCACAGCAGGCCCAGATACGCCAGCACCAAACCGTTTTCGAGTCCGGAGGTGGCGAAGTCGCGGGCAGGCGGCACCGCGATGTAGACCAGTGCGCCCGCGGGCAGCAGCACCGCGCGCCTGCCCCTCAGGCTCGGCGCATACAACCGTGCGGTGCCCAGCATCACCAGCACCACTCCGAGCACGCTGAGCACCAGCGCCAACACCAGCGCCACGTACTCGAGACGCGCGGAGCCGCCGACAAGACCGCCGAAGTACATCAAAAATGACCACACCGTCGAGGTGTTGGCCTCCACCCGCTCACCGGCGTTGAAGACAGGGCCGTTGCCCGCCAACATGTTTCGGGTGGTCCGCAGCACGATCAGGCCGTCGTCGGCGATCCACCGACGCTGCCAGGCTCCCCAGCCGAACAGCGCGGCCACCACCGACACGCTCACCCAGAGGCTGATCCGGACCGACACGTCATAGGGAAAGGCGGGCCAGCGGGTGAGCCGGCCCGCGACCGCGGCGGTCAGTCGGTCAGGTGAGGAAGACTGCGGCACCGATGGTTCCGATCCACGCCAGCGCCAGCAGTTGCAGCACGCGATCCTTCAGGGCGATCTCCTCGGGCTCTCCGGCCATGCCGCCATCGACGTCGACGGCATAGCGCAGGATCGCAATGGTGAAGGGCACCATGGAGATCACGAACCAGGATGTCCCCCCGGTCGCGTCCCGCTCGAAAGCCCACAGGCCGTAGCACAGCACCAGCGCCGTCGCCGACAGCGTCCAGACGAACCGCAGATACGAACTGGTGTAGCTCTCCAGTGACTTGCGGATCTTGGCGCCGGTGCGCTCGGCCAGTTGCAGTTCGGCGTAGCGCTTTCCGGCCGCCATGAACAGCGAGCCGAACGCCATCATCAACAGAAACCATTGCGACAGCGGAACATCCGCCGCGACGCCGCCTGCGATCGCCCGAATCAGGAACCCGGAAGAGACGATGCAGATGTCGATCACGGGCTGGTGTTTGAGACCGAAACAGTAGGCCAGCTGGATACCGATGTAGATGGCCATCACCAGCGCCAGGTCGGGGGTGACCAACCACGAGATCGCCAGCGAGGCAACGCCCAACACCACGGCCAACACGTAGGCCAGCCATTCCGGCACCACCCCCGCGGCGATCGGGCGGAATCGCTTGGTGGGATGCGCGCGGTCGGCCTCGACGTCCCGGGAATCATTGACCAGGTACACCGACGACGCGGCCAGGCTGAAGACGACGAACGCGAGCAGTACCTTGACCAGTACTTCGCGGTAGTCGTAGGCATAGCGGGCGTCACCCAGCGCCGCCACCGGGGCGGCGAAGACCAGGACGTTCTTCACCCACTGCCGCGGCCGAAGCGCCTTGACCAGTCCGGTGGCGAGGTTCTTGGGCGGGCCGGCAGTCGAACCTGTCTCCTGACTGACCTCAGATGTGCTCATGGCTGTCCTCCGACCTGGTCGGCCACTGCGGCGGCCACTACGCCTTGCGCCTTGCCGACTACTTTTGCGACGACCGCCCCGACGGCGATCCCGGTGAGCACATCACTCGGGTAATGGACACCGAGAACCAGGCGCGACAACGCCATCGGCGGGACCAGCAAGGCGGGCAGCGGCAGGCCGGTGGGCCGCGCCAGCAGAATCGCCGCCGCGGTCGTCGACGTGGCGTGCGCCGACGGAAAGCTCAGCCGGCTCGGCGTACCCACGTTGACCGCGATCGCCGGATGGTGCGGGCGTTCCCGGCGGACCACCCGTTTGATGACCACTGCGGCCGCATGCGCCAGGAAGGCGCCGGCACCGGCAGCCAGGTAGTCGCGCCGGTGTGTCGGGGACACCAGCGCCCCGGTCGCGGCGAGCACCAACCACCCGATGCTGTGCTCACCGAAATGCGACAGTCCGCGGGCGGTGGCCAGCACACCGGGCCGGCCGGCGAGCGCCGACTGCACGGCCACCAGCGCGAGGTCCTCGCCCGCGGGCGGCACCACCGGATCAGGCATCACGGGATTGTCCGACCCCCTGCTCGCCGGAGTCCAGGACGGTCTCCCAACTCTGTGTGCTGGTCAGCATCGGCAGCGCCTCGCGGTACCGGCGACGCATCCGGTTGAACTTGCGGGCGAGCAGCGCCTGACGCTTCAGCGACTCCCGAAGCAACTCGGTCATCTTCTCGCGGTCCCGCTGGCGGTAGACGACGCCGCGGCCGTCGGCGGTGGTCACCGTGACGCCGTCGACGTTGCACAGCGAGAACCACCGGGCGTCCTGGGTGGCGACGTTGATCTGCGGGCGATGGTGGTGCTCCGGGTCGTGCGGCCTGAGCTGGTGGATGATCCCGCGCGTCAGCCGCGACGAGATGGACACCGGGTTGGTGGGGATGTTGACCTTCTTGCGCCACCGCTTGTCCGACGGGGTGGGTAGTGCGGTCGCACTGGGCAGCACCACCGCGTCGGGGTACTCCGCGCGCAGCGCGCGCACGTCGGGCAGCGAGGACTCCAGGATCGAGAACAAGTTCTCGGGCCCGGCCAGGAAGTCGTCCATCGCCTTGTTCTGGATCGCGACCGTCGAATACTCCAGGCACAGAAGGTGTTTGATCGTAGCCTTCAGGTGGCTTGCGATCAGCCCGCGGACATTTCCGTCCCAGTGCAGGGCCGCCACGATGAGCCGGTTACGCAGGTGGAAGTACGCCTGCCAGTCGATCGCGTCGTCCTTGTCACTCCAGGCCATGTGCCAGATCGCTGCGCCGGGAAGCGTGACGGTGGGATAGCCGTGCTCACCGGCGCGCAGACCGTAGTCCGCGTCGTCCCACTTGATGAACAGCGGCAGCGGCTGCCCCAGTTCCTCGGCGACCTGCCGCGGGATCATGCACATCCACCAGCCGTTGTAGTCGACGTCGATGCGGCGGTGCAGCAGCCTGCTGCGTTCCTCTTCTTCGTCGTTGAGCGGGTACTTGGCGAAGTTGTGGTCGTACTCGGTGTTGATCGCGTTGGTCCACATGAAATTCGTGGCGTCGACCATCTCGCCCATCACATGCAGATGCGACGGCTCCTGCAGGTTCAGCATCTGACCGCCGACCAGCGTCGGGATCTTCGCAAACCGGTTCAGCGCGAGCGCCCGCAGGATCGAGTCGGGTTCGACGCGGATGTCGTCGTCCATGAACAGGATCTGCTCGCAGTCGGTGTTCTTCAGCGCCTCGTACATCACCCGGCTGTAGCCGCCGGAGCCGCCGAGATTGGGCTGGTTGTGCACCGACAACCGGTTTCCCAGCGCCGCTGCGGCAGCCTCGAAGCCAGGATGATCCTTGGCCTTCTGGGTTCCCTGATCGGAGACGATGACCGCGGTGATCACCTCGTCCACCAACGGATCCGACGTCAGCGCAGCCAGGGCGTTGACCGCGTCGGACGGGCGGTTGAACGTCGGGATCCCGACGGCCACATTGGCCCGGCCGGGCGCCTCGATGGGTGCGTACCAACCGGCGCTGTGCAGCGTCGAGTTCGCGTCGGTGGTGATGTCGAACCAGATCCAGCCGCCGTCCTCGAACGGGGTCAGCTCGATCTCGAACTCCAGTACTGCAGGTGTCCCGTCCGCGCCGCTGGAGATCGGTGCGCCGCCGACGGTGATCCGCGCCCCGGTCGCCTTGGACCGGTAGACGTCCACGCGGGCACTGCCTGTCAGCTCGACGCGCAGCACCACCGACTCGAGGATCGACCAGCGCCGCCAGTAGCTGGCGGGAAAGGCATTGAAGTACGTGGCGAAGGACACCTCGGACTCGGCGCCGATCTCGAGCTGGGTGCGCGTCGGCGCATGGGCGCGGCGGGCGTTGGTGTCCGACTCCTCGATGTAGAGCTTGCGGACGTCGAGCGGCTCGCCGGGACGCGGCAGGATGACGCGGGCCAGCAGGCTGGTCGCGCGTGACTGCCCGGCCTCGAGAGCGCCGGACGGGATGTCACTCATGTTCCACTGCTTTCTATTTCGGGGTCGGCCAGCGGCGCACCGTCGCGCAGGTGTGGCGCGAGGGTGTTGTCGTACATGTTCAGCGCGCTGGCGATCGCCATGTGCATGTCCAGATATTGATAGGTGCCCAGGCGGCCGCCGAAGAGCACCTTCGAGGATGCGGTCTCCGCGCGGGCCCGCGCTCGGTAGGAACCCAGAAGGGCCCGGTCGGTCTCGGTGTTGATCGGGTAGTACGGCTCGTCGTCGTCATCGGCGAATCGCGAGTACTCGCGCATGATCACGGTCTTGTCCGTCGGATAGGCCCGCTCCGGATGGAAGTGCCGGAACTCGTGGATGCGGGTGTAGGGGACGTCCGCGTCGTTGTAGTTCATGACGGGCGTGCCCTGGAAGTCACCGCAATCGGCCAACACCTCGAGCTCGAAGTCCAGGGTGCGCCAGCCGAGGCGGCCGTCGGCGTAGTCGAAGTAGCGGTCCAGCGGCCCGGTGTAGACCACCGGCGCGTCGGGGCTGGCGGCCCGCAGGCCGTCGCGCACGTCGAACCAGTCGGTGTCCAGCCGGACTTCGATCCGGTCGTCGACGGCCATGTTCTGCAACCACGCGGTGTAGCCGTCGACCGGCAGGCCCTCGTAGGTGTCGTTGAAGTAGCGGTTGTCGAAGGTGTAGCGGACCGGCAGCCGGGTGATGTTGGCGGCGGGAAGCTCCTTGGGATCGGTCTGCCACTGCTTGGCGGTGTAGTGCTTGATGAACGCCTCGTACAGCGGCCGGCCGATCAGCGAGATGGCCTTCTCTTCGAGGTTCGTCGCGTCGGCGGTGGCGATCTCACTGGCCTGATCCTGGATCAGCGCACGGGCCTCGTCGGGGGTGAAGTACCGGCCGAAGAACTGGCTGACCAGCCCCAGACCCATCGGGAACTGGTAGGCCTGCCCGTCGTGCAGCGCGAACACGCGGTGCTGATACCCGGTGAACTCGGTGAACTGCCGCACGTAGTCCCACACCCGCTGGTTGCTGGTGTGGAACAGATGGGCGCCGTAGCGGTGCACCTCGATGCCGGTCTCCGGTTCGGGTTCGGAGTATGCGTTGCCGCCGATGTGCGGACGGCGGTCGACGACGAGGACCCGCTTGTTCAGCTGGGTGGCCACCCGCTCGGCGATCGTCAGGCCGAAGAACCCGGAACCGACGACGAAGAGGTCAAAAGCGTCAGGCGCTGGGCGGGAATCACCAGCGCTGGGCGGGTGCGAATCAGAGGACAACATCGGCAGTCAGGGTATCCGACCGAGGCCACTGCACCCGATTTGGCCGAGCGGCGCAGGTCGCAATTCGCTCACGATTCCATATCGTCACTCTAGTCACAGCAGTCACATCAGTACCATCGACCGCGTACCAGGTTTCACGAGCACTACTACGCGTTGCCGCACAGGTAGCCGATCTTTACGTCCATATATTGAGGAGACTTCCGTGCCGAACCGACGTCGCCGCCGGCTCTCGACAGCCTTGAGCACAGTCGCCGCTCTGGCAGTCGCGAGTCCAGTAGCAGTTGTTGCAGTGTCCGAATTGTCTGGGATGCCTGACGGCCCTGACGGCCCCCAGCACCGCGAGTTCGTCCAGGCCGCCACCATCACCGATCTGCCGGGTGAGCTGATCTCCGCGCTCTCCCAGGGCCTGTCCCAGTTCGGCATCAACCTGCCGCCGCTGCCGACGAGCCTGCTCACCGGATCGGGTGCGTCGCCATCCACCTCGTTCGCGCCCGGGCTGGGAACCACCGGCCTGACGCCGGGCCTGACCGGGACGCCGTCGCTGACGGATCCCGGCCTCGCCAATCCCGCGCTGACGAGCCCGACCGGTGCGCTGCCCGGTCTGGCCACACCGGGTTTGACGACGCCGTCGCTGACCGATCCGGCTCTGGCCTCACCGGGGCTGACCACACCGGGCCTCACGACACCGGGTCTGACGACACCAGGTCTGACCACACCAGGTCTGACCACGCCGTCGCTGACCGATCCAGGGCTGACGACACCGGGCCTGAGCACACCACCTGCGCTGACCGACCCCGGGTTGGGCGCTGCCCCGATCTCGACCTCCGGACTGCCCCTCACCGGCGAGGTCCCGATCTCGGCCCCCATCGGCCTGGACCCGGCGCTAGGCAGCTACCCGATGCTCGGTGATCCGTCACTGGCCGCCCCGGCGGCGACGAGCAGCGGTGGCCTGCTCGGTGATCTGACCAGTGCCGCCAACCAGTTGGGCGCCGGCGAGGCGATCGACCTGCTCAAGGGCGTCCTGATGCCCGCGATCATGTCGGCGGTCAAGCCCCCCGCAGCGGCGGCAGCACCGATCGCCGCGGCATCCGCACCGGTCGATGCGGCCGCGGCCGCCGTCGGCGCGGCCGAGGCGGTCGTCGAACCCGGCGCCTAGCCCGGGCGTCCACAACAGTCCCTCCGAGTCCTGCCACCGAACGGCACCGCAGAAGCGCCAGCACGCTCTGCGGTGCCGTTGCAGGTGCCTCGCCGGTTTCGTCACCGGAATAGCCGTGTCGCACCACTTGCATCATCTGGCCCATACGTAACATCAGTCCGTGCTGTATCGCCGTCGCGTGCCGTCGATACTGTTCACCGCGCTCGCGGCGACAGTATTGCTGCTGCCCTGGGCGATCACCGGAATGCCCGGCGACGACCGGCACCCGGTGGTGGAGAGCCCCAAGATGGCGCAGCAACCGCTCACCGACCTCGGCGGCGGCGAGACGATCCGCGAACTCCGCCAGGACACGCCGTTCTCGATGGTGGCGCTGACCTCTGAGGACCTCACCGGAACCACCGCCAGGGTGCGCGCCAAGAAAGACGACGGTTCCTGGGGTCCCTGGTATGAGGCCGAGCATCTCGAGGGCGTCGGCCCCGACCGCTCGCAGCAGGGTGCGCCGGATATGGTGCGAGGTACCGAACCCGTCTTCGTCGGGCGCACCACCACCGTGCAGATCGCCGTCACCCGTCCGCCCGATGCCCAGCGGACCGGCGCGCAGACCCCGGAAAACTCCGATCGACGTGACGGGCCGCCGTTGGGCTACGTCCCCGCCAACGTGGAACAACCGTTCGGCCAGAACATCAACGCGATCCTGATCAGCCCGCCGGAGACCCCCGCCGACCTGCTGCCGTTGCCCAACGCGGCGACACCCCCAGGTCAGCCGCCGCACATCATCAACCGGGCCCAGTGGGGCGCCGACGAGGGGATGCGCTGCGGAGAACCGCGCTACGACACCAGGATCCAGGCAGGCGTCGTACACCACACGGCAGGAAGCAACGACTACACACCCGGTGACTCGGCAGGCATCGTCAGGTCGATCTACGAGTACCACACCCGCACCCTGGGCTGGTGCGACATCGCCTACAACGCGATGGTGGACAAGTTCGGCCAGGTATTCGAGGGCCGCGCAGGTGGTCTCAACCGGCCGGTCGAGGGCGCGCACACCGGCGGCTTCAACCACAACACCTGGGGCGTGGCCATGCTCGGCAACTTCGAGACGGTACCGCCCACACCGATCCAATTGCGCACCACGGCAAGGCTTCTCGGCTGGGTGCTCGGCCAGGCGGGCGTCGATCCGCGCGGTACGGTGGTGCTGCCGTCAGAGGGCGGTTCGTTCACCAAGTTCCCGCTCGGCGCGTCCCCGACGCTGCCGACAATCTTCACGCACCGCGACGTCGGCATCACTGAGTGCCCGGGCAACGCCGCCTACGCGGTGATGCCCGAAATCCGGGACATCGCCGCGCGATTCAACGATCCGCCCGGACCCGAACAACTGGCCGAGAGCCTGCGCGGCGGGGCGATCTTCGCGAAGTGGGACTCCCTGGGCGGCATGAACAGCTATCTGGGCAGGCCCACCTCGCCCGAGGCGTCCGGCGAAGGTTCGACCCGCTACGTCACCTTCGAACGAGGGGCAGTGTACTGGTCACCGGAGACCGGGGCGGAGCCCGTCACCGGCGAACTATACAAATCCTGGGGGTCGCTCGGGTTCGAGCGTGGGGCGCTGGGCCTGCCTACCAGCTCCGAGATCGGCGAGCCCCAATGGATTGTGCAGAACTTCCAGCACGGCACGCTCAACTTCGACCGCGAGAAGGGCACGGTGACGCGCGTAATCGACGGCGTGCCGGTCGAATTACCCACACCACCAGCCGATCTCGCGCCGATCCAACTAGAGCGATTCACGCCGCCGATCAACCCGGTCTGACCCCTCGCCGCCTTGACGCAAGCGCTGACCGAGTTGGGTCCGGGATCGGATGCCGAGCTTGCGGTAGGCGCGGGTCAGGTTGATCTCGACGGTCTTGACGCTGATGAACAGCGCGGCGGCCACATCACGGTTGGTCATGCCGGACGCGGCGAGCTCGGCCACCCGCCGCTCCGAGGCGGACAGCTCTACCTCCGGCCCGCCGGGCCTTCCGGACGCGCGCAGGAGTTCTGCGCGGGCCCGCGCCGCCCACAGCGGCGTCCCCAGCCGCTCGAAGGTCGCCAGCGCGTCGCGCAGTGACGCCGCCGCGGCGTCCTTGCGGCGCAGCCGGCGCTGCAGCTCGCCCATCAGCAGCTGCGTCCTGGCCTGTTCGAACGGCATCGGCAGCCGGCCGTGTTCGACCATCGCCCGCTGCACAGCTTCGAGCGCCTCTCCCAGCTCACCGCGCGCGGCCAGCAGCATCGCCCGGCACCGGCCGCCCATCGCCAGCATCCAGGGCCGGTCCAGCTTGGCGCCGTTGCGCTCGAGGGCCTCGATCGGCGGCTCGGCCTCGTCCAGACGACCGAGCGCGATCAACGCCTCCACGGCATCGGGGACAAACCAGCACGTCCAGATCTCGCTCGCGTCGAACGGCGCGTACATCGCGAACAGCGGTTGCGCGGCCTCGACCGCCTGCCGGTGATTGCCCAACGACGTCTCGAGAAACGCCATCGTGGCACCCGCCCACACCATCAGCGGCGGCGCGCAGCGGTCTGTCTGCTCGAGGGCCGCACGCACATACCGGCGGGCCTCCTCGACACGGCCGCCGTACGAGGCGGCCACCGCACTGATACTGAGGGCGATCACCATGGACCCACCGAGCTGTTCGGCACGTTCGAGGGTCTGCGCGGCGAGTTTCTCCGCGTCGGCGTAGCGACCCCGCCAGAGAGCCACCAGCCCGCGGTAACCCAGTACGGCCATCAGATCGTTCTCGGCGCCGCATTCGCGGCTCCGCTCGGCGATCCTGCCCAGCTGCTCATCCGCTTCGGCCAGTCCCCCGGTGAGCGCCAGCATCAACGCGCGAGTTGCGCTGGCGCGGAATGGAATCGGCACATCAGAGCCGGTATCCTCCAGCTCCAAGGCACGCTCCAGCGCCGCCTCGTCCAAGCCGAGGCCCTGCTCGAAACTCACATGCACCCAGACCGAGAGCGTCTGGCTGGTCAGCGAGGGGACCCCCGCCTGCTCCGCGATCGCGACGGCCTGTCGTACGGTCGCCAACTGGTCGGCGAAGGTGCCGACCGCCCCCTCGGCGAATGCCAGCGACAGCAGGGTGGACACCAGCACCACGTCGTTGTCGACGGCATCGTCCTTCGCCCGGTCCAGGAGCTCCACCGCGCCGAGGTGGTCGTCCTCGTAGATCCGCACGCCGGCAAGAAGATTCAACACCAGCGCCCGCATGATCCCGGGCCGCATCCCGTCGAGCGCCGGTTCGAGCAGGGCAGCCGTCTTGGCCATGTCACCGGCCCGGAAATGATGCTCGGCCGCCCTGAGCCGTCGCGTCACCTTGTCGCCACCCCGATGGATCGCCAGTTCGAGCAACTCCGCAGCCGCTGCCGGCGCCCCGCGGGCCCGCGCCGCATCGGCTGCCGAGTCCAGTGCCTGCAGTGTGGCCTCATCGGCAACCGTCGCCGCCAACGCCAGGTGCCGGGCCCTGAGCTCGGGCTGCTCCGTGATCCCCGCCACGCTCCGGTGAATCTTCCTGCGGTGGGCCGGATCTGCGCAGTCATAGATGCCACTGGCCAGCAACGGGTGGGTGAACCGCACCCGGTTGCCCTCGATAGCGACGATCTCGTCGACCTCAGCGACCTCCAGTAACGCGGTCACCCGCTCGACGGACGATCCGACCGCCCGGGCGAGCAGGTCGACCGTCGGCGTGCTCACCGACGCTGCGACCACGAGTACTTCCCGGACTTCGTCGTCGAGACCGTCGACCCGCACCCGCACCAGCTCCGATAGCGTGGCCGGAAGCCGGTTAACCGACTGAGGGCCGGAGTCGACCGCCCGCGCGAGCTCGAGTGCGTAGAAGGGGTTTCCCCCCGATATCTCGGCGATGCGCACGATGGCAGGCCGGGAGAACGCTCGGCCCAGCCGCGCCGACAGCATGGCGTGCAGAGCGCCCAGACTCATCGGGGCGACGCGGGTCCGCGTCAACGCACCTGCCGGGCCCACCTGCAACCATGACGCCGCCGAGTCCGGCCCACCCGGGCCTGAGCGTTCGGTCACTAGCACCCCGACCGGACCTCTGAGCCTGCGGGCGACGAACGCCAGCACGGCCCGGCTCGACAGATCCAGCCACTGCACGTCGTCGATCGCGATCAGCACGGGCGCCTGGGAGCTCATCACATGCACCGCGGTCAGCAGCGCGGCGGCGGTGACCCGCTCGTCAGTAGGCCGACCGGCGGTGTCGTCGCGCAACAGCACCCGGTCGGCGGCCAACCGCTGTACGTCGGGCAGCGCGGCAAGGACCCCGGGTTCCACGGCACTGAAGAGGTCGGCGATCGCGGCGTTCGCCAGCACGGATTCGGCCTGCCCGGTCTGCGCCGTCATCACCAGGAAACCCGAACGGGATGCTCGGTCGACGACGCTGGTCCACAGCGTCGTCTTGCCGATGCCAGGTTCACCCTCGACGAGGAGCCCGGCGGGCTGCTGCCGGGCCGTCCCGAGGAACTCCACGACGGCGCCCAACAATGCCCCCGACAGCCCCGGACCTGCCCCCACACCGACATCATGACAGCCAGCAAACGTCGACGAGCAGTCAAGTTGGGAAACTGCTGCGAACTTACGGTGATCCCGGGTTCACAGCCACCAGCGTTCGAGCACGCGGGCCACGCCGTCGTCGACATTGGTGGCCGTCACCTCGTCCGCTGCGGCCACCGCGTCCGGGTGCGCGTTACCCATCGCGACGCCGATACCCGCCCAGCCCAGCATCGGCACGTCGTTGGGCATGTCCCCGAACGTGACCACATCCGCCGCATCGATCCCGAGCGGCCGCGTCAACTCCTCGATGCCGGTGGCCTTGCTCACGCCGAGCGGCACGATCTCCACCAGACCGTTGTTCGTGGAGTAGGTGATATCGCCCTCGATCCCGACGTGTCTGGCCAGCTCGGCAACCATGTCCGCGCTGCGAGCCCCGGCCTTGCGAATCAGCAGCTTGACGGCGGGCGCGCTGAGCAGGTCTTCCACCGACACCTCGGTGTTGTCGGGATTGAGCCAGGCGTGCTCGTATCCCGGCGAGCTGACGAACTGCGGGGTGGCCGCATCATGGGCGGTCCGGCCCACTCTCTCGACAGCCAGTCCCGCACCGGGGATCACCCGGGTGGCGACCTCGGCCAGTTCGGCGAGAGCGTCGGTCGACAGCGTGCGCGAAGAGACGATCCGGTCCGTCGCAGGGTCGTAGATCACGGCACCGTTGGCGCACACCGCCATCGGGGCGAAACCCAACTGGTCGACGATGGGCTTGACCCAGCGTGGGGGACGGCCGGTCGCGAGCACGAAGTGTGCCCCCGCATCCACGAGCGCGCGCACCGCCGCACGGGTTCTCGGGCTGATCTTCTCGTCGTCGTCGAGCAGTGTGCCGTCCACATCGGTGGCGATCAGCGCAGGCTTCACGGGCGATCGCCCCGCCTGCGGGCCCGCTCCGCCAGTTCCGCGTCGTCGAGAGCCTTGGCCTGGGTCGGCGTCGGCGCAGTGCCGCCGAGGCGCTGCGGCAGCCAGTACGCGCCCTGCGGCCTCGGGTAGCCGTCCTGCACTCTGTGCAGCAACTCAGTCATCCCTGAGCGCATCGCGGTGGACATCTCGGCCGAGGTGCCGTTCGGCGCGATGGGCGCACCGACCGCCACAGTTATCGGTATCTTCTTGTGTCCCAGCACTTTCGGATGATCTTTGGTCCACAACCGGTGCGCTCCCCAGACGATCAGCGGCACGATCGGCACCCGCGCGTCCTGGGCCATCCGCACCGCACCGGACTTGAAATCCTTGAGTTCGAAACTACGGCTGATGGTGGCCTCCGGATACACGCCGACGATTTCGCCGCGCTTCAACGACTCCACCGCGGCGGCGTAGGCGCCCGCGCCCGCGTGCCGGTCCACCGGAATCGTGCCGGTGTGCCGGATCAGCCAGCGCACGGTCTTCACCTGGTTCATCTCCGCCTTGATCATGAAGCGCATCCGGCGCTTGCGGTGGTTGGCCGCCAGGGCGGCGGGCAGGAAATCGACGTAGCCGGTGTGGTTGATCGCGATGACGGCGCCGCCGGAAGCGGGGATGTGCTCCAGTCCCTGGTAGGTGATCCGTGTCCCCGTGGCCCGGACCGCCAGCTTCGCCGCGATTTCCAGCGCGCGGAAGACCGGTTCCACAGGGCTACCCCGGCGCCTCGTTCGGGCCGTCGCGCTGTGTCCGGCGCGCGGCCTTCTCGGCAGCCTCCTCGGCATCGAGGTGGTTGGCCTCCGCCAAGGTCGGCGCACCACCACCGAGCCGGTGCGGCACCCAGAACTCGCCGGGCGGATGCGGACCATAGGCGTCCTGGACGTGGGCGAGCAGGTGCTGCATGCGGGAGTGCAGCAGCGCGGTCAACTCCGGCGCCGGCAACGTCGGCTCGATGGGTGTGCCCACGGCGACGGAGATGGGGACCTTCGGACGCCACAACTTCTTCGGATGACCTTTGGTCCAGATGCGCTGGGCGCCCCACACGATGTGCGGCACGATGGGCACACCTGCGGCGATGGCCATCCGCGCCGCACCCGACTTGAACTCCTTGATCTCGAAGCTGCGGCTGATCGTGGCTTCGGGGTAGACGCCGACGAACTCGCCTTCCCTGAGCTTCTGGCACGCCAGTTCGAAGGATGCTGCGCCGCTGTTGCGGTCCACCTCGATGTGCCGCATTCCGCGCATCAGCGGGCCGGTCATCTTGTTGTCGAAGACTTCCTTTTTCGCCATGAACCGCACCTTGCGTCCGAGGTGCTGCTGGAAGGCGGGAAGTCCGGCGAAGGTGAAGTCGAAGTAGCTGGTGTGGTTGATCGCGATCACCGCCCCGCCGGTGCGCGGCAGGTTCTCCACGCCGGTGACGGTGAAGGTCAGGCCCTGCGCCCGCCATGCCAGGCGGGCGAGTCGGATGGCTGTGCCGTATACCGGTTCCACAGCCGCCAGCGTAGTGCGCTGACGCATCCGGACACAGGCAGGTGGGGCAGCGATGAGCGCTCGCGCGAAGAGCAGAAGGCACCAGTGAGCGCTCCGAGCGGACCGATGCCGGTGCCGGCGGTGGTCGCCGCGATTGCCGGCGAGCGGCCCGTCACGGCGGTGTGGGTCAACGAACTCGGTGGGGTGACCTTCCGAATCGGCGCCGCGGACGCACCGGAGGAGTTCGTGAAGATCTATCCCGAAGACGCCCCACGCCTGCTGGATGCCGAAGTGCAGCGACTGCAGTGGGCGCGTTCCTACGCCGCGGTCCCGACGGTGCTGGACTCTGGTCCCGGCTGGCTGTGGACCTCCGCGCTGCCGGGACGCTCGGCAGTCGACGCACTCTGGTCTGACCGGCCCGAGGTGGCGGCACGGGCCATCGGTGCGGGTCTGCGCGAATTGCACGACGCATTGCCGGTCGACGCCTGCCCGTTCGGCCGCCCGTCCTGGGTGGGCGGCGCCGGGCCACCGGCCGACCGGCTGGTGGTGTGCCACGGCGACGCCTGCGCTCCCAACACGCTGATGGGCGACGACGGCACCTTCAGTGGGCATGTCGATCTGGGCGACCTCGGCGTCGCCGACCGCTGGGCGGACCTGGCGATCGCGACGATGTCACTGGACTGGAACTACCCGACCGCGGACGACCGGGACTATGAAGCCGTGCTGCTCGACGCGTATGGGGCACCCCCCGACAGGGAGCGCATCGCCCACTACCGGGGCCGCTGGAACGACGAGCCTGCAGCACCCGGCTAAGCTGGGCGGCGAGCAAGCAGCCACCAGAGGGGATATCTGTGCAGGTCACGAGCGTCGGCCACGCCGGCTTCCGCATCGACACCAAGGCCGGAAGCATCCTGTGCGATCCCTGGGTGAACCCGGCGTACTTCGCGTCGTGGTTCCCGTTTCCCGACAACCGCACGCTCGACTGGACGGCGCTCGGCGAGGTCGACTATCTGTACGTCTCGCACCTGCACAAGGACCACTTCGACCCGCAGAACCTGGCCGAACATGTCAACAAGGACGCCGTCGTGCTGCTTCCGGACTTCCCGGTGCCCGACCTGCGGCGCGAGTTGGAGAAGCTGGGCTTCCACCGGTTCTTCGAGACCACCGACTCGGTCAAACACCGGGTGAGCGGGCCCAAGGGCGACCTGGACGTGATGATCATCGCGCTGCGCGCGCCCGCCGACGGGCCCATCGGCGATTCCGGCCTGGTCGTCGACGACGGGGAGACCGTCGCCTTCAACATGAACGATGCCCGGCCCATCGACCTGGACGTGCTGCACACCGATTTCGGCCAGATCGACGTGCACATGCTGCAGTATTCGGGGGCGATCTGGTACCCGATGGTCTACGACATGCCGGCCCGGGCCAAGGAGGCGTTCGGGACCCAGAAGCGGCAACGCGGGATGGACCGCTGCAGGCAGTACATCGCGCAGGTCGGCGCGACCTGGGTGATCCCGTCGGCCGGCCCGCCGTGCTTTCTCGACCCGGAGTTGCGCGACCTCAACGACGACCACGACGATCCGGCCAACATCTTCCCCGACCAGGTGGTGTTCCTGGACCAGATGACGGCGCACGGTCACGACGGCGGCCTGCTGATGATCCCGGGATCGACCGCGGAATTCACCGGCTCACAGCTCAATTCGCTCACCCACCCGATTCCCGACGACGAGGTGCGCGCGATCTTCACGACCGGCAAGGCCGACTACATCGCCGCGTTCGCCGAGCGGATGGCGCCGGTGCTCGCCGCGGAGAAGGCCGGCTGGGCACCCGCGGCCGGAGAGCCTCTGCTGGAGCCGCTGCGCGAACTCTTCGAACCGATCATGCTGGCCAGCGACCAGATCTGCGACGGCATAGGCTATCCGGTCGAGCTGCGCATCGGACCCGAGACGGTGGTGCTGGACTTTCCGAAACGTGCAGTGCGCGAACCGATCCCGGATGAGAAATTCCGCTACGGCTTCGGCATCCCACCCGAGTTGGTACGCACGGTCGTGCGCGACCGCGAGCCCGACTGGGTGAACACCATCTTCCTGTCCACCCGTTTCACCGCATGGCGGGTCGGGGGCTACAACGAGTACCTGTACACGTTCTTCAAGTGCCTGACCGACGAGCGGATCGCCTACGCCGACGGCTGGTTCGCCGAAGCGCACGACGATACCGCGTCGATCACGTTGGACGGCTGGGAGATTCAGCGTCGCTGCCCGCATCTGAAGGCCGACCTGTCGAAGTTCGGCGTCGTGGAGGGCACCACGCTGACGTGCAATCTGCACGGGTGGCAGTGGAATCTGCAGAACGGCAGGTGCCTGACGTCGAAGGGACACGAACTGCGATCCGAGAAGCTGTGAGCGCCCCGCCGCGGTTCTACGACGACGGCCTGATACAGCTCGATCGGGAAGCGCTGACGTTGCGCCGCTACCACTTTCCGTCGGGGACGTCGAAGATCATCCCGCTGCGCGACATCCGCGGCTACCGCACCAGCCCGCTCGGGCTGTTCATGCAGCGGTTTCGCATCTGGGGCAGTTCCGATCTACGGCACTGGTTGCCGCTGGATGTGCGCAGGCCGCTGAAGTCGACGCTGGTCACCCTGGATGTGCCGGGGACCTATCCCGACCCGGCGTGCACACCGGTGCACCCCACCCAGTTCGTCGATCTGCTCGAGGACTTCCTGAGGCAGACCCGCTAGCGTCCCGTCATCGCTCGCGCAGGACGGTGGCCTCGAGCACCCGCTGGACCTGGCGCATCGCGGTGTGGCCCGCGGCCGCCGCGGCCCTGCGGACCACGCCGGGCGACGCAGGCTCACGTACCCGGACCGCGTCCCCGATGCGCACCACGCCGGGGGCGGTGACGTCGGCGTACACCCCGAGGAAGCGGTCGGTGCTCTCGGCCAGCCGGCGCGTCAGCCTGCGGTCGAGTTCGAGTTCTGGTTGCGGACGGGTAGGCACCACACACCGGATGGTCTGATTGGTGACCCGCAGTGCCGCGGAGCCGAACTCGACGTCGCCGCCGACCCATCCGGCCTCCGGATACCCGTCGCCTGTCTCGTCGAGGGTGACCAGCACGTTGGGCCGGAAGCGGCGCACATCGTAGGGTGTCCCGTCGTTCGACAGGGATGCCAGGCTGTTCGTGCTCAACACATGTACCGGGCTCAGGTCGACGAAAGTGCCTGGCGGCGTGGCATACCGGGCCAGCGTGAGAACCTGCTTGGTGGAGAAGACCGAGGTGTCGGGCAGCGCCTCCTGGTCGCTGAGGCCGAAGTCGCGGCGCACCTCGGTGGGCGAGTAGTTGGCGCGGGTCTGGCGCACCGACAGCCGGTGCAGGCTGGTGTCGTCGCGCGGCGGCAGTGCGGTCAGTCGCACCTCGCGTCCGAGTACCTCCGACAGGATCCGATCGATTTCCGGATCTGCACTGGACAATTCGGTGCCATCCGGCATCGTGATGATCACTTCCGGCGCGTTGCCCGGACCCGCGTCCGGACCCGGTTCGGTCGCATAACGTGCAGAACATCCCAGAAGGGCGGGCATCCTGCGCGCGGACGCGGTGATGTCGTGCTCGAGGTCGCGGATCGCCCACAGTCGGTCGGCGTGCACGCCACGTCGGTCGATGCGCAACTCGTCCACCGCGGACCCGCCCATCGACTTCACCGGGTAGCGCCAGAGCTGCGTCACCGTGCCGCTCATCGCTGCCCTCTGCTCTTCACGCAAGCGCTCATCGCCACCTACCCCGAAACCGTTTGGCGCAGTTCGGAATATGCGTCACTGGCGGTGTCGTACACGCGCACCACGGCCTGGTCGCCGGGCTGCAGGTAGGTCGACTCGCCCAGCGGCGTGTACCGGGTGGCGCCGATCCCGATGAGCACCTTCGACGGATGCCCACTGGCGACCATCAACGCACCGACGTCCTCCAGCGGAGTGTCCGGGGAGCCCTTCTGATTGGCGAGGCGACCGACGATCCAGTCCAGCAACACCTCGCCGTAGTAGGAGTACCCCAGCAGCGTACTGTCGACCCCGTACTCGTGTTCCTGCCCGTCTGCCGTCCGCAGGTGGCACACCAGGCGCAACGTGGCGGTGGGCCCGTCAGGTGTCAGGTCGCTGATGTCGAAGAACTGCCGCGCAACACCTTTGGAGGCCGGCCCCCAGTTCTTCTTGTGGCTGATCTTCGGCGCATTGGGCCGCCGGATCGAGCAGTCGTTGAACGCGCCGAGCGCAAATGGCTGCAGCGACGACACCGTGTCACCCGCCCACGTGACCTCGCATGCCAGCCCGACCTCCGGCTCGATCTGCAGGTTCAGCGGAGTGTCACTCTCGGGCAGCTTGATGGCGTCGTGCGACAGCGGGAACTCACCGAGGAAGCTGTCGGAACCCGGTGCGTACCAGGGAAAGATGCCCTTGGGCGCCTCTCCTTCGGAGGTGACGTTGACGAAGTCGGCCGCCTCGCCCGCCTGTTCCAGATGCCCGGCGAAGTTGCCCGCGACACCGAATCCGAACCACGTTCGCAGTTCGTCGTCCTGCAGTTCGATCACTTCTTCCTCCCGGGTTCGAGCACCGACGTTCCGACATAGGGCACCAGAGCCTCCGGAACGCGCACGCTGCCGTCGGGCTGCTGATGGTTTTCGAGTATCGCCACCAGCCACCGGGTGGTGGCCAGGGTGCCGTTGAGCGTCGCGGCGGTCTGCGGCTTGCCGTTCTCGTCGCGGTAGCGCACCGACAGCCGCCTCGCCTGGAACGTCGTGCAGTTCGACGTGGACGTCAGCTCCCGGTAGGTGCGCTGCGTCGGCACCCACGCCTCGCAGTCGAACTTGCGGGCCGCCGACGACCCGAGGTCCCCGGCCGCGATATCGATCACCCGATAGGGCACCTCGATGTGGGCGAGCATCTGGCGCTGCCACCCCAGCAGCCGCTCGTGCTCGGCCTCGGCTTCCTCCGGCCTGCAGTAGACGAAGCCCTCCACCTTGTCGAACTGGTGAACGCGGATGATGCCCCGGGTGTCCTTGCCGTAGCTGCCCGCCTCGCGCCGGAAGCACGTCGACCAGCCGGCGTACCGCTTCGGCCCGTCCGACAGGTCCAGGATCTCGTTGGCGTGGTAGCCGGCCAACGGCACCTCCGAGGTACCGACGAGGTACATGTCGTCGGCCTCGAGGTGGTAGACCTCGTCGGCGTGCGCGCCGAGGAAGCCGGTGCCCGCCATGACCTCCGGGCGGACCAGCACCGGCGGCACCATCAGCGTGAAGCCGTTGTCCACGGCGACGCGCACCGCGAGCTGGAGCAGACCGAGCTGCAGCAACGCCCCCACACCGGTGAGGAAGTAGAACCGGGACCCGGACACCTTGGCGCCGCGCTCCATGTCGATCAGGCCCAGAGATTCACCCAGTTCCAGGTGATCCTTCGGGTTCTCGACGGCTGGCGGCTCCCCCACGGTGTCCAGCACCACGAAGTCGTCTTCCCCGCCTGCGGGGACGCCGTCGATGATGACGTTCGAGATCGCCATATGCGCTGCGGTATAAGCCTTCTCGGCCTCGGACTGCGCGGATTCAGCGGCCTTGACCTTCTCGGCGAGCTCTTTGGCCGCGGCCAGCAGCGCGGGCCGCTCATCGGGGCCGGCCTTACCCACCAGCTTGCTGGCCGACTTCTGCTCGGCGCGCAGATTATCGGCGGCCGAAATCGCGGTCCGCCGCATGACGTCGGCTTCGGTGAGGGCGTCGACGAGCCCCGGATCCTCGCCGCGGGCCTGTTGCGATGCGCGCACCGCGTCGGGGTTCTCTCGCAGCACCTTCAGGTCGATCACGGCCAAAACCCTACGTGGTGGCCCGACCGTCCAGCACAACTGTCGATGTCGCCGGCCGCCGCGGCTCAGTCGGATAACGTTACAGCTGCATCACTTGTCACAGCACCTGACACGCCTGTCACAATGGAGCTGATGTCCGAGGCACCCGCACGCCCTGAGGAAGGCTCGACGCCCGCCGCAACACCGTGGTGGCGCAGCCTTCAGGCTGAGTCGACCCGTCGCGCCCTGCTGCTCACCGCGCTGGGCGGCTTGTTGATCGCCGGGGTGATCACCGCGCTGCCCCAGTCCGACCGGGCGGGCAACCTCACCGCCAACGCGATCTCCCTCGGCCCCCGCGGCAACGACACCTTCGACCATGCCAAGAGCGGGAACTGCCTCAACTGGCCGGACCGGACCCCCGACGCGGCCGAGATCGTCGACTGCACCGAAGAGCACCGATTCGAGGTCGCCGAGTCGGTGGACATGCGCACCTTCCCGGGAAGCGAGTACGGACCCGACGCAGCGCCCCCGTCCGCCGGACGAATCCAACAGATCAGCCAGGAGCAGTGCTCGGCGGCCGTGAAACGGTACCTGGGCGCCCGCTTCGACCCGAACAGCAAGTTCACGATCAGCATGCTGTGGTCCGGCGACAAGGCGTGGCGGCAGTCCGGTGAGCGCAGGATGCTGTGCGGCCTGCAGTTGCCCGGCGCGGGCAACCAGCAGCTGGCGTTCACGGGCAAGGTCGCCGACATCGACCAGTCCAAGGTGTGGCCGCCGGGCACCTGTCTGGGCATCGACCCGGCCACCAACCAGCCCACCGACATCCCGGTCGACTGCGCGGCACCGCACGCGATGGAGGTGACCGGGGCGGTCAACCTCGCCGAGAAGTTCCCCACCGGCCTGCCCCCCGAGCCCGAGCAGGACACCTTCATCAAGGACACCTGCACCAAGATGACGGACGCGTATTTGGCTCCGATCGAGCTGCGGAACACCACGCTGACGCTGATCTACAGCACCGTGTCGCTGCCGAGCTGGGCCGCGGGCAGCCATCAGGTGTCGTGCAGCATCGGTGCCACGCTGGGCAACGGCGGGTGGTCGACGCTGCTGAACAGCGCCAAGGGCCCGCTGATGATCAACGGCCAGCCGCCGGTCCCCCCGCCGGACATTCCCGAGGAGCGGCTCAACCTGCCGCCGATCCCGATACCCGATGTTCCGTCGTCGAGCAGCAGCAGCTCGTCGCAGTCGACAGGGTCTAGCGGCTCGACAGGATCGTCGTCCGATGACGGCAGTTCGAGTCAGAGCGACCAGACGCAGCACATGCCGCAGCAGGCCACCGTGACCGGCCCGACGTCGGAGCAGCAGGCGCCGCCGGCTGACCCGCCTCCTCCGGAGGGCGGCGGCAACACCTTCCTCAACGGTCCGCCCCCGGCGCCGGCCCCGCCGCCGCCCGGCGCACCGATCGACCCGTTGGTGCCGCCGCCCGCTCCCGTGCCAGGTCCGCCGGCCGTGCCACTGCCGCCGGCACCGCCACCGCCGGGGATCTAACCGGTGGCCGTGCGGATGACTCCGCAACGGTTCGACGAATTGGTGGGAGACGCGCTCGATCTCGTCCCGCCCGACCTGGCCGCCGCGATCGACAACGTGGTGATCCTGGTCGCCGACCGCAACGCCGACGAGCCGGACCTGCTCGGCCTCTACGAAGGCATCGCGCTGACCGAGCGTGATTCGTGGTACGGCGGGTCGCTGCCCGACACGATCACGATCTACCGCGAGGCCCTGCTCGACGTCTGTAACAGCGACGCCGAGGTCGTCGACGAGGTGGCGATCACGGTGATCCATGAAATCGCCCACCACTTCGGCATCGACGACGAGCGGCTGCACGAATTGGGCTGGGCCTGACCGACCCCGATCGACCCTGACCGACCCTGAAGTGACTCAGCGCGGCAACCGGAAGTCGTCGCAGTGAGGTGCTATGAACGGGTCATGACCAGTGCGTGCCGCGACTGCCGGGCAGGCCTGGAGCACTGCCACGGTGCGCTCATTCACCATGCCTATCGGCGTGCCGAATGCACCGAAGACGGCTGTGCCACCCCGCACGGAGCGCACACCCTGCACATCGACTGCATCGCCGTCGGCTGCGCGTGCGATGCGGCGCTGCCGGGGGCGGTCTCAGCCCATCGGGTCGGCTGAGCGCGCCGACTCGGGGGTCTGCGTCACCGCGGGCGCCGTCGCGAAGGGCGGGGTCAGCGCCCCCCATTGCACACAGCTCCAGCGACCGTCGGTGATCGGGGCGAGCACTACCGATTCCGTGTTCGCCAGGTGGTGGTCGATGGCGAAGGCGCTGTCGACGCCGGCCAGCACCGCCGAAACGAGGCGGATGGCGGCGCCGTGGCTGACGACCACGATATCCCCGGGGAACGCGTCGTCGTCGAGGTAGCGCAGCCTCAGCTGGTCGAGCACCGGCACATAGCGGTCGAGCACGTCGTTGGCCGTCTCGCCGCCCGGGAGTGCGACATCCAGCTCTCCGCAGTGCCAGCGCCTGTAGATGGCGTTGAACTCGTCGTGGGCGTCCTCGTCGCTGCGGTTCTCCAGGTCGCCGACCTGCACCTCGTGGAGACCGTCGAACTCATGGGTGCCGGTCGACGTGCGCAAGTGCGCGCCGATCACAGCACTGATCTCGGTGCCGGTCTGGACGGCACGGGTGGCGATCGAGTGCGCGATCATCGCGGGACGCTGCTGCAGGGAACGGGCGAACGCCCGCGCCTGATCGCGACCGAGATCGGTCAGCTCGGCTCCCGGCGGCCGGGTGTCCAGCCGCCGATCGACGTTGCCGTGCGATTGTCCGTGCCGCACCAGCACCAACCGGCCGCTCATCGCCTGCCCTCCTTCAGCCTTTCCAGCCACGCCGTCGCCTCATCCAGCTGGGGCGGTGTCGCCCCCGCGGCCTCACCCGTCGGCCACGAACCCAGATAGCGCACGTCCGCGCACCGCCGGTGCAGCGCCCGCAACGCCTCGGCCACCGAGTCGTCATCGATGTGCCCGACGAAGTCGAGAAAGAACACGTAGGTGCCCAACTCGGTGCGGGTCGGTCTGGACTCGATGCGGGTCAGGTCGATGTCGCGGATCGCCAGTTCGGTCATCGCCGCCACCAACGCGCCGGGAACGTTGTCCAGGCGCAACACCACCGACGTCCGGTCGGCGCCGGTGCTCTTCGGCGGCGCACCGGGAGGACCGACGAGGACGAACCTGGTACGGGCGTTGGGTTCGTCGACGATGCCGGCCGCCAGGGTGTCCAGACCGTAGCGTTGCGTGGCGAGCGCGGTACTGACCGCGGCGTCCGCCCGACCGGCGGCGACGTCCTGGGCGGAGGCGGCGTTCGAATTGGCCGGAACCACTTGGGCTCTGGGCAGATGCTCGGCCAGCCAGCTCTTCACCTGCGCGGCGGCAACGGGAAATGCGGCCACCGTCTGCACGTCACTGGCCGCGGTGCCGGGCCGCACCGCGATGGTGAAGGACACGTCGAGCGTCAACTCGGCATAGATCTGCAGGGGCGGTCCGCCGGCAAGGCTGTCCAACGTCGGCAGTACCGATCCCTCGATCGAGTTCTCGATCGGGACACACGCGAACTCGGCATCGCCGGACCGGACGGCGGCCAACGCGGCGGGCGTGGTGTCGGTCGGGATCGGCGTGACGGACTCGGTGCCGGCGGTATCCGAACCGCTGGCCGGTGGGATCAGGCCATTGCCCACGATGGCACGCAGGGCAGCCTCGGTGAACGTTCCTTCGGGGCCGAGATACGCGATACCAGGCACATGTTCAGCCTATCGGTTCGCTGCGGTAATCCCATTCCGCTGCATCAAAGCCTTGCGCCGATGAGGTTTTGCTAGTTAAGTTAGGCTCACCTTACCAACAGAAAGGCGAAGCGATGGCGACTCCAGTACCGACGGCGGCCCCTACGACGGCGGAGCGAATCCGCAGCGCGTGCGCGCGAGCGGGCGGCGCGATGCTGGCGGTCGAGGGCCACGACCCCGCTGCGACGCCTGTGCACCATCTGCTCGGCGACGGTTCGTTCGCGATCACGGTTCCGGCCGACGCAGTGCCGGCCGCGATGGCGGTGGCCGCCGGAAACGCGGGCGTGCAGGCAGTGCTGGAGATGACCGACTACGCGCCGCTTCCGCTACGGGAACCGGTGCGGTCGCTTGTCTGGATCCAGGGCAGGCTGCACGACGTGCCGCCGGGCGAGGTCCCGGCACTGCTCGACCTGATCGCCACATCAGACCCCAATCCCGCGTTGCTGCAGGTCAATTCCAGCTCTCGCCGGTCCGTGGAGCCCAAGCCCGACACCCGCTACGCGCTGATGCGTCTCGAAATCGAATCGGTGGTGGTGGCCGACTCCACCGGAGCCGAGTCGGTGGCCCTCGGCGCCCTGCTGGGCGCCAGCCCGGATCCGTTCTGCGCCATGGAGTCATGCTGGCTTCAACACCTGGAGTCCGCGCACCGCGACGTCGTCGACCGGCTTGCGAGCCGCCTGCCCACGACTCTGCGGCGCGGCCGGGTCCGGCCGCTGGGCCTCGACCGCTACGGCGTGCAGCTGCGGGTCGAAGGCGACGACGGCGACCATGACGTCCGACTGCCGTTCGCCAAGCCCGTCGACGACGTGACCGGGTTGAGCCAGGCGATCCGGGTCCTGATGGGCTGCCCTTTCCTCAACGGCTTGCGCGCCCGCGGCGCCTGAGCGTCGCCGATTCGCCGGCGCGGCTACCGTGGCTGCGGTGACCGGGCCCGAACATGATCTGACCGATCCGCAGCGACGCGCATTGCGCATCGAGATCGCCGTCGTGCTGGCGGTCACCTTCGCCCTGAGCGCCTACACCGCCCTGCTCAGCCTGATCGAAGGCGTGCTGCTCGGCCTGTCCGGTCAGACCGTGGCGCTGAACCCGCAGCGCTCCTCCTTCAGCCTCATCGACCTCGGATTCAACCTGGCGAGCCTGTTCCAACTGCTGGCGTGGGGCGCGCTGGCCATTTACCTGTTGTGGCGCAGCGGAATCGGGCCCGCACAGGTCGGGCTCGGGCGAATCCGTTGGCGTCCCGATGTTCTCGGCGGAATCGGGCTCGCCTTGCTTATCGGCGTCCCGGGCCTGGCGCTGTACCAGATCGCCCGAATCCTCGGGGCCAACGCGTCGGTGGAGCCCGCCGAACTCAACGACACCTGGTGGCGCATCCCGGTGCTGCTGCTGCTGTCCTTCGGCAACGGCTGGGCCGAGGAAGTGATCGTCGTCGGGTTCCTGCTGACCCGGTTGCGGCAGTTGCGGGTCAACCCCTGGGTGGCACTGGCCATCTCGAGCCTGCTGCGTGGGGCCTATCACCTCTATCAGGGGTTCGGTGCAGGGCTGGGCAACCTCGCCATGGGCCTGGTTTTCGGCTACGCCTGGCAGCGCACCGGCCGGTTGTGGCCGCTGATCATCGCGCACACCGTGATCGACGCCGTAGCGTTCGTCGGATATTCACTGCTCGCGGGACGGCTCGGGTGGCTGCAGTAGCGGCCCCGCAGCCCGTACATTCTTGCTGTGACCGACAAGCGGCCGCCTTTTCCGGGGCCCGCGCCACCCCCTCCCCCGGGAAGAGAGCCGGGGCGCCGCGAGCCGCCGCACGTGCTCCGGCGCGACCCGAACTACCGGGCACCGTGGCCACCGAACCCCGCGACCCCACCGCGCACGCCACCGCCACCGCCATCATCGCGACGACCTCCGCCGCCACCCCCGTCACGCCGGCCTCCACCCTCCGCGTCACCCCCGCAACGCAGGCCCTCGCCGCCGCCGTACGGCGCGCCCGTCCCCGCTGCGCCGACTCCCCCGCGACGTAAGCCCCGGCGCACGCGCCGCTGGCTGCGCATCCTGGTGACCTTGCTGCTGGTGACCGTGCTCGCGATGGTCGGCGTCGGGGTCTGGGTGGAGACCTCGCTGACCCGCATCCCCGCGCTCAATGCCTATCCGGAACGGCCTGCACAGGGCGCGGGCACCACGTGGCTTCTCGTCGGTTCCGACGGTCGCGAGGGCCTGACCGCCGAGCAACAGGCCGAGCTCACCACCGGCGGCGACCTCGGAAACAGCCGCACCGACACGATCCTGCTGGTCCACCTGCCCGGGTTCGGCTCCGATACCCCGGCCACGATGGTCTCGATCCCGCGCGACTCGTATGTGTCTATCCCCGGCTTCGGCGAGGACAAGATCAACGCGGCGTTCTCGCTCGGCGGTCCTGAGCTGCTGGCACAGACGGTGGAGCAGGCGACCGGACTGCGCATCGACCACTACGCCGAGATCGGCTTCGGCGGGTTCGCAGGCCTGGTCGACGCCGTCGGTGGCGTGCAGGTGTGTCCCACCGAGCCCATCAGCGACCCGCTGGCGGGTATCGAGCTGCCCGCCGGATGCCAGGAACTCGACGGCCGCACCGCGCTCGGCTATGTGCGCAGCCGCGCCACACCGCGGGCCGATCTCGATCGGATGGTCAACCAACGCCAGTTCATGTCGGCACTCGTGCACCGCGCGGCCAGTCCGGCCGTGCTGCTCAACCCGCTGCGGTGGTACCCGATGGTGCGAGCGGCAGTGGACACCGTCACGGTCGACGAGGGTGATCATCTCTGGGACCTCGGCCGGCTGGCGTGGGCGCTGCGGGGGGACATCACCACCGTCACGGTGCCGATCGCCGAGTTCACCGAAAACGGTTCCGGCTCGATCGTGGTGTGGGACAGCGACGCCGCACAGCAGTTGTTCTCGGCGCTGGCGTCGGATTCCGCGATACCGCAGGACGTGCTCGACGCGGCTAACCCCTGATCGCCAGCAAACTCACGAGCCCACCTGTGAGCGCAGTCACGACGGCCGCCCTTACTAAGGGCACGCTGCCCTGAATTAGGTCTACCTCTCCCGAGAACGTCTCTGAACTGCGATATCCTCGCTTCATGACCACCGCAGAGTCATTGGGCGCATTCGATACCAAATTTCACGGCCTTCTCCACGACCAGGTTCGCAGCGAATTCACCGCCTCGCAGCAGTACCTCGCGATCGCGGTGTATTTCGACGGTTCCGATCTGCCCCGGTTGGCCGAGCTGTTCTATCGTCAATCGGTCGAGGAACGCAATCACGCGATGATGCTCGTGCAGTACTTCATCGACCGCGGCGTCCCCGTGGAGATTCCGCCCATCGAACCGGTGCGCAACGCGTTCGAGACGCCACGCGACGCCCTCGGCCTCGCGCTGGACCAGGAGCGCGAAGTCACCGAGCAGATCAGCAGGCTGGCCGCCACGGCACGCGACGAAGGCGACTACCTCGGCGAGCAGTTCGTGCAGTGGTTCCTCAGGGAGCAGGTCGAAGAGGTCGCGATGATGACGACGTTGGTGCGGATCGCCGACCGTGCCGGAGCCGACCTGTTCCACCTCGAGGATTTCGTCGCCCGCGAGATCGCCGCGCCCGCAGGAGATCCTGCCGCCCCGAAAGCCGCCGGAGGCGCTCTCTAGTCCCGACCGGCGCCGGTCAGCCCGTTCTGCAGCCAGGCCTTGGTGCGGCCCGGATGGTTGGTCGCTATCCAGGCCACACCGATTGCCTGGCAGTACTGCACGTCCTCGTAGTGATCGACGGTCCAGCAGTAGAGCGCACGCCCCTGCGCGGCCGCCCGGTCGACCAACTCGGGGTGCTCGCGCAGCGTCGCGATCGACGGCCCGACCGCGGTCGCGCCCACCGTCGTCGCCGCGCCGCCGCCCAGGTATCGCGACGTCTCGCCCAGCAGCACCGTCGGCAACATGGGTGCCGCCCGCCGGATGCGCCACACCGCAGCGGCCGAGAACGACATCACCACCGCGCGGGACAGGTCCGCAGACGCCGGCGACGCGATGCCGTACCGGTGCAGCAGCGCCAGCACCTTGCTCTCCACCAACGCCCCGTAGCGCACCGGATGCTTGGTTTCGATGAACAGCTTGACCGGTCGATTCCAGTCCAGGACTAGCGTCACTAGGTCCTCCAGAGTCAACAAACCGGTGTCGCCCTGGCTGCCGTCCGCACGCCAGCTCGGATGCCACGTGCCATAGTCCAGCCGGCGCAGTTGCGCGAGGGTCATGTCGCTGACCAGGCCGGTTCCGTTCGAGGTTCGATCCAGGCTGCGGTCGTGCACACAGACGAGATGGCCGTCCTTGGTGAGCCGGACATCGCATTCGACGCCGTCGGCGCCCTCCTCAAGAGCCCGCGCATAGGCCGCCCTGGTGTGCTCGGGACGGTCCGCCGAGGCGCCGCGGTGCGCCACCACGAACGGGTGGCTGCCGAACGTCTCGCCGGAGCTCATACCGCTATGCTGCCGGGTTCTGCCCTTCGGGCTCAACCGCAGGCGTGGGTTCCGGGGTGTCCGGGGTCCGATCGACGCCGGGCGCAGGCGCGTCGGTGGCGACCATCACCCAGCGCTTCGACGGCCGCTCCACGGGCTGGCGCTCGAAGCCGAGGAAGACCTGCAGCGCCAGCAGCAGGGCGGCGAGAGCCAGCAGGTAGGCCACGATCGTCGTCACGGTGTTGTTGGCGATGCCCTGGGGATCGGTGGTGAAGCTGGTCGCGATCGAGAAGATCGACACGGCTGTGCTGGCCACCCAGACCGCCCACCAGACCACGATCGGCCGGCGCAGCCACTTCAACCGCTCCTCGACATCGGCCAGCTCGATCACGAACACCGGCGCCCACGCCAGGTTCACCAGCGGCACCAGACAGCCCGCCCGCAGGGCCCACGCCGGTCTCGGTTCCTGACGTCCGTGGTGGGCGAAGGCGGCCGCCCGCCGCCCGATCAGCCAGTTCGTCAATACCAGCGCGCTTGCCACGACCATGAACATCGCGATGACGCTGACCGCGACGCCGCCCCACGTCGCCGCGCCGGCCACCCAGGGATTCAGCAGCACGGAGCGGTTGATGATCAGCAGCACGTAGCGCACCAGGTGGACGAACGCCGCGGCGCCGAGCACCGCCATCGTCACCACCAGCGTCATCCGCACCGCGGCGGCCGACGGACCCGCGCGTAGCGCCTGCTGCTCGGCCGGTGCGTCGAAATGCTCCACCAGCCCCCAACGGGGAATCACCGAATAGCGGGGCGTCGGGCCGAGTTCACGCGGGCCGCGACGCGGCGGCGGTGGCGTGCCGGGCCGCACGGCCACCCATCGGTATCCCGGGGGCAGTGACGGGCCGGAGCGTCGCTGGCCTGGCTGCGGTTGCGCCTGACGTGGCCCCCACTGCGCCTGCCCGGCGGGCGCCGCCGGCGCCAGCAACGTGCCGCGGCAGCGCGGACACCAGACCCGCTGCCGGTCCCGCACATTCCACCGCGTCCCGCACTGGGAACACACCTGGATCATCTGATCAGCCTAATGGGGCTCAGACAGTGCCCTCGCCGCCGCCGTCGGTGACCACGGGCCGCCCCGCCTCGGCCCAGGCCAGCATGCCCCCGGAGACATTGACGGGTTCGTAGCCGTTGCGGGCCAGATACTGCGCCACCCGCTGCGACCGGCCACCGGAGTGACAGACGACGAACAGCTGCGCCTCGGTGTCGATCTCCGCCATTCGCGCCGGGACGTCGCCCATGGGGATGTGCTGTGCACCCTCGGCGTGGCCGCGCTGCCACTCATCGTCCTCACGCACGTCGAGCAGTACCACCGTCTCGTCGAAGGCTGCGGGAACATCGACGATGGCCGCCTGCGGCACGTCTGTGTCATCCATGCCCTCATGCTGGCACGGTCCAGGCGCCGGGCACCACCAGCAATACCGCAGCAATCGGAGGCCTATCCACAGTTTCCACAGGTTCATCCACAGGCCGGCGGTGCCCTGGACCGGCTGTGAGCCGCTCAATCTGTGCGATCACGGCCGCCCCTGTGGATGGATTCTCGACGCCACGCCGCGGCGATCAACAGGGTCGGCTCGATGCGAGCGAAATGCCTCGCCCTACTAAGCAATTCGGGTGTAACGGGCACTCTCCCGCGCCCGATTTCTCCGCAGCGAACAACAGAGGTTATGATCGCCGTCACACGGGTCTTTGTGACCGATCTCACTGGGGGAGAAATCGCACGTGCGGGTGAGGAGCTACTGATGGCGTCATCGTCGATGAATTCTGGCTCGGCTTTTCAGCCGTCCGAGTGGCAATCCTCCCGCGTCTACAACCGCAGCCAGCTGATGGCGTTTCTGCGGGCCGGAGTCATCGCGCTCGTACTCCTGGGCTTCCTCGCCCTGATCGTTCTGTTCTGACGCCTAGCGGGCCCGCACCGTCCAGACCACGCGGTAGGACAGGTCGGCCTGAACCCAACCGAACTCGTGGGAATCTGCGGCCCCGCGCGCATTCGGATTGTCCGATCGGGCCTCGAACGTCACGCTCCGCTCACCGTGGAACACCTCGCCGACCCGCTTCACCACCCAGCGGGACGATTTCCGCGGGTCTCTGAACACTCTCAGCTGACCACGCCGCGGCGTCCCGGCACGCAACGCCACCAGGCCGTCGCCCGGATTGAGCGTGGGTCGCATCGAGTCGTCGACGACCCGCAGCAGCATCAGCGGCCAGCGCCCCGGGCCATGGTTTTGGCGCACACCCAAAGGGTAAGTTAAGGCCATGCTGCATCGACTCTTCGACAACGCCACCCCCGCCCATGCCCATTGCGACCTCTACTGCGGTGTATATGACCCCGCGCAAGCCAAGATCGAGGCGTTGTCCTGCCTCAAGACGCTTCAGAAGTACCACGATTCGGACGACGACCATTTCAAGACCCGCGCCATCCTCATCAAGGAGCAGCGCGCCGAAGAGGTCAAGCATCACCTGATGGTGTTGTGGGCCGACTTCTTCACGAAGGACCATTTCGAGCAGTTCCCCAACCTGCACCAGCTGTTCTGGGACGGCGTCCACGGCGCCGGCGATGTGAAGAAGTCACTCGACGTCGCGGTCGCCGAGAAGCTACTGAAGACCATCGACGAGATCTCCGACATCTTCTGGCAGACCGAGAAGGCCAAGGGCATGGGCGTCTACCCGCCCGCCTGACGCACCTCGCGCACCACAACTGACGAAACCCGGCTCGGTCTGAGGACCGAGCCGGGTTTCGTTTGTTTTCCGTTCGTCACACGTTTGCACTCGTGTCCACTTGCGTGCCAGTGGGGGCCTGCCTCATTCTGAGCGCATCGACCCACAGTCGTGTCGGGCATTTGCTGGCGGACACCGGGAGGCGTAATGGATCTGGGATCCGGCCGGGCGATCGAGATCGCCCCGTTTCATTCGGGTGGGTCACTCAAGGGATTTGTGGTCTCCGGCCGCTGGCCCGATTCGACAAAAGAGTGGGCGCAGCTCCTCATGGTCGCCGTCCGGGTGGCATCCCTGCCGGGATTGCTTTCCACCACAACAATTTTCGGTGCACGAGAGGAACTGCCGGAGCAGCCGGAGCCGGGCACCGTCGGGCTGGTGCTCGCCGAGGGGACCGTGGTCGGGGAGTCCGCCGTCGGGCCCGGCCATTTCGCGCACCGCCAGCCCCCGGCACTGCTGATGCTGCACCCGCCGTCGGAGACGATGCCGTCACTTCCCGAGTGCAGTGGCGCGGCGTCGGGCTGCGTGCTGCTGCCCGGGCTGCCACACCTGGGCCTGGAGCACCGCGCGGCGTGGGTCGAGGCGGAGTCCGATGGGACGGTGACGTCGATGGTCAGTCGAGTCGGCCTCGACCCGATCAGCCATCCGGACACCGCCATCCTGGCCATGCTGCTCGCCGCCTGAACCGCCCGCGGGACGGAGCCAGGCTCATTCCCACGACACGGCGCCGCGCGGGGAAAATCTTGCAGGCCCTGCCAGCATGCCATTGGCTACTGACACTTACACGGGCTGACTTGTGTGCGCCTTTTGCGCGGGTTTACGGCCTCACATGGCGTGGAGCATCGTTGTCCGCTACCGAAATTCCACGCTCTCACAACCTGTGAGCAAACGCCGTTGCTCGCGGGGGCGAGCAATGCTGAAGTTGCCCACGGTAAACAAAGACACGCGTGTGACAGCGGCTGGCAACCGGCGGGCGTATGCTAGCTACGGTGCCGTTATTATTTGCTTGACCGCACCGTATTATGTCGGCGCGAGGGGCCGCTCCGATGTCGTTCGTACCAGTAGCGGCGGGCCACAGTTGAGAACCGGGTTAACTTTTCTCCGGTTTGCACTTGGTTGTGGACACAACTGTCGCTACGATGATCAGCAAATACGCCGCCCTAGAAAACCGCTTGTCTTGTATGTGGAGGTCAATCCGATGAGCAATACGTTTGCCGCTCGCCTGAATCGTCTGTTCGACGTCGTCTACCCGCCAGGACGGGGTCCTCATACCTCGGCCGAGGTAATCGCCGCGCTCAAGGCGGAGGGCGTCACCATGTCCGCTCCGTACCTGTCGCAGCTGCGCTCCGGCAACCGAACCAACCCGTCTGCGGCAACGATGGCGGCGCTTGCCAACTTCTTCCGGATCAAGCCCGCCTACTTCACCGACGACGAGTACTACGAGAAGCTCGACAAGGAGCTCACCTGGCTCGCCGGGATGCGCGACGAAGGCGTTCGCCGCATTGCGGCACGCACGGTCGGGCTGTCCGCTGAGGCTAAGCAGGACATCGCGTCGAAGGTCGACGAACTGCGTCGTCGCGAGAACCTCGACAATTAGCCCGGCCGCGGTGTCGGTGCGAAAGCCGGCGAACCGCGCGTCAGGATGAACGGTTATCGACACCGCCGAGCGTGAGCCGTCGATATTGGCGTGCGATCTCGAGTATCCACTCGCGGTCCGAGTAGCTGGCGGGTTGGCGTAACCACGCGAGACCGGGGAATTCGGCCGAGCCTTCGTCCGGCGCGTCTGCGCCGCCCTCGTAGATCCATCGCGCGACTGCGCCGGCCTGCTCCACCGGCGATACCTCCAGGTCCGCCTGGTCGGCGAGGTCTCCCAGGTCCCCGAGGTCTCCGCGATCTCCTAGGCCTCCGGGGCCACCGTTATCGCCGAAATCGCCGGCCCCGTGTGGCGTTCCCCCGGCATCCACGCGGTGCAGTGCCCCGTCTGCGGCGGTAGCCTCCAGGAACAGCGCATCGGAGATCAGCGACATCCGCTCGGCGACCCGGAACACCAGCGGACCCCGCGGCCGCACACCGATCCCGACGTCGGGGTGCCGCCGACCGAGTTCGTCGAGAATCGGCTCGATGGTGCGCAGTTCCCGCCGCGCCCCGAACCAATCCTCCAGACTGGGCAGCAGAGATCCGGCGGCGACGATCAGCATGGCGCAGCCCAGCAGGGTCGCGGCGGCCCCGACCCCCACGAGTCCCGTCGTCCCGACGGCGCGCAGCAGAAAGAACGCCAACGCGAGGACGATCAGCACGATTCCGATCGTGAAGACGAACAGCGCCCGGCCGCGGCGGGTGCGGTTGGAGTGCCGAAGCCCCGCCCATGCCACCAGGCTCAGCGCCAGCAGCACATAGAGGAGCGGGAGCAGCCAGGGCAGTGAGGTCCCGCCGGAGCCCAGGTTGCGCTTGAGGTACTCCTCAGGCGACATCTCCGGCTGTTGTTCCGCGGCGAAGAAGACCAGCAGGCTCGCGACGGCGATCACCGCGGCGACACCGTACTGCGCCATCGCGATCTTCTTGGCGGCCGCCGGCGTACGGACCGACGAGACGGTCGTGATCATCACGCAACTGCCCGCCGCGCAGGCGATCAGCGCTACCTGGCTGAGGCCCATCGAGATGTTGGGCCACCGCAGCAGGGTGTCGATCAGCAGCGTCAGCGGCTGCCAGTTGAGCGCAGCGACGACCCCAAGGCTCCCCAGCGCCAGGATCATCGCGGTACTCACCAGGGACTGCTTGTTGACCAGCGCCCACCCGATGCGAAGTCCGGTGGCCAATCCTAAAAGTCCGGCAATCACCCAGACGATCAACCAAACGCCTCTCCGAGCCGGACCTGAACGATCGACGACCGGTCTGACGGGAGCCGCCCGAGCCGGTAGATGAGCAGCGCGGCGAAGTCCTCAGCCTCCTGCTCCTGATCCTCGCCACTGGGCCCCATGCAGCCGGTCCGCTGATTGAGCATGTACCCGATCAGGTCGGAGCTGGCCACCTCGGTGATCTCCTCGGCCGCCTGAACGACCGGAATACCCTCATGGCCCAGGACGAGGTGCCCGAGCTCGTGAGCAAGCGTCCGGTCCCAGGCGGGCAGGCCCTTCTGGATCAGGAACACGTCGCGGTCCGAGTACTGACGCCACTGCCCACACACCCCGGGCGGCAGGTCCGCGGTCGCCAGTTCGATCGGTCTCTCGCGGTTCCCGCTGACCGCACTGACCAATCGAGGCAGCGACACCTCGCCCGCCCGCGGGGCGAGATCGAGAACCTCACTGACGGCGCGGGTGACGCGACGACTCGCAGGCATACAACCCCCTCTCGATGGAGTCCACTATCCGCTGCTCACATCCACCACGTGAGCAGTTCCTGTTAGTTCATGAACCGCGCGGTCCCGGCGGTCCGCAGTGCACGTCCCGCCTTCGCCTGGCGATACCCGACAAACCCGCCCGCGCCGGTGAGTACCAGAATCCCCGCGACTCCCGGCACCGCCAGCGCAGCGATCTGCGACACTCCTGCACTCCGCAGATACTCCCCGTAGCCGACGCGGTAGGACGACGCAGGCATCGCGACAGTGCTGCCCACAGAGGCAGGCATCGGCTGACGCGCGGGCGGCGGTTCGGCGGTGCCCAGCCTGGGAGCGGCAGGCACGCCCGGACCCGTCCCGCCGGCTGCCGTCGGCCCGAGACCGGTCGGGACTGCGATGAGAACGGGCACGCTGACCGGGGCTCCCACCGGTGTTCCGCTCAGCGCCACACCGACACCGGGCACCGTGTCCAGGACATCCGGAGACACCGGCTCACGCGTCGGCGGGAAGAACCCGGGTACCTGCACGTCGGGGAACGGGAACGGGATACCGATCGGAAGGCCGCCCGGTGCCTCACCCCCGAAGCCACCCCCGCCACTCGACTGTCCGTCGTCGTCAGGGTCCGGCTGCGGCAACGGCCATGGCCACCAGGGCACGCACACGTCGCCCTTCTCACAGGGGACCGGCTCCGGCAACGGCCAGGGCCACCACGGCACGCAAACCTTGCCCTTCTCACAGGGGACGGGCCTCGGCGGCACCTCCTCCTTGGGCGGCAACTCGTCCGTCACCGGCACCTCCTCCTTGGGCGGCACCTCGTCCTTCGGCACGTCGTTGGGCGGTACGTCCTCTTTGGGTGGCACGTCCTCTTTCGGTGGCACGTCCTCTTTGGGCGGCACGTCCTCTTTGGGCGGCACCTCCTCTTTGGGCGGCACCTCCTCCTTGGGCGGCACCTCCTCCTTCGGCGGCACCTCCTCTTTGGGTGGCACGTCGTCCTTCGGCACGTCCCTGGGCACATCTTTGGGCGACACCTCGACCGGAACGTTGTCGTCATCGGGGAGGGGCGCGGAGTCCCGGTCGCCATGGACCGCACCGGGGTCTCGGAAGCCATCGCGATCACCTTCGACTTTCGGTGCCGCAGTGTCGTTCTGGCGGTCCGCCGGCGGGGCCTCGTCGCTTCCGGACTTCGTGGTCTCGCCCGTGGCACTCTGACCGGGAACGGCGAACGCGGTTACGGAGCTGAGGCCGCCTACCAGCAGGCCGGAGGCGACAAGGCAGGTCGCTGCGGCAACACGCGCACGCGAACCCACGGCGACACCACCCTTCGACGCACGACGCGCCGTCTGACCCCGATGATGGTCCGATTCTCGCACAATCGCGGTGCTCGGTTTGCTGCGACGGACAAACGCCTCGGTCGTCGGGGCGCGGAGACCCCGGCGGGTACGGAACGCTAGGGTTTGGTCAGCGCCACCGCTGAACACCCGGCGGGATGTGTCGACGAAAAGATCTGGGAGGCCGCAGGGATGAGCCTGTTCAAGCGACGGAAATCCCGTGCTACCCGGAGGGCTGAGGCCCGCGCGATCAAGGCGAAGGCCAAGCTCGAAGCCAGGCTGTCGGCCAAGAACGAGGTCCGCCGGTTCAAGTCCGAGCAGAAAGCTCAGACCCGTGCTCTGAAGGCTCAGCTGAAAGCGCAGCGCGACAGCGACCGGGCCGCCATCAAGGTTGCTGAAACCGAGCTGAAGGCGGTCCGCGAAGGCAAGTTGTTCTCGCCCACGAAAGTTCGCAGGGCGCTCACCGTGTCACGGTTGCTCGCTCCGGTGGTGGTGCCTCTGGTGTACCGCGCGTCCATCTCCGCGCGCGGGCTCATCGACGAGCGCCGCGCCGACAAGCTGGGCGTCCCACTGAGCCAACTCGGGCAGTTCTCCGGGCACGGCGCCCAGTTCTCGGCCCGGATCGCCGGCGCCGAGCAGTCGCTGCGCCAGCTGTCGGAGAAGAAGCCCAAGGATCAAGAGACCAAGCAGTTCGTCGCCGCCATCACCGCGCGGCTCGGTGATCTCGCAGCCGCGGTGACCGCGGCCGAGAACATGCCGTCGGCGCGCCGGAAGGCTGCGCACGCCGCGATCGCCGACCAGCTCGACGGGATCGACGCCGACCTCATGGCGCGCCTGGGCGTGGTCTGACCCGTTGTCTGACGCCCCGGTCCCCGATACCGCGCGGCTGCGCGGCACGGCGGCCGGTCTCCTGACCGCAACGCTGTCGCTCGCCGCGCACGGCGTCGGGGCAGGTGCCATCCCGGCCGGGGCGGCGGCGGCCCAACTTCTCGTCCTCGCTGTGACGGTGGGCGTGCTCGCTTCGGTCGTACCCCGTGCGGCCGACATCCGGGTCATGGTCGGCTTTCTCGCCGCAGGCCAGCTCGTCGGGCACCTGGTGCTCGCCGCCGGTGGGCACAGCCACCATCCGGGACCCGCGCCCACCGCGGCGGCGCTGGCGCACATCGTCGCAGTCGGGATCGGCGCGGTGCTGATCACAGTCGGCGACCGGTTGTGCCAGGTGCTGTCGCGGGTGCTCCGGGTCTCGGTCCGGCGCACCGCGCAGCCGATGGCCGCGCCGGTCGTCGCGGTTGCGCGGGACGCCGACCAACCGCTGCGCCTGCGGCTTCTTCTCGCCGCGTCTGTGTCGCTCCGGGGTCCGCCGGACGGCTTCGCCCGCTGACCGAAGACTCCCGACGACCGAGAAAGCCATAATCGAATGACAGAAAAACAGCGTGGGGCACCGTTGTCCCACGTGATCGCCGTCGCTGCCCTGATGCTGGCGCTGGTCGCGGGCGGGCTGGCCTCCGCCGGCGCCGCGTGGGCACACGCCGCCCTGATCGCCAGCGATCCCGCAGAGAACGCAGAGCTGCTACAGCCGCCACCGCGAGTGAGCGCGACGTTCAACGAGCCCATGCAGGCGCAGTTCGCAGCGATGACCGTGATCGGCCCCGACGGTGACAATTGGTCCGACGGCGATCCCCAGGTCGACGGTGCCGTGATCAGTGTCGATGTCCGCCCGGGTGGTCCCGCCGGGGCGTACACGGTCAACTACCGGGCGACGTCCGCCGACGGGCACGTCGTGTCGGGGTCGTGGACCTACCGCGCCACGTCCAGCGGCAGCGGTACCGCCACGTCCGCGTCGACGCCCGCTCCGACACCCGCGACAGCGCCCGCGACCACCACCGCGGCGCCAGCGACCGACCCCGCCGATGACGGCCTGCCGGTGTGGCCGTTCGTCGCGGCCACCACGGTGATCGTGGCAGCGGGCGCCCTATGGGCGGTCCGGCGCAGGTCGTGACGCAGCGTCGCGCAGTGGCGGGCGCCGTGCTCGTCACCGCGGCGGCGTGCGTGATGGCGTGGACGCTGGCCTATCCAGGCGCGGCGCTGGGCCCGGCACTGGCGAGGGCGATCGCCGACGGCGCGGCGGTGATCACCGTGGGTGCGGCCGTGGTTCCCGCGCTGGATGCAGGCCGGTACCGCGACGAGCTTGCGCGGCGTGCCACGGCCCCGTTGGTGGCGGCGTCGGCCGTCTGGCTGGTAGCCGAGCTCGTCCGGCTGGTGCTCGCGGCTGCCGAGGCGACCGGAACGCAAGTCACCCGCCTCGGGATCGGCACCGCAGTCGAGTTCGCAATGCGTACCGCGCCGGGACGCGCGGGCGTGCTCACGATCCTCGCCGCCGCGGCGGTGTGCGCGGTCGCGTCGCTGGCGCCCCGGTCAGGTCCAGCGAGTGTCGTCGCCGCGGGGCTTGCGGGAATCGGGGTCGTCGGCCATCCGCTCACCGGACACCTGGCGGCGAGTCCGTGGGGCGGTGTGGCGGTTGCGGTGCACGCGCTCGCGGCGGCGCTGTGGTGTGGGGTGCTCGCCGCGCTCGTGCTCACTGTCGACCACCGGGGTCAGTGGGCTCGGGTGCTGCCCCGGTTCTCCCAGCTGTCTCTGGTGTGCGTCGCGGTTCTGCTGTCCGCGGGCGCGGTCGGCGCTGTGGTGGTGATGAACTCGCCGGCCGATCTCTACCAGACGGGTTACGGCAGGGTGCTGTCCGCCAAGGTGGTGCTGACCGCGGCACTCACCGCGCTGGCCTGGCGCAATCGGGCGAGCTGGCTACCCGCGGCCCGCGGCCACCGGGCCACCGCAGTCCGCTCGAGAGCACGCGCGTATGCCGAGCTGACGCTGATGGCCGTGGCCCTGGCCGCCGCCGCCACGCTGGCCGTCACCGGCTGATACCGACTGATACCGGCTGACTCCGGTGGACACCGAACCGAGCCCGATAGCGACCTGGCATGATGGGGCCCATGGCAGACCAGCCGGATCGGCCCGACCAGGGCCCTGATGCCGCAAACCCTGCGCACGAGCCCGTGGCCCCGCCGGTGAAGAAGGCCCCTGCCGCCAGGAAGCCCGCGGCCGCGAAGAAGGTCACCCCGGCCAAGAAGGCTCCCGCGAAAAAGGCTCCGGCGAAGGCAGCTGACGGCTCGAGCGTCGCCAAGAAAGCCGCGCCTGCCAAAAAAGCCGCCCCGGCCAAGAAGGCTCCGGCGACGACGGCGCCACCGGCCCCCGTGCAGCTTGCGAAGACCAACGGCGACCTGACTTCGGCTGCCAAAGAGGTTGCCGCACAGGCGAAGTCGACAGTGACATCTGCCAGCAACGCCGTCTCCGGCCCTCCCCCAGCCGAGCGCAACGACAGCGACTCGTCGCGCCTTCCCGTCGCCGCCGCGCTGATCACGGGGCTGCTGGCGATCCTGGCGGTGCTGTACCTGGCCCGACGCAACAGCGAGGGCTGACCGGGGTCGCTCGCGCCGACGTCATAATGGCGAGGTGACCGTTATGCCGCGCCCCACTGCTGACCTTGTCGACGACATCGGCCCCGACGTCCGCAGCTGTGACCTGCAGCTTGGCCAGTACGGCGGCCGTTCCCAATTCGCCGGACCGATCACCACCGTGCGGTGCTTCGAGGACAACGCGCTGCTCAAGTCCGTGCTGTCCGAGCCGGGAGACGGCGGCGTCCTGGTGATCGACGGCGACGGCTCGCTCCACAGCGCACTTGTCGGTGACGTCATCGCCGAACTCGGCCGCGCCAACGGGTGGTCCGGTCTGATCATCAACGGCGCAGTGCGGGACGCGGCGGTGCTGCGGACATTGGACATCGGCATCAAGGCGCTGGGCACCAACCCCCGAAAGAGCACCAAGACCGGCGAGGGCGTGCGCGACGCTGCCGTCGAGTTCGGGGGCGTGGTGTTCGTCCCCGGGCACATCGCCTACAGCGACGACGACGGCATCGTCGTCGTCGCTGCGGCGGGTTGAGTATCGGGGCCTAAACCGTCACGGATGCATGGTGTTTCGTGAACCGCAGGCCCTCTTCGTCGACCTTGCCGTGCCTGATCAGCCGCATGTCGAACAGATAGTTCTGCTTGAGACGCCACGGTGCCCGTGATCCGGACTTCGGCAGCAGATGCACCGAACGCGCGAAGTAGCCCGGGCTGAAGTCCATGAACGGCAGCTCCCCCACCGAGCTGCCGGGATGTTGGGGCTCGACCCTGTCGAATCCGTTGGCGTCCATGTAGTTCAGCACTCGGCACACGAATTCGGACACCAGGTCGGCCTTGAGGGTCCATGAGGCGTTGGTGTAGCCGAACGTGATGGCGAAGTTCGGGATTCCGGAGAACATCAGGCCCTTGTACGTCATCAGCGACGTGAGATCGATCGGCTGGCCGTTCAGCGTCGGCTTGATCCCGCCGAGCAGCCGCATGTTCAATCCCGTTGCAGTGACGATGATGTCGGCGTCCAACTGCTCGCCGGAGGCCAGCTGGATCCCGGTCTTGGTGAAGCGCTCGATCTTGTCGGTGACGATGTCGGCCTTGCCGGCGCGGATCGCCTTGAAGAAGTCGCCGTCCGGCGCCACGCACACCCGCTGATCCCAGGGCTTGTAGCTGGGGGTGAAGTGCTTGTCGATGTCGAACCCCTCGGGCAACCGGCGCTCGGCCATCGTCCGCAGTGTCTTCTTGAACATGTCGGGGAAGCGTCGGGCCGCCTGGTATTGCACCATGTTCTGCATGATGGCTTTCCATCGCGAGACCACATACGCAGGCTTGGCGGGGAGCAGCCTTCTGGCCTGAACGGCGAAGGCGTCCACCCCAGGCAGGGTGGCGATGTAGCTTGGTGAGCGCTGCAGCATGGTCACCTGGCCTGCACCCGAATTGACAAGCGCCGGAACGAGAGTGATCGCGGTCGCGCCGCTGCCGATGACGACGATCCGCTTGCCGGCGAAGTCGATGTCCTCGGGCCAGTGCTGTGGGTGCACGATGGTGCCCTCGAAGTCCTCGGAGCCCACGAACTCCGGTGAATACCCCTCGTCATAGTTGTAGTAGCCGCTGCAGGCCATCAGGAAGCGGCAGGAGATCTCGACCTGCTCGCCGTCGCGCTCGATCACCAGCGTCCAGCGGTTGTCGGCATCGGACCAGTCGGCGGCCACCACGTGCTGGCCGTAGCGGATGTGCTTGTCGATGCCGTACTCGGCCACGGTCTCCTTGAGGTAGGCCATGATGTCCGGACCGTCGGCGATCGCCTTCTCCGACGTCCACGGCTTGAAGCGGAAGCCGAGGGTGAACATGTCGGAGTCCGAGCGGATACCGGGATATTTGAACAGGTCCCAGGTGCCGCCCAGATCGTCGCGGCGTTCCAGGATCACGTAGCTCTTGTCGGGGCAGCGGTCCTGCAGATGCCAGGCGGCACTGATGCCGGAGATGCCGGCACCCACGATGACAACATCGACAAATTCGGTCATGACGTAAAGCTATCAACGCAGTGTCGAGCGAGTCAACACCCTGTCGAGATAATCAACAGGGTGTAAAGTCATCGGGGTGACCACCGCTGCCAGCCAAGCCCGCGCCGGACGGGGAAGGCGCTCCGCCCGCCCCTCCGGCGACGACCGCGAGCTGGCCATCCTGGAGACGGCCGAACGGCTCCTCGATGAACGCCCCCTGCACGAGATCTCGGTCGACGACCTGGCAAAAGGCGCAGGCATCTCGCGCCCCACCTTCTACTTCTACTTCTCGTCGAAGGACGCGGTGCTGGTCACCCTGATCGAACGCGTCATCGTCGAGGCCGACTCCGCCCTCGAGGCGCAAGCCGATCAGATCCCCACCAACAGGTATGACTTCTGGCGGACCGGCATCAACTTCTTCTTCGAGGGGTTCGGCACCCACAAGGCGGTGTCCCGCGCCGGATACGAGGCCCGCGCGACGATCTCCGAGGCGGGCGAGCTGTGGTCGAAATTCATGCAGAAGTGGATCGACAACACCGCGCGCATCATCGAGGAGGAGCGGGCCCGGGGCAATGCGCCGGTGACCCTGCCCGCCCAGGATCTGGCCACCGCGCTCAACCTGATGAATGAACGCGTGCTGATCGCGGCGTTCGCCGACGAACGTCCGGCTGTGCCCGAGGGCCACGTGCTCGACACGCTGGTGCACATCTGGATCACGAGCATCTACGGCGAGACTCCCTGATCTGTCGGTGCGCGATGCGAACATATGTTCGTGTCGGAAGCGAACATCCTGCACGCTGACCTCGATTCGTTCTACGCCTCGGTGGAGCAGCGCGACGACCCCGCGCTGCGCGGGCTACCGGTGATCGTCGGTGGCGGCGTGGTGCTCGCCGCCAGCTATGAGGCGAAGGCGTTCGGGGTGCGTACCGCGATGGGCGGCAGGCAGGCGCGGGCATTGTGCCCGCACGCGGTGGTCGTCCCACCCCGGATGTCGGCGTACTCGCAGGCCAGCCGCGCGGTGTTCGAGGTCTTCCATGACACCACTCCCCTCGTCGAGCCGCTGTCCGTCGACGAGGCGTTCCTCGATGTGTCCGGGCTGCGCCGCGTGTCGGGCACGCCGGTGCAGATCGGCGTCCGGCTGCGCGATCAGGTGCGGGACCGGGTCGGTCTTCCCATCACTGTGGGGATCGCCCGGACCAAGTTCCTCGCCAAGGTTGCCAGTCAGGAAGCCAAGCCCGACGGGCTGCTGCTGGTGCCTCCGGACCGCGAGCTGGCCTTCCTACACCCGCTGCCGGTGCGCCGGCTGTGGGGGGTCGGCGCGAAGACCGCCGACAAACTGCGCGCTCACGGCATCGAGACCGTCGCCGATGTCGCCGAGCTCAGCGAGTCGATGCTGTCGTCGATGGTCGGCGGTGCGATGGGCCGTCAGCTGTATGCGTTGTCCCGCAACATCGATCGCCGACGCGTCGTGACGGGCCACCGCCGTCGCTCGGTCGGCGCGCAGCGTGCGCTCGGGCGGGCGGGCACCTCGATGTCACCCGGCGAGGTCGACGCGGTCGTGCTCAACCTGATCGACCGGATCACCCGCCGGATGCGCACGGCGGAGCGCACCGGACGCACCGTGGTGCTGAGGCTCCGGTTCGACGACTTTGGCAGGGCGACCCGCTCGCACACGATGCCGCGCGCGACGGCCTCCACCGAGGCGATCCTGTGCGCGGCGCGCGCCCTGGTCACGGCGGCGGGGCCGCTGATCGCCGAGCGCGGCCTGACCCTGATCGGTTTCGCGGTGTGCAACATCGATCGCGACGGCGCCCAACAACTGGAGCTGCCATTCGTGGACGCCGTCGACGCCCGAGACTCACTGACCATCGACGCCGCGATCGACCGGGTGCGGGGCCGCTACGGCAATGCGGCACTGACCCGCGGTGTGCTCGTCGGCCGCGACCCCGTTCTGGAGATGCCGATGCTGCCGGACTGAGCCGGCCTAGGCCGAGATCCCCCCTGCTTCCTCTTCCAACGCCCGCACGTCGTCCATCGCGATGATCTCGACGCCCGCGCTGGTGGTGACGAACAGGGACTCGCCGTCCCGGCTGACGTCGACGTCGCGCAGGTTGTCGGAGAATTCGAGCGTCAGCGTCACCGCCTCCGCGCCGGGCCGGATCACCGAGACGGTGCGGGTGCCGGTATTGGCGACGAAGACGAACTCCCGGTCGGGGCTGGCGGCGACCGCCGTCGGGCGTCCGCCGACGTCGATGGTGGCGGCGACGGATTTCGTCGTCGAGTCGACGATCACCAACGTGTCGTTCACGGCGTCGGTCACATACACCCATTGGCCGTCCACGGCGATGCTCTGCGTCGGCGACGATCCCTGCGGCGTCGCGCCAAGGTCCACGGACGTCGATGCGCCGGTCGCGAGGGTGATGATGGCGAGGTCGTTGGTGAGCATCCCGACATACAGCGACTTGCCGTCGGCGCTGACCGCCACGCTCGGCGCACCGAAGGACTGGTAGCCGGCGAAGAACGGCGTGGAGAAGGCACCGGTGACGGTGTCGATCACATACACCTCGGACGCCTGGTTGCCGATGACGTACAGCTTTGTGCCGTCCGGGCTCACTGCCATCGAACCGGCCTGCCGCGCACCGCCGATCTCGGTGATGCCGCCGGCCACCAGATCGACTTTGTACACCGGGACGACGTTGGCGCTGAAGCGGGCGACATACGCGTAGTGGCCGTCCGGGGAGACGGCGACGCTGGCCCCCGATGCGCCGAGATCGCGGGCGGCCACCGTGGCGCCGGTCGCGGTCTCGACGACGTAGAGGGTGCGGCCGGACACCACATAGATGCGGTCCGAGTCGGCCGAGTCGAGGAGCACCGAACCGCCGGTCCAGCCGGGGAATCGCAGGATGTTCCTGGTGTCCAGTGCCGGGATGGCGATGCCGGCGGACGCGCTGGCGGTCCCGCCGTGGCCGTCGTCGGCGGCGAAGGCGATCACCTCCGTGACGGCAGCGTCGCCCGGTGCCGCCTGATAGACGACGATGGCCTTATCACCCTGTCGCAGAACGAAATCCAGCGTCGTCGGCGTCTGGACGACGTCGACCAGAGCTCCGGTGGCGTCGACCACCGTCACCTTGACGTAGCTGCCGTACTGGGCGGCTCCGGCGAGCACCCGGACGTCGTCGCCGTCGGCATCGGTGTACTGCACGGTGATGGAGGCGTATCCGTTGGCATCGAGACCGGGGGCTGCGACCGTGACGATCGGCGTCGAGTTCTGCGGTTCCACCACCACCGAGCGGGTGACCGGTTCGGCCTCGGCGCCGAACTCGTCGACCGCCGTGAACGTCACGAGCACTTCTTCGGGCTCGGTCAGTTCGTGGGCGTAGGCCGGGTCCGGAGTCCAGCGGTAGACGGCGTCCTCGATCTTGGTGATCGTCCCAACGGCGGCGTCGTAGCTCACCTCGACGACCACGGCGTCACCCTCGGGGTCGGCGCTGACGACCGTGTAGGTGATCGAGCCGTCCGAGCCCGGCTCGGTGTCCTCCACCGCCAGCGACGGAGCCGAGTTGACCCTGTTGATCGTCAGTTCGACGTCGACGGTGACAGCCGGACGCCACAACGACAGCAGGTGCAGGTGCGGATACGCCGCGACTTCGTCGACCCGTACGGCGAAACGCACCGTCTGCGGCGCGCCTTTCGTGGGGTCGGGCGTGTAGGTGAAGCTGCCGTCTGGGTTCAGCTCGAGCTCCCCGCTCTCCGGAGCGGTCAGCACCGTGTATTTCAGCGAGTCTTCGGGGTCGCGATCGATCGCCCCTACGATGCCCGAGACGAACCCGGTGCCCGGCGCGACGGTGTAGGTGGTCTCGGTCGCCCGCGGGCTGAAGTTGAACAGCGTGTACTCCAACCGTCGGGTGGCCACCCAGATGAACTCGACGATTCGCGACCACGGTGTCACCGGCGATCCGACCGGACCGGGCTTCAGCCCGAACAATGCCAGGAACCCCGTGAACAAACCGACCGGCTCTGTGGCCACCGGGGGTCGGCCTGGAACCGCCGCCGCGACCGTGTCGGGCCCGGCGGTTTCCAGGATGGACACCGTGTCGGGCTGCGAGATCCTCTGTGCAACAACCAGATCAGAACTGTTGGCCTCGACTGCGGTCAGGGGTAGGGCCTGTGCCTCGCCTGCCTCGCCCAGCGGTGCGTCGGGGACGACCGGCGCATCGACGATCGGCGGGGCCTGACCGGTCTCGGACTGGGCGCTCGAATCGCGGTCGGCCGTGGAACGGGTGTCGTCGACATCGTCGGTCTCGGTCACCGGTTGCGGTTCGGGTTCCGGCGTCGGACCCGCGTCGGTGTCTTCGGCGGCATCGATCGCTTCACCGGACTCGGCGCCCTGGTCCACCTCCGCGGCGGCGTCCTCGGGTGGGTCTGCCGGGTCTGCCGCGACGTCCTCGTCTGGCTCATCCCCTGAGTCGTTGATCGACGCGGCGGGACCGGGATCGTCCCCGTCCTCCGAAGGCGATGCCGCCGACACCGTCGACTCCGCGGAGAAGTCGGCGTCACCCCGAGCGGTGTCGGTCGGTTCGGCGCCCGCGACGCCGTAGCCGGTCGTGACGGCGACGCCCAGCCCCAACGCCAGGGTCAGACCGCCGATGCGTGACGTGTTTTTCACAGTGCCCATGACCGGCAGTCCCATCCCTGGGGGCCGGCGCACCCGGCCGCAGTGCAGCAAAAATTTACGCCGTCGGCAATAAAAATTTGTGTGAAAACGAAAATTGTTCTTGCGGCATTCAGGCAAAATTCCGCCCTGCGTCAGCGGCGCGTCCAGGCAAGTAGCGTGTCGGCAGACCAGGTGTTGACGATCCGATCGATGGCGAGCCCGTTGTCCAGCGCGCGCTGAGCACCGTAGCCGAGAAACTCCAACTGACCCGGCGCGTGGGAATCGGTGTCGATGGCGAAAACGCATCCGATATCCACGGCGAGATTGAGCAGACGCGTCGGCGGATCGCGGCGTTCCGGGCGGGAGTTGATCTCGACGGCGGTGCCGTTGTCGCGGCACGCCGTGAAGACCTTCTCGGCGTCGAACTTCGATTCGGCACGCATCCCGCGGCCACCCGTGACAAGCCGGCCGGTGCAGTGGCCGAGCACGTCGGTGTGGGGGTTGGTCACCGCCTTGATCATCCGCCGCGTCATGGCGGACGCATCCATCGCCAGCTTGGAGTGGACGCTGGCGACGACGACGTCGAGGCGTTCGAGCAGTTCCGGTTCCTGGTCCAGGGAGCCGTCCTCGAGGATGTCGACCTCGATTCCGGTGAGAATCCGCATGGGAGAAACCATTTCGCGCACCTCGTCGATGACGCCGAGTTGCTCGCGCAGACGCTCCGCCGACAGGCCGTTGGCGACCCGCAGCCGCGGGGAGTGATCGGTCAGCGCGCAGTACTCGTGTCCGAGGTCACGGGCGGCCAGCATCATCTCCTCGATCGGCGCCGAACCGTCGGACCAGTTGGAGTGCACGTGCAGATCGCCCCGCAACGCGGCGCGGACATCGCCGCCCCCGAGATCAGCTGCCGCGTCGCGCAGTTCGGTCAGGGCATCGGGTTCCGCGCCCGCCCACGCCTGCGCGACGACCTTCGCGGTCTTCGGCCCGATCCCGGGCAGCGACTGCCAGCTGTTCGCCGCGCCGTGACGTTCCCGCTGGGCCTCGGTGAGGGCTTCGACGACGTCGGCGGCGTTGCGGTAGGCCATCACCCGCCGGGAGTCTTCGCGCGCACGATCCTTGTAGTACGCGATCTGGCGCAGGGCGGTGACCGGGTCCATCACCCCAGTGTGCCCGGACTCTCAGCGACAAAAACGGCCAGCCGGGCTACAGTGGATTGAGTAATCGCTCAATCCTTCAATCCGTAAGGTCGCGCCGTGCCTGAACGTGTCCCCGACGGCCAGGCCACGCCTCTCTACGAGATCAAAGCGAACCTCTTCAAGGCTCTGGCCCACCCCGCCCGCATCCGCATCCTCGAGATCCTGTCCGCCAGCGGTCAGCCGACGCCGGTGAGCGAGATCCTGGTTCAGACCGATATCGAACCCACGCTGCTGTCCCAGCACCTCGCGGTGCTCAAGCGCCACCGCGTCGTCACCAACCACCGCGTCGGCAATGCGGTGTTCTACGAACTTGCGCATCCCAAGATCTCCGAACTGCTCGTCATCGCCCGCGTCTTCCTCGCCGATACCCTTGGTGCGCAACGTGATCAACTCAGGGCCATCAAGGCGCTGCCGCCAGTGGGTCCCCGATGATGGCCGCCGCGGCGAGCACATTCGCCCGCCTGCTGCCGAGCCGTCGCGACTACGCCGAGCTTCCCCGGTCGTGGCGACGCGACGTCCTGGCCGGCGTGACCGTCGGCGTCGTCGCGTTGCCGCTCGCGCTGGCCTTCGGTATCAGCTCGGGGGTCGGAGCGGCGGCCGGTCTCATCACCGCCGTCATCGCCGGACTCGTGGCCGCCGTGTTCGGCGGCTCGCACGTCCAGGTGTCGGGCCCCACGGGGGCGATGGCGGTCGTGCTGGCACCGATCGTCGTCCTGCACGGCGTCGGCAGCGTCGCACTCGTCACCGTTCTGGCCGGACTCATCGTGCTGGCCGCCGGGGTCACCGGGCTGGGCCGGGCCGTCACGTTCATCCCGTGGCCGGTGATCGAGGGATTCACCCTCGGCATCGCCGCCATCATCTTCCTGCAGCAGGTTCCCGCGGCGTTCGGCACCACGAGCCCGGCGGGCGAGCGCACCCTGCCGGCAGCCTGGCGCGTGGTCACCCATGCCGACTGGGATCAGGCCGCCAAAACCCTGGGCGTCGTGGCGTTCGTCGCGCTGCTGATGCTGGTGCTGCCGCGGCTCAATCGGAGCATCCCGGAGTCGCTGACCGCGGTCGTCGCCGCCACCGTGGTGGTCGTCGCCCTGCACATCCCCGTCGCCGCCATCGGCGAACTGCCGTCGCACCTGCCCGCCCCGGTGCTTCCGCATGCCGATCTTGGCGCCCTGCGGGACCTCGTCGGCGCCGCGCTGGCCATCGCGGCGCTGGCCGCGATCGAGTCGCTGCTGTCCGCGCGGGTCGCGGCAACCATGGCACCCACCGGCCCCTACGACCCCGATCGCGAGCTCGTGGGCCAGGGTCTGGCGTCGGTTGCCTCCGGGATGTTCGGCGGGATGCCCGCGACCGGTGCCATCGCCCGCACCGCGGTCAACGTCAGATCCGGAGCCCGCACCCGACTGTCGGCGATCGTGCACTCGGCGGTCCTGCTCGGTGTCGTCTATCTGGCCACCGGACCGGTGGCGGCGATTCCGCTCTCCGCCCTCGCCGGCGTCCTGATGGTGACCTCCTTCCGGATGATCTCGGCCTCCACCGTGCGAAAGATCCTGCGCTCCACCCGCTCTGATGCACTGACCTTCATCCTGACCGCGGTGGTCACGGTGTGCTTCGACCTCATCGAGGCCGTGGAGATCGGCATCGTCATCGCCGCGTTCTTCGCGTTGCGCAGCGTCGCCCGGCGCAGCAGCGTCGTTCGCGAGGAGCTGCCCGGCCCCAGCATGCCCGGAGACGAGGAGATCGCGTTGCTGCGCCTGGACGGCGCGATGTTCTTCGGGGTGGCCGAACGGATCTCGACGGCGATCGTGGATGCCGAGCATCGCCGCACCTCGGTGGTGATCATCCGGATGTCGCAGCTGGGCATGCTCGACGCCACCGGCGCGCACACCCTGGCCCAGATCTGCGGCGAGCTCGAGGGACGCGGCATCACCGTGATCATCAAGGGGGTGCGTCCCGAACACACCGCGCTGCTGGCCAACGTCGGCGTCTTCGAATCACTGCGCCACGAAAACCATCTCGTGGACACCCTCGACGAGGCCATCGAGCACGCCCGCAGCCATGTGAGCCACCAGCCTCACTGATTCGGCGCGGCACGCCACCCGGGGTCGCGGCCGCTGAGGCCGATGATCCGGTCCATGGCCGGCGCGTCGTCAGGGACGGCCACCGCGGGTCCGAACAGTCCGTCGGTGCCGGAGGTGTCGAATTGGGCGAGGTGGGTCAGGCAGGCGTCCGCGGTGGCGGCGTCGACGTCGTAGGGCTGGCCGGTGACCCGCGCGACGTCCCATCCGTGGATCACGACCTCGGCCAGCGCCACGTTTCCCGCGACGTCGCCCGGTAGGTCGACGCCGCCGGCGCGCGTCATCCCGGTCCAGGCCTCCGGTTCCCGCCACGCTTGGGCCAACGCCGACAGGTTGGCGGGATGGGTGCGTCGCCAGTCCGGCTCAAGTTCGCCGTCGTCCTCGGGTGGCGTGTCGGTCAACGGCCCCAGGTCTTTACGGGCTGCAGCGGCGAACGCCTGGGCCAGCCCTCCGATGTGCGCCACCACGGCACGCAACGGCATGTCCGGGCATGGTGTCGGCGCATCCAGTTGGTCGTCACTCACGTTCGTCAACACCTCGGCAGTGCGACGGCACGACTCACTCAAATCGATCATGTCGGTACCGACTCGTCCGGTGCGGTGAACTCATCGCGCTTCTAGACTCGGCACAGTGAGATTCGCCTTCAAAACCTCCCCGCAGAACACCACCTGGTCCGACATGCTCGCGGTCTGGAAGGCCGCCGACGATATCGAGGTGTTCGAATCCGGCTGGACGTTCGACCACTTCTACCCGATCTTCTCCGACCCCACCGGCCCGTGCCTCGAAGGGTGGGTGACGCTGACCGCGCTCGCCCAGGCCACCGAGCGGCTGCGGGTCGGGGTGCTCGTCACCGGCATCCACTACCGCCACCCCGCCGTGCTGGCCAACATGGCCTCGGCGCTGGACATTGTCTCCAATGGGCGCCTCGAGCTCGGCATCGGCGCCGGGTGGAACGAGGAGGAGTCCGGCGCCTACGGCATCGAACTCGGCAGCATCAAGGAGCGGTTCGATCGCTTCGAGGAGGCCTGCCAGGTGCTCAAAGGACTGCTGTCGCAGGAGACGACCACGTTCGACGGGACGTTCTACCAACTCACCGATGCCCGCAACGAGCCCAAGGGTCCGCAACAGCCGCATCCTCCGATCTGCATCGGTGGCAGCGGCGAGAAGCGCACCCTGCGGATCACCGCGCAGTACGCGGATCACTGGAATTTCGTCGGCGGTCCGCCCGAGGAGTTCGCCCGTAAGCGCGACGTGCTGGCCGCGCACTGCGCCGACGTGGGACGGGATCCGAAGGAGATCACCCTGTCCGCCCATATTCGTCTCGGTGAGGATCGCAATTACCGCAGAGTGATCGAGGACGCCATCGCCCTGGGGGCCGAAGGGCTGGACCTGGCGATCATCTACCTGCCGCCGCCGTACGACCCCGCCGTTTTGGAGCCGCTGGCAGACACGATCGCCGCATCGGGTCTGCTCAACAGCAAAGATTAAGGGCAGTCACGGAACGATAACGGTTTGGCAAACATACCGTCACGCGCCGCGTGTGCGGCGTAACCACCAGGTCGTGAGTTCGCTAAACGCCGTAGCGGAGGAGCTCGTCGGCCGTGATCAACCGCTCTGCCTTCGCGGGGAAGTCACGGCTTCTGACCGGGTGACGGAACAATGACCAGGCGATTCGACCTACCCGGTGCCGGGAAATCGGGGTGATATGCACGGTGGTTACTCCTGCGGTGTCCAATAACTGAACCGGGGGCCACCTTACCGCAGCGCCCTTACCGAGTCATTAGATACCTCACCGCTGGCAAACTGAAGGAGGCACGCCGACCAATAATCGGATGTTTTTATTGTGACTGAAGTGACGGATGTGACTGCGTGCACTCAGCGCTGCGGCACCGCGGTGGGCTTGATCGGCGCCGGCAACGCCGTGCGACCCATCAGATATCGGTCCACGCCGGCAGCCGCGGCGCGACCCTCGGCGATGGCCCACACGATCAGCGACTGACCGCGGCCCATGTCACCGGCCACGAACACTCCGGGCACCGACGTCGCGAACGCGGAATCCCGCGACACGTTGCCGCGCTCGTTGATCTCGACACTCAGGTCGGTCAGCAGGCCCTCGCGCTCCGGCCCGGTGAAGCCCATGGCCAGCAGGACGAGGTCGGCCCCCATCTCGAAGTCGCTGCCGTCGACCTTCTGGAACTTGCCGTCGACCATCTCGACCTCGTAGCCCCGCAGCGCCGTCACACGGCCATCCTCGCCGAGGAACTCCTCGGTGTTCACCGAGTACACGCGCTCGCCGCCCTCCTCGTGCGCGGAGGTGACCCGGTACATCAGCGGATACGTGGGCCACGGCGTCGAGTCCGCGCGGGTCTCCGGCGGCCGCGGCATGATCTCGAACTGGTGCACCCGCGCCGCACCCTGCCGGTGGGAGGTGCCCAGGCAGTCCGCGCCGGTATCGCCGCCGCCGATGATGATGACGTGCTTGCCCTTGGCCGTGATCGGCGGCTGACCGTCCTCGCCCAGGATTTCATCGCCCTGTTGGACGCGGTTGGCCCACGGCAGGTACTCCATGGCCTGGTGGATGCCATCGAGCTCGCGCCCGGGAATCGGCAGATCCCGTCGCTCGGTCGCCCCGCCGGCCAGCACCACAGCGTCGAACTCCGACCGCAGTTGGGCAGCGGTGATATCGACACCGACGTTCACGCCCGTGCGGAACTGGGTGCCCTCGGCGCGCATCTGCTCGAGGCGCCTGTCGATGTGGCGTTTCTCCATCTTGAATTCCGGGATGCCATAGCGCAGCAGTCCGCCGATGCGGTCGTCGCGCTCGAACACCGTGACCGTGTGCCCGGCGCGGGTCAACTGCTGGGCCGCGGCCAGGCCCGCGGGGCCCGACCCGACGACGGCGACGGTCTTGCCGGTCAGCCGGTCCGGCGGCAACGGAATCACCCAGCCCTCGGCGAAGGCCTTGTCGATGATCTCGACCTCGACCTGCTTGATGGTCACCGGGTCCTGATTGATGCCCAGCACGCACGACCCCTCGCACGGCGCCGGACACAGCCGACCGGTGAACTCGGGGAAGTTGTTGGTCGCGTGCAGCCGCTCGATGGCGTCCCGCCACCGGTCGGTGCGGACCAGGTCGTTCCACTCCGGGATCAGGTTGCCGAGCGGACACCCGTTGTGGCAGAACGGTATACCGCAGTCCATGCACCGGCCGGCCTGCTGCTTGAGCACGTCGGCTGAGAAGTCCTCGTAGACCTCTTTCCAGTCGCGCAGGCGTAGGTCGACCGGACGCCGGGGCGGCGTCTCGCGATGGGTGAACTTCAGGAAGCCGCGGGGATCAGGCACTGGCGGCCGCCATGATCGCTTCGTCCACGTTGGCACCGCGCTGTTCGGCCTCGGCGATCGCCTGAAGCACCCGCTTGTAGTCGCGCGGCATCACCTTTGTGAAGTGGCCCATCTCACCATTCCAATCCGCCAGGATCCGTTGTCCCACCGCGGAATCGGTGGCGTCGACGTGCGCCTGAAGCATGTCCCGCAGCCAGATCGCGTCCTCGGAACCGGGGCCCTGCAGTGACTCCAGTTCCACCATCTCGGCATTCAGGTGGTCGGGCAGGACGCCGTCCGGGTCATAGACGAACGCCATGCCGCCCGACATTCCCGCCGCGAAGTTTCGTCCGGTCGGACCGAGAATGACGACCTTGCCGCCGGTCATGTACTCACATCCGTGGTCACCGACGCCTTCGACGACGGCGTGTGCGCCCGAGTTGCGCACCGCGAAACGCTCGCCCACCTGGCCACGCAGGAACATCTGACCGCTGGTGGCGCCGAACAGGATCACGTTACCTGCGATGATGTTGTCCTCGGCCGAATAGTCCTGCGGCGCACCGTCGGACGGACGGACGACGACACGACCACCGGACAGCCCCTTGCCGACGTAGTCGTTGGCGTCGCCGTACACCCGTAGCGTGATGCCCTGGGGAAGGAATGCGCCGAAGCTGTTGCCCGCCGAGCCCTCGAAGGTGATGTCGATGGTGCCGTCCGGAAGCCCCTGACCGCCATAGGCTTTGGTGACCTCGTGACCGAGCATCGTGCCGACGGTGCGGTTGACATTGGTGATCGTCGTGGCGAAACGCACCGGGGTGCCGTGGTCGAGCGCCTCCCGGCACTGCGCGATCAGCTGCTGATCGAGTGCCTTGTCCAGACCGTGGTCCTGACGCGAACTGCAATACAGGTCCTGGTTCATGAACGCCGACTCGGGCTCGTAGAGCACCGGCGCCAGATCCAGCTTGTGCGCCTTCCAGTGCTCGGCGGCCCGGGTGGTGTCCAGAGCGCGGACCTGGCCGACCATCTCGTTGACGGTGCGGAAGCCCAACTGCGCCATGAGTTCCCGGACTTCTTCAGCGATGAACAGGAAGAAGTTCTCGACGAACTCGGGCTTGGCGTTGAACCGCTTGCGCAGTTCCGGGTTCTGGGTGGCCACCCCCACCGGGCAGGTGTCGAGGTGGCAGACGCGCATCATGATGCAGCCCGCCACCACCAACGGCGCGGTGGCGAAACCGAACTCCTCGGCGCCCAGCAGTGCCGCGACGACGACGTCGCGGCCCGTCTTGAGCTGGCCGTCAACCTGGACCACGATGCGGTCCCGAAGCCCGTTGAGCAACAACGTCTGCTGGGTCTCGGCCAGGCCGAGCTCCCACGGGGCGCCCGCGTGCTTCTGCGACGTGAGCGGCGTGGCGCCGGTGCCGCCGTCATGTCCGGAGATCAGCACGACGTCGGCGTGGGCCTTCGAGACCCCGGCCGCGACCGTGCCGACCCCGTTCTCGCTGACCAGCTTCACGTGCACCCGCGCCTGCGGGTTGGCGTTCTTCAGATCGTGGATCAGCTGGGCGAGATCCTCGATGGAGTAGATGTCGTGGTGCGGCGGCGGAGAGATCAGGCCGACACCCGGCGTCGAGTGCCGCACCTCGGCGACCCACGGGTAGACCTTGTGACCCGGAAGCTGGCCACCCTCACCGGGTTTGGCGCCCTGCGCCATCTTGATCTGGATGTCGGTGCAGTTCGACAGGTAGTGGCTGGTCACACCGAACCGGCCGGAGGCCACCTGCTTGATGGCGCTGCGCCGCCAGTCGCCGTTCTCGTCGCGGTCGAACCGGTTGACGTTCTCGCCGCCCTCACCCGAGTTGGACCGTCCGCCAAGGCGGTTCATCGCGATGGCCAGCGTCTCGTGTGCTTCGGCGGAGATCGAGCCGTAACTCATCGCCCCGGTCGAGAATCGCTTGACGATCTCGGTGGCGGCTTCGACCTCGTCGATCGGCACCGCCGGTCGTTCGCCCTCACGGAACTTCAGCAGTCCGCGTAGCGACGCTATCCGCTCACTCTGGTCGTCGACCAGCGCCGTGTACTCCTTGAAGATCGAGTACTGCCCGGTGCGTGTCGCATGCTGCAGCTTGAACACCGTGTCCGGGTTGAACAGGTGGTATTCGCCCTCACGGCGCCACTGGTACTCGCCACCGACCTCGAGTTCGCGGTGGGCCCACTCGTCGGGCCGGTCCAGGTAGGCCAACGCGTGCCTGGCGGCGACGTCGTCGGCGATGTCGTCGAGGTCGATACCGCCGACCGGACACGACAGCCCGGTGAAGTATTCGTCGAGCACCTGCTGGCTGATACCGATGGCCTGGAACAGTTGGGCGCCGGTGTAGGACGCCAGCGTCGAGATGCCCATCTTGGACATCACCTTGAGAACGCCCTTGCCGGCGGCCTTGACGTAGTTGGCCTTCGCCTGATCGCTGGAGATATCGGCGATCACTCCACGGTCGACCATGTCCTCGATGGACTCGAACGCCATGTACGGGTTGATGGCCGCGGCACCGAATCCGACGAGACACGCCATGTGGTGCACCTCGCGGGCGTCGCCGGCCTCGACGACGAGACCGACCTGCGTGCGGGTGCGCTCGCGCACCAGGTGGTGGTGCACGGCCGACACGCTCAGCAGCGACGGGATCGGCGCCATCTGCTCGTTGGACTCGCGGTCGGACAGCACGATGATGCGCGCGCCGTCGCGGATCGCCGCCGACACCTTCGCGCGGACGTTGTCCAGTGCCTCCTTGAGGCCCTGGCCGCCCCGGTTGACGGGGTAGAGGCACCGGATGACCGCGGCACGCAACCCGTGCTTGTGGCCCCGGATCTCGTGGTCGGGGTCGACGCAGATCAGCTTCGACAGTTCGGCGTTGCGCAGGATCGGCTGCGGCAGCACGATCTGCCGACACGACTCGGCGCCCGGGTTGAGCAGGTCCCCCTCGGGACCGACGGTGCCCGACAGACTGGTGACCACCTCTTCGCGAATCGCGTCCAGCGGCGGGTTGGTCACCTGCGCGAACAACTGCTGGAAGTAGTCGTAGAACATCCGGGGTCGGGCCGACAGCACCGCGACCGGGGTGTCGGTGCCCATCGAACCCAGCGCTTCGGCGCCGGTGCGCGCCATCGGCGCGACGAGCAGGTTCAGCTCCTCGTAGGTGTACCCGAAAGCCTGCTGGCGCAGCACGACCCGGTGGTGCGGCATGCGCACATAGTCACCGGGAGGCAACTCGTCGACGTTGAACAGCCCCGCATCGAGCCATTCTTGGTACGGCTGCTCGGCGGCCAGATCGGCCTTGATTTCCTCGTCGGAGACGATCCGGCCCTGCGCGGTGTCGACCAGGAACATCCGGCCGGGCTGCAGGCGCATCTTCTTGACGACCGTGCCCGGGTCGAGGTCGAGCACACCGGCCTCCGACGCCATCACCACCAGTCCGTCACTGGTCACCCAGATGCGCGACGGGCGCAGGCCGTTGCGGTCGAGGACCGCCCCGATGACGGTGCCGTCGGTGAAGCACACCGACGCCGGTCCGTCCCACGGCTCCATCAACGACGCGTGGTACTGGTAGAAGGCCCGCCGCGCCGGGTCCATCGCCTCGTGACGCTCCCAGGCCTCCGGGATCATCATCAGCACGGCGTGCGGCAGGCTGCGACCGCCGAGGTGAAGCAACTCGAGCACCTCGTCGAAGCGCGCGGTGTCCGACGCCCCGGGCGTGCAGATGGGGACGACCTTCTCGAGGTCCGTTCCGCCGAAGACGTCGGTGTTGATCAGCGCTTCCCGGGCCCGCATCCAGTTCTCGTTGCCGGTGACGGTGTTGATCTCGCCGTTGTGCGCGACCCGCCGGAACGGATGGGCCAGCGGCCACGACGGGAACGTGTTGGTGGAGAACCGCGAGTGCACGATGCCGAGCGCGCTGGTGAGCCGTTCGTCCTGCAGGTCAAGGTAGAACGTGCGCAGCTGGGGCGTGGTGAGCATGCCCTTGTAGACGAACGTCTGACCGGAAAGGCTTGGGAAATAGACGGTTTCGCGCCCCGGACCGTCCTGGCCGGGACCCTTGGTGCCGAGCTCGTGCTCGGCGCGCTTGCGCACCACGAAGGCGCGCCGCTCGAGATCCATCCCTGACGCCCCTGCGAGGAACACCTGACGGAAGGTGGGCATCGCGTCGCGGGCCAGAGCGCCCAGCGACGAGTCGTCGGTCGGTACGTCGCGCCAGCCCAGGACCTGCAGGCCCTCGGCCTCGGCGATCTTCTCCACCGACTCGCAGGCGATCGCGGCGTCCTTGGACGACTGCGGCAGGAACGCGATGCCGGTCGCGTAGCTGCCCGGTTCCGGCAGTTCGAAGTCGACGACGGCACGGAAGTAGTCGTCGGGCACCTGAAGCAGGATGCCCGCTCCGTCGCCCGTGTTCGGCTCGGCGCCCTGGGCGCCCCGGTGTTCGAGATTCAGCAGCGCGGTGATGGCCTTGTCGACGATGTCGCGGCTGCGGCGACCGTGCATGTCAGCCACCATCGCCACGCCGCACGCATCGTGCTCGAACGCGGGGTTGTACAGCCCTTGACTACGGGGCGCCATTCCCACCTACCTTTTTCTTGCACACGCCGTCGCTGATCTGGACGGACGGCAAGTGTCGACGAAAGCGTTAGCCGGTCTGGCGAGGGAGGTACCTTCGTGCAGCACCGAACGACGGCCCTGTTCCCACTCGCCACAAGTGGTGAAAACGATATGACAAAGGGTCCCTGACATGCCAACTTAGTCCAGCCTAACTAGATTCGCCGGACGCCCTGCCGCGGGTGAGCGAATGTGTTCAGGTCACAGGCGAATAACGTTGCCGCGGTGCCTATTTCGCTTGGCTAACGACCTCAAGCGGCCACTGAGGGCTACGTCACACCCGGTGAAGGCATCGCAGAAATGTTTGCTGTAGGCAGTTTTTTGCGGTCTGTACTGCGGCGACGATTCCCGCGAAATTTGCGCAAAGCCTTAGTCGGATTCTTAGAGTTCGGCGAAAGCCACCATTCCGGCCCACAGGCGCGGCCGAAACACCCCCGATGCGGCGGCGGCGGCGAATGTGGCTGACCGACAACGTGTTTGCCTAGGGGCGTGACCGCCGCACACCTCGCGCGGCGTCGGGGGCCGGGCCAGAAGCCACCGTCATGCGAGCTAGATACCCGTCAGGGGTATACATCCTCACTTGGCGCCGTCAGGCTGCTTTGGTGCCCTACCCACTGAACACACCGCTGGGCCGCTTCGGGTTGGACACCTCCGAGGAGGGCCCCGACCGCTGCGCCGCGACCATCCCGGCTGCCGGGATGGTCAATCCGCTCACGGGTGCGCCGACGATCGCGCCGCCGGCGATGCTCGTCGACCACGTCGGGGGGCTGATCAACCACCACCGCCGGGGTCCCGACGAATGGACGGTGTCCAGCGAACTGTCGCTGGAGGTCGCGGCCGAGGCCGCCGACGTCCTCGCGTCCCACCCCGACGAACCGGTGGTCGGCACGTCGCGTCCGCTCGGGCGGAAGGGCCTGGGGCTGTGCGCGCTCAGCATCGCCGGCGACGTCATCGCCACCGCGACGGTCCGCTCGTTTTACATCACGGTGCCCGACCGGCTCGCCACCTGGCCCGACACGCCGTCGGGAACGCTGCCCGGCCCGGAACTCGCCACGTTGATGGCTGTGCAGGTCGGTGAATCCGGTGGTGTGGCAACCGTCCTGATGCAACTCGACGACCCGGTGCTCAACAACAGCGTGGGCACCGTGCACGGCGGGGTGTCGTCGATGGGGCTGGAGCTGGTCGGGTCGGCGACGGTGAACAAAGACAGTGCGGACGCGGGCTTTCGCACCGCGTCGCTGCGGGTCAATTTCCTGCGCCCGTTCCACGGCGGCGCCGACGCCCACTACCTGGCCAGGCCGCTGCACGTCGGGCGCAGCAGCGGGGTCGCGGAGGCGCAGGCGGTAGGTCACGACGGCAGAGTGGCCCTCGTGGCCCGGCTGACTGCCTATCGTTGACCCGCATGACCACCAGGCTCGGCGCCATCGGAGGCTTTGTCCGCGCCTCGGGATATCTGCGCAAGTGGCTGCTGCTCGGCCTCAGCATCGGGGTGATCGCCGGACTCGGCGCGGTGGTCTTCTACCTGATGCTCGACTACACCGGCCAGTTCCTTGTCGGTTATCTCGGCGGCTACGACCAGCCCACCGCCCAGGGCGACGGCGGCGGGCGTGGCTCGGCCGGCTTCGACCGGCCGTGGGCCATTCCGCTCGTGACGTGCGGCGGCGCGCTCGTCTCCGCGGTCATCGTTGCCAAGCTGGCGCCCGAGGCCGAGGGCCACGGCACCGACAGCGCCATCGAGGCGGTGCACACCGATCCGCGCGCCATCCGCGTCAGAGCGGTGCTCGTCAAGATGGTAGCCAGCGCGCTGACCATCGGTTCGGGCGGCTCCGGTGGCCGGGAAGGACCGACCGCTCAGATCTCCGCCGGCTTCGGGTCGTTGTTGACCAGGCGGCTGGACCTCTCCGACGAGGACGGTCGCGTCGCGGTGGCGCTGGGTATCGGCTCGGGCATCGGGGCGATCTTCGGGGCGCCTCTGGGCGGCGCGGTGCTCGCGGCCTCGATCGTCTACCGCGAGGACTTCGACTACCGGTCCCTGGTCCCCGGCTTCATCACCTCCGCGACGGCGTACGCGGTCTACGGGTCGTTTCTGGGATTCGAGCCGTTGTTCGGACACGTCGTCCCGAACTACGTGTTCGACCCCGCGCAGTCAGGCTGGTTCATCGTCCTCGGAATCGCCTCGGCCGCAGTGGGATACGCCTATGCCCGATTTTTCTACGGCACCGTTGCCCTGATGCCCCGGTTGCCGGGCGGCAAGGTGGTCAAGCCCGCCGTCGGCGGGCTGCTGGTGGGTGCGATGGCGCTGCTCATTCCCCAGGTGCTGGGCGCCGGATACGGCTGGGTTCAGCAGGCTTCGGCGGTCGACACACTCGCGGCGATCCCGTTGTGGATCGTGCTTGTGCTGCCGTTCGCCAAGATCCTGGCGACGTCGCTGTCCATCGGGACGGGAGGTTCCGGCGGAATCTTCGGCCCCGGCATCGTCATCGGCGCCTTCGTCGGCGCAGCGATCTGGCGCGTCGCCGACCTCAGTGGCCTGCCCGGAATCCCGGACGGGCCGGGCATTTTCGTCGTGGTGGCGATGATGGCGTGCTTCGGCAGCGTGGCACACGCCCCCTTGGCGGTGATGATCATGGTCGCCGAGATGACCGGTTCCTTCTCGGTCCTTCCCGGCGCCATGATCACCGTGGGGATCGCGTACCTGTTGATCAGTCGCACCGACGTCTCGATCTACTCGGCGCAGCGCCTGAACCGCTGGACCGCCTGACCCGCTACTAGGCCTTCTTCTTGGCCTTCCTCGCGGCCGACTTCTCGGTGGTGGCGCCGTCGGTGACGAGTTCGCCGCCCGCGTTCTCCAGATGTGCACGCACGAACCACTGGAACTTCTCCAGCTCACCCGCATGGCCGATCAGCATGTCCTCGGACACCGGGTCGAGGTCGCCGAGACGCTCGATGCTCTTGCGGGTGTCCTCGACGACACCGTTGTAGACCAGGTTCAGCGCGGCCAGGTGCGCCAGCACGGTGTCGCGGTTGACCGAGTAGTCGTCCCAGGTGCGGTCGTTGATGATGGCTCCGGGGGTGCCGAGCGGAGACGTTCCCAGCGCGGCGATACGCTCGGCGACTTCGTCGGCGTACCCGCGGACCAGCTCGACCTGCGGATCGATCATCTCGTGCACGCCAATGAAGTTCGGGCCCACCACATTCCAGTGAACGTGCTTGAGGGTCAGGTGCAGGTCGTTGTACCGGCTGAGCGCCTTCTGCAGCAGCTCGGCAACCTCGGCACCATCCTTGGTGGACATTCCGGGCACGGTAAATGACGTCATGTTCAGCTCCTTCGCTTGTCTCGCGTCGTGTGTACCCGGGTGTACAGCCAGGTAATCACGGGTGCAGCACGTCACATATCGGCGAGGCGCGGGATCGGCGCCCGCGGGCCGAACCGGGGCTTCGTGGCCAGCCCACTGACTTCAAGCAGCCGTACGGCCCGGTGCCGGTGCGGACGCAGCGGCTCGAGCAACTCGACCATCCCCGCATCGTCGATCGGGTGCCCGAGCAGGCTCCAGCCCACCACCTTCGCCAGATGGTAGTCACCGACCGACAGCGCGTCGGCATCTCCGAACGCCCGCTGCGCGGTCTCGGCGGCGGTCCACTCCCCCACCCCGGGCAACGTCATCAGCCCGGTCCGCGCCGACTCCGAGGAGCGGGCCACAAGCCGTTCCAGGGCGTCGGCACGCTGGGCACACCCCACGATCGTGCGGGCCCGGCCGGGATCGACGTTGGCCAGGTGGAACTCCCACGACGGGATCCGCCGCCAGGCGTCCGGGGACGGCGGCACCCGCAGGTGCTCCGGTGCGGGCCCCGGCGCCGGAGCACCGTATTGGGTGACCAGCCTGCGCCACGCGCGCCGGGCGTCGGTGCCGTAGACCCGCTGCTCGAGTACGGCGGGTATCAGCGCCTCCAGCACCCGGCCGGTACGGCCGAGCCGCAGGTGCGGAGACCGGCGGTGGGCCGCGGCGATCGTCGGCTCCTGGGGGTCGAATCCGGACACGTCGTCGTCGGCCCCCAGCAGTGCCGGCAGTGTGTCGGTGAACTCGACCGCGCCCGGACCCCAGGCTTCACAGTCCACGGTGTCAGTGGCTCCCCGCTGGATGCGGGCGGTCACCGGGCCGCTGGCCATCAGGCTGGTACGCCAGATCGCCCCGTCGGCTTCGTCGTGATAGCACGGGTCACCCCGGCCGCGGCGCAGTGGCGACAGCGTCAGGCGCGGACTGGCGGGTCCGTCGAAGACCACGGTGGCCGAGCTGGGCACGCCGTCAGCCTAGGTGGCCACCCTGACATCGGCTTTGTCCGGGTAGAACGCCACGTGACCTGCGATCGCGGCCACCGCGGGGTAGGGCTGCTCGTAGGTCCACACCGCGTCGTCGACGGTGTCGCCGTGGGCGGTCACCACGTGGTAGTAGCTGGCGTCGCCCTTGTAGGGGCAGTACGTCTCGGTGTCGCTTCGGGTCAACTGTGCGAGCACGTCGGCGATCGGGATGTACTGCACCCCCGGGTAGCTGGCCTCCCGCAAGGTCAGGGCACCGTCCGTCTCGGCGATGATGTCCCCGTTGATGTGCACGGTGACGCGGGCGCCGGTCGGTTCGATCGTGATCGGATGCGCCGCAGAGGGTTCATGAGGTTGTCGGTCGGTCATGTCCCCATTCAACGCCCGGGGTCGCCGAGGCAATCCCCGGCGCGGTTCTCAGTGCGGGCGTCCTGCGATCTTGTCGGCCACGACGGCGATCGGGGAGGTGCCTCTGGTGCCCCGCGCCTCATGCCAGTCGGCCGCCTTGTAGGCCAGGTACATCCCGCGCACGCCCAGCCAGCGCAGCGGTTCGGGCTCCCAGTTCGCCGAGCGGTGACCGACCCACGGCAGCGCGGTCAACGGGCTGTGGCGCTTGAGGACCAGATCGGTGAGGGTGCGCGCCGCGAGGTTGGTGGCGGTCACACCGTGCCCGACGTACCCGCCGGCCCAGCCGAGCCCGCTGGCCCTGTCGAAGTCCACTCCTGCCTCCCAGTCCCGCGGCACCGCCAGCACCCCGCACCAGGCGTGGGCGATGGGCACTCCGGCGACCTGGGGCAGCACGGCGTGCAGCGTCGCACTCAGATGGGAGATGGTGCGTTCGGGCACCCGGCCGTCACGGTCGATCCTGGAGGCGAAGCGGTAGGGCACGCTGCGGCCGCCGATGGCGATCCGGTCGTCGACGGTGCGCTGGGCGTAGAAGAACCCGTGGGCGGTGTCGCCGAGGGTTTCTCTGCCCTGCCAGCCGATGGTGTCCCAGAGCGACGCGGGGATCGGGTCGGTGGCGATCATCGAGCTGTTCATCGGCAACCACCGGCGTTTCAGGCCGGGCAGCCGGGCGGTGAAACCCTCGGTGGCGCGCAGCACCACCGAGGCGCTGACCGTGCCCGACGGCGTGGTCGCGCGCCCCGCGGCGATCTCGGTGACCGGGGACCGTTCGTAGATGTCGACGCCGAGCCGCTCGACGGTGTCCGCGAGGCCGCGGGCCAGCAGTGCCGGCTGGATCCGGGCGCAGTGCGGGTTGTGGTAGGCGGCGATCACCCCGTCGAGCTGAATCCTTTGGGCGGCATCAGCTTTGGTGAGGGATTCGATACCGTCGACCTCCCACTGGCGTTCGGCCTCCATCGCCGCGGCCAGCCGCCTGGCCTGCGCGGGGTTGCGGGCGACCTCGAGAGTGCCCCCCTTCACGATGCCGGCGTCGATGCTCTCGCGGGCCGCGACGTCGATCACCTCGTCGACGGCCTCGTTGAGGGCGCGCTGCCAGGCGAGTACACCGTCGCGCCCGTACTGCTGCGCCATCCGGTGGCGGTCGCCGGGAACGAGGCCCGACAGCCAGCCACCGTTACGCCCCGACGCGCCGAACCCGGCGAACCGGGACTCGAGGACAACGATGCGCAACGACGGGTCGGCACGTTTGAGGTAGTAGGCGGTCCACAGACCGGTGTAGCCGGCCCCCACGATGCAGACGTCGGCGTCCCGGCTGCCGGGTAGCGGGGGTCGGGCCGGCGGGAGGCCGTCGAACCAGTGCGATACCTGGCCGTTGACCGGGCCGGGGTCGGACGTTGTGCTGGACACCGACAGATTGTGGCAGCACCTGGGCCGACACCGAAATGTCGGTGCCCCGGGGCAGGCTGATCGCCATGTGTTGGTTGTGCGATCACCCGACGGCAACTCGGCAGGACTACCTGGACCTGCTGAGGTCCCAGATGCTCACGAAGGGGTGGACGGTGCAGTACGTGGAGGACCGCACACCGTTCGCCTACACGGTGGGCCTGCACGACTGGGGCAGGCCCGAACTGCTCGTGACGAGCGTGTCCCCGCCGCGCGCGGTGCGGTTGCTCAACGCGGTGGCCCGCGAGGCGCTCGGCGGATCGGACCTGACGCCGGGAGGCCGGCTGAAGGTCACGCAGGGGCCATGGGTCGAGTTCGTGGAGGTGGACCACCCCGATGTGCACATGGGCTGGGCAGTCACCCATGCGCAGGCACCGATCCGGGCCGTTCAGCTGGTGTGGGCCGACGGGCGGGGCCGATGGCCGTGGTCGGCGTCGTTCTGCGACGGGCTGCGGCGGCAACCGGTGCTCGGGGTCCGTCGCACGAATGCGGATCGTCAGTAGGCGTAACGGTGGAACTGCGCCATGGTGCGGGCGCCGGGGATCCGGTTCATCACCGCGGCCATCAGCCGGTAGCCACCCCCGATGCGGGTGAACGCGTCCACCTCGAACACCGGAACCCATTGCAGCAGCCGGGTTCCCGGCACCGCGGCCAAGATATCGTACGGTCCGTTGATCGCCCAGTAGAGCGTCGATCCAGACCGGCGGACCACCGCGTTGCTCCACTGCGTCTTGATCCCCAGCCAGTTGAACGCATCGAATTGCATTTCCCCGGAGGGAAACCGGTCGACGATCCGGCGCAGCAGTGCGATTCCGTCGTCTTGGTCGAGGTACATGGTCAGCCCCTCGGCCACCATCAAAGTGGGCCGGCCGTCGGGGATTTCGGCCGGCCAGGCCGGGTCGGTCACCGACGCCGCGACGACGTGGTGCTTCGGGTGCGGTGGATAGAAGCGCTCCCGGAGTGCGATCACCTCGGGATAATCCACGTCATACCAGTCGATTCCAGGGCCTGGTGCCACCCGTAGGAACCTACTGTCGAGCCCGCAGCCCAGATGCAGCACCACGGCGTCCGGATGCAGCCTCAGAAACTGACGCGTCCAGTTGTCGAAGTGCGCCGACCGTAAAGTCACCGACGGGGCGTTCTTCGCGGTGATCGTCGTCGCGGCCCAGTTGTAGTCGATGCGGTCGACGATGTCCCTGGCGTAGGTGTCGTGCAGGAGCGATTTCGGTGCGTCGGCGTCGAGCGCCTTGGCGTACAGCGTGGCCAGCATCGTGGCGGGAGCGCCGTGGAGGTCGACGCGCAGTTTGTCGCTCACCCCATCGACGGTAATCCCACGACGGCTGGGCGGGTAGCCGCTGAACGCACCGCGGCGCGGCGTTCAGCCTGCGGACCTGCTCGCCCGTTTGGCGTTGCGCAGACCGACCCAGAACTTTGCCGCCTCGCCGATGGCCTCCTCGACGGGTCGTGGCTCCCAACTCAATTCGCGCTTCGCCTTGCTGCAGTCCACCGGCGCTTCGGCACGCATCAGGCGCAGCGAGTCCAGCGACAGGCGCTCGTCGGTGCCTTTCAGCCGGGCCTTGGCGCTACCCAGCGCCGCCATCGCGTAGGACAGCGCGAGCGGAATCGTCTTCGTCGGCGGGGGCACGCCCACCGCGTCGGCGGCGATGCGCACCACGTCGGTGTTGGAAATCATCTTCTCCGAGATCAGGTAGCGCTCACCGACGCGGCCCTTCTCCGCCGCGAGCACCATGGCACGCGCAGCGTCGTCGACCCCTACCGCCTCCAACTCGATGCCACCCATCACGAACGGCAGCTTCTGAAATGCCGCGCCGGCGATGATCGCGCCATGCGGGGTGCGGCCCCAGTCACCGGCGCCGTAGGTCGTGGACACACACATTGCCACCGCGGGCAGCCCGCGATCGCGCGCGTACTCCATCACCAGGTTCTCGGCCTGCACCCGTGACCGGACGTAGGGGGTGAGCCTCTTCAGATCACCGGCGCCGATGACATCGGATTCGCTGGCGACTCGGCCGCGCCGGCGCCCGACCGTCACGTAGCTGCTCGTGAAGACGAACTTCGTCAAGCCCGCCGCCACCGCGGGTTCCACGGCGACGTCGAGGACGTTGCGGGTGCCCTCGACGTTGGTGCGGAACAGCGGCGCGGGATCGCGCAGCCAGCCACGCGTGTCGACGACGCAGTAGTACACGACGTCGCAGCCGGTCATCGCCTGGCGCAACACCTCGGAATTCCCGATGTCGCCCACGAACCGGGTCACCGGCAGATCGTCGATGCCGACGGTGTTGCCGGACGTCACAGCGCTCTCGCGCACCATCACCCGGACGTCTTCCCCGCTCTCGACGAGCTGGCGGGTGACGTGGCTGCCGAGGTACCCGTTGGCGCCGATCACCAGAGACGTCACACGGCTCCCCGACCGCCGGGGCCGAATTTGGCCATCCACTCGGCGGCCACGTCGGGCAGCGTGCCGAGCTCCTGGGCCTTCCTGCACCACTTCACCGTCGCCTTGACGAACCTCAGCGGGTTGTAGATGTCCTCCTGGCGCCGCCACTTCCCGTCACCGGCGTAGGTGACGATCGAGATGTTGGTGGCGCTGATGATGGTGCCGTCCCCCGGGTCGCGCATCGGGTTGTCGAGTTCGCAGATGACGCGTGCGGTCGCCTCGTCGTAGACCTTCCACAGCGCCGGGAACGACGTCATGTAGCTGCCGGGGAAGGTCTCCATGGTGTCCCAGATCCAGGGCCGAACCTCCTCGCGGCCGCGCATCGTTCCCGCCGCGTGCTCGATGTAGAGGATGTCGTCGGAGTACTGGTCAACCCACGGATCCCAGTCCCGGGTCTGCGCCGCGCGGTCGACTGTCTTCTCGAACTCCGCGAACGCCGCGACGAGCTCGTCGCGGCTGAAAGTGTTGGCCGTCACACCGCAAAATAGAACACGTTCTACCCGCGCTTGTCGAGAGCGGGGTCAGGACACGCTCAGCACGCGGCGCGACCCCAGCGGGTTCTGCAGCGGTACATCCAGGCCGCCGAACACCGCGATCATGATGCAGGCCCGGTCGGCCGCCTGGGGCAGCGTCCCGCTGCGCAGGTCGACGGTCACGGCCTCGGCGGTCTCCTCGACGGTGGCGCTCACCCCGTAGCACTGCGGAGTTCCGGTCGTGAAATGCAGCCGCACCACGCGCTCGTCGGTGGTCCGGCTCCAGGCCTGCGGCTGCATCGGGTGTGCATCGATGATCGTCGGCTCGTCGACGAACATCAGCGCAGGCGTTCCGGCGAACGTCTCCGCTACCGGTACCGGTGGCGTGGTCGGCTGCGCCGTCGCCGTCGGTACCGCACCCGTCGCGAACACGGCACAGACCGTCACCATCCCGGCACGCAGACGCATCCCCCGAGCCTAGAGCCGGTGTCCCATTGGGGATTAAAACCGCTGCCCACGGGGTTATAACGGCACTATGAAACAGCAGTACAACAAGAATCCCGAGGCCGTCGCCGCCCTGTCACCCGAGCAGTACCACGTGACGCAACGCAACGGCACCGAGCGACCCTTCACCGGCGAGTACTGGGACAACCATGAGCCGGGCATCTACGTCGACGTGGTGTCGGGTGAGCCGCTGTTCGCCTCGGTCGACAAGTTCGAGAGCGGTTCCGGCTGGCCGAGCTTCACCCGGCCGATCCAGGGTGACAACGTCGTGCAGAAGCGTGACTTCAAGCTCTTACTGCCCCGCACCGAGGTGCGCTCGGCCCACGGCGACAGCCATCTCGGCCACGTCTTCAAGGACGGTCCCCGCGAGCAGGGCGGTCTGCGCTACTGCATCAATTCCGCGGCGCTGCGGTTCGTCCACCTCGACGATCTGGAGTCGCAGGGGTATGCAGAGTACAAGAGACTTTTCGGAAAGGAACAAGCGTGAGCGACTACAACCGAGCGGTTCTGGCCGGCGGCTGCTTCTGGGGAATGCAGGATCTGATCCGCAAGCTGCCGGGCGTCGTATCGACCCGGGTCGGATACACCGGCGGGAAGAACGACAACCCGACCTACCGCAACCATCCCGGACATGCCGAGGCGATCGAGATCGTCTACGACCCCGCGCAGACCGACTACCGGGCGCTGCTCGAGTTCTTCTTCCAGATCCACGATCCGACCACCAAGGATCGGCAGGGCAATGACGTCGGGACGAGCTACCGCTCGGAGATCTTCTACGTCGACGACGACCAGCGCCAGGTCGCGCTGGACACCATCGCCGACGTGGACGCGTCGGGGTTGTGGCCCGGCAAGGTCGTCACCGCGGTCAGCCCGGCACCGGATTTCTGGGAGGCCGAGCCCGAGCACCAGGACTACCTGGAGCGCTACCCGAGCGGCTACACCTGCCACTTCCCGCGCGCCGGCTGGAAGCTGCCCAAACGCACACAAGTCTGATTCACGGCTCGGCCGTGGCGGTCTGATCCGCCGCCTCAGCGGCGGTGCACGATGACTCGGCCGCCGTCGCTGGGGGTGTAGGCCACACCGCGTGAGTGTGACTTCTCCCCCGGCGCGGTGGTTGTATCGATCGTGAAGTGCCGCAGTACTGTTCGCAGCACCACGTCCATCTCGACGTTCGCGAACGCGGCGCCGACGCAGCGCCGGGTGCCACCCCCGAAAGGAATGTGGGCGAACGTGCTCGGACGCTCGCCGATGAAGCGTTCGGGATCGAAGCGCTCCGGGTTCGGGAACTCCTGCAACCGATGGTGCACCTGCGAGATCGCGACGACGATCGAATAGCCCTGCGGGATAACCCATTCACCGAGTTCGAAGACGGGCGCGTAGACGTGGCGGCCGGCGAAATCGATGACGGTGCGCGAGCGCTGGATCTCCAGGATGGTCGCCTGCCGGTACTCGTTGCCGTCGGTGTCGGCTTCGGCGACGAGCGTGGCCAGCACGTCGGGATGGCGGCTGATGCGCTCGAACGCCCAACCCAGTGTGGCAGCGGTGGTTTCGTGACCGGCCGCCAACAGGGTGAGCAGTTCGTCGCCGATGTCCAGGCGCGACATCGTCGAACCGTCTTCGTAGGTGCTGCGCAGAAGCAGCGCCAGGATGTCATCGCGGGTCTCGAAGTTCGGGTCGGCCTGTACCGCGTCGATGAGACGATCGATCACGGCGTCGTACTCGCGACGGTAGGCCGCCAACCTTCCCCACGGGCTGAACCGGCCGTACGTGCGCACCGGCGTCGGCAGGACGGCCAGGCGTGAACCGAGCGTCACCCACGGCGGGATGATGCGCCGCAACTCGTCGAGATGCGCACCGTCGGCACCGAATACGGCCCGCAGGATGGCGTTCAGCGTGATGCGCATCATCGGTTCCAGCGTCTCGAACGCCTGCCCCTCGGACCAGTTCGCCGACTCCCGCAGCGTCTCCTCTTCGAAGATCCGCTCGTAGTTCTTGATGCTCTTGCCGTGGAACGGCGGGGTCAGCAGTTTGCGCCGGCGGCGGTGGTCCCGGCCGTCGAGGGCGAACACCGAGCCCGAGCCCAACACCCGCGACAGGTTGGGTTGAATGTTGCCCACATCGTCGGTGTTGGCCATGAACAACTGCTTGGCCAGCATCGGATCGGTGACGACGACGGTTCTGCCGAAGACCGGCAGAGCCAGCGTGAAGACGTCGCCGTACCGGCGGGCGATCCGGGCGACGGTCCACTTTCGCGATACCGAGAACCCGAAACCCTGGAAGAACCTGGGGATGCGCGGATGTGGCGGCAGCCGCACGGGCAGGGTCGGCGCCACGGATTCCTCAGACGGCGCACCGGTCACCGGCGGTGGCGTGGTGATCGTGGCTTCGCTCATGAAAGGCCCCCGCTCGATCGGTTGGTACTTCGGTGTACCGCGGTCATGTCCGGTACGGTACCGGGTGGTACCACGACGAGGCAAGGGTGTGAGGAGGCGGGTTACCGATGACGGCTCCAGCGCTCACTTCGGTGGCCGATCGCCTTCTCGACGGCCTGGCGACCTCGATCGGTGAGCGGGGCTACCGCGAGACCACGGTCGCGGACATCGTGCGCCACGCCCGGACGTCCAAGCGCACCTTCTACGAGCAGTTCGCCAGCAAGGAAGAGTGTCTGATCGAACTGCTGCGCAGGAACAACGAGGACCTGATCGCCCTGATCCAGTCCACGGTGGACTCCGAGGCGGACTGGCAGCTGCAGATCCGTCAGGCGGTGGGCGCGTACGTCGATCACATCGAGGCGCGACCCGCCGTCACCCTGAGCTGGATTCGGGAAGCCCCCGCGCTGGGCGCGGTGGCACGGCCGCTGCACCGGTTGGCGATGGATCACCTGACCGACATGCTGGTCGACCTGACCGACAACGCCGGCTTCCGCCGTGCGCACATCTCCCCGATATCGCGACCCATGGCCCTGATCCTGCTCGGCGGATTGCGGGAACTCACCGCGCTTTTTGTCGAGGACGGCGGCGAAGTCAGCGGTGTCGTGGAGCCGGCGGTGGCCGCCGCGACGGCGATGCTCGGCCCCCGCTGACGTCACCGCAGCGCTGACGTCAACGCAGGATCAGACGCGCGGCCTTCTCCAGCTTCTGGGCGATCTCCTGGTACGACGAATACCCCATGCCCGCGCGCACCAGCGCGCCGGAGTACAGCATCTCCAGCGCATCGATGACATCGGGATCGGTGCCGGGGCCGAGCGCATCGGAGAGCCGGCCGCGGATGTCGCGGCCGATACGCACCCGCAGCACCCCGACATCCGGATCCTTGCCCAGCAGCGCGGTGGTCACCGCGCCCGCGAACTCGGGATCGTCGGCAACCAGAAGCGAGATGTGCCCGAGCACGTCGATCACCTTTGCCGCCAGGTCGCCGGTCTCGTGGGTGGTGCCCGGTGAGCTGGCGAGGCGGCGCCAGAAGACCTCGGCGACCAGATGCTCTTTGGATGAGAAGTAGGTGTATGCCGTGGCGGCGCCGACGCCTGCCTCCGCAGCGACCCGGCGCACGGTCAACCCCGAGAATCCCTCGCGACTGAGCAGATCGACGGCCGCCCGGCCCAACCGGTCCACGGTGTCAGCCTGTCTGGCGGTCAGTCGGCGCCGAGTCGACTCCAGGGCCGGATCGGACACATGTCCGGACGCTACTACAACTCTGATGGCCCAGCAACGGTAGGTTGGACCCCGATGAACGCTCCCGACACCGCGCTGCCACCGGCCGCCGCCGCCCTGTTCGAACTCGCCGAAGGCGTCACCGGCTTCATGCCCGCCGACGAGGGCCGCGCTCTCTACGACACGGCCGTGCGTTATCTCGGCGACGGCATCGGCGTCGAGATCGGCACCTACTGCGGCAAGTCGACGGTAATGCTCGGGGCCGCCGCCCAGCAGACCGGTGGCCTGCTCTACACCGTCGACCACCATCACGGTTCCGAGGAACACCAGGCCGGCTGGGAGTACCACGACACCACGATGGTCGACTCCGTGACCGGATTGTTCGACACGCTGCCGACGCTGCGCCACACACTGGATGCCGCGCGCGTCGACGACCATGTGGTCGCCATCGTCGGACGTTCCCCGGTGGTCGCACGAGGGTGGCGAACTCCCCTGCGGTTCTTGTTCATTGACGGCGGACACACCGAGGAGGCGGCGCAGCGCGATTTCGACGGCTGGGCGCGCTGGGTGGACATCGGTGGTGCGCTGGTGATCCACGATGTGTTTCCCGATCCCGCCGACGGCGGACAGGCGCCGTTCCACATCTACCGTCGGGCGCTGGACACCGGCGATTTCCGTGAGGTCCGGGCGACCGGTTCGATGCGGGTTTTGGAGCGGACGTCGGGGCAAGCGGGCACGCTCGCAGGCGGCTAGCGCTCGCTGATCGCGCACTCGCAATCGTATTCGCCCTCAAGACCTCTCGGTAGATCAAGGCCGCGGAAGATGCCGCTGCCCGCAGTGGCCGACGACAGCGCGTCGGCGGCCAGAATGACGGCCGCCCCCGTCCAGGTCGTGCGTTCCACCGGCCAGCGCTTGCCGTCGGAGTACACCAGACCGGTCCAGTAGGACCCGTCCTGCTCCCGCAGATGATGCATGGCCGCGAACTGCTCATGCGCTCGCGCGCGGTCGCCGATGGCCTCCAAAGCCAGCACCAGCTCGCAGGTTTCGGCGCCGGTGACCCACGGCCGGTCATCGACACATCGGATGCCCAGCCCGGGAACCACGAAGTCATCCCAGCGTTCGTCGATGCGCGCCCGGGCTCCCGGCCCACGCAGCGCCCCACCGAGCACCGGGTAGTACCACTCCATCGACCATCGGTCCTTGGCGACGAACGACTCGGGATGGTGCGCGATGGCGTGACCCAATCGGCCGGCCGCGACCTCCCATTCCGGCTGCGGCGCGTCGATGTAGTCGGCCAGCGCCAACGCGCACCGGATGCTGTGGTGGATACTGGCACAACCGGTCAGCAGCGCCTCCTCGGCGATCCCGGAAGGCCCTCTGGCCCAGGCAATTTCGCCGGTGCTGAATTGAAGCTCGAGAACGAAGTCGATAGCCTTGGCCACCACGGGCCACATCGCCTCGGCGAACCTGCGGTCGTCGGTGACGAGGACGTGGTGCCACACGCCGGTGGCGATGTAGGCGCAGAAGTTGCTGTCGCTGTTGGGATCTTCGATCACGCCGTCGCGCAGTTGGATCGGCCACGTGCCATCCGGTCGCTGTGTCCTGCGGGACCACTCGAAGGCCGCACGTGCAGGCCCGAGCAGCCCGGCGGCGGTCAGCGCCATCGCATTCTCGACGTGATCCCACGGGTCGGTGTGTCCATCCGCCGACCACGGGATGGCCCCGCTCGCCTCCTGCGTCGCGGCGATGGACTCGGCCGTCTGAAGGCACTGGGCAGCACTGAAGACGCCGGGTACCTCAGGGATCTCAGGCATCGGCAACGCCGGGCTTCCTGAAGTAGAGGGCGACGCTCTTACCGATCAGCGGGTTGAGCGCCGCCTCGGCCGTGCGGGTCAGCCAGGGCCGGCCCATCATGTCCCAGACCAGCAGTTTGTGATAGGCCGCCACCGCCGGGTGCTCCGACTTCTCTGTCCCGACAGCACATTTGAGCCACCAGTACGGTGAATGCAGCGCATGCGCATGATGTGTGTGCGTCAGCGTCAGGCCGTGAGCAAGAACCTTGTCACGCAACTCGTCGGCCCGGTAGATGCGGATGTGGCCGCCCTCGTTGGCGTGGTAGTCATCCGACAGTGCCCAGCAGATCCGTTCCGGAAGCCAGCGTGGCACCGTGATCGCCAGGGCGCCACCGGGTTTGAGGACACGTACCAGTTCGGCGATCGCACGGTCATCGGCGGGAACATGTTCGAGGATCTCCGAGGCGATCACGCAGTCGAACGTGCCATCGCCGTAGGGCAGTTCCAGCGCATCGCCCTTGACCGCTTCGCCCCGGGCCGAGGCAGGGGCCTCCCCCTGCTCCTTCATTGCCTGCAGGATCTCGTCGACGTCGTTGAGATCGGCAGCGCTCTGGTCGAACCCGACCACGTCGGCGCCGCGGCGGAACGCCTCGAAGGTATGACGCCCCGCACCACAGCCGACATCGATCACCTTGGTTCCGGCGCCGACGCCGAGACGGTCGAAGTCGACGGTCAGCATGTCCCCACCCTTTCGCGGGCCCGCTCGTACACGGCAACGGTTTGCGCGGCAACGGATTCCCAGCTGAACACCTCGAGCGCGCGTCGCCGTCCGTTGTCGCCGAGCCTGCGCAACTCCATCGGCGAATCGAGGAGTTCGCCGAGCACTGTCGTCAGCTCTTCTACGTCGGCCGGCTTGACCAGTCTCGCGCATTCACCGTCGGCGCCGACCACCTCGGGCAGCGCACCCGCCCGGCTGGCGACGATCGGGGTGCCGCTGGCCATGGCCTCCACGGCCGGCAGCGAAAACCCCTCGTACAGCGACGGAATACAGGCGACTTCCGCGGACGCGAGCAGGCCGGCCAATTCGGAATCGCTGAGCCCGCTGGAGCTGTGCACGATGTCGGAGATGCCCAGCTCGGCGATCAGCTTCTCGGTCGGTCCGTTGGGCTCGAGTTTGGCGACGAGCTGCAGTTCGAGGTCGCGCTCGACACGCAGTCGGGCGATGGCGTGCAGCAGGTGACTGACACCTTTGAGCGGAACGTCGGCGCTGGCGATGGCGATGATGCGGTTGCGCACCCGCCCCTGAGCCGGCTGGAACAGCTCGGTGTCCACACCGAGCGGCACGACGTGCAGCTGGTCGGCGCTGACGGCGAAGTCCTCGGCGATGTCGGTGGCCGACGTCGACGAGACGGTCACCAGCTCGGGGATCTGGCGGGCGACGGTCTTCTGCATCTCGGCGAACCCGTACCACCGGCGCACCAGCGGCTTGCGCCACCATGTGGCGGCGGCGACATCCAGCACCCGATCCCGGGTGATCGGGTGGTGGACGGTGGCGACCACCGGCAGTCCCGACGCCGCGATGGTCAGAAGTCCGGTGCCCAGGCACTGGTTGTCGTGCACGACGTCGAAGTCGTCGAGGCGTTCGGCGAGGAGCCGCGCGGCGCGCAGGCTGAAGGTATTGGGTTCCGGGAAGCCCGCGGTCCAGGTGGTCAGCAGCTCCCGGAGGTCGATACTGGTCTTGATCTCGCTGGGACGCGGAATGCGAAACGGGTCCGGCTCACGGTAGAGATCCAGGCTGGGCACCTTCGTCAGGCGCACGCGGGGGTCGAGGATCTCGGGGTAGGGCTGCCCGGAGAAGACCTCGACATCGTGGCCGAGTTCCACCAGGCCGCGGCTCAGGTGTCGGACGTAGACGCCCTGACCACCGCAGTGGGTCTTGCTCCGATAGGACAGCAACGCGATGCGCATGTCAGCTCACATATCCCTGAGCTGGCCGAATCGAGACAAACAAGTAATCCGAACCCTCCTGGACATGTGTCCAGACTATAGTTTGACGTGCTAGCTGATGCAACGCGTCCGCTAGCTCTGACTACCACAGACGGCGTCCACCGTCCTGTTCGGCCTGTTCAGGCCCCGGCTCTCACCGGGGTGGGAAGCCGCCCGTCGCCACCGGTCCCCAGCGTTGCGGCGTGACCCTGATCAGGCACTTCTTCTGGTCGACCATCGCCTGGCGGTACTCGTCCCAGTTCGGATGCTCACCTGCGACGGACCGGAAGTACTCGACGAGCGGTTCGACAGCATCGGGAAGATCGAGCACCTCGGCGAACCCGTCGACCTGAACGTAGGGGCCGTCGAACTCATCGGAGAGCACCACCAGACTGGCACGGGGACGACGCCGGATGTTGGCGGCTTTGGCTCGCTGGGGGTAGGTGGCGACCACGATGCGACCGTCGGCGTCCACCCCTCCGGTGACCGGCGAACTGTGCAAGGACTCTCCCGCGCGGAACGTGGTCAGGACCATGCGGTGCCGCGGCCGGATGAAGTCGAGCAGCTCGGAGAGGGGCACCACATCGGCGGTGGCGAGCTTTCTGGCCATGCCACCAATGTATCGATGTCGGACCTCCGGACTATCGTCTCGAACATGAGTTCGAACAACGAGGTAACCGCGGTGCTCAACGCCGCGGACGACGCATTCCGGGCGCTCGCGGCCCTGCCATTCCAGTCCCTGCGCCCCGGCGATCAGCGCGCCGTGCTGATCCGTCTCGACGCGATGGAAAAGCAGCTGACGGGACTGCAACGTCGACTGCTGGGCCGGATGGTCGCCGGCCCGCCGCCGGTCCAGTTCGCCGGCGCTCCCTGGGCCGAGGTGCTGGCACGCCGGCTTCGCATCTCGGTCGGCGAGGCGCAGCGGCGGATCTCCGAGGCCGGCGAATCGACCGAGCCGAGGTCTGCCTGAGCGCCTACCGCTGAGCCCCTACCGCTGCGCGCCTACGGCTGAGCGTCGATGCTCTGCACGATGTGCTCGGCAATGGCGAGCGCCGACGTTGCCGCCGGAGAGGGCGCGTTGCGCAGCACGACGATCCGGTCGCGCACGCTGATCCGGAAATCGTCGACGAGGCCGCCGTCGGCGTCGAGTGCCTGCGCGCGGATGCCGGCAGGTCCGGGCACCACGTCGTCGTCGTCGAGTTCAGGCACATACGCGCGCGCCGCGGCGATGAACCGGCGCTTGCTCACCGAGCCGTACATCTCCCTGATGCCGGTGCGCCAATGCTGGCGGGCGAATCGCCAGAAGGCCGGCGTGCGTGCGACACCGAGGAGGTCGGGCACCGAGGCGGTCCGCCAGGTGTAGCCCTCGCGGGCAAGAGCGAGAACGGCGTTGGGCCCGACGAGTACCTCACCGTCGACCCGCGGCGTGAGATGCACTCCCAGAAACGGGTACCGCGGATCGGGCACCGGATACACCAGCCCGTTGACCAGATTGCGGCGCTGGGGTTTGAGCGCGTAGTACTCACCGCGGAACGGCATGATCACGGGGTCGGGGCCGTCTCCGGCGAGTTCGGCGAGCCGGTCGCTCTGCAGTCCACCGCAGGCCACCACCCGATCGAAAGCACTAACCTCGGTGCCGTCGGCGGTGCGTGCCGTCAGCAGCACTTCCTTTCCGCGCGAATGCAACCCGGTCACCTCGTGGCTGAGCCGCACGGCCGCCCCAGCCGCCGTCGCGTCCTCCGCCAACGCCTCGGTCACCTGGGCGTAGTTCACGATCGACGTCGACGGGGAGTGCAGGGCGGCCACGCCGCGCACATGTGGTTCCAGTTCGCGGAGTTCGTCCGGCCCGATGATCCGCACCCCCGGCACCCCGTTGGCGTTCGCCCGCTCCTCGATACCCGTCAGCCGTTCGCGTTCGACATCGTCGAGCGCCACCAGCACTTTTCCGCAGGAGATGCGCGGGATCGAGCGCTGCGCGCAGAAGTCCTCGAGCAGTCCCACCCCTCGGCGGCAGAGCAGGGCCTTGGCCGACCCCGGCTGGTAGTACAGGCCCGCGTGCACCACCCCGCTGTTGCGGCCGGTCTGATGCGCGGCGAGACGGTCTTCCTTCTCGAACAGCGTCACCGCGGCGTCGGGATGGCGCGCCAGGACCTCCCGCGCGACGGCGACGCCGACGATGCCACCGCCGACGATCGCGACTCGTTCTTCGGTCATTGGAACCCCCTTGCGGGAGCGTAGCGGCGAAGATCTCACCACGCCTGTTCACCAGAGTCTGGGGTCACCGATCATGTACATCCCGCCGAAGTTCGCACTGTCGGAGGCCGACACCCGCGATGCACTCGCCCGCGGAGGGTTCGCTCACCTCGTCACGCACACCGCGACCACAATGCTGGTCACCCCGCTGCCGCTGCTCTACGACCCGATCCGGCACTCCCTGATCGGGCACGTCGCGCGCGCCAATCCGCATTGGCAGGCCGCCGGAGCCGACACGGTCGCGATCTTCCCCGGCCCGCAGGCCTACATCTCGCCCGGCTTCTACGCCACCAAGCAGGAGACCGGCAAGGTCGTGCCGACGTGGAACTACGACATGCTCGCCGTCCACGGCCACCTCGCCGCCCACGACGACCCGGAGTGGCTACGCGCGCTCGTCACCCAGCTGACCGACCACCATGAGCGGAACCGGGCCGAGCCCTGGCAGGTCACCGACGCGCCGGAGGCCTACATCAGCGGTCAGCTCCACGCCATCGTCGGCCTGGAGCTGGCGATCACCTCGGTCGAAGGCAAGGCGAAGATGTCGCAGAATCAGCCCCAACGCAACCGCGACGGCGTGGTCTCGGGGTTGCGTGACTCATCCGAGCAGGCCGATCACGCGGTGGCAGAGCGGGTTTCGGAGCTGGGCAGCACGAAGGCGAACGGCCGCGGGTAACCCAGGCCCGTCAGCTGCGCGCGCCGTACCTGATCGACTCCGATGGTGCGGACCTCGCCCGATGACGGTTCATAGCACTGCAGCTGCCCGGCCGATGCGTCGACGATCAGCACCCAGTGCCGGGGGATGAACCTGCCGACGAGCATCGCGACGGGCAGGTCCGACCCGACCGCATGTCGGACATCGGCGAGCGTGTCACGGCGCCCCCGCCAGATCCGCCACCGGTAGCGCACCCCGCGACGACGCGAATGGACGGTGAGCGCCCGCGCCATCCCCACCGGCGTGGTGCCGAGCGCCCGCGGCCAGATCCGGTTCACCAGCGCGTGCACCCGCAACTGCTCGTCGGCGAACCACGCCCGGCCGGAGTCCGGACCCGACAACGCGGACCGGTACCGGGGATCCAGGAGCGCTCCCGCGACGACGGCCACCGACGGTCCACACGTGCGGCCGTCGCGCTGCTGCAGCCGCAGCGGTGCGATCCTCACCCGTCACCGCCGAGCAGTTCCTCCCCGCGCCTGCGCAGGTCCACCTTGCGCACCTTGCCCGTCACGGTCATCGGGAACTCGTCGATGACCTGGACGTAGCGCGGGATCTTGTGGTGGGCGATCAGCCCTGCGAAGAACTCCCGCAGGTGGTCGGCGGACGGTGGTGTCGCGCCGTCGACCACCCGGATCCACGCCATCAACTCTTCGCCGTACTTCTCGTCGGATACCCCGACGACCTGGGCGTCGACGATGTGGGGGTGGCTGTACAGATACTCCTCGATCTCACGGGGGTAGATGTTCTCGCCGCCCCGGATCACCATGTCCTTGATGCGGCCGGTCACGCTGAGGTAGCCGTCGTCATCCATGACCGCGATGTCACCCGTGTGCATCCACCCGTCGGGGTCGATGGCCTCGGCGGTCTTGTCCGGGTCGTTCCAGTAGCCGGCCATCACGCTGTAGCCCCGGGTACACAGTTCGCCCGGCGTCCCCCGCGGCACCTGCGCGCCGGCCTCGTCGACGACCTGGATCTCCAGGTGCGGGCCGACCCGCCCGACGGTGCTCACCCGGCGGTCCAGCGAGTCGGTCGACAGCGTCTGGGTGGACACCGGGGAGGTCTCGGTCATGCCGTAACAGATCGCGACCTCGCTCATGTGCATGCGGTCGATGACGTCGCGCATCACTTTCTCCGGGCATGGCGACCCCGCCATGATCCCGGTCCGCAGACTCGACAGGTCGTAGTCGTCGAAACTCGGCAGGGACAGCTCCGCGATGAACATCGTGGGTACTCCGTACAGCGACGTACAGCGCTGTGCAGCAACAGCTTTGAGGGTCTCCTCCGGGTCGAAGCCCGGCGCCGGAATCACCATCGTGGCGCCGTGCGAGGTGCACGCCAGGTTGCCCATCACCATGCCGAAACAGTGGTAGAACGGCACCGGGATACAGACCCGGTCCGCCTCCGTGTAGCCGAGGCCCTCGCCGACGAGGTAGCCGTTGTTTCCGATGTTGAGGTGCGTCAGCGTCGCGCCCTTGGGGAACCCGGTGGTGCCCGAGGTGTACTGGATGTTGATCGGATCCGACGGCCGAAGACGCGACCGCACGTCCTGCAGCGCGCCGTCGTCGGCGGCGGTCTCGGCGATCGCGGACCATTCCGGTGACCCCACGATCACGACGTCGTGCAGGTTCGGGCAGCGGTCGCGGACCGCGTCGAGCATCGCGGTGTAGTCCGAGGTCTTGAACGAGGCCGCCGACAACACCATCGCGATCGAGGACTGGTTGAGCACGTACTCCAGTTCCTCGGCGCGGTAGGCCGGGTTGATCGTGACGAGGATGGCGCCGATCTGCGCGGTGGCGTACTGCACCATCGCCCACTCCGCGGTGTTCGGCGACCAGATGCCCACGCGGTCCCCGGGTCCGATCCCCCGCTGCAGCAGCGCAGTGGCGATGCGACGGGTGGCCTCGTGAAACTCCGCATACGTCCACCGACGCCCGGTCGCGCACTCGACGAGCGCTTCGTGGTCACCGAACCGTTCGACGGTCCGGGCCAGGTTGTCGCCGATGGTCTCGGTCAGCAGGGGTGGCTCCGCGACTCCGGACGAGTACGACAACATCCGCTGATTTCCCTCCGCCGTGGATTTCCCGCCCGGGCTGGGTACTAGGCCAGCCTAGGACGAAGGGAAGTGGGGGATGGTTCGAATGTCACGAATGTCCGCGGTGCCGGCGGTGGGCCGGTGACCTTCGATCTGACACCCACGGCGGCACAGCACGACCTGGCCCGACGTGCCCACGACTTCGCCGAGCAGGTGGTCCGCCCGGTCGCCTCCGACTACGACCAGCGCCAGGAGTTCCCGTGGCCAGTGCTGGAGGAGGCAGCCAGCCAGGGGTTCTACAGCCCGCTGTTCTACCGCGACCTGATCGGCGATCCGACGGGGCTGTCGTTGCCGATGTTCATGGAGGAGTTGTTCTGGGGGTGCGCCGGCATCGGGCTGGCGGTGGTGATGCCCGCCCTGGCGCTGTCGGCGATCGGGCAGGCCGCCTCACCCGAGCAGATGCTGGCGTGGGCGCCGGAATGCTTCGGCACGCCCGGCGATCTGAAGCTGGCGGCACTGGCGATCTCCGAACCCGAGGGCGGCAGCGACGTCCGCAACCTGCGCACCACGGCCCGCCGCGACGGGGACGACTGGATCATCGACGGTCACAAGATGTGGATCGGCAACGGCGGCATCGCCAATGTGCACGTGGTCAACGCCGTGGTCGACCAGGATCTCGGTCACCGCGGGCAGGCGCTGTTCATCGTCCCCGGCGGAACCCCCGGGCTGGACATGGTGCGCAAGCTCGACAAGCTCGGCTGCCGCGCCTCCCACACCGCCGAACTCAAGCTCACCGGCGTCCGAGTTCCCGGTGACAATCTGCTGGGCGGGCAGGAGAAACTCGAACACAAGCTGGCCCGGGCCCGCGAGGCCGTCGAGGGCGCCCGGCATTCCGGCTCCGCCACCATGGGCACCTTCGAGCAGACGCGACCCATGGTGGCTGCGCAGGCGCTCGGAATTGCCAGGGCCGCATTGGAATATGCCACCGAGTATGCCAACCGGCGGGAGGCCTTCGGTGCCCCGATCATCGACAACCAGGGGATCGCGTTCCCGCTGGCCGACCTGGCAACCGGCATTGACGCGGCGCGGTTGCTGACCTGGCGCGCGTCGTGGATGGCCGCCACCGGGGTCCCGTTCGAGCGCGGCGAGGGGTCGATGTCCAAACTGGCCGCCAGTGAGGTCGCGGTGCGCACCACCGAGCGGGCGATTCAGACCATGGGCGGCTGGGGTTACGTCAAGGATCATCCGGTCGAGAAGTGGTACCGAGATGCCAAGCTGTACACCATCTTCGAAGGCACCAGCGAGATTCAGCGCATCGTCATCTCCAACGCGCTCGGTGCCGCCGACGGGAAGCCGCCGCTGCACTTCGACCTCGAGCCGACGGGCGGGCCACTGAATCGGGTGCTGGGCCGGGGGACCCCGGCGCGAACCCAGGTCGCCAGCACCGCGCTGGCGATGAAGGACCGGGTTCCGGCACCGATCATGGGCTTGGCGATGAAAGTGCTTCGCCCGCCGCGCAAGTGAACGCTACATCGCTTCCGACGTCGGCTGCACCGTGGCGGCGGTGTCGACGTTGTCCGGGGCCACGATGGCCTGCAACGCATCGACCGCCTTGACATACTCGGGGCGGCTCCAGAAGCCCGAGTGGCCGCACACCGGTCCATCGGGAAGCACATCGTCCTTCCCGCGATCCGGATCCTGCTGCTGCACATCGAGAATGCGGCAATCCACGTGTGCTAATGCTTCCGGCATCGTCATCCGCACCGCACCATCCGGGGCGTAGGTCCAGGTGTCGTCGAACACCCAGCCCCCGATCGGATCACTGAGCGCCCACAGATTGATCCATCGGTGCCGGCGGTCATAGGGGAACTCGGTGAGATTCCACAGCGACTCATGGCCGAAGTACGCGGGAAAGTTGCGGGCATAGAGGCGTCGCAACGGCGATCCGAACGTCAACAGCGGATACCGTTCGGTCGGCTTTCTGGACTGCATGAGGGTGGCCGCGGCGATGATCGTGCCCTGGCTGTGCGCCACCAGAACGACCCTGGTGGACTCCTGTGTCTCGTCGGGCGTCTCCTGACCCGAACCGGTCAGCTCGGCCATCCGCATCCGCAGATCGAACACCGTTCGCCCGCCGTAGGACGGCGGGGTGAGCGGATGATTCGCTCGCGGCCAGAAGGTGACGATGTCCCACAGGATGCCCACCATCCGTCGCACCTGCCGGTTGCGGTACGCCTGACCCACCAACAGCACCAGCCCGACGACGAACGAGATGGGTACGAACACCGTCGCGCTACCGATCGACGTGCTCCAGAATTTCAGCTGCTCGGGTGTCAACGGAAGCGAACCTGGCACGAAAACCATTGCCATGACCGCAATAACCACCACGGCCAGGGCCGAAAGCCAGGCGATCAGGCTCGGTCCGCGGTCCGGCAACGACGCTATTGCCCGCCGTCGGTTCACCCTGTCCTGAACTGTCCGGCAGGCGCGGGCCTCCACCGCGCTCAATGGGGCCTTCCTACCCGCGCCTCGAACGGCTGTGAACCACAGGATGATTGACGCCCCCGCGGCGGCGACGATCACCACCACCGTGGTCACCGACGCCCACACATAGGGCGGCGGGACGATCAGCGGAGGAACGGCATCGATGGCACGCAGTTTCGACGCGAAGTCGCCGTTCGGATTGGCCAGGGTGGCGCTTCGAATCAACAACTGCTTTGCCGCGTCGCCCGACGAGAACACCAAGGTTCCGAGCGTCTGAGCCGTCCACAGCCCCACACCGACGCTGAGTCCACCTCCGAGCAGCCAACCCACCAGCGCCACGAACGGGCCGGTGAAACCCCTCAGCGTCGGGCGATATCCGTCGCCGCCACGGGGACGGCCTTTCGGGGTCCCCCTCATCGACAACGCCGTACCCACGAAGACACCGATCAACAGGAGTGCCTGGGTGGCGAGCAACCAGAAAATCGAGCTCCGCAGACCAGGAAGGAAGGACGCGACCAGCCGATCAGGGACGCCTCCCTTGACCGCCACCCACGCAAGCGTCACGCCGAGCGCACCCAGCGCGATCCAGCGCAACACCATCACCGCGCGGTGCATCGCGTCCGAGGCCTGTGTGCCGCCGCGGCCCGTCACGCTGGGTGTTGCCGTCGCAGCGACGGCGAGGCCGAGAATCACCAGATTGGTCGACAGCAGACCGATGTTCACCGCGCCTGCAGCCCCTGAATGGGTGTACTTCACCGGCGCCGCGAGCACCAGCGCCGCCAGACCGGCGGTCCAGGCCGTGACGTGACACGCACGCATGCGCGGGACCGACAGATCGCGATTCCAGAATGCCGTCTTGCCCAGCGGCGACAACTCCGACCGCAGCACCACACCATCGGGTGGCGCTTTGGTGTCAGCGCCCGGGCTGGTGTCCTCGCGACCGAGGAACCAGAGCATCAGGATCACCACCATGAGCGGCAGCGCCCCCAGCGCCAGCCGGACACCGGTCGATCGCTCTCCCAGGAACGCCAGGGGCCCCCAACCCGCGCTGCAGAAATCCATGCTGCCGCATTGCCACACGGTGATATCGAGGACGGCCACCGCCATCGCCAGGAGCAAGGTCAACGTGAAGGACAGGGCCAGCAGTCTGAGCAGAGCGACCACCACGGCGGCCGGCAGGCGGTGGTTGGCCGGCGGCAGCATCCAATGGGCCAGGTTGATGAGCGTGAACGGCAGAAGCAACAGCCACAACGCGCGGCTCGCGCGACCCGAGGTGAGGCCGCCCCAGGAGTACACCTCCATCAGCCGCCGCCACTTGCCGTCCACGGGCGGGCTGGCGGCGTCGTCGATCCATGCGCTCCTGCGGTAGAAGCCTGCCTCCGCATCGCCGGACTGACGCTCGAGCAACTCGGTCGGGCAGTTCAGCATCGCCTCCGGCGGCGTGCCGGACACGCCGTGGACCCGCAGTTCGACGACGGTTTTCCCCCCGGACATCCATCAATACTGACGTCATCCGTGCCGTTTCACGCGCTCCCCGACGAAAACCATCCGATACCCGGTACCCCTGGTTTCACTTGCGAGGATTCTGGCAACATTACTCGCCAGTCAGATAGGGATCCGAAACTCGGGGTGGGATGACGATGGAGTTCTCTGTAGAAGCGGTATCGGTGCTGGCCCAGGGCGAAGAGGGCGGTGGCGCCGCCATCGGCGAGATCGCCGGCCTCACGGCGGTGGGGGCCGTCGTCACGGCGGTTCTGTTGTGGATCGGCTACCTCCACCGCCATCACAAAATCACCTGGCTGACGTCGCTGGCCGATTGGTCGGGTCGGCTGTTCCACCGTCCGTCCTGGGTCGCGCTGCCGGTCGGGATGTTCATCACGTCCATCATCTGCGCGCTGTTCGGCTTCATCTGGGACGTCAGCCTGCACATCGGCAACGGCCGCGACGACGGTGCGCTGGCGAACCCCGCGCACTACTTCATCCTGATCGGATTGTTCGGGGTGTTCGTCTCCGGCTGCACTGCGATCGTGCTGCCGTTGGGCGCGGAGGCCAAGCCCGGTCCGGCCGCCGTGCGCATCACCGACGACTGGTACGCACCGGTCGGCGGCATCGTGATGGCGGGGTGCGGGATGTACGCCCTGCTCGGCTTCCCGCTCGATGACGTCTGGCACCGCATCTTCGGCCAGGACGTCACGCTGTGGGGTCCGACCCACCTGATGATGATCGGTGGCGCCGGTTTCTCGACGCTGTCGGCGCTGTACCTGGAGCACGAAGGCAGGCGGGCGACGGCGCAGACCGGTGAAGCCGCCCCGAAAGACGGCATCGGCCTGAAGTTCGTGCAGTACCTGGCGTTCGCGGGTGTGCTGATCGGGCTGTCGGTGTATCAGATCGAGTTCGACTTCGGCGTGCCGCAGTTCCGGCAGGTGTTCCAGCCGATGCTGATCGCCGCCGCGGCCACGCTGGCCCTGGTTGCGGCCCGGATCTTCATGGGCAGGGGCGCCGCACTCATCGCGGCGGTTCTCGCCATCGGCCTTCGCGGCGTGATCGCCTTCGCGGTGGCACCGCTGCTGGACGCACCGGTCAACTGGTTCCCGCTGTACCTCGGCCCCGCTCTGGTCGTCGAACTCCTCGCACTCACACCGCTGTTGAGGCGACCGCTGATCTTCGGCTTGGTCAGCGGGCTGGGCGTGGCGACCATCGGGCTGTGGCTCGAGTCCTTGTGGATCAACGCCGTCTATCACTACCCGTGGCCCACCAGTATCTGGCCGGAGGCGCTGGCGATGTCGGTGCCCGTCGCGGTCCTCGCCGGGGGGTGTGGCGCGATGGTGGGCATGGTGCTCACCGGGAAGCGACTGCCGCGGCGCGCCCTCGCCGTCGGTCTGGTGGCACTGACCATCGTCGCGATCAGCGGAGCGGCCGCCAACGGGCTGCGCTATGACGTCCCGCAGAACGCGACCGCCTCGGTCACCCTGACGGACGCGCCTGCCGTGAACGGACAGCGTTTCGTGACCGCCGATGTGCGCTTCAACCCTCCGAATGTCGTCAGCGATGATCCGAACTGGGTGTCGGTGTTGGGCTGGCAGGGCGGTCTGCAGAACGAGCGCGGCCAGTTCGTCGACCATCTCGAGAACGTCGGACCGGGGCATTTCCGGTCGACCGAACCCATGCCGGTCTCCGGTGAGTGGAAGACGCTGCTGCGCGTGCACGACAGCCGAACCTTCACCGCGGTGCCGATCTACCTCGCCGGCGATCCCGGTATCGGGGCTGAAGAGGTGCCGGCCGAAGCGCAGTTCACCCGACCGCTGGTCCCGGAGATCACCATCCTGCAGCGCGAGCGCAGCCCGGACATCCCGCAATCGCTGTGGCTGATCGGATGCCTGGTGGTGCTCGCCTGCACGCTGGCGATGATCGCCGGAATCTCCTGGGGCGCCGGCCGGATCAACAACAGCGAGCCCAGCGGGAGCGAAGCCGAGTTGCAGCCCTCAGCGCAGGCATGACGCCGCCCTCCGATCATGTCCTGCTCGCCGACCACTCCGTGTGGCTGGCCGTGCCCGCATTCGCCCCCGCGATCGTCGTCGCAGGCGTCGTCATCTACATCGCCGTCAAGAACCGCCAGAAGGAAGAGAAGCAGGACCGTGACAGCACGTGAGACAGCCCTGGCAGTGACGGCCGTGGCGGTGCTACTCACCGGCTGTGGCGGCGGCGGTGACAGCGGCGCGGGCGGGGCCGGTGCCATGCCGTCGATGTCCGACGCTCAGGCGCCGCCGCAACGGCTGGTCATCGACGTCGCGATCCAAGACGGCCGGGTCACCCCGACCAACGCTGCGCTCAGCGCCGCCGTCGGCGAACCGATCGTCCTGCGGGTCGACAGCGACCGCCCCGACGAGCTGCACGTGCACTCCACCCCGGAACACCGCTTCGACGTCGTCGCGGGCCCCGGCCAGTCGTTCCAGTTCACCGTGGACATGCCCGGCCGCGTCGACGTCGAGTTGCATGAACTGAACAAGACGGTCGCGACCATCCAGGTGCGATGACCCCGGATCCGTCCGTCGACGTGCTGGCGCACGGCCTCGGCGGCTCCACCGACCTGCCGATCCCGTTCACGTATGCGCTCATCGGCGCCGCGTGGGCGCTGACGTTCACCTTCGCGGCGGTGGCGCTCGCGTGGAAGACGCCCAGGTTCGATCCCGCCAGGCCGGGCCGCGCCCTGCCGCGCTGGCTGACCATCGTCGTGGACGCGCCCGCGATGCGCGCGGTGGTGGCCGGACTGGCGTTGCTGTTGACCGCCTGGGTGGCGATGGCCGCGTTCCTCGGCCCGGACAGCGGTGAGAACCCGCTGCCCGGGGTGTTCTACGTGCTGCTGTGGGTGGGCCTGCCGGCACTGTCGCTGGCCGTGGGCCCGGTGTGGCGGCTGATCTCACCGGTGCGCACTGTCGCCCGGCTCGCCGGTGGACGCACACTGGGCGGACGGTATCCGTCGTCGCTGGGGTACTGGCCGGCCGCGCTGGGTCTGTTCGCCTTCGTCTGGCTCGAGCTGGCGAGTCCCGACCCGGGATCGATCGGCGCCATCCGCGCCTGGCTGCTGGGGTACCTGGCGGTGACGCTGGCGGGCACGCTGTGGTGCGGAACCCGCTGGCCCGCGCGCGCCGACCCGTTCGAGGTGTACAGCGTCGTGGCCTCGCGGCTGTCCCCGCTGCGCCGCAACGCCGACGGCCGCGTCGCGATCGGCAATCCGTTCGACCACCTGCTGTCACTGCCGGTGCGACCGGGAACCGTGGCGGTGCTGTCGGTCCTGCTGGGCTCCACCGCGTTCGACAGCTTCTCGGCCATGCCGCAGACGCGCGCGTTCGTCGACGCCGTGGCGCCCTCGACGGTGCCGGCGACGCTGCTGCGCACTGTGGGTCTGCTGCTGTTCGTCGCCGTCGTCGCGGCCACCTTCTGGGCGGCGGCGCGCTGCACCGGTGGGGTCGATGCCCAGCGCCGCCGCGAGCTGCCCGGGCTGATGGCGCACTCGCTGATCCCGATCGTGCTCGGCTACGTGTTCGCCCACTATCTGACCTATCTCGTGGAGCGCGGCCAGCAGACCCTCATCCGGCTCGGCGACCCGCTGGACCGCGGCTGGAACGTTCTGTGGCTGTCTCAGGCCGAGGTGAGCTACGCCCTGTCGATGCACCCGGGCGCGCTGGCCACCCTCAAGGTCGGGTTCGTGGTGGCCGGCCATGTCGCCGGCGTCATCGCCGCGCACGACCGGGCGCTGGCGTTGCTCCCGAAACCCCATCAGCTGACCGGGCAGTTGGCGATGATGCTCGTGATGGTCGGCTACACGTTCACAGGGTTGTATCTGCTGTTCGGCGGGTGAGCCTCGAGGCGTGCGCGTTAATGTGCACCTGTGGCACCGCAGGACTCGGTGGAGCAGGCGCTGGCTGGCGGTGAGCCGCAGCGAGTGGGCTGGTTCCGCTTCTACTTTGCCGACGAGCGCTGGGAATGGTCGGAGCAGGTGCAGATCCTGCACGGCTATCAGCCCGGCACCGTGACCCCGACCACCGAACTCGTGCTCTCCCACAAGCATCCCGACGACTACCAGCAGGTGGCCGCCACGCTCGACGAGATGCGCCGCACCCACCGCACGTTCTCCACGCGGCACCGCATCATCGACACCCGGGACAACATCCACGAGGTCGTGGTGATCGGGGACCAGCTCAACGACGACTCCGGTCGGCTGATCGGCACCCACGGCTTCTATGTGGACGTCACCCCCACCGCTGCGATGACCAAAGCGATCGTGAGCGCCGCGCTGACCGAGATCACGGAGAACCGGTCCGTCATCGAACAGGCCAAGGGCATGTTGATGCTGATCTACCGTGTCGACGCCGACGCCGCGTTCGAGCTGCTGCGGTGGCGTTCCCAGGAGTCCAACGTCAAGCTGCGCGTGCTGGCCGAGCAGCTGCTGGCCGACTACGCGGCCCTGACCTACGAGGAGGTGCTGCCCCCGCGGTCCACCTTCGACCATCTGCTGCTGACCGCGCACCAGCGCGTCGACGTCACCGGCGATACCGTGGCCACGTGACGAAGACGACGAAGGCGCTCATCATCACCGACGTGCAGAACGACTTCTGCGAGGGCGGCTCGCTGGCGGTGGCCGGCGGCACCGCGGTGGTGCACGGCATCAACGCACTGCTCGCCGGAGACCACGGCTACGACCATGTGGTGGCCACCAAGGATTTCCATGTGGATCCCGGCGACCACTTCTCCGATCGCCCCGACTTCGTCGACTCCTGGCCGTCGCACTGCGTCGTCACCACCTCCGGCGCCGACTTCCCTCCCGACCTCGACGTCAGCCCGGTGGAGGCGGTGTTCCGCAAGGGCCAGTACTCGGCCGCCTACAGCGGGTTCGAGGGCGCCGACGAGGACGGGACCACGCTGGCCGACTGGCTGCGGGAACGGGGGGTCGATGCGGTCGACGTCGTGGGCATCGCCACCGACTACTGCGTCAGGGCCACGGCCGCCGACGCGGTCGACGCCGGGTTCACCACCAGGGTGCTGCTGGACCTGACTGCGGGGGTGTCCCCGACGACGACAGCCGAGGCCGTCGACGCGTTGCGCACGGCCGGCGTCGACGTCGCCTAGCCCCCGGGCACCGCTGACCAGCCCCGTTTGCGGTGATCGTTGACACACCGCGATGCGGATACGTTTGCAATATCCGGTAACTGGGCAGATCAGCCCACGTAGGAAACAGCCCCATACCCCTGATTCGAGCGTTTCGCCCGGCATGCTCCGGTACCCGCGCGCACCGTATCGTCGCCTTGTTCACCAGTTAGTCAACCCGGAGTGTGCACCTTGGCCGCATCTGTTTCTAAAGCCACCAGTTCCAAGGACACGGCGTCGCCCGCCGTCATGCCCGCCGCGCAACCCGCGTCGCGAACCCACAGTGACGCGGCGCTGACCGAGATGTGGCCCGGCAAGGCCTACCCGCTCGGTGCGACCTACGACGGCTCGGGCAGCAACTTCGCGGTGTTCAGCGAGGTCGCGGAGTCCGTGGAGCTGTGCCTGTTCGACGCCGACGGCAACGAAACCAGGTTGACGCTGCCCGAGGTCGACGGCTTCGTCTGGCACGGCTTCGTTCCCGACGTGGAGCCGGGACAGCGGTACGGCTACCGGGTGCACGGACCCTACGATCCGGCGGCAGGCCAACGGTGCAACCCCAACAAGCTGCTGCTGGACCCGTACGCCAAAGCCATCGACGGCATCTTCCGGTGGGACCAGTCGCTGTTCGGCTACAACTTCGGTGACCCCGACAGCCGCAACGACGACGACTCGGCGGCCAGCATGCCCAAGTCGGTGGTGATCAATCCGTTCTTCGACTGGGGTACCGACCGGCCACCGCAGCACGAGTACGCCGATTCGATCATCTACGAGGCGCACGTCAAGGGGCTCACCGAGACGCACCCCGACATTCCCGAGCGCAGCCGCGGCACCTACGCGGCCATCGCCCATCCCGCGATCATCGAGCACCTCAAGGGTCTCGGGATCACGGCGATCGAACTGATGCCGGTGCACCACTTCGCCAACGACTCCACGCTCATCGAGAAGGGTCTGTCGAACTACTGGGGCTACAACACGATCGGCTTCTTCGCACCCGACTCGAAGTACGGCGCCAGCGCCACCCCCGGCGGGCAGGTGCAGGAGTTCAAAGCCATGGTCCGGGCGCTGCACGAAGCCGACATCGAGGTGATCCTCGACGTCGTCTACAACCACACCGCCGAGGGCAACCACATGGGCCCGACGCTGTCGATGCGCGGGATCGACAATGCCAATTACTACCGACTGGTCGACGACGACAAGCGGTACTACATGGACTACACCGGCACCGGCAACAGCCTGAACGCGGGCAGCCCGCACGCGCTGCAGCTGATCATGGACTCGCTGCGGTACTGGGTGACCGAGATGCACGTCGACGGTTTCCGCTTCGACCTGGCGTCCACGCTGGCCCGCGAGTTCTACGACGTGGACAAGCTGTCGACGTTCTTCGAACTCGTGCAGCAGGACCCGACGGTCAGCCAGGTGAAGTTGATCGCCGAGCCGTGGGACGTCGGGCCGGGCGGCTACCAGGTCGGCAACTTCCCGCCGCAGTGGACGGAGTGGAACGGCAAGTACCGGGACACCGTGCGGGACTTCTGGCGCGGTGAGGACGCCAGCCTCGGTGAGTTCGCATCGCGCCTCACCGGATCGGCGGATCTCTACGAGCACACCGCACGCCGGCCGGTGGCCTCGATCAACTTCGTCACCGCGCACGACGGCTTCACGCTGCGTGATCTGGTCTCCTACAACGAGAAGCACAACGAGGCCAACGGCGAGGACAACAACGACGGCGAGAGCAACAACCAGTCGTGGAACTGCGGCGTCGAGGGCCCGACCGACGATCCGGAGATCAACGCGCTGCGCGCCCAGCAGGTGCGCAACTTCATCACCACCAACGTGCTGAGCCAGGGCGTGCCGATGATCTGCCACGGCGACGAACTCGGCCGCACCCAGGGCGGCAACAACAACGGTTACTGCCAGGACAACGAGATCACCTGGATCGACTGGGCCAACGCCGACAAAGCTTTGATCGAGTTCACCAGTTCGGTCTCTGCGCTGCGCGCCGCGCACCCGGTGTTCCGTCGCCGCCGCTTCTTCGACGGCCGACCGGTACGCCAGCGCGGCTCGGTCCGGTTGCCCGACATCTCCTGGTTCAGGCCCGACGGTTCCGAGATGAGCGACGAGGACTGGGACTCGGGTTTCGGCAAGTCGATCTCGGTCTACCTGAACGGACACGGCATTCCCGACCTGGACCCGCGTGGGCACCGCGTCACCGACGACTCGTTCGTGATGTGCTTCAACGCCCACCACGAACCGATCGACTTCACTCTGCCGCCAAAGGAATTCGGCAAAGCGTGGCAGCCGGTGATCTACACGGTCGACGGGGCGGTCATGGAGGGGTCGCGGCCGGTGGCCGCGGGTGCCGCACTGACCGTCGAGGCCCGCGCGGTCATCGTGCTCCAGGCCGCGAACGAGACCTGAGAGAGCCTGACCGGCCCGATCTTGAAAGGCGTTGCGCGCCACCACGCTTAAGGGCCTAGTTCAGCGCGTTTTGGCAACTCGTGTGTTAGCTTGAGGATGCTGTTGCAACCGTGGCCGCCAAGTTGGCATCGGACGTTTCAGATTGCCACCGGCCGGGCGGGCCGGGAGTAGGAGCCGAAGAGCGGCGGCGCCCTACCTGGTGGCCACGGTTGCCAGCTTGCCCGGTGGCGGCCGTATGGCGGCAACCGATTTCTGAGCAGGCCGATCCGCTGACCTCAGCGCAGGATGCGCTCGATGGACTTCATCGGGATCGGCAGCCACGACGGCCGGAACCGCGCCTCGTATGCGGCCTCGTACACCGCCTTGTCCAACTCGTAGGCGGCGAGCACCTGCGCGGAGTCGCGGGGGTCTGCGCCGGACACTGCGGCGTAGCCGTCGCAGAACGCCGCGCTGTTGCGGTCCACCCACCTCCGCGCACGAGCGGCCACCTCACCGGTACGCGCATCGTCGGCCGGCAGGTTCACCAGTTGCTGATAGGCCGCGTACTCATAGGAGCGCAGGACGCCCGCGACATCGCGTAGCGGAGAGTCCGGCCGTCGGCGTTCCTCGAGAGGCTGGCCCGGTTCCCCCTCGAAGTCGATGAGCAGCCACCGCTGCGGTGTCCGGAGAACCTGACCGAGGTGGAGGTCACCGTGCATGCGCTGCACAGTGATCGCCTCGGCGGCGAGCTTGCGGTAGCGCTCCTCGATCAGGGGGGCGTGCTCACGCAACGCGGGTGCGGCGTGCACCGCGGCGGTCAACCGCTCCAGCACGGCGTCGATCGGGAAGTCCTCGGTCGAGGTGCCCAGCTGCTCGGCGAGCGTGGCATGGACAGAGGCGACGGCCTCACCCAGTCGGTAGGACTCGTCGACGAACGACTCGCCGGCGGTCTCGTCGGCGGTCTCGGCCAGCAGGTCACGGGTGCTCGCCGTCGCCATGTCCCAGCCTTCGACGCTGTCGGCCGCGAATGCGGCCACCATGCCGAGCGCACACGTTCCGGTTCCGTCCCAGGACGTCTCGTAGGCGCCCAGCAACGTGGCGACGTGTGGGTTGCCCGCGCGCCCCAGCGCCCTGTTCAGCTCGATGTCGGGGTTGACGCCGGGGGTGATCCGCCGGAACACTTTCAGGACAGCCTCCGTACCGAAGATCACGCTGGTATTGCTCTGCTCGGCGCCCGAGATGCGCGGCTGCGCATCCAGCGGGAGGGTGACGCCGGGTTCCTTGCCGAAGTGCAGTCCCCCGACCGTCGCCGACGCGTCGATCAAGTTCAGCAGGTGCCGAGCCGCATCGGGGTCGTGCAGTGCGTCGTATGCGGCGCGATCGCCGTCGGCGCCGATCGTGGCGATATCGCTGTATCCCTGAATGGGTGCGTCGGCCCACCGCAGCAGCACCTGGTACTGCTCGGCGGTTCCGTCGGTGTAGGTGACGTCGAGCAGCACGAGGTCCAGATCGTCACCCAACGAGATGGCCTCGGCGGGTACCGCGGAGGCCAGGTCGCGGGTGCGGCCTGCGTACCAGCGCTGCCGCTGGATCCAGTCACCGAACGGCAGGGTCATGACGGGTCTCCTGCCTCGGGGCGGGTGCGAGTGGAGTAATCCATACAGTCTTCGAACCTACCCAGGACAGCAGGAAATGAATCACCCGCGACCGGGGCGGGCTACGGCAGGAAGCGTTCCGCTCCCGCCGTCCGGACGAACCGCACGCTGTTGGCCTGTCGATAGCCGATCAGACCGCCGCCGAACGTGACGAGCAGCAAGCCCGCGACACCCGGCAGGGCCACGACGGCGAGTTCGGCGACCGTGGGGCCTCTGACGTACCGCTGGTAGCCGATGCGGGCGGGTTGCTGACCGCCCATCGGTGAGGCGGCCGGCACGGATGCGACACCGGGGGTCGGTGCCACCGACCCGCGGATCACCGGGGTCTGCGCCCCGGCCACCCCGGGCTGCGTCACGCCCGGCACCGCAGGATCGACCGGCAGGCGCAGGCCGGGCGTGGCTTGGGGGCTCTGGCCGGCGACCGTCACCGCCCGCGGCACCGTCACCAGTGGTGCCTGGAACACCGTCGACTCCGACCTCGATCCGCCGCCCCCGGCCGTGCCTGTCGTCGCGTCGACGACGGGCGCCTCCTCCTGCGTGCGGAATGCGGGCCCGGGCGGTGGCGGGGTCGGCACGATCCGCAGCGCCGAGAGGAACTCCTGGAATGTCGGCACCGGTATCTCGAGGGTGGTGTAGAACGTCGATATCGTCGGCCAGCCGCCCATCGGGATATCACCTGCGGCGGGCAGTCGCAACATCGGAATCGTGATCGAGTTGCTGTACCCCGTCTTCTTGGATTCCTGTGCGCGGTCGACGATCTCGGCGCCGGTGTCGTTTCCGGAGCCGACCGGCTCCGCCGGTGGGGGCGCGGGTTCGGGATCGGGCGGGGTGTTCGGTTCGGGTGCGGGATCGGTGATGTCGGCTCCGCCGGCGTCCGCGCTACCAGAACCGTCGCCGACGCTCGACTCACTCGACTCGGCGCCGGAACCGTCGGAGTTGTCGGAGTTGTCGGTGCCGCCGGAGTCCTGGCTGGAACCGCCCCCCGAGTCATCCGGTTGAGCGACCGCGGGCACCGCCGTCAGACCACCGAACATCAGGCCCGCCGCGACCACGCCAGCAACCGCGATCGCGCGCAGTGCAGACTCGGCCACGGTATCCCCGATTTCGCAGAAATGAGTTGCTCGGCGGAAAGTATCCCCCCTGCGATTCTCGCACATTCGCCATGGTGGATCGTCCAAACAATGTTGCTGCAATTCGTCGCTAATCGACGCTGACGTCAGTTCTGAAGGCACGCGGGCGAACCGCAGATCCGCCATGCGTCCGGTTGGTCACCGCGACGCCTCCGGCACGCGCTATCGTGCCGTCGTGACGTCCGGCGGCTCGACACGTGATCACGGCGACCCGGGAGATGCTCCCACGGTGCCGCCTCCTCTGACCGAAGCCGTCAACACCGTTCGCCCCTCGGCCGCCGAGGAAGCGCGGACCATCGCCGCGTCGACGAACACCGGCACGCTGGCCACCCTGACCGCGGCCGGCGACCCGTGGGCGTCGTTCGTCACCTACGGCCTGCTCGGCGGCGCCCCGGTGCTGTGCGTGTCGAACCTCGCCGAGCACGGCCGCAACCTGGCCGGCGACCCTCGGGCCAGCATCGCGATCGTCGCGCCGGGCACCCAGACCGATCCGCTGGCCAGCGGTCGCGTCACCCTGGCCGGGCACGTCGAGGAACCGGTCGGTGCCGAACGCGCCGCCGCCCGTGAGGCGCATCTGTCCGCGGTGGACGCGGCGAAGTACTACATCGACTACAGCGACTTCTCGCTGTGGGTGCTGCGGGTGGACCGGGTGCGGTGGGTCGGCGGCTACGGACGCATGGATTCGACCAGCGGCCAGGCCTACGCCGAGGCACAGGCCGACCCGGTGACACCGCTGTCGGCGGGCGCCGTGGCTCACCTCAACGACGACCACGCCGAATCGCTGACCGCGATGGCCAGAACCCTCGGCGGCTATCCCGACACCACCGCCGCCGTCTGCACGGGCGCAGACCGGTACGGCCTGGACCTACGGCTGACAACCGAACGCGGCCTGGCCTACACCCGCGTCGGATACGCCAAGCCCATCGACTCCATCGACGAATTACGCTCGGCCGCAGTCGATTTGACACGGCGCGCCCGCCAGGGCTGACCCGCTGGTTCCGGCGCACACGCGTTCAGACCGCACCCACGGCGCCGTCCACTCGCAGTTGCACGGCCGGACGCGGCACAGCGGTGCCCTACGATCGCCGGTATGACTGCTGCGCCCCCCTCCTCCGAGCGTCCCGAGACCTGGCAAGCGGCGTTCGACCTGGTCCGTACCCGCGGTTACGAACGCCGCGACGAACCCTTCAAGCTCGCCAGCGGTCAGCTCAGCCACGACTACATCGACGGCAAGTACGCGGTCGACACCGGCGAGCGGCTGACGATCGTGTCCAAGGCGGTCGCGGACCTCGCCGCGCTCAACGGCATCGAGTTCGACGCGGTCGGTGGTCTCACGATGGGTGCCGACCCGCTCGCCCACGGCGTGGCGATGGTGACCGGCAAGGCGTGGTTCTCGGTGCGCAAGGAACAGAAGTCGCGCGGCCGTGAACAGTGGATCGAGGGCACCCGGCTCCAGCCGGGCACCCGGGTGCTGCTCGTCGACGACGTGATCAGCACGGGCGGGTCGACGGAACTCGCGCTGGAGCGGATCGCGCCGCTCGGGGTGGTCGTCGCCGGCGTGATCCCGATGGTGGACCGCGGCGATGTCGCGGCGCGGCGGTTCGCCGCCCGCAACGTGCCGTTCGTCGCGTTGGTGAGCTACCGCGATCTCGGCATCGAGCCCGTCAAAGACGTCTGAGTCGTCAGGGCCGTCTGAGTCGTCAGGACCCGACGACGAGCACGCCGCCCGGTTCGATCCCGACGGTGACCGGGTCGCCCGGTGCGAACGCCCGCGCGGCGGAGCTCGCCATCTGGGCACTGATCGTCGAACCGTCTGCCATCGACACCGTCACCCGTGAGATGGCGCCCAGGAAAGACACCGCGCTGACCGTCGACGTGCCCGCGCCATCGGCGGTGACGGTCACCGACTCCGGGCGCACCATCGCCAAACCGGCACCGGAGGCCACCGAGCCGGGCAGCGCGGGCACGGAGACGCCGAGCAGCACGGCGCGACCGCCGGAAACCTGCGCGGGGACTTTGTTGTTCAGCCCCACGAAGTCCGCGACGAACGGGCTGGCAGGGTTGGCGTAGAGGTCTGCGGGCGCCGCGAGTTGCTCGAGCCTGCCCTGGCTCATCACCCCGACCCGGTCGGCAACGGCGAGCGCCTCCTCCTGATCGTGGGTGACGAACAACGTCGTCGTGCCCACTTCCAGCTGGACGCGCCGGATCTCGTCGCGCAACTGGGTGCGCACCTTGGCGTCGAGCGCGGACAGCGGCTCGTCGAGCAGCAGGACCCGCGGCTGGATCGCCAGCGCCCGGGCCAACGCCACCCGCTGCTGCTGCCCACCGGACAGCTCGCTGGCGTACTTGCCTGTGTGCGCCGTCAGGCCCACCAGGTCCAACATGTCGGCGGCCCGGGACAGGCGGTCGCCCTTGGCCTTTCCCCGCATCTTCAGACCGAAGGCCACGTTGTCGAGGACCGTCAGATGCGGGAACAGGCTGTACGCCTGGAACACCATGCCCATGTCCCGCTTGCTGGCGGGCGTCCTGCTGACATCGACGCCACCGACGGACACGGTCCCCGATGTCGCCTCGTCGAGGCCCGCGAGGATTCTCAGCGCGGTGGTCTTCCCGCAGCCCGACGGGCCGAGCAGCGCCACCAACTCTCCGGGCTCGATGTGCAGCGTCAGACCGTCGAGTGCCTTCGTGCTGCCGTACACCCGGGTCAACTCATTCAGTTCCACACCCACGCCGGAGGCGTTCAATCCCGCGCTGCCGGAGGCGTTGCGGCTCATACGGTTACTCCTGGTTCTAGGGTGCGGCGACCCCGCCGCCCGCGGGTTACCAGTGACAGGATCAGCAGCAGCGCGAACCCGAACAGCAGGGTGGCCAGCGATGCCGCCACCGACGTCGGGCCGTCACTCTTGCCGATCAGCACGATCTGCACCTGCAGGGTCTCGTATCCGCTCAGCGACGCGATGGTGAACTCGCCGAGCACCACCGCGATGGATATGAAAGCGGCGGAAAGGATTCCCGACCAAATGTTGGGCACCACCACCCGCAGGATCGTGGTAGTCCAGCCCGCTCCCAGCGACCGGGCCGCTTCCGACAGAGTCTGCAGGTCGATCGCCGACAGCGCGGCGTCGATGGCCCGATAGGCGAACGGCAGCACCACGATCACGTACACGAACGTCAACGTCAGCGCGGATTCGCCCAGCAGGTAGGTCACCCACAGGTAGACGTTGCGCAGGCCGACGACGATCACCAGCGCCGGGATGGTCAGAGGCAACAGACAGAGAAATTCGACCAGTCCCCTGGCCCACGGCGCCCGCAACCGCACCCAGATCATCGTCGGCACCAAGAGAATCAGCATCGCGACGACGGTGAACACCGCGAGCAACAACGACACCACGATCGCCTGGTAGAGGGCGTCATCGGTGACCAGGTTGGTCCACGCCTGCCAGGTCCGCCCGCCCGCGATCAGGTTGCGGGTGGAGAAATCGGCCATGGCATAGAGCGGGAACAGAAAGAACAGGCCGAACAGCGTCCATAGTGCCGCGCGCACAAGCACATTGGAGGTTCTCACCTGAGCCACCGTGCGCTGCGCCGGACCAGCAGGTTGTAGGCGAGCATGACCACCGCCACCACCACGATCATCTCCAACGCCAGCGCGTAGGCGAAGCCCTCCTGGCCCAGCACCACTTCGCTGACCAGCGATGCCCGGATCAGCAGTGGCAGAATCGGGCTCCCCTGGCTGACGAGCGCCGCGGCGGTGGCGTAGGCGGCAAAGGCGTTGGCGAACAACAACAACGCCGATCCGAGGAACGCCGGCGTCAGCAACGGGATCGCCACCTCGCGCCAGTACGCCCATGTCGACGCCCCCAGACTCACGGCCGCCTCGCGCCATTGGTCGCGCAGCCCCTCGAGTGCCGGGACGAACACGATGACCATCAGCGGGATCTGGAAGTAGGTGTAGACCAGGATCAGGCCGCTGAGGCTGTACAGCCAGCCGCTGCCCGCCAGGTTCCACCCGAAGACCTGCTGCACCCACAGCGTCAGCACCCCGTTGAGCCCGACCGTCGCCAGGAACGCGAATGCCAGTGCCACACCGCCGAATTGGGCCAGCACGCTGCACAGCGACAGCACGGCTCGGCGCACCATCGACGTGGGCGGGCTGCTGACGATCAGCCAGGCCATCACCGCGCCGAGCACCGCACCTAAGAGCGCGGTGGCCCCCGACAGCAGCACGCTGTTGGCCAGCGCCGACAGCGCGGTACCGGTGAACAGCGCCGCGACCCGCTCCAGCGAGAAGACGCCGTCGGTGTACACCGAGCTCACCACCACCGTGACCGTCGGGATGATCAGGAAGATCGCCACGACGGTCAGAAACGGCAGCAGCGGAAGCGCCTCCTTGACGCGGCGGCCGACACCGGCCACGTCAGCCAACCGCTGCGGCCCAGTTGTCCGCCAGGTACTTCGAGGCCGCCTCGGTCTGGTCGGGCGTCGGCACCGTCACCGGTCCGTCGACGACCGGCATCGAGGACGCCACCTCCTCGGCGAGCGTGCCGTCGGCAATCATGTTGTCGGCCCGCACGGGCCGAACACCGCCCTGGGCCAACAGGTTCTGGCCCTCGTCGCTGTAGAGGAACTCCTGCCACAGCCGAGCGGCGGCGGGATGCGGCGCGTCCTTGTTGATCGCCTGGTAGTAGTAGCCGGCCACCGCGTTGTCCGGTGGCACCACGACCTGCCAGCTGGGCAGCTTCTTGGTCTCGCTGGCATTGGTGTAGTTCCAGTCGATGACCACCGGTGTCTGGCCGGACTCGATGGTCGCCGGCGTCGGATCGACCGGCAGAAAGTTGCCCGCCTGCTTGAGCTTGCGGAAGAACTCGACGCCCGGTGCGATGTCGTCCGCCGACCCGCCCTGCGACAGCGCGACCATCAGGACACCGGAGAACGCGGCGCCCGCCTGTGTCGGATCGCCGTTGAGCGCCACCTTGCCCTGGTACTCGGGCTTGAGCAGATCGTTGACGTTGGTGACCGGTGGGACCTTGGCCGAATCGAAACCGATCGACATGTAGCCGCCGTAGTCGTTGACCCAGGTGCCGTCGGCATCCTTGAACGCGGCCGGGATGTCGTCGAACGTCTCGACCTTGTAGGGCGCGAACATCGCGGTGTTCGCCAGCGCCACGGACTGGCCGAGGTCGAAGACGTCGGGCGCGCTGCTGCGGCCCTTCTGCTGGTTGGCGGCGTTGATCTCGTCCTGGCTGGAGGCATCGGGCTGGGCCGAGTTGACCTTGATGCCGTACTTGTCGCCGAAGGCCTTGATGATCGCGCCGTAGTTGGCCCAATCCGGTGGCAGCGCAATCACATTGAGCTCGCCCTCGCCCTTGGCGGCCTCGACCAGTCCGTCCATTCCGCCGAAGTCCTGCGCGGAGGTGGCCTCCGCGGCCTTGACACCGGACGACGTCTCGGCGCCCGAATTGTCCTTCTCGGGAGGCGCGCACGCGACCGCCCCCGTGACGAGCAGCGCGGATGCCGCGACGGCGAGGACTCTGGAGAGCAGCGGTGACGAGTTCCGGGAAATGACCATGCCGAACCTTCCGATGAGCAGGAGGCTGCGCAGTAGATGAGCGGTTACCGCGCTGCGACTCCGCAGTGAACGAATCCAGCGAGCCGTTCGAACATACCCTGGACCGATGGCGGAATTCGATGCTGCGGGCGCATTCGCAGCTGCCCCGGTTGCCGTGTTGTCCACGGTGCGGCCCGACGGCTCACCCCACGTGGTCCCGGTGGTGTTCGCCGCGCCCGAGCACCGCAGCGATGTGCTGTACACCGCGGTCGACGCCAAGCCGAAGAAGACCCGGCGACTGCGCAGGCTGGCCAACATCGAGGCCAACCCGGCGGTGAGCCTTCTGGTCGACCACTACGACGACGACTGGTCGCAGCTGTGGTGGGTGCGCGCCGACGGCATCGCCGCCGTTCACCACGGTGGGGTGGAGATGGCCACGGGTTACGCACTGCTGCGCCAGAAGTACGCCCAGTACGAGCGACTCGCGCTCGACGGCCCCGTCGTCACCATCGAGGTGCGGCAGTGGGCCTCATGGCACGGGGGATAACCCGAGGACGACGTTGGGGTTGACCCCAACCGATCTGGAGGCCAGCCGGGCAGACTTCGGGCGAGCTCGGCGGGAGGGTGGGACCACAGTGTTTCCGCCGGCCCCCAGGAGCATCCCATGCCCGACGACGAGCTCAGCCAACGCTTCGAGCGGGACGCGATCCCACAGCTCACCGGTATGTACCGGCATGCCTTCGGGCTGACCCGCGATCACACCGACGCCGAAGACCTTCTCCAGGAGACGGCGGCCAAGGCGTACGCGGCCTTCGACAGCTTCACCGACGGCACGAACCTCGCGGGGTGGCTGTACCGGATCATGGCCAACACCCACATCAACGAGTACCGCAAGCGGCAGCGTAGGCCGGCTCTCCAGTTCACCGACGAGTTCAGCGACAGCCAGCTCCTGGCCCATGACGACCGCTGGACCGCGGGCCCCCGCTCGGCGGAGGATCAGGCCCTCGCGCACCTCGGCGACCATTCGATCGCCGACGCGATGTCCTCGCTTCCCGAATCCTTTCGCACCGCCGTCTATTACGCAGACGTCGAGGGTCGCAAGTACGGGGAGATCGCCGCGATCACCGATGCCCCGGTCGGCACCGTGATGTCGCGGGTGTTCCGGGGCCGCAGGCAGTTGCGTCGCGTACTGTCCGGCGTGGCCAGGAGCAGAGGCTATTCGCTTCCGGATGTCGCTTGATCGACGGGCTTGGCCGCGGCCTCGATCGCCTCCTCGTAGGCGCCCTCGTCCCGGCCCAGTGCGATCGTGCCCGCCGCCATCGCCAGTGTGGAGAACGCGATCGCGACCGCATCCCAGCGTCCGACTTCGAGCTGCTCGCCGAGGACGATCGCCCCGAGAAGCACCGCGATCACGGGTTCCAGCACCAGCATCGTCGGCACCGACGTCTGCAGCGACCCGGCGTGAAACGCGGACTGCTGCAGCAGCATCGCCACCACTCCCAGCAGCACCAAGAGGTACAGCACCGGCGCCGTCAGGACCGCCGCCACGCCGTCGTGGATCAGCACGTGCATGACGAGCTTGGTGAGCACCGCGACGACGCCGAACAGGACGCCCACCGCGACGGCCAGCAATACCGCGCGGGCCCAGCCGACGATCCGGGTCGCGACGATCACGCAGCCCGTCACCGCCGCGGTGCAGACCACCGCGACGACCGCGGAGGTGGACAGCGAGGCCTCGTAGTCGCCGGGACGGGCCTTGGCCAGCAGCACGAACACCGCCAACGCCACGGTGAGCAACACGGCCCACCCCCACTCGCCTCGCGTCACCTGCCGATGGGCCAGCCGGGCACTGAGCGGCAGCGCGAACAGCAGCGCCGAGACGAGGATGGGTTGCACCAGCAGGAGCGACCCGTTGGCCAGCGCCAGCGCCTGGAACAGGAAGCCGGCCAGTGCGGACCCGGTGCCCGCCCACCACAGCGGTCTGCGGATCAACGTCTTGAACATCACCGGGCTGACGCCGAGTTCGGCAGGCACGTCGAGGGTGGCCCGCTGGCGCACCACAATCCCGACGGCGAGGAACACGGCGGCCAGCAGTGCCAGCAGCACCGTCAGTCCATGGCCGATCACCCGACAAGGACAGCACACATCCCGGCGCAGCGCCCACTGCGGTCCGGGTGTCCGCCTGACCGATGCAGCTAGATGGCCATCCGTTCGTCGGCTGTTCCACGCCAGGCCTCGACGGCATCCTGCAGAGGCATGCCGAGCGCGTTGCAGAGTCCGATCACCGTGCCGAAACTCGGGCTGGGCATTCTGCCAACCTCGATCTTGCGCAGCGTCTCCGGTGAGATACCGGCGTCACGCGCGATCGTCTCGGGGTCGCGGCCCGCTCGGGCTGATCGGATCAGCGCGCCGAGGCGCTGCCCGGCCTTCACCTGCTCGGGGCTCAGAGGGATACGCACCATGCGGCACAGCATAGCCGGTATTCAAATACCGGACCTGGTACCGTCGCAACGGTATAAAAATACCGACGACGACGGAGGCCCGACATGATCGAACTCAAGACCGCCCACGAGATCGACAAGATGGCGGTCACGGGTGAGTTCGTCGCGGACACGCTGGCAACGCTGTCGATCGAGGCGGAGCCGGGAGTGAACCTGATGCAGCTCGAGCACCATGCCCGGGAGCTCATCGCCGACCGCGGAGCGCAGTCGTGCTACTGGGATTACGCGCCGTCCTTCGGTCGCGGCCCATTCCGGAACGTCATCTGTCTGTCGGTCAACGACGCTGTGCTGCATGGCATGCCACATGACTACGTGCTCCGTGATGGCGACGTGCTGAGCCTGGACTTCGCGGTGTCGATCGATGGTTGGGTCGCCGATGCCGCGGTCACGGTCATCGTCGGAGGCACAGCCGACGCCGCCGACGCGGCGCTGATCGAGTCGACACAGCGAGCCCTCGAGGCCGGCATCGCCGCGGCGGTGCCGGGCGGTCGCCTCGGTGACGTCTCCGCCGCGATCGGCGAAGTCGCCACGGCCGCCGGATACCGCGTCAACGCCGAGTTCGGCGGGCACGGACTGGGGCGCACGATGCACGAAGATCCGCACGTCTCCAACCGCGGACGACGTGGACGTGGCCTCTTGCTGCGGGCGGGAATGACCCTCGCGCTCGAACCCTGGTGGTCACGGGGCAGTGACCGCCTCGCCATCGACGCCGACGGCTGGACACTGCGCTCGGCTGACGGGTCGAACACGGCGCACTCCGAGCACACCATCGCCATCACCGAGGCCGGCCCGCGCGTACTGACTCAGGTGAGCGCAGCTAGCTGTACCCGGCAGTCAGGTTGGTGACAGTCGGCTGATCGGGGGTTGGCCTCCGATGGCTGAGTGGCGTCGTTGATTGTTGTAGTGCGTGAGCCATGGTGCAAGGGCTGCACATCGTGCGTCGTTGGTGGTGAAGACTTGCCGGTATGCCCATTCGGTTTGCAGGGTCCGGTTGTAGCGCTCAACTTTGCCGTTCTGCCAGGGGCAGTGCGGCCTGATGAAGACCTGGCGGGCGCCGAGCCTGGAGACGACGTCCCGCAGTGACCACCGATAGGCCCATGCGTTGTCGGTCATGATGGCGTCGATGTGCTTGATTCCGTAGGCGCGGAAGTAGTCAGCGGCGCGTTGGAGGAACGCGGCGCAGGTAGCGCCTCTTTCGTCGGCCAGGATTTCCGAATAAGCCAGTCGGGAGTGGTCATCGACGACGGAGTGGACGTAGTCGTAGCCGATCTTGGCCTTCTTTCGGGCTTGGGTCTGGCTGCCGGGCCGCCCCCGGGCCTTCCATCCGCCACCGTCAGGGATTCGGCCAATCTTCTTGACATCCATGTGGACTAACTCACCGGGCTGTTGTCGTTCGTAGCGAACTGCGGTGACCTTCGACGCACGAATGATCTGTCCAGTCAGTGGATCGCACTCCCGTAGGTAGGGCAGCTCGTGGCGACGCAGGATCGTGCTGACGGTTCGCGCCGGCACGTTGAGTGCCTCGGCGATGTACTGCTGGCCCCGCCGAGAGGATCGCCGCAGTTCCACGATGGCGAGTTCGACTTCTGGCTTCGTGCGGCGGGGGCACCGGTGCGGACGAGACGATCGGTCAACCAGCCCGGCCGGGCCTTCCTCGAGGAATCGGCGTACCCATCGATACGCACATTGTCGAGATACACCGAGTTCAGCAGCGACATGAGCGGGTTTACGACCGCCGATCAGAATCCGGTCGACGAGAAGTTGACGACCATGAACGGTCAAGCGCGCATTAGCGTGGGGCACGAGGACCTCCGTGTGTGAGTAGAGACGTCAGACATCTCCACTAAGCCCGGAGGTCCTCCCTTCTCACAGCCAAACCGTCAACAAGGTCCCTGCCGGGTACAGCTAGCTCGCCTCGCGCCCGACAACGCGCAGCTGCGGCCCCGGGGCGGGTTCGGTAGGCCCGAGCTTGTCGTTGACGGAAGCGACCACGGAGTCGACCTTGTCCACGGCGCGGTCGCACATCCCGCGCACCCGGTCGCCCGCGATGTCGACGTCGTCGGCCGCGCTGCGCAGGTAGGCCCGGATGTTGATCCGCACCCGCTCGCCCGCGATTCGCAGCCGTCGTCGCACCCGGTCGTCGATCTCGACGGTGACGTAGGGCAGCACCCGAAGCTTCATCCCCGAGTCCCCTTGTCCTCGAACGGTCATCTGGGGCCAGACTAGCGGCGAACAGCCGCAAACTAACCGGTCGCTTCCCTCAGGCGTTGCTTGGCGGCCTTGACGGCGGCGGCCGCGTCACGGCTGGCCCGCTTGGCGGCGTCGTAGGCATCCTCGGCCGCGGTCATCGCCTGCTCGGCGTCCGCCAGCCTGCGGCGCGCATCCTGGTGGCGCAGCCGGGCGGCAGCGACGTCGGACTGCAGTTCGGTCAGTGCCGCGTCGGCCTCCGACTTGGAACGCTCGGCCTGGGCGACCGCCGCCCTTGCCTCCTGCGTGGGCCGGTCGCGCGGCGGGGCCGGCGCCGCGACGGGTTGCGGGGTGGTTTTTCGCCCCTTAGCAGTGGCGGAAACCGCTGCGGTGAAGCTGAATTCACCGAAGCCCGACCACTGTTCGGCCTTGGTCAGCCGGCCCAGACGGGCGGCGACATCGGGGTCGGCGATGGCCGCCTGCAGCGTCGCGGTGACGTCGTCGCGCAGCGCCGGGGACGGCTGCGTCAGCCCTGCCGCACCGACGCCGGCGCGGGTGAGTTCCTCGACGAGCGTGCGCTGTTCGGTGGTCAGCGCCCGGATCGCGTCGCCGTCCATGGCGCCGTGCGCCTCCCGCAGTCGTGATCCCAGCTCGGTCAGCCGCGCCCCGGCCGTCCCTCCGATCGCCAGGGCATTGACGACCCACGCCGCCGTCGTGGGTTTACGGCAGCCGGTGATGCGTGCGGCCGCCGCCGGGTCGCCGACGGCCTTGGCCTTCGCGGCCAGCGCGGTCCGCGTGGCGGTGAAATCCTCCGGCCTCGCCGAGTAGAGCTCGTCGAGCGCATCCTCGACCGCGAACCCCTCCTCGTCAGCCACAATGACCACTATCGCGAACAACTCGGCAATACAGAAGAACAACCTGCTCCGGCCCGCCATCGTGGTCGGAGCTCTGGGCGTGGTGTTCGGCGACATCGGGACCAGTCCGATCTACACGCTGGCGACCGTCTTCGACCCCACCGATCCGCATCCGGTCCCGGTGTCGGCGAACAACGTCTACGGCGTGGTGTCGCTGATCTTCTGGTCGGTGATGACGATCGTGACGTTCACCTACGTGACGTTGGTGATGCGCGCCGACAACCACGGCGAGGGCGGCATCATGGCGCTGATCACGCTGGTCCGGAGGTGGGCCGTACCGAAGGGTCGACGCACCGCGATGACGCTGGCCGCGCTCGGGGTGTTCGGCGCCGCGCTGTTCTTCGGCGACAGCATGATCACCCCGGCGATCTCGGTGCTGTCCGCGGTCGAGGGTCTCAAGATCGTCGACCCCGGGCTCGAGGAGCTGGTCGTGCCGATCACCGCGGTGATCATCGTGGCGCTGTTCGCCATTCAGCGCCGCGGTACCGCCACGGTCGGCAGGTTGTTCGGTCCGGTGATGATCGCCTGGTTTCTCGTCATCGGCGCGTGCGGCGTGAACGGCATCGCCCACGATCCCGGCATCCTGCGGGCGTTGTCCCCCACCTACGCACTGGGTTTCATCGGCGGCCACTTCCACATCGCGTTCTTCGCCCTCGCGGCGGTAGTTCTCGCCGTCACCGGCGCCGAGGCGCTCTACGCCGACATGGGGCATTTCGGGCGCAAGGCGATCACCCTGGGCTGGCTGGGGCTGGTACTGCCGGCGTGCACGCTCAACTACTTCGGCCAGGGCGCTCTGGTGCTGCGCGACGAGTCCACGGTGCATGCCCCGTTCTTTCTGCTCAGTCCCGAGTGGGCCCGCATCCCGATGGTGCTGTTGGCGACGGCGGCGACCGTCATCGCCTCCCAGGCGGTGATCACCGGCGCGTTCTCGGTCGCCTCGCAGGCCGCGCAGCTCGGGTACCTGCCGCGGCTGCGCATCGAGCACACGTCGGCATCGGCGATCGGGCAGATCTACGTTCCGTGGATCAACGGGATGTTGATGGTGGGCGTCCTGATCCTGGTGTTCGCGTTCCGGAGTTCCTCGGCACTGGCCTACGCGTTCGGAATGGCGGTCACCGGCACGATCACCATCACCACGCTCCTGTTCCTCTACATCGCCAGGACTAGGGCGGGCGCGCCGCTGTGGCTGGTGCTGATCGGTGGCGGCGTGCTGCTGGCCGTCGACCTGATGTTCGTCGCCGCCAACCTCACCAAGCTGGTGCACGGCGCCTGGCTGCCGCTTCTCATTGCGATCTGCGCGTTCACCGTGATGACCACCTGGCAGCGCGGGCGCCAGATCGTCACCCGCGCCAGGGAACAGGCCGAGGGCCCGATGCGGGAGTTCATCGACGGGCTCAGCACTCACCAGCCGCCGCTGGTCCGACTGCCGGGGACCGCGGTGTTCCTCAACCGCGGAGGTGACACGGCCCCACTGGCGATGCGCGCCAACGTGGAGCACAACCACGTGCTCGCCGAGCATGTGGTGATCATGACGCTGACCACCGAGCCGGTACCGCGAATCCCGGACTCCGAGCGGATCACCATCGACGCTCTCGGCGACCCCGACGACGGAATCGTGCACACGGTAGCGCGTTTCGGCTACATGGAGCGGGCCAATGTGCCGAGGGCACTGCGGCTGCTGGACACCGAGCAGACCGAGGGCACACTCGATTTGGAGCGCGCCACGTTCTTCCTGTCCAAACTCGAGCTGTGCCAGGGTGATACGCCGACCATGGCGGCGTGGCGCAAGCGGCTCTTCATTGCCACGTCCCACATCACCGCCGATGCGGCCGCGTACTTCGGTCTACCGCTGGACCGCACGGTGATCATCGGCTCCCGCCTGCAGATCTGACCGTCGCCTGCGGATCGGTTCCCGCCCCGGCGGCTGCTGCGGCGGCGGCAGCAGCGCCTGGCGTGGCTTCATGGCCACCGTCGTCGTTGCGTCGGTGGTGATCTCGAGGGGCTCCCCCGCATGGCGGATGGTCAACGCCGAATGCGGTCCGTCGCGCAGCGTATAGGTGACCGTGGAGTGGTCCGCCTCGACGGTGACCCGAAAGTCGCGCCAGCACAGACCGAATCGCAGTCTGGTGATGCCGCTGGGCAGCTGCGGGTTCAGCGCCAGCTCACCTTCGTCGTCGCGCAGTCCCCCGAATCCGGCGACCAGCGCGGTCCAGCTCCCAGCCAGGGACGCCAGGTGCAGGCCGTCGCCGGTGTTGTGGTGCAGGTCGCGAAGGTCGATGAGCGCGGCCTCGTAGGCGTAGTCGTGGGCCAGCTCCAGATGGCCCACCTCGGCGCACATGACGGCCTGGGTGCATGCCGACAGCGACGAATCCCGGGTGGTGCGGCGCTCGTAGTAGTCGACGTTGCGGGCCTTCTGTTCGGGAGTGAACGCGTGGCTCTGCCACTGCATGGCCAATACCAGGTCGGCCTGCTTGATGACCTGCGCAGGATAGAGCCGCACATACGGTTCGTGCAGTAGCAGCGGGTACTGCGTGTTGACGGTGAAGTCCCACTCCCGCAGCGTGGTGAACCCGTCGCACTGCGGATGGACGCCAAGCTCCTTGTCGTAGGGAATGTGCACGGCGTCCGCGGCGTCGCGCCATGCGGCGGTCTCCTCGTGGTCCACCCCCAACTCCGCCGAAGCGTCGGGGTGGCGGCCACAGGCCTCGGCCGCGACGCGGAGGTTCGCCGCAGCCATCAGGTTGGTGAACACGTTGTCCCGCACGATCGCGGTGTACTCGTCGGGGCCGGTCACCCCGTCGATACGCCACGCTCCGTGGCGGTCGTGGTGCCCGAGGGACAGCCACATCCGGGCCGTCTCGACCAGCACCGCCAGACCGCATTCGTTCTCCAGAGAGTCGTCCCCGGTCACCACCCGGTAGCGCTCGAAAGCCATCGCGATGTCCGCGTTGACGTGAAACGCCGCGGTCCCCGCGGGCCAGTAGGCCGAGCACTCCTCGCCGCGGATGGTGCGCCACGGGAAGCTCGCGCCCTTCAGGTCGAGCTCGGCCGCTCGTGCCCGGGCCATGTCCAACGTCGACGCGCGCCACCGCAGGGCATCGGCGGCCGCGGACGGTGCAGTGTAGGTGAGCACGGGGAGCACGAAACCTTCGGTGTCCCAAAAGCTATGTCCGTCATAACCATTTCCGGTGAGGCCTTTGCCCGCGATCGCGCGCTGCTCGGCGCGTGCGCCCGCCTGCATCACGTGGAAGAGCCCGAAGCGCACCGCCTGCTGACAATCCGGGTCGCCGTCCAGTTCGACGTCGGCGCAGTCCCAGAAGTCGTCGAGGTACTCTCGCTGCGAGTCGAGCAGCCCCTGCCAGCCGGTGTAGCGGGCTCCGGCGATGGCGGCGGCGGCCTGATCGCGCAGGGCTGGCCGGGATCGCAGGCTGGACCAGCCGTAGGCCAGGTACTTGACGATGCGAAGGCGCTCACCGGCTTTCAAACCGCAGACGACGGTCGTACGTGCCCACTCGTCGCCACTGTCACCGCTGATGTCGACCCGTCCTGGGGCTTCCACGACGTGGTCCATCGCGGCGGCGACCGTCAGGCCGGTGCCCCGGGTGCGGTGGACAAGCAGCGCGCCACGCTCGCTGACCTCATGCTGCACCGGCTCGAGTGGATTATTGAGTGCCGCAGCAACTCTCGGATCATCCGACGGCGTGGGCTGGTCCTCATTGGCCACCAGTTCGGACTGCAGCGTGACGCGGACGTCGTCGACGGCCTCCACCTCGTACTCGATGGCGGCGAGCCCGCGCTGAGCCAGGGAGACCAGGCGCGTCGAGTACACCCTGACCTGCTTACCGGCCGGCGACCGCCACTCGGCAGTACGGCTGAGCGTGCCCGCCCGCAGATCGAGAGTCCTTTCGTGCGAGAGCAATTCGCCGTACCGGACGTCGAACGGCTCGTCCTCGACCAACAACCGGATCAGCTTGCCGTTGGTGACGTTGACGATGGACTGCCCGTCCTCGGGATATCCGTACCCCGCCTCGGCATACGGCAGCGGCCGGATCTCGTAGAAGCCGTTGAGGTAGGTCCCCGGAAGTCCGTGCGGCTCGCCCTCGTCCAGATTGCCGCGCAGCCCGACGTGGCCGTTGGACAGCGCGAACAGCGACTCCGTCTGCGGGAGCAGGTCGATCCGCAGCTCCGTCTCACGGATCAGCCACGGGTCGACGGGGAACGCCTCGTCGGTGATCATCATGACGGCAGCAACTCCCCGAGGTCGGTGACGATGATGTCGGCGCCGTTGTCGCGCAACGCTTCTGCTTGGCCGACGCGGTCGACGCCGACCACCGCACCGAAGTTCCCCGCACGGCCCGCGGCCACACCGGACAGCGCGTCCTCGAAGACGGCGGCCTCGGCAGGTGCCACGCCGAGCAGCTGCGCGGCCCGCAGGAACGAATCCGGCGCCGGCTTTCCCGGGATGTTCTCGGTGCGCAACGTGACACCGTCGACTCGGTATTCGATGAAGGCGTCAAGCCCGGTGAGCTCGAGCACCTCGGCGGTGTTCGCACTCGACGACACCACCGCGCGACGCAGGCCCGCATCGGTGGCGGCCTGCAGATAGCGTCGGGAACCCTCGAACACCTCGACCCCGTCGGTGTGCAGGCGGTGCAGGAACGCTTCGTTCTTGCGGGCGCCGAGATCGGCGACCGTCGCGTCGTCGGACGTGATCCCTCGACTGGCCAGGAAGGACCGGATGCCGTCATCCCGCGGCTTCCCGTCGACATACTTCTCATAGTCGGCGCCCGCGTCGAACGCGACGAAGCCCTCCCCGTCGCGGCCCGACAGGTAGTCGTCGAACATCGCTTTCCAGGCACGCCGGTGCACGCTGGCGGTGTCGGTGAGCACACCATCGAGGTCGAACAGGCACGCGTGTATCCGATCGGGCAGGCCGAGCATCACCCACTCATACCCTGTCCGACTCGGCTTGAAGCCGAGACGCTCGCTACCTTTTGCTCACAATTCGTGTCAGGAATCCGGCCGGCTTCCGGAGAGCTTGGCGTCGAGGATGTCCAGGCTGCGGATCAGCGCATCCTCGGGGAGCGGGGTGTTGTCGGAGACGGCCATCAACACACCGACAATCGCACCAGCTACGACGCGGTGTTCGGCGGCGTCGGCCGATGTCTGCGCGCGGATCGCCAACGCGTCGGCCATGAGATCGATCAGCTTGGTGTACTCCGAGTACAGCAGGCCGCGCGCTTCGGGCACCGAGTACAGCAATTGCTGCCCGACGATGGAGTCCTCGCGTTCGTCGTCTGTTAGGGAATCGAAATAGGCCTTTGCCGCGTGGCGATAGGCGGCTACCGGTGAGAGATCGGGCGGGGCGTTGACGAGCGCTTCGACCACGGGCTCGACCTCGTCGCAGATCAGCACCCTCTCCTTGGTGCTGAAATAGCGGTAGAAGGTGCGAGGCGAGACATCGGCCGCTTCGGCGATCTGCTCGACGGTGGTGTTGGCGAAACCCTGTTCATTGGACAAGCGGAAGGCTTCCCGACGGATTGCCAGCCGGGTGTCATTCTTCTTGCGTTCCCGCAACCCTGGGTTGGCCTCGGGAGTCGACACGTTCCAAGTGTTCCCCACGAACACCCGCCTGTCTGTCGATGTTGTTGCATGGTTTGTATCAGCTCGACCCTGCTTCAGATTGGCGGGCACACGTTCACCGCTGACCCGGCGGGATGGTTGGCTTCAGCAATGCGAATCGGTGTGGTGTTCCCCCAGACAGAACTCGGCGGCGATCCGGGCGCCGTCCGCACGTACGGGCAGCGAGTGGAAGAGCTTGGTTTCACCCATCTGCTGGCCTACGACCACGTCGTCGGCGCCGATCCTGACGTCCATCAGGGCTGGTCAGGCCCCTACGACGTCGACACCACGTTCCACGAGCCACTGGTGATGTTCGGCTACCTGTCCGCGGTCACCACGACGCTCGAACTGGTGACGGGGGTGATCATCCTCCCGCAGCGACAGACGGCGCTGGTCGCCAAGCAGGCCGCCGAGGTCGACCTGCTCAGCGGCGGCCGGCTGCGGTTCGGAGTGGGGCTGGGCTGGAACGCCGTCGAGTACGAGGCGCTCAATGAGGACTTCACCAACCGCGGGAAGCGCTCGGAGGAGCAGATCGAGCTGCTGCGACTGCTGTGGACGCAGCGCTCCGTCACCGTCGACGGGCGCCATCACCGCGTCACGGGTGCCGGTATCGCGCCGCTGCCCGTGCAGCGCCCCATTCCGCTGTGGATCGGCGCCGCGGCGCCGCGCGGCTATGCCCGGGCCGGCCGGCTGGCCGACGGATGGTTTCCGATGATGCAGCCGGGTCCCGAACTCGACGAGGCAAAGGACATCGTCGACAGCGCCGCGCGTGACGCGGGACGGGACCCGTCGCACATCGGGATGGAGGGCCGCGTCAGGTGGCAGCGCGATCGCGACGGCGTCGTGGCCGCGATCGAGGGGTGGGCCGCCCGCGGGGCGACGCACCTGTCGGTCGACACGATGCGGGCCGGTTTGACGACGGTCGACGACCACCTCGCGGTGCTGGAGTCCGTCGCGGTGGGGGTCGGGCTGCGGGCCCGCTAGCCGAGGCCGAACAGCGCGCGCAGGTCGGCGGTGCGCCACCAGATGCCCGCGACGAGGAGCACGAGTACCGCGACCGTGGCCCCGGCCTGCACCAGGTTGCGGTTCTGCCGGGGCGCATACGCGAACGCCGAGGCGACGGCGGCACCGGTGAGCAGCCCGCCGATGTGTCCCTGCCAGCTGATGTTCTGTGAACTGAACAGCGGATAGACGAACGTGAACACCAAATTCAGGCCGATGATCACCATGACGGCGCGGACATCCATGTTGAGCCTCTTGCCCACCACGAACATCGCGCCGAACAGCCCGAACACGGCGCCCGACGCGCCCGCGGTGAGCGCGTTCAGCGTCAGCAGGTAAGCCAGCACCGACCCGCCCAGCGCGCTGAGCAGATACAGGGCGATGTAACGCAGCCGCCCCAGCGCCATCTCCAGCGGCGGGCCCACGACGTACAGCGCCCACATGTTGAACAGGATGTGGGCGATACCGAAATGCAGGAAGGCCGACGTCAGCAGCCGATAGATCTCGCCGTCAGCGACAGCCGGCGGCCACAGCGCCAGATCGCGCTCCACCCCGGGCGCCACGGTCTGCAGCACAAACATCAGCACGTTGATGCCGATCAGCGTGTAGGTGACGACCGGCATCGTCGACCCCGTCCGCTGTCCGCCGAACGGGGTGGTGACAGGCCGCACCGTGGCGGCCGCAGCGCTCACGCAGTCCGCGCACTGATGCCCGACCGAGGCGCTGTGCATGCACTCGGGACAGATGAACCGATCACACCGCGTGCACCGGACGTAGGTCTGGCGGTCCGGATGGCGGTAGCAGGTGGGGGTCTGCGGCGGCGTGCCCGGCGCGTACGGGTAGTTCACAGGGTTCCGAACAGTTCGATCCAGTTGCCGTCGGGGTCGGCGACGAACATCCAGCCCATCCCGGGCACCGGCGCGAACTCGGTCAGCGGCTCGACGACCTGGTAGTCGGAGGCCTCGAACGCCGCAGCGACAGCGCTGAGCTTGTTCACCCCGATGGTGAAGTACCGCAGACCGGCCTGCGCCCGGCCGCCACCCGGCGCGGCAGGCACCGGCGGCGGCGTCGTGTAGGTCACGAGCTTGAGCACGCTGCCCCCCAGCGAGTACCGCCGCTGCGAACCGCCGTCGAACTCGATCTCGCCCTGCATCTCCAACTCCAGAAAGCCCTCATAGAAGGCGACCATCGGCTCGAGATCGGTGGTGACGAGACCCACCTCGATGCCCGGCATGAGCAGGTCCAGTTTCACGGCCACCACGCTATCGCGCCAGTAGCTCCGTCGCCGGGGCGTCCCATCGATCCAGGTTGACGGCGGTGGCCAGGGGACGGCGCCGTACCGGGCCATGCCTGCCCTTCGGCCACCCCACCACGATGTGCCCGGCGAGCATCCAGTCATCGGGCACCCCCACGGCATCGCGGAGCACCCGCTCCCCGTCGTAGGACGCCCAGCTCGTCAGGCATGCGCCGAGACCCTGCGCACGGGCGGCGAGCAAAAAGTTCTGCATGGCCGGAAAGATCGAGCCGCCCAGCAGCAGCTCCGAGGCGGTCGGAAAGCGCTTCTGCGTGAACAACACCGAGGTGAACTCCGCTGCGCGGTCGTGCAACTCGTAGGTGGCCCGGTTGTTGCGCGCTCGCGGACTGTCGTCGTCGGCGTCGGGTCGCGTCATGCCGTAGACGGGCTCGATGACCGCGAGCGCGTGGGCGGCGGCCTTCGCAACGACGGCCCGCTGCTGTGCCGATTGCAGTACGACGAACCGCCAGGCCTGCGCGTTGGCGCCCGACGGCGCCCAGCTCGCCGCCTCGAGGCAGCGGTGCAGCGTGGCGGGGTCCACGGGGTCGTCGGTGAACCGCCGGATCGTGCGGGCGGTGGACATCGCCTCCCACACGTCACGTGTCTCAGCGCGCATGCGGCCAACCTAGCGGTCCCCGTCGATAACAATTCGATGACAACGCAGATCACGATCAATTAAGCATTCTCGGCCAATCATGAGAACTTTCACGATATGCACGGCCATATCGGGTTTAGCGCACCGATTTCCGTTAATTCTGAGGTGAAAGTCACCCCGTGTGAATGTAACGTTCGCGGCGCCTCCGCAGCCTTACAGCCTCGGGGTTCCGCGCCCGAATTCGCCCACTCCGGTCTCGGTTACCGTGGATTTAGTACGGGGGTGACGTATCCGATCCACAATCAGAAGGACCACAAACATGAATCTCATTAGTAAATCCATGCGTACCAATCTTGTCGGCGCCGGGACGGCGTGTGTGTTCGGCGGCTTGGCCGTCGCCACCCTGGCCGCACCCGCGGCGACGGCAGCGCCCGTCGATCAGTGCACCGCCAGCGGCCTGACGAGCACCGTCAGCTCGGTGTCGGGTAACGCACGCCAGTACCTCGACGCCCATCCGGGTGCCAACCAGGTGGTGACGGCGGCGCTGAACCAGCCGCAGCCCGAGGCCGAGGCGAATGTCCGTGGCTACTTCACCGCCAACCCCGCGGAGTACTACGAGCTGCGCGGCATCCTGGCACCGATCGGGGAGGCCCAGAGCGCGTGCAACGTGACCGTGCTCCCCGGCGAGCTGGCGTCGGCCTACAACCTGTTCATGGCCGGCTGACCGGACTTGTCTGCAGATGAGCATCCGTCGCCGCGACCCCGCGTCGCGGCGACGGGTTCTTTCTGCGCGCCGCGGCACTTAGACTGACTTCCTATGAGGCCGACGAGAGCAGCCGCGGTGGCCGCGGTGGCGCTGACCGGTTGGTGGGTCGTGGTGCCGCAGGCCCAGGCCCAACCCGCTCCCCCGCCACCGCCTGCACCCGCGCCTGCAGAGGCGCCCGTTGTTCCTGCTGTGCCTTCTCAGGGGCTCAAGACCACCATCGACGCCGACGGGTCGTATGCCGTCGGCACCGACATCGCTCCGGGTGCGTACCAGTCGGCGGGCCCGATAGACGACGGTGCGTGCTACTGGAAGCGCACGGCCGGCGAAGCGACGGTCGACAACGCACTGACCAAGAAGCCGGCCTACGTCCAGATCCTGCCGACCGACACCACCTTCACCACCAGTGACTGCCAGTCCTGGCAGCTCACCAACTCGCCGCCACCACCTCAAGCCGGGCCCGGTGACCTGCTGGGTCAGCTGACAGGCATCATCGGCCGCGGCATGCTGGCCGGAGGGCCACCGCCCTGACCCGGGGCAGGACCGCCGTCTCCGACGGCGCCGGCAGGATCGACGTCCCCGCCGACCTCGACGCGGTCACGTCGATCGGGCGCGAGGATCACTCGGGGGTCGACCCCGCGGCAGTGGAGCGCATCTGGCAGGCCGCCAGACACTGGTACGCGGCGGGCATGCAGCCGGCGATCCAGGTCTGCCTGCGCCGCGACGGCCGGGTGGTACTCGACCGCGCGATCGGGCACGCCTGGGGTAACGGGCCCACCGATCCACCTGAGGCCGAGAAGGTCGTGGTCTCCACCGAGACGCCGTTCTGCGTCTACTCCGCCGCCAAGGCGATCACCACGACCATCGCCCATATGCTCGTCGAACGCGGCGCATTCTCCCTCGACGACCGTGTCTGCGACTACCTGCCCGGCTACACCAGCCACGGCAAGGACCGCACGACGATCCGCCACGTGATCACTCACAGCGCGGGGGTGCCATTCGCCACCGGACCGCGTCCCGACCTGAAGCGGATGGACGACAGCGAGTACGCGCGGGACATGCTGGGGCGAATGAAGCCGGTGTATCCGCCCGGCCTGGTGCACATCTATCACGGCGTGACGTGGGGACCGCTGATGCGCGAGATCATCTCGGCCGCAACGGGACACAGCATTCGCGACATTCTCGACGAGGAGATCCTGGCACCGCTGGGGTTCCGATGGACCAATTACGGCGTTGCCGCAGAAGATGTTCCGCTGGTCGCGCCCAGCCATGTGACCGGTAAACCACTGCCCGCACCGATCGCCAAGGCGTTCAAGGCTGCGGTGGGCGGCACGATGACCCAGATCATCCCCTTCTCGAACACCTCACGCTTCCTCACCGGTGTGATCCCGTCCTCCAACACCGTCTCCAACGCTCACGAACTGTCGCGGTTCGCTGAGATCCTCTGTCGTGGAGGTGAACTCGACGGCGTCCGGGTGATGTCCGAGCAGACCCTGAGGGCCGCGACCACCGAGTCCCGCCGGTTGCGCCCGGACATCGCGACCGGGCTGATGCCGATGCGGTGGGGCACCGGGTACATGCTCGGTTCTACGCGGTTCGGCCCGTTCGGCCGTGACGCCCCCGGCGCGTTCGGCCACACCGGGTTGACCGACATCGCGGTGTGGGCCGATCCGCAACGCGCGCTGTCGGTCGCCGTGGTCAGCAGCGGCAAGCCAGGCAGGCACCCCGAAGCCAAACGCTATCCCGCGCTGCTGGACCGGATCAACGCGGAGATCCCGCGAATCTCGTAGCGGCTCAGCGCAGCTTCTCGCCGTAGACCTTCCGCACCATCAGCGCCATCAGTACCCGTCTGTCCGACACCATCACCGACCGGTATTCGTCCCAGTCGGGGTGTTCGCCCGCGGCCATGCGGTAGTAGTCGACCAGAGCTTCGACCTCGGCCCCGTGCGGGTCGGTGCCCGGCCCGGTGAGTGTCACCGAGCCCTCCGCGGTCGCCCACGCCCAGCCGTCGCCGCTGGTGACCTCCAGCGCGGCCCGCGGGTCCCGGCGCAGGTTCACCGTCTTGGCGCGGCCCTCGGTCATCGACACGTAGACGACGCCTGCGTCGCGGTCGTAGAACGGCGTCACCGGGGACAACTGTGGCAGACCGTCGGCCTTGATCGTGGCGAGGACCCCGAGGCGGGCACCGGCCAGTAGCGCGTGCGGATCGAATGGTTCGGTCATGTCAGGGCCAACCCGGCGCAGCGGACACTTTATTTCTCCCTGATGCCGCGGTAGATGCCCCAGCGCACGATGAACGGCATCAGCACCCGCTCGAACGACCAGGCCGGGAAACGGAACGCCTTGCCGTTGGGCGCGAACACCTCGAGCCCGTCGGGCTGGATGCCGAGCACCGACCCCCAGCGCCGCTTCGGGGCCTTGTAGGGGCGCAGCTCCTTACCGGAGAACGACGCACGCACGTTGCGGGCGACCAGCCCGTCCGCCCGGTTGCGCGCGGAGCTGCGCAGCGCATCGGTGGCGGCAACGTCGCCGACTGCGAATACGTCCGGATGACCCGGCACCTGCAGCTCCGGGGTGACGCGGACGAACCCGAACTCGTCGAGCAGCTCGTCGGGCAGCCAGCCGGTGTTCGGCCGCACCCGCCCGATCGCCCACAGCACCGCGTCGGCGGTGGCCGGTGGCTGGCCGGTGCTCCACTGCACGGGTTCGGAGGTCAACTCGTCGCCGGTGAAGCCGTCGGGGAGGTCCGCGCGGTGACCTGGGTGCAGGCCGACACCGGCGTCGGTGAGCCTGCGCCGGACCTGATCCCACGTCCGCGGGTGATGTTCGGCCAGCGCCCGGTCGCCCGGGTAGTAGAGATCGACGCGCTTGTCGGGCCATGTGATCGCGATGTTGGCGGCGCTGCTCACCGCCGCCGCACCCCCACCCACGACGATCACCGACTCCGCAGTGGCGAGCCGCTCGTGCGGGGCGCGCAGGTCGGCGCCGATCTCGTCGGTCGTCTGCAACGTCGGCCGACGCCAGAACCCGTTGGTGACCCCGGTGGCGATGACGAGCGCGTCGTAGGGCACGTCCGTCGTCGAACCGTCGGCCAGTTCCACTGCCACGGTGCGGGTTTCGAGGTCGAGTCCGGTCAGGGTGCCGTGCACGGCGCTGACCCGGTCGAGGCCGCGGAACCGGCCGAACGGGATCCAGTTGTGGCGGGCCCAGTCGTCGGGACGCGCGAGCCGCCAGCCGAGTTCCTGGCCGCTGACGAGCCCGGGCTTGGCGGAGATCCCGACGACGTCGGCGTGGCGGGCCAGCCGGATCGCGGTCAGCACCCCCACATCACCCAGCCCGGCGATGACGACACGCTTCCCCGGTCGCTGCGCTCCTGCCCGCCGGACGCGATTCCCCGGTCGCTGCACTCCTGCCCGCCGGACGTGCTTGCGGTTCATGCGCGGTCCGCGACGGGCGGCTTGGGCGGCCAGAGCACGAACCGAGACACCCGGTCGATGACGGCCTGATAATCGGGTCGACGCTCCAGGCTGCGGGTCTCCATCATCGGGATGCTAGCTCCGAGGAACATGGCCAGCATCGCCGCAGCCCCGATGAACAGCCACCACGAACCCGGCGACGCCGCGAATCCGAACAGCGCCAGCGCGAACCAGAACCCGAACTCGCCGAGGTAGTTCGGGTGCCGCGACCACGCCCACAGCCCGCGGTCCATCACCGCCCCCGGTTGCTTGTCCTTGACGAACCGGTGCATCTGCGCGTCGGCGACGAACTCCAGTGCCACAGCGCCCATCCCGAGCGCAAACGCGACGACCGTCAGCCAGAGGAGCCCGGTGCCGGGCGTGGTCACGGCGATGTACACGGGCAGCATCCCGAGGAACACCTGGACGGTGGGGATGAGGTGGATCGCGACCAGATCGGCCACGAACTCGAACCGGCCCGCGCGGTCCCGGAACATCGGGTAACGCCAATCCTCGTGGTGCAGTCCGGGAAACGCGTACACCCAGTTGCCCGTCAGCCGCACCGCCCACGCCACCACCAGCACCGCGAGCAGCCATGTGCTCAGCGAGGTGACGCCCGCCTCGTACCACCAGTAGAACAACAGCAGCGGCGGGATGACGCTCCAGTACGCGTCGTAGAAGCTCGAGTTGCGGTACCCGCGGCTGAAGGCGAACACCACGAGCGTCGCCAGCACATCGGCGATCAGGGTGTCGAGCCAGAGCCTGCCCGTGGTGGGCCCCCACACCAGCCACGCGGCGGCCACCGCGACAGCGATCACGTAGGCCACGGTGACGATGGCCAAGGAACGTCCCTTGCTCACTGGGCCACGCCCAGCCGGACGCGGAACGTCTTCGGCCAGTCCTTGCCGGTCAGCAGGAACTCGTCGCCCTGAACGTGGGCGATGCCGTTGAGCACCTGCGCCGACGCGGGGATGCCGCGCGACCGCAGCCCGGCGGCGTCGACGACGAGGGTGACCGCACCGGTGCCGGGGTCGATGCGCACGATCTTGTCGCTGGGCCAGACGTTGGCCCAGACCTGTCCGTCGACGCACTCCAGCTCGTTGAGACCACCGAGGGCGCGGCCGTCCTGAGCGACATCGACGCCGCCGATCTCGGACAGGTCGTCGGGATCGTGGAACCGCAGCCGGTTGGAGCCGTCGCTGCGGATCAGGCGTTGGCCGTCGTAACACAGACCCCAGCCCTCCCCGGCTAGCGGGACCTCCCGGATCGGGGACAGTGTCGTCGCATCCCATTGGACGGCGACACCGTCCCGATAGGTGAGCTGCCAGATCCGGTCCCCCACCAGCGTGACGCCCTCCCCGAAGTAGCCGTTCGGGAGGGACGCCGTCCGGCGCACCTCTCCGGTGGCCGGGTCCAGCTCGCGCATCTGGGACGCGCCCGCCAGACCGGTGCCCTCCCAGAGGACCGGCCCGTCGATCTCGAATCCCTGGGTGAAGGCTTCGGGGTCGTGTGCGATCTCCTCCAGGACGACGGGCTGGGTCACCGGGACGGTGTCGCCGGGGTCGGCGCACGCGGTGGGCGGAAGGGCCCATGCGCTCACGACGACCAGGGTGCACCCTGCCCACATCTGCGGCTTCCTCATACCGACGTTCTACCGTGCAACGATGGCGGAATGAAAGCGGTCAGCTGTCTGCACGGCACCCTGGAAGTGGTCGACCTGCCCGACCCGCGGCCCGCCGAGGGGCAACTCGTGCTCGACGTGCTGCGGTGTGGGATCTGCGGATCGGACCTGCACGCCAAGAACCACGCCGATGAACTCACCGAGGTGATGGCCGAGGGCGGCTACAACGACTTCATGCGCAGCGACACCCCCGTGGTGATGGGGCACGAGTTCTGCGGGGTGGTCGCCGAGCGCGGTCGCAAGGTCGGCAAGGAGTTCAGGCCTGGCACGACGGTGGTCGGGTTTCCGTTGAGGCGTGCCGGCGGCGGAGTGCACCTGATCGGTCTGTCGCCGAAGACCCCTGGCGCGTACGCCCAGCAGGTGCTGACCGAGGCGGCGTTGACGTTCGTGGTCCCCAACGGTCTTGATCCTGCGATCGCGGCGCTGACCGAACCGATGGCGGTGGCCTACCACGCGATCCGGCGCAGCGAGATCAGCCGTAAGGACGTCGCGATCGTGCTCGGCTGCGGGCCGGTGGGCCTGGCCATCATCTGTCACCTGAAGGCGCGCGGCGTCGGCACCATTGTCGCGAGTGACTTTTCGTCGGGGCGGCGGGCGCTGGCCACCCGGTGCGGCGCCGACGTCGTCGTCGACCCCGCTCAGGATTCCCCGTACGACGCCGTGCCCGCCAAGCAGCGGGGGCTCGCCGAGCTGCCCGCCCTTTACGAGCTCGGCGTCGGCTCGATGGAAAAGCTCCGCAAGGTTCCCGGGTGGTCGCACGTGTACCGCATCGCCGACCGCCTCGGAGGCACCGCACCCAAGCGGCCGGTGATCTTCGAATGTGTCGGCGTTCCCGGCATGATCGACGGGATCATCAGAGCGGCCCCGCTGGCGGCGCGGATCATCGTCGTCGGGGTGTGCATGGGTGAGGACACGATCCGGCCGGCGGTGGCAATCGGCAAGGAGGTCGACCTCCGCTTCGTGTTCGGCCAGACACCGTTGGAATACCGCGACACGCTGCACATGCTCGCCGATGGCAAGCTCGACGCCTCGGCGCTGGTGACCGGGACCGTCGGCCTCGGCGGAGTGGCAACCGCTTTCGACGCACTCGGCGACCCCGAAACGCACGCCAAGATCCTTATCGACCCCACGAGTCAGGCCGTCGCGCCCTGAATGTCCGGGCCGTAGAGGCCCAGCCGGTTGTCGGGATCGCCCGGCACCCATGTGTTGTCGATCTGCACGCGGGTGCCCATAGCTCTGGCTCGGCGCACCAACTTCTCGCCGATGTCGAGTTGGCCAGGCTCCCACGAGGCCAGGGCTTCGGCGATGTCGTCGCGCTCGGACAAGGCGTCGTACAGCGCCCAGGCGTTCGCCGCGGCCTTGGCAGTCCCGGCAGCCGGGTGCGGGCGGGCCGTGAACGCGCCGTCGCCAAGCAGTGCCACCCGCCCCATCACCATCCGCTGTGAGCTCACGTCGTACACCGCCTGCAGGTAGGGTTGCTCAGTACGCAGCACCACTTCGGCGACGGCCGGAGCCAACAGTTCCGTTGCCGCCGAGCGCATCTCGTCGATACAGCGTTCCTGTACCACTCCGGGATGCAGCGACACGGTAGCGGGGGTTCCGCGCTTGTCGGTCATCAGTTCGTCGAGTTCGGGACCCTCGGCGACATTGCGATACCAGACGTAGTTCAGAAGCCGCTCCCCCCTGGCCAGCCCGCCACCCGGTGACGGGATCGGGTATACGGGGGCGTGCGTGTGGGGTGCGACGCTGTAGGTAATCGAGTCGTGCAGCAATTCGAAAGTCTCTGCCGAAAGCTGACTTTCAGGCACTGTGCCCCGCCAGCCCACATACCCGGCGTACACCAGCCGGGATTCAGGCGAGATGCGGCGCCGGGTCGGCGAGCTGATCCCGTCGGCGAACACCACCAGCGCGGCCCGCTCGCGGCGGCCCGAGGCGAACCGCACCTCGACCGTGTCGGCGTCCTGGTCGAACCCTGCGGCGTCCTCGCCGAGGTGGTAGTGGTCAGTGCCGAAATCGGCAAGGAGGGCGCGGTGGAACGTACCCCAGGAGGTGAACGTCCATGGATCGGCGACGCGGTGCAGGACCGTGTTGTCCCTAGCCAGGTACTGGACGTACTCCGTTGCGGTGCTGACGTTCTCGGGGTGCTGATCGCTGCACTCGACGAACCACCGCAGCGTCTCGGGGTGCAGGACGATGCCGCCGCCGCGGCCGTCGAGGTCGGTGGGGGTGCGCTCGTACACATCAACGTCGAACCCGAGCCTGCGCAGCAGGAGCGCTGTGGTCAGGCCGCCGATCGACCCACCCACGACCACGGCACGGTGCCCGCTCCAGTCCCCCACGACGCCAAGGTTAACCCTGGAGATCCAGCAACATGTTCGCCGAGTCGAGATGCTTGACAGTGTGAACACGAGGGCGTGGGCTCCACTGTGGGCTGGCGCCCGTGGGACCTCGACGGATCGGGTCCTGGTCGCCGGTCAGTTCGCCGTCTAGATCATGCCCTGTCCACTGACCGCGGTGTTCCACGGCGATCTTGTGCTGATCGCCCGCTAGGCGCGGCGATGGCCAATCGCGTAACGCACTTGGTGGAACCATCACTGCCACAGCATTTCTCGGCCATCTTCTCCACGCGGCTTCAGCATCGACCGCCGCCACGATTCGCCCTGCTGCGTTGAACCGCGCGCACCGGCTGACGTGCCTAGTTGTTGCTCGGTGGTGGTTGGTGTTGAAAGGGTTCGTACCACCACCAGTCGGCGCGTTCGCCGCTGGGGCCGGGGTAGGGCGGCACCGCGGGTGGGGGTGTGGTGGGTGGTCGGGCCAGTGATCCGGCGTTGAGGGTGCGGCCGTCGCTGTCGGTGACGACCAGCCGTCGGGCGGGTCCGGTCAGGGTGATCAGCCCGCGGTGGTGCATGCGGTGGTGATAGGGACACAGCAACACGAGGTTGTCGAGTTCGGTAAGGCCGCCGTCTTCCCAGTGCCGCAGGTGATGGGCGTGTAGCCCGCGGGTGGCCCCGCAGCCGGGGACCACGCAGCAGCGGTCGCGGTGCTCCAGGGCGCGGCGCAGCCGTCGGCTGACGGTGCGGGTGGACCGTCCCGACCCGATGACGCGGCCGTGGCGTTGGAACCAGACTTCGCAGGTGGCGTCGCAGAGCAGGTAGCGGCGTTCGTCATCAGAGAGCAGCGGCCCCAGATGCAGGGCGGCGACGCGGTCTTTGACGTCGACGTGGATCACCGCGGTGGTGCGTTGCCCGTGCGGGCGGGCGGCGACCTCGGTGTCCCAGCCGGCCTCGACCAGACGCATGAACGCATCCACCGTGTTCGGGAACGGTGGTGCCTGCCCCGAAACCCTGGCATCAGCGTTGGTGTCGGTGCTTGTCGCGGGGTCCGTGTCCCCGTCGGTGCCGGTGTCGGTGTCACCGACGGTGCCGCCCGTGTCGTGGTGGCGTTTCCAGTCGGCGATCAGGGCGTCGCGGTGTGAGCCCAGCGCAGCATCGAAGGCGACTGCTTCCAGGCGCGGTAACCGGATCCGGTAGGTGGTGTAGTCCTCGTTGTCGGAGGTCTTGGTGAACCACCGCTGCGGTTCCGGCCGCGGAGCAGACCAAGCGTCGGCTTTGGAGGCAGCGTCGCCGCCAGAATCCCCGTTCCCATCAGCATCAGGCCCGGCATCTGCAACAGGATCGGCATCAGCGTCGGCACCGGCATCAGCGTCGGCACTGGCGTCTGGATCGGCATCAGCGTCGGCGTCGGCATTGGCATTGGCGTCGGGGCCAGGGTCGGCATCGGGGCCGGGTTCAGGTTGCGGTTCGGGTCTGGGTCGGGGTTTGAGCCTGACCGCGGTCCGCAGCTGGCTGACCGAGGCGACGGCGGCCAGCGTCGCGTAATGCTCATCGGAGCCCCCAGCGGCGCGTGCGGCGATGGCGCCGACCTGATCCAGCGACAGCCGGCCCTCCCGCAACGCCCCGACGCAGAGCGGGAACTCCTCGAGGCGCTCCGCGATGGCCGTGATGGTGCCCGCATTCGTCGAGGAGGTGCCCAACTTCCAGGCCATCAACGCCGCCACCGAGCGGGCCCCGGTGGCACCCCAGAGCTTCTCGCGATCCATCTCGGCCGCAATGTCGACGATCCGGCCGTCGATCGCGTTGCGCTGCCCCGCCAACTCCGACAACTCCTCGAACAACGCCTCAAGCCGCTCACCCGGGCGCACCTGCGCGGCCAAAGTGGTTGCGGTCGAGGACATAACATCATCCTTGCAGAGGGGTACGACAAATTTTCCGCTGCGCGATCTGCCTCCAGCAAGCTGGATTCGACACACCCAGTTCCCTCACACCTCACCGGCGCCTTCCACGCTTCACATGCCCGAGACACACCACCAGGCGGTGAAGATCGCCGCCATCCCGCTAGTGGCGCGCCAACGCGTGCCATGCGAGTTCGGCAACCCTCAGGCAGTAGGCGTCGTCCAGCGGTTCGTTGGTGTACAGAACGCGAATATTCAGCGGCGCCAACAGGATCTGCACGCCGGTCAGTGGATCGACACCCTCCCGGAGTTCTCCACGCACGGCCGCGCGGTCGAGAATCGCCCGGACGATCTCGTATCGGCGCCGCCAGTAGATCGTCCGGGTGTCGTCCGAATGCAGGGCTCGGTCGTCCACGATCATGACGCGGAGCAGTTTCCGGCCAACCACAGTATTGAGGTAGGCCGCCACCGACAGGGCCATGGCCTCCAGGTCGCCGCGCAGCGAGCCCGTGTTCGGGGTGACGACGGTCTGGTCGCTCTTGTGGAACATCACGTCCAGCAGAAGCCGCTGGGTGTTCCCCCAGTACCGGTACACGGAGTCCGCGTCGATCCCGTGGCCCGTGGCCATCGCCTCCACGCTGAAACGTTCCACACCCCAACGGGTCAGCTCGTCAAGCGCCGCACTCAGCACGCGCTCCCGCAGCTCGGGCGGCACCGCACTGTCAACGAACTCCCCGTAAGGCATGACCGCAGTCGACTTTAGCTCTGCACCCCATCGATTGCGCGGATAATCCGCTGTTCACTGACCGGGCGGGCGGTGCCGAGTTGCTGCGCCCAGAGGCTCACCCTCAGTTCCTCGATCATCCACGCGATGTCGCGGACATCTGCGGCGGCAGCGCGGGCCGGCGACAGCGCTGCAACGAGTTCGTCGTAAGCGTCCTGCACCGCGGACACCCGCACCATCCGCTCGCGGTCGGCGTTGAGCGCCTGCGGCAATCGTTCGAGGCGGCGGGTCACCGCGGTCAGGTAGCGCGCCAGATCGCCGAGGCGGCCCACGCCTGCGGCCGCGACGAAACCGGCCGGCATCAGCCGCGCCAATTGGGCGCGGATGTCGGCGACCGCATCCTGCTGAGCCGGCGTCGGGGCATCGGGCAGCGCCAGCTGCGCCTCGTGCAGTGCGGCCAGCACCTTCGCGACCCGGCGCACCACATCCTGCGTGCCCGAGACCAATGAGTCGGCCAATCGTGCTCGTGCCAAGACGAATTCGTTCCTGGTCCACACCGGCTCCGCAACGAGCAGCTGGACCGCCGCATCCGCGCAGTCGTCCAGTAGCGCCGCCAGCGAGCCGTCCGGGTTGTTGCCCAGGACCAACTTGGTCCGCGGATCCAGCGACCGCTCCACGGGTCTGGAGATCGACGGCCCTGCCAGGCGCAATAGTCGGCGACTTCCGAAGCCTGCCGAGTGTTCCTGTTCCGCGGCGGTCGCGAACACCCGGATGTCCACCGCCACGCCTCGGTCTACCAGTGCCGGATAGCCGCGCACGGCGTGTCCCGACGATCTACTGCTCTCCACAACGCGAGGCAGTTCATCGAGATCGTCGGGCCAGTCCTTCAGACCCGTGCGCTCCAGTCCGCCCGCCACCGCGGCTGCCACCGCCTGCCGCGCGGGCGCGGCCAGTTGGCTCTGCAGTTCCCCCAGACTTTTGCCGCGCGCCACCACAGTTCCGTCCCCGTCTTCGACGGCGAACGTGACCCGCAGGTGAGGTGGCAGCTTATCCAGGTCGAATGCCTCGACAGGGACCAGGATTCCGGTCGCGCGCCGTAGTTCGCGCTGCACCGCGTCCAGCAGGGATCCGCTGTCCTCGGCCGAGATCGCGCCGAGCAGCGCCCGCGCGGTGTCGGGAGCGGGCACGAAGTTGCGCCGCAGATCTTTCGGGAGCGATTTGATCAGCGCGGTGAGCAGTTCCTCCCGTAGCGCGGGCACCTGCCAGGCGAATTCGTCGCCGCCGAGCCGCGCCAGCACGTCTACCGGAACATGCACCGTCACACCGTCATCGGAGGCACCCGGCTCGAACCGGTACGACAGCGGCAGCGTCAGGTCCCCCGCTGTCCACGCGTCGGGATGGTCGTCGTCCTCCTCGCTGCGCATCAGGTCGGCTCGGCGCAACGTGAGCAGATCCGGCGTGCGTTGACGCTGTTTCCGCCACCACCCGTCGAAGTGCCGGGCAGACACCACGTCTGCCGGGATCCGCGTGTCGTAGAAGGTGTAGATCTCGTCGTCATCGACAAGCAGGTCACGTCGCCGGGCGCGTTCCTCAAGCGCGGCGAGCTCCTCCCGTAACCGGGCGTTGTCCCGGAAGAAGTGGTGCCGCGGCTCCCACTCGCCGTCCACCAGCGCGTGTCGGATGAACAGATCGCGTGCCGCCTCGGGATCGACTGGCCCGTAGTCGATGCGGCGGCGCGCCACGATGGGCAACCCGTAGAGGGTCACCCGCTCGTAGGCCATCACCGCGCCGCGCTTGGGATCCCAGTGCGGCTCGCTATAGGCGCGCTGCACCAGGTGTTCGGCGACGTGCTCCACAGTCTCGGGCTCGATGCGCGCCGCGGTGCGGCCGTAGAGCCTGCTGGTCTCGACGAGGTCGGCGACCACGACCCAGCGCGGCGGCCGCCGGGTCAGCGCCGAACCGGGCGACAGGACAAATTTCGTGTTGCGGGCGCCCTGGTAGGTGCGCCCGTCGCCTTCTCGCAGCCCGATGTGCGACAGCAGGCCCGCGGTCAGCGCTGCATGGACGCTCGCGGCCTCCGCGGCAGCGTCCTGCTCACGGATGCCGAGATCCCGGCAGATGGCGCGCAACTGACCCACCAGGTCCTGCCACTCGCGGATGCGCAGATAGTGCAGGAACTCGTCGCGACACATCCGGCGAAATGAGCTGCCGGAGCGTTCCTTTCGCTGCTCGCCTAGGTATCGCCACAGGTTCAGGTAGGACATGAAATCCGAGTGCTCGTCGGCGAACCGGGCGTGCTTCTGTTTTGCCGCCTCCTCCCGGTCGGCGGGCCGCTCCCGCGGATCCGGGATCGACAACGCGGCGGCAAGGACCAGGACCTCACGCACGCATCCCTCGGCGTCGGCCTGCAGCAACATGCGGCCCAATCGCGGGTCGACCGGAATCCGCGCCAGCCTGCGCCCGGTGTCGGTCAGCCCGCCGTCGCGATCGAACGCACCGAGTTCCTGCAGCAGGGTCACGCCGTCACGGATGCTGCGCGCATCGGGCGGATCGAGGAACGGAAAATCCTCGACCTCGCCGAGGTCGAGCGCGGCCATCTGCAGGATCACCGCCGCGAGATTGGTGCGCAGCAGTTCGGGGTCGGTGTAGCGCGGGCGGGCGTCGAAGTCGGCTTCGGAGTAGAGCCGGATACACACGCCCGGCGCGGTCCGCCCGCAGCGTCCGGCCCGCTGCGCGGCGGAGGCCTGCGAGATCGGCTCGATCGGCAGCCGCTGCACCTTGGTCCTGCGGCTGTAGCGGGAGATGCGGGCAGTTCCGGGATCGACGACGTAGCGGATCCCAGGAACGGTCAACGACGTCTCGGCGACGTTGGTGGCCAGAACGACTCGGCGTCGGGTTCGGCTGGGCTGGAACACCTTCTGCTGCTCGGCGGTCGGCAGCCGGGCGTACAGCGGCAGCACGTCGGTGTTGTCGTCGAACGCCGCGCGCAGCGCCTCCGCCGTGTCCCGGATCTCGCGCTCGCCGGACAGGAACACCAGCACGTCGCCGGGCGGCTCGGAGGCGAGCTCGGTGACGGCGTCCACGATCGAGTCCGTCGGGTCGCGCAGCTCGGTGCGCACCACCTCGTGGTCGGGATCGTCGGGGTCGTCGTCGTCACCCGCTCCGCTGGTGATCTCCAATGGGCGGTAACGGATTTCGACCGGATACGTCCGCCCCGACACCTCGACTACCGGCGCACCCCCGCTGGATCCATGTTCGGCTCCGCCGAAGTGCGCGGCGAAGCGCTCCGGCTCGATCGTCGCCGAGGTCACGATGACCTTGAGGTCGGGCCGTCGTGGCAGCAGTTCCCGGAGGTAACCCAGCAGGAAGTCGATGTTGAGGCTGCGTTCGTGGGCCTCGTCGAGGATCAGGGTGTCGTAGCGCAGCAGGCGACGGTCACGTTGGATCTCGGCGAGCAGGATGCCGTCGGTCATCAGCTTCACCAGAGTGCGGTCGCTGACCTGGTCGGTGAAGCGCACCGCGTAGCCCACGGCCTCGCCCAGAGGAGTGGCGAGCTCGTCGGCGATGCGCTGCGCGACGGTGCGCGCTGCCAGTCGCCGCGGCTGGGTGTGGCCGATGGTGCCGCGGATTCCGCGGCCGAGGTCGAGGCAGATCTTGGGAAGCTGCGTGGTCTTGCCGGAGCCGGTCGCGCCGGCGACCACGACCACCTGGTTCTCGGCGATGGCCTTGGCCAGGTCGTCGCGCCGGTCGCTGACGGGCAGGTCCGGGTAGGTGATGGTCGGGACAGCGGCGACCCGCGTCGCCACGAGTGCTTCGGCGGTCACGAACTGTTGGGTCAGGCGGTCGAGCTGTCCAGGGTCAGGCGTCCGGAGCTGCTTGAGTTTGCGGCCCAGGCGGGCGGCGTCGCGGAACGTCAGCCCGTCGAGGCGTGCGCGGAGCGCGCGAACGTCGGCGTTGGACGATTCAGACACTCCGGAAACGATAGGCGGCGATCGGTCAGTCCGCTCCGACCGTGGTCAGGCAGAAGGGGTGTCCGGCCGGATCGAGCATTACCCGCCACAGCGCGGGCTGCGCCTGATGCCCGGCCTGGCGCGCACCCAGCCGTTCAGCACCGGCGACGGCGGCGTCGAGGTCGGTCACGGACACATCGAGGTGCATCTGCTGGTGTTGGCCGGGACCTGGCCACGTCGGCGGGACGTAGTCGTCGACGCGCATCAGCGCCAGGATGTGGGCGCCGTCGGTGATGGCGATGACCCCGCCATCGGGGGCTTCCACCACGCGCCGCATCCCGAGAAGTCCGGAGTAAAAGTCCGCCAGCTCAGTTGGGTTCGGGCAGTCGATCGAGGTCGCGCCCAGCCGGCCGACCGGTGCCTGCGTCATGGATTCCACTCTGGCACGCGGCGGCGGACCCGAGCGTGCGGGTGCGGACGAACAGCACCGTCGCGGCCAGCAGCACCTCGACGATCGCGACACCGGTGGCCAGCTGCATCGGTGTCGGCCCGGCGGTGGACGCCAGGGGCGAGCCTGCGCCGTGGCTGTGGCCGCCGGTCATCGGCAGGTGCACGCCGACCATCACCAGGTTCATCACCGCGACCAGCACCCAGCTGCGGACGGTGTCGTGGATCCACAGTTCGTACGCGCAGTACAGGCACCCGACGAGCATCACCACCGTGACGACCGCGACCCAGGGGCCCGCCTGACCGAGTGCCGCACCGTGCAGCACCGCCGAACCCACGGCCAGAAGTGCACCGGCCCGGGCAACCACCGTGCTCATGTTGGAGGCCTTCATACCCGGTACAGACCCGGACCCCGCGCGAAGGTCATCGCGTACTCCATCCTCGGAGTTGTACCGCAGCCAGGTGCCGGCCGCAGCCCAGCACCCGTCACACTCTCGTCGGCTGTCTCGTCTACCTGTCATGACGTTCATGACTCCCGACCCAGTGTGGCCCGTGCTCGTCCTCGCCGTCCTTCAATTCGGCGACGGTCTGCTGTGCGTGAAGCCGGTCCCGTTCATCGCCGAGTGCTTCGAGGCGGTCCGCTGGCCGCGGCGGCTGTGGTGGCTGATGCCGCTGATCAAGTTCGCCGCGGCCGCCGGTCTGGTCGCCGGACTGTGGGTTCCGTACCTGGCGGCGGTGACGTGCGCCGCGCTGATCCTGTATTTCGTGCTCGCCATCGGCATGCACGTCGCGGCCCGCGACTTCGGCCGCAACCTGTTCGTCAACGCGACCGGGATGCTGGTGCTCTGCATCGCCACCCCGGTGCTCGCGTTCTGGGGGTGACGATCGGACGGTCTAGGGCCGGTCGGGCGACCAGTACTCCAGCATGTCGGCGAGGGTCTGGAACGCCGGGGTGTTGACGCCGTAGGTCGCCTCGAAGTGGACGCTCAGCGGGAAGCCCAGCCCGCCGACGCCGTCGATCACCCGCTTGTACAGATCGACCATCAGCTTGCGCCGCTCGATGGGTTCACTGCCTGCGAGCGTCTTGACGAACTCCTGCTCGGCGGCGACGGCCGCGTTTCCGGGATCCTGGATCAGCCAGTTGATCAGGCCGACCTTGGTCTCGATCTTGGGCACGAACCCGAACGACAGCAGGATCTCGGGCCGGTGATCGGTCGTCTTCGCGAAGCCGGTAAGGAAATCGACGATGGCATCGGAGTACAGCAGCTGGGTCATGCCGTAGGTGGCGCCCTGGTTGCACTTGAACTCGAAGCGCCCGTGCTCGCCTTCCCTGGTGGGGATCAGGATCACGCCGCGGTTGTCGATGACGGTGTCGAAAAGCGACAGTGCGTCCGTCGGCGCGACGCCGGAGCCCTCGCCGTCGCTGAGGGTCCGCGGTACCCCGACGAAGGCGATCCCGTCGAATCCGCTGGCGCCGAGTTCGGTCAGCCGGGTGCGCAGCGTGGGCTCATCCATGAAGGCGGTGACCTGGGTGCACAGGCCGTTGATGCCGGGCAGCTCGGGCTTGATCATCGACCAGAATTCCAGGACGTCGAGCTTGGGCTTCATCTCGATGGGACGGTCGCCGTCTTCTTCGATCATCCCGGGGATCATCACGTGGCGAACGCGGCCCGCCAGACCCGCCTCCGCGGAGCAGCGCAGCACCTTCTCGGCGTCTTCGAGCGCCTGTTCGCGGCCGCGCTCGACGTTCGGCGGCACCAGTTCCAGAGCGATGGTGTTCAGGCTCACAGCGTTGCTCCACATCTGACGTCGATTTGTCCCGGCGGCCGGCCGACATCCGTCATCACGAGGTTATTCGGCCCTCATCCCCCGCCACCCGAGGGAAATCACCATACCGACCCGATGATTGCGGGGCTCGGTGCGGACGACCCCGAGCCACATCACAGTCGGCATTGAGCTTTCATGGGGTGGAGACCCAATGAATATTCTGCAGAGACCGAAGACACCCCACGCCCCCCTCACCCTGGTCGCACTGGCATTGCTGGTGACCCTCCTGGCCGCTTGCACCGGCCTGGAGTCGGCACCCGGTTCCACTTCGTCGTCCAGGACGTCGGCCACCACCTCGAAATCACCGTTCGACCCGACCACGAAGCCGCCCACGCCGACCGGCCCGCTGCTCGCCTACCGGGCGGCCGACGAGATCGGGCTCGTCGACGGAACCAGCGTGATCGCGACGGCGCCGGGGACCTTCGACCCGTCCAACGACCTCCTCACGACGGAGGACGGCCGGTTCGTGTTCGCGCGCGACACCGACAACCAGGTCGCCACCCTGGACGTCGCGAGCGGTGACGCGGCCACCCGGGCGGTGCCCGTCGGTCCCGTTCTCGGAACCGGCGGTGGCAGCACGATCGTGTGGTGGGAGCAGCCGAACCGGCTGATGCAGCTCGATCTGGGGGACCCGAACGCGCAACCCACGCTCCAGCAGACCGTCGACCTTCCGCCGGTGGCCGGGGGCACCCCGGGTGCACCGCGGTTGATCGTCGCGCGCGGCGGCACCTCGGTGATCGCCCGGGTGGAAGCTCCCCCGTCACCGTTCGGAGGACCGGACACCCTGTACGCAATCCGGGGACCGGGGGCACCGACCCCGCTCGGCCAGGCCGACGCGAACAGTCCGGTGTCGGTGGCGCGCCTGAGCCCGGACGGGGCGTCTCTGGCGTACGCGCTGTACCGCGCCACCGACAAACAGTGCGGAACTGCCGCGCTGGTGATGTCCGACGCGGCAGGCACACAGCAGCAGTTCGATGTCGCGGGCCCTGACGCAGGCACCGGGTCGAGGGTGCCGAAGCTGTGGTGGCCCGCGACGGGACCGCCGAGGCTGAGTCTGGCCACCTGGCGGTGCGACCGTCCCGAGACGTACGCGCCGCTGGTGTGGCAGCTGGCCCCCGACCGCATCGAGCAGATCACCCCGCCGACCTCGGCGCTGCAGACCGCCGATGTCGCGCCGGGTCAGCGCGCCCTGATCCTGCCGAAAACGGGCGCGTACACCGAGTTGGCGGGGACGTTGGTGTTGGAGGAGAGCACCCGCCGGATTTCGATCAAGGACGGAGTCGACGCGATCGCGGTGATCCGGCCGTCTCCGTAGGCTGGGTGCAATGAGCATCGCGCTGCAGGGCCGCTTCGTCGGCGAGCTTCCCGAGCTGGCCGTGCGCTGGCAGGCCGAGGCGGCGCCGGAACCGACGTTGATCGCGCTCAACGAGCCACTTGCGACCGAACTGGGCTTCGACCCGGCCTGGCTGCGCAGTCCCGATGGGCTGGGGCTGCTGGTCGGGGCGAGGCTCCCCGACAACGCGACGCCAGCGGCTCAGGCGTACGCGGGCCACCAGTTCGGCGGGTTCGTGCCCCGGCTCGGAGACGGTCGCGCGCTGTTGCTCGGCGAGTTCGTCGACGCATCGGGCCGGCTTCGGGACCTTCATCTCAAGGGTTCCGGGCGGACGCCGTTCGCCCGGGGTGGCGACGGGTTGGCGGCGGTCGGGCCGATGGTGCGCGAGTACGTCATCAGCGAGGCCATGTACGCGCTGCACATCCCGACGACGCGCGCACTCGCCGTGGTCGCCACCGGCAACCCGGTGTACCGCGAGACCGCGCTGCCCGGCGCCGTGCTGGCGCGGGTCGCGGACAGCCACCTGCGGGTCGGTTCGTTCCAGTACGCGTCCGCAATTTCTCAGTCGACCGGGAACCTGGATCTGCTGCGCCGACTGGCCGACCACGCGATCGCTCGGCACCATCCTGCGGCGGCAGACGCCGATCACCCCTACCTTGCGCTGCTCGACGCGGTCAGTGCTGCGCAGGCCGATCTGATCGCCCGGTGGATGCTGGCGGGCTTCGTGCACGGCGTGATGAACACCGACAACATGACGATCTCGGGCGAGACCATCGACTACGGGCCGTGTGCGTTCATGGAGAGCTTCGACCCGGCCACCGTGTTCAGCTCGATCGACAGCTGGGGACGCTATGCCTACGGCAACCAGCCCTCGGTCGCGCTGTGGAACCTGGCCCGGTTCGCCGAAGCCCTGCTACCGCTGCTGGACCCCGATCCCGAGAAGGCCGTCGCGCTCGCCGAGGCGTCTCTGGGCACGTTCATGGGCCGCTACGACGAGCACTGGTCGGCGGGTATGCGGGCCAAACTCGGCGTTCCGGATGCCCCCGCCGACGCGGTGGCCCCGCTCATCGAGGAGCTGCTTCCGCAGTTACAGCAGAGCCGGGTGGACCACACGTTGTTCTACCGTCGGCTGAGCGCAGCGGCACGCGGCGACGCGGAGCCCGTGCGGGGCGAGTTCGTCGACCTTGCGACATTTGACGCCTGGCTTGCCCGGTGGCTCGCCCTCGGGCCCGACCCGGAGGCGATGGACCGGGTCAACCCTGTCTACATTCCCCGCAATCACCTCGTGGAAGAGGCGCTGACGGCGGCCACCGCCGGTGACGTGGCGCCACTCGAGCGTCTGTTGGACGCGGTCAGGTCGCCGTTCGCCGAACGGCCCGGTTTCGAGCGCTACGCCGAGCCCGCTGAAAAGGAGTTCAGCGCCTCGTTCCAAACCTTCTGTGGAACGTGACCGCACGGGCGTACCGTGGCGAGCACCATCAGCAGCGAAAGCCAGGAGTGCCCTTGAGCGCGAACAGTGTCAGGCTTGGGCTGCAAGACCTGATCTTCATCTACGGCGAGACGTCGAGCTCGAAGATGCACGTCGCGGGGCTGCTGCCCTTCACCCCGCCGGCCGACGCGCCGCGCGACTACCTGCGGCAGATGATCGACGAGGCGCGCAGGCAAGAGGTGCAGCCGCCGTGGAACCGCAAACTGGCCAACCCGCGTCTGCAGTTCAGCCCGGTGCACAGCTGGGTGACCGACAAGGACTTCGACTTCGACTACCACGTCCGCCGGTCGGCGCTCGCGAGTCCGGGCGACGAGCGTGAACTCGGCATCCTGGTCTCCCGGCTGCACAGCAACCACCTCGACCTGACCCGTCCGCCGTGGGAGATCCACGTCATCGAGGGGCTCGAGGGTGGGCGCTTCGCGCTGTACATGAAGATCCACCATGCGCTTGTCGACGGCTACAGCGCGATGCGGATGTTGGCGCGCAGCCTGTCCACGGATCCGGAGTCGCGCGACACCCGGATGTTCTTCAACGTTCCCGCGCCCAAGCGTGAGCGGCGTGCCTCGGAAGCGGGCTCGTCGAACCCGTTGACGGCTGCCCTGCGCGCCATCGGCGGGGTGGGTTCGGCGGTGGCCGGTGGTGTCAGCTCGGCGGTCGATCTGACCAACGCATTGGTCAACACCCAGATCCGGCGCGACGGCGACTTCGTTCACATCGCCGGGTCGGCGTCGGCGCCGCACAGCATCCTCAACGCACGGATCAGCCGCAACCGCCGTTTCGCCACCCAGCAGTACGAGTTCGACCGGCTCAAGGCATTGAGTTCCCAGCACGGGGCGACGATCAACGACGTGGCGCTGGCGATCATCGGCGGCGGTCTGCGCAAGTTCCTCAGTGATTTCGACAAGCTGCCGGAGCGTTCGCTGATCGCGTTCCTTCCCGTCAACGTGCGACCCAAGGGCGACGAGGGCGGCGGCAATGCGGTGGGGGCCATCCTGGCTCCGATGGGCACCGATATCGAGGATCCGGTCGAGAGGCTGCTGTCGATCACGGCGGCGACGCGGGCCTCCAAGGCGCAGCTGCAGACCATGTCGCCATCGATGATCATCGCCTACACCGCGGCGCTGTTGGCACCGGCGGGCGGGCAGATCGCCGGAGCGTTGACGGGCGTGCAGACGCCGTGGCCGTACACCTTCAACTTGTGCGTGTCGAATGTTCCCGGTCCGCGGGAACCGTTGTACTTCAACGGGTCCCGGCTGGAGGCTACATATCCGGTGTCGATTCCGATTCATGGGATGGCGCTGAACATCACCCTGCAGAGCTACGCCGAGACGATGAACTTCGGCTTCGTCGGCTGCCGCGACGCTCTGCCCCACCTGCAGCGGCTCGCGGTGTACACCGGTGACGCCCTCGGCGACCTGGAGAAGGCCTCGCTGCTGTAAAACCGACGCCGAGAGTACGGTTCTTGACACGAATCCCGAGTGGAGCCGTCAACAACCGTACGTTCGGCGTTCAAACAGTGAAAGATTTTCCTATGACCGTGATCAATGAGACCGCGTCCCTGCCCAACGGCCTGACCGTCGAGGCGGCCCGCGCGGAAGCCGCTCGCACCTACGAGCTGGATCGCGCCCATGTCTTCCACTCGTGGTCAGCCCAGGCCGACATCTCACCGATGACGATCACGGCGTCGCAGGGGTGCCACGTCTGGGACGGCGACGGCAACCGGCTACTCGATTTCTCGTCCATGTTGGTGAACACCAATATCGGTCACCAGCATCCGAAAGTCGTTGCCGCCATTGCCGAACAGGCCGCAAAGCTGTGCACCGTGGCACCGCAGCACGCCAACGACGCCCGCTCCGAGGCCGCGCGACTGATCGCCGAACGCACCCCGGGGGAACTCAACAAGATCTTCTTCACCAACGGCGGCGCCGACGCCGTCGAGCACGCGGTGAGGATGGCCCGGCTGCACACCGGCCGCTACAAGGTGCTCGCCCGCTACCGCTCGTACCACGGCGGCACCGAGACGGCCATCAACCTGACCGGGGACCCGCGCCGTTGGCCCAACGACCACGGCAACGCCGGCGTCGTCCACTTCTTCGGCCCGTTCCTGTACCGGTCGCAGTTCCACGCCACCACCGAGGCCGAGGAGTCCCAACGGGCGCTGGCCCACCTCGAGGACACCATCAAGATGGAAGGCCCGTCGACGATCGCGGCCATCATCCTCGAGTCGATCCCCGGTACCGCCGGCATCATGGTGCCGCCGCCCGGATACCTCGCCGGGGTGCGCGCGCTTTGCGACGAGTACGGCATCATCTTCATCGCCGACGAGGTGATGGCGGGCTTCGGCCGCAGCGGAAAGTGGTTCTCTGTCGACCATTTCGGTGTCACACCCGACCTGCTGACCTTCGCCAAGGGCGTCAACTCCGGCTACGTCCCGCTCGGCGGCGTGGCCATCAGCCCCGAGATCGCTGACACGTTCGCCCATCGTGCGTACCCGGGTGGTCTGACGTACTCGGGTCACCCGCTGGCGACCGCCGCGGCCGTGGCCACCATCAACGCGATGGCCGACGAGGGCATCGTGGAGAACGCCGCCCGCATCGGCAGCGAGGTGCTCGGACCCGAGCTGCGGCAGATGGCGCAGCGGCATCGCTGTATCGGCGAGGTGCGCGGTGCCGGTGTGTTCTGGGCGGTCGAACTGGTCGCCGATCAGGGCACCCGGGAGCCACTGGCGCCCTACGGCAGCTCCAGCGCGGCCATGAACTCGGTGATCGCGGAGTGCAAGAAGAACGGGCTGCTGCCGTTCGCCAACTACAACCGCATCCACGTGGTGCCGCCGTGCATCGTCACCGAGGACTTGGCGCGCGAAGGCCTGGCGATACTGGACCGCGCGCTGGACGTCGCCGACGCGGCACTGGACGGCTAGCTCCCGAGCTCGCCGGAGATCCCCCGCTCGAGTGCGGCGCGGGCACGTTCGGGCAGCACGATCAGCCCGTCGAGTTCGCGGCGCGCCAACCGATAGGCGCGCTCGCGTTCCTGCGACGTCGCCGCGGTGTCGGCCGACACCCGAAGCAGTCGTTGGGCACGGGTGAGGCGCTCCTGCTCCTCCGTGGAGAAGCCGGTGCGGCGTCGTCTGATCGCTTCGGCCTCGGCGACGTCGAAGGCGCTCACGTACTCCTGGACAGCGTCCAGATAGTCGCGGGTGGCGTCGCGGTCGTCGACGAGGTCCGCGACGCCGGCGGGGCGAAAGAAGTCCGCTCGCAGTTTGGCCCGGTGGAAACGTTCGGTGAGCGCGTCGCGCATGTCGGTCATCAGCGGGTAGTCGAGCAGCAGGGCGACGTCGAGTTCGTAGTCCAGCCACCGGGTGTCCGTCCGGTCGTGCTCCTCGATCGCGCGTGCGATCGCGCGCCGCTGAGCCGCGTCACCGTTGGTGGGCGTCGGCGCCGGCAGCTCGTCGACCTGGCGACGCCGCGCCGCCACGATCCCCCGGTAGGTGGCATAGCCCACACCGATCAGTGGCACGAGCACGAGCAGCAGCTCGGCCAAGCGGAAGATCAGTCCCATCACGCCAGGATGCCACCGCTGACGCCTGGGCTCAGAGATCACTTAGGAAAGTTTCATCACCGGGTGGGTTTTGTTTGTGCGCGGTCGGGCAATTGCTTTTTCATGCGAAACAAGACAATGAACCTCGGATCCCTGGTCTTCGCGGGCGCTGCGGCGGCTGCCATCGCAACCGCGCCCCTGAGCTTCGGTACCCCGCCCCCGCCCCCGCCGTGCGTCAACGCCGACGGCACCCCGTGTGCTGTTAACGGCACTGCAGGCCCCGGAGGCGCGGCTGGTGCCATCCCGGGCGGACCCGGCGGTGTGGCAGGACCCGACGGAGCCGCTGGTGTGATCCCGGGCGGCCCGGGCGGCGAGGCAGGCCCCGGCGGCGCCGCGGGCGCCATTCCGGGCGGGCCTGCCGGCGAGGCCGGCCCCGGCGGGGTGAGCGGCAGCACCAACCCCGGCGGCGTCAGTGGCGCGGCCGGACCCGACGGGGCCACCGCTGTCATTCCGGGCGGACCCAGCGGTACCGCAGGGCCGGGTGGGGCCAGCGGCTGCATCCCCGGCCTCGGCTGCGCAACCATCCCCGCTCCGTAATCTGAGTTCATAACTGCAGCTGTCGCGCCAGACCTGATCCCCCCGGTCAGGTCTGGCGCTTCGGCGTTCATGATGGTCACGTGCTGAGCAACAGGGTGGTGATCGTCACCGGCGCCGCACGCGGTGTCGGCAAGGGCATCGCGGCCGCGCTGACCGAGCGCGGCGCCTCGGTGCTGCTCGTCGACCGCGAAGAAGACATCCTCGCAGCGACCACAGAACAGCTTCTGGAAGAAGGCCATTCAGCGGCATCCCTGGTGGCCGACCTTCGCGACGGCAACGCCGCCCGCCGTATCGTCGCCTCGGCGCTCGAGACCTTCGGCACCGTGCACGGCCTTGTCAACAACGCGATCGCCACTAATGAGCCGAAGCCGTTCACGGCCATCACCCGCGACGACTACGACCTGGTGTTCGACGTGGGCCCCCGCGCCACCTTCGAGCTGATGCAGGCGGTCCACCCGGTCTTCATCGGCAATGGAGGCGGCAGCATCGTCAACCTCGGATCGGGAACCGGCACCGTCGGTATGCCGAGGTTCGGCGCCTATGCCGGCGCCAAGGAGGCGATCAGGGGAATATCGAAGGCCGCTGCGCTGGAATGGGGTCGGGACAACATCCGCGTCAACGTGATCTGTCCGTTCGCCGAAACCGAGGGCGTCACCTCATGGCGGCAGATGGCTCCCGAGGCCTACGAACGCAGCCGACGCGCTGTGCCGATGGGGCGGCTCGGCGACGTGCGCACCGACATCGGGCCGGTGGTGTGTTTCCTTCTCAGCGACGAGGCAGCGTTCGTGACGGCGCAGACCATCATGGTCGACGGCGGCACTACCGGCTTCCGGTGATCCGGCGTTACTGCGGCAGTGTCCGCGACACGCAGTACCCGACGAGCACCTGGACGAGTGGCGCGATCTCGGCCAGTTCGACATACCCGTCGTGGGAGAAGAATTCGATCAGATAGCGCCGATCGCCCGCGTGCACCCCGACGCCGAGCACCGCCCGGTAGCCGAGCTTGGACAGCAGCGCGATCTCGGCGGGATCCGACCCGTCCAGCCCGACCGCGGCGACGAAAGTGCTGCTTTCGGTGACCGCTCGGGCGGAGGCCGGATAGTCGGCCAGGCCATACGAGAGCGGACCTAGATCCGTCAGCACCGACAGGCCCGACTCCTGCTTCAGGACGCTGTCGACGCTGCGGATGGTGCGCAGCACCGCGCCGTCGGTGGACAGTTCCGAGATCGTCCAGGCGGCGGTGTCGATCGCCCGCTGCACCTGCATCGCGAGAACCTGCAGCGCCTCGGGCAGCGTCAGTTCCTGTTCCTGGAGTACGCCGACGATGCTGCCTGCCAACTGGTCTGCGCTGCGGCGGTTTTCGGTACGCCGATCACGCAGGAAGACGTCTCCAGGTACCGCGGGTGCCGATGTTCCGGTGGAGTACCGAGCGGGTCCCTGACGTTTGGCCTCCAGCAGCGCGGCGTCGGCGGCGGCCAGCAGCTCCGGCCCGTTGCGGACGTCCGGGCCGGCCACCGCCGCGCCCCAGGACAAGCTCACCGTGGGATGCACGAGACGGATCGCCCGCGTCGCGTCGTCGGCGAAGACCTGTGCGGCCGCCAACGACGCGTCGGGCAGGAAGACGCAGAACTCGTCACCGCCGAGGCGCGCCGCGACGGCCCCGTCGACCTTGCCGGCGAGCCGCTCGAGCACGCTGGCGACACCGCGCAGCAGCGCGTCGCCCGCCGCATGCCCGTCGCGGTCATTGATCAGCTTGAACTCATCGAGGTCGCACACCAGCGCCGCCGGTGAGGCGTTCATCCAGTCGAACTCGGTGAGCAACCGATCGATCGCACGGCGGTTGGCGATGCCGGTCAGCGGATCCTGCAGCGCGTAACCCCACACAGTGCTCAACAGTTCGGAGCGGCCGATCGCCACGGCGGTGTGCGCGGAGATGGCCTGCAGCAGGCGCGCATCGCCGGCGTCGAACCTGCGACCGTCGGCGCCCGCCGCCCAGATCTCGCCCCACATCGTCTCGCCGCACATCACCGGGACAGCGAGTTCGCTCTCCTTGCCCAGATCCAGCAACAGGCGTTTGCAGTCCGGCGGGCAGTTCTCGTCATCGACGGCGTTGGTGTACGACCGGCCGTGTTGCAGCAACCCGGTGACCAGTGGATCGTCGGCGATGTAGTAGACCTCGTCCTGGGGCCACCGCTGTTCACCGGGGGCGAGGTCACCGACGTTGATCAGCGTTTGCAGCGCGTCCCGGCGGGTGTCCCACCGACTGATCGACAGGGACGCCGCAGACAGTGCGATCAACGCCTGCTCGGCGATGACCTCGAGGACCTCTTCAAAATAGTCGGCGCGCAGGATGGCGTCCGAGATCCGCAACAGCGACTTGAGCACCGGCGGCTCCGCGGCGGCGTCGAACAGCCCGGACTCCTCCACCGGATCCTCACGGGACACCAGCAGCATGCGGCTCCGCGCCACGGGCCCCAACCCGCTGGTCGTCCATCCCTGCATGTGAATTGCCCCGCCGTCCACGCCGAGATATCGCCGCGAACGGCCATCCTACCCGCACGTTTGCGGTGCGCGGCCGCTTATCCCGCTGCGCTCCCTGTACCCTGCCGGGCACGGAAGGAGTTTGGGTGCAACCGATTCCCGTCATCGCACTTACTGGCTATCTCGGCGCCGGAAAAACCACGCTGCTCAACCATGTGCTACGCAGCCCCGGCGCGCGGATCGGCGTGGTCATCAACGATTTCGGCGAACTCAACGTCGACGCGGGACTGGTGACCGGGCAGGTGGACGAGCCCGCATCGATTGCCGGCGGATGCATCTGCTGTCTGCCCGACGAAGGCGGCCTCGACGTCGCGTTGACGCGCCTCGCCGACCCCAAGTTGCGCCTCGACGCGATCATCGTCGAGGCGAGCGGTCTGGCCGACCCCGTCGCGATCGCCCGCATCATCCGGTTCAGCGGGGTCGACAACGTGCGCCCGGGCGGTGTCGTCGACGTTCTCGACGCCGCCACCCACTTCGACACGGTGGACCGGGATGCCAGCCCGCCGGCGCGCTACGGCGCCGCCACCCTCGTCGTCGTCAACAAGCTCGACCAGGTCGCCGACGGGGAACATGACGCCGCGCTGCACCGCATCGAGAGCAGGGTCCGCGAGCGCAATCCGCACGCCCAGGTGGTGGGAGCCACCGCGGGACGGATCGACCCCGCGCTGCTCTACGACGCCGCCGTCGCCGGGGAGGAGGCGGGCCAGCTGACGTTCCGCGAGTTGTTCTTCGACACCGAGCCGAATGCGCCGCACGCCCACGATCACGTCCACGCGGACGCGGTGACAGCCGTCGGTGACGGCTGCGTGGACCCCGGTGCCGTCATCGATCTGCTCGAGGAACCCCCGCCGGGGGTGTATCGGATGAAGGGCACCGTCGCGGTGCGCTACCGGGCCGCCACCCGCACCTACGTCGTCAACGTCGTGGGTCCGTCGGTCCACGTCGCCGCCGCACCGCCGACCACAACGGCCAACGCTCTGGTGGCCATCGGAATGGGACTCGATGTCGATGATGTCCGGGACCGGCTGCGCTCGGCGCTCGCCCCGGTCACGGGCGCCGCACCGGCCCAAGGTATTCGGAGGCTGCAGCGGTATCGCAGACTGAGTATCTGACCGATACTGGCCCGATGGCTGAACGCAACGTGCTCGGTGGACCGCTGGATCCGTGCGGAACCGAACCGATGACCGGCTTCTACCGCGACGGGTGCTGCAGCACCGGCGACGAGGACCTCGGCCGCCACACGATCTGCGCGGTGGTGACGGCGGAGTTCCTCGAGCACCAGCGCTCGATCGGCAACGATCTGGCGACGCCTATGCCGGCCTACCGGTTCCCCGGACTGGTACCCGGGGACCGGTGGTGCGTCACCGCGTTGAACTGGCTCCGCGCGCACGACGACGGACACGGGTGCCCAGTGGTGCTGGCCGCGACGCACGAGCGCACCCTCGATGTGGTGGCGCTGGAGGTGTTACAGATCTACGCGGTGGACGTTCCCGACGATTTGGCGGGACTCTGACAGAAAACGCCTACGATCTTGATGTCCCGTTCCCCAGCGAGGAGAGGCACTCATGGCCAGGAACGCACTGCCGGCAAGGAAGCCACGGACACCGACGTCGCCCGGGCGAATCACCGCTGCCCTGCTGCTGGCTTCCGGCGCCGCACTGGTGAGCGCCTGCTCATTCTCGGCGTCCGTCGGCGGGCTCGACTACGACAAGCTCAAGACCGCGATCACCGACGAGCTCAACAAGAGCTATTCGTCTGTCGGCCAGAAGGTCTCGTCCATCGACTGCCCCGAGCAGTCACCCGCACCCAAAAAAGGTGACAAGTTCACCTGCACCGCGGAGGTCAGCGGCCAGAAAGTGCGCGTCGAGACCACGGTCACCGACGACGACTACAACGTGAACTTCAGCACCATCGACACGCTCTACGACCTGAACAAGACCGGCTCATCGCTGAGCGACGAACTGTCGGCGCAGCTCGGCTTCCCGGTGACCGTGGACTGCGGTGAGGGGCTGAAAGCGGTCGAGGTCGGCAAGACGCTCGATTGCACCGCGGTCGACGACGCCGGCGACGAGCGCACTGTGCGACTCACCGCGGCGCCGATCGGCGAGGAGGACAAGTGGGAGCTGGTGTGAACCCGAGGTGACCGAGCCATCGGTGTTGACGGTGAACACAGCGACCGCGCCCGCCGACCTCGGACCCGGATGGCGCTCCGGAATCGACAAGCGGCCCAGCAGCGAGGCACTGTCCGTGCGTGCCCCCGGACCGAGGCAGGGCGGGCTGGGCAGCGGCGTCGTCAGCGACTCGATCTGCGACCCACGCCACCACGGCGGTGACGATCAGGCCGTGTATGCCTATGCCCGGGAGGATCTGGACGACTGGCAATCCCGGCTCGACCGCGAAATCACCAATGGCGTCTTCGGGGAGAACATCACCACGTCGGATGTGGACGTCACCAATTGCCTTGTCGGCGAACGGTGGTCGATCGGATCCGACGGCTTGATGTTGGAGGCCACCAGCCCGCGGACTCCGTGCAAGACGTTCTCGACGTGGCTGGGGATCCCCGGGTGGATCAAGACGTTCACCGCAGCGGGGGTTCCCGGTGCGTACTTCCGAGTGATCACGCCGGGAACCATGCGCGCGGGTGATCGGATCGAAGTGGTCGATCGACCGGATCACTCGGTGACGATCGGCATGGTGTTCCGCGCTTTGATGCTCGAGCCGGAACTGATGCCCGCGCTGATGGCGGCCGATGCGCTGCCCCAGAAGATCAAGCGGCAGGTCGAGCGCCGCAGCAAGGCGTAGCCGAACCCGGCGCGGGGGCACAGCCGAACCCGGCGCGGGGGCACAGCCGAACCCGGTGCGGGGAACAGCAGAAGCCGGCGCGGGCATGATCGCCCGCGCCGGCCCTAGGGGAAAACTGCTAGCTGATCCCGACGACTTCCTGCGCGATAGCAGCAAGACGGGTCTGGGCCGCAGAGACCACGCGTGCGCGGGCCTTATGGGCCTCTTCGTACGCGATGATCACGCGAATGTCAGACGGCTCTTCGAGGTCCTTGACCGCGGTCGCGGCCTCGGTGACGTTCAGCTCGTCGTAATCGGAGATCGGCAGCTCGGCCGGATCGAGGATGCCGGTGGCGCCGCGCGCCGCGTGGATCGCGTCGGCAGCACCGTCGGCGCCCTGCTCGCGCGCGATCCGCTCAGCAGCTTCGAGCGCCGAATCACGGGCACCCGCAAGCGCCTTCGCGGCGATATCGCCGGTCCGCGAGCCGCGGTCGACCAGATCGGTGACGGCAGGCCGCACCGAGCGCAGCGCCTCAGCGGCGTGCTCGGCGCCACGGGTTGACCACGTCAACGGCAGATTGACGAACTTGACCGCGAGGCCGGCCGCAGCCTGCACCGGGGTGCGTCGCAGCGCTGCGGGGCCGCCGAGAGCGTCCTCGGCCAACACGGTGGTCAGCCAGTCGACCGTCGCCGAGTGGGCGGTGATCAGTCGGGTGGCCAGGTCCTCGATGTCCTTTTGCCCGGCGGCGACGGCGAGCGCCTTGACGTAGCGGGACCGGTCCAGCAACTGGCCCTCCAGGGCGAGGTCACCCAGGAGTGCCTCGTCGAACGGGGCGGCCTGTTCGGTCAGAGCCTTGACCGCAGCGGCGGCCCGGCCGAAGAACGGGCCGATGACGTCCGGGAAGCCGCCGAGATCGCGGATGGCCTTCTCGAGCGCCTCGGCGCGGATGCGCCCGTTGTTCGCGTTCTGCTGCAGTTCGGTGCGCACGGCGTCGGTGCGGGCCTGCACCACGCGGGTCTCCGCGACCTGGATCTCGGTATGAGTCAGATCGAGGACGCTGCGCAGCTGCGTAAGCAGTGTCGATGTGGTTGCTGTGGTGGACAGAGTTGGTGATGCCATTCTGTGGTTCACCCCTTGGTATCTAGAGAGTTTCGGAGAGCGCATGACTGCGCCTGTCCTGTGGTTACCCGATGCCCCCCGATGTGATCGCACATATCGACATGTGTGAGAAGAACGTCGCAGACGTATATGTGGCGGCACTTTCGGGTAGGGCGGCGCGGCGGTGGTGGGTCGATTGAGGGGCGGCTGCGCGGGGTATCTAGCAGTGGTGATGCCGACCATGCTTGCGCCCGCACTTCCGGAAAGCCGCGGACCCATCTCGCTGTCGGTGATCGACCTGCTGGCCGAGCGTGCGCCGCAGGGCCAGCTCAACCGCGTCGCCACCTCGCTTGCAGATGCGGATCCTCATGGCCTGGACCTCCAACTCGCCTTGTACATCTGCTACGAGTTGCACTACCGCGGGTTTGCCGGCGTCGACGCCGGCTGGGAATGGAATCCCGGACTGCTGCATCTACGTAGCCGACTGGAGGAACTGTTTCTCGACGCGGTCCGCTTGGACGTCGGTGAGATCGATCGCGACGCCACGGCCATGGCCGAACTGGACGCACTGTGCGTCGAACCGGTCGAGGGCAGCGGACCGTCGTACCACCTCCGAACCGACGGCACCTGGGAGCAGATGCGTGAGTACTTCGTTCACCGGTCGCTCTATCACCTGAAAGAGGGCGACCCGCACGCATGGACCATCCCCCGGTTGACCGGCCAGGCCAAGGCGTCGTTCGTGGCGGTGGAGTTCGACGAGTTCGGTGGAGGTAAGGGCGCCCGGCTTCATCAGCAACTGTTCGCCGACCTGATGGCGGCCGCAGATCTGGACAACACCTATCTGGGATACCTCAACGACGTCACCGCCGAGACGTTGGCCGTGGTGAACCTGATGTCGTTGTTCGGTCTGCATCGACGACTTCGCGGTGCGTCCGTGGGTCATTTCGCCGCTACCGAGGTGACGTCGCCTCCCGGGTCCCGCCGGATGGCGCAGGCACTCAAACGCCTTGGTGCGCATGAAGATTGCCGATCGTTTTACCTCGAGCACGTGGAGGCCGACGCGGTGCACGAGCAGGTGGTGCGCACCGACGTGGTCGGTGACCTGGTCGCCCGAGAACCCCAGCTCGATCGGGACGTGGTGTTCGGGATCCGGGCGTTCGGCGCGGTGGAGGACCGGCTTGCCGATCACCTGATGACCTGCTGGGGCGAGGGCCGATCCTCGCTACGACGTCCCCTGGCCTGACCGTCGGCGGTGGCTGGTGTCGCACAGCGGGTAGGTCTTGGACCTGCGACACGCACAGATCGCGACCATGAACCGGTCAGATTCCACGACGCTGCCGCCGGGCATCTCGATGCGAACCGGCCCCTCGACCATCACGGGGCCGCCCGGCACCACGCGAACCGCACGCGGCTCGTCGGTCACGGCGCATCCGCGCGGATCACGACAAGCCGCTCTTCCCGTCGCCCCGGCGAAAGCAAACCCGCCCTCATCAGAAACTCCGCGCGTACCGACATCACCGGTCCGAACGGGATCAGCTGCTGGGCAACCACTTCCACACGCATGCCGTGAGTCCGCAGCGCGGATACCGTCTTGCCGATGTTCGCGCATTCCGACTGCACGATCATCATCGTGCCACCTTCATCCACGAGCAGCGGCGCCGCGGCGCACAGCGGGTCCAGGACGAGCCGCCCGTCGGCGCCGGCGTTCCACGCCCGCGCCGGCCCGGCCGAGGCCGGAATCGAGGCACTGTCGTCGGCCGGCCCGTGGGGCACGTATGGAGGGTTGGCGACGACGAGGTCGAACGGGCCGAATTCGACGGCACGCGCCCATGATCCGCGGTGCACCTGAACGTCGACGCCGTCGGCGAGGGCACTGGAGCGCACGTGACGCACGGCTTCCGGGCAGATGTCGAATGCACTCACCTCGGCTGCCCCGGCCGCGGCCGCCGCAAGGGCAGCCACCCCGCTGCCGGTGCACAGGTCGGCCACCCGTGCGCCAGGCGCCAGCCCGGCCTCGGTCATCGCGCCGATGAGCAGGTGAGAATCCTGCTGCGGCGGATAGACGGTGGACGGAACGCGAGGCGAATCGAAGCAGGTAGGGGCGATGGTCACGTGAGGCTCCTGGGGGGATCGATGAGACGCGCGATACGCGTGGTCTCAGCGCCGCTACTCCTTTATGCCCCGTTGAGCGTGACTTTAATCGTTGCTCACGCGTCGCCGGCGGCCTCCGCGGCGCGCGGCAGCTCGCGGACGGCCCGGCGGATCACGAGGTAGATCAGCGACGACGTCACGGCGAACACCGGCCATCCCATCGCTAGCCGGGCGGCCGCCAACAGCCCCTCCTGGTCGGTGTCGTAGAGGTAGTACTGCACGGCGAATCGCGCCCATGACACCGCCGCCAGCGTGGCGGTGACGATGTCGAAGGCCAGCCGTACCCGGGGCATGCGTCGCCAGGTGTCGTCGCGGCCGGTGATCCTGGCCCAGACGACGCCGACCAGAGGGCGACGGGCCAGCAACGAGATCGTCAAGACGATGGCCACGGCCAGATACATCCAGATGCCGGGAAGGTAGAAGTCCTTTGCCCGCCCGGTGACATAGGCAAAGCCCGCACACACTCCGACGCCCGCGAATCCGAGCACCGCCGGACGGGTGGATTCACGCCGCAGCAGCTGCCACGCGAGCACGGCCGCCGCTGCGGCCAACGACGTGACGATCGCGGGGACCAGACCAGCCAGCGGGGATGTCACCGCGAACGTCGTCACGGGCAGAGCGGTGTGGACCAGCCCGCGGATACCTCCCGCGCGCGCCAGCAGGCCGTCGATCGGCGTCCCGGCGTTGGTCATGGATTCAGCGTACTGACGGCCTTCGCCGCAGCACGCGGTGTGAGTTGACTCTCACAAGGCAGCACGGGCCGGTACCGGGTTTGGTGTCCGCCGCCCGCCGGGAAGCCTCCGACGGTCGACGCCGAAGTCGTCTGTGACTTTCGAACTCCGTCCGTCCCCCATCAAGGAGCAGACCTGTTCATGCCCGACACTTTTGAGCCCGCCACCCACGCCTTCGCCACCGCAGCGTGGATTGTCGGCGCAGTGACCGTCGCCTACGTGCTCGGCCTGGCCCTGTCCTGGACGGTGCAGCGCCTCGGCAGCCGCAGCGCCGTGCTTCGTGACGTTGCCCGGCTGACCCGCCGTCCGGTACGCGCCACGCTGATGGTGATCGCCGCCTCCGCCGCGCTCAGCCGCGTCTCCGATCCCGAGTCGAGCTGGCGCAGCTGGCTCGATCATCTGTTGGTCATCGTTCTCATCGGCACCATCACCTGGCTGCTGGCCAGCCTGGTGATGGTTGCCGAACGACGGGCGATTGCACGCTTCGGCGGTGGTGACGAAGGCCTCACCGACGCCGACCGGCACCGCCGCAAGATCCGCACCCAGGTGACAACGCTTCGCCGGCTCGTGATCGCCGTGGTCGTCGTGCTCGGCGCTGCCGCCGCGCTGATGACCTTCCCGTCGTTCAGCGACATCGGCAAGACACTGTTCGCGTCCGCGGGCGTGCTGTCCGTCGTCGCCGGCTTGGCCGCCCAGACCTCACTGGGCGCTGCGTTCGCCGGCATCCAGATCGCGTTCTCCGACGCCATCCGCGTGGGTGATGTCGTGGTTCTCGAAGACGAGTGGGGTCGCATCGAGGAGATCACGCTGACCTACGTCGTCGTCCATCTCTGGGATGAGCGCCGACTGGTGCTGCCGTGCACCTACTTCACCACCACGCCCTTCCAGAACTGGACCCGGAACGCCACCGAACTGCTGGGGACCGCCGAGCTCGATGTGGACTTCACGGTGCCGTTCGACGCGATGCGCGCCGAATTGGACCGGCTGCTGCGCGCCAACCCGCTGTGGGACAGCCGGGTCGGCGTTCTCCAGGTCACCGACGCCGTCGACGGATATGTGCGGGTACGGATGCTGGTCAGCGCACCCAACGCCGGAGCATTGTTCGACCTTCGGTGCGACGTTCGCGAGGGCATGGTCGAGTGGCTGCAGCGCGAGCAGCCCGGCGCGCTGCCCCGGCGCCGGCTCGAGCACCAGAGCGACGCCGACCGTCACATGCTCAGCAGCGCAATGCTTGTCGATCATCGGCAGGCCGACTCCGGCCTGTTCACCGGCAATGCTGAGGCCGAACGCCGCGGTCGATCATTCGACCAGACCGAGGATGCCGCCGTCGAGCGCGAGTTCGCGCGGGCGCGCTACGACGGGTGACCCGTCAGTGAAACGGATTGCTGTTGGACTGCCACTCGGCTGATTGCGGCCGCGGACCGAAGCGCTTGATGTAGTCCTCGTCGACGTGCGCCTTCTTCTTCCGATTGATCACGTCCACCAAGTTCGGATCGAGTCCGTGCTGGGCCAACCGGTGCCTGCGCCACACCTTGTTGAGAGCCAGGGCCATCAGCAACGCCCAGCAGTAGATCGGCACCGTCATCTCGATGTGCACGTACAGCGATGCCGGAAGCAGCCAGAGTGGCGCGAGGACGAACAGCGGCGGGATCGCCATCCGAATCATGTGTCGGCGGACCGCACCCTGCGCCGCGAGGTCCTCGGCCACCCAGGTGCGCATCGACGCAGGCAAGCGCCGGCCGTACGAATAGCCGATGTATTGCAGAAACGACGGTTTGTCGGCGGCCACGATGGCTCCCTGTCTTTGGGTCTCAGTATGCTCCCGCCGCAAGCGCGGCGGAATTGACGGAGGTCAGCACGCGGTGCAGTTCCTCGAGATCGGCCTGGTCGACACCGAGACGTTCCACCACGGCCACCGGGACGGCGAGCGCGCGGTCGCGCAGCGCGACACCCGCCTCGGTCAACTCGACGTCGGTCGATCGCTCATCGGCGGAACTCCGGGTGCGAGTGACCAGCCCCAGCGCATCGAGGCGCTTCAGCATCGGTGACAGCGTCGCCGGATCGAGTTGCAGCGTTGTCGCAATCTGCTTGACCGACAGCGGGCAGCGCCGATCACCCTGCGTCTTGCGCTGATCCCACAGCGCGAGCATCACCAGGTATTGCGGGTGGGTCAGGCCGAGTGGCTCGAGCAGCGGCCGATAGATCGACTGCACGGCCCGGTTGGTGGTCGCCAGCGCGAAACACACCTGCCGTTCCAGGGCGAGTGGATCGAGGTCGGGATCGGCGGGGGCGGACACCCTCGCACCGTACCCTAATAGATAGGGCACTAACTAATTGACATCCTCAGAGTCGACCCACCGCGTACGCCGCACCCTCGTTGACCGAGCCGTTCACCGGGTACAGCGCGTGGGCGATGCCCGGACCTCCGTCGGGTGCACCCGAGCAGATGCCGTCGCCGGGATTGCACAGTTCCAGGGTCTTGTCGCGATACAGCGGTCCGATGTTGATGGCGGGCGCGCCGTACTTGCTCAGGAACGCCCCCGACGGTGCACCGAAGAGCACGACCGCGGCGACGTTGTCGGCGACCTCAGGCGGCAGCGGTGCCGGGGCCACTGCGGCGGGCACGCTGAGCGGGACGACGTCAGAGGTCGCGAAGCCGGAGACCACAGCGCCCTGGGAGAAGCCCGACAACACCAGCTTGGTGTTCGGGCAGTTGGCCGCCATGGCCCGGACGTGGTCCGACGCGTCGCGAACTCCGTCGATGACAGTGCCGGCGAAGACCTCGCGCTGCTCGAAGTTGCTGCCCGCCGGGTAGTTCACCGCGTACACCCCCACGGTCCTGGGAGCGGCCTGCGCGCGTACCGCGTCGACGAACGCCTGTCCCACGCCCCCGACACCGGGCGCCTCGCTGGTCCCGCGCGCGAACACCACCTCGACATCGGGGCACGGCTGCGCCGATGCCGTTGGCGCGACAACCCCGGTCAGCGCGCTGCCGACTCCGAGCGCCGCAATCGCGCCGGCTTGAATAATCTGTCGAAATACCATCGAAACTCCCTCGTCCACCCCGTGCGCGTTGCACCGTGGGCACCACATACCCCTGTCTTCGCTGCACCCAAACGGTACGTAATAGTTGGGTCACCGTCTGGCCTAATGCAAAGCGGGGTACAGCCCGAGGATGAGTCGTTACACGACGTCGACATCGACGACCAAGGGCCGATGATCGGACAACGGCGCGGCGGGTGCAACAGGCCCGAGCCCTCGAAGGCCGGGATGATCGGTCAGGATGTGGTCGAGCTGGCGTTGCGGGGCGTCGGCGGGAAACGTTGCGGCACTTGCCAGACTCCGCATTCGCGACCACCTCGCCGCCGGCCCCGCGGGCAGGTTGAGATCGCCCATCAGCAGGCGGGGGCCGGGAAGCCCCCGCAGGTCCCTGACCAGTCGGCGCAGTTGGCGCCGGTTCCATCCGGGCACGAAGGACAGATGCGTGTTCGCGACCGACAGCGGCCCCAGCGGTGTCTCGAGTTGAGCGATGACCGCTGCCCGGGGTTCCTCATCGACGACCATCACTCGGTGGGGACCGGGCAGATACATGGGAAACCGCGTCGGGATTCGGGGCAGCCGCACCACCTGCCAGCTCGTGGCAGGGAAGCGGGACAACAACGCGATGCCGTAGGCCGCCGCTCCGGGCTGCTCCTCGCCGGTGGCCGCGATCCAGGTGGCGCCCGGTGTGCCCGAGATCGCGGCGACAAATCGATGAGACACCGCGCCCATTGCCTCGGCCGCCACCGCGGTCAGGTCGGCTCGACCCGATCGATCCTGGTCGAGGTCGACTTCCTGCAGAGCGAGCACATCGGGATCGAGATCGCGCACGCAGGCGCGCAGCCGGTCGAGATCCACCACGCCGTCTTCCACCGTCCTGCCGTGCAGGATGTTGAACGTTGCGATGCGCACGCCTACCAGTTACCCACCAGAGCCGCCGCTGATAGCCGTGGGGGTGATCATGCTTCCGCGTGACGAGCAGCTGCGCAGCGCCTTGAAGACCGCGGCGTCGGCGCTCAAGGAGCACGGACCCCGGTTTGCGCTGGCCGGCAGCTTCGCCCTGTGGGTCTTTGGTGCGCCCGAGCCGGTGCACGACGTGGACTTCGTCGTGGCCGAGACCGATGCCGACGCCGCCGCCGCGACGCTGGCGAAGGCCGGTTTCACCGTCGAACGCACCCCTGAGGACTGGCTGTTCAAGGCCCACGTCGACGACGTCGTGGTCGACGTGATCCACAAGGTCAACGGTGACGCGGTGGACGCCGAACTTCTCGACGCGGCCGAAGACCATGACGTGCTGGCGATCAGAATTCCGGTGCTCACTCCGACCACCGTATTGATCCAGAAGTTGCGCGCACTCGGCGAGCACCATTGCGACTTCACATCGCTGCTGCCCGCGGTGCGCGCAGTCCGTGAACGCGTCGACTGGGATCAGGTGCGATCGGACACCGCAGGCAACGACTTCGCGGTCGCCTTTCTCGTGCTGGCCGATCGCCTTCAGATCACGGCGTGACGATCAGGCACTCGTCGCTCGATGCGGCTCGGCGACCGGCTTCGACTCCGCGGAGCCACGCTGCCGCAGGAAGATCGAAAGCCCGACAATCGCCGCGACGGCGATGAACTCGCTCTGCCAGTTCTGCATCGACTCGAACCAGAACTGGGACGTCGTGACGTAGCGCCAGACTGAGATCGGCGGCTGCCCATGCTGAATCAGCTCGGCGTTGAACGCTGCGGCGCCGCCCACGCCGTGCAGCGACCACGAGCCGAAGAAGAGCGCGAAAAACGCGATGGCGAGGGAGTTCTCGTAGAGCCACAGCAGCGCGCCTCCGTGGCGTACCGGCCACGGCGTTCCGGGCTTCAGCGGCGCATGGCGGGGGTCACGATCCTGGGGCGCTCTCTTGTCCACCGGCTTCGACTCGGATGAGCCGCGCTGGTAGAGGAACGCCGTCAGCACGACGTACATGCCCATCTGCAGGAATTCGGACTCCCAGTTCTCGAACGTGGCCTCGACGAAATGACCCGTATGCAGGTATCCCCATGCCGAGACCTGCTCCTGAGAACCATGGTCCTGCTGCTCCGCGTTGTAGGTCGCCGTACCCGAGAACACCATCGCGATGAAGAAGACCGAGAACAGGGCCAGGCACGCAATCAGCAAGCCGTGGTCGCGTGCCCAACGGCGGCGGATGCTCGCGCGAAGCCCCGCTTGCATGGCAGTGGTGTACCCCAAAACACAACGGGTATGCCCTTGCCGTGACTGATGCGACTGTCGTGACCGAACCTGGATTGATCGTGATCGGCAGCGGACCCGCCGGAGTGGGCGCCGCGGAGGCGTTCCGCAAGGAGCGGGCCGATGTCCCGGTGCTCATCCTCACCGCAGACGCCGATGAGCCCTATGAAAGGCCCCCGCTGAGCAAAGAGTTCCTGCGGGGTGAGACCGACGACGTCTTCCTCCATCCTGCGGACTGGTTCACCGAACGGGACCTGGAGCTGACGACGAATGCGCCCGTGAGCGAGATCGACGTGCAGGCTCACACTGTGACGGCGGCCGGGAGCCGGTACGAGTACCGCCACCTGATCCTGGCGTGCGGTGCGAGCCCGACCCCCCTCCCCGTTCCCGGCGGGGAGCTGGCCCTGCAGCTGCGCTCGTTGCAGGATGCCAAGCGGCTACGGGCCGCGGCTGAGGGCGCCCGATCGGCAGTGGTGATCGGTGCCGGTTTCATCGGCTGCGAGGCAGCGGCTTCCCTTGCCGTCAAGGGCCTTTCGGTCACCCTCGTCGCTCCGGAACAGCTGCCCCAGGAGAAGCGTCTCGGCGCTGACGCGGGCACGAAGCTCGTCTCTCTGATCGAGGGTGCCGGGGCCGAATTCTCCGGCGGCGTCGGTGTGCGGGCACTCCGCGCCGGTGAAGTCGAGCTGGACAACGGCGTGACCTTGAGTGCCGACCTGATCGTGGCGGCGACGGGGGTGAAGCCCAACAGCACGCTGGCCGACGCCGCCGGCCTGACGTTGACGGAGTCGCGGATCTCGGTGGACGCCGGGATGCAAACCGAGCGGCCCGACGTGTACGCGGCCGGCGACGTGGCGCTCGCCTTCAACGCCACAGCGGGTCGACAGATCGTCGTCGAGCATTGGCAGGATGCTGCCGGCCAAGGGGCCGTCGCCGGTGCCCGCGCCGCGGGCGCCGACGTCGAATGGGCCGATGTGCCCGGGTTCTGGTCCACGATCGGCGACGCCACCCTGAAATACCACGCGTGGGGCGACGGCTACGAGAACAGCCGCATGACCGACCGAGGCGAGGGCTTCACCGTCTGGTACGAAGCCGGCGGCGCCACCGTGGCGGTTCTGACGTGCAACGCCGACGATGACTACGAACTGGGCGAAAGCCTCATTCGGGCGAGAAAGCCGGCGCCCGGTCAGTGATTGCGCAGTGCGGCGACGAGCTTGCTCTTCGTCAGACCTGAGTAACCAGAGACGCCGAGCTCCTTGGCGCGCTTCCTCAGCTCGGGCACCGTCCAGTCGTCGTAGCTTCCGGACTGCCCGCCCTTCTTGCCGACGGCAGATTTTCCGCGTGCCGCCGCCGCGTTGGAAATGCGCGCCGACTTCTCCTTCGAGTTGCCCTCTTTACGCAAGTCCTCGTACATCTTTTCGTTCTTGATCGACGAATTCGGCATCGTCACTCCTCCGGTTGACTGACGGCCTGGCTTTGCGCAGGGTGCCCGGCCCGCAGCCGCCCAAAACAGGGGATGCTTACAAATCCGGTCCTGCGGGTATTCGTTCGCCGCAGAAAAGGGGTCCACGGCACTGTGCGTATCGAATTCCGTCAGCAGCTGGATGCGCTGAACGCCGATCTCGCCCGCATGTGCGAGCTGGCGGGCGAGGCCATGCAGCGCGCCACCCTGGGCCTCCTCACGGTGGACCTCGAGGCGGCGGAGCGAGTGCTGACCGATCTGGAGATTCTCGCCCGCATGCGCCGTGACGTGGACCAAGCGGCGCTGTCGGTGTTGGCGCGGCAGGCACCGGTGGCCAGCGACCTGCGCGCGGTGGTCGCCGCCGTGCACATCACCTCCGACGCCGACCGCATGGGCGGGCTCGCCGCGCACGTCGCCCGCATCGTTCGGCGCAGACACCCTGCTTCAGCCATCCCGAACGTGGTCGTCGGTCAGTTCTCCGAAATGGGCGGCCTCGCCGTCGACCTGGCCGAGGACGCTGCCGCCGTCATTGCAGACGGTGACCCGGTGCGGGCCAGCCGGATACGCGATGACGACGAGGCGATGAACGACATGCACCGCCGGTTGTTCGCCGCCGTCATGTCCCCGGAGTGGAGCCACGGTGTGCCCGCCGCGGTCGACGTGGTGCTGCTGGGCAGGTTCTACGAGCGGTTCGCCGATCACGCGGTCGCCATCGCCGCGCGGGTGTTGTTCCGCAGCACCGGCAACACACTGGTCGACGTCGCCGGGTGAAGCGGCCCCGTCTCAGGGCGTGAGAACCATTTTCACGGCACCGTCTTTCTTCTTCTGAAAGATGTCGTAGGCGTGCGGCGCCTCGTCGAGTGTCAGGGTGTGGCTCGCGAAGGTGTCCACACCCAAAGGGTCGTCGTCGCTCAGCAGCGGCATGATGTCGTCGACCCACCTCTTGACGTTGGCCTGTCCCATCCGGAGCGAAATCTGCTTGTCGAACATTGTCAGCATCGGCATCGGGTCCGCCATCCCGCCGTACACCCCGATCAGGGAGATGGTGCCGCCGCGGCGAACGATGTCGATCGCTGAGTACAGCGCGTCGAGACGGTCGACACCGGCGGTCTGCATCATCTTCTTGGCCACGGCATCGGGCAACAGCGCGGTGAGTCGCTGCGCGGCCTGGGCGACGGGCGATCCGTGCGCCTCCATGCCCACTGCGTCGATGACCGAGTCGGTGCCCCGCCCGCCTGTCATGTCGCGAATCGCGTCACCGACGGTGGTGTCGAACGCACCGAAGTTCACCGTCCGAATCCCGCGGGCGCTGGCACGCGCGATCCGCTCGGGCACGCGGTCGACCGCGATCACGTCATACCCCAGATGGGTGGCGATGCGCGCCGCCATGTCGCCGATGGGTCCCAATCCGAGGACCGTGACCGAACCGCCGTCGGGGATATCGGCGTACACGACCGCCTGCCACGCCGTCGGCAAGACATCGGACAGGTAGACGTAGCGCGAATCCGGTGGTCCGAGTGGAACTTTGATGTGGGTGAACTGCGCCTGCGGAACCCGCAGCAGTTCCGCCTGCCCGCCGGGCACCGACCCGTACAACTCGGAGTAGCCGAAGAGCGCGGCACCCATACCCTGGTCGCGGACCTGCGTCGTCTCACACTGGGTATAGAGCTGGTGGTCGCACATGAAGCAACTGCCGCACGATATCTGGAACGGGATGACCACCCGGTCACCGACGGCTAGATCGCTTACCTCCGCGCCGACCTCGCGCACGATGCCCATCGGCTCGTGTCCGAGAATGTCGCCTTCGTTCATGAATGCGCCCAGAACCTCGTAGAGGTGCAGGTCGGATCCGCAGATGTTGGTCGACGTGACCTCGATGATCGCGTCGGTGCCTACCTCGATTTTCGGGTCGGGTACCGTCTCGACCCGCACGTCGCGCCTGCCATGCCACGTCACTGCTTTCATCGGTGCCTCCATCATCAGCGCGGTAACTGCGTGACGACTACCCCGGCAAGCAGGGGCCAAACACCGCGATGTTTGGACCGGTGGGACAGGGGAATTCGCGTGGAATGACCACCATGCTCGACGACATCGCAGTGTCTGAAGCCCCAGTGCCTAAAAAGCTTTCGCCGGCATCCGCTGCGGTGGCCCAGTACCTGAACGTCCAAATCGAGGCGATCTTCGACGGTGATGCGGGTTTGCGCCGCTTTGAGGATCCCATTCACGACACGCGCGTCGCCATTCGTCGGCTGCGCAGCACCCTCAGGGTCTTCGGCAGCGAGTTCGACCCTGCGGCGGCGAACTCGATGGAGGACGACCTCAAATGGTTTGCCGGCCTGCTCGGCGAGGTCCGCGACTGCCAGGTGCAGGCGCGGCGGTTCTCCGCCGCCGTCGACACACTGCCCGACGTCCTGGTGCTCGGACCTGTCCGGGCACGAATCCGCGACGATCTGCGGGCTGTCGAACGTCCCGCGCGTGAGCGAGTGACTGAGGCGATGGCGTCTCCTCGATGTCTGGCGATGCTCGCCGAGCTGCGCAGGTGGAAAGTCGACCCGCCACTTGTCCCGGATCTGGAGAACGCCCAGATCGAGCAGCGGGCCAGGCGGGCCTACCGGAAGGCGGACCGCCGGTTGGGGACCGCGCTGCGCTCTGACGATGATGCGCTGTTGCACCGGGCTCGCAAAGCCGCCAAACGGGCTCGGTATGCCGCTGAGCTCATCACGGCGGGCTCCGGGTCGACGTCGGCGAAACGTAAGGTCAAGACTTACAAGAGGATTCAGACGGTGCTCGGCGACCATCAGGACACGGTGGTGGCCGCCGGTGTTCTCCGGCAGATGGGAGCGGCCGCAGGCACCACCGCCGGGGAGAACGGCTTCACCTTCGGGCTGCTGTATGCACGGGAGCAGCAGATCGCACGCGAGTGTCGAGAAGCAGCGTCCAGATTGCTCTGAACTGGCGTTCGGCGCACCTGCGGTGCTCAGCTCCACTGCTCGGCGCCTGACCACTCGAAGTGAGAGGTACCTTCCCATGGCCGACACCGCCGTATTGGTCATCGACATGATGAACGCCTATCGGCATCCGGATGCCGACAAGCTTGCGCCCAATGTCGCTGCCATCATCGACCCTCTCGGTCGACTCGTTGCACGGGCGCGAGACCGTGACGACGTCGACGTGATCTACGTCAACGACAACTACGGCGACTTCACCGCCCAGCCCAGCGACCTCGTGCAAAGCGCACTGGACGGAGAACGCCCCGAGCTGGTCGAACCGATCGCCCCGAGCAAGGACTGCCGGTTCTTGACCAAAGTCCGCCACAGCGCCTTCTATGCGACACCGCTGGCCTACCTGCTGAACAGACTGCACACCCGACGCCTCATTCTCACGGGGCAGGTCACCGAGCAGTGCGTGCTTTACAGCGCTCTCGATGCGTACATCCGGCATTTCGAGGTCGTCGTGCCCGGTGATGCTGTTGCCCATATCGACCGCGGGCTCGGCGACGCGGCACTGCGAATGATGGAGAGCAACATGGGAGCCCGACTGGTGGCAGCGACGGACTGCCTCACCTGATTCCGGCTCAGCGCCGTCGCCACCACCACACGAGCCCGACAGCGGCGACCACCGCGATCATCACACCCGCGGGCACGGCAGGTTTGGCTTTGACGGTGTCGGTGACCTCGTGCACTTTGTCCTGCGTTCGCGCCTTGACGTCCATCTTGTCGGACAATGCGCCGACGGTCTCACCGAGCTGACCGCGGGTCTTCTCGATGTCGGCCTTGAGTTCATCGATTCCCGCATCGGGTCCAGGCTCCGGCGGGAGGTTGTCAGCGCTGGCCATGACGGGCCTCCTTGATCTCCTCGAGGTCGTGCTTGACGCTGTCGACCGACTCCGTTGCCGGGGGCGGCACCTTCTGCACCTGGCTACGGCTGACCAGTGCGGCAACCCCTGCGCAGCCGAAGATCACCACCGCGACGATCGCGGCGGCGGCCCACACCGGAAGAAGCAGTGACAGACCCGCGACGGCAGCGGCGATCACCGTGGCAAGACCGAGCACCGCAAGCAGTCCTGCGACACTGATCAATCCCGCACCCAAGCCGGCGTGGCGCGCGGACTCTTGAAACTCTTTCTGCGCCAATCGCAATTCATCACGGACCAGCCTTGAAGTCTGTTCCGAGAGCTGACTGAAGAGCTGGGGCATCGATGCGTCGTCGGTGGATTGTGGTTGTGCGGTCATGACCCCACCTTTCTGGACCTTCCCGACCTTCAACCACGCATTGCCCACAGGTCGGGTGTGTGAAACCTGTCAGCTCTTGGCGACCGTGCGGATCAACGCGCGGGTCGCCTTCTCCGGGATGACCTGTGCCGTCACCGGGCCCACGGGCGCGTCGGGATTCCCCCGGACTGCGCCGTTACAGCTTGCCGACTTCGGGGTACCCGTGCCGATGTCCCGTCAGGAGGAGGCGACATGAGTCGAACCACGAAGATCGTTTACACGCCGCTGTCCATCGCCATCAGTCTGGCCGGTGGCATGCTGGCCAGCGCGGTGTTCGCGCAGATCTGGAAGCGCGTCGAGGACCCCGACCAGCCGCCGCCGGATCCGAAAGACCTCAATCGTTCGACGGCGAAAGTGCTTACCGCCGCAGCGCTGCAGGGTCTGATATTCGGTCTGGTGAGGGCTTCGGTCGACCGGGCGAGTGCACGGAGCTACCGGGCGATCACCCACGAATCCCCGGCGTGACCCGGCCATGAAAGAGTCGAACTCGATGACCCGACTTCTGTGCAGGGCCATTGCTTTTTTCCGCGTTGGCTACCCCGCCGCGGCACCTCGGCAGGGTCACATCGCCGTGGTGGCACTGCTGCCAGAGTCAAACAGCCGCGCCTGATTGACTCGCAACGCCCGCGATGTGTTTGATCCCGTTCAGCAGCAAATAGGTCGCCGCTCGGTGGCGGGGTACCCGATCGCTGGGACAGAACTGGGATAGAAATACCCATGGGCTTTACACCGACACCGAACGGCACCAGGGGCGCGCGCCAACCCGGGGGCGGTCGGCTGATGCGGTGGATGAACCGATGGGCCACCGGCCGGATCCGCAAGGGCGGCACGTTCATGGGCGGCACCGAAGGCCTGGTGCTGACTACGGTGGGCCGCAAGACTGGCGCCGAACGCAGTACGCCCGTCAACTGGTTCCCGGGAGTCGACGGCAGTTGGTTGATCGTGGCCTCCGCGGCCGGTGCGCCGAAGCACCCTGCGTGGTACTACAACATCGCCGCGAATCCGGACAGGGTGACGATCGAGACGGCCGACGGCGTGGTGGCAGTCACCGCCGCTCAGCTCGAGGGTGCCGAGCGGGACGCGGCGTGGCGGCAGATCACCTCTGCCTCATCGTTTTTCGCCAAGTATCAGCAGAAAACCGACCGCCAGATCCCGGTCATTCGATTGGTGCGCCGGCAGAGCCCATAGACGAGTGCGGACCGCCCTGCGACGGCTGCCCGAGTTCGTCGGCGATGGACACGACGAGACCGCCGAGCATGAAGGCCGTGATCGCGGCGACCAGCGCACCGGTGCTCAGCGACGGGATGAACCGCCGCGGTCCGGTGACGACATGGGCGGCGCCGTGGTATCCGTGGGTCAGCGCGTGGCCCTTTCCCCGTTGTAGCAGATAGCGATTCACGGGGTATGCCGCGAAGAAGGCGGCCGTCAGCGCGATCATCATGCCGATCCAGAAGATCGGATTGACCAGGCCGGCGTTCATGGCACCGGGGATGAGCGCCATCACGGCATTGTCCACGATCTCCATCGTCGCGATCGACAGGGTGTCGGCGGCCAGCACCACGCTCAGGGCGGTGCCCAATGCCAGCCCGGCTTTCAGGAGCGGCAGAGTCGACAGGGTGTAGCCGAAGAAGAACGCCAGGCCGACGCTGATCGAGATGGTGGCGAGGTTGGTCAACCCCAGTGCCGTGCCAATCATCAACCCGAGGATCTCGCCGATCGCGCAGCCGGTGAGACAGTGCAGGGTCGCGCTGACGGCCATGGCGTTGACATTGCCGTCGCCGTGGCCGACGTGGTCGGCGTGCGGATCATGCTTGTGCGATTCGGCGTCCACGACGTCGATTGTCGCCGATGAGTTCGGCTCTGGGGGCAGGTCTACCTTGTGAGACCGCAATCTGCGGTGAACCCTGACGAGGAGGCGACCTGTGTTACCCACCGTTGTCGGTCGGACAGCCTGGCAGGCAGAACTCGACCAACTCCTGACACGGGAGAAAGCGCACACCCGCGAGGGTGACGCGATCGCCGCGGCCCGCCGCAGGCTTCCGATGACCGAGGTCGATCCGCACATCCCGCTGATCGGCGCTGCCGGTGAAGTGCCCCTGATCGAGGTGTTCGAGGGACGCACGCAACTGCTGACCTACCTGCATATGTGGCACGACGGGAAACCCGCCGACCAGCAGTGCGAGGGCTGCACGTTCTTCACCGGGCACGCGTTGGAGCTGTCCTACCTGCACAGCCGCGACGTCACCTACGCGACGATCTGCCAGGGCCCCTACGCCGAAAGCGCACGCTACCGGGACTTCATGGATTGGCCGATGCCTTGGTACTCCGCGGGGGACTCCGCCGAAAAGCTCCTTGCGGGTAGGCAATTCGGGGCCTATGTGTGCTATCTGCGGGACGGTGATCGGGTGTTCGAGACGTATTGGACCACCGGCCGGGGCACCGAGGCCGGCGCCACCAGCTACCACCTGCTGGATCTCACCGTCCACGGCCGCCAGGAGACCTGGGAGGACTCCCCCGACGGATGGCCGCAGCGGTACACGCCCGACGGCGATGAGTTTCGACTCCACGGTCGCCCGACAGCGCAGTGGTCCCGACTGCAGGCCGGACGGCCCGACGATCTCGGTGGGTAGTGGGTCGCCTACCTCCAGGCGAACACCGGTTGCTCGAGTCCGTCGACCGCGTCGTGGCGCCCCTCCAGACCCAGCCACCGCAGCTGCAGCAGGACCGCACCTGTCGGCGCGTGAATGAGGTCGTTGCCCAGTGGGATCTGCACCACGGGGCGGGGGCTTTCCGCAATGGTGACGAACCGCGGGGAGTCCTCGCGCAGCAACTGATGCAGCCCCACCCGGTAGACCGCCACCACCTCATCCGGTGACGGGCGCGGATCGAGCCGTCCCCCGCCCCAGATCACCACCGGCGTGATGACGTAGCCCGACCGCGTCGGGTAGTCGTCCAGCAGCCCCAGCACGGTGGTCTCCGGCAGCCTGACCCCCACCTCTTCGTCGAGTTCCCGCAGGGCGGCGTCGATCGCGGTTTCGCCGGGGTCGAGGCGGCCGCCGGGCAACGCCCACTGGGCGGCATGCGATGAAAGCCGGGATGCCCTGCGGCACAAGAGGAACGCGGCGCCCCCCGACACGTCGACCATCCGTCCGTCGAGGGCTTCCGGCATCGGCCGCCCAGCGATCCAGTCGTCCACCGGCGCCGGATCCACCCGGTCCTCGCCGACCTCGGAGTCGACGAGCACCACCGCCACGGCGGCGCGCCGCTTCGTCGGGTCGGTGACCACGCGGCGGTCGTGACCTGCGAGATTCGCCCGGGTCCGCTCGCACAACGCCTCGTCGTAGGTGATCGTCACCGTTCGACCATAGGCGAGTGCAGATCTAGGGTTCCGCGCTGATGCCCGCGGCGGCGTCGAGGTACTGCAGCAAGTCGTGGGCCGCCAGTTCGACGGCCTTATGGCGCCACTGGGACGCCCGGTACACGCAGGCGATCAGCCCGGTGCGGTGGATACGGCGAAAGTCTCCGAAGACGAACGCGTAACGGGCCTTGGTTTCGTCGGTGGCGCCGTCGGTCAGACCCAGATGCCACTGCGCGTAGGCGTCCCAGTTGTGGGACTCCAGATAGGCGTTCTCCGCATCCGCGCTGGGCTGCACCTCTCCCCAGTCGCTGTCGAGCACGTACTGCTTCGAGTCGACCAGCTCCCGGGCACGTGCCACCGCTGATTCGTTGACGTGGTACTTCGCCATCACCCCATTATCGGCCGAGCAGCCCGGGCACCGGGTTCGATCACCCAGAAGGGGGTAACCGCCGATTCAGGAGACGGCGCGAGTTCACGAGACGGCGCCAGTTCAGGAGACGGAAGGATACCGAAACATGCCCAACGAACTGCAGGGTCGCAGAATTGCTTTTCTGGCCGCGGACGGGGTCGAAAAGGTCGAACTCGAGGAGCCGCGCACCGCGCTGCGGGACGCGGGCGGGCACGTCGAACTCCTGTCCCTGAAGTCCGGCGAGATCGACGCGCGCAACCACGACCTGGAGCCCGCTGGCGCCTTCACTGTGGACCGCGAGGTCGGCGACGCCCGCGTCGACGAGTTCGACGCACTCGTCCTGCCCGGTGGCACCGTCAACGCGGACAAGGTCCGGCTCGACGGCCCGGCGGTGGCGTTCGTCCGTGACTTCGTCCGCTCCGGCAAGCCGGTCGCGGCGATCTGCCACGGGCCGTGGGCGCTGGTGGAGGCCGACGTTGTCAAAGACCGGACGCTGACGTCCTACCCCAGCCTGCGGACCGACCTTCGCAACGCAGGCGCGACCGTGGTCGATCAGGAGGTCTGCATCGACGGGAACCTGATCACCAGCCGCTCCCCCGAAGATCTGCCGGCGTTCTGCCGGGCGATCACCGACACGTTGGCCGACACGTCGACGTGATTAAGGTGCAGCCATGAGTCTCGTCACTTATGAGCTGGACAATCACGTCGCGACCATCACCCTCAACCGACCCGAGGCCGGTAACGCCATCAACGGGGCGATGCGCACAGAGCTGAACGCGGCGTGGAACCGATTTCGCGACGACGAGGACGCGTGGGTAGGCATCCTGACCGCGAACGGCGCGGTGTTCTGCGCCGGTGGTGATCTCAAGGACGGCGAGGGCTCGGTCGGCACGTTCGGTGGCACCTTCTGGGAGAAGCCGACGATCAACTCCTTCGAAAGCGGGATGGAGCTGTTCAAGCCGACGATCGCCGCGGTCCAGGGGCCGTGCATCGGATACGGGTTGACCGGAGTGCTGTTCTGCGACTTCGTGATCGCCAGCACCGAGGCGTCGTTCTCGTTCCCCGAGGTGTCGATCGGCGTTCCGACCATCGTCGGCGCGATCCGGCTGCCGCAGCGGATCCGCTGGGCCGACGCGATGGAGTTGCTGCTGACCGGGAAGCGGATGGATGCCGAGCGGGCCAAGGAGGTGGGGCTGGTGTGGAAGTTGGTGGAGCCCGCAGAACTCGCCGCGACGGCACGGGCGTGGGCCGAAACCCTCACCGAGGCGGCGCCGCTCGCGCAGCGGGCCACCAAGGAGGTCGCGTGGCGTACCGCGGACATGGGCTGGATCGAATCCGTGCGCTTCGGCGAGGTCATGCGCAAGGTGGCCGGAGCCACCGCCGATGTGGCCGAAGGCATCACGGCCTGGCGCGAGAAGCGCCGGCCCGCATGGAAAGGCCGCTGAACCGCGGACTTACGGTGGTGATGGGTGGGCCGACGCGGGATGTGCGGGTGGCCCGTTGATGGCGCAGTGCGGGCATTCCTCGACCCGGATCCGGTCGCTGTGGGTCACGTCCGGTCGGCGCCTCCGAATTCCGGCGACGGCGAGAACTGAAGCGGCACAGAGCAGGCCAGCAGCGATCACGATCGCGGTGTGGAACCCCGCGCTGAAGGCCACCGGATCGTCGTACTCGGCGCCACTGATGCCGGCCAGGCCCGGGATCACCGCGACAGCGAGCAGGCCGCCCGAACGGGCGATCGCATTGTTGACCCCCGAGGCCGAGCCGGCGAGATTGTCCGGCGCCGAGTCCAGGACGGCGGCGGTCAGGGGTGCGACCACCAGCGCCATGCCGGCACCGAACACCAGCGCCGCGGGCAGTACGTCGCGTATCCATGACGCATCGGCGCCGATCCGGAGCATCAGCAGCATTCCGGCGGCCGCCACCAGTGGACCGATCGTCATGGGCAGCCGCGGCCCGATCCGCGCGGCCAGTGCCCCGGCCCGCGACGAGAACAGCAACATGACCGCCGTGAACGGGAGCAGCGCGGTGCCTGACGCGACCGGGCTGAATCCGGCGACGGTCTGCAACTGCAGAACCAGCAGGAGGAACACCGCTCCGAGCGCGCCGTAGATGAGCAGGGTCATCGCGTTCGTGACACGGAAGATGTTGTCGGCGAACAGCAGTGGTGGAACCAGCGGATGCGGGGAGCGCCGTTCCACCAGGACGAAGGCCGCCAGCGCGAGCACACCTGCGGCGAGGGCCAGCAGGGCAGTCAGCGAGGGGCCGTGGTTACTCAGCCCGGTCATACCGTAGGTCAGGCCTCCGAGGGCGAGCACCGTCAGAACAGCACCGGTGACGTCCAAGCCTGGCGGCGAATCCGGGTCGCGGCTTTCCGGCACATGGCGCAGGGTGACCACGACCACGAGCACGGCCAGCGGCAGGTTGATCAGAAACACTGCCCGCCAGGTCCATTCGACGAGAAGTCCGCCGAGGAAGGGTCCGGCGGCGCCGGCGATGCCCCCCAGCCCGGACCACGCACCGATGGCGGCACCGCGGTCGAGGCCGCGGAATGACGCGGAGATCAACGCCAGGCTGCCAGGGGTCAGCAGCGCACCGCCGACGCCCTGCGCGGCCCGGGCGGCGACGAGCACCTCCATGCTGGGCGCGAGGCCACACGCTGCGGATGCGCCCGCAAACCAGATGACGCCGACGAGGAAGATCCGGCGACGACCGAAGTGATCACCGAGCGATCCGCCGAGCAGAATCAGGGACGCCAACGTGAGCGTGTAGGCGTTGATGGTCCACTGCAGGCCCCCGAAGCCGCCCCCGAGGTCGCGGCCGATGTGCGGCAACGCCACGTTGACGACGGTGCCGTCGATCATGACGATCCCGGATCCGAGGACCGTGGCGAGCAGCACCCAACGGCCTGCGGCGGTCCCCATTCGCACTCCGCTGGGTTCTGTCACCGCATACCCCCTCCGGGTTCCCGACCTTACCTCGGAGTCGGCCGGCCGGTCAGTGACCGGATCGTGCGGATCTCGCCGTCGCGATAGGGGCGTCCACCGGGTTTCAAGAGGTCGTGGAACCATTCTTTGGTGGGGCCCTTGTAGGGGCGATCCCAGGAGTCCCACGGCAGGTACGTCTGGGTCTTTCCGGCGACCAACCCCCACGTGTACGCAGCAACGTTGCGGTGCTTGGCAATCGGCAGGATCCCTTCGATGGTGCTCCCCTCCGTGCGAGCCATGTACTCGGTGCACAGCATCGGTCGTCGCCATGGTGACAGCTCGGCGATCCGGCCCTCGAATTCCTCGGGTTTGGCGTAGCTGTGGAAAGTGACCACGTCGGAGTTGTCGAGTTGGATGCCCGAGATTTCGCTGCGAGTCTTGGGATCCCCCCAGGGCCCCTCCCACACGCCGCTCGTCAACGGCTGATCGGGATCGACAGAACGCGCCCACCGGAATACCTGCGGAAGCAGCTCGGCGATGAGCTGGGTCTTGTCATCGCGTTCGACCCTGGCATAGACGCTCGCAGGATTGTCGGGTTCATTCCACAGATCCCAGCCCAGGACCCGGCGGTCATTGCGGAACTGGCCCACCACGCCCACGACGTAGTCGTGGAGGACCCGTCGGTAGCGGCGGTCGTCGAGGTGCTCGGCGCCGGGACTCTGCACCCAACCGGAGTTGTGCACCCCCGGGCGCGGTGGCCTCTGGCGGCCGAGCCTCGGCAGCGGGTCCCAGCAGGAGTCGAACAGGACGAACAGCGGTTTGACCCCGTGGCGCGCAGCGATCTCCACGAACTGGCCGAGGCGGCGTTGAAAGCCCTTCTGATCCTGTATCCAGAGCTGATCGTGGAGGAAGACCCGCACGGTGTTGAACCCGATCAGTCGTGCCATGCGCAACTCGCTGTCGATGAGCTCGGGATCGTAGGTGCCCGGCTGGAACATCTCGAGCTGGTTGACGGCGTTCGAGGGGATGAAGTTCGCGCCGACGAGCCATGGCTGCCCGCGATACCAACGGTTCGCACGGTCCGGCGACCAGCGCGCGGGTGCGCCGGACGCGCCGGGAACGGGTGACAGCGACGCGGCCGCGGTGGCCAGTAGCGAGGCCTTCAGTGCGGTTCGGCGGTGAACGAAGCGATTGGAGTGTTCTGCGTTCTCTCTGGAGATAGGCATCCTTTGATCTCGGCGGCTCCGAGCACGCCGGGTATCACGTCGGAGCGGGTTTGAAACGCCGCCGCGCGAAAGAATGAATCACACGGTGCAGTGCCGGAGCGGCCGTCGATGTCAGAGGTCCTGGTGAGAGGTGGGACTCTGTGCTGATTCCCACTTCGATTCCAGAGACCGATTGACGATGCTGTCAGCGGGCAGCTCCGCGTCGAACGTCTCTCCGTCGTCGCCCTCGAGGGTGAGGATGATCATCGGGGTCCCGGCGGAGTCAGCTCCGTTTACCTGGTCTTTGTGGTCTTTGTGCACCACTTTGTAGTCACGGCTTCCGGTTTCGGGCTGATCGGGCAGCTGCAGCGCGATGATGTCGCCGGGTGCGACGTTGTCGATTCGGTCGTCCAAGGACTGGCCGGACATACGTTTTCTCCTCCGTCAATCGCGGTCGTGATCCGGTTCGGTGAGGTTTTGCCATCCCCAACCCCGCCGTCTGGGGTGTCATACCCAGACGGGGCACGCACGACGCAACTGCGATGAGTACTCGCATAATCGCGTAGTCCACTACTCATGACTGCCGCGGTACGCCGCGCCACAGTGCTTTCAACGCGTCCCGAACCGCGTTGAAAGGCAGGCCTCGCAGCCATGAGAAAGACAACCGACCTATCGCAGTACGAGAACATCCTCCCTTACGCCAGCGAGATCTTCGGCGTGTACCAGCCGATGCTGGGGTGGCGCGCCAAGCGGATGGCGCGGCGGTGGGAGAGAGGTTTCTCCGTCGACCAGTCCCGCGCCTTCGAGTCGCTGCGCCGAAAGTTCGAGGGCCGATTCGAGATCACCCTCGACGAGCGGCAGTCCCTGGCCGGAATCGGCAACCTGGAACCGGCGGCCCTGGTCGCGTCGGACACCCGCTTCGGCGGCAGCTTCGTCATGGAGAGCATCGCCCGCGCGCTGCCGCCGCTCGAGGAGTACGAGCCGACCATCTGGGACAGGGTCATCGACGCACCGAAGATTCAGGAGACCCTCGACAAGGTCGTGGTCCCGGAAACGCTGAAGTGGCACAAGAACGCGCTGACCCGCAACACCGGTCGGAGGCCCGCCGCAATCACCGACATGGTCGCCGAGCAGCTGGACCGCGAATCGGCCGTCGCCGGTTTCGTCATGTATCTCAAGGCCAATCAGCAGCTCGACGAACTGAAGAAACTCTTCTACCGGCCGGACAAGAGTCTGTCGCGGCTGACGTCGCTGCTCAAGTTCCACGATCCGCTGGACTACATGGATCCGTTCCAGGATCTCGATCGGGTCAGTCTGTCGCCGCTGGGGATCGTCCACCTGTTCCGCCAGTACTTCTTCGAGTTCGACACCTTCCTGGGCCCGCCCGTCGGCCACGTCTGGATGAGCCCCGGCTCGACGGTCGAGTTGGTGGAGATCACCACCCGCAAGACACTCGTCGAGCGGATGACCGAGAGCGCGATCGAGACCGTGGTCAAGACAGAGAAGGCGACGACCGAACAGGACGAGCTGTCCGACGCGGTGAAGGAGGAGAACAAATCCGACACCAAGTTCGGTGTCAACACCACCGCGAACCAGAGCTGGATCGGTGGCAGCGCCAGCGCCTCCGGCAGCATCGACGTCGGCAAGACTCAGTCCAAGGCCCGGGAAGTCACCCACAAGCGCATGCGGGAGCAGACCGAGAAGCTGTCGACCGAGATCCGCAAGAACTACAAGACGACGTTTCGGACCGTGACCGAGACCACCGACACATCAAGTCGCCGTTACGTTCTCAACAATTCGACCGATGAGCTCATCAACTACGAGCTGCGCCGCAAGATGCGGCAGGTCGGCGTCCAGGTTCAGGACATCGGCACCTACCTGTGCTGGCAGACCTACGTCGACGACCCCGGCCGTCAACTCGGCATCGCCAAGCTCGTACACCTGGCCAAGGGCCCGGAAGTGGGCAGTGTCCCGCCACCGGAGGCGATCCCGATGCCGACACCGATTGTGACCGAGCACCCGATCGACATCCCGTTCGTCCCCAAGACCGAGGACACCATCCCCGAAGACGACATGGACGAGGCCTACCGGGACGGAGTCGAGGTCAACGTCGACACCACCGACGGAGAACTGGAGAAGATCCAGGACGACTTCCACGGCCTCATCGCGGTATGCGACCAGCCGAACTTCGAGTTCGCCCCGGGCGGTGAGGTCGAGGACGGATTGATCCAGTTCGACTACGGCGGAAACGATATCGACATCACGGTGGGCAACATCGTGGAGGATTCACCCGGCAAGATCTCGTTCTCGATCCACCTCGAGCACGTCAACTTCCGCAACGTGTCGCCGCTCCGCGTGACGGCCAAGGTGACGTGGCATCCGACGGACGCGGTCCGCAACGACATCAACACCAAGAATGCCGCGGCGACCGAGACGTTCAAGGAGCAGTCCCGGCGCGAGTACGAGAAGGCGTTCGTCGAAGCCGCCCGCGACCGAATCAACAAGGCCAGCAACATCGAGCCGCGCCCGTTCGAGGACCTTCGCGAGGAAGAACGGATCGTGGTGTATCGCAGTCTCATTCAGGATATGCTCACCAAGGATCTGCCGATGCCCGACGACCGCACCCGGCATGTGGTGGCCGAGCTTCTCAACACGATCTTCGATGTCGACAAGATGCTGTACTTCGTGGCGCCGGAATGGTGGCGGCCGCGCCTGCACCACAGTCATCAGTCGCTGGGCGGGATGCGCCGGCCGTCCGACGCGGCGCCGGTGTCGACCACAAAGGTGGCAGGCAGCAGCGTGTTCAGCGAGCTGAAGTCCGAAGCGGTGAAGTCCGTCGTCACCGCGACGCCGGCCGCGACCAAGAAGCCTCAGGTCGCAGAGATGGACACCGTGAGCTGGGGCGGCGCGGACAACCGTGTCGACAACTACTACATCACCGAGGAATCGCGTCCCGCCAAATTGGGGTCGTCGCTGGGCTGGCTGTTGCAACTCGACGGCGACGACATGCGCAACTCCTTCCTCAACGCGCCGTGGGTGAAGGCCGTGATCCCGATCCGCCCGGGGAAGGAGCGGGCCGCGATGAACTGGCTGCAGCGGCTCCACGTCGAGGGCACCGATGGCCTCGACGACCGCTATGTGGCGCCCGCGGACGAGCTGGCCGGCATCCCGCACACGGGACCGGAGGTCACGGTGCGCGACGCGATCGACCACCTGTGCGACGTCGTCGCCGACAAGCACGCCGACTCGTTGAAGGTCGACCGCTACCCCACCGACGAGATCAACGACGACAACCGCGTCTCGGCCACGCCCGTCGACAAGGTCTACGAGCACGGCTTCTATCCACTGCAGGGCGGCTTCCGGGCGACCCCGGGAACCGACGACTTCGCGGTGTTCGATCAGTGGGTCGAAGTACTGCCGACCGACCAGGTTGTTCCGGTCGAGGTGGCCTACGACCCCAAGACGGGCAGACAGCTTTGAGCGGCGGCTGGTTCCTGCCTGCGGGAGGCCCCGGCTCGCCCGACGAGTGGTGCTTCCAGACGGTCCCGACCGCCGCGATCCGCGTCCACGTCTCGCGCGTGGCCTATTACGACCGGCTGGCCGCGGTGCTCTCACAGGCCAAGGACAACAACGAGATCCTCCTTGTCGGTTGGCAATTCGGCATGGACGGTATCCTCACCGAGAAGTTCGGCGGCATCCAGCAGTTGAAGACGTTCCTGGAAGCGGCCCGCGGGCGCAACGCCCGGGTGCGGGTCCTGGCGACGCCGCAGAACAGCGGTGCCGCCGAAGTCGCCAAGGCGGCCAAGGTCCAGGTCGACGCCGCGGTCGACGATCAACTCCTCGCCGGGGCGTCGCATCATCAGAAGGCGGTGTTCGTCAAGCTCGATTCGAGCTCGCACCTGTTCGTCGGCGGCATGGATCTGGCGCTGGGGCGGCGGGGCTGGCTCGACGTGCAAGCCGAGATCATCGGTGTGGGAGCAGATCTCGGGCGCAAGACGCTCGAGGAGCGGTGGGAGTCGGTGAAGCCGCCGCTGGGCGGACTCAGTGCGACCCAGCCGACACTGCCGCCGGCTACCGGCGACGCACATCAGGTGCAGTTCGTGCGCACGTACCCGCCGTTCCCCACCGACACGACGAACTGGCAGCGCACCTACGCCAAAGACGGCGATCACACCTACTATTCGCTGCTCTCCCGGGCGATCGGCAACGCCAGGAAGACGATCTACCTCGAGGAGCAGTTCTTCCAGACGATGGGGCCTGCGCCGAACAGAACCAACCCGACCGGTGGATCGTCGCCGAGGAAGCGTTCCGACCTGCCGAACCTCCCCGACACGATCGAGCGCCAACTCGCGGACGCCATCGGCAATGGGGTGAAGCTTGTGGTCGTCGCCGCGCACAGGTCGACCGCGCCGCGCATCCCCGACCCCTCGGCGCGGGACGCACTCGTGAAGACGCTGTCGAGCGCCACCAATCCCCCTGTGCTGCTTCAGACAGTCACGAAACCGGAGGACATGTTCGACAACGGGGTTCTGGTGGGTACGTATTACAACAATTTCGTCCACTCGAAGACGTGGATCTTCGACGACGAGTTCGTCCTGATCGGATCGGGCAACCTCTGGCCGCGCTCTCTGGTCAGCGTGGCGGCACCTGCTGAGTCCGAGTTCGGTGTGGCGTTCACCAGCACGGTCGACGGGACCACCCTCGGGTTTCCGAAGGCATCCTTCGCGCGCGCGCTGCGCATCACCATGTGGGAGCGGCTCCGGCGGGACCTCGATCCGAATTACAGCTTTCCCCGCAATGTTTCGACGTCATTCGCCGACGAGACCACCGAGTTGCAATCACCGATCGGCGGTATCAAGCCCTTCGTGCTGATGTAACCAGGGCCGGGGTGACCGCGACGTGGGTTCGCACTTATCGCGAGCTGTGTGCCGGCGGTGCGGTCGCTACTTGGTGAATCCGTCCAGCCAGCGCTGAACGCTTCGGGCCAGCGACTTGGGCACGTGGTCGGGATCCATCAGATCGTTCTCCGCCAGCAGGCTGGCCTCATTGGCCACCGTTTCAATGGTGAACCGCTGCAGAGTTCTTCCGTCGCCGCGGAGCGTCTCGACGGCCTGCAGAAGGGAGCCCGACCGATCCAGGGCACGCTCGAAGTCCTCGACAGACACCCCAAGATGCTCGGACACCAGCCCGTTGCGCATCGCGGTGATGGCCGCGCGGACATCGTGGTACTCCGCGACGTCCGGGTCCGCTTCGACGGCGACATCGCACTCGCTGTCGAACCCCATCGACCGGTTGTTGAGGTTCGACGAGCCGATGCGCAGCAGTCGATCGTCGACCACCAGGACCTTCGAGTGCACATAGACCGGCGTATCACCTTCGGTCACCGGCCAGTAGACGCCCAGCCGGAGGTATTCGTCGGCCTCCCAGAGCATTCGGAGCAGTCGGTGCCTCGCGCTGTCCATCGACTGCTCTTCGAGGCGGCTCTCGGAGTTGCGGGGCATGACGATGACGATCTCCGGACCGTCCGGCTCCTTCAGGCGTTGCACGAGCGCGTCCACCAGCGTGCGGGACGCCAGATACTGGTTCTCCAGATAGATTCTGCGGCGGGCGGCCGCGATCGCCGCGAGGTTCAGCGCCTCCACCTCGCGGACCTCGCTGCGCTTGGTCAGCTCCGGCAGCGTGCGGGCTATCCCGACGTCGACGTTGCGCATCATCGGCTCGAGACCCGGCGGCCAGATCGCTTCCTCCGGAACCACCTGCGCCAGATACTGGCCGGTCGCGATCCGCCATCTGTCGCGCGCCGTGTCGCCCAGTGCGCGCGCCGCGGCGCCATCCATCGCGGTGGCCACCTCGTGCCTGGGCCCGTACACGCGGTCGCCGCCTTTACGGAACTCGTTGTCGTCGAGGTGCTCTCGGGTGTCCCAGCGTTCGCTGGTGAGGTCGATGCCCCCGCACAGCGCCAGCGCATCGTCGATGACGACGATCTTCTGGTGGTGCACGGCGCCGGTCGGATGCTCGCCGTCGATGGCGAATTGCAGTCGCTCGCTGGTGATCCAGTTCAGCAGCGCCACCGGAGTGACGTCGCCCCAGAGGCCATCGAACGCCGGGAGAATACGGAGGTTTGACCGCAGCAGGTAGACCTCGAGTCGGGGCCGCACCCGGATCAGCCAACGAAGAAACGGACCCAACTGGTTCGGCCCTTGCAGCGTCTTGCCGGCAGGCTCGAAGGTCAGCCTGGTGTCGAAGTCCCACCCGATCAGCACGATGCGGCGTTGCGCACGCAACATCGCCGCCTTGCAGTGGCGGAAGTAGTCGGCGCCGTCGACGATGCAGGCGAACTGCTCGGCACGTTCGACCCGCCAGCACGTCTCACCGGCGACCAGTAGGCGATCACTGTCCATGGTTCTACGTCGGTGGACGGACTTCACGGCTCGGCGCGGACATGCGGTGTGTCTACCACACCGCCCGCCGTCACCCGGAGAAACATGGATGTGCTATGCATATATCCGTGCCGCAGTCGCGATACGACCAACTCGACGACCTGCTGACGCGCATTCACCTGGCGCGCCAGCGGCCGAACTGGCGGCGCCGCCTCCTCGATGACGCGGGCCCGGTGGCGAACGTGTCGACGTTGCGAGTGTTGCGCGCAGTGGAGGAGTGTCAACGATTCGGTGGCGACGCGTCCATCCGCGACGTCGCCGACTACATGGCGGTCGAACATTCCACGGCCAGCCGCACCGTGGCCGCCGTCGTCGCGGCCGGACTGCTGACGAAGACCTTCGCGCCCGACGATCAGCGGCGGTGCGCGCTGGTGTTGACCGACGTGGGCCGTAAGGCGCTCGCGACCGTGACGGATCGACGGCGCGAACTAGTCGCCGAGGCGATCGCCGACCTGCCGGACACCGACGTCGACACCCTGGTGGCGCTGCTGGGCCGGCTGACCGAACGCTTTGAACGCGGGGCGGGCCCATGACGTCCGAGACCACCAGAGCCACCGAGACCACCACCGCGGTGCGACCGCGCGGCGCGCTGGGCCTGATGTTCGACCCGGTTTTCGGCGCGCTCTTCTGGGGAAAGATGTTCTCGGTCGTCGCGGTGTGGACGCACGGCATCGTCGCCGCGATCGTCATGTACGACGCGACGCGCTCGGCGCTGATGGTCGGCCTGGTGGGCGTCGTGCAGTTCGCGCCGCAGTTGATCTTGAGCCCGACGAGTGGCAAGTGGGCCGACACCGGGAACCCGGCTCGGCAGATCCTGCTCGGCAGGGTGCTGTGCGTGGCCGGGTCAGGATCGGCGGCGGCATGGCTGTTCATCGAGCCTGGCCTGCAGGGCATCTCCGCCGCGGTGCCGGTCCTGATCGGGACCGCGCTGGTCGGGTTCGGGTTCGTGGTGGGCGGACCCGCGATGCAGTCGATCGTGCCCAACTTGATTCGCGACGGCGAGCTCTCCACGGCGATGGCGCTCAACAGCATTCCGATGACGATCGGGCGCATCGTCGGTCCGGCCACCGGCGCCTACCTGGCCGCGCACTTCGGCTCGGCGACCGGGTTCGCCGTCAGCGCAGGCCTACACCTGGTGTTCACGATCTTGCTTCTGGTGGTGCGTTTCCCGGCACCGCCGGCGCGCCGCTCTGGCGCGGACTACCGGGTCCGCGCCGCCCTCAAGTACGTCTGGGCCGACCGTCCGTTGCTGTTGGCGTTGCTCGCGGTGGCGACCGTCGGCTTCGCCTCGGACCCGTCGATCACCTTGACCCCGTCGATGGCCGACGAGCTCGGGGGCGGAGCCAAGCTCGTCGGGACGCTGTCGGCGGTGTTCGGTGTCGGCGCTGCGGTCGGAATGGTGGTGCTGGCTCTGATGCGGGGCCGGATGGCCTCGGCACGCGTGTCGAGCATCGGGCTGGCGGGGCTCGCCGCCGGATGCGGGGTGCTCGCCGTCGCGACCGGGCCTGTCGTGGCACTGGCCGGTTTCGCGTTGGCAGGGTTGGGCTTCGGCTGGGCGATGACCGGGCTGAGCACCGTGGTCCAGGAGCGTGCACCAGAAGAGTTGCGGGGCCGGATCATGGCGCTGTGGCTTGTCGGGTTCCTGGGCTCACGGCCGATCGCGGCGGCGCTGCTGGGCGGCACCGCCGACGCGGTGAGCGTGCAGGCGGCGTTCGCGGTCGCGGCGGCGCTGACCTTGGTGGTCGCGCTGTGGTGCCGACCGTCGAACCTTCTCGGTCCGCTACCGGAACGCGCCTGACCCGTTGGCCTCGCGGGCCTGGGCAATCCGGCTCCCGGGTCTTTATCAGTCGACGGTGCGGTCCGCGCCGTTGGCCGCCGCGAGAAGTGCGTCGATAGCCGCGAGATCAACACCGCTGCCGCCGGCGGCCGCGAGCATCACGGCCCGGCCGATCGGGAACGAGTCGATCATCCGCGCGAGGTCGGTGTCGTGGGACATCGAGCCCACCGAATCGGTGGCGCCGCTGGCCATCATCGATTCCATCGCGGCCTGCAGGATCGGGCCGGCAACCGGGTGAGCGAGCACGTCACCGACCGAGGATTGCCGAGACAGCGGCACGACGACATCGTCGCCTTCGACCTCGATGTCGAGCGACGACCGGATGTCGCGGCTGGATGCTGCGACGTCGACGGTGTAGCAGCCGGCCTCCACAATCCAGGTATCGACACGAATGTCCCAGTAGGCGAGGTCTTTCCGGCGCACCGTGAGGGAGACGTCGCGACTTTCGCCGGCGCCGAGCGCCACTGAGGTGAAGGCCTTGAGCTCGCGCGGGGGCCGCTGCACCCGGCCACCGTTCAGAGCGGTGTAGACCTGCACGACTTCACGGCCGGCGAAGGCACCGGTGTTGGTCACGACCACTCGAACGTCGATGTCACCGTCGACGTTGACGCTGGCCATGGCATCGCCGTATCGGAAGGTCGTATACGAAAGCCCGTGGCCGAACGGGAAAGCGACATCGATTCCCCGCGCGTCGTACCAGCGGTAGCCTACGAACAGGCCCTCCCCATAACGGACTCGGGAGAATTCACCCGGGAAGTCGAGATAGGCCGGGGTGTCCGACAATCGCTTCGGAATCGTCTCGGTCAGCTTGCCCGACGGGTTCACGTCACCGAACAGCACATCGGCGGTCGCCCCGCCGCCCGCCTGTCCCAGGAGCCATCCCTCGAGAATCGCCGGCGCTCTCTCGGCGAACGGAATGGCGACGACAGCCCCATTCGACAGCACCACGATCGTGTTCGGGTTGACGTCGAGCACGGCGTCCAGGACCGCCAACTGTTCACCGGGCAGATCGATGCCGTCGCGGTCATAGCCCTCCGACTCCAGACCGGCGGGCAATCCGAGGAAGACCACCGCGACGTCGGCACCCGATGCGGCGGCGACCGCCTCGCCGCACATCCGGGCGGAGTCGTCGCCGGTCCGATCCGCGGCGACGCTGAAACCTGCTGCATACGTGACGCTTCCGGTTGCCAGGGACCGGATCTCGGCGAGCGCGTTGTCCACCCGCGTCGGATTGATCCTTGACGAACCCGCACCCTGGTAGCGGGGTTCGGCGGCGAACGCACCGATCACCGCGATATCGGCGTCCTTCGCCAACGGCAGGATGCGTCCCTCGTTCTTGAGCAGAACGAAGGATCGGCCGGCGGCTTCGCGCGCCAGCGCGTGGTGCCCGTCGACATCGAGGGGCCCCACCGCCGAGCCGGCCCCGGCCTGCGTCTTGCGCACCAGATCCAGAACCCGCCCCGCTGCGGTGTCGACAACATCGTGGTCCAGGGATCCGTTCTTCACCGCCTCTACGACCTGTGCGTCGGTGACGCCGTTCGAGGTCGGCATCTCGAGGTCCATGCCCGCCTTGATTCCCGCGACACGGTCGTTCACCGCCCCCCAATCCGAGACGACAACGCCCTCGAAGCCCCACTCGTTGCGCAGGACCTGCGTGAGCAGCCAGGGATCCTCCGAGGCATACACGCCGTTGATGCGGTTGTACGAACACATGACAGTCCAGGGCTGAGCATTCTCGACGACATACTGGAAACCGCGCAGATAGACCTCACGCAGCGGCCTCGGATCGACGTCGGAGCTGACCCGCATGCGGTCGCTCTCCTGGTTGTTGGCCGCGAAGTGCTTGAGCGAGGCGCCGACTCCCCGTGACTGGATACCCCGCACCATCGCCGCGCCGAGCACACCCGAGACGATCGGATCCTCGGATAGGTACTCGAAGTTGCGGCCGCACAGTACCGATCGCTTGATGTTGATGCCCGGGCCCAGAAGTACCGCGACGCCTTCGATCGATGCCTCGAGGCCCAACGCCTGGCCGACCCGTTCGACGAGGTCGACATCCCATGAGCAACCGAGGCCGACGGCAGGCGGAAAGCACGTCGCCGGAACGCTGTCAGCAAGGTCGACGTGGTCGCCACGGCGTTGCTTTCGCAGGCCGTGAGGACCGTCGGTCAGCATGATCGACGGAAGCCCGACACGCTCAATGGGTTTCGTGGACCAGAAATCCCCGCCACTGGTCAGCGAGCACTTCTCCTCCAGGGTGAGGTCCGCAGAGTCGACGGATGAGTTCGTCACCACCCCATGGTGCCCGCCTCTGCGTCGTCTGATCGCAGTGGCATCATCGAAAGCGATGTCCTTGAAGGGAAAGATCGCCGTGGTGGCCGGCGCGACGCGTGGCGCAGGGCGCGGTATCGCCGCAGGTCTGGGCGAAGCCGGCGCCACCGTGGTGTGCACCGGTCGCAGCAGCACCCGAGGCAACGCCGCTTCCGACTACGACCGACCGGAGACCATCGAGGAAACCGCCGCCATCGTCACCGACCTCGGCGGGACGGGCATCGCGGTCCAGGTGGACCATCTCGAGCGTGACCAGGTCCGGGACCTGTCGGACCGCCTTCGCGGCGACTTCGGACACATCGACATCCTCGTCGATGACATCTGGGGCGCGGAACTCCTCAAAGGTGCACCCCCACAATGGAACACCCCGATCTGGGAACACGATCTCGACGCCGGGCTGCGGATCCTGCGATTGGGTCTGGAGACGCACGTGATCACCTCCCACTATCTGCTGCCGCTGGTCGTCAGCCGGCCCGGCGGACTGCTGGTCGAGGTCACCGACGGGACCGCCGACTACAACGCCACCCACTACCGCATCTCCACGTTCTACGACCTCGTCAAGACCTCGGTGAACCGGCTGGCCTTCACCCAGGGCCACGAACTCGCCCCGCACCAGGGCACCGCGGTCGCCGTCACCCCGGGCTGGTTGCGTTCGGAGATGATGCTCGAGAACTACGGCGTCACCGAGCAGAACTGGCGCGACGCGCTGGGCGACGACCGCGCCGACGGCCGACCGACGGCGCCGCCGCCCTTCGCGCAATCCGAGTCACCGCGCTACATCGGCCGTGGGATCGCCGCGCTGGCCGCCGACGACGCCCGGGCCCGTTGGAATCAGCAGTCGGTGACCTCGGCCGACCTCGCTCGCGCCTATCAGGTGACCGATATCGATGGCAGCCGCCCCGACGGCTGGGCGTGACTTCCGGCCAGCTGCATCTCGCCGCGGCCGGGACTCAATCGCGGCACGATGATGTTCTGTTCGGTAGCCCCAACCGGGCACAGTAAAGGAGGCACATCATGAATACCGAGAAAATCGTCGCACTGGTGAGCGGCGCCAACCGGGGGCTGGGTCGGCGGTTCGCCGCCGAACTCGTCGCCCGCGGCGCGAAGGTCTACGCGGGCGCACGGCGCCCCGAGACCGTCGATCTACCGGGCGTCGTACCCGTTCAGCTCGATATCACCGATCCCGAGTCGGTGCGTCGCGCCGCCGAGTTCGCCGGTGACGTCAACGTCGTGATCAACAACGCGGGTGTCTCGACGCCGGCCGGCCTGCTCGACGGGGCGCTGGAGGACGTGCGGCTGGAGATGGAGACCCACTACTTCGGCACCCTCAACGTGATCCGCGCCTTCACCCCGATCATCGAAAGCAACGGCGGCGGCGGCATCCTCAACGTGCTGTCGGTGCTGTCCTGGCTGCACCCCGCGTCCAGTGGCGCCTATTCGGCCGCCAAGGCCGCGGCCTGGGCGATGACGGATGCGGCGCGTGAAGAGTTGGCCCCCAAGGGAATCCATGTCACAGCGCTGCATGTCGGTTACATGGACACCGACATGGTCAGCTACATCCCGGCAGACCAGAAGCTCGACCCGGGCGTGGCCGCGACGCTGGCGCTCGACGGGCTGTTCGCCGGCGCGCCCGAGGTTCTCGCCGACGATCTGACACGAAACGTCAAGGCGCAGTTGTCAGCACCTCGCTGAGCGCGTCGTCCAGGATGTCGAGGCCTTCGGCCAGTTCGGCGTCGGTCACCGTCAGCGGAGGGGCGATGCGGAAGATTCCGCCCATCCCGGGTAGCTGCACGATGTTCATGTGCAGTCCGCGTTCCAGGCACGCCGCGGTGACCTGTGCGCCGAGCCCCTCGGCAGGCTGCTTACCCGCCTTGTCGACCACCAGCTCGATGCCCTGGAGCAGGCCCCGCCCCCGGACGTCGCCGACCTGCTCGTAGCGTTCCCTCATCCCGTGCAGGCTTGCGCTCAGGCGTCGACCGAGAACGTCGGCCCGGTCCACCAGGCCGTCGCGCTCGACGACCGCCAGCACGGTGAGCGCGACGGCGGCCACCAGCGGGTCCGAGACGTGTGTGGTGAAAAAGAGGAAACCTCTTTCATGGCAGACGGTCTCGATCTCCTCACTGGTGACGACCGCGGCAACCGGGAGTCCGGCGCCGAGGGTCTTCGACAACGTCAGCAGATCCGGCACGACTCCGTCCCGCTGATGCGCGTACATCAGCCCGGTGCGCCCGATACCGGTCTGCGCCTCGTCGACGATCAACAGCATGCCGCGCTCGTCGCAGAGTTCCTTGAGCCGCTTCAGGTATCCCTGCGGCGGTTCGATGATGCCGCCGGAGGACAGGATCGGCTCGACAAGGCAGGCGGCCAGGCTGCCGGAGGACTGCGCGTCGACGATCCCGAATCCATAATCGAGCTCGGACATCCAGTCGTAGCTGCCGTCGGGGTGACGGAACGGTGACCGGTAGGCATTCGGTGTCGGCAGCGTGAGGTTGCCCGGCATCGGTGGGCCGTAGCCTCGTCGACCTGCGCTGAACGTCGCCGAGGCCGCGCCCGAGGTCATCCCGTGCCAGGACCGGTCGAAGGACACGATCTCGTACTTACCGGTGTAGAGCTTCGCCATCTTGATGGCGGCCTCGTTGGACTCCGCGCCGGTGCTCAACACCAGGACGCGGCTCAGCGACGCAGGCAGCGTTTCGGCCAGCCTCCTGGCCAGCTCCACCACCGGCACGCTGAGCATCCCGGTGTAGAGGTGGTCGAGCGTCGATGCGGCGGTCGAGACCGTGGCCACGATGTCGGGGTGCGCGTGTCCCAGCACGGCGCTCATCTGCCCGGACGTGAAGTCCAGGATCGCGGTCCCGGCGTCGTCGTAGACGTAACTCCCCGTGGCCCGCGTGATGATTCGCGGGACGAATGCCCCGCCATAGCGCACCAGGTGCCGGTCGGCGTCCTGCCAGAACTGCTCGGCGTTCACCACCGGGGTCAGGGCTCGATGGTGGTGTCTGCGTCGATCACCGACATCGCTTCCAGCAGCGCCTGCTGCTGATCGAGCGGGCCCTGGGCGTCCAGAGCCAGCAGGTAGATCCCGTCCTTGCCCGGAATGACGACGGTCTTGCGCGCCACGAACACCGGCTGACCGTTCTGGTCGACGGTGCCGGCGACCTCGGTCGCCTCGAACCCGGAAAGCGTGCCAGGCCGGCCGGTTTCGGGTCCCTGGTAGCCCGGCTGGTTCCGGACCGCGTTCGGGGCGAGTTCCAGGATCTTGGCCTGGTCGACGTCGCCACCACCGAGCCGGGCCATCCTCGCGATGATCGCGGGCGGATTGGGCGTCCCTGCGGCACTTTCGAGGTAGATCGCCCCGTACGCGTCCTCAGGCGTGTCCGCGCCGACGTCCGCCCAACCGGGGGGCATCGGTAGGTTCAGTCGGGGCGCCGTGGCATCCCCGCGCTTCACCATGGTCTGGGTGATGCCGGTGTCGGTCAGGTATTGCCCGACGGTCTGATCGGGCCCGGCCGCCTGCGCGCTCGTGCTCGGCGCCTCACTGCGCGTGCTCGCCGCTTCCGACGAGGCCGAGGACGATGCCGACGTACTCTGCTCCGGGTTCGATTCCGATCCGCACCCCGCCAGACCCAGGCCGAGCACGATCGCCGCGGTCGAGAAAGCCACTCTCGCCGTGTGCATTCCCATCAGATCCCCTCGCATCGGTGGGCGGTCGATTACGGCTGACGGTAGTTCATCGGCCGGGAACTCGGTGGCCGTTGATTCGCCCCTCGCGCGTCTGAGCCGATGGGCAGCACCCAGAAGGGGTGTGGCAGCGGCGGTGAGCGCGGCTCCGACACGGGTGTCGGTGGCCAGGATGCGATGCACCGTCTTCATGCCCAGAGTCACGACCTCTGCGCCGCGTCTGCGCATGTCCATCTCGAACTGGCTGACGGCCACCGGAAGCGCGGTAGTGCCTGCGGCCACCGCACCGAGGCTCGCCACCAGGCTTGCGGCATCGAGGATGGCGACACCGGCTCCCATACCCGCCGTCGGAGGCGTTGCGTGCACGGCGTCACCGAGGGCCGTGATCGGGCCTGCGGGCCAGGGTGCGAGATCGCGCGCGCTGGCCGAAGCCGCGTTGAACCGGAATGCGGCAATGCTGCCCGGGGCCGACCGCGCGATCACCTCGAGCAGCCGTTCACTCCACCCGTGCGCCCGGAACCGCTGCAGCAGCGCCGCCTGCAGGTCGGCGCCTTCACGATTCCGGACGGTTTCTACTGCAGCGCATTCGGGAAACATCGCACCCCAGATATAGGTGGGGCCGGTCGTGATGGCGGACCGAAGATGCGGCGCATCGAGCACTGCGTTGCCCACCGGGTCGAGGTATCCCACGTACAAAGCCGCGCCCCTTGGGCCGACAGCCAGGCTCGAACGTGGGCCGAGACGGTGCCGCTCGCCTGGGTCGAGGTCCCCGGCGAGCGTCCTCCCCGAGAATCCGATGATGCCCGCCGATTCATTGGTGGGACCGCCGGCAAGGTGGCGGGCAACCACGGAGTGGCTGCCGTCCGCGCCGACAAGCAGGTCGCACGAAAGCGACGATCCGTCGGCGAAGACCGCGAGGGGCCGACCGTCCTGGGCACGGCCGACGTCGGTGACCGCCTGACCGAGGTTCAGATCGTCGCCGACCGCATCGGCCAGAAGAGTTCGCAGGGTGATGCGATCGATGTCCACGCTCGGGTTGTCGCTCAGGTCGGGTCCACGGCCCAGCAGTCGGCCGCGGCGATCCCAGAACGCATCCGGCTCGCGCAGCCGCAGGGCTGATGCGGACGCCAGGAGCCGCTCGAAGATCTCGGGCGGGAGGAGATCCTGCAGGGCTGACTGGGCGCGGCCGTCGAGCGTGATGTGGTAGCCCCCGGTTGCGGCGATGTCGACGTCGCGTTCGAAGACCGCCACGTCGAACCCGTGCCTGCGGAGGCCGGCGGCGAGCGCCAGCCCGCCGATGCCGCCGCCGACGACGACGATCCGCATTGCGTGCTGGCGCCTGTCAGCTGGGTTGGGTTTCTTCACAAGCGCGACGGTGTCACCAGTGGTGGACACGGGATGTCCACCACCGGTGGATGATGAGTGCCATGGCCGACACCTCTCGGCGAGCCCTGCAGCTGCTGTCACTGCTCGCGACCGGACGTCGGTGGCCGTTGGCGGAGCTCGCGGCACGCCTCGGCGTCGGTGAACGCACCGTCCGGCGCGACATCCAGACATTGCGGCTGCTCGACTATCCGGTGACGACCACCCTCGGTCCGTCGGGCGGTTATCGACTGGACACCAGCCATCGCCTGCCCCCGCTGCTCCTCGACGACGATCAGGCGCTCGCCGTCGCGGTCGCGTTACAGACCGCCCCGACGACAGTCTTCGGTCTCGAGGACGATGCTGCGCGGGCACTCGACAGCCTCACAAAGAACATGCCGGCCAGACTGCGGGTTGCCATGGAGTCGTTGCCCCTGACCCGGCTGCCGAACTATTGGGAGTTTCCGGCACCGCCCATCGAGTCCGAGGCCCTGAGGGTCGTAGGTACCGCGGTGCGTCATCACCATGTCCTCATCGTCGACACGGTCAGACCGGACGGCATCCGTCCGCTTCCTGACGACCCTGACTTCGATCCGCCATCCCGGATCGAGCCGCACCACATGGTGGTGTGGGCGGGCCGCTGGTACCTGGTTGCCTTCGACCTCGCCGCCGACGTCTGGCGCATTCACCGCCTCGACCGGCTCAACGTTCACCCTCCGAGCGGAATCCCCTTCACACCAAGGACATTGCCCGCCAACGACGTCGCCGGGTTCGTCATGACCAGTCACGACCGGGGCGACACACCCGCCGCGTGGCAGTGCACGGGATCAGCCCGGCTGAGCCTCGCAGCTCACATGGTCGCGCGGTGGGCGCCCGGTGGCTCAGTCGTCGAGCATCTCAACCCCGATCAGTGCCGCCTGACGATCGGCGCATGGTCCTGGGCGGGGGTGGCCGGCATTCTCGCCACCTTCGACACCGAGCTCACCGAGGTGGAGCCGCCTGAACTGGTCGATGCCTGCCGACAGCTCGTGCAGCGCTGGGAGGCAGTCTCGGACCGCGGCGGTGAGGTCCCCCGGTGATCGGGCCCCGCACCGGTACCGTCGGAGCATGGCTGTAGGGGCGAGAACCGCAGGGTCGTGCTCCGTCCTCGTCGCAGCGGTGGCGACGTTGCTTCTGGTCGTCGCCGGCTGCAGTGCCGGCAACCAACAGGAATCGTCGTTCACCGGCCCCGCCCCTGCCGGGCAGGCACCGCTGCCCGAATCGCCGCCGCCGGACTTCGCACCGCAAGACGACGGCGTCACCGAACCCGACATCGTCACCACCGGTTCGGTGCGGATGACGGTGGCCGACCCGATCGCGGCAGCCGATCAATTCGTCGCCGCGACAATCGAAGCCGGTGGGCGCGTCCAGTCCCGCAACGACCACAGCGGTACCACCAACCCGTCCGTCGACCTGACCCTGCGGATTCCGGCGGACAAGGTCGATTCGGTGCTCGCCGACATCGACGAGATGGGCGTGGTCGAGTCCAAGTCGATCAACGCCGACGACGTCACTGCGCAGCGCGTCGATCTGGACGCCAGGATCAAGGCGTTACAGACGTCGGTGGACCGCTTGCTCGACCTGATGAGCAGGGCCACCAGCACCGCAGACCTTCTCGCGGCGGAGACTTCGCTGACCGAACGGCAGGCCGAACTCGACTCGATCAGAGCACAGCGGGCCGCGCTCGGGGATCAGATCGCCTATGCCACCATCAGCGTCGACCTGGCGTCGGAGCCGTCGGTGTCCCGGGGCGGGTTCATGGGCGCCGTTCACCAGGGATGGCGGGCGCTGGTCACCGTGGCCGTCGGGTTCTCCCAGCTCATCGGGTTCCTGTTGCCGTGGTCTCCCGTGCTGCTTGTCCTCGGCGGCGCATTCTTCTGGCTCGTGCGCAAGGCTCAGCGGCCTTCGGTGTCGGCCCCCCCGGCGTCGCCTCAGCCGACACCCGAGCCTGCGGACCCACCCGCGTGATGACCGCCGACACTGCCTCCCTGTTGGACGACCCGAGCGACTTGTCCGCACTGCGCGCCGCGGGATCCGACGCTGACGAGTTGTTCACCACTTTCGCCGCATGGGCCGAGGCCAGTGGCACGGTGCTCTACCCGGCGCAGGAGGAAGCGCTGATCGAACTGGTCAGCGGTGCGAACGTGGTGCTCGCCACGCCGACAGGGTCGGGCAAGTCGCTGGTGGCTACCGGCGCGCTGTACGCCGCGCTGGCTCGCTCGTCTGCAGGGCACGGGCGCAGCTACTACACCGCACCGATCAAAGCCCTGGTCAGCGAGAAGTTCTTCGCGCTCTGCGAGGTGTTCGGTGCGGTCAATGTCGGGATGCTCACCGGCGATGCCGCGGTCAACGCGGGCGCACCGATCATCACCTGCACCGCGGAGGTCCTGGCGAACATCGCGCTACGCGAAGGCAGCGACGCCGACATCGGCCTCGTGGTGATGGACGAATTCCACTTCTACGGCGACCCCGACCGCGGCTGGGCCTGGCAGGTGCCGCTGCTGGAGCTCGCGCACGCCCAGTTCCTGCTGATGTCGGCCACCCTGGGCGACGTCACCTTCCTGCGAGAGGACCTCACGCGTCGCACCGGCAGGCCGACTGCACTCGTCGCCAACGCCGAGCGTCCTGTTCCGTTGTTTCACAGCTACGCGACGACCCCGATGCACGAGACGATCCAGGATCTTCTCGACACCAGGCAGGCCCCGATCTACGTCGTCCATTTCACCCAGGCCTCGGCGCTCGAGCGGGCGCAGGCACTGATGAGCATCAACGTGAGCACGAAGGACGAGAAGGCTGCGATCGCCGACCTGATCGGCGGGTTCCGCTTTTCCACGACCTTTGGTTCCACCCTGTCGAGGCTCGTCCGCCACGGGATCGGTGTGCACCACGCGGGGATGCTGCCCAAGTACCGGCGGCTGGTCGAACAGCTGGCGCAGGCCGGGCTGCTCAAGGTCATCTGCGGCACCGACACCCTGGGCGTCGGCATCAATGTGCCGATCCGGACCGTCGTGTTCTCGGCGCTGTCGAAGTACGACGGCGTCCGCAGCCGGCTGCTGCAGGCCCGCGAGTTCCATCAGATCGCCGGACGGGCCGGACGGGCCGGCTATGACACCGCCGGCACCGTGGTCGTCCAGGCACCCGAGCACGAGGTGGAGAACCTCAAGCAGTTCGCCAAGGTCGCCGACGACCCGAAGAAGCGCCGAAAGCTGGTGCGCCGCAAAGCTCCCGAAGGCATGGTGCCATGGAGTGAATCGACCATGACCAGGCTCATCGAGGCGACGCCGGAGCCGCTTTCGAGCAACATGCGGGTATCCACGGCGATGATCCTGGACGTCGTCGACCGTCCCGGTGACCCCTTCGAGGCGATGCGTCGTCTGCTTCTGGAGAACCACGAGCCCCGCAAGCGGCAACTCCAGCACGTCCGCGAGGCGATCGGGATCGCCCGTTCGCTGCTGCAGGCAGGCGTCCTGGAACGGGTGCAGACCGAGGGCGGACGCCGCTACCGACTGACCGTCGACCTTCCCGCCGACTTCGCCCTTAACCAGCCTCTCTCGACATTCGCGCTGGCCGCGGTCGGCGTCCTCGACCCAGAGGCCGAAACCTTTGCCCTGGACGTCGTCTCGGTGATCGAGGCGACCCTTGAGGATCCCCGGCAGATCCTGGCCGCACAGCTGAACAAGGCCCGGGGTGAGGCCGTAGCTGCGATGAAGGCCGAAGGCATCGAGTACGACGAGCGGATGGAGTTGCTCGACGAGGTCACCTACCCGAAGCCGCTCGAGGAGATGCTCGGCCACGCCTACGAGGTGTACCTGCAGAGCAATCCGTGGGCCGCGGACGCGCGATTGTCCCCGAAGTCTGTTGTGCGCGAGATGTGGGAGCGCGCGTTCACGTTCCGGGAGTACGTCAGCGTCTACGGGCTGACCCGCTCGGAGGGCGCGGTGCTGCGGTATCTTTCGGACGCCTTCAAGGCGCTGCGGTCCGGGGTGCCCGCCGCAGCGCGCACCGAGGAAGTCACCGACATCGTGGAGTGGCTGGGTGAGCTTGTGCGCCAAGTTGATTCGAGCCTGCTCGACGAGTGGGAACAGCTCACCAGCCCGGACCAACCTGTGGATGCGCCGGTGACGGTGCCGGCACGACCGCGGCCGCTGACCGGCAACGAGCGGGCGTTCACCGCGATGGTCCGCAACGCGGTGTTCCGGCGGGTGGAGCTTTTCGCCCGGCGGCGCTGGTATGACCTCGGCGAGCTCGACGCCGCCGCGGGTTGGACGTCGGAGCGCTGGGAGGAGGTCGTCCGCGACTATTTCGACGAGCATGACGACGTGGGCACCGGCGCGGACGCCCGCGGGCCGGCGATGCTGATCATCGACAAGCAGCCGGGCGTGTGGCGGGTGCGGCAGATCCTCGACGACCCGGCCGGCGACCACGACTGGGGCATCGACGTGGAGGTCGACCTGGAAGCCTCCGACGAGGATGGCGCGGCGGTGATCCGGCTTCTCGACGCCGGCCGCATGGACTAGCGCGCGAGCCGCCGCGCTGAACGTACGCGCCGCGCCGCGCCGAACGCCCCGCGCCCCGCCGCGCCCCGCCGCGCCGAACGCCCCGCGCCCCGCCCCGCCGCGCCGCGCCGCGCCGAACGTACGCTTTCTGACGGATCTCGGCCGTTTTGCGTCATTAACCGTACTTTCGGCGAAGCAGGGCCCCGGGTAGCGTCGCTGCGGTGGAGTTCGAGCTCGTCGACGTCTTCACCTCGACGCACTACCGCGGCAACAGCCTGACAGTCTTCCCCGACGTCGGCGATCTCAGCGCGGCCCAGATGGCTCAGATCACCGGGGAGTTGCGCCAATTCGAGTCGATCTTTCTCAACCCCATTCGGATGCACCATTATTGGCGTGCACGGATCTTCGACCTCGTCGAGGAACTCGATTTCGCGGGACACCCGGTGCTCGGCGCGGCGGCCATCCTTCATCATCGGCACGGCGGCGACGACATTCAGCAACGCTGGACGATCGAGCTGGCTTCCGGAGCGCTGACCGTCGAGACCGAGCGGCGCGGCCCGGGCGCCTTCCACGTGGTACTGCCCGAGATGGCGGCACGCTTCCTCGATGAGCCGACTGGTGTTTCGCGCGCAGAGGTGGCGTCCTGGTTCTCGCTGTCCATTGACGACCTCGACGCCGGGCTGCCCCTGGACGTGGTGTCCACCGGCCTGCGCTATCTGATCGTGCCGGTGCGAAGCGGAGCGCTGTCCCGCGCACGCATCACGCACCGCGAACTGGATGAGGCACTGGCCGAGGTCGGTGCGGAGTACGCGTATCTGGTTGACGCACAGGCTGCTGAGGGTCGGCACTGGAACAACGACGGAGTCGTCGAGGACGCGGCCACCGGCAGCGCCGCAGGGTGCATCGCGGCCTACCTCCGTCGACACGGCCTACGCGACGACGGAGACACCACCGAGCTGAGTCAGGGCCGGTTCATCGGCCGGCCGTCTCGCATCAGCATCTCGGCCCGCAGTGTCGATGGCCAGATCCTGGTGCGCGTGGGCGGCGAGGTCGTTCTGGTCGGATCAGGTCGGCTGGACGTGCTCCCCCACTGACCGTCGGGCAGCATCAGCGGGCGGGCACTGCCCAGGCGCTGCCCTGCTCACGGTCGAGCACCGTCTCCCCTTTGTTCTTCAGCCCGAAGATGTAGACCAGCAGGCTGACGCCGATCACCACCGTCACGTAGACGATGAACAACGTGATGTGGTCGGGCTTTGACGCCTGATACAGCAGCGGCGCCGTGCCACCGAACGCGGAGTTGGCGAGCGCATAGCCCAAACCGACTCCCAATGCCCGGATTTCGGCCGGGAACACCTCGGCCTTCACGATGGCGTTGACCGACGTGTAGCCGGTGATGATGATGTAGCCGACGGCCAGCACCAGGAACGCCATCAGAGCCGACGTCGTGTTCGGCAGAACGGTCAGCAGAACGTAGGTGTAGAGGACGCCACTGACGCCGAAGAAGATCAGCAGTGGTTTGCGGCCGACCCGATCGCTGATGAGACCGCCGACCGGTTGCAGCAGCATCAGGAAGATCAGACCCGCCAGATTGACCCACGTGGCGGTCAGCGCGCGGTCGGAGCCGAAGGTCGACTTCACGATCGCCGGTGCGTTGACGCTGTAGGTGTAGAACGCGACCGTGCCGCCTGCCGTGATGAGGAAGACCAGCAGCAGTGGACGCCAGTGCACGGTGAACAGTGTCTTCAGCGACCCTGCGCCCTGGTCCTTGCCCTCGCGGATTGCCTCCAGGTGCGACTCGCTGAGCGACTCGTCCATCGAGCGGCGGATCCACAGCACCACCAGGGCTGCGATTCCTCCGATGAAGAAGCCGATGCGCCACCCCCAATCGCTGAGGGCTTCGGTATCCAGGAAGTGGAGCGCGACAAGCAAGGTGAACTGCGCGAGCACGTGTCCGCCGACAAGGGTGACGTACTGGAACGACGACAGGAAGCCGCGCCGATTCGCAGTGGCCGCTTCGGACATGTACGTCGCCGACGTGCCGTACTCCCCGCCCGTGGCGAAACCCTGCACCAGTCGCGCGATCACGAGGATTACCGCCGCCCACCACCCGATGACCTCGCGGGTGGGCATCACCGCCACGACGAACGAACACGTCGACATGACGGTGATGCTGACCATCAGGGCAGCCTTGCGGCCGCGCCGATCGGCGAAGCGGCCGAAGAACCAGGATCCCACCGGGCGCATGACGAAGGTGACGGCGAAGATCGCATAGATGTACACCGTCGAGTTGGTGTCGGCCTCGTCGAAGAACTGCGCCTCAAAGTAGCTGGCGAAGACCGTGTAGACGTAGACGTCGTACCACTCGACGAGGTTTCCCGCCGAGCCCTTCATCGTGTTGAGCACCGCACGCCGAGTGCTCGTCGGCGCGGTGGTCGGGCGGGTCACGCCCGACGGCGAAGTCCCCTGGCTCATCTCTGGGACACTATCGATGCCGGGTGGGCGTTATCCGCCGGCGCCGACGCAGAAGCCAGGAACGCACGCACCAGCGCCGCCCGGTCCTGCCTGCGCTCCAGCACCCGGCACACTCACCGACGCACCACCGGGACCGGCCTGCGCGCCGGCACCCGGCACCACCGCACCCGCACCACCGGGACCGGCCTGCGCACCAGCACCCGGCACCACCGCACCCGCACCACCCGGACCGGCCGCGGCGCCGGCACCCGGCACCGTCGCCACCGCACCACCCGGACCGGCAACCGCGCAGCCAACGCCAGCGGGGTCCACACACCCAGCGGGTCCCCCGGCGACGAGCGAGCCTGCAGTCATACCGCCGGTCAGCGCGACCCCGACGAGGGGGCCGGCCGTGACCAATGCTGCTGCGGCCCCGGAAAGTAGGACACGTTGAAAACCAGTTCTCATCGTCATGACGCGGCAAGTACCCAGATCCGGATCTTTGAATCACGCAACTCGTGAACGGCTTTCGAAATTTATTGACACGCCCACGGCGACTGCTCCCGCTGGGGCTCGTTCCCGTTCGGCGTTCCCGCCCAGCGTTCCCGCGCACCCGGCGAGTTTCGATTTTGCGGCCGGTGGTAACACTGGCCTGCACGCTTCGTTGCCTGGACAGCCCTTCGTCATCGTCACCGAGACGTTCGAAGCCGGCATCGATGCCGTTGCGAACGATGAAAGGGATTCACCATGCCACTCAATGACGACGACATCACCACCTCCTCCGGCGCCGGCGAAGGCACCGCAGACGGCGGCTCCAACCCCGAAGGCCACGACGGCGGCGCCGACGGAAGCGCAGCCGGCGAAGGCACCGCTGACGGCGGCTCCAACCCCGAAGGCCACGACGGCGGCGCCGACGGAAGCGCAGCCGGCGAAGGTACCGCTGACGGTGGCTCCAACCCCGAAGGCCACGACGGTGGCGCCGACGGAAGCGCCTGACCTCTCGGGATGCTGAACCGCTGTATCGCCGTCGACCCGGACACGTTCGCGGCCGAGTACTGGGGTCGTGCCCCTCTGCTCAGCCGGTCCGGTTCGCTGCCCCGCGATTTCGGTGATCTGCTGTCGGCCGCCATGGTCGACGAGTTGGTCGCCGAGCGCGGAGTTCGAGCACCGTTCATCCGCCTTGCCAAAGAAGGCAGCCTGCTGGCCCGGGAGTGTTATCTCGGGCCGGCGGGTTTCGGCGCGGAAATGCCCGACCAGGTCGACACCGGCAAGCTACTCGGCGAGTTCGCCGGTGGCGCAACGATAGTGCTGCAGGGGCTGCATCGACTGTGGCCGCCCGTCATCGACTTCGTCCGGCAGGCGGTCGACGAAATCGGCCACCCGGTGCAGGCGAACGCCTACATCACGCCGCCGAGCAACCGCGGCTTCGATGCGCACTACGACGTTCACGATGTCTTCGTCCTGCAGACCGCCGGGCAGAAGCGCTGGGTGGTGCATGCGCCGGTGCACCCGCATCCGCTGTCGTCTCAGCCGTGGACGCAGCACCGGGAGGCGATCGCCGAACGAATCACCGGAGAACCGGTGATCGACACGGTGCTCTCCCCGGGGGACGTGCTGTATCTGCCGCGCGGCTGGGTGCACGCGGCGCAGGCCATGTCGGTGACGTCGATACACCTGACCATCGGGGTCGCCGCCCGCACCGCCTTCGACGTCGCCCGCGCCGTCGTCGATCAGCTGGCGACCATGGAGACGTTCCGACGGCCACTGGCGATGGGCGGGGACCCGGTCGATCGGGACGAGATCGTTGCGACGGTCACCAAAGTGACGGCGGAGATGGTCGACACGCTGCGCGACGAGGCCAGCGTGCTCAGCGCCGGCGCCGCCGACCGACTGACACGACGCCATGCTGAGCTGACGCGTCCCGTCGCGGTCCGTCCGCTGGCCTCGCTGCAGGCGGCGGACTCCGCGGACACCTCACGAGTTCAGTGGCGCCATGGCCTCGTTGCCGACGTGGAGAGCGCCAATGAGCGGGTCGTTCTGCGGCTACCCGATCGAGTCATGACGTTCCCTGCGTCGTGCCTGGCGGCGGTTCAGACGCTTCACCGGGGGCTTGTCGCCGATGCCGGTTCGCTTCCGGGTCTCGATCGTGCCGACGCGGCCGTGCTGATTCGCCGGCTGCTGCGCGAGGCTGTCCTCGTGCCGGCGCCCGGATGACGATCAGCGGGCGCGGGCCGTGCAGTGATCAGTCGCTGGCCCGCGACGACCCGATGTACGGCACGGCGTCCGCCGGATCATCCTGGGTGCTTCTCGAATTGTGCGGCGGATGGGGGCATTCGGCGTTTCTCGACTCGCCGGCCACCATCGATCCTGGACTCGGCCGAGCCATCGTCGCGCGTGTGGAGAAGGCGGGCATGCGGATCGCGGCGATACGGCGTCACGGCCGTCGCCCGGCCACACCGCGGTGGCGCTGGTTCGTGGCGCAGTCCGGTCTGGGCCGTGAGGCTCTCTACCGCGGCGAGGTACACGATCCGCGCGAGTACCTCGAGCTGGCGCTCGACGGAAGCGACGGCGAGCTGTGCACCGAGCCCCTCGTCGCCGTCTGTGCGCACGGCAAGCATGATCAGTGTTGTGCGGTTCGCGGACGCGGAGCTACCGCCGCGATCGCGGAGAAGTACCCCGAAATAACCTGGGAGTGCTCACATTTGGGTGGTGATCGGTTCGCGGCGACCATGCTCGTACTACCGGAAGGCCTGTGCTACGGGCGGGTCGACTCCACGGACTCGGCCGAACTGATCCGTCTGTACCTCGACGGTCGTGTGGACAACCGGTTTCTGCGCGGGCGCACGTCGCTGCCTCATGCCGTGCAGGCCGCGCAGTACTTCGCCCGCCAGATCTCCGGCGATGACCGGATCGCTGCCCTGGCACCCGTCGATGTCACACATGCTGACGGCACCGTGCGGGTGCTATTGAACGGCGATTCGGGTCCGGTTGAAGTCACTCTCCACGAGGCGCTGTCCGAACCGCTGCTGTCACAGTGCACGGCGCGGGTCCCGGGCGCAGTCCGGATCTTCACTCTGGCGACCATCACCTCGACGTGACATGCGGCCCGCGCCGCCAACCGTTCGCGCTAGCGGCCGCCCCGTACTTCCAGAACGCGTCTACGTAATCCGTGCGTCGCCGTCTCCAGAAGTCCTTTGGCGCCCTGTCTGATCAAGAAGCCAGGCAGTGGCACCAGCAGGTCGACGGTGAGGTCGAATCGCACCAACGTCGAGCTTCCCTGCGGCGACAGCGTGTAGCGGGCCCGCTGGGCGCGTTGCTGCTGGGAACTGACCATCGTCCAGCCCACGCCGTCGTCGTGGACGTGATAGTCCAACACCTGCTCATCGCTGATCCCTGCGATCTTGACGACTTGGCGGGCTTTCTTCGGATGCCCCTCATCGTCTCGTTCCAGCACCTCGACACGCTGATGAGCCGGCGACCACTCGGTCAGGGACTCCAGATCGAACAACACGGCCATGACCTCGTCGGGTGTTGCTTCGATGACGATCTCACGGGTCTCGTTGACAGCCATGCTCCGACGATAGCCAGCGTGAAACTACCATCGTGCGGATGGGCATCCCTGCGGTCGACCCGACAGCTGGTTCTCCGTTGTTGCGCATCGGAGCCCGGCTGACGGGCAACAGCGCGGGGCGGTGGCTGACCCGCCGGGTTGCGCCGCGCGTCGACCGGCAGTTGCTCCGGCTGACCCGGGGACGGCTGTCGTCGGCGGTGGTGACACCGGAGCTGCTCCTCGTCTGCGCCGGCGCCAGGACGGGCCGCCGGCGCACCACGCCGTTGACCTACTTCACCGATGGTGGTCGCGTCATCGTCGTCGCGTCGAACTACGGCGGATCGCGGCACCCTGCCTGGTACTACAACGTATTGGCAAACCCCCGGGTCACGATCTCGGCGGCCGGTTACACCGGCACATTCGTCGGGCATGAGGTTACGGGCGCCGAGCGCGACCGCTTGTGGAACCTCGCGAAGGCCTTCATTCCCTCCTATGCCGAGTACGACCGCCTCGCAGGCGAGCGAACGATCCCGGTGCTGGCGTTCAGCGAGATCGACTGAAGGCGACGTCGACGCGGGCAGTGATGCGCCACGCAGGTAGGTTTGGTCTGGTGGATTCCGCAGACGGCGGCAAGGCCGATGCCAGCACGCTGACCGGAGTTTCGGAGACCGCCCTGCTGACGCTGAACGGCAGGGCCCATCAAGCCCGCCATCCGAACGCGATCATCGACGATCCGATGGCGATCCGGCTCGTCGATGCGATTGACTTCGACTTCGACAAGTTCGGCCGCACCGGCCAGGAGATGGCGCTGCGCTCACTGGCCTTCGACCGCGCCGCGCTCCAGTACCTGGCGGATCACCCCCGCGCCACCGTCGTCGCCCTCGCCGAGGGATTGCAGACCAGTTTCTGGCGCCTGACTAGCGCTCTCCCCGATGCCGAATTCCATTGGATCACCGTGGATTTCCCGGCAGTGATCGAACTGCGCCGACGGCTGCTACCCTCGTCGCCTCGGATCACCGACCTCCCGCAGTCGGCACTCGACTACGCCTGGATGGACGCGGTGGACACGAGCAACGGTGTCTTCATCACCGCGGAGGGATTGCTGATGTATCTGCAACCCGAAGAAGCACTGGGCCTGATTGCCAAGTGTGCCAGTCGTTTTCCCGGTGGCCAGATGATCTTCGATCTGCCGCCGGTTCTGGTGAAGAAGCTCGCCCCGAAAGGCATGCGCTCCTCCCGCAGGTACCGCGTGCCGCCGATGCCCTTCAGCCTGTCGGCATCTCAACTGGCGGAGTTCACCGACACTGTGCCGGGTGTCCGCGCCGTGCACGACCTGCCGATGCCCCGGGGCCGGGGCCTGTTGTTCAACAAGCTGTTTCCCGCCTTCTGGCAGCTGAAGCTGACCAAGCAGATCCGCGGGGCGTACACCCTGCTGGAATTCGGCTGACCTCACCACTGCGGCCACCCGAGCCTGACGTCCGATGCCTCAGCCTGCGGATCGCGGTTGCCTCCAGGAGAACACTGGGTGACGACCCCGCCTCGGGTCACGCTGAGGACCGTGGGCGCCGAGTCTGCTGGGTAACGTCATCGCTCATGCGCCTGATCGTTGCCCTCGTCGTGCTGGCACTCGGGGTGTCGGTGATCTCGGGAATGCCGCCCGCCGTCGCCGCACCCGACTTCGACCTGCAGGCCCATCGCGGTGGACGGGGAGAAACCACCGAGGAGTCGTTGCGTGCCTTCGCCAAGGCACTCGAGGTCGGTGTCAGCACCCTCGAATTCGACATCGTCATCACCGGGGACGGCCAGCCTCTGGTGTGGCACGACCCGGTGATCGAACCCACCAAATGCACCGACACCGCACCGGCGTTCCCGGGCGATTCGCAGTATCCCTATGTCGGGAAGCTGGTTCATGATCTGACACTGCCGCAGATCCGCACGCTCGACTGCGGGAAGCTGCTCACCAATTTCCCGTCCGCCGAGGTGGTCTCGGGGAACAAGATCGCCACGCTGCCCGAAGTTTTCGATCTCACCGCCGCCTACGGCGCAGACGTCCGCTACAACATCGAGACCAAGGTGGAGGCGGACAAACCGCAGATGTCGGCGTCTCCCCAGGAGTTCGTGGACGCGATCCTCGGCGTGGTCCGCGCGGCGGGGAGGGTGGACAGGGTCGAGATTCAGAGTTTCGACTGGCGCACCCTGCCGCTGGTCCGTCAGGCCGAGCCGGCCATTCCGTTGGTGGCGTTGTGGGATGAGACCACGTATGTACCGAATTCGCCGTGGCTGGCCGGAGTTAACCCCGCCGTCGTTCCCGACCCCATCGCCGGTGCCCTGATGGTCGGCGCCAACATCCTGTCACCGGGATACTCCGTGCCAACTGGCCTGACGCCGAGCGACCGGGACTTTCGGCTCGTCGCCGATCGGGAGTTCGTGAACCGGGCACATCAGGCCGGGCTCAGGGTGATCCCCTGGACGATCAACGATGCCGATGCGATGCGCGCACAGATCGACGCCGGCGCTGACGGCATCATCACCGACTACCCGACGCGGTTGCGCTCGGTGATGGCCGAACGGGGGCTCCCCCTACCGCGGGCGTACAGCAGGTAAATCGGTAACTGAGCTGGCGTGAACCCGTTCGAGAACTAGTCCCCTGCCGCCACCAGGGAGCGCAGGCGAAGGTCAGGATTGTCGCGCTGGACGTTCTCGAGGCGCCACTTCGTGGAGAACACTGCGAGGACGACGCCGTCGGTTCGGGTGAACACTTCCACCGACGACTGCTTTCCGAGGAGTTCGGCGTCGTCGGGATCGGCGGCCCGGGCCACCGTATAGGGCAGCGGCTCCAGCTGGATCGGTGCGCTGAACTCGGCCGCCATCCGATGGCTGGCGACCTCGAACTGCATCGGCCCGACGGCTGCGAAGACGGGCGCCTGATCACCGCGGCGGTCCGACCGCAGGACCTGGATGACACCTTCCTGGTCGAGCTGCTCGATCCCCTTGCGGAACTGCTTGTGCTTGCTCGGATCGGTACCCCGGGCGACGGCGAAGTGCTCCGGAGAGAAGCTCGGAATCGGCGGGTACTGCACGGCGACGTCCTGATAGAGGGTGTCTCCGGGCCGGAGCGCCGCCGCGTTGGCAAGCCCGATCACGTCGCCCGGCCAGGCGGTGTCCAGTGTCGATCGCTGCTGACCGAAGACCGACTGCGCGTACTTGGTCACGAACGGCTTACCCGTCGCGCCGTGCGTGAGAACCTCGCCGCGTTCGAACGTCCCCGAACACACCCGCGCGTACGCGATCCGGTCGCGGTGCGCGGAGTCCATACCCGCCTGGACCTTGAACACGAAGGCGCTGAACGGCGCGGCAGCATCGCGCCGGTTGCCGTCAACGTCGAGTTGACCATGGGGTGACGGGGCGAGCTGAGCGAGAACGTCGAGGAGCTGGTTGACCCCGAAGTTGAGGGCGGCGGAGGTGAACAACACCGGCGTGGAGGTGCAGTCGAGGAACGTGTCCCGATCGAAGTCGGCGCCATCCGCGGTCAGCAGTTCCGACTCCTCCACCGCGTTGTCCCAGTCGATGCCCGCGGCGTCGTGCGCTCGGGACGGGTCGATGTGCTCCTCGGGGGCCGCGGTGGCGCCACCTGCGGTCCGGGTGAAGCGGATGAAGTTGCCGCTGCGCCGGTCGAGCACTCCCTTGAAGTCACCGGCGATGCCCACCGGCCACGTCAGCGGGGTGGGCCGCAGCCCGATCCGCTCCTGGATCTCATCCATCAGTTCTAGAGCGTGGCGGCCCGGCCGGTCCCACTTGTTGACCACCGTGATGATGGGGATCCGACGGTGCCGGCAGACCTGAAAGAGCTTGAGCGTCTGCGGTTCCAGCCCCTTGGCGGCATCGATGAGCATCACCGCGGAGTCGACCGCTGTCAGCACCCGGTAGGTGTCTTCGGAGAAGTCGGCGTGGCCGGGGGTGTCGAGCAGGTTGATGACGCAGGTGTCCCCGCTCTGGGTCTTGTAGGGGAACTGCAACGCCGTCGAGGTGATGGAGATGCCGCGCGCCTTCTCCATCTCCATCCAGTCCGACACGGTGGAGCGACGGCCCGACTTGCCGTGGATGGCGCCCGCCTCGGTGATGGCCTTGGCGTGCAGGACCAGCGCCTCCGTCAGGGTCGACTTGCCGGCGTCGGGATGGCTGATGACTGCGAACGTGCGACGTCGCAGTGCTTCGGCGGAGATGCGGTCTGGCCGAGGCCCAGCGGCCGTCGACGACACACCTGGAGCGGTATCGGTCATTGCGTCCCCGATTTTATTGGCCGCGGCCCCGAAACGGTAATCGCGGCTGTTCAGGCCGCCCAAAGCGCTGCGGAGCTGAAGTGCGGGCATAGTGAGTACACCCGGCGCCGGACACCACTGGCCGGTCTACTGAGGAGGCGTGTGGTGGATTGGGCCGTCGCGGTAGCCGGGTCCCTGCTTGTGGCCGTTGTGGTGCGCGACGTGTTCCACACGCTGTTCCATCCGGTCGGCCACGGCAGCATCGCGCCACAGGTGATGCGGTTCGTCTGGTGGCTGCTGCGGTTGTTCCATCCGGACCGTCGGATCGCCTCCCTGACGGGCCCGCTGGGCATCGCCCTGGTCGTATTGACCTGGGGTGCACTGGCCGTCCTGGGATGGGCGATGCTGTACTTCGCACTGATGCCGGAAGGGTTCGCCTACAGCTCAGAGCTGAATCCGGCTCACCAGCACAAGGTGTTCGACTCTTTCTACGTGTCGCTCGTGACGATCGGCACCCTCGGATTCGGCGACATCGTGCCGACGGCGCCGTGGCTTCGGGTGATCGTGCCGCTCGAGGCACTGTTCGGGTTCATGCTCCTCACCGCGGCCGTGTCCTGGGTTCTGCAGATCTACCCCGCCCTGCATCGCCGACGCGTGTTGGCGCTGCAACTGTCGACGCTGCGCCAGGCCCGTCAAGCGCAGCCCACCCTGGGAATCGACTGCGTGCCGACCGACGTGCTCACGGGGCTGGCCGCCGCCATCGTGGAGACGCGGAACGACTTCACCCAGTACGGCGCCACGTACTACTTTCGCGACCTCGAGGCGGACGCCTCTCTGGCGTTCTCGCTCGAGTACGCCGCTGCGCTCGCGGGCGAGGCCACCGGCAGTACGCACCCGCAGACACGTCTGGCGGGCGCCCTCATCTCGGCCGCGGTCGACAGTCTCGTCGGACTGCTCGACGAGGAGTTCCTCCGACTTGGCGGAGATACCGACGCCGTCATCAAGGCCTACGCGCTCGACCACCGACACACCAGCTGAGCGGAGGAGCGTCAGCGCCTACTTCCACACTGGCTGTTGGTGGGCTGCGACGGCCACACGCACGAGTCGATGTCGGTCGTGTTGCCCTGGCCACCGCCGTCGAACACGCCGTATGCCCCCTTGTTGGTGCCGGTGTACGTCGCGCCACCGCCGCCTTCGTCGCCACCGGAACGCTCGACCGTCACCGTCCAGCCGGCGCCTTCGAGTGCCGTCTTATAGGCGGCCATGACGTCCAACGGTGCACCGTTGATCAGGAAATGCTTGTGGACGCCGTTCTCCTGGATCGAGTCGGGGCCGTCCTCGCGCTGGCTGCCCACTGGTGCGGGTATCAGGGACTGCAGCTCCGCCCCGCCGACCGTGGTCGTGGTAGCCGTGCCTTCCACCGTGGAACTCGCACCGGCGGAACTGGATTCGCCGGTTGGCTCGTTCGAGTCAGGAGAACTGCCGCACGCGGTTACCACCAGGCCCAGCCCCACCACCGCGGCTGCAGCGATATCTCGTGCGCGTGCCATCAGTCGTCCCCTCGTCGCGTCGTGCGTGTGCCACCGTGTCCGTGCAGAACGGTAGCCGCACACCGGTCCCGCCACGGGCATATCGACCTTGTCGGTTAGCCCCGTGGACGCCGGCCGCGTACTGGCCGCGCGGGACGGACACCGCCCTGCGCCTGATCCGGTCACCGCCCCGGGACGCCGGCCAGCAGTCGCCAGATCTGTTGTCGGACAACGGTTACTTGCCAGCGCGTCTATTTCGAGGCCGAGTCACCGGTATCGCGTTTCCTCCCCTGACCAGGCAGTGGCGGTGTTAGCCTGCGAACACCGGAAACTCGGTTGCCAGTCCACACCGAAGGGCAGTCCATGAGTAGTGCGGCAGAACGCGCCACCCAGCTCGACCTGGTCGCCCGGCTCAAGTCGGCGTACCCCGAACTTCCTGACGCACCCACTCCCGACATGCTCGACCACGCCCGCTTCGTGGCTTACATGAAGCCGGTGCACGACGTCGGCGGTGAGCCGGACGCACCGATGAAGTACGAGAACAAGGATTACGAGTACTGGGAGCACATGACCTATGTGATGTGCGAGGTCCTCGCCTGGCGCGGCATCTGGTTGTCCGAGGAACGGCGACGCATCGGCAACGTCGATGTGCAGCGCGCGGTCTACCTCGGCTTCCCGTACTACGGTCGCTGGCTGCTGTCGGTGGCCCGGGTGCTCGTCGAGAAGCACCTCATCGGCCTCACCGAACTCAGTGAGCGGATGGCCGAGGTCAAGGCGCGTTACCCCGACGGGCTCGCCGGCGAAACGCTAGAGGCGCGCCCCAGATCCGAAGGCGACGGATCCCAGGTCAAGCGCAACAGCCACATCGTCCACGCGCAGGGCAAGGGCGACCCGCAGGTCTACGCAGGCAAGGCCGGTAAGCCGAAGTTCACGGTGGGCGACGCTGTCGTGGTGCGGGAGCTGCCGGTGCTGTTCTACACGCGCACACCCGAATACGTCCGCGGCGCTCGAGGGCAGATCGATGCCGTGGCCTACGAGAGCCCCGCCCCCGAGGACGAGACCTGGGACATCCCCGACGCCGCGCCGGAATGGTTCTACGTCGTGCGGTTCAGCATGGCCGAGCTGTGGAACGACTTCAACGGTCCACCGACCGACAGCCTCCGGACCGAGATACCCGAGCGCTGGCTCGAAGCCGCCGGCTGACCGACCCTGTGCACGAGAGGAATTCACCCATGTCGCACGATCACGATCATGACCACGATCGCACCGTCAAGCCGATGGTGGATGAGATCACCGACTTCGAGGTCCTCGAGATCGCGCTGCGTGAGCTGTGCATCGAGAAGGGCATCTTCACCGCCGAGGAGCACCGCCTCTTCACCGAGTTCGCCGAACAGATCGGTCCGACCCCCGCGGCGCGGTTGGTGGCGCGGGCCTGGCTCGATCCCGATTTCAAGGCGCTCGCGCTGGCCGAGCCGATGACCGCGAGCAAGGAGGTCGGCGTCGACTGGCTGGAGCCGACCGGGTTCGGGACCCCCAGCGATTTCACGGCGTTCCAGATCCTCGAGGACACCGAGACCGTGCACCACGTCATCGTGTGCGCCCTGTGCTCGTGCTACCCCCGGCCGATCCTGGGCAACTCGCCGGAGTGGTACCGCACGCCCAACTACCGGCGACGGCTGGTGCGCTGGCCGCGGCAGGTGCTCGCCGAGTTCGGGCTGTACCTCACCGACGATGTCGAGGTGCGGGTGCAGGACTCCAACCAGAAGCACCGGTTCATGGTCATGCCGATGCGCCCCGCAGGGACAGACGGCTGGACCGAGGACCAACTGACCGAAATCATCACCCGCGACTGCCTCATCGGGGTGGCCCTGCCCAAGGCCGGGGTGACGACCAACGTCATCACCGACACCCGCGCCGCGGTGCACCCCACAGGCCACTGAGCGGGCGGGCGACGTTGTGAGCGAGGTACTGAAGCAGATCGTCGAGCGGAATCAGGTGTGGCCGAGGATGGCCGCCAAGTACGGCGTCGAGAACCCCGTGCCTCCGTGGAAGACCAGCCTCGACGGTCTGTGCGACGCGCTGGACCAAGCCGCCTGCGACGCGCCGGTCCCGAGCTTCAAGGAGCGGCGCGACGAAGAGGACACCCTGTCGGCATCCGTGTACGCCGATCTGCCCTATCCCGAGAACCAACTCGTCTCGCTGGCGCATTCGCTGATGCAGCGCGGCGTCATCACGGAATCAGAACTGCAACAAAAGCTTTCCGCCATCCGGTCCAGGCTGGAGGCCTGACCCTGTGTCAGTGGAAGCGGATGTTGGCGGTCGCCCGCGCGAACTCGACGCCGTCGGCGCCGCGCATGGAGGCCGACACCGTACCCAGCCGCCGGCCCACTCTGTCGGGCGACGAGACGACGGTCACGGTGTCGTCGCCCGGCGGCGAGCGGAAGAAGTACACCGACAGATCGGCCATCGAATACGCCTGGCCGGGCGCGGTCGGCATCTGTCCGGCGAACGAACACGCCTGCCCGAGCATCGCGGACATCACCCCGCCCTGAATCGCCCCGAGTGGATTGATCATCCACGGCTGCGGCGCGATCACCATCCGAGCCTCGGTGTCACTCGATAGCACTGTGGCAGAAAGGAGTTCGCATAGCGGGCCCGGCGACAACGTCCCGTCAGTGATTCCCGCAAGAATGCCCGCGCCGTCGAGTGCCTCGTCAATCGGCGGCGGCATCGTCGCGGTCGGTTCCACATGGCGGACGTAGCCATGGGACGCGGCGGGCAACGTCTTCTTGATCCTGGCCAGCGATGCACCGGTGCGGCCCACCAGCACACACCGGGCCAGGCCGGCACACACGACGTCGTCGTCACCGTTGGTGATGCGCAGGGCGACGATGCCGTGCGCACCGTCGTTGTGCAGCAGCTCAGACGTCGTGTACAGCCGATCGTCGAGCTTCACGGGAGCACCCGCGGTCAGCGACAACCAGGACTGAACGGTCCCCACCGGCTCCTCGAACGAGTGCCAGAAGGTGCCGCTGCTCATCGACTCGGCCACCATCGCGTATGCAGGCATCTCGGCGCGTCCCCGGTGGTCGGCCAGATCCCGCGTCAGGTGCTGCGTCGCGGACATGGTCGCAGCGTCAACGGTCGCCGCCACCCCGAAGGCCGCCATCAGGTTTTTCGGATTCGCCATCATGACCAATCAGTAGGTGAGGCCGGCCAGCAGAGGCAGCAGAGCCAGCGGCGGCATCAACACCGCCGAGGCGACCGGGGCGTACGAATACCGGACGACTCGGCGCAGACCCAGGTGCTGCCCATTTCGATGGGCAGCGGCGTTGAGGGCGACGTCGGTGAAGAGCACCCACTCCGCGACCCCGGGTTTGCGGGACGGATCGAGTTTGCCTGCGAGCAGTTCGCCGATCACGTTGCCCGCGGAATCGGTGACCTCCCATGGCCCGTCACCGTCGCAGTCGAGCACCGCGACCGGTTGGTCGCCCGCGCCGAACACAGCGAATGTGTCTTTATCGCGCACGCTGCGCGCCACCTGCGCGCCGGTCTCGTCGCGAACCGTGACCACCGCGGGGGTGTCGTTGTCGGAGGTCGCCTTCGCCAGCACGATGCCGTCGGCTCCACGCAGCTCCACATGAATGTCATCGCCGACATGCATGTTCGCCTGGTTCCAGAGCGTCCACAGCGTCTGTCGAATTCTGCCACCGCGGTGCACCCGGGCCGTCTCCGCCAATACGGCTCCTCCCGGTGCGCACACCTTCCAGTGATGGGTCTGCCCGCTGAGACCCGGATGGAACGTCACCATCGTGCCGCCGGCGCGGACCAGGTCAGGTAGCGCAGTCGCCAGCGGCGATGTGTGCTCGGACACGGTGGCAGCCTAGCGCCGAGGGCGGACCGCCGACCGGTCCGATCCCGGCCAATCAAACCTGAAGAAACCTGTGCACGGTCCCCTGCCGGGTCTACCGTTAAATCACAGGGTCGCCGAAGGAGCTTGCGATGACAACCACTGCGGACAGACTCGAAGCATTCCTCGGCAAGGCGGTCGCCGATCTGGGCGCCGCCGCGAGTGCCGTGCTGGTGTCGATCGGCGACGAGCTCGGCCTTTACTCGGCACTTGCGCGGCAGCCCTTGTCCGCCCGCGAACTGTCCCAGGAAACGGGGACGAGCGAACGCTACATCCGCGAATGGCTCGCCAATCAGGCGGCGAGCGGCTACGTCGACTTCGATCCTGCCGACGACAAGTACTACTTGAACGACGAGCAGTCGGCGTGCCTCGCCGGCGCCGACGGCCCGGCAGACCTACCCGGTGCGTACCAGATCATTCGAGACCTCTTCGCGGTTCGCGATCGGGCGGTGGAGAACTTCCGCAGCGGCGACGGAATGGAGTGGGGCGAGCATCATCCGTGCCTGTTCGACGGGACGGAGCGGTTCTTCAGGGCGGGCTATCACGCCAACCTGCTGTCCTCGTGGCTGCCCGCGCTGGATGGCGTCGTGGAGAAGCTCAATGGGGGCGGGCGGGCCGCGGATGTCGGGTGTGGCCACGGTGCGAGCACACTCCTGATGGCGCAGGCCTTTCCGAACTCACAGTTTGTCGGAATCGACTATCACGGCCCGTCGATCGACACTGCCCGGGTGCGCGCGGCCGCCGCCGGTGTCGAGAACGCGACCTTCGAGGTTGCCGACGCCGTCTCCTACGGGGGCCACGATTTCGACCTCGTCGCCTTCTTCGACTGTCTGCACGACATGGCCGATCCTGGGGGTGCCGCCCGGCACGCGAGGGAAGCGCTCAAATCCGACGGCCACTGCCTGCTGGTCGAGCCGTTCGCCAATGACGATGTCGCAGATAACTTGAACCCTGTGGGACGACTGTTCTACGCCGCATCGTCGCTGGTGTGTGTGCCGGTGTCGCTGGCGCGGCGCGGACCGGCGTTGGGTGCGCAGGCCGGCGAACGCCGGTTGCGGGAAGTCATGGTCGACGACGGCGGTTTCGCCCGGTTCCGGCGGGCGACGGAGACGCCGTTCAATCTGGTCTTCGAGGCCCGACCGTAGGTTGTCTATCGGCGTGCGCCCGAGGCTGCGGCTTCGCGCCAGCCCTCCCAGAACAGCAGGCGCGAACGCACCGCGGGGTGGTTGACAGAGTCGAGAACCTTCACGCCCGCCTCGGCGACCGCCGGGATGGCGACCACCCGATGGAAGAAGCGGCCGCGCCGATATTCGGTCCCCCACGCGGCCTTCATCCGGTGTGCGTAGTCGGTGAAATCATCAGGGCCACCGTTGTTCAACGCGGCGACAGCACATTCGCCGGCCGCCAGCCCGGACTGCAGCGCCTTGGAGATGCCGGCGCCGGACGCCGGACGGGCCGCCCCGAGAGCGTCCCCGGCGAACAGCACACCCGGCCGCCAAGGTGGCCATGCGGTGAATCCCATCGGCAACCGCCACGCCTGGATCGCGTGGGACTTCCTCAGTTCGGCGATCGACGGGAGACGCCACTGGGCGGGCAGCGTGGCGAGGAATTCACCGAGCAGCTCGGCCGCGTTGATCTGGTGCCAATTCTTGTAGCTGTTCACATATCCCAGGCCGATGTTGACGCGCCCGCCGCCGAGCGGGAACACCCAGCCGTAGCCGGGCAACTGCTTGCCCCCCGACGTTAGTTTCAGATGGATGTCGAGGCTGTCGCCGTCGGGACAGTGGGCAGTCATCTCCGCGCGGATCGCGATCGCCGAATAGCCGTTGTATTGCGAGTGCAGACTCAGCGAGCGCTTGATCGGTGAGTAGGCGCCGTCGGCGGCGATCACCGCATCGGCGCGAATCTGCTCGCCACCTTTGAGCGTCACCCCACCGACGCGGCCGTTGCGGTCGGTCACCGTGGCGACGCACTCGGCACCCTGGCGCAGTTCTGCCCCCATCGAGCCGGCGTTCTCGAACAGCATGCCGTCGAGCTCGCTGCGACGTGCCACGTGGCCGTGGTCGGGCATGCCCGGGCGGTGCGGAAACGACAGCGACCATTCACTCGGGCTGTACACCCTGGCGCCCTCGACACGGTGGAACTTCGCCACGTCCTGCGCCATGCCCATCTTCTGGATGAACCCCACCGCGCGGGGCGTCAGTCCATCGCCGCACGGTTTGTCGCGCGGGAACTGGGCCTTCTCGAGCAGCAGTACCCGTGCGCCCGCCTGGGCCGCCTGCCACGCCGCCGCCGCGCCCGCAGGCCCCCCACCGGCGACGACGACGTCATAGCGCTGCGTCATTGCTCTTCCCTCCGTTACCTCCCATTCGGCGCCGGGACGGCGCCAGATTGGTCGGCCGGACGAATGGTCAGCCCAACAGCAGCTGGGTCGCGCGCTTGAGTACCTCGGCGCGCGAGCTGCCGAGGTGTTCAGCGGCGACGAAGTTGTTGCCGATCGCCAGGGCGAAGGCGAGCATGCCGCGGGCCTCGACCTCGTCGGGGTCGGTGCAGAATTCGGAGATCAGGTCGCGCAGATAGTGCATGCGCTGGTTGTCGACGCGCCGGAGCCGGGTGGCGACGGCGTCGTCACGGCGGGCCCAGTCACGGACCGCGAGGTCAATAGGCAGGAGTTCGTCGGAGAACGTCAGCATGCCCGCGCGGGCCACCTTCCGGCGGGCGTCGCCGCCCTCGCGTTCGACGCGTTGGCGCACGTCCTCGGTGCTCCGGTGTTCCCAGGTGTCGAGCAGCGCGTCGAGGAATGCCGGGCGACTCTCGAACTGGTGGTAGAAGCCGCCGCGCGTCACCCCGAGCTTCTGGGCCAGGACGTCGACGCGCACCGCGTCGGGTCCGCCGTCGGCGAGTGCGGACAGGCCCGCCTCGATCCAGGCTTCACGCGTTGTGCGGGTGGATGCAGGCATTCGTCATTCCTAATTGACAACTCCCGACATTGATACATACAGTAGTGTATGAATCAATCCGCAGCACGCCTCGCCCCCTCCGCACACGCGCGTCAGCCGTGGCGAATACACGACATTGCCAACGACTTCCGGCTCGAAGATGTGTGGGCGCTGCCCAGTCGCGGTGGGCCCGACGACTTCCCCCGGCTGGTGTCGCTCATTCAGTCACTCGACCCCGGCGACTCCCCACTCGCCGTCCGGGCGCTGTTCGTCGTTCGGTGGCAGCTGGGCGCCCTGCTCGGCCTGGACCGGGGTGAGACGGGTCTGGACGCGCGGGTGGATTCGCTGCGCACCCGACTGCCCGAGGAGTTGGCAGCGGACACCGGACTGACGTTCCCCGAGTCGCTGCCGTTTCGGCCGGTGTACGTGACCGATCGCGAGGCCGCCTTCGAGATCGCGAACACGACGGTGCACGCGGTCATGCACCTGGGCTGGGTCCCCGATGGCGAGGGCGGCTACCGCGGCCAGATGGCGGTTCTCGTCAAGCCGAACGGGTTGTTGGGGCGTGCTTACATGGCCGCGATCGCGCCGTTTCGGCGTCTGGTCGTCTATCCCCAGATGCTGCGCGCGGTCTCGCGGCACTGGCTTGGCCTCGCCCGCCGGGTTGCTCCACCGGCCGACCTTGCCGGATTGAGCACTCTGCCGCGCGTCGACTACGGGGATGCCTTCTCGGTGAGCACCGACACCCACGCCGACTGGACGGCGCAGGACTGGGCGCGGGAAGTCCTCGAAGGCGCCTCCGCGGTCACCAGAGCCGAATTGCTGACGGGCTGGTCGGCCCTCGGTCTCAGAGCGACGGATGCCTCCGACTCCGTCCTGGGCTGGGAGATACGGCGGGCCTCTACCCAGAGCGTGCTGCTCGGCAGGGAGTCACGTATCGGCATGCCGGGCGAGTTGTTGTTCATGCTGGTTCCGGAGGGGCTGCTGTTTGCCACCTTCGTCCATCACCGCACCGTGGCCACTCACCCGGTGTGGGCAGCGGTGCAACACACACACGTGCGCACGGTCCTCGACCTGCTCGACAGGGCGGTCCGCGAACCCGACGCCGCGTCGTTAAACGCTGGTAACAAAGAACCTTCACCACATTCGTGAGTTTCATGCCTGCACTCTCGGGGTACCACCACGCCGTCCGCAGAGAGCAATGGCGCCGGCCGCGCGGGTGAAATTCGAGGACAGGCGGTCCGAATGAAGAGTCTTGGTCGTTGGTCAGCAGGTGTGGGTCTGGTGGCGGCATCGGTGGTGGGGTCGTCACCCCTGGTTGCCGCACCCGCGTACGCGGCGCCGTGTCCCGACGTCGAGGTGGTGTTCGCGCGGGGCACGTTCGAGCCGCCCGGCGTCGGCTCCACCGGCCAGGCATTCGTCGATGCGCTGCGTGCCCGCGCCGGCGGTAAGTCGGTCGATGTCTACCCGGTGAACTACCCGGCGTCCATCGATTTCGCCACCGCGGCGAGCGGAGTCATCGACGCGAGCAACAGGGTGGTGGCGATGGCGGGGAACTGCCCCGACACCAAGATCGTGCTCGGCGGTTTCTCGCAGGGCGCGGCGGTGGCGGCCTACATCACCGAGGACGCGATGCCCGAGGGATACGTCCCACCGCCCGGCATGACGGGGCCGATGCCGCCGGCGGTGGCCGACAACGTTGCCGCGGTGGCGCTGTTCGGTAAACCGTCCAGCGGCTTCCTGCAACGCATCTACACCGGAGCGCCGCCGATCAACGTCGGATCGCTGTACACGGGGAAGACCCTCGACCTGTGCATCCCGGAGGACCCGATCTGCTCGCCGACCGGCGGGGACAACGGCGCGCACGGCGCCTACCCGATCAGGGGCCTCACGGACCAGGCGGCGGACTTCGCGGTGAGCAAGCTCCCGCAGGCAGAGCCGGTCGAACCCGTCGACCAGGCCGCTGCCCCCGGATAGCCCCGCCCGGGCCGCATCACCCGGTGGCCATCACACCCGTCTCGAGTTCGCGCACCGCGGTGCGCAGCCCGCGGCGCTTGCCGGTCGCCGGGTCGACGCCGAAGCTCTCGCGCATCCCTTCGCGGATCCGGAACTTCAGCTCCGAGTTCGTCTCTGGGGCGTCGTCGGACGACGCCTTGAGCAGCTTGTCGGGCAGCGCGAGCTTCAGGATGGTCCAGAACGACTGGAAGTACTGGCGCGGAAGCGATCCCGTGGTGTACGGCAGGTCGTACTTTTCGCACAGTGCTTGGACTCGCTCGCTGATCTGGGCGTACCGGTTGCTCGGCAGGTCGGGGAACAGGTGGTGCTCGATCTGGTAACAGAGGTTTCCGCTCATGAACGCCATGACCGGGCCGGCGTGGAAGTTGGCCGAGCCCAGCAGTTGCCGCAGATACCACTCCCCCTGCGTTTCGTCCTCGAACTCCTGCCGGGTGAATTTCTCTGCACCATCGGGGAAATGGCCGCAGAAGATGACCATGTAGGACCAGTAGTTGCGGATCAGGTTCGCGATCGCGTTGGCCTTCAGCGTCGATTTCCAGTTGCGTCCCGCCAGCGCCGGAAAGACCACGTAGTCCTTGCCGACCTGCTTGCCGACCTTCTTGCCGATCACCCGGAGGTCCTTGCGCACCTCGGCAAGCGACTTCTCACCCTTGCGATACTTCGTGGTTTCCAGCCCGTGTGCGGCCACTCCCCATTCGAACAGCGTCCCCAGGAGCAGGTTGTAGATCGGGTTGCCGATCATCCATCGTTCCCAGCGTTGATCGCGCGTCAGTCGCATGATCCCGTAGCCGATGTCGTCATCGAGTCCGACAACGTTTGTGTACTTGTGGTGGATGAAGTTGTGGGACTTCTTCCAGTGCACACTCGGTGAGGTGGTGTCCCACTCCCACTCGGTGGAGTGGATCTCGGGGTCGTTCATCCAGTCCCACTGGCCGTGGATGATGTTGTGGCCGAGTTCCATGTTCTCGATGATCTTCGCCGACGCCAGCATCGCGATCCCGCCCGCGCGAGCGGCTTTGTTGTTGCTGGCGAACAGCGCGGCCCGGCCACCCGCGGCGAGGCCCCGCTGCAGCTGGATGGCCCGACGGATGTAGCGGGCGTCGCGCTCTCCGCGGGAGTCCTCGATGTCGGCCCGGATCGCATCGAGTTCGTCGGCGAGGGCCTCGACGTCGTCGGGCGTGAGGTGTGCGTATTCCTTGATGTCAGTGATAGCCATTGTCTCTCCTTCAGATCTTGAGCGTGCAGTCGCCGGATGCGGTGGACACACAGGTGTTGATGCGGTCGCCCGCACCGTGCTCCCCGCCGTTGCGGAAGTCGCGAACGTGTCCTGATTCCAGTGGAAGCACACAGGTTTGGCAGATGCCCATTCGGCAGCCGAACGGCATCTGGATTCCCACCTTCTCCCCGGCCTCCAGAAGGGATGTGGCACCGTCGATCTCGACTGTCTTGTCCGAGATGGCGAAGGTGACGGTGCCGCCCTCTCCGCCTTTGTCGGTGCGGTCGATGGTGAACCGCTCGATGTGCAGATGCTCACCCCGACCGGCGTCGTCCCAGACTGCCTCGACGTCGTCCAGCATCGGCGTGGGCCCGCAGGCCCAGGTCGGCCGCTCTTCCCAGTCCGCGACCACGTCGCCCAGATTCTCGAGGGCGAGGTGGCCTTCGGATTCGGTCAGGTGCAGATGCAACCGGTAGCTCGGATGGTCGCGTTCGAGGGCCCGCAGTTCATCGTGGAAGATCACGTCGCCCGCCGTGGGCGCGGAGTGCACGTGCACGATGTCCGGGGCCTGCCCGCGGGCAGTCAGATTGCGCAGCATCGCCATCAGCGGGGTGATGCCGCTGCCCGCACTGATGAACAGGATCTTCTCCGGCGGAGGGTCGGGAAGCGCGAAATCACCCTTCGGCGTGGCCAACCGGACGATGGTGCCGGGTTCGACACCGTTGACCAGATGCGAGGACAGGAAGCCTTCCGGGGTGGCCTTGACCGTGATCGTGATGAGCTTGGATTCCCGCCGCGGCACCGACGTCAGCGAGTAGGAACGCCAGTGCCAACGTCCGTCGACGCGAAGACCGATCCCGACGTACTGGCCGGGCTGGTAGTCGGCGGAAAAGCCCCACCCGGGCTTGATGGTGACGGTCGCGGAGTCCTCGGTCTCCCTGCACACCTCGACGACCTCACCGCGAAGTTCGCGCGCCGTCCACAACGGGTTGAGCAGTTTGAGGTAGTCATCCGGGAGCAACGGGGTGGTGGCGCGAGCGGCGAGACCGCGCAGCACGTTGACCCTCGGGGTCATCGCGGTCTCGACGTTCTTCGCCGGCTTGCTGCTCCACCGCGCGACGCCGCGCAACGTCAGAGCCATGGGCTGGACCTGGAGCTAGCCGGGGCGAACCTTTTCAGTGAACACATGTACACCCGATACCCCGCCATCGTCGCGTTCACACATCGGCGGCGCCACCGATCTACCGCTCGCCCTCCGGCGTCTCTTCGTTCTTGCCGTTGTCCATGTCGCCGGTGTCGCCATCGTCGCCGGCGTTGCGGGCCGATGTCGTGCCGAGGGCGACGCTGGGTGAACGTGAGGTACGGCCGGTCGGCGGCGGGAGGTTCTTCGTCGGCCGAAGGTGAACCACCCGGCCGACCGCGCGACGAAGCCCGGGTGGACCCTCGACCCGCAGCAGGTCGCCGACCCGTCCGGCGCGGTACCGCAGCGGCGAACCGATCAGTTCGCCCATCACCACGCCGGCCCCGATGGCCAGCGCGGTAGCCGCGGCGGCCAACGCCTGAGCGATGCCGTCGGCGTAGTTGCTGTCGACGGCGAAGTAGAACACCGAACGGAACACGGCGAGACCCGGAAGCATCGGGGTGATGCCCGCGGTCGCGGTCACCAGAGCCGGGGCCCGTCGGCGGATCGAGATCACGGTGGCGAGGACACCGACCCCGGTGGCCGCGATTCCGGTGGCGACCACCTGGCCGAACCCGGCGGAACTGAGCCCGATCAGCGCCAGTTCTGCGAGCCCGGCGACGACGCCCGCGGTGGGCGCCGAACGCAGCGGCGCGTAGCTCGCGACGGCCAGGCACACCCCGGCCAACGCGGCACCGAGCACGGCGAGCACGATCGGCAGCGGCCGGCTCGGCACCACGAACATCTGGGTCGCATCGACGTGTAACTCGATGTCGATACCCGCCAGCGACGCGAACTGCAGACCGGCCAGGATGCCCACCACGATCCCCAGGGTCAGGAACAGCACGTCGCCGAGCCGGGCGACGGCAGTGAGCATGTTTCCGGTCAGGGCGTCCTGCACCGAACCGACCAGCGTCAACCCGGACAGCAGCATCACGATCCCCGTGGCCACCAGCGCGGACGGCCCTTGATCGGCGAACAGATATGCCGCCACCGCCACCAGAGTCGCGATCGTCGCGCCCACCGCCTGCTGGAAGAAGAACGGCGTTCCGACACGATTCAGCATCCGGCCCACCCGGTCGATCACCGCCGAGGTGACCGCCGCCAGGATGCAGGTCAGCCAGTCGCCTCCGAGCAGCATCGCGATGCCGAGGGCGAAGCCGGCCCAGCCTGCTGTCGCCACCCAGCGCGGGTAGGGGTGCGGCCGTTCCGATAACTCGTCCATCGCGTCGTGCGCCTGCTCGACCGTCACTCCGCCAGAGGTGATCCGCTGAACCAGCCGGTCGAGCTCGGCGAGGCGGGTGTAGTCGGTCGAGCGCGTCTGCACCGACCGCACGATGGTGACCGGCGGACTGTCCGCAGTAGGCAGCGCCGACACGAAGATGGTGGTCACCGCGATGTCCACGACACAGTCGGTGAGCCGATAGGCCTGAGCCACATCCTGTGCGGTGGCCACGACATCGGCGGTGCCCGAACCCGAGGACAGCATCACCTCGGCAAGCCGGATGGTGAGGTCGAGAACCTTGCGGGTGTGCAGATCGCCCAACCCGTCCGCGGCCTTACGGCGCTGGCCGGCGACGGGCGCCGGGTCTCGCCGCCCGGGCAGCGAGATCCTCAATCCGCGCCGCCGCGGGTCGGTGTCGTCCGGTAGTTCGTGCCCCATGGCCGAGCACGATACTGAGCACCCGGCCGGGACCCAACTGATCCCCGGTCTGCCTGGGAATGCGCAGCGCCACTGCCGATTTAGGTCACCTGATCCACCGGCCGCCGCAATTCTTGACGCCCGTCAACAGTGTGATGTGGCCCACTGCTACCTTCGTCTCGTGGCACCCACTGCAGACCGCCTCATCGAACGCCCCGCCGACCTCGACGCCGGATGGTTGACCGCCGCCATCGGCCAGGGCACCGTCGCCGATTTCAGCGCCGAGCGCATCGGCACCGGCCAGATGAGCGAGTGTTACCGCATCGCGCTGACCTACGCCGACGACAGCACGACAGGTCCCGGGTCCGTCGTGCTCAAGGTCGCCGCCACCGACCCCAGCAGTAGGCAGACCGGCCTGGCCCTGGGCCTCTATGAGCGTGAGGTGAAGTTCTACACCGATATCGCTCCGCGGCTGTCCGGCCCTGTTGCGCCGTGCTTCCACGCCGCCTTCGACCCCGAGACCGGGGCCTTCGACCTGCTGCTCGGCGATGCCGCGCCCGCCGACGTCGGCGACGAGATTCGCGGCGCCACGGTCGATCAGGCCCTCGTGGCGCTGACCGAGCTCGGTCGGGTACACGGAGCTTTGCTCAGCGATTCCGGGCTTGCGGACACCGAGTGGCTCAACCGTGAATCTGTGATGAACCAGGCGCTCATCGCCCAGTTGTGGGCGGGCTTCTCCGAGCGTTATGGCGATGCGATCGCCCCGGAGCATCGTGTGGTGTGCGAGCGGCTGGTCGCCGCCTTCGACGCGTACCTCGCCGCCGAGGCGATCGCCGACCGAACGCAGGGCCTGATCCACGGCGACTACCGGCTCGACAACATGCTGTTCGGCAGGCCCGGTGCCGACCGACCGCTGACGGTGGTGGACTGGCAGACCGTCACCTGGGGGCCGGCGTTCACCGACGTCGCCTACTTCCTGGGTTGTGCGCTGCCGGTTGCGTTGCGCCGCAAGCACTACGACGCATTACTGACCGCCTATCACAAGGCGCTTGGTGGGCGGGCACCGGTGGACCTCGACACCGTCCGCGACGGGGTACGGCGGCAGAGCTTCTTCGGCGTGATGATGGCGATCGTGTCGTCGATGCTCGTCGAGCGCACCGAACGGGGCGACCAGATGTTCATGACCATGTTGCAGCGCCACTGCGCCCACGTGTTGGACACCGGCGCACTGGCGGTGCTGCCCGATGCCGCGACACCCGAACCTCTGCAACCCGGGGCCACCGACGAGGGCCCGCACGAGCCGGGTGGCGAGGAGCTGTGGAGCGAGAGCTGGTACTTCGACTTCGCCGACGACCGCCAAGGGGTCGGCGGGTGGATTCGTCTCGGCCTGATACCCAACCAGGGCACCGCGTGGATCAACGCGCTGCTGTGCGGGCCGGACATGCCGACGGTGGCGATCGTGGATCTGCAGGCCGAACTGCCTACCGATCCCGCCGAGATCCACACCGACACCGCAGATCTCACGTTCGACGCGACCGAACCGCTACGCACCTACCGGGTGACCGTTCGCGGTCACGGGCAGGCCTACGACGACCCGTCGGCCCTGTTGCGCGGCGAACCAGGCCGACCCACCGAACTGACCCTGGACCTGACGTGGACCACCTCTGGAACGCCGTACCAGTACCGCATCACCCCGCGCTACGAAATCGCTTGCAGCGTATCCGGATCCGTCACCGCCGACGGGCTGGACTACCGCATCGACGCAGTGCCGGGGCAACGCGACCACTCCTGGGGGGTGCGCGACTGGTGGGGCATGGACTGGGTGTGGCACGCCCTGCACCTCGACGACGGGACCCACTTGCACGGCGTCGACATCCGGATCCCGGGCGTGCCACCGGTGGGCATCGGTTACCTGCAGCCACCGGGGGCCGCACTCACCGAGCTGACGGTGGTGAACGCCACGGCCGTGTTCGCGGACAACGGATTGCCGGTCACGACCTCCCTGACGCTGCAACCCGGCGACTTGACCGTCGAGGTCGACATCCGCGGGCACGCCCCGGTCCAGCTGACCGCGGCCGACGGCCGGGTCAGCCACTTTCCCCGCGCGTGGGCCGCCGTCACCACCAATGACGGCCGAACCGGTATCGGCTGGGTGGAGTGGAACCGCAACGAGCGCTGAGGCGCTCGCTCACTTGGCTGACGATCGGGCCCGCCGCGTCCCCTTCTTGATCAAGCCGGGCTTGCGCGGCGCGGTCCTCGTCGACGCGGGCTTCGACGGCGGCACCTTCGACGCCATCACGGCGTCAGCGCGGTCCCACACCCGGTGCAACCCCAGTGCGGCGACGAGTTCCGCGCTGAAAGCCTTGTCCGCGTCGCTACTGACGAGCACGCCGGGAGCTCCTCGGTCGATGCCGGCGGCATCGAGCAGCGAGACGCCGTCGCCCCAGGCACCGATTGCCTTGCAGTGCCGGAACAGCTCCTGCAACATCACCACAACCTTGATGTCCGCCGTCGGTGTCGTGCCCGCCGCCACCACGGCGGCGTCGAACTCGATCGAGCGGGCGGTGGCGAAGGTGCGTTCCACCACCACCGACCTGCGTCCGGATTTGAGGGTGCCGCCCACGGGTGCGGTGACCAGGACCTCGACGCCCAGCTTGTTCATGGCCTTCGTCAACGTGGCGATCGCTGCCAGATCCGAACCCGCATCGGCGATCACGGCGACCTTGCGCCCCGCAACCGGCCCAGGCTTGGTGACGATCTGGGACAGCGCCGCCGAGGTGACGACGTCGGCCGGCGGATTACCCTGCGGCGTCGGCAGTCCCAGGCCGTCGGCCACCTGACGGCACAGGTCTGCATCAACGTTGGCGAGGACTTCGAGCTGGCGTTCCTTGACCGATTGTTCGTAGCACTTGCCCAGCTCGAACGTGAACGCCTCGACGATGTGCGCCTGCTCGACCGGGGTGAGGCTGCGGTAGAACATCGCGGGTTGGGTGAAGTGGTCGTCGAACGACGCGGGTTGCGCCCGAACCACGGGACCGTCCACGGCCCGAGGGGTCGGGACGTACCCGCCCTCGTCGGCATCGGCCACAAGGGGCTCGCCGCCATCAATGCTGTTGGGCCGGTATGGCGCCAAGCCGGTGTGCACGGCACTTTGGTGCATCCCGTCACGGAGCATGTCGTTGACCGGGCAGTGCGGACGGTTGATGGGCAGCTGCGTGAAGTTGGGTCCGCCCAGCCGGGTGAGTTGGGTGTCCAGGTAGGAGAAAAGCCTCGCCTGCATCAGCGGGTCGTTGGTGACCTCGATGCCCGGCACCAGGTTGCCGGTGTGGAAGGCGACCTGCTCGGTTTCGGCGAAGTAATTCGTCGGATTGCGGTCCAGCGTGAGCTTGCCGATCAGCTGCACCGGCGCCAGTTCCTCGGGCACGATCTTGGTCGGATCGAGCAGGTCGATGCCTTCGAAGGTGTCCGAACCGTCGTCGGGCATGACCTGGATGCCGAGCTCGTATTCCAGCGGCGCGCCTGCTTCGATGCCGTCGGCCATGTCGCGGCGGTGGAAGTCGGGATCGACGCCCGCGGTGATCTGCGCTTCTTCCCAGACCAGTGAGTGCACGCCGGCGACGGGCTTCCAGTGGAACTTCACCAGGCTGGTATTCCCCTTGGCGTTCACCATGCGGAAGGTGTGCACGCCAAAGCCTTCCATCGTCCGATAGGAGCGCGGGATACCGCGGTCGCTCATGTTCCAGAAGACGTGGTGGGTGGCTTCGGTGTGCAGCGACACGAAGTCCCAGAACGTGTCGTGCGCTGACTGAGCCTGCGGTATCTCGCGATCAGGGTGCGGCTTCGCCGCGTGGATGACATCCGGGAACTTGATGCCGTCCTGGATGAAGAACACCGGCATGTTGTTGCCTACGAGATCGAAGTTGCCCTCGTCGGTATAGAACTTCACCGCGAATCCGCGGGTGTCGCGCACGGTGTCGGCCGACCCTCGCGAGCCCAGGACGGTGGAGAACCGGCAGAACACCTGCGATTGCTTGCCTTTGGAGGCAAGGAAATCCGCCTTGGTCACCTTCGCCGCGTTACCGTACGCCTCGAACATGCCGTGGGCGGCGGCACCGCGGGCGTGGACCACCCTTTCGGGGATGCGCTCGTGGTCGAAGTGGGTGATCTTCTCGCGGAGGTGGAGGTCCTCCATCAACGTCGGGCCCCGATCGCCCGCCTTGAGCGAGTGGTCGGTGTCGGGCAGGCGCAGGCCCTGCGAAGTGGTCAGGTACCGACCTGTTTGCGCACGCGGATTCTGCTGTGCTGCATCATCTTCGGCGGCTCCTGCTGGGCCGACGGCGGCCGGGGAAGTCTGGTCTTTGTTGCGTGAAGGGGGCATCAGGCGGCGTTGCCCTTCAGGGCATCCCGAGCGCGGTCCAGCAGGGACGCGAACGGGCCAACCGCGAAGTTGGCGAACGCCGATTCGACGCCAGCGTGCGGGTGCGTCGGCGCTATCCGCTCGGCGACCTCGACGGCGGACGCTAGCTTGGCCAACTCCGATGCGTCCAGTTGCTCTGTCAGCAATGTGAACTCTTCGGCCTCCTCCCTGTCGGCGTGCTCGACGACAGCCGCCTGCAGGTGGATCAGGGCCTTGCTGAAATCAGCTGTGCCGCAGGGAATCTTTTCCAGCTCACTCAGCGCGACCTTGGCGTCGTGCTCCTCGGTCAGACGCGCGTCGGCGATCTGGGCGCCACCCTCGATCTTCCGCCGCACCCGCGGGTGCACCATCATCTCCTCGGCCGTCTCGTGCACGGCGAGCAAGGTGCGCAAACGCGTGAAGGCCCGTTGCTGGTCCTCGGCGTTCGCCGCGTCGAGGGTTTCGACGAACAGCGACTTGATCGTCTCGTGCTGGTCCTTGAGATAGGCGACGACATCGTCTGCCGTACCGACTGGTTTTCTGGACATGACAAATGACCTCCGCTGAGGGGGGATGGATGACAGCGCGAGGGGCTGGGCGCTGAGTGCACGTTTACCCGCCGCGGGCGGCCGGGAAACGCCGGCGCCGTCGACAAAACATCTCGGCTGAGTTGGATACTTTCGCGAGAGGTTCCCCATGGCTCGGGATTCCGTCATGTGGCAAGCGCACTGATTCTGGGCATCCGGGTGTGATGCACACGACGCAGTACGCGCCTGGCCGTTCGGCCGATGTCTTCGGCCTTCGATCGCAACCGCCGGTGCTGTTGTGGCACGGCACTCAGACGGATGCCCGCGCCGCCGTTCGGCCGCTGGCGGTCCGGCTCACCGAACTCGGCGTCGCTGTCGTGGCACCCGACTGGGACTCGCACGCCGACGACGGCGGACGCTCCGATCTGCTGCACTCGGTCGACTTCGTTCGCGCCTGGTCCGATGTCCCTGACCGCCTGGCGCTGGTCGGGTGGTCTCTGGGGGCAGTCGCGGCTGCGGGACTCACCATCGAGGCCGCGCACTACGACGTCGTCGTCTCGCACACCGTGTGTCTGGCGGGCGCGTTCACGGCACGCGATCCGATCTCCGGTGACGCGTTGCGCGTGGCCGCACGGGCAGACGGATCTGCATTCACGCTGTTGCACGGCCGGGCCGACGACGTGGTGCCCCCCGCAGCCAGTCACACGTTCGCCGCTGCGCTGCAAGAGCGCGGCTGGCCGGTCCAGATCGCCGAACTGGCCGCCGACCACGGATCGATTGCAGGCGCCAGGTATGACGCGGCCGCCGACCGATACTCGCCTGCGGAGGACCCGACGACACGCCGGGTGGTCCGAGATGTCGCCGGCCACATCGCCACTGCGATGGACAGAAGCGGCTGCTTCCGGCGATGACCAGCTCGGCCGGCTACGACGTCCGTCGAAGGTCCGACAACTCCTGCAGGTAGACCTCCAGGTCGCTGTATCCGCTCGTCGAGAGGTGGCTGGCATTGTGATTGGCGGCGTTGGGATTCAGACCCCTGACGATCTCCCACGCGTCGGGCATGCCGTCACCGTCGGTATCCGCAGGGGCTGCGGGAGGCGCGCCGGAGTACGCCGGGAGCAGAGCGTCGTTGGCGGGGTTGGTGTTGGGGCTCGCGGACGCGATGGTGTCCTGCGAAATGGACTGGAGCAGCCGTCGGTCCATCGGGTCGCGGGGCCACGCGCCGGCCCGGTTGAGCAGGTCCGCGGGCAACGCGTCTGTCGGGGTATAGGTGATGGCCGGGAACGGATGTCGCGACGAGAGTTGTTGCGCCCGGTCTGCGGAATCGTCGGGATCGGTCACCGAGCCGTAGTCGTTGCAGCAGTAGAAGAGTTCGTAGTCCGACCGCGTCGGGTAGAGGCTCATCTTGTTGCCGCTGACGTAGAGCTGATTGCCGGGCACACCGAGAATCTGGTCGTCGAACATGCCGTAGGGGAACTGGGCGCCTGTCCTGAAGTAGTTGTTGACCGCGTTGAGCTTCCAATAGATCGGGTAGGGATTGCCCCTGGCGTCGGTGACGACATTGGTGCTCACCCCCAGGGCGATGAAGAACCGCGGATCCCAGTAGAGGTTGTTGGACAGCTCCAGACTCATCGTGGAGTTGGCAGCGGCCAGGGACTCGCGGCTGCCTTCCGGGAGCCGGCCTTCGATCCGGTTGAAGATGTTGTGATGCAGTGACACGTTGTCCAGCCCGAAGCCGTACGCCGGGTTGGAGTAGTTCATCAGCACGCCGCCGTAGAACGAGTGGCCGCCGAGAGTCTCGGCGATGATCGAGTTCTGAATGGTGATGTTGTTCGAGTAGGAGATTTCCACCGCTTCGTCGGTCGCGTTGCCGATGGAGACGTGGTCGACGATCGCATTGCGGGTGTAGCGCAGGCGCAGGCCATCATCGCTTCGTCCATCCGGGCCTGGCCGGATCCGGACGTGCTGCAGAATCCAGTTCTCCGCGAAATCGGAAGGCATCCGGACCGTTTGGTCCTGATAGGGGCTTTCATCGGTGACGAACCCGCGAATCGTGATGCCACCCGGCGAGCTCTGGCCGGCGATCGTCACATTGCCGTTCGTCAGATGAATCTGGGTGTCGATCACTCCGCTGACTTTGAAGAGAATGTATTTGGCGCCCTGCTGGTCGATCGCCCACTGCAGTGAGCCCACACCGGAGGCATTGGTGTTGGTGACATAGACCACGCTGCCGCCCCGACCGCCCGTGGCGGCACTGCCGAATCCCTCGGCGCCGGGAAACGCCGCCAGCGGCGACGCCGCGGCGAGCGCGAGCGCCACCGTGACCGGGACGGTCGCAATTCCGCCGCGGCCGTCGTCGATGGTGACAGTGAAGGCGTCGGCCTTGTCCGCGGCGGTGGCGGTCGGTGCTGCGGCATTCGCCCGGGCGGATGCGGTGGGTGTGTAGGTGAACGCCCCTGCGGCGGTGACGCTCACCGCACCCTTGGTCGTCGTCGCGGTTCCTCGGTAGGTCAGGGCATCACCGTCGGCGTCGCGCCCCACGACCGTGCCCAGTACCACGCCGGTGGCCGGGTCCGGATCCCCGACAACGGCGGTTCCGGTGGGCGCACTGTTGGGGACGACAAAGGGCGCAACGGTGACCGGCACGATGCTCGTGCTGGTGTGTCGGCTGCTGCCGAGAAGGCCGAAGCTCACCAAGTTGAGCCAGCCCGCGAACCCGTGGATATGGAAGCCGCTGTCGGCGTCGCTGACGGTGACCCGAAACGAGTCGGTGGTTCCGGTGCGCGCGAATGACAGGTCGGGGGTGTAGAGGTAACCGCCGGCGGCGTCGATCTGCACGGTCCCGCGGGTGGGGTGGGTGGCCACGGTGTAGGTGCGCGTGCTGCTGTCGGGATCGACGGCGTTCAGGACGCCGGTGACCACGCCGTTGGGGCTCTGGCCGGTCTGGGCCGGGTTCAGGGTGGGGGTGCGATTGTTGAACAACGCCGTGAGGCCGCCCGACGATTCGGCGGCCGCGTTGGCCCGCGAAGTGCTCGTCACGGGCTGGTCGGCATGGCTGAGGATCTCGGGATCAGGTTCAGATCCCGCGGTCTCGGAATCGGGTTCGGATTCCGCATCCTCGGCATCGGCTTCAGAGTCCGCGATCTCGGATTCGAGTGCAGATTCCGCCCTCGCCGCGTGTCGTCTCTCTGCCCTGCTGTCGGCACCTGTGGGTTCGCGTCGGCTAAGGTGGCGCCCCGCGGTGTCCTGGTCGGCACCGCCGGAGGCCGCGGCGCTCGAATCCGACCGCGTCGTCTCCGCCGCGGACTCGGCCACTGTGAGGTCGCTGCCGTCGCGCGGCGTCTCGTCGGGATCGTCTGCCGGAGAGGAAGAAGCGGAATCTTCCGACTGCGCGGATGAGGAGGCGGCGCTGGGTGGCTCAGCAAAAGCGACGCCGCCACCAGATATCGCGATCGCCGTGCCGACGCCCACCATCGCGGCGACTGGACCGAGCCGTGCAGCGAACCTTCTGGCGTCCATCGCTTCTCCCTCAATCGTTCGGGAACTGCGCGATCCAAGAACAGCAACATGAATTAGCGATCTTGTCAATAGTCGTGGATTGCAATGTTTGGACTGATCAGACGCTATGGCTAGCCTTGGCTGGGCACCCGGTCATCCCACGGGGGCGCCCTGTGCATCGCGGGTCCGACAGTTGATCCGGCGAGCCACCCAGCTAGCGATGCAATCCACGGTCAGCGATGCGCGTGTTCCGCTGCTCCCGTGACCGGTCCGGCGCACGTTCGTCGGCCAGCAACTCCCCACGCCGCAGTCGCCGCGGGCGTTGCCTCAACTGTCGACGACGGCCCCGTCCGAATTTTCCTCCGGCGCGCTGTGCCCGGCCATCACGGTGTAATCCTCTTGCACGGTGTCGCCGTGTTGGTTCGAGATCCAGCTCCTGATGGTCAGGACGTCCGCCCCGAAGGCCTGCCGGAGCGAGTCGAGCCGGATGTGGCAGGTCAGTATGTCGCCGACCTTGATGGGTCGAAGCAGCGTGAGTCCCTGTTCGGCCTGGACCATCTTCTCGTCCATGATCGCGATGTTCGCGTGCTCGAAAAAGGCCATCTGGGCGCGGTACCCGAACACAGAGATGAAGGTCAGCGGCGCCAGGATCGCGTCGTGGCCCAACGCGCGGGCGGCCTCCTCGTCGGAGTAGGCGGCGTCGGTGTTCTTCACCGCCTTGGCATACTGGCGGACCGTTTCCCGGCCCACCACGTAGTGATCGGGGTAGGTGTAGGTCATACCGACGATGTCCTGCGACAGGGCCATGGCAGCCAACCTAATTGGAGCTGGATCGCCCGCCGGATCGGGGGTGGGTGGTGCTCGCCCGCGGTCCGCCGGACCTGCACATCGGTGTCGACACCGGCGTTCGAGCGTGCGTTGAGGCACAAGATAGGGGCCTTTTCGGTCCGCCGCGGCATGGGTACACGTAGCGGTCCATCCGTGCAGCGAGCAGAGGTTCCGAAGTGAGTCAGACCAGCCAGCGTGAGCTGGGAGATACCAGCAGTCCGATCGAGGACGAACTCGAAGATGCCTTCCGCAGAATGGTCGACGAGGGTACGCAGCGCCTGCATCGCACCTGGCGCGAAGTACTGGTCACCGGCTTTTTCGGCGGAACCGAGGTGGCCATGGGTGTACTCGCCTACCTGTCGGTGCTCCACGCCACCGGCAACAACCTGTTGGCCGGGCTCGCCTTCTCGATCGGCTTCCTCGCCCTGCTGCTGGGTCGCAGTGAACTGTTCACCGAAGGCTTCCTGGTACCCGTCACCACGGTCGCGGCCAAACGTGCCAGTGTCCGACAGCTCCTCAAGTTGTGGAGCGGCACCCTGGTCGCCAATCTCGCGGGCGGGTGGGTGCTGATGTGGTTGATCATGACTGCATTTCCGAAGCTGCACGCGCAGACGGTGGAGTCGGCGTCCCACTACGTCAACGCTCCGCTGACGGCGGAAACGGTGACGCTGTCGCTGCTCGGCGGGATGGCGATCACGCTGATGACGCGCATGCAGCACGGCACCGACTCGATGTTCGGCAAGATCGCGGCCGCCGTCGCCGGGGCGTTCCTGCTCGCCGGTCTGCAGATGTTCCATTCCATTCTGGATTCGCTGCTGATCTTCGGTGCGCTGTCGACAGGCACCGTGCCGTTCGGCTACGGCGACTGGATTCAGTGGTTCGGTTACACGCTCGCCGGAAACGTGGTCGGTGGTCTCGGCCTGGTGACGCTTCTGCGCCTGCTGCGAAGCAAGGACCGACTCCGGGAGGAGCGCGCGGACGCAGAGTCGTCGTGACGTGGACAACGCGGCACGGCGCCTAGGGTGACCGCGGCTCCGACGTGACATCCGCCTTGGCACTGACCAGCAGGGCGACCATCACCAACGCGATGCCCGCGGCTTCGGCCATCGAGGGCCGCTGTGCCAACAGGACCGCGCCGACGACGGCGGCGGTGGCCGGCAGCAACGCCAACAGCAGCGCGAAGCGGGCCCGCCCGATCGTGGCCAGCACCGGCTGGTCCAGCGCATAGGGAATCGCGCTCGAGAGCACCCCCACACCGGCGCCGTACAGCCAGGTCCGAAGGTCCACCAAAACTGAAGCATCTGTTGCCAATTGGCGACCGATGAGCAGCGGAGCCAGCACCACCGACGCAGCCGCCATTCCGACCGCCAGCGAGTCGAGACCACCGCCGGCGTCGGCCACCCGCTTGCCGAGCAGGATGTATCCCGCCCACATGCCCGCGGCCGCCAACGCGAACCCCACACCGAGCCATTCGGCGTCCGACTGCACACCGGCGAGCAGAAGCACGCCTGCGGCCACCAGAATCACCGCGAAAAAGTCGCGCGCCCGTCGTGATCCGAGCGTGGCCACCGCTACCGGACCGACGAACTCGATGGCGACCGCGGTGCCCAGCGGGATCCGGGCGATCGCCTCGTAGAACGCCACGTTCATGCCGAGTGTCACCAACCCGAAGCCGGCTGCGACCAGGAGTCCGCGACGGGTCCATCGGAGTCGCCACGGCCGCCGCCACGCAAGAAGAACCACCGCCGCCGCGGCCGCGCGCAGCCACGCCACCGTGGCCGGCTGCGTCGTCTCGAACAGAAAGACCCCGATGGCGGCACCGACGTACTGCGAGACCGCCCCGACGATGAAGAACAGCGGCACCGACCACGCCGGGATCGGTGTCGCCGGCACGGTCACCCGTCGAGTACAGCAGAGCCGAACTGACGGCTTTATGTCGCCGGGCACCGGTGGGCCCACGATGCCGTTGGCGAGGACCACAATGGCTGTCATGGTGCTGCTCGATATCGGGACAGCGCGCCGACACATCGGCCGCGCTCTGTTCGGCATGGTAGCCGGACCGGAAGGTCCGGCGAATCGGGCGCGCATCCACGACACCCCGGGACCGCGGTGGTTCGGAGAGGACCGCCCGATTCGACGGGTGCACGCCGACGCGTCGATGTTCGTCGGCGGCCTGCGGGCACTGCTGCTGCAGTCGTTGCATCCGCTGGCGATGGCGGGGGTCGCCGACCACTCGGACTACCGCGGCGACCCGTGGGGTCGACTGGCCCGCACCAGCACGTTCCTGGCGGTCACGACGTTCGGCACGGCCACCGACGCGCAACGCGCCGTCGACCGGGTACGGGGCATCCACACCAGGGTCCATGGAACCGCGGCCGACGGTCGGCCCTATGAAGCGACCGATCCGCATCTCCTCGAGTGGGTGCACATCGCCGAGATCGACAGCTTCCTGCTGGCCCATCAGATGTACGGCGCCGCACCGCTGGATCAGCAGGGGCGCGACGACTACGTCGGCGACACCGCCCGGGTGGCGATGGCGCTGGGGGTCCCCAACCCACCCCGCACCGAGAAGGAACTCACCGAGCGGATCGACGCGTATCGCCCCGAGTTGGCCAGTACCGCCGCGGCGCGCGAAGCGGCGCGTTTCCTGCTGCTGACACCGCCGTTGCCCCTGATCGCCCGCGCCCCCTACGCGCTGCTGGCCTCGACCTCCGTCGCGATGCTGCCGCCGTGGGCGCGCGCGCCGCTGCGGCTGCCATACCTCCCGCCGATGGCGGCGACGATGGTCCGCCCGGCCGGCAAGGTGCTGGTCGGGGGGATCCGCTGGGCGATGGCGGCCAGTCGCTGACCCCCGATTCAGATTCCCCGTTTCACCAGCCCCGTTGTTGGGAACATCCTCGGCACCGTTGACGTTGACCCAACGCCGAGTCCAGACCGAAAGGACTGAAATGCCCACTGACTACGACGCGCCCCGCCAGAAGGAATCCGACGACCAGGCGGACGAATCCCTCGAAGCGCTCGCCGGCCGTCGCAACGACGCCGCCACCGCGGTGATCGACATCGACGAGAGCGAGGACCTCGAGGGCTTCGAGCTTCCCGGCGCCGACCTCTCCGGCGAGGAGTTGACGGTCCGGGTCATCCCGAAACAGGCCGACGAGTTCACCTGCTCGAGTTGCTTCCTGGTGCAGCACAGCCACCGCTTGGCACGGCAGGTCGGAGAGCAGCTCATCTGCGCCGACTGCGCGTGAGGTCGCATCGGTCAGGCAAAATACCTGGCTGTGTCTCCCTCGTCGGCCTCGACTTCCTCGCTCGGCGATGTGCTCGCCACCTTGCAGCTCGACCGCGTCAAGCCCGCGCTCTTCGTCGGTGAGCAGCTGCCCGCCCCGGCCAACCACATTCTGGGCGGACACATCTCCGCTCAAGCGTTGTTGGCGGCAAGCCGCACGACGCCCGGGCGGGCGCCCCACAGCGTTCACACCTACTTCCTGAGGCCCGGCGACTCGCGCAGGGCAGTCGAATTCGACGTGACCGAACTACAGGAGGGCCGCACGTTCTCGGCCCGTCGCGTCACGGCCCGCCAGGGCGATCAGATCCTTCTGGAGGCGATGTCCTCGTTCAAGGTCGTCGCCGCCGAATCGGCCGACACCATCTACCAGCCGCCGATGCCGACGGTGCCGCAACCGGAGTCGTTGCCCTGGGTCGCACCGCATTTCGCCGAGTCCACCGAGGCAACGGAGGGTCTGTGGTCGAGCCTGCGGTGGTTCGAGCGACGGATCATCGACGCCGAGACCGCGCCGCCGGCACGGTCGCGGATCTGGTGGCGGCCCGACGGTGAGGTTCCCGACGATCCGGTTCTCACCGCCGCACTGGTGGCCTACCTGTCGGCGGTGACGCTGACCGAGCCGGCCTACGCGGCCCGTGGAGGAATCTCCGCCGCGGCGCAGCGCGACCACTCGGTGTGGTTCCACGGGCCGGCAGCGTTGTCGGATTGGCTTCTCTACGAACAGTCCTCACCCAGTAGTGCGGATTCGCTCGCGCTGGGCAGCGGCACGATGTTCAACCGCAGCGGCGAGCTGGTGTGCACCGTGCGCCAGGAGATGTACTTTCCGCCGGCGCGGTGACCCGTAGGTACCGTCGAAGTGAGCCCTGCCCGCATCGAAAAGATCAGTGAGAAGACCGAGGCGCGATGACAGACACTCCGGCCGACGTGGTCGAATCCGTACGCCCGCCGCGTAGGGCCCCGGGCCGATGGCGGCGCACCGCGGTCGTGCTCACCGTCATGCTGCTCCTCTTCGGGGTGCCGTGGTGGACGCTGCTGGGTTCGGGCACCGCCTGGCCGACCGCCGTCGTCGTGACGGGGACACTCGCTTTCGCGATCGCGTTCGCCGGCCTGCCGACGTTGATGATGCTCGGACACGGCCGCAGGCACCGTGACGGGGCGGCGGTCGCCGGGGACGCGTTGCTCGGTGCCGCGTGGGTGCTGTTCGTCTGGTCGGTGCTCGGCCAGATCCTGCACGTGGTGCTGCTCGTCGCCGGCGTCGAGGATCCGGTGCGGTCGCGGGCGGTCGCCATCGCGGTCGCGGTGGTGGCGGTCGTGCTTCTGGTGTGGGGTCACACCGAAGCCATGCGGGTCCCGCGGGTGCGGAAACTCGATGTCGGGATCGACCGACTGGGCCACGGGTTGGATGGGCTGCGCGTCGCCGTGATCACCGACACCCACTACGGACCCATCAACCGCGCCCGGTGGTCGGCCAACGTCGTGACCCGGGTCAACGAACTCGGTGCCGACGTCGTCTGCCACGTCGGTGACATCGCCGACGGGACGGTCGCGGTGCGCGAGGAGCAGGCGAGCCCGCTCGCCGCGGTGACGGCGACATCCGCCCGCGTGTACGTCACCGGCAACCACGAGTACTTCAGCGAAGCGCAGGAGTGGCTCGACTACATGGAGAGCATCGGATGGGATGCGCTGCACAACAGGCACATCGTCGTCGAGCGCGCGGGCCACCGACTTGTCGTCGCCGGGGTGGACGACGCGACCGCGAAGGCATCCGGTGTCCACGGCCACGGTGCGAATCTCCAGGCCGCACTGGCGGGCGCCGATCGCGATCTGCCGGTCCTGCTGCTCGCGCATCAGCCCAAGCAGGTGCCGCACGCGGTGAGCGCAGGAGTGGACCTTCAGATCTCGGGTCACACCCACGGCGGCCAGATCTGGCCGTTCAACTTCCTCGTCCGACTGGACCAACCGGTGGTGCAGGGGCTGAGCCGGCATGGGGACCGGACCCAGCTCTACACGAGTCGCGGGACCGGTTTTTGGGGTCCGCCGTTCCGGGTGTTCGCGCCCAGCGAGATCACCCTGCTGACGCTACGACGGGCCTGACACCTCACCCGCGGCCGCCAGCCTGGCCCGCTCCGTCATCGAGGCGATCACGCCGCCGTCGTTCAAGATGTCTGTGCCGGTGAGGTATCCGGCCTTGTCACTGGCGCAGAAGGCCAGCAGCTCTGCCATCTCCTCGGCCTTACCCCACCGCGGCACCGCGGCGTCGGCGACCATCGCGCCGGCGCCGGCCTGCTCCTCCAGCCTGCCCATCTCGGTGTCGACGGACCCCGGGGAGACCGACACGATGCGCAGTCCCCGACGGTTGAACCTTTCGGCCTGCGACGAGGAGTACCACCTGACGAAGCTCTTACTCACCGCGTAGGCCATGCCGGAGCGCGCCTCCTCGGGGGCGATCACGCACGCCGTCAGCATCTCCTGCATGAAGCGGTCTTCGTCCTGCAGTGCCATCGGGAAATGCGTTGTGGGGATGATACTTTCGGGCAACATGTGCGCTGCCATCGATGCGACGTTGACGATCGCGGAGCCTTCGCCCGCGATGCGGTGGAAAGCTTCGTTGACGTTCACCGTGCCCACGGCATTGGTCCTCACGACGTACTCGGCGTCGCCCATGCTGGGGCTCACGCCGGCGGTGTGAATCACCGCCTTTAGCGTGCCGAGTCCGGCGGCGGTCTCGAGCAGCGCGGCAGCGGCGTCGCGATCCGTGACGTCACAGTTGACGACGACGGCGGTGATCCCGAGGTCGCCGAGGGTGGCGGCCGCGGCATCCAGTCGGTCCTGCCTGACGTCGCCGAGGACGACGGTGTGATCCCTGCCGACAATCGTGGCGGTGGCCACACCCATGCCACCCGCGCCGCCGGTGACCACTGCTACTCGAGTCATAGCTTGGACCGTATACGTGACACATCGGGGCCCGAGTGTCACCCTCCTCGGGCGCGGGGCGGCTGCCGACGTTTCGGTCCGGGGCGTTCTGGGAAAAATCCACCACCATGAAGGCAACCGTCAGCGGCGACGCTGAACAGGCCATCGGCGACATCGCGCGGCGCCACGAGCTCTCCCGCGAGGCGGTTCTGGCCATGCTGTTCGCCGTCAACGCCGGCGGCGGCACCATGGCGCAGTTCTCCATCCCCGAGCTGGGCGGGTCGGGGCAGTGGATGCGCGGTGGCATGACGATGGTCGGCGGGAACATGTTCGACAACGCGCTCAAGGCGCGCGTCGACGCGCTCTGCGGCGAGCTGGCCCAGCTGCTGGCGACCACGACCGTCTTCCCCACCGCTCCGCTCGGTTTCACCTCGGGTACTTGGTGGCCGCCCGACCTCGGCGTTCCGAGCTCGTCGGGGCGCAAAACGATGCCCGCTACGCGATCTTCCCGGCGACGAGGCGGCTGGCTATCCAGATCAGCGGAGCGACAAGAGTTTTCGACACCGGCGAACATCGGATCGGCGGTGTGCAACAGCAGCAGGGTGGCGGCGGCTACGGCACGGTGAGCTTCACCAGCCAGCTGGGCACCTTCGACATTTCGAGCCTGCGGGAGGTCGGGACACAACAGACGGCCGAAAGCCTCGCCGCCGCAACCGCATCTGAACCAGACGCGCCCACGCCTTCTGCGCCGCAGGCGGCTGGGGCCCCAAGCGATCCCGGCTCGATCATCGCGGCCATCGAGGCCCTGGCCGGGCTGCATGACCGCGGCATTCTCTCCGACGACGAGTTCGCCGCAAAGAAAGCCGAACTGCTGGCCCGACTCTGACGATCGGCGCTCAGATCGGTGCGAGGCGCTCCGCCCACGGCAACGCCTGCTCGAGCTGGGCAGCCAACTGGATGAGCAACGACTCGCCGGCGAGCGGCGCGACGAACTGCACACCGAGCGGCAGGCCGTCCCCCGTCCAGTGCAGCGGCAGTGAAATCGCCGGTCGGCCAGTGAGATTCGCCAACTGCGTGTACGGCACCCAGCCGAGATTGTTGTCCACCATGTCGTCGACGATCTTGGTGTAGCGCAGGAGGCGGGCGGTGCGCGTCTTGAGCAGCACGTCGGCGGCGCGTTGCAGCGAGACGGGCAGGTCGAACTCGCCGATCTTCGGCGGCGGCGTGGCCGAGGTCGGAGTCAGCAGCAGATCGTAGGACTCGAAGAACGACGTCAGCTTGCGTGTGTGTCCGTGGCGGCGTTCGACCGCGTCCACGTAGTCGACGCTGCTTGTGGCGCGGCCGAGGGCGGCCATCACCAACGTGTCGCGCTCGAAGGATTCGTCGCCGGCACCCGTGTGCCGCTTCGCATCGGCGACCTCCCAGGCGACGTTGACGAACCACGTGAGCAGGAAGTCCCGGGCGAGCTCGGCGTCGTCGTACGGTGCCTGGGGCAGCTCCTCGACATGGTGGCCGAGTTCGGTGAGCGCACCCACGGCCGCGTCCACGGCCGCAAAGGCCTCCGGGTGCGGTGTCGGGGTGATCGCCGACGGCACCCGCACCCCGATCCGCAGCTTCCCCGGATCGCTGCCGACGCACGACGCGAACGACGACGACGGCATCGCGGGCAGATACCCACCGGAGGGCTCGCCGCCGCTGATGACGTCGAGCATTGCGGCGGTGTCGCGGACCGTGCGGGACACGACACCCTGCACGGCGGCGCCGTGCATGGACTCTCCGGTCGCCGGGCCCGACGGGGTCAGCCCGCGGCCGGGTTTCAGCCCGACGAGTCCACAGCAGGAGGCTGGAATCCGGATCGATCCGCCACCGTCGTTCGCTCCCGCGCACGGCACGATCCCGGCGGCGACGGCGGCGGCCGACCCGCCCGAGGATCCGCCGGGGGTGTGCCCCAGGTTCCAGGGGTTGCGCGCCGGACCCCACGCGACCGACTCCGTGATCCCCTTCGCCCCGAACTCCGGGGTGTTGGTCTTGCCGAAGATCACGAGGCCGGCGTCGATCCAGCGCTGCACGATCGCGGCGTTCTCGACGACCGGCGTCGACATCAGTGCCCGGGACCCACACGAGGAGGGCAGCCCGGCATAGTCCTGCGACAGATCCTTGATCAGAAACGGCACGCCGGCGAAGGGTCCGACGAGCGCGTCCGACGGCGCCGCCGGGATGTCCCGCACGATCGCGTTGATCCGTGGGTTCACCGCGGCCGCACGCTCGCGCGCCAACTCCAGCAACTCGGCTGCCGACACCTGCTTGTCGGCGACGAGCTGCGCCAATCCGGTGGCGTCATGCGCCCGGTACTCATCGAAGTCCATTGGCTGACCGTAACCGTCGCCGGGTCCACACTGCGATTTCGGCGTAGTTGGTCACGATCAGCGTGACGAACTGCCCCCGAGTCGCCGATGGGGAGTGGCGGTTCTCGACATCCGGATCACCGCGCTCCATGGCCGGTTTCCTGGGGGGCGATGAGGGTCTGGCTGCGGCAGGCGCCCGACGAGACGCAGAAACCACGGCAGCCGCCGGAACCGACGCGCGGCGACGAATACCGACTCCACTTCGGCTGCACGCCAACCGAGTTCCTCGAAGTAGCCGAGGCCGTTGTCCGGGGCGAACTTGAACGGCGCGTTGCGCAGCAATCCGCCGGTCTTGTCGTTCATGTACTTCTTGAGCCCCGGCCCGGCGATGTCGCACATCCACCAGGCAATCTCGGGACGGTCGAAGGCTTGTGACAGTTCTTGCACGTCAGAAGGCTCGAGATACATCAGCAGGCCCTCGGTGAGCACCAACGCCTTCGTCGCCCCCGCCAGCGCCTCGTTCAGGAATCGGTGCCGGGCCGCCGCGTCGGCGAGATCCACCGGGTAGCGCGTCAGGTGGCATCGCGGTGCCTCGCCGGCCATCAAATGTTCTTTCTCGGTGAGCAGGCCCGGCAGATCACCCTCCACCCAGGTGAAGTCGGCGGGCAGATCCAGCCGGTAGGGCCGGGTGTCCAGACCGGCCGCCAGGTTGAGCACCCGGTCGCAGCCGGCGGCGATCGCGTCGAGGATGACGTCGTCGATGACCTTGGTGCGGGCCGCCAGGAACCATCCCGAACGCATCATCGGCGGAAACTTCGCCGCGATCTCGCGGCCCTGCTCACCGGCGAGGCGGCCGGCGTACGGGTCGTGGAACAGCGCGTCCGGCCGTGCCGACTCCACGGCGCGGTACACGGCAACCCAACGAGCGGTGTCGGAGACGTTCGACACCGGCGTCGCCGAGACCTCGGTGTGCCTGTCCTCGCCCATGGCGTCCAACCTAACGGCCCCGTTCGCCAGGCGTTCCGCCGCCGAGCCTAGGGCGACGTCACTTCCTCGGCCACGGCAGAAGCGGCCTCATCGATGATTCCGCGCATGGCACGCTCGGCTTCCAACTCGTCGCCCATCCTGATGGCGCGTGCGACCGTGTCGTGCAGTTCGATCGCAGCGGGGTTCGGCGCGGCGGGCATCATGCCGTGATGTGTGCGGCCGGCCAGCACTTCGGCGACAACGCCGTTCAGTGCCCGGAACATCTCGTTTCCGCTGGCTTCCAGCAGCGTCCGGTGAAAGATCTTGTCCGCCAACAGGTATGCGTCGAGGTCACCGGACCGTCCGTGCACCACCATGTCGGATACGGCGGCAGCCATGATCCGGCACTGATGTGGGTTGGCGCGCCGTGCAGCCAACGCCGCCGCGGCCGGCTCGAACCCCCGCCGGAGCTCCGACAGCGAGAGCAGATGGGCTGCGCGATCGTCGGACTCGAGCCGCCAGCGAATCAACGTGGGATCAAAGACGTTCCATTTCTCAACCGGCTGAACCGTGATACCCACCCGCCGACGGGACTCGACCATCCCCATCGACTCGAGCACGCGGATCGCTTCACGGACGACGCTGCGTGACACGCCGTGCTCGGCACTCACGCCATCGAGGGTGATGATCCAGCCGGCCGGGTATTTTCCCGACGCGATCGCTGCGCCCAACGCGGCCAGCAAACTGCCGTGCAGAGCACTGGCGGTGGGCCGAGCAGGCATTCACACATCATGCCACATCTTTGCTAGAGGCATTTACAGCATACTTAATCACCTGTGGGTTGCATTAGTATGATCATTGATGCACTATGTGTGATGACAGACACAGAAGGTTAGGTGGAGGGATGGCATCACCAATTGTTGTGATGGGCGTATCGGGTTCCGGAAAGTCAACCGTCGGTGCTGCGCTGGCGCAGCGACTGCGGGTTCCCTTTGCAGACGCGGACGACTTCCACCCGCCCGCCAACATCGCCAAGATGACGGCCGGCGAGGCACTCAACGACGACGATCGCTATCCGTGGCTGGAGGCGATCGGCGAGTGGTTGGCAGGACACCGCGAGGGCGGGGTGATGAGTTGCTCCGCCCTCAAACGCAAGTACCGCGATCAGCTCCGCAATCACTGCGCCGACGTCGAATTCCTGCACCTGAGCGGCGCACCCGACACCATCGGCAAGCGACAGGCCAGCCGGCCCGGGCATTTCATGCCGGCCTCGCTCCTGGAGTCCCAGTTCCGGACGCTGGAGCCACTGGAAGCCGATGAACGCGGCGTCGCCATCGACATCGACCAGAACATCGACTCCATCGTCGACACCTACGTCACCTCCGCCGAAGCGAACCCAACCGAACAGGAGAACTCATGAATCCGGCAACGGTCCCCGCGCTGACAGATCGGGGCCATCATGGAAGCAATTGATCCGGCATACGGCGCCACCACCCTGCTGCTGATCGCCGCGGCGGCGGTCGCCGTCCTGCTGTTCCTGATCATGAAGGTCAAGCTGCACGCCTTCGTCGCGCTCGTCCTGGTCAGTGTGCTGACCGCGCTGGCCGCCGGGATCCCGGTGGGAGACGTCCCGGACGCCCTGTCCTACGGGTTCTCCAACACCATCGGATCGGTGGCACTGCTCGTCGGCTTCGGTGTGATGATCGGCAGGCTCCTCGAGGTCACCGGCGGCGCCCAGGTGCTCGCCGACACCCTGATCGGGCGCTTCGGTGAGAAGAGGGCCCCTTTCGCCATCGGCATTGCCGCCCTGCTGTTCGGCTTCCCGATCTTCTTCGACGCCGGCCTGGTCGTCTTCCTGCCCATCATCATGACGGTCGCTCGGCGTTTCGGCGGATCACTGCTGCTGTACGCGCTACCGACCGCAGGCGCCTTCGCGGCCATGCACGCCCTGGTACCGCCACACCCGGGGCCGGTCGCCGCCGCCGAGGTGCTGGGCGGCAGCATCGGCCTGACACTGCTCGTCGGAGCCCCGATCGCGGTGCTGTCCTGGTTCGTGGGCTCCTATCTCGTTTCGCAGGCGATGGGCCGCCGCGTTCACGTCGATGTACCTACCGCGCTGTTCGGTGAAATGAACGGTGGCCGTGACGAAGACGACGGTCGCGATGGCGGCGGCGGCACGGCGACGGGCACTGCCACGGCTACTCGTACCGCTCCGTCCTTCGCGACAGTCCTCAGCGTCTTGATGCTGCCTTTCGTGCTGATCTCGTTCAACACGGTTTTCAAGACCCTCATCACCGCGGGCGTGATCGCGGAGGACGCCACCTGGGCGCAGTACCTCATGCTGCTCGGCAACACCAGTGTTGCGCTGCTCATCACGGTGATCGTGGCCGTCCTGGCGCTGGGGATGCGCGGCCGCTCGATGGCCGACGTCAGCACCATATTGGACAACGCCCTGGGCCCGATCTGTGCCGTCATCCTGATCACCGGTGCCGGCGGGATGTTCGGTGGCGTACTGCGGTTGAGCGGTATCGGTGCCGCATTGAGCGATTCGCTGTCGAATCTCGGGATGTCGCTGATCCTGCAGGCATTCATCATTGCCACGCTGCTGCGCGTCGCGCAGGGCTCAGCCACCGTGGCTTTGACCACGACGGCCGGTCTGATCAGCGCCGCCGTCGCCGACGCCGATCTGAGCAGTTTCCAGATCTCGCTGCTGGTGATCGCGATCGCCGCGGGTGCCACCGTGCTGTCGCACGTCAACGATTCGGGCTTCTGGTTGGTCAGCCGATTCTTCGGGATGGACGTGAAGACCACGCTGAAGACCTGGACAGTGATGGAGACGACGCTCGGCCTCAGCGCCTTCGCGATCGCCCTCGCGTTGTGGGTCGTCGCGTAGGCGAGGTCAGTCGGGCAGATCGGTGGAGCGCTGCCCCCCGGTTTCGGGTGCCCCGAACGGGCCCGGCCGCCGGGGGGCGGCGTGGCCGTGAACGCCTTCGGCATAGGCGGTTTCGGCATGCTGCGAGAAGTCGACGCCGGACGTCTCGTCCTCGGCGTCGATCCGGAATCCGATGATGCGGTCGATCAGTTTGGCCAGCGCGAAAGACACCACGAACGCATAGCCGGCGACGACCACCACTGCCAACGCCTGCTTTCCGAGCTGGCTCAGCCCCCCGCCGTAGAACAGGCCGCGCGGACCTCCGGTCATCACGTCGGTGGCCAGCAGGCCGATCAGGAGCACCCCGACCACTCCGCCGACGAAGTGCACACCGACCACGTCCAGCGAATCGTCATAGCCGAGGCGGAACTTCAGCCCGATCGCGAACGAACACACCACGCCCGCCGCCACACCGACCACGGCGGCACCGAGGGTGTTGACCGTCCCGCAGGACGGTGTGATGGCGACCAGGCCGGCGACCACGCCCGAGGCCGCGCCGAACGTCGTGGGCTTACCGTCGCGCACCTGCTCGACCGTCAGCCAGCCCAGCATGCCCAGACACCCCGCGACGAGGGTGTTCAGGAAGATCGCCGCAGCGGTTCCGTTGGCGGCCAACGCCGATCCGGCGTTGAAGCCGAACCATCCGAACCACAGCAGGCCGACGCCGAGCAGAACGAAAGGCAGGTTGTGCGGGCGCATCGCGTCCTTCTTGAACCCGATGCGCGGTCCCAGCACCAGAGCCAGCGCCAAAGCAGATGCCCCCGAGACGATCTCGACGACCAACCCGCCGGCGTAGTCCAGCGCGCCCAGTTGGAAGAGCCAGCCTTGCGGTGCCCACACCCAGTGCGCCACAACGGCGTACACCACGATCGCCCACACCGGGACGAACACCACCCACGCGGCGAACTTGGCGCGGTCGGCGATCGCACCGCTGACCAGCGCCGCCGTGATGATGGCGAAGCTCAGTTGGAAGGTGACGAACAACAGCTCGGGCACCTGGCCGTGCAGCGTGTCCGGCGTGATACCGCCCAGGCCGATATGCGACAGCCCGCCGATCAGGCCGCCAGCGCTGCCGTCGGAGAACGCCAGGCTGTAGCCCACCAGCAGCCAGGACACCGTCACGAGCGGGATGGCGATGAAGCTCATCATGATCATGTTGAGCACGCCGGTGGTGCGGACCATGCCGCCGTAGAAGATCGCCAGCCCGGGCGTCATCAGAAGCACGAGGGCGGTGCTGGCCAGCAGCCAGGCGGTGGCGGCGGGATCGATCTGGTCCACTGTCGGGGCTCCTTCGACGGTCCCGGACGAGGATGTCGGCTCTGCGTTTCCGGCAGACGTCGATTGTGTTTCCGAATTGTTTCGCCCGGGCCTGTGAGCCAGGCCCTGGGACGGGTTAGGGCTCGGGTTGGAGCAGTTCGCGCACGGCCCGCCGTGGTCCGTACGGACGCAGCATCTGGCTGGCCGGCCGCGTGCGGACGACCTGCGGCCACCAGAACCAGCGGCCCAGGAGCACCGCGATCGACGGTGTCATGAACGATCGGACGATCAGGGTGTCGAACAGCAGCCCGAGACCGATGGTGGTGCCGATCTGCCCGAGCACCCGCAGGTCGCTGAAGATGAACGAGGACATCGTTGCCGCGAACACCAGACCGGCGGCCGTGACGACCCCGCCCGTGCCTGCCATCGCGCGGATGCTGCCGGTTTTGAGACCGGCCCCTAGCTCTTCCTTGAACCGGGAGATCAGCAGCAGGTTGTAGTCGGCCCCCACCGCCAGCAGCAGGATGACCGCCAGCGCCAGCACGATCCAGTACAACTGGATTCCGAATATGTACTGCCACACCAGAACCGACAGGCCGAAGGACGCACCCAAGGACAGCACGACGGTTCCCACGATGACCAGGGCGGCCACCAGGCTCCGGGTGATGAACATCATGATCAGCAGGATGAGTGCCAGCGCGGCCATCGCGGCGATCAGCAGGTCGTACTTGGCGCCGTCCTGGATGTCCTTGTAGGTGGATGCGGTTCCGGCGACATAGATCTGGGCATCCGACAGCGGCGTCGCCTTGATGGCGTCGAACGCCGAGTCCTTGATCGCGTCGATGTGCGAGATGCCCTCCGGAGTCGCCGGCGTGCCCTCGTGGGTGATGATCATCCGGGCGGCCTTGCCATCGGGTGAGAGGAAGAGCTTCAGACCACGCTTGAAGTCGGCGTTGTCAAAGGCCTCGGGCGGCAGGTAGAAGGAGTCGTCGTTCTTGGCGGCGTCGAACGCCTGTCCCATCGCCGTGGCGTTGCGGAGCGCCTCCTCGCTCTGGGCGTTGGTTCCGGTCGTGGTCGCGTAGTTCGACAGGGTGAGGTCGCGATTGCGTTCCTGAATGGCGATCTGGGGCGGCAACAACGCCAGCAGTTGCGGTTGCAGCGCGTCCAGTTTGTCGAGGCTCGCGGTGATGCTGGCGAATTGATCTGTGAGAGCCGAGATTCCGTCGATCGAATCGAACACCGACCGCAGCGCCGCGCACATCGGGATGTCGAAGCAGTGCGGCTCCCAGTAGAAGTAGTTGCGCAGCGGCCGGAACTGGTCGTCGAAGTTGGCGATCTTGTCGCGCAGATCGGTGACGATCGTGACGGTGTCGTGGAACGCCTGGGTCTGCTCGTGTGTCGCCGCGGCGCTGGCCTGCTGCAGCGTCAGCTGCTGCTTGAGGATGTCGATGGTGTTCGAGATCTCGTTGGCCTGCTTGAGAATATCCTCGCCCCGGGCCTGCTGATAGCTGAGGTTCATGATCTGGCTCGCGCTCTGGGCGCTGATCTGAAAGGGGATGGAGCTGTGGTTGATCGGCGTTCCGAGGGGCCTGGTGATTGACTGCACCAGGGCGACGCCGCGGGTGTGCAGAACGGCCTTCGCGACGCGTTCGAGGATCAGCATGTCGGCCGGATTGCGCATATCGTGGTCGGTTTCGATCATCAGTAGCTCGGGATTGAGCCGAGCCTGGGAGAAATGCCGCTCGGCTGCCGCATAGCCGACGACGGCCGGCGCCGAATCCGGCAGGTACTCCCGGGCGTCGTAGCTGGTCTTGTACCCGGGCAGGGCGAGCAGACCGATCAGTGCGATCGCGCACGTCACCACCAGAATCGGCCCGGGCCAACGGACAATCACGGTGCCGATGCGCCGCCACCCCCGGGTACGCATCTTGCGCTTGGGATCCATCAACCCGAAATGGCCGGCGATCACCAGCACCGCGGGACCCAGCGTCAGCGCCGCCGCCAGCGTCACCAGGACGCCGATCGCCGCGGGCACACCGAGGGTCTGGAAGTAGGGCAGTCGGGTGAAGTACAGGCACGCCACCGCACCCGCGATCGTCAGTCCCGACCCGACGATGACGTGCACCGTGCCACGGAACATGGTGTAGTACGCAGCTTCTCGATCTTCGCCGGCACCACGCGCTTCGTGATAGCGCCCCATGATGAAGATCGCGTAGTCGGTGCCCGCCGCGATCGCCAACAGCGTCAGCAGATTCGTCGAGTACGTCGACAGTCCGATGACGCCGGTGTTCGCCAGAAAGGCGACGACGCCTCGGGCGGCCGCCAGTTCGACGAGCACCGTAACCAGGATGAGAAGGGTGGTGACAATCGAGCGGTAGACGATGAGCAGCATCACGCCGATCACCAAAAACGTGATCAGCGTGACCTTGTGGGTGCCTGCACTACCGACCTCGAAGTTGTCGGTGATCAGCGGGGCTGCGCCGGTGACGTAGGCCTTGACCCCGGGCGGCGGCGGCGTGCTCGCCACGATGTCGCGGACGGCGTCGACGGACTGGTTCGCCAACGCCTCGCCCTGGTTGCCTGCGAGGTAGACCTGCACCAGGGCGGCCTTGCCGTCCTTGCTCTGCGAACCGCCTGCCGTCAGCGGGTCACCCCAGAAGTCCTGAATGTGCTGCACGTGCGTGGTGTCCTGGGCCAGTCGCTGAACCAGGGTGTCGTAGTAGCGGTGGGCGTCGGCGCCGAGTGGTTCATCCCCCTCGAGCACGATCATGGCCGCACTGTCGGAATCGAACTCGCCGAACACCTTTCCGATATGACGCATCGCCTCGATCGACGGCGAATCGGCGGCGTTCATCGACACCGACCGCTCCGCTCCGACCACCTCGAGTTGCGGGGCGGCGATGTTGGTCAACGCGGCGACGGCGACCCACAGCAGCAGGATGGGTACGGCGAGGCGACGGATGACACGTGCGGTGCGGGAGCCCTCCACGGAATGGTCGACCGGATCGTCGACACGGTGGTCGCTCATGCCGACTTGTCCAGGCACGCAATGTATCCGTTGACGTTATCTGTCGATCTGTCGTCTTTGACGATGTCGTTCACGGTGATGCGGCAACCAATCGTGTCGCCGTCGCCTTGCGCGCGCAGATCGGCGAAGAGAGTGGGATCGTCGGTCGTCAACGTCGTCGACCATGGCAGGGCGACGTCGTCGACGCGTTGCGGTTGGGCATCTTCGTCGAGGTAGTTGATGGTCGCGACGGACCCCGGCGAGCCGAACACCTCGAACAGCACACGTTTCGGGTTGTACCCGGTGTTCTCCAGGGCGTCGGCGCTCGGTCGCGTCACCGCGTTGTCCGAGCCGAAGATGCCGTGCAGCCGGTAGACGCTGAACGACACGATCGCCACGACGACGACCGTCACGATCACGGTCCACCGACGTCTGACGAATCTGCCGACCGACACACTGCTCACCGGGTCGCCTTTCCCGTTCAAGCCGCGCGACGTGGTCACCCGCAGTCGTTAATACGCCTAAGTGCGGCGTTTCAGAACGGTACGGTACGGTACTGCACTGTGCAAGCGGTGCACGATCGATCGTCGGAACTACTGAGCTCACTGATCCCAGGGAGGGCGCGTGGTCGTAGACCCGGACGGCGCAGCAGCCTCCACACCGGAGTGCTACTGGACCGAGCGCGAGGCCGAGCTGTTGGCCGTGACGCTGAGGCTGCTCCAGGAACACGGATACGACCGCCTCACCGTAGAAGCGGTGGCGACCGAAGCCAAGGCCAGCAAGGCCACCATGTACCGGCGGTGGCCGTCGAAGGCCGATCTGGTGCTGGCGGCCTTCATCGAGGGCACCCGGGAGTCCTCGGTGGCGCCGCGAACAGGGTCGCTGCGCGGCGACCTGCTGGCCATCGGCGCTTCGGTGTGTCAGCACTCGCGAGACCACTCGACCACCATGCGGGCGGTGCTGAACGAGATGTCCCATAGCGCCGCGCTGAGTGCGGCAATGCAGGAGAAGTTCGTCCATCACCGGAATCTGTTGATCAAAGAGGTACTCGCCGACGCGGTGGACCGCGGGGAGATCGACGCCGAAACGATCAACCCCGAGATTTGGGACATCCTGCCCGGCTATCTGGTGTTCCGGGGATTGATCTCGGAGCGGCCGCCGACGGACGAGACGGTTCGCGCGCTGGTGGACGAGGTCTTGATGCCCAGCCTGCAACGCAACCGGGATCGCTGAGCGGCCTCGAGAAACGCCGCTCAGCCAGTCGCGGTGGACCGCGACATCGGGTGGCGCCGCGCGAAATCCCATGCGGCAGCGCTGGCGTCGGGGCCGGCGTGATCGGTGAACATACCGTCGCCGGCAGGACCCGGCCAGGCGTGTCCCAGTCCCTCGACCATGTACGACTCGACCATCGAACTACCGTCGGCAGCGGTCAGGGTTGTCTTCGTGTACGGGTGCCTGCCCGGCACGCCGGGCACGGTTTCGGTGGCCTCCACCAACTGCAGGCTGTTGTTGAGCAGACCGTCGTCGACGAAGTCGTGCACCGCGGTCCAGTGTGCGACGAGTCGATCGGCGACCAGTGGCGGCACCACCTCGTCATCCTCGCCGTGGATGACGAGCAGCGGCACATGTCTGGCACGGTCCCCCATCTGGGCCCACGCCTGACGCGCCGTGTACGCCGGCGGCGTGGAATCCGGATCATCGGGATCCACCTGATTCAAACCGTATTCGCCACCTGCGACTGACGTCACCGTCGCGAAGACGTCAGGGTAGGTCGCCGCGAGAATGACGGCGGTCCCCGCGCCCGAGGAGGCGCCGACGACGTGCACTCGAGCAGGGTCGGCGTTGTAGGTTTCGACAACCTGACGCGCTACGCCGGCGAGAAGGGCCGGTTCCCCGGTGTAGCGCTGCTGTTCGCGAGGGTCCGCCGAGTTCCAGCAGTTGACCGTGTTGCGAAACATCCGTTGGGTCGGATAGACGACGATGAAGCCTTCCCGATCAGCCCGGCTGTTGAACTGCGTCGTGGCTTTCATGGAGTTCCACCCGTATCCCGTCATTGCGCACCCGTGAATCGCCATCACCACCGGCAGGCGGGTTGTGCTGTCATGCTGCGGCGGGAGGTGGACCTGAAAGCGCACGGAACCGGTGTCGCTGTGGTGCACGTGGTGACGATCGCCCTCCTGCGTCCACCACGGGAGGCCGAATTGGAATGCGGCGGTCGCGGTGCCCGCGGCGAGCACGAGCGCGCCGAGGATCGCGGCGGTGACCCAGGGCCACCGCCGCCGCCTACGCGGAGCGCTTCCTGCGGTCATCGGTGAGGTAGGCCGCATTCACTGACACTCATCTTTCGGGTGAAAGTTCTTGGAGGACAGCGTGGGAAGCCCTGACGCGCGCGGCGATCGGGAAGTTCTTGTTCGCGAGCATGACGATCCCGATTCGTTTGTCGGGCACGAATGCGGCGTAGGCACCGAATCCGTTGGTGGAGCCGGTCTTGTTGAACAGCGTCGGGCCCGACGGGGGTTGCCCGGTGAGGGGGGTGACCGGGTGGGGCGCCATGGCGATGTCGGTCGAGTTGCCGGCCAGGAGCTGATCGACCGAGACCGGGTAGGGATACCGTTCCCAGCCAAGGCCTTGGACCATGTCGGCGACCTTGAAGTAGCCGACGTGCGTCTGTTCGACGGCGTCGCGCATCGGTGGCTCTAGAGCGCTGGGGGCGATGTTCGCCTCGACGAAACGCAGCATGTCCGCTGCGGTCGACTTGACGCCATAGGCTTCGGCGTCGAGAGCGCCCGGGCTCACCCGGGTCGGCGCGTTCTCGGAATCGTAACCCCATGCGTAGCTGCCCATCTCGGTTGGCGGCACCTGGATGTAGCTGTGGGCCAGCCCCAGCTTGGGGAAGACCTGTCCTTGCACCAGGTCGGTGAAGCTGCTGTTCATCGCCCGAGCAGAGACGCGGCCGAGCAGGCCGATGCTGGGGTTGGAGTATCGGCGTTGTTGACCGGGGGCGGCGTCGGGTGTCCACTGCTGAAAGTACTTCTGCACCTGGGCGTCGTCGGTGACGTCAGACGGAAACTGCAGTGGCAAACCGCCGGCCGTGTACGTACCTAGGTTCAGTAGCGTCGCCCGGTCGATGGGACTACCACCCGCCAACTCGGGCAGGTACGCGCCCGGGTGGTCGTTGAGTGAGATTCGTCCGAGTGCCTGTGCGTAGGTGGCCGCAGTCGCGGTGAACGTCTTGGACAGCGATCCGATCTCGAAGATCGTCTCGGTGGTCACCGGGGCCGCACTCTGCCTGGACGCGACTCCGTAGGTGAAGTGATGCTGACGGCCGTCGACCGTCACCGCGACGGCCATCCCCGGTATGCCGTATTCGGCCAGCAGCGGTCGAAACGCTGCATCCACCGCCGCGGCGACAGCATCAGGACGTGCGGCGGCCGGTCCCGCGATGGACATCGTGCACAGCGTGACTACCGACAGCAGCGCCGTGACCGCACTGGTGATGATTCGCAACTGAGAACCCTTCTGTACTCGTGATTTCCGTCAGCTTCGCCGTCGACGCTCACGCTCGACGACAAGCTCCGCCAATTGCAGACCCCGCTCGACGGGGGCTGGATCGACGCCGATCGCCAGTGCGCTGAGCATCCCGTCATAGATCAGCGCGATGTCGCCCGCCGCGCGACCCGGGTCGCGAAGTCCGGCCGCCTCGGCCAGCGACGCGAGCCGGGTGATCACGAAACGCTTGTGTTCGGCGGCCGCGCTGATTCCGGCGTGGCCCTGCGGTAGTTGCGCTGCCGCCGCGACGTGGGCACATCCTCGCCGCACATCGGAATGACGCGCCCACTCTTCGGTGGCGCCGAAGATGGCCAGCAGTCGGTCGATTGGACTGGTTGCTGCATCGATCTGAGATTCCCACAGCGTGCGGAAGCGCTGGTCGCGGTCGGTCAGGTACGCGGCGACGAGGTCGTCCTTGCCGCTGAAGTTCTTGTAGAGCGATCCGGTAGCCACCCCGGCCCTCGCGATGACGGCGTCAACGCCGGTGGCCGCAATCCCGTTGGCGTAGAACAACTCGTCGGCGGCACGCAGTAAACGTGCGCGAGCGGGTTGCCGAATCGGTGGCATCCTGACACTATAGGCCGAGTGCAACGATCGTTCTACTCGCTCGTCGCGTCGGGCGCCGCGCTGATCGCGTGCTGCTATGGGTTGGCACGCTTCGCCTACGGGTTGTTCACGCCGGTGCTCACCGATGAGTTCGGCCTCAGTTCCACGATCGTGGGTGTGATCGCCGCCGGAAGCTACGTCGGCTACTGCGCGGCGATCATCGCCAGCGCGGCGGTGACCAGACGTCTCGGACCACGGTTGGTGGCGACCGGCGCGGGAATCGTCGCCACGCTGGGGATGACCATGGTCGCCTTGGCGCCCTCTGCGTGGGTCCTGGCCGTCGGGGTACTGATCGCGGGGTCCAGCACAGGCATCGCGTCGCCACCGTTGGCCGCGGCCATCGCGCACCGGATTCGCGGCGCGGCCGGTGATCGCGCCCAGACCATCGTCAACGCCGGCACCGGCGTCGGTGTACTCGTCTCGGGTCCGATCGCGTTCGCCCTCTTCGACCACTGGCGGTTGGCCTGGGGGGTGTACGCGGTCATCGCCGCGGCCACGACGATATGGGTGGCGTTCAGCGTCGGTAGCACCCAGGACTCCCCCGTCGAGCCAGCGCAGGTGCAACGTTGGCGCACCGGGAGTTTCGGTCTGGTGGCGGCGTCGTTGCTCACCGGCCTCGGCAGCATCACGGTGTGGAGTTTCGGCCGCGATCAGATCAGCACCGGCGGGTCTGCCGGCGTCGCTGTCGCATCGATCGCGTGGATGGTCCTTGGTGCCGCGGGTATCGCCGGTGCGTTCGGGGGCGACCTCGCCCGACGGATCGGCCTCAGACGCGCATGGGTGGGCACCACCCTCGCCATGTCCTGCGGCACCATCGTTCTCGCGATCGCACCGTGGAGTGTCGTGGCGATCATGTTGTCCGTCGGCGTCTTCGGGGCGTCCTACATCTGTCTGACGGGGCTGCTGCTGGTGTGGAGCACTCGGGTGTACCCGGACTCGCCATCGCTCGGAGTCGGGTTGTCGTTCTTCACGATCGCGCTCGGCCAGGCGCTCGGCGCCCCCACCGCGGGCGCGCTGATCGACGCTCACGGTGCCACCACCACGTTCATCCTGTGTGCGATGACGGGTGCCACGGCCGCCGTCGTGCGTCCCGTCGCGGCCTCGGCCACGTTGGACCGTCAGCATTGATCGGTCAGAGTGGGCACGTAGCACCCGCCGGAGGCAGCGTGAGGTCGATCAAGTAGTCGGCGGCGATGGCGTCGACGCACGTGTTGGTTCCCCCGGTCACCACGGTGTGCCCCTCCCCCTCGACGGTAAGCAGTGCACTGCCAAGCGTTCTCGCGAGATTGATGCCGCCGGAGTGCGGCGTCGTGGGGTCTCCCGTGATCGACACCACGAGGGTGGGCGCAAGCCCGTCGATGTCGGTGGCGTATGGGAATCCGAGCGTCGGCTCGGCGGACCAGTGCTCACACCCGTCGCGTGCGCCCGTCAAGGCGACGCCGGGATCCATGAACGGTGCGGCGTCGAGAATCGCCCGACGCAACTCGTTGCCCTGCGGTTCGGTCAGCCGATCCTCGTCCATGCAGTTGATGGCGTAATTGGCTTCGGGCATATTGGTCCAGCCGATGTCGGGTCCGCTGAGAGCGAAGTCGTAGCCGATTTGCAGCAGTTCGTCGCCCCTGCCCTGCTGCACCTGGGCGATCCCGGCGATGATGCGCGGCCATGCCTCCTTGGCGTAGAGACCCGAGATCACCCCTCCGACAGCCTCGTCGAAGTCGAGAGTGGAATCCAGCGCAGGAACCGCCGAACCGAAGAGCGGTTGCATGATTCGTTGGAAGGCCTCGACAGCTCGGGCCGGATCGTCGCCCAGCGGGCAGTCGGCCTGGGCGGCGCAGAACGCGGCCATTTCGTCGAACGACCGCTGAAAGCCGGCGTACGCGTCGACCCGGCGCTCGAACGTCGACTGGTGCGGATCGATGGCGCCGTCGAGCAGCATGGCGCGGACGTTGCGAGGGAACTGCTCGGCATACACCGCACCCAGCCGTGTTCCGTAGCTCTGCCCCAGGAACGTGAGTTGCTCGTCACCGAGGACCGCGCGCAACACGTCGATGTCGCGGGCCGCGTCCCGGGTCCCGACACTGGCCAGCACGTCGGCCCCATCGGAGCCCTCGGCACACCGGTCGGCGACCTGCTTCGTATCCTGCTCTGTCCATTGAACAGTCGTGCCCTGCGTGGACAGCCACACGTCACCGCGCTCAGCTTCGGCATCGGTGTAGCAGTCGATCGCCGGCACTGAGGCGCCCACCCCACGCGGGTCGAAGCCCACGATGTCGAAGCGTTCGGTCAAGCGGCTTTCCGGCAGCGACGACGCGGTGGCAGCGGCACCGAACAACCCGGAACCACCCGGGCCTCCCGGGTTGATCACCAGAGAACCGATGGCCTCACCCCGCGCGGGCACCCGCATGACGGCCAACTTCGCGGTTCTGCCGTCGGGAGTTTGGTAGTCCAGCGGGACCTCGAGCCGCCCGCACTCGGCAGCTCCAGCGCCTGCGAAGACCGCCCGTTCGATCGTCGTGATCGCGTAGTCCTCGCACGCTCCCCAGGAGAGCTCTTGACCGTAGAACCGGTCGAGTCCGGACGTCGACGCTTCCTGCGGCGGCGCCGTCGTACAGCCCATCAACAGGACCAGGAGTGCGACGAACGCGCCGCCGTATCGCACGCAATGCCGGATGTTCACCCGCCCATTGGAGACTGTGCCGCCGGGGCACAGTCAAAACACCCCTGGTCGTGCCCGCGGTCAGGCGGTCGACGCGGTGGCGCTGCGCCGAAACTCGCTGGGGTTGACACCCCGAACGCGTTTGAAGGCGGCGCTGAATGCGAACGGTTCGGAGTAACCCACGGTGCGGGCGACCGCGGCCACGGTGGCCTCGTGCTTCTCGATCAGCAGGTCCGCCGCCAGCGTCATGCGCCACCGGGTCAGGTAGGTCAGCGGCGGTTCACCGACCAGATCGGCGAACCGCTTCGCCAAGGTCGACCTCGACACCCCGATCCGGTCGGCCAGCGTCGCCACCGTCCACGGCGCCGCAGGGTCGGCGTGCAGCAGGCGCAATGCGTGGCCGGCCACGGGGTCCCGTTGGGCCGCCCACCAGGCGGGCGGTTGTCCGCCGGGCCTGTCGAACCACTCACGCAGCGTGCACACCAACATCCAGTCCAACAACCGGTCCAGCACCACCTGCTGACCCGGGACATCGGCGGCGACCTCGGCGGCGAGGTGGTCGAGCACGGCGTCACCGGTGCCGCCGGCCTCCACCCGCAACACGACGGGCAGCACGTCGAGCAACTGACGACTGATCTCACCGCGCACCGGGTAGGCGCCGACGATCAACGTCGTCGCGTCGGCCTTGCCGGGGTCGGTGTCGCTCCAGCCGAGCCGGTGCCGGGTGCCGCCCTGCTCGGGCGTTGCGCAGAACTCCCCGCACGCAATCGGTTCCGCTGACGTGTCGAGTTGGTCGACGAAGGTGAACGTCGCCGGCCCCCGCACGACAACCGTTTCGTAGGCACGCAACGGCTCGGGCGGGCCGTGCTCCGGCACGATCCAGCCCGAGCCGCCGATGACGGTGCACAGGGTCAGCGGGGCGCCGTCCACGAAGTGCAGCGCCCACGGCGCGGTCAAGGTGGAACTACCAAAAAGCGAACCGTGGGCCCGCACCCCCCGGAACAAGTCACCGAACACATCCACCTCGTCGAGGTTAGACGAATGAACAGGCGATTGAGCCTTTTACCCATGGATTCGTCCAGATGTCCCGGGTTCAATCGATGTCATGACTACTGACAATCACACCCTTGTTCTCGGCGCGACAGGCAAGACCGGACGCCGGGTCGTCCCCAGGCTGCGCATCCGGGACGTCCCCGTGCGTGCCGCCTCCCGGTCCAGCGCCACCCGATTCGACTGGTCCGACCCCACTAGCTGGGACGCCGCCCTGCAGGGGGTCGCCGCCGTGTATGTGGTTCCCCCCACCGTGGTCGGCCCCGTGCACGACTTCGTCGCCCGGGCCGAGTCCGCGGGAGTGCAGCGGCTGGTTCTGCTGTCGGGTCGCGGCGCCGATACCTGGGGTGATTCCACGTTCGGGCTGGACATGCGCGATGCCGAGGACGCCGTGCGTAACTCATCGCTGGAGTGGACCATTCTGCGGCCCAACAACTTTGCGCAGGACTTCGACGAGGACGTCTTCCACGCCCCTCTGCTCGCCGGTGAGCTGGCGCTGCCCGCCGGTGATGTCCCTGAGCCGTTCATCGACCTCGAAGACGTCGCCGACGTCGCGGCCGCAGTGTTGACCCAGCCCGGCCGCCATGCCGGACAGATCTACGAGATGACCGGACCGCGTGCTCTCACCTTCGCGGAGGCCGTCGAGCTGATCTCCAGGGCCACTGGTCAACTCATCACCTACAAGCAGGTCTCTGCTGCCGAATACGCCGCCGGGTTGGTCGAGGAAGGCCTGAGCGAGAGCGACGCCCACCACGTCGCCGAGATGTTCGTGATGATGGACCGCGGGCTCCTTGCGGACACGACGGAAGTTGTCGCCACCGTGCTGGGACGGCAACCCCGCACTTTCGAGGACTACGTCGTGCGGATCGCCGCGAGCGGAGCGTGGCGGCGATGACCACCGATTCGATGAACGCCCACCAACTTCCCGTCGCTTCGCTCGCCCGCCGAGATTCTCCCGTCGCTTCGCTCGCCCCGGAAGACCTCGAACTCCTCCGACGGCCCCTGTACGGGTTTCTGTCCGTGGCGGCCGGCCCGGTCCCGGCGCAACCGCGGCCGGTGTGGTTCGAGGTCACTACCGAGGGCACCATCCAATTGTTCACCGGCCCAGACACGTTGAAGATTCGTCGGCTGCGACGCGACCCGCGCGCCTCGCTCGTCGTCGCTGCGCCCGTGGGTGAGCGGGAGCGCTGGGTGTCGGTGGCCGGCCACACCACGATCGAACCCGACGGCGCGCACGATCTGGCCGCGCGCCTTGCCGCCCGGTACTGGGACCTCGACGACCCTGTTCGCGCGGGTGAGCTCGCCGAGATCCTGGCCGAGGATCAGGTGCGCCTCGTCATCCATCCGGAGAAGGTCGGTCGCTTCGCCATGGATTGACCTCTGCGGCTGTGTCTTCGGCACCGGATTCCCCGGGACCACGACGGGTCAGTCGCCGCTTCCGAGTTTCTCGCGGAGTTGCGCGTTCTCGGCCTGCAGGGCCTCGAGTTGGCCGCGCAGCGACGCGAGGTGGGGCTCCAGTTCTGCAGCGGTGAACCGGGGGGTGATGTGCTGGGGACAGTTCCAGTCGAAAGCCTCGACCGTGACGAGGACGACGCGTTGCACCTCGGCGTCGTAGCCGGGTTCGGTGAAGGTGCTCACCAGGGCGGGGTCTTCCGCAGCGGTGACGATGCGGGCGTGGCCGAAGATCTTCAGCCGGCGCCGGTGCAGGTAATCCATGGCGATCAGGGCAACCCGACCGTTGCTGCTGAGATTGCCGGTGCTGATGTACTGCAGATTGCCGCGGAAGTCCGCCCAGCCGATGGTGTGGTCGTCGACCACCCGCAGGAAACCGGCTGGACCGCCGCGGAACTGGACATACGGCCAGCCGGTTTCGCTGACGGTCGCCAGATAGAAGCCGTCACGGTCGGCGAGGTATTCCTTCTCGTCGTCGGTCAGCGCGTCGATACCGGGCGTCGCCGTGCCCTCGACACGTTTGCGGCCATAGAAGCCGTTGCTGCCGTGGTCGCGTTGGACATCGCGGACAGCATCAGTGAACGCAATGGCCCCGTAGTGCTTGCTCACCAGCGACTCCTTTCGGGCACCCCGTCAGTGCGCCAGGGACGCATGACGTGGTCAACATCAGCGGCTCACCATTTCATCCGTAGCACCAGGAGTCCCCGACGAGAGCCGCCCGGAGTCGGTGGGCGCCAGCCCGCTCAGCACGTCGCAGGGCTCTGGAGCCGTTCATCCGAGGCCGCCTGCAGCTGGCTGCGCGCGCGGCGCACCGCCCACCAGGTCACCAGAAGAGCGAGCGCGAGCATGGGGTAGCCCATGGCGATCCGCGCGACTGCCAACCAGCCCGCCGAACCCGCATCGTAAAGCCAGTCCTGGACGACGTATCTCGCGGTGAAGACCGCCACGAACGCCAGCGTCGCTATATCGAACGCACGCAGAGCGCGCTTGTCGGTGTGCCACACCGTGCGTTCGCCTGCGCTCGTGAGCGCGTTCCAGATCACTCCCACCAGCGGCCGTCGCACCGCGATGGAGACCGCGAACACCACGGCCATCGCCAGACTCATCCAGATGCCCGGAAGGAAATAGCCTTCCGCCGAACCGGTGTAGAGCGCGATCAACGACGCGACCACGACCCCCAGCAGTCCGGAAACGGCCGGCTGGATCGGTTCTTTGCGCACGACCCTCAGAAGGATCAGACCCGAGCTCGCGCCGATAGCGACCACGATCGCGGCGTCGAGCCCCGCAATGGCGTTGACAATGACATAGGCAAGAGAGGGGATGCTGGCATAGATGAGTCCGGACACCCCGCCCATCCGCTCGAGGAGGGTCGGCTCTCGGTCGGTGGTGTTCGTCTCGGTCATGCTGCGTGTCCCTTCGGTCGATGGCCCAGGTGCTCGGCGAGGAATCGATCGACGGCACGGTACATGTCAATCACGTTGTTGGGGTTGAGGAAACCGTGCCCCTCGTCGTCCTTGACCATGTACTCGACGTCGACACCGCGGGCCCGCAGCGCCTCGACCAGATTGTCTGATTCGGCCTGCACAACCCGAGAGTCGTTGGCGCCCTGGATCACCAACAGTGGTGTCGTGATCTGATCCGCCCGGGTGATCGGGGAGCGGGCCAGCATGTCCGCCTCCTGCTCCGGAATGTCGGGGTCACCGACGAACAGATGCCAGTTGTTGGCCAGATGCGGCCGCGCGATCTCAGGAAGGGTCCGCATGAAGTTCGCGAGGCTGGAGATGCCGACGTAGTCGATGGCCGCGGCGAACACGTCCGGGGTGAATGTGACGCCGACGAGCGTGGCATAGCCGCCGTAGGAGCCGCCGAAGATCGCGACGCGATCGGGATCGGCGTGACCCTGCTCGACGGCCCAGTTGACGGCGTCGATGAGGTCGTCGTGCATCTTGCCGGCGAACTCGCCGATCGCCGCTTTGACGAAACCCTGTCCGTATCCGGTGGATCCACGAAAGTTGACCTGCAGCACCGCATAGCCGCGGTTGGCCAGCAGTTGCACGTCAGGGTGATAACCCCAGGTGTCGCGCGCCCACGGGCCGCCGTGCACCAACAGCACCATCGGCACCGGGCCTGTCACCCCCACCGGCAACGTCAGGTAGGAGTGCAGGTCCAGACCGTCGCGGGAGCGGATCGTCACTGGGCTCATCGGCGCCAGCACCTCGGGATCCAGATGCGGGTACGGCCGGAACAGTTCCCGGCTCTCGCCCGTGCTGTGATCGTAGAAGTAGGTGACGCCGGGTTCGCGGTCGTGGCTGAAACTGACCACCCAGCGTTGCCCGGTCTTGTCGGAGGAGATCTTGGCCAGGTCACCGTCAGACAGCTTTTCCAGGTTCGCAAGTACCGCGGCGAACTGCGCATCCAGAGCGCGAATCACCTGTCGCTCACCGAGGTAACGCACTCCCAGCAGGTCGCCGGTTCGCTCGCTGAGGATCAATGGCTGCGGCAGTACGGGGGCGACGGCCCCCATCGGGTCGATGCTGAGGGTCGGGTGGCTGTCGACGTCGGTCTCCTCACCGGTGGCGACGTCCAACCGCACCAGCGACGTTCGGTCCGGATTCCGGTTCGACCCGAGCCACAGGCCCTTTCCGTCGGGCGTGACCGCCACCGGCCAGATACTCAGCGTGTAGTCGGCGCCGTCGCGCACCACGAGGGAACGCAGGGTCTGCTGTTCTGCCTCCCACGTCGACAGCTCAACGTCACCGTCGGCGGTCAAGGAGGAAGCGAACAGATCACCCGCGCGGCTCGCGAACCATCCGGCGACCGTTCCCGGGTTCTCTGCGAGCAGGGTCAGCTCGCCGGTGGCGATGTCGAGCTCGTAGGCGTCGGCCAGTAGCGGCGTCCGCCTGTTCATGCCGACCATGACTTTGCCCGGCCGGTCGGCCAGCTGCTCGAAATATGTTCGCACCCCGGGGAAAGGTGTGAGGTCGACCGCATCTGCCGACGGGTCATCCAGATCGATGCGGTAGATGTGCCAGTTTTCGTCACCGCCGTTGTCCTGGGTGTAGAGGAGCCAGCGCGGATCGTCAGTCCACTGATACTCGATCACGCTGCGGGTTTCGTCGGCGGTAACGCATCGCGCCTCGCGCCCGCCATCGACATCCTCGACCCATACGTTGAGGCGGTTCTTCCACGGCGCCAGGAAGGCGATCCTGGTGCCGTCCGGTGAGATCGTCGCCTGGGTTCGAGTGGGCGGTGCGAAAAGGTCGTCAACGGAAATGTGCGCGTGTGTTGCCATGACTCCAGGACACACCCGGACGTTGCGGCACAGTCAAGCCGAGCCGCTGTGGAGAATGGAACAGTGGCATGGAGCACTCGGGAGATCGCTGAGCTCGCCGGCACGAGCCTGCGCGCGGTGCGGCATTACCACCAGGTCGGTCTGCTCGCCGAGCCCGAACGTCTCAGCAACGGCTACAAGCAGTACGGCGTCGCTCACCTCGTCCGATTGGTGCGGATCAAACGACTCACCGATCTCGGGTTCTCCCTTCCCCAGATCGCCGATATGGACGACACCGACGACCATCCGGAAGAAGCGCTGCGATCGTTGGATGCCGAACTGGCGGCCACCATCGAACGACTGCAGCGTGCCAGGTCGGAACTGGGACTGATCCTGGAGAGCTCTGCGCCCGCCGATCTGCCACCGGAGTTCGCACCACCGGACGCGATGGCCAAGCTGTCCGATGCCGACCGCTCTCTCATCGTCGTCCTGACCCGGGTGCTGGGGCCGCAGGGCCTTCAGGTCTACGCCGATCTCGTGAAGAGCGCACCTGACGAACCCGCGGCGCAGGCATTCGACGACCTGCCGGCCGACGCCGATGAGGCGAAGCGCCAAGATGTTGCCGAAGGCCTGATCCCCTACATCCGGGCGCTGTACGCGGCGCATCCCGGCCTGCTCGAAGTGCGCGCGGATGCGCCGAAAGGGGAGCACTTCGCCAGGCAGACCATCGACGAAGCGATGTCGGAGCTGTACAACCCCGCTCAACTCGACGTGCTTCGCCGCACCAAAGAGATCATGCGGGCCAACAAGGCAGAGGACGGCTAGGAGAGTCCTGCGATTTCGCTTCATGGGTTGATGCTTCGTCGCAAATCTCTTGCGCCCATGCTCATTTGGTCGCCCTGCCGACGATTTGATCGCGAGGGTGAGCACTGGCAACGATCTGAATCGCCTTTTCCCATTCTCATTTTATGGCGAGAAGGGGGGCTTGCCGCAAGACCCCGTCTCTGCTGCACAATCGTCCGGCCACCCACGACGACGACATTCGGGAGTAGTGACGGTGAATTCACCAAAGCCATTCGACGTGCACGAATCCGGCGCGTACCTGCATGGGACGAAGGCAGACCTCGCCGCAGGCGAGCTGCTCGTTCCGGGCCGCGAGTCGAACTTCGAAGCGGGGCGCATCATGAACCACATCTACGTGACGCAGACGTTGGACGCCGCCGCCTGGGGCGCCGAGCTGGCACCCGGTGACGGCCCCGGCCGCATTTACATCGTCGAACCGGTCGGCGAACTGGAGGACGATCCGAACGTCACGGACAAGAAGCTGCCGGGCAACCCGACCCGCTCCTATCGCAGTAAAGAGCCCGTGCGAATCGTCGGCGAACTCCTCGACTGGGAGGGGCACTCGGCCGAGCAGATCGACACCATGTTGGCGGGCCTGGCGGAGCTGCGCCGCAGCGGGAACGCCGTCATCTACGACTAAACCTCGAGGCCGGGCATCGGCAACGGTGCGAGGCGGTAACCGGGCGGTTCGGTCCCGTGCAGGTGTCGGACGAAGAAGTCCCAGGTGCGACGGAAGAAGTAGTGCATCCGGCCGATCAGGGCGTGTTCGGTTCCCGGAATGATGACCATGTCGAAGTCTTTGTCCGCCTTGATAAGTGCATCGACCAGCCGCATCGTCTGATGGGTGTGGGCGTTGTCATCGAGCTCCCCGTGGATCAACAACAGCTTTCCCTGGAGGTTGTCGGCCAGGGGCACGTTGGAGATCGCGCGCTTACCCTCCTCGCTGACATCACCGTGGTAATGCTCGGCCCACATGGTCAGGTTCACGCCGTTGTCGTGGTTGCCCGATACCGCGACCGCAACCTTGTAGAACTCGGGATACCTCAGCACAGCGCGGGCGGCGGCGAAACCCCCCGCGGATTGGCCGGTGATCCCGACACGCTCGGTGTCGAGCCACGGATACCGTTGGCCCAGTTCACGGATCGCGGCGATGTGGCCGTCCAGGGCACCGGCATTGCCCAGGTCGCCATAGGAGTGATCATGAAAGGCCTTGCTACGCCCGGCGGTACCGCGCCCGTCGATCGCCACCGCCGCGAAACCCAGTGCGGCGTACGCTTCCGGTTCGCCGTGGTGCATCTCGTTGAAGGACGGACCGGCCCGGAAGTTCTGCGGACCCGGGTAGATGTGCTCGATCACCGGATAGCGCCGCTGCGGGTCGAACCCGTGCGGCCGCCACAGCAGGCCGTAGATCGGGGTCTTGCCGTCTGCGGCGGTCGCGCGGAACCGTTCGGGCGGGCTCCAGCCCAGCGCCTCCAGCCCGACTGTCCCCGGGGATTCGAGCTCGACCATGACCTCCCCGTCGCCATCGAGCACCACCGAGCGGGCCGGTTGGTTCGAGGTGGAAGCACGGTCGACGAGGTAGCCGCCCTCGGGTGGACTCACCGCGTCGTGGTCGAGGTGGTCGTCGGTGATTCGGGTGAACCCTGAACCGTCGAGATTGATCCGGCAGATCTGGCGGACGTACGGGTCGTGTTCGAGGAGACCACCGGCGAGGAACCACACCTGCCGATGGTCTTCATCGACCCACAGCACGCTGCGCACCAGCCACTGCCCCATGGTGATCTGACTGACCTGCTGCCCGTCGGCTGAGTAGAGGTAGAGGTGTCCCCAGCCGTCGCGCTGCGACCACCACAGCATCTCCCCGGACTCCAGGACCCGCACCATCGGCGGGTCACCCAGTAGCGGAGCCGGGTCGACACGGGTTTCACCGGTTTCACTGATCAACGTGGTCGTGGCTCCGCTGGCGGGATCCAGACGTCGCAACTCCAGCGTTCGAGCATCGCGTGACTGGTGCAGAAAGTGCACCGCTTCTCCTGCCTTCCCCGACCACCACGCATAGACGATGGCGGTCGGGTGCGTGATGGTCATCGGCTCGTCGTCCTGTCGCACCACAGTGCGCTCGGCGACATCGAGCACCGTCCATGACATCGTCGCCTGCGCCTCTTCCCCGGGCATCGGGTAGCGGGTGCGGTGCTCTACCGGCCGGCCGCCGTCGGGGGGAGAAGATTCCACAAGAACCAGTTCGGGCAGACCACGTTGGTCGACGCGCTGCACCAGCAGTCGGGTCGAGTCCGGTGACCACGAGACGTGAAAGAGCGGCGGCAGGCCGAGCAGCCGCATCAGCGACCGCGCACCGGTCGCATCGGGTAGACCGCCGTAGTCGAAATCCGGCTCGGCGTCGTCGGTGAGCGGGAACTCCTGCTCCTCGGGTCGCTTCGCTCCTGCCCGCTGGTCCAACTCCCCGGGTCGCTTCGCTCCTGCCCGCTGGTCCAACTCCCCGGGTCGCTTCGCTCCTGCCCGCCGGACCCAGATATTGCCGTCCCGGCGAAACGCCACCCAGGACTTGTCCGGGGAGACCACTTCGGCGACCGGGTTCGGTTGGTCACCGTCGACCTGCACGCATGTGCCCGCGGTCTCCGACCACTCCCATCGCGATCCGAATGCGCTGAAACGCATCGGGTCCTCGAACTCGACAGCGGTGATCGGCAGATCCGCTGCGGTCACTGACTGGCCGGAGGCCACCGAAAGCGCGGCGGCGAGCCGGTCATGGTCGAACGCATCGCGCCGGCTGCCCTCGGCAGGATCCACGACGACGAAGCGGCTTCCTACCCGGTACCAGAACCTTTTGCCCTCGGAGAGCCAGTCCGGTTTCACCGTGCTCCCCGGCACCCGCCGCGCCCGGTATGGGGCCAGCATCTGCTCTGCCCGCGCATAGTCGGAATCTGTCAACTGCACTCGGGTCGGTGTCGTGTCGTTCAGCGTCACACCGCGATGCAACACCCTGCCGTAGGGGCATGGTCAACCCGGCGCCTCAGCGGTTGACTTCGCCGCAGCGTCACAGTTTTTGGTGGATGGATGCCACCCGCCGCTGTCGCCTACCTCGGCTCTCACTTTCTGAGCCTGCTCGGTAACGGAGTCGCTGCCGTCGCTCTGCCGCTGATCGTGCTGCAGACCACCGGGAGTCCGCTCAGCGTCGGGGCCGTGTCCGCCGCAACCGCCGTCCCTGCGCTGCTCGTCGGGTTGTGTGCCGGCATCGTGCTCGATCGCGTCAACCGCCGCACCTGCTCGGTTCTCGCCGATGTCGTGTCGGCCGTCGCTGTCGCCGCTATCCCCCTGGTGGACATGGTCTGGGGTTTGAACCTGACGTGGTTCATCGCTCTGGCGATCGTCGGCTCGTTCGGCGATGTTCCGGGGATGACGGCGCGGCAGGTGCTCGTCCCGGCGGTGGCCCGGCACACCGGGATGTCACTGGAGCGGCTGGTGGGCCTACGCCAGTCCATGACATCGATGGCTCTGGTGATAGGTCCCGCGGCCGCCGGCACGTTGCTATCGCTGTTCGACGGCAGCACCGTCCTGTTCGCCACCGCGGCCACCTCGGCTGCCGCAGCACTGCTCACCTTGGTGATGCCGCGGCGCCTGGGTGGCATCGACGCCGACCCCGGGCAGCGAGAACCGCTGTGGGCACAACTGACGATGGGGGTGGCGGTATTACGACGTAGCCGGTTCCTCAGCGGGACGGTAGCTCTCACCGTCGGCCTGGTGGTCGTGATCGGCGGTCTGCAGGGTCTGGTGCTGCCGCTGTACTTCAGCCAGATGTCACGGCCGGACCTCCTCGGGTTCGTTCTCACTGCGCTGGCCGTCGGAATGCTTTGCGGAGCGGGTGCTTTCGCCGCCATCGGTCCGAGGGTGTCACGACGATTCTGGACGATGTCCGCCCTGTTCGGAACCACGGTGGGCTTCCTGCTGATCGCCACGCTGATATCACCGGCCATGGTGTTCGCCGGGGCGGCGGTGTTCGGCGTGGCCAACGCGCTGCTGGGAGGTGTGTTGGGCGTGCTGCAGGCCGAACGGACACCGGACGCGGTTCGCGGCCGGGTGCTCAGCGTGCAGAACGCCTGCCTGCAGGTCGCCGCGCCCCTGGGCATCGGGCTCGCGGGGGTGGTCGCCGAGTACGGTTCGCCGACCGCAGCGGGACTGGCAGTCGTCGCCGTCTGGCTTGTCCTTGCTGTCGCAGTACTGCTGTCCCGCGCCCTCTCCGACCTCGAGCCAACGGCGCCCGACGGCCAGCCGGTCGAGGCCACGGGTCGCCGCTGACGCGGGCCCCGGCTGCGACCGGTGTCGCAGGTCAGCATCGGTTCTAGCGGCCGACGACGGCTTGACCGCAGATCCCGCAGACCTCGAACTGCCTGCGCTTCCAGCGGGCGAGGGGCACAAAGAACACCGTGAACTGCGTGAACTCCCGCATCTGCGACCACTGCGTGGTGTTGTGGCAGCGCGGACAGGTCCGCACCTGTCCGGGGCCCAGGTACTTCTGCTTGGTGCCGTAGCCGACGAGAAAGAACAACACCACACCAGCGTAGGGACGACCTGCCGGACGCCCGGCCGGCGGCGAGAGCGGCTCCGCTGCCCCAGCGTCTGCGGCGATTGGCGCTTACCGCGTCGCCGCACTAACTTTTGCGAGGTGATGTCCTCAGCTCTCGGCGCAGTCGCCCGATGGATCTCCCCCTTCCTTGCTGTGGCGGCCGTCGTCGCCTCGGGTTACGCGGTTGCGCCGGCGCTGTCCGGGCCAGCGCCGGCGGTGCGCCTGGTCAGCGACGCGAACCCGCTGGTCGGATTGCCTTTCTACGTCAACCCCGCATCGAAGGGGATGCGGGCCGCGCAGGGCGATCCCGACCCCCTCCTGGCCGCGGTCGTGAACACGCCGACGGCGTACTGGATGGACCACCTCTCCACCCCCGCTGTGGACGCGAAGTACATCGCCACTGCACAGGCTGCCGGCACCATGCCGGTGCTGGCGCTCTACGGAATCCCCAACCGCGACTGCGGGAGCTTCGCCGCGGGAGGGTTCGGGTCAGCCGGCTCCTACCGGGCGTGGATCGACGGTGTCGCGGCCGCCATCGGCGGTGGGCCCGCCGCTGTCATTCTCGAACCCGATGCGCTCGCCATGGCCGACTGCCTGTCGCCCTCGCAGCAGCAGGAGCGCTACGACCTCATCCGCTATGGCGTGGACACGCTGACCCGCAACCCCGCAACGGCCGTCTACGTCGACGCCGGTCACCCGCGCTGGGTGGCGGCCGACGTCATGGCGGCCAGGCTCAATGACGTCGGCGTGGCCAAGGCGCGCGGCTTCAGCCTCAACACCGCGAACTTCTTCACCACCGAGGAGAACATCGGCTACGGCGGAGCCATCTCGGGGATGACGGGCGGCAAGCCCTTCGTCATCGACACATCCCGCAACGGCGCCGGCCCGGTGGAAGGCGACGACCTCTACTGGTGCAACCCCAGCGGCCGCGCGCTGGGAGCCCGTCCCACCACCGCGACCGGGAATCCGATGGTCGACGCCTTCCTGTGGGTCAAGCGTCCCGGTGAATCCGACGGCTCGTGCCGCGGGGCTGCCAGCGCGGGCACCTTCGTCAATCAGTACGCGATCGATCTGGCTCGCAACGCCGGCTGGTAAAGCTCGCCACCGCCGCCCGCGTCTGTTCTGACGCCGGATCCGCAGCGCCTCCTAGGACGAGTGCGGCGGACCGAGGTAGGGGAACACGGTGAGCGTGTCGGTATGCGGGGACAGGCCCGACGGCGGACATTCGCCCTTGGTCAGGAACGCGAGCCGGTAGTCGATGACATCGTCGGTGAACACCCGGCCGTTCGGGTATTTCGCCGGTGTGGCCGGGTCGAAGGTGAGCATGTCGGGGAGCGTGCCCTCCTTCTCGATCGCGGCGATCGCCTCCTCCCTGGTGTAGCCGCCGGTATGGCCCATCAGATGGACGAACTGCTCCAGCCAGCGGTTCCAGTCACCGGGGGGCTCGCTGGCGTTGTACTCCAGTTTGGTGTCGTCGGTGTTGAAGAAGCTGCTGACCGACGGGTGTCCGGCACGGTCCACATGATTCAGCGCGCCGTTCTCACGCAGGCTGCAACGGCCCCAGATCCGCAGGGGTCCGGTCGCGTCGAGTGCGCCGGTCGGCAGCTCGATCGCGATCGAGCAGACGTTGGCCTCGGTGTTCGAATCCTGGCCCGTCCAGGGCGATTTGCCGTCGAGGTCAGCGAGGTGAGGGGCGGTGAAATTGCGCGTGCCGCTGGTGTCGAACAGGTTCTTGATGCCGTCAAAGTCGAAGAAGAAGGCATCGCTGCGCGCTCCGGCGGCGAACGTGACGTCACCGGCGGTCACGACGTTCGGCTGCGCACCGAAGGACACGTCGACGTCGGTGACGATCTGCTCGCCGACCGCCTCGGCCGAACGGGCATGTTCACCGCGGGCCAGGTACGCGGTGACGGTCTGCCGCCCGTCCACCGGGACGGAGAACACGAAACTGAACGCAATGTCGTCGAGCAGGTCGCCGTCGGTGTCGATCGCCAGCCGGTAGATGGCCTCCGGATGCAGCGCATCGGCGTTCGGGTTGGCGTTGAGAATCAGCACGGTTCGCGAGTCGTCGGTCGGCGAATGGAACGCATACAGGTCGCACAGGTCGAGGCGTTGATCTCCGAGTGGCGGTCCGAGGCTCAGACCGGTGAAATGGTTGGACATGGGCAACACCTATCCACGCGAGGGTTTCGCTCATCGCCAACCTAGCCCGTAAGCGCCCTACGCGATGACCGGTTGCGGCGTTCATCTGTAGGTGTGGTCGAGCTACCCGGTGCCCACCGTCACCTGACTGGTGGATTCGCCTGAGATCGAATGAATCTGAGCGTCGTCCTGACGGCGTGCTATCGCCTGGTGGTAGGTCGTCCCACGGCTGATCCCCAACAACCGGGCGACCGGGCGAAGCGACAGGGCATGGGCAATCAGGTCACCGATGCGGGGTGACAGCGCTTCGCCGAGCAGCAACATATTGGCAACGCGGGGCATCACGACGCGCGGGGTTCCCCGCCGCACCGCTGTGACCACCGCGCGCCCGACATCCTCAGAGCGCAGCGGTGTCATGTGGCGGAACGCCAGCGGCATCTGCGCCTCGTCGACGTCGCGAAGTAGGTCAGTAGCGGTCAGAGCCGGATGAATCACCGACACCCGGATCCCGCTGCCAGCCACCTCTTGGCGCAGCGCATCGGAGAACGCTGACACCGCATGCATCACGATGGCGTAGGAGCCGAAGCGCGCGAACGCTTTTCGCCCCATGACCGACGACATGTTGACGATCGACCCCGACCCCTGCCGCCGGAGAATCGGGAGAACCTGTTGCGTGACGCGAATCATCCCGAACACACTCGCCTCGAGCGTGTGACTGACGTCGTCGTGAAAGGTCGCCGACTCGATGACGCCCACCTTCGCGACCCCGGCGTTGTTCACCAGGACGTCGATTCGTCCGAACCGGTGCATCGCGGCGTCGACCATCGCCTGCACAGACGCCTGCGACGTCACATCGGTCGGCACAGACAACGCCTCGGCACCACGGTCGTGTATCTCCTTCTCGACCTGAGCCAGCCGCTGTGTCGAACGGGCCGCGAGAACCAGCTTCGCGCCGTGGCTTGCGAATGCCAACGCGACGTCCCTACCGATTCCGCGTGACGCCCCGGTGACCAGTACCACCTTGTTGTTCATCCTCGTGCTCATTGGTCTTTCCTTTTCTCGTTGTTTTACAACATCTTTCGAAGCATGTGCGGTCGGCACCCGTACTCCTCTGTGCCGGATCACTGACAGGCGACGCGGGCCTTCCAATGCTCGTCCTGCATCGCATAACGCGGGTTGGGCGCGGGTGGCTCGCCCTGCCGGCGGGCATAGCGCTGCGGATCGACGCCGCGCTGCAACGGCGTGCGCAGGAAGTCGCGGATCACCCGGCTGCGGTTACCGGCGGTCCGCTGCACGAATGGCATCCGGGCGTACCGGGCGACCGTCGCCTCGAAAGTTTCGGCCGGCGCACCCGTCACCTCTCCCACAACGTCATTGGGTGCTCCATAGGCGAAGGCGCCTTGCTTGTGGTCCTCGACGTAGTGGCGCAAGCTCGCCAGCGACGCCGAAGTGACGCCCTGGGCGCGTGCGGCGCGGCTGAACATCCACCAGGGCATGTCAATTGGCCTCACCGAGCGTCCCAGCGCCTTGCCGATCGCCGGAGCCATGTCATAGGCCGATATCAACGTGGGGCCGGTGGGACGATAGCGCTTCCCCGCGTGCCGACCAGGGTCAGCCAGTGCCGCCACCGCCACCCGGGCGATGTCCTCGTTGGCCGGTGGCGCGTTCTTGCTGTCGCCGGTCAGCACCGGCAGCACGCCGAGCACTGCGGCGAAATCCATCAGACGCAGATAGTTGTCGGCGAAGTAGCCGGGGTTGACGATGGTGTGGGCGATCCCGGGGATGCCGGCGAAGATCTGGTCGACCAACCACGTCTGGCGGGTCGCCAGCGCGGGGTGGTTGGGTGCGGACAACCACTGGCTCAGCTGCACAACCGCTTCGAGCTGAGCCTGCTGCGCGGCGACGGCGAAAGCGGCTGCGCTGTGCACCATGAACGGATCGAAGAACCCGACGAAGTAGGCACGTTGGGTGCCTTTCATGGCGTCGGACCACTGGTCGGCGTCGAAGACGTCCACGACGGATGTTTCGGCACCGCGCCCGCGCAGCGCGGCGCTGCGGGCGTCCTCGCTGCGGACCACCGCGCGAACCGGATAGCCCTGCGCCAGAAGGAGATCGACGACTGCGCCGCCGGTCTTACCGGTCGCGCCGGTCACGAGAATGGTCGGGTTGGTCATGGCGTCGCATCCTTCGGGTGGCACGGACGGTCGTCGATGCACCGATCCGCGGGCTTTGTTTAGATTTCGGCCGTACTCCCAGTAGAGTATGACTATACTCTAAAAAGTCAAGGCAGCAGAGTGGGGAGACAACGATGCGAATGTCACGGCAGGAGAAGGACCGCAGTCACCAGCGCATCCTCGACAGCGCTGCCCGACTGATCCGCGAGCGGGGCGTCGACGGCGCCGGCGTCGCCGAGGTGATGAAGGACGCCGGGTTGACTGCCGGCGGGTTCTACCGCCACTTCGCAAGTAAGGAAGCCCTCGTCGCCGCGGCGGTGGACGCCGCCTTCGAGCAGTCGCTCGACCGGATCGGCACCCACGACGATCCAGCGCAGGCCGCCGAAGCAGTCGCCGAATGGCAGCGGTTCTACCTCTCCGACGTGCATGTGGACAACCGCGGATACGGCTGCCCCATCCCGGCGCTGGCGGGCGAGGTGGGGCGCAGTCCGGCGCTCGCGGCGCCGATGACCGCAGGGGTCGAAGCGACAATCGAGCGAGTCGCCGCGGGGCTGAACGGGTCGGCTGCTCAACGCCGCGCCGAGGCCGCCGCGAGGGTCGCGATGATGGCCGGTGCGGTCATGATCGCGCGGTCCAGTGATCCGGAGACGGGCCAGTACGTTCTCGATTCCGTGCGAGATCGACTGGGAATCAACGATCCAGCGCCGCCGGGGCGCACAGCAGCCGTCCGGGGGGAGAAGTCATGACCCCGGTCATCCCCTCGCTGTTTCCCTGACACCGAGTGGCGTGCGTGCTTGCAGATCGCGCCGACAATGTCGCACCGTGGCCCACGATCGGTGGCCTCACCGACGGATCCGGTTGGGCTTCTGTCACCGTCGGGCGGGCGCGATCAACATCGTCTTATCGACCCCACCCGACCGGTCGTGCGAGTAACTTTCCCCACCGAGGAGCGCGTTCCGATACTCCGCCCGACGGCCCGACCTGAGGAGTTCTCTCGATGGCCGAACCGATCGACGAACACTTCACTGCGACCCTGCGCGCCTACCCGGAACACGGCACATCCAGCGCCCCACACGACGATGAGGCCCTGCTGGTTAACGGGTCGGCGCTGACCGTCGCCGAGGCGCTCGACCTGTTCGATGCGCAGGTGGGCAGCCGCCACCTCGACCTGGCCGCCCGCGCTCTGCGCTCGAAAGGAATTGGCTACTACACCATCGGCTCCTCAGGGCACGAGGGCAACGCCGCCCTCGCTGCCGCACTGCGCCCCAGCGATCCCGCGCTGCTGCACTACCGCTCCGGCGCCTTCTTTCTGCACCGGGCCCACCAGTCCGCAGCCGGTACCGATCCGCTGCGCGACGTCCTCCTCGGCGTCGTGGCAGCCATCGAGGAACCCATGTCGGGCGGAAGGCACAAGGTCTTCGGCCGGTACGACTTGCATGTCATCCCCCAAACATCAACGATCGCATCCCATTTGCCGCGTGCGCTCGGGGTGGCGTTCACCCTGGCGCGCGCCCACAAGCTCACCGACGCCTGCCCGTGGCCAGACGATGCCATCACCGTGTGCAGCTTCGGCGACGCGTCGGCGAACCACTCCACAGCGGTCGGCGCCATCAACGCCGCGCTCAACGCCAGCTTCCGCGGCATGGAGGTACCTCTGCTGCTGGTATGCGAGGACAACGGCATCGGCATCAGCACCAGGACCCCCGCCGGCTGGATCGAGGCCAGCTACGCCGACCGGAAGGGACTGACCTACTTCGCCGCTGACGGCAGCGATCTCACCGCTACCCTGGCGGCCGCGACCGCCGCCGCGGACTCGGTCCGCCGACATCGCCGCCCGGCCTTCCTCCATCTACACACCGTGCGGCTGATGGGGCACGCCGGATCCGACTACGAGGCTGGCTACCGCAGCGCGCGTGACATCGCCGCCGACTACGCCCGCGACCCGGTGCTGACCACCGCACGACTGCTGGTCGACAACGGCCACCGCAGCGCCTCCGAGGTCCTCGACCTCTACGAGCACAAGCGCGCCACCGTCCTGGGCTTGGCCAAGGAAGTCGCCGAACTGCCTCAGCTGGATTCGGCCGCCGCAGTACTCACTCCGCTGACGGACGGGCTCCGTCACGCGCGGCAGGCGACGACGGCGACGCCTTCCGGCCCGGGCGGTCAGACACTGGCCCAGGCGATCAACGCAGCTCTGCGCCACGTGTTCGAGAACTACCCGCAGGCCATCCTTTTCGGAGAGGACGTCGCCCGTAAAGGAGGCGTCTATGGCGTCACCCGGGGACTGCAGAAGAAATTCGGACCACAGCGGGTCTTCGACACAATCCTCGACGAACAGAGCATCCTCGGGGTGGCACTCGGCGCCGGGCTCAACGGCTTGCTGCCGATCCCGGAGATCCAATACCTCGCCTACGTCCACAACGCACTCGACCAGATCCGCGGCGAAGGGGCGACCCTGCCGTTTTTCTCCAACGGGCAGTACCACAATCCCGCCGTCATTCGCATCGCGGGCTACGGTTACCAGAAGGGCTTCGGCGGCCACTTCCACAACGACAACTCCGTGGCGGCACTGCTCGACATCCCCGGCCTCATCGTGGCCTCGCCATCACACCCGGACGACGCGTTCGCCGCACTGTGCGCCTGCGCGCACGCCGCAGCCACCACGGGCGCCCTGTGCCTCTTCCTCGAGCCCATCGCGCTCTACCACACCCGCGGCCTTCATCAGGACGACGACAACGCCTGGCTGTCCGGGGCGACCGGCGACATCACCACCACCATCGGGACCGCCCGCACGCATGGCGACGGCGCCGACCTGACAATTCTCACCTTCGCGAACGGGGTGCCGATGAGCTTGCGGGTCGCCGAGCGCCTACGCCGCGATCACGGAATACGTTCCCGCGTCACCGATCTGCGGTGGCTCAGTCCGTTGCCGGTCGATGACATCGTTCGCGAGGCGGACGCCACCGGCCGCGTGCTCGTCGTCGATGAGACGCGACATACCGGCGGTGTCGGCCAGCACGTGCTGGCCGCGCTCGTCGAGAGCGGCTATTCCGGTCGGATCGCCCGCGTCGCCAGCCACGACAGCTTCATCCCGCTCGGAGATGCGGCACTGCACGTCCTGCTCGACGAGGCAACCATCGAACGCCGCGCGCTCGATGTCGTGCAGATCCACACTGACTGAAATCACCACGTGACCGGCAACGCGTGCAGGCCGTACACAACGTGGTTCGCGCGGAACTGAACCTCCTCGAACGAACGGCCACTTCCCTCGTCAGCCCGTCGCTGTGGCCCTGACCCCGAGTGGCGTGTGACCGGTCCACCGACTGAACGCGCGGTGGAACGAGTTGGGATCGTCGTAGCCCAGGAGAAAGGCGATCTCGGTCAGCGACAGGCTTGACTGCGTCAGGTAGTGAAGGGCCAGTCCTTCGCGCACATCGGCGAGCACCTGTTGGAACGTGACCCCTTCGTCGCCGAGGCGCCGCTGCAGCGTTCGGGTGCTGATGCCGAGGTGACGGGCGACGCCTTGGGTTGTTCCCGCGCCGGCGGGCAGGAGTTCGACCAGGGTGGCACGGACCTTCGACGCGAGCGCGGCCTCACCACCGAGGTCATCGAGACGGCGCCGTAACTCGGGTTCGAAGAAGTCCCACATCCCGGCATTGGCGCTCAGGAACGGCCGGGTGGCATCGAGCCGGGAGAACCGGACCAGTGTCGTATCGCCACGCTCGATTCGAGACCGCAGCCAATTCTCCACCACCGCAACGTTCTTCGGTAGTTGCGGCACGACGACCCGCTGCGGCACGACGCGGATGCGGGTTCCCAGCCGGGCGAGGGCAACCCAGAACGCGACCTCGACGCCCGGTAGCACCGCGGGAGGGGGATCCCCAGCCGGCCAGGCGATCTCGAGGTTCACGCCGTCGGCGTCGAGCTCGACGTGCATGCGTAACGGACCGAGCAGCCGTTTGTGGACGGCGATCCGCTCCGCCGCGACATGCAGGTTGGGGCTGCACATCGCCGCGAAGATCGGCGGATCGAAGACCTCGGGGCTCAATGTGTCCGCGATCGTGATCGCCAGGTCTCGATCACCGACGAGCTGGTCCAGCGCGTCGAACAGGGCGTAGTACTGCGGCGGCGACAGCACCGCCTCGTCGCGGTGCAGCAGATCCCGCGGCAGGCCTGCCGCGTCCAGAAGGTCGGCCGGCCGAACGTTCAGGTCGGCGAGCAGCACCCGCACGAAAGGGAGCGAAAGCCGAAACGGCGCAACCAGACTGCTCATGCCCTGACGGCGGCGCTGACGTCGACCGGCAGGCCCGTTTCCTTCTCGGCGACCTGCCACAGCGTCGTGATGGCACCGTCGCTGCCCGGCCGGATCAACGGCTTGCGGACCGGCGGTCCGTTGGTCACGAACAGCGGACCGTAGAACCCGCCGCCGGGGGCCTTCGGGTCGACGGCCGCCCGCAGTTGGCTCAGCGCACCACGATCGGTCGACATCCCCGTCGCCTTGACCAACTTCTCGAAGAAGGCGCCGATCGGGCCACCGCTGCCGTGGGCCTGGCTCGTGGTCTGCAGATCGGAATTCGTCAGCCCCGGCTGGGCCGACAGCGCCTTGGCATCGACGCCGGCCCGGTCGAACTGCTCTTGCAAGCCGACGGCCAGGTGCCGCATGGCCAGCTTGGTCTGGCCGTACATGCGCCACGCATCGAAGTTCTTGCGCATGTGCGGGTCATCGGGGTTGATGGCGCGGCCGGTGTGCTGCGCGGTGCTCGAAAGCGTGACCACCCGCGCGCCGGGTGTCGCAACGATGATGGACAGCAGGTGGGAGATCAGCGCCCAGTGGCCGAGCACGTTGGTGCCCATCTGGGTGTCGAAGCCGTCCTCGGTGGTCCCCTGCGGCAGGGCCATCACACCGGCGTTGCACATCAGGATGTCGATGCGGTCGTGCTTGGCGGCGATTTTCTTGGCGGCGGCATCCACCGAGGCGAGCGAGCCGAGGTCGAGTTCCACGATCTCCAGTGATGCGTCGGGATGGGCGACCAGGATCTCGGCCAAGGCATCAGCTGCCTTGGCCTGGTTGCGGGCCGCCATCACCACGTGGGCGCCGCGGCCGGCCAGCGCCTTGGCCGACGCAAGTCCGAGCCCGCCGTTGGCTCCGGTGACGACGGCGACCTTGCCGTGCAGGTCAGGGATGTTCTTGGTTGACCAACTCATTGATGTTCCTCGGGTCGTGACCGCCAGGTTGCGGATCTTCGAGCAAACCTACGACAACCGTGCCTCGCGAGCACTTGCAGAACACGCCAACACTCTCGCAACGTGCGCCACACTCGGCGGCGGCGCCGCCGAAGCCACCCGTGCGGAGGCCGACGACGGCATCGCGCGAATCGCCGAAAGCCTTGCGGCGCAGGGCTACCCGGGGTGGCCTGGATCTGCGGGGGCACACGCTCGATCTCCACGACGCCACCGCCGTGGTGACCGCCGTCAGGAACTCGACCAGCCCCGGCCAGCCGCGCGCCGCCTGTCGCGATAGGCGATCGACATCCAGACTGCCGCCACCGCGATGATGCCGAGAGCACAAGTCACCGCCAACAGCGTCGAATCGGTGCCCACCGCGACCAGCACTCCCACCAGGGCCCAGATCGCCGCCACCGCGACGCCCAGCGCGCCGCGACTAGCCCACAACAACGCCAGCAGAGCCACCAGCGCAACCGCCAGCACGGCCCACTGCCAGCCGACCGAGGCCGCTTTGGCGAGCCCCTGATCGGCGACGGCCGAGGCGAAATTGATGAACACGGCGATGGTCGCCCAACCCGCATACAACCCGACAGTCAGGCGCTCCAGTCGCACCATCCAATCCGGAACACCCTCCCTCCGTGGGTAATTGATCACCACGAGAAGCGCGCGAACGGCTGCCGCCACCATCACCGCCAGCACGACGAACGTCAGCCACGCACTGCCCGCCGAGAACGCGATCGACCACAGCGCCGCGGCCACGTACAGCGTTGACAGTGGTACGACCAGTGCGGACTGGTTCGCGACGCCGGTTCCATGCCGCACCGCCGCGACGGCGTGCACCAGACACAGCAGGTAGATGATTCCCCAGATTCCGAAGGCGTAGGGGGCCGGACTGATCCACAGCTCGGCACCCCTCCCGCCGGGCGACCTTCCGCCGAAAACCTGGATCGCCAGGGTCATCGCGATCTGCGCGACTGCGAATACCACCAGCAGCCAGCCCGCCGGTCGCCCCCGTGTCGGTGGCGTCATGACGCGCACTCCTTCGTGATCGCCGGCCTTTTCACCTCGAACCCTAGAGCGCGCCGAGCGCTCGCTGCGGAGTGAGGTTCCGCCATGGCCACGGAATGTGGGATCACCCGGCCTGCGGTACGACGTACGTCGGCTGGTACGGGTTGAGCCCGGATTCGATCGCCTTCGCCCGCAGGTAATCCTCCACCGACGGATAGCCCGCGATCTCCGCAGATTGCTGCAGCGCGCGTTGCCGAGCAAGCTCGGTTTGCGCCTGGGCCGCCAAGATCTCGGCCTCGGTGGACGCCTTCTTCGCGTTGGCGTCGGCGACGCCCTTCGCCTCGGTGGCGCGGGCATCGGCGATCGCCTTCTGTTCGGCGATGATGGCTTCCTTGAGGCCTTCGTCGCGTGGCTCCGGCTTCAACACCGTCACCTGGAAGTTGCTGAAGTAGTCCTGCCCGTTGGTGCGGTTCTTGCTGGCGTTGGGCAGCTCCTGCTGCAGCGCGTTCTGGAACTCCGCGCGGATCGCCTCGTCGTTCCAGATCTGTTGCCAGGTGTACTTCTGGGACAGTCGGATCAGCGTCTGCTCCAAGGGTTGCCCGACGACGTAGTTCAGCAGCTGCTTCCACCCCTCGCTCGGCAGTCCATCGTCGGCGAGCCAGCCCTGGTACTTGGTACCGAACTCGCGGTGGAAGGATTTGAGCTTGTCGCAGTCGGTGGTCAGATCGAACGTCACCGACACCGGAACCAGCAGTTCGGCGGGGGCCTTGGCGTTGGACACCACCACGTAGGGGCCGCGTTCTGCCCCGGGATCTTCGTTGGCGTCCCAGGAGATCTGCCGGGCGGGATAGCGGTAGACGTCGACGCTGCCGTAGATCTCCGACGTCTCCTCCTGCACGCACTCGATGATCGCCGGATCGGTCGGAATCAACACGTAGTCGTCGACGATGATGGCGGTCTGCCCCGCGCTCACCCGTGCCGTCGTACATGCCGACAACCCAATTCCCACGGCGCCTATCGCGACCACCACACCTGCGGCGACACCCCATCGATTGAGCTTCACTGGCTTCCCTCTCCGTCGCTGCGGCAGAGGGTATTCCCCCGGTCGCTGCGCTCCTGCCCGCCGGTGTCGGCTGCCGCCAACGAGGTCATTATTCAGCCTTTGACCTTGATCTGCCCGCATCTGGCGAAACCGACCGGTCCGCACCGCACGCCGACGTCTCCCCCGCCATCCGTGGGGCAGCCCGGGCCCCTAGGCCGCGTTGCGCTTGAGCCAGTCCAGTACCGGTGGCGCCACTTCGCCGACGAGTGACTCGGCCACGATCCAGTGCGGCGCGTTCCGGTGGATCTGGTGTTCGGCGCCGTAGCGCGTGGCGATGCGGGCCGAGATCCACGGCGCCACGTTGTTGTCCGAGCCGGCGCTCACACACAGCACAGGGCACGTGACCGCGGAGGCGATAACCCGAGTCGACCTGACGCCCAGGGACATCTGCCGAAACACCCGGCCCGAGTCACGGACCAATCGCGCGATCAGCACGTCCCGCTCGGCGGTGGGCAAGGTGCTGAGAGGCACCGCACGCATGGTGCGCGGTGACGGGAGAAACGGCCTGCCCGCGAGGATTCTGGGGAGCACGGGCACCAGGTGGCGCAGCATCGACGGCCGCACCCACAGCACGCCGGGCGGGACGGGCGCCAGCAGCACGACAGCGACCGGGGCGCGGACGGCGCCGAGCTTCTGCGCCAGCAGACCGCCGAAGCTGTGTCCGATGACGATCGCGGGCCGGCCGAGTCGGTCGTAGGCGTCCAGCGCGACGCGGAAGCAGTCGTCGATTCCGGTATCGGCCAGGACGGCGTCGTCGCCGGGGTCGCGGCCGGGCAGCGTCGGCGCGTGCACGTCGTACCCGTGTGCCCGTAACACCTCGATCCACGGCTGCAGTAGCGACGGGCTGCCGAAGACACCGTGCAGCAACAGGATCGGCGGCTTTTCTGCGTCGGACATGCCTTCGATTCTGGCGAACAGTTCACTCGAAATCGATTACGTCAGAGGTAATGGATCTCAGCCTGCGCGATGGCCCCTACTGCTGCATCTCTGCAACGCGCCCGTTGTCGACCAGCCACCGTCGATCCAGGCGGACATTCTGCAACATCCGGCGGTCGTGTGTCACCAGCAACAGCGCACCGTCGTAGGTCTCTAGCGCCTGCTCCAGTTGCTCGATGGCCGCGAGGTCGAGATGGTTCGTCGGCTCGTCGAGCACCAGCACATTCGTGCCGCAGGCCTGCAGCAGCGCCAGGCCGGCGCGGGTTCGCTCCCCGGGTGAGAGATCGTCGACCGCACGCTCGACGTGGTCGGCGCGCAGCCCGAACTTTGCGAGCAGGGTTCGCACGTCCGCGGTCGTCCATGACGGCACCCGCTGCTCGAAGCGGTCGACGAGGCGGCCCGAACCGGTGAAATCGGCACGCGCCTGGTCGATTTCGCCGATCGCGACGTTGGCGCCCAGGCTCGCGCGGCCTTCGTCGGGACTCTGTCGACCGAGGAGCAGTCGCAACAACGTCGACTTCCCCGCCCCGTTGGGACCGGTGATGCCGATCCGGTCACCGGCATCCACCTGCAGCGACACCGGGCCGAGGACGAATTCGCCCTGTCGCGCAACAGCATTGTCGAGCGTCGCGACGACCGAGCTTGACCGCGGCGCGGCGCCGATGGTGAACTCGAGCACCCATTCCTTGCGGGGCTCGGCGACCTCTTCGAGGCGGGCGATCCGGCTTTCCATCTGGCGGACCTTCTGCGCCTGCTTCTCGCTGGACTCGCTGGCCGCGCGCCGACGGATCTTGTCGTTGTCTGGCGCCTTCCGGATCGCATTACGGACACCCTGGCTCGACCACTCCCGCTGCGTGCGGGCACGTGCCACGAGGTCGGCCTTCTTCTCGGCGAACTCGTCATACTGTTCGCGCTTGTGCCGGCGACCGACATCACGCTCTTCCAGATAGCTTTCGTAGCCACCGCCGTAGACGGTGGTGGTGTTCTGGGCCAGATCCAACTCGAGAACACGAGTCACGCTGCGCGCCAGAAACTCCCGGTCGTGGCTCACCAGCACCACACCACCGCGAAGGTCGCGGACGAAGTCCTCCAGTCGAGCCAGACCGTCGAGGTCGAGATCGTTGGTGGGTTCGTCGAGCAGGACGACGTCGAAGCGCGACAGCAGCAGCGCGGCCAAGCCGACCCGGGCCGCTTGCCCGCCCGACAGCGCGGTCATCGGAGTCGACGCAGGCCGAAACGCCTCGGCATCCAGTCCTAGCTCGGACAGGACCACCGGCAGGCGTTCATCGAGGTCCGCCGCTCCGGCGGCGAGCCAGTGATCCAGCGCAGCGGAGTAGGCGGAAGCCGGATCGCTTTCCACACCAACACTTTCCGGATCCGCCAGGGCAGCGGCTGCTGCTTCCATGGCCTCGGTCGCCTCGGTGCACCCGGTGCGGCGCGCGATGTAGGCGGCGACGGTTTCCCCGGGTTTCCGCTCGTGCTCCTGCGGCAGCCACCCGACGAAGGCGTCGGCCGGCGCGATGCTGACCACACCGTCGAGTGGTTCCAGATCGCCGGCCAGGATCCGCAGCAGGGTGCTCTTACCCGCACCATTAACGCCGACGACACCGATGACATCTCCCGGTGCCACGGTCAGGTCGACCCCCTCGAAGAGGGTGCGGTGAGCGAATCCGCCGGCCACATTCTTCGCGACAAGCGTTGCGGTCATGGGTTCATCGTCGCACCCGCGCGTCGTCGCGCGCCTACGGCGGGCCGGGGGACGTTCCTTATCCCACGCCTTCCTCGCCCGATTGCTGGTCAGTGCAGGCCCAGTAGGCTTCCATGCAGGTCGCGACCGCGTCAGGCGGCACATAACGCTCCCCGTAGATGCCTGTCTGCACACTGGCCGACATGCAGGCGTCCTTTTCGCTGGTACAACTCACAGTCGGCGTGTCCGGTTGCTCCAGGGAAAAGGTGATCAGGTCTATCGGCGTCAACGAGTCCTGCGGCGGCAGAATAGGAGCCACTAGGTCGACAAGCTCCGTTGCGCTCAGACAGGCGGTCGTCGGTGAGTCAGCCCCCGCATCGGTCGCGAGGGCGACGGCGATCGGGCAGAGCAGGACGGTTGTCAGCACCACACGGGCAGCGCCACGCATCGACGTCATCAAATCTCCCCACTCGCCAACCTCAGAGGCTCCAGACGTTAGCGCCGTGGTCTCGTTGTGCGCACGAGCATTAAGGCACGCCTGCCAGGGCAGAAAGTCCCTACTGCGAGAACGTCCACGAGTCGAGCATGAGCGTTATGGTCCGCCAACCATTCCTCGCTGCGGCAGACGCCGAAACCGTGGTCCGGCGGGTCGCAACCGCTTGGATCCTGGCGCAGGTCACCGCCATGGCCGTCGCCGGCTGCACCTCTGCCCCCGGGACGAGCCCGAACGACGCGACGAACCCGAAACCCACGACGTCGAGCGCTGCGACGAGCGCCCCCGTGGTGTCGCAGCCCGCACTCTTCTATACGAAGGCCGGTTCGCTCTACGTCAGCGACCCCGCCGGCACGCCCGGTCGCAAGCTCACCGACGGACCCGCCGATACCGAGCCGGCGCCGTCTCCCGACCTCGCGCACGTGGCCTACATCCACAAGGCAAGCACCTCCGACTACGGCGGCGAGCTGTGGGTTCTCGATCTCTCGCCGCAGCGCGAGCCCGCAGGCGCGCCGCGGCGACTCATCGATCCGTCCGCACTTCCGCCGCGATTCGACATCCCGGAGATCGACGCCGCGCCCACGGCGATCGTGCACCCCCGCTGGTCCCCCACCGGAAAGCAGCTCGCCTTCCTCGAGGCTGGGGAAGGGGGCGGCTTCCTCCTTGTCGCCGATGCCGATCGGGGTGAGATCCTCGCGCCCGAACAGCGGCTGTTCGCCGACGACGGGTACACGTGGGCGCCCGACGGTCAACACATCGCCTGGACGGGCGGCCGCAGCGACGTGTCCCCGGTCGACGTGAACGTCCTTACGGTTGGCGCACGCTCGACGCCCGTCGTGGAGGACACGGATGCCTTCTCGGTGACGTACGCCGATGGCGGCCAGGCGATCCTGTTCGCCAACGGCGACACGTCCGGTGAGGCGTTCGCCGGGATCCCGTTCGGGCTCGGCGGCGGCGGGATCTATTCCGTCGGCACCCCCGGCGGAACACCCGCCGATCCGCCGGCCCCGCCGACGCCGATCTTCGCCGGGCAGGCACTCTTCGGCGACGTGGCGGCCCTCGACTCCGGGGCGGTTGCCTTCACGGAATCGAGCGCGGACGGATCGTCGAAGACCATCCAGATTCTCGACGACGGCTCGGCGCTGCCCCGCACGACGATCTCCAACGTGACGGCCGACGGCCCAGGGCCAGCATGGGGGCCGGGCGACATCGTCGCCTACCTCGATACGTCCGCTGAAAAGCATCTGATAGTGACCGATGTCGACAATCGCGCACCCAAGCGGATCGACACGGGGGTGGACGGTTTCGCGTGGCCGGCACGGACGAACAGCCCGGCCGGTCCCCGCTAGGGGCCAACTCGGCGAGACACCCGCCATCAATCAGCAACGTGCGATCCAGCCGAACGTTCTGCATACGGCCGTCATGTCGGCACGTCCAGCGTCGTGATGCGCCGTTGCACCTCGGCGAGCAGTTCGGGCACCGATGCGAACTCATCGGGGTCGATCGGATTCCCGAAGATGACGTGCACGGTGTGCCCGAACGACGGGAATCTCCTGCCCAGCGGCAGGACCTTGTTGGCGTTGACGAGGCGGACCGGGATGATCGGCACATTAGCCCGCTTGGACAGCACCGCCACACCGGGCCGATACGGTGCGCTTTCTCCTGGCTTCACACATTTCTGTTCGGGAAAGATCCCGACCAAGGCGCCGTCCTCCAATGCGTGTGCTGCGCTCTCCATTGCCTGCTTACCGGACTCCGAGTCGCCTCGCACGACGGGAATCTGGCCCAGCACTTCCACGAGCCAGCGGGTGAACGGGGATTTCCACAGCTCCGCCATCGCCATGGCGATGGCCTCTCGGCGCAGTGCCCCGAGGATGAAGAAGACATCGATCATCGAGGTGTGGTTGGCCGCCACGATCACCGCGCCCTCATTCGGCACGACATCGGCGTTGACGATCGTGGTCCTGATCACGCGGGTGAAGCCCAGTGTCCACAGGACCAGGCGAATCGACCACGTCACCAACCACGCGCGTTTTCCGAGCCCGCGCGATCGCGGCCGTCTCAGCAGTCGAGCCATGCGGTCCTTTCCCGGCCAGGTGCACCGGCACGCTTTGGCGCGAGTGCCCGCGCGTTAGTGTGCTGGGGTCGGCCTCAGCGAGCAAGCCGATAGAAGAGTTGAGCGAATTCATGACCGCAGAAGCAGAACCGTCGGCGCTCGAAGCGCGGGTCGGCCACTACTACCAGATGGACGGCACCTACCTCGTGGGCCGCGAGAAGCTCCGCGAATACGCCCGCGCCGTGCAGGATTATCACCCTGCGCACTGGGACGGTGCAGCCGCGGCGGAGCTCGGTTACTCGGGCCTGGTGGCACCTTTGACGTTCACGTCGACGCCGGGCATGACGTGCAACCGCCGGATGTTCGAACAGATCGTCGTCGGCTACGACACGTACATGCAGACCGAGGAGGTCTTCGAGCAGCACCGCCCGATCGTGGAGGGCGACGAACTGCATGTCGACGTCGAACTGACCGCGGTGCGCAGATTTGCCGGCCGCGACCTGATCACCGTGACCAACACGTTCACCGATATGGCCGGCGAGAGGGTGCACACGCTGCACACCACGGTGGTCGGCGTCACCGCCGAGGATCTCAATCCGGAGATCAAGACGGCCGTGCACCACGCGATGATGCACGACGTGGACATCTTCGGGGTCGGCGAAGAGGAGTACCACAAGACGGTGCGCCCGGAGGGCGACATTCGGATCGCCGACGACGCCGCCCGCACGCCGGGAACAGCGTCCTTCGACGATCTCAAGGTCGGCGACGAGCTACCGGTGCACCACACCCGGCTGTCTCGTGGCGACCTGGTGAACTACGCGGGTGTGGCCGGCGACGCCAACCCCATTCACTGGGACGAGGACATCGCCAAGCTGGCCGGGCTGCCCGATGTGATCGCCCACGGGATGCTCACCATGGGGTTGGGAGCCGGATTCGCCTCCGCATGGTCGGGTGATCCCGGTGCGGTGACCCGCTATGCGGTGCGGCTCTCGGCGCCGGCGATCGTGTCCGCCACCGAGGGTGCCGACATCGAGTTCGGCGGCCGGATCAAGTCGCTGGACCCGGCCACCCGCACCGGTGTCGTCATCGTCACCGCGAAGTCGGCCGGCAAGAAGATCTTCGGCCTGGCGACGTTGGACATCCGCTTCAGGTGATATTGCGACGGCCGCGGCGGATAGTCTGCGACTAACCCTTCTGGCAGAAGACCCCTTGCCGCTTGAAGTTTCGATGTGACAGTCGATAGTGGATGGGCCTTGGGGTCGGGTGGCTTCAAGAGCCTGTCATCAACCCGTGACGCCGGCTGGGAGGTAGAGCGACTACGAACCTGATGCGGTCCGGGCTTGGGACACCTCTCCCAGGGGTTCTTCCCCGTCAGGGCCGAACTTCGACCCCGACTTCTGCAGGCGGCGTGCGAACAGTCGCTGCAAGGGGGTGGCGACGAACGTGGTGATGATCGTCATCAACGCCAGGATCGTGTAGAGCTTGCCCGAGATCAGTCCCGCTTCGAGACCGATGTTGAGCAGGATCAGCTCCATCAGCCCACGCGCGTTGGCCAGTGCCCCCATCGAACCGGCCTCATACCAACTCATTCCCTGCGAACGTGCTGCCAAACCGATCGCGCCGAACTTCGCGGCGAACGACACGACGAGCACGACGCCCGCCATCAGCAGCGTGGACGGGTCCAGAATCAGGTTGAGCTGTGTGTTCAGCCCCGAGTAGATGAAGAACGCGGGCAACAGCAGGTATCCCACCAGCGGTTCGAACCGCTCGCGGATCGCATCGAGCAGCGCGCCGCGGGGCATCACGGCACCGGCCACGAAAGCGCCGAACACGGAATAGATTCCGACCACATCGGTGAACCAGCTCGCGAGCAGCACGACGATGAGAATGATGCTGGTATGCGCGATCGGCAGTCCACCGGTGCGTTCGGCATCGCCGCGGGGCGGCGTCCACGTCTCCAGTCTCGCGAGCAGCGGACGACCGAGGTAGACCATGAACAGCAGATAGCCCAGCCCGCCTCCGATGGCCAGAAAGGCTCCGAACAAGCTTCCCTTGGCGGTCGCCACCACCGTCGCCAACAGCACCCAGGCGCACGCGTCGTCAACGGCGGCACAGGACAACGCCATCGTTCCCAACCGGGTGTTGAGCAGTCCGGAGTCGTAGATGATCCACGCCAGCATCGGGAACGCGGTGATGGCCACGGCGGCTGCGACGAAAAGCCCGCCCTGCCAAGGCACTACCTTGTCCGTGAAGTACCCGCCGAGGCCGACCATCCACCATCCGACAAGGCCGCCGAGGACCAGCGGGACGCCGATGCCGGCGGCCGAGGTGACACCCGCCTTCTTGACGTGCGCACCGAGGATGTCCAGCTTGAATGACGCCCCGACGAGGAACATGTAGAGCACCAGCCCGAGTTGGCCGACGACGTAGATGGCCGTGAGGTTCGGGTGGGTGAACGCCTCGGCCCCGATGGTCAGCTTCGTCGGGAACAGCCATTGCTGCGCCGCCGGCCAGATCCACCCCAATACCGAAGGGCCGAGCAGGAATCCGGCAACCATGATCGCCACCACCTGTACCTGCGCGAGTCGGCGGAACAGCGGCCACAGCAGGCGATAGGTCAGCAGGATGACGGCGATCTGGAGGAAGAAGTGCGCGGTGATGGACAGCAGTGGGGGCATCGACGTCAACTCCTGTCTGACCATCGGAAGACCGACAGGCACGCGATCAGACCGCCGACACTCCATGCGATCAGGACCAGAAAGATCCGCCAGTGCTCCCAGCTGCCGGCCGGTTCGAAGGCTTCCATCTGCGCCGGCAACAGCACCGACCGGAATCCCTGCGCCATCCACTTGACGGGAAAGATCGATCCGACGACCAACATCCACCCCGGCAACACCATGAGTGGCAGATAGGTACCCGACACGAACTGCAGGCCGACCGCCGGACCGTTGGTGATGACTGCGGCAGACAGCGCGTTGCTGGCGAGGTTGCTGACGAAGATGCCCAGCAGCGAACAGCTGATGACGCCCAGGAGGAACACCCATGTCAGCGTGAACCATCCGAAGAGGTCCGTGGGCAGGTGGAGCCCGAAGACCAGCACGCCCACCGCCAGAAGAATGACGACCTCGGCGAGACTGGCGATGGCAACCAGCATGATCTTGCCGATGAAGTACGACGAGGCGGTCGCCGGAGTGCCACGCAGCCGCCTCAGCGCGCCCGTTTCACGGTCGGCGGCGATGCCGATGCCGAGGTTGATGAACGATGTCGACAGGATTCCGTAGGCGAGCATGCTCGCGGCGATGACGGCGCCGATGCTGGTGCTGGTCTCGGTACCGGGGAGGCTCGCCGACAGGATGGTGCCCAGCAGTAGGCAGATCACCGCAGGCATCGAGAAGGTCAGCACCAATTGCTCAGGGCGCCGGTAGAACATCTTCAGCTCGGGGACGACCCGTGACATACCGATGCGCACTGGAGACGGCAGAGTCGATCCGGAGCCGTCAGCACGGTGCCGGGAGGTGGCGGCGTTCTCCGCGGAGTCGATCGCCATCACTGCGCCCCGATCAGTTGCAGATAGGCGTCTTCGAGTGTGGGTCGGGTGACGCTGAGCTGTGCCAGTTCCGCGCCGTCTGTGGACCGCTGCCGGATCAGCTCGGTCGGATGGTCGGTCTCCTCCACATGCACAACGCCTCCCTCGACCCACCGCACCGTCGCGGTCGAGTTCAGGTGTGCGGTCAACTGTGCCGGCGAATCGACCGCCACCACCCTGCCGCCGGCGATGACCGCGACGCGGTCCGCCAGCGCCGCGGCCTCCTCCAGGTAGTGCGTGGTGAGCACGATGGTGGTGCCATCGCCCGCCAGCACTTTGATGAGATCCCAGAACTGGCGTCTCGCTTCGGGATCGAAGCCGGTGGTCGGTTCATCCAGGAAGAGCAGTTCGGGCTTGGCGATGATGCCGAGAGCGACGTCGAGCCGCCGTCGCTGTCCACCGGAGAGTGTCCTGACCTGCGAGCCGGAACTCGAGGTGAGTCCAACGAGCTCGAGAAGGTCCTCGGGGACTCGAGCCTCGCCGTAACACTTGGCGAACATGCGCGCGCTCTCCAGAACCGTCAGCATCCCGAAATCGCTGGATTCCTGGAGCACAATGCCGATCCTGGCGCGCCAATCCCGCCCCGCCGTCCCGGGATCCTCACCGAGGACGGACACCTGCCCGGCGTCGCGCTTCCGATGACCCTCGAGAATCTCGATCGTCGTCGACTTGCCTGCGCCGTTGGGCCCCAAGATCGCAAAGACCTCACCGTAATCGACGTCGAGGTCCAGATCCCGCACCGCGTGTAATCGCCCGTACGCCTTCGACAAGCCGTGCACGCGGACGGCAGACGTCACGAGCGTGTCTCTCCCGCTTCGGAATCGGCAGCGGCCTCCAGCTCAGCCAGTAGCTCTTGTAGGTCGGCGTCCGACAGTTCACCCATCAACCGGTCCACATCATCGTCGGCCGCGGGCTGCGGTGGCGCGGGATCTTCGGCCACCGCGGGGGCCTCGCCATGGATCGAGTGGAGCTCGGCGAGCACGCGATCGGCCAGCGAGTTGACGCTGACGCCTCTCAGGATCTCGAGGACCGGAAGGTCGATCGAAAACGCCGTGTTGATCCTGACGCGGAAGTCCATCGCCATCATGGAATCCAGGCCGATGTCCTCCAGCATGTCGTCGGGCTCGAAGTCCTCTACGGCGCAGTCGAAGACAGCGGCGACGAGGTGGCGCACATGGTCTGCGATGACGGCCGGGCGGTCGCCTTCGGGCGTGCTCGCCAGGGTCTCGAGAACCGAGCCATCGGAATCGCCTTCGGCAGAAAGTGTCTCGGATGTTCCGAGATCCAAGAACATCGGCGGCAGCCCGCCGCTGAATCCCCCCTGGCGGGCTCGATTCCAATCCGCAGTGATGGCGACGACGGCGGGTGTCCTCTGGTTGATGAGCCGATCGAGGATCCGTGCACCCACAGCGGGGGTGATCAGCTCGATACCCCGCTGCGCGTAGATCTTCTCCAACTTCAGTTCTTCGACCATTCCCACCGACCACGGCCCCCACCCGATGGTGAGTGCCGGCAGGCCCAGTGCCTGGCGGTGGTGCGCGAAGGCGTCGAGGAACGCGTTGGCGGCCGCATAGTTGCCCTGGCCTGGCGAGGCGATCGTCGACCCCGCGGATCCGAACATGACGAAGAACTCGAGGTCGTGATCCTTGAATGCCTCGTGCAGCACGCGGGTTCCGGTGACCTTGGGCGCCAGCACCGCGGCGAAGTCGGCTTCACTCATGTTGACGAGCAGTTGGTCGTTGACCGATCCAGCGGCGTGGACGATACCGCGGACCGGCCGGCCGCCCTCGCGGAGGTGGTTGGCGAGCCAGGTCGTCACCTGGTCGCGATCGGCGATATCGACACTGGCGGTGGCGATCTGGACGCCGAGGCGTTCGATCGCGCGGATGGTGCTGACCGTCGCGAAGTGGGGGTCGCCGTCGCTCAGTTCGGACCAACGGCTTCGTGGCGGGAGGGCGGTCCTGCCGAGCAGCGTGATGTGCCGTGCTCCACGCTCGGCCAGGTAGGTGGCCACGACGCGACCGAGTGCCCCCGCGCCACCGGTGACAACGTAGGTGCCGTCCGGGGTGAGCTTGGTGGGGAACGGTCGTGTCAGACCGGCGCACGGCCGCAGCCGCGGGACATACGTCGTTCGCCCGCGGATCGCCACCTGGTCCTCGGGGCCGCCCTCGAGGAGGTGTTCGCAGATGCGCGTAGCGATTTCGGGGCGTTCGTCAGCGTCGTCGATGTCGATGAGGCCGCCCCAGCGTTCGGACAGCTCCTGGTGGCCGATGACCCGACCGAGCCCCCAGAGGGCGGCCTGGTCGGCGGCCGGCGCCGCGGTGCCGGGTGCCGGCTGCGCGTTGGCGGTGACCAGATAGAGCCGCGACGTGACGGAATCGTGCTCGGCGAGAGCTTTGACGAGGCGCAGGACGGTAAAGACGCCGAGGTGTTGATCCTCCTCGACGTCCTGGGAGGACAGGTCCAGTGGCCAGCAGTCGACGATGCCGTCGAAGGCGCCTTCGCTGCCGAGGTGCGTGAACAGCCGGCCCATCTGCTCGGGGCAGCGGGCGTTCATCACGTAACCCCCGTCGACCTCGCTGAGTTCGTCAACGGCTTGGTGTTTGACCGTCCGGACGCGGTGACCGCGGCGGTCCAGATCAGCGGCAAGGGCCGCTCCGACACCGGAGTCGTCGACGAAGACGAGCCAGGACGAATCGGCGGCTGGGCTCTTGTGCTCGTCACCGATGTCAACCACCTCGCCGACGTCAACCACCTCGACGACGTCGGCGGACTTGGCGCACCACTGAATTTCGAACAGGCCTTTGTCGATACGGTCGGGCGACACCCGCGTGGACGCGCTCAGTGACTGCACCGAGAAGCCGTCGAAGACGGCAAGCGGGTTCCCGGCGGTGTCGCTGATCGTGATGTCGCTTTCGACCTCCTCTCGGGTCGCGGACACGACGCGAACGTGAACCCTCATGCGGTCCTGCGGCGCACCGTAGATCGCGCAGTGGCGGATGCGGGTCGGCAGGTAGGGATCCTCGCTCTCCTCCTGGCCGAGAAACGGTGCGCCGAAAAGTGTTTGGAAGGCGCCGTCGACGAGGGCCGGGTGGAATCGGAACTGATCGAGTTCGTCGGCGATCGCTGACGGAACGGCGATCTCGGCGTCGGCCCAGTCCTCACCGGCGGTCACGCTCTGGACCGACCGGAACGCGGCGCCGTAGTCGAATCCGATCGACTGCGTGCGGGCGTAGAAGTCGTCGCCCCCCATTGAGCTGACCTGCTCGGCACTGTCCGGCGGTTCGTGGCGACGCGGCGCGGTCGGGAGGGTGTTGAGCTCCGCGGTCGCGGTGATCGCCCATTTGGAATCCCCGTCGGCCGTGACCGTGAACGCAGCGAACTCCAGCGTGCCGTCGTCCTCGTTGAGTGTCGTGCGGATGATGGGGTCGCAGGTGTCGTCGAGGATGACCGCACGGTGCAGCAGCAGGTTATCCACGCTGTGGTTCGACCCGTAGATCGCATTGGCCGCTGCCAGAGCCATTTCGACGTATACGGCGCCCGGCACGACCACGCTGCCCTGCACCCGGTGATCGGCGAGAAAAGTGTTGAGGACGACGCTCAGCTCGGATTCCCAGGTGGGATGGAGGGCACTGACCGACTGCCCCAGAAGCGGATGCACCGGTTTGTAGAACAGCGACTCGGCTACTTCCTCGGTCTCGTTCCAGAAGCGTTTCGTCTGCCACGGGTACGAGGGAAGCTTGAGGAGGCGACCTCCCTCAGCGGGATTCACGATGTTCCACGCGACGTCATGTCCGGTGCAGTGCAGTGCACCCACGCAATTGAGTAACTCGCGGGCGTCGTCGTGATCCCGTCGCTGCGTGGCCGTCACCGAGACACGCTGTTGCCCTGCGGTTTCGAATATCGACGCCGCCAGCACGGGGTGCGGGCCCAACTCCACGAAGTGGGTGTATCCGTCTTCCAGCATTCGGCGCATCGCCGGTTCGAAGAGCACGGTGGCGCGGGTGTTCTGCCACCAGTACGCGGCGCCGGCGTGGTAGCGCTCCAGCTGCTCACCGGTCACCGTCGAATAAAGCGGCAGCGTAGCCGCTTTCGACGATAGACCCTCGAATGCGGCGAAGAGGTCTTCCTTCACCGCATCCATGTAGTGGGTGTGATAGGGCACCTTCACGGAGAGATACCGGTGGAAGATATCGGCCTCATCCAACTGCCGGGCGATATCGTCGAGGACGTCGCTGTCGCCGGCGACCGTGACGGCCGACGGGCTGTTGATCGCGGCCACCGATACCCGCCGTCCGAACTCCTCGAGCGCCTTCCCGCCGATCGTGTGCATCAGCGTTTCGGCGTCGAGGCCGACGGCCAGCATCCGGCCCTGGCCGCTGGTGCGCTGCTGGAGCCGGCTCCGGTGGTAGATCACCTCGATCGCCTGCTCGAACGTGAGGACACCGGCGAGGTGGTGCGCGGCCACTTCGCCTGCGCTGTGGCCGATTACGGCGTCCGGGACAATCCCGAACTCGGCGAGCTGCTCGGCGAGCGCGATTTGGATGGCGAAGTTGGCCGGTTGCGCGAACTCGGTCTCAGCCATCCGCGACGACGCCTCATCACGTCGAAGCTCCTCGACAAGAGACCAGTCGGTGTAGCGGGCCAGTTCTCGATCGCTGCGCAGGATGCTGTCGGTGAATGCGGGGAAGACGTCGAGAAGTCCCCGGCACATCTTCCACCACTGCGGGCCCATCCCGGTGCAGACGAAGGCCAGCTTCGGCGCAGTGGGCGCGGTGCGGCTGGTGGCGATCTGCCCACCGTCGGCGAGGGCCTGAAGTTGTTCTTGCACACCGGTGATGCTGTCGGCGATCACGGTGTGCCGATGGTTCAGATGTGAACGTCGGCGGCCGAGCGTGTAACCCAGGTCTGCCAGCGTGATGTCGGGATGGGTGGCCAGATGCTCGGCCAGCTGACCGGCCGTCGCGACCAGTGCTTCCTCGCTGCGGGCCGAGATCGGCAGGACGGTCGGCGTCAGCTGAGCGGAGTGCCCGGCCGTGGGGGCAGCGTCCGGGGCAGGCGGCTCGGCGAGGACCGCGTGGGCGTTGGTCCCGCCGAATCCGAACGAATTCACCCCGACCACGCGCCGGTCGTAGTCCGGGAAGGGCCGGCCCGTTGCCGGCACGTCGATCTTGAGGTCGGCGAGCGACACGTGTCGGGTCGGATTCCGGAGATGGAGATTGGCCGGGATGTACCCATGCTTGGCCACCAAGGCCGCCTTGACCAGACCGGCGACGCCGGCGCCGGCCTCGAGGTGGCCGATGTTCGTCTTGATCGACCCGATCAGCAGGGGGTTGGCCGCCGATCGATCCAACGTCAATGCGGCCGCGAGCGCCCTCATCTCGATGGGATCGCCGACCGGCGTTCCGGTTCCGTGCGCTTCGACGTATCCGACCTCGGTGGGCTCGACACCGGCTCGCCGCAGAGCGGTTCTGATCGCCGCTTCCTGGGCTCCCTCGCGAGGCACGGTGATGCCGTCGGTGTGGCCGTCCTGCGACACCGCCGTGCCCAGGATCTGGGCGTAGATCTCGTCGCCGTCGTCGAGCGCGCGCTGCAGCGGCTTGATGACGACGATCGCGCCGCCTTCCCCGCGCGCATAGCCGTCGGCCGCGTCATCGAAAGCTTTGGAACGTCCTTCAGGACTGAGGAATCCGCTTCTGGACTCCGCGATGGCGGTATTGGGACCGAGCATCAGGTTCACGCCGCCGGCGACGGCCAGGTCGCACTCCCCGTTCCAGATGCTCTGTGCGGCAAGGTGTACCGCGACGAGCGAGCCGGAACAGGCCGTGTCGATGGTCATGCTGGGTCCGCGGAAGTCGAAAGCGTGCGAGATCCGATTCGCCAGCATCGTCATCATCATCCCGGTGGCGGAATGGGACTTGAAGCGATAGCGACTGCTCTTGCCCTGATTCTGCAGGAGTTGATAGTCGAGGGTGAAGCCGCCGATGAACACCCCGACGTCGGTGCCGGCCAGTCCGTCGGCGGGAATTCCCCCGTCTTCCAGTGCCTCCCACGTGGCCTGCAGCAGGAGACGCTGCTGCGGATCGAGCGAGTGCGCCTCCCGCGGGGATATTCCGAAGAACTGGGGATCGAATTGGTCTACCTCGCTGAGGAATCCACCGCGCCGGGTGACGATCTTGCCGACCTTCGACGGATTCGGGTCGTGGTATCGCGCGGCATTCCATCGCGTCTCGGGCACGACGGATGTGGCATCGGTTTCACTACACAGCAAGCGCCATAGCCTGTCCGGCGAATCGGCGCCGCCCGGGAGCCGGCATCCGATTCCGACGATGGCCAATGGCGCGTGGAGGTCTCCTGCCGCGGTCACAGGTCGGCTCTCATGGGTTGCACGCTCCAAGGTCGATGTGTGTTCCCGCGTCGGCCGCGCGGCTCGTGGGTGAGCCGTCAACTCGGCTGCAGGGCCGGTGAGGTGGCGACGATCCAGTCACCGCTGATCGGGTTGCCCGGCTGTTCCTGGCGGTATGTCGCGCGCAGTTCGTGCAGCAGCGAATCCCGTTGCCACGCCTGCACCTGCCGCACGACGTCGTCGTCTCCGAACATCGACGATTTCTCGGTGAGGACGGTCTCGACCATCTGACCCGCCACCTGACGCAGCAGCAGGGCGTTCGACTCGAACTGGGCGGCGAAGTCGGGGCTGGTTCCGATCATCGAGGCGTGCAGGTCCACCATGAAGTTCAGCGGTCGGTACACGTCGACGAACGGCACCGAGGAGGTGCCGCTTTCCACCGCGGCCCACTCCCGGAAGAAGCGTTGCACGCGATTGCTCAGCGCGATGAGACCGTCGAGGTGGGGAACGAAGCTGGGGTCGTCGGCGATGCTCACGAACCGGCCGTTCGAGTAGAGCAGACCGATGAAGCCCCAGTAGAACGCGATATCCCAGACGACCTTCGCCGACATCACGGTCGGGGTGCCCATCAGCGTGTACTGGTCCTGGTAGATGGCCAGCCACATCTCGGTGAGCGACCGGAAGAGCGTGTCGCTGATCTGCGCACGCGCGACGACGTCCTCGCCGTCGAGCTCGCGGACGATCATGTCGGTGATCAGACCATTACCGATCGCGACCAGGTCCAGTCCCGAGGAGTACAGCGGATCCAGGAACACGCCGGCATCGCCGGTCAGACACCAGCGCTCGCGGCCGTCGAAGACCTTCGTCGCGCCGTGGCTGTACTTCTTCATGACCCGGAAGTCCCTGATGAGGTCGTCGTGCTCGGCGAGCACCGCGGCGCACTGCGGCTCGTGTTCACGCAGCCACGACTTGGCCTTCTCCAGCGTGTTGAACCCGGCGAAACGGTGGAATGCCGGATCGGCCACGATGCCGACACTGGTGGCGCCGGAGCCCAGTCGGATCAGCCAGACCCAGTACCCCTCGCCCATCAGGTGATTGGTGGACATCGCCCTTTCACCCTCGATGAGGCGCGCGTGCCAGGTCGGATCGTCGCTCCAGCGACCGACGTCGATCTCGGTGGCGACGCGGAACCAGGCGGCGTTGCAGTGGTGCTCGTTGGCCTGCTTGAGGTCCAACTGCCGGGGAAGCATCCGGTTGCGGCCCGACGCGTCGACCACCCAGCGTGCCGTTGTCTGTGTGACCTCGTCGCCGTTCTGTACCGAGATCGTGTGCGGACGACCGCCCGAGCCGAACTCCACGGAGCGCACTCGGCCGAGAACGGAATCGACGCCGTCGGCCAGGCATCGTCGGTGCAGTTCGTTCTCCAACCTGCCGCGGTCGATCTGATAGGTGACCAGCGGCACGAACGAGGAGCCTCCGACTTCCATGCGTTGCGCGATGTCGGTGTTCTGCTCGTGCGAGAAGAACATCCGCAGGCCCATCTTGCGGATGTGGGAGGTGCTCAGGTGCTCACCCAGACCGAGGCGGTCCCGCAGGTAGTGCGCCGACACCTCGACGGTCGACTCGCCGACCGTGTGGGTGATTTCGGCGACCGGGTGGGCGTTCGGCTCGATCACCAGGATCCGCGTCGTCGGACGCTCACTGCGGATCTCCAGCGCCAACGTGAGCGCCGCCGCGCCACCGCCGACAATGCAGACGTCGTGGTCCGCGGCGGGGCCATCGGCGTTCGCAAGCCGCGACCTGATGCGTTCGGCGAGGGCCTCTCGAGCCTCCTGACTCATCTGCGACACCTGCGCTCGCGCGTCCACGGATCACCTTTCCTCGGGTCGTGTCCTCGGGTCCTGCCGCCGATGTGCCCGGCATTGGAACCCCACACAGACTGCGGGTGTTGTCAGGGAAAGGGTATCCGCTATTCGATGCACAACCGATGCAACACCGAGTCCGCCTCGAGCGAATCACACTCGCGACGTGCGAGCATCGCGAGGGCGATTACCGATTCCTGACGTCTCCGCCAGAGTCATCATGGGCGAAGGACGCACGCCGTATACGAGCATCGGGCGAACTCGTTCACCAGCCGACGGCCGTCGCTGTCGAAACGCGTGGTGACCCCGCGGCTGCCGGGAGTTCAAGCCGTGGAGACGTCGTATCGATGCGTATAGTTGAGCGGAACTATACGAATGGATACGGAGTGTTGTGCTTCCCAGTCCTTACTCGCCCGGTGCGCTTCCCGTCTACCTCGCCGGCCGGGGGACCGAGCTCGAGACCATTCGCGCACGGCTGGGTCGCACCAGAATGCTGGGTCGCTCGGGTGGGCCTCTGCTCGCGTTCTACGGTTCACGAGGCCTTGGTAAAACCTCACTGCTTCGGGCCGCGCAGCGCGAAGCAGCCGCCGCCGGCTACCTCACCGTCTGGGTGACCGGCCGCGATGACGTGGCGCTGGCCCCGGACCTCGCCAAGTCGATGGCCGACGAGATCAACCGATCCATGGGCCAGAAGGCAAAGGCAATCCTGCAGAGCCTCAACAAGATTCAGGTTGAGGTGGGGGTTCCGGGCGCCAAGGTGGGCGTCGAGGCTGGCAGGATCCGCAGCATTGCCGCCATCGAGGACAGCCTCGCCGCCGCCGGCCGGTTCGCCCGCGAGCACGACCACCACGGCCTTGCGGTGTTCGTCGACGAGTTCCAAGAAGCCCAGCTGAGTGATCGGCGGTCCCTGCTGATTGCACTTCAGCACTTCGACGGCGCCCCGGACGGCCGCCCCGTGGCCATCATCGCCGCGGGTCTGCCCTCCCTGCTCGGGGCTGTTCCGGAGGCCGCGACATTCGGCGAACGCACCGACTTCATCGAGATAGGGCTACTCGGCGACGTCGCGGTCGCCGAGGCCCTGCGGCTGCCCGCGCAGGACCTCGGGGTGTCGTGGTCAGATGACGCCATCCTGGCGGCCATCGAGTCTGCCGGGGGCTATCCGCATCGGGTGCAGCTGATCGGCGACGCCGCATGGGAGGCGGGACGACCTGAGGCCGGAGACGTCATCGGCGTCGCGCAGGTGCGCCTGGGTGCCGAGCGCGCCGAGCAGCGGATGGCCGGGGTGTTCCGCAGCCGGATGGCGAAGATCAATCCCGAGCAACGCCGCGTCGTCATGACCATGGCAGAACTCGGCGACGGACCGGTGTCCCGTGCGGCCCTCGCCGGCCGCCTCGGCATCACCTCCGAGGCGCTGAGCCGGCCCCGTAAGGAGCTCATCGACCGCGGCCTGATCGAGCCGGCGGGCCGCGGCCTGCTGCGCTTCACAATCCCGGGATTCGCCGGTTTTCTTCGTGGTGATCCGGACGAAGATTGACGGGCGGGGCCGGTGCCGTCCCTCAAAGGACCCGGCTACCGTCGATCCGGTGACGGTGTCAGCATCGCGCCTCGCCAGGGTCTACGCCCTCGGAACGGTCGTGCTTACCATCGCTGCGCTCCCGGCATGCAGCCGAGATGCGCCGCCAACACCAGTCAACACGTCGCCGACGACCGCGCAGTCGACGACAGCACCGGCATCGTCACCGCCGCCATCGAGCCCGCCGGCGGTGGCTCCCGCACCTGAGTTCGCACCGGTCTCGCAGTTGGTGAACGACGCCATCGCGGCACACCGGATGCCGGGCGCGGTCGTCCAGATCGGGCACGCCGGCACGATCGTCTTCCGCCAGGCCTTCGGCTCGCGCAAACTCGACGGCGAACCGGGACTGGCAGGGTCGCCCACACCCGCCGAGCCGATGACCGAGGACACCATCTTCGACCTGGCGTCGTTGACGAAGAGCCTCGCGACAGCGACCGCCGTTCTGCAACTCTACGAACGAGGCAGGATTCAGATCGACGAACCGCTACAGACCTACCTCCCCGATTTCAACCCGGCCAACGACCCGCGGCGGGCGGAGGTGACGCTGCGGATGTTGCTCACCCACACGTCGGGCATCGCGGGCGATCTGAGCCTGGACGGCCCGTGGGGGCTGGACCGGGCCGACAGAGCGGACGGCATTCGCCGAGCGCTCGCCGCGCGGGTGGAGTTCGGTCCCGGCGAGATCTTCCACTACTCCGACATCAACTTCATTCTCCTCGGCGTCCTGATCGAGAAGATCACCGGCGATCCCGTAGAGCGTTACGTTCGAGACAACGTGTTCACGCCACTTGGCATGGCGGACACCAGATATCTGCCCCCGGCCACGGCATGCGGTCCGCATCAGCTCAGGGGAAATGCGATCGCGCCCGATCCGAACGCGGCCACGGTCGGCGAGTGCCCGGCAGGGACGTGGAGCACCGAACTGCTCGCGCGCATCGCGCCCACGGCGCGCGACGAAGACAGCAGAGACGATCCGGGGCGGAACCCCCACTACGGTTACCTGCTTCGCGGTACGGTCCACGACCCGACGGCACGCCGCATGGGTGGCGCCACCGGGAGCGCGGGGGTGTTCTCGACGGTCCACGACGTGGGCCTGTTCGCGCAGGCCCTACTCGATCGCCTCGCCGGCCGGCCGAGCACGTTTCCGCTGACACGGTCGACGCTGGAAGTGATGACGACTCCGCAGCAGCCCGGACACACCGCTGAACAACTCGACGCAGCCAACACCGCTGCCCGGGAGGCGATCGCCTCGGCGCCCAACGCGACCGACCCGCTGCTTGCTCCGAACTATCCGGCGATAGCCGGACAAGACCTTCGCGGCTTCGGCTGGGACATCGATACGGGCCAATCCAGGCCCCGCGGCATGATCTTTCCCATCGGCAGCTTCGGCCACACCGGCTTCACCGGCACAACGCTGTGGATCGACCCGGGGTCCGACACCTATGTGGTTGTCTTGGCGAACGTGATCCATCAGCGCGGCGGTCCGCCGATCGCGAGGCTGAGCGGCGATATCGCCACGGTGACGGCACGGGCCCTGCATCTCTACGGCAACTAGCCAGGCGCGCCGATATTGAGGCGGCGTCAGGGGACGTCGGTCGACGAACCAGACCCCATCACGACGGTGATCTTGGCGGTGATCTCAGCGGTGCGGTTGGCAAACGGATTAGTGCCCACCACCCGATCCTTGAGCTCAGGGGGCGATGGCAGCGACGCTTGCTGGAAATGGACGAAACCTGCATCCATCAGCACACGAAGAGCCTCGGCATAGGTCAGCCGCGACACGTCGGGAACCGCGCGGAGCGGGGCCTCCGAGACCACCCGTGCGGGGCCGGACGACACGATGATGGTCATCGGACCGCCATCTGCCGCCGCGGTATCGGGTGCGGGTTCGGTATCAATCACGTGGTCGGTCGGCACCGTCGGATGCACCTGCGTCTGGACACGCGCACTCAGGCCGCGGTCGCGCAGCGTGGCGATCGCGTCGGGCAAGGCCTGCCCGCGCACGTCCGGAAATGCCACATCGCGGGGGCCACTACTGGCGAGGTTGATCGCGACGGTCAGTCCGACGGCGAGTACCGCCAGCACACCGATCGCCATCAGCCGCCGAGACAGACCGCGGCGCCCCGACTGACTCGTCGATGCGTGCTCGTCCGGTGTCAAAAACAGCGGCGCCGTGAGTTCGACGGTAGTCCCCCGCGCAGCGGCGTACGGGGTCTCTCCGCTCTGAAGGCGAATCAGATCTACGCGCATCTCGGCGGCTGATTGATAACGCTCGTCGGGATCCTTGGCCATCGCCTTGAGTACTACGGCATCGAAGCCCGGGGTGAGTTGGCCATTGCGGCTGGATGGCGCGCCCGGATCCTCGCGGACGTGCTGGTAAGCGATCGCAACGGGTGAATCACCCGCGAAAGGCGTTTCACCGGTGGAGATCTCGTACAGCACACAGCCGAGCGAGTAGACGTCGGAACGGGCGTCGACCTCGCCTCCACGGGCCTGTTCGGGAGACAGGTAATGCGCGGTGCCCATTATTGCGCCGGTCCGGGTGACGCTGTTACCGCTGTCGGCGAGTACTCGGGCGATACCGAAGTCCACCACCTTCACCGCGCCGGTGTCGCTGATCAGAATGTTCGCCGACTTGACGTCGCGATGGATGATTCCGTGCCGGTGACTGAACTCCAGCGCCTCACAGACGTCCGCGGCGACCGCGACAGCCCGCCGCTGCGTCATCGCCCCACGGACCCGGACGAAGTCCCGCAGGGTCAGACCCTCGACGTACTCCATCACGATGTACAGCACCGGACCCCTGGGCGTCGCCGCCTCCCCGGTGTCGTACACGGCCACGATGGCCGGGTGATTCAGACCAGCCGTCTTCTGCGCTTCCCGCCGGAAACGCGCGTTGAGGCTCGGGTCATTGGCCAAATCCGCCTGCAGCACCTTCACCGCGACGTCGCGATGCAATCGCAGATCGCGCGCCAGGTGCACTTCGGACATGCCCCCGATTCCCAGGACTTCGCGCAGTTCATAGCGATCGGCGAAGCGGCGCGGTGTGCTCACTGCGCCGTCCCGACGTGTGGTGGGGCCACCCGACGATCCTGGCACGTCGTGGGCGCCCCGGCAAAAGGTCGCTCAGCCCGCCACCGCGCGGTGTGGATCGTCTCGAGGCAGCCACACTCCCGGGGCGGTGATAACCGACGTGTCGACGCCAGCGGTGAAGGCGTCGATGACGGCGTGCACCAACGGGTTCCCCTCATCCCGTCGCCACACCAGCGACCACGTCCACATCGGGATCGGGTGCTGCACCGGCCGTCGCGTCATGTCCGTCGGCGTTGCGTCGTTCTGGCCCTTCGGGTTGTTCAAAACCGGCCGCCGGAGCCGCCGGACATGGTCGAAGAAGGTCGAGCCCGTCACTCCCCCGTCCTCGACGCGAACCACCTGCGCCCCAGCCTCGCGGGCGAACTGTTCGGCAAACCGGTTCCACGACGACCAACTCGACTCGTCGGAGTCCACCAGCACCGTCAGGTCACCCGCGTCGACGGGTGGCGAGTCCTGTCCGACGGCCAACGCGTAGAGCCTGTCGACCCCGACCAGTCGGGCCTCGAGTGACAACGCGTGCAGATCTGCTCGCTCGACCCAGCAGATCGCGAGGTCCAGGCTGCCGTCCGCGACGCGGGCCGCCTGCGCGTGCGACGGCATGACCCACGTGTCCACCCGCACGTGCGCCACGCCCGCCGCCCGCTCTGCCCAATCCGTCGGGCACCACTGCACGTATCCGATCCGGACGGGCTCGGACGACGACAGACCGAGCGCCTGGCGCCGCAGCTCGTCAGCCTGGCCGATGAGGTCCCGCGCCCGCGGAAGCAGCGCCGAGCCGGCGGCGGTCAACGCCACCGATCGCCGGTCGCGGTCGAACAGCTGCACCTTGAGGTCGCGCTCGAGCGCTTTGATCTGTTGCGAGAGCGAGGGACCCGCGATGCGCAGCCGTTCGGCGGCCCGCCCGAAGTTCAACTCGTCGGCCACCGTGACGAAGTAGCGCAGCTGTCGCAGCTCCACACGGGTCAGCGTAGTGCAGTAAGAGCCTGTGCCTACCAGGAGCGAGCGAGCCGGTCCTGCGGGCGAGGACTGCCGAGTGCCGGGCGGGCGTTCCGGTGAGCATCACCACGAGAAGGGAACACGAACATGACATCTACCCCCCGCGTCGCACTCATCACCGGCGCATCACAAGGAATCGGTGCCGGCCTGGTGGCCGGATACCGCAAGCTCGGCTACGCCGTCGTGGCCAATTCCCGCACGATCGAGGCCAGTGACGACCCGATGGTGTTGGCCGTGCCGGGGGACGTCGGGCTACCCGGGGTCGGCCGGCACATCGTCGACGCGGCGGTTGAACGCTTCGGGCGCATCGACACCGTGGTCAACAACGCGGGCATCTTTATCGCCAAGCCGTTCACCGACTACACCGACGACGAGTACGCCGCCGTCACCGGCGTGAATCTCCGCGGCTTCTTCGAGGTCTCCCGTGCCGCGGTGAGCCAGATGCTGGAGCAAGGGGACGGTGGGCACCTGGTCACCATCTCGACGACACTGGCCGAACACGCCAACTCCGCCGTGCCCTCGGCGCTGGCCTCGTTGACCAAGGGTGGCTTGAACGCCGCGTCGCGTGCGCTGGCGATCGAGTACGCCACGCGTGGAATTCGTTCCAACGCAGTTGCTCTCGGCATCATCAGGACGCCGATGCATGAACCGTCGGAATACGACTTCCTGGCGGCGCTGCACCCGGTCGGCCACGTCGGCGAGGTGGACGACGTCGTCAACGCGGTGCTCTACCTCGAGAACGCACCGTTCGTGACGGGCGAGATCCTGCACGTCGACGGCGGCCAGAGCGCGGGCCACTGACATGGACGCCTCGCAGATACTCGCCGGCGTCATGGATGAGTGGAAGGCCGGGATCGACACCCACGATCCCGGCCGGGTGGCCGCCGCGTTCACCGAGGACGCGGTGTTCCAGGGGCTGCGGCCCTACGGAGTGGGGCGCGACGCAGTGGCCGACTACTACGGCTCCCAGCCCGTCGGCATGACCGTCACCTACCGCATCCTCGAAAGCCGCAGGCCGACAGACGATGTCGCGCTCGGCTATCTGACCGCGATATTCAGCTACCCCGACCGACCGGCGGTGGAGCTCGCCCTCGGCGTGGTGCTTACCCGCCTCAACGAGGCATGGCTGGTAGCTCAGTACCAGGCGTCTCGCCTTCCCTAGAGCAGAACGCCTGCACCGGTCACTTGCCCGTGAGGAATTCTCGGAGTCGAAGTACCGACCACACAGTTGAGGGCGCCCGCGATGCGGGCGCCCTCATTTCACAACTGTCGATCAGTTACGCACTGACGTGTCGACGCGCGGCACTTTCACAGACGGGTAGAGCTGATCCAGCCACGGGTTGTTGCGGCTGTCACGGTCGTAGTAGTAGCCGTAGCCAAAGTCATTGCCATTCCCGCTGAATCCCCGGCCATTGTCATCGGCTTGGGCTGGACCGGCAACGCCGATCACGGCTGCGGTCAACGCGCCGGCAACTACGCCTATCAATCCGATCTTCTTCATCGAGCTCGCCTCTTCTCTCTGCTCAGCTCCGTCGAAGGGCGGAACTCCCTATGTGTTCGTAGAACAGGAGAGACGAGGGATTGATTCCATCTGCCAATGGTTTTGGTGAGTGATGCGAGACGTAGCGGTTCAGCAGGAACTCACGCCGTGACCCGCAGCTCGGCGCCCGGGTGCGAACTGAGCATGACGACCACCGTGCCGCTGCCGGTTTCGAATGTGGTGTTGGCGTAGCCGATGAAACCGTAGTGCCCGTCAATCGTCGATACCGCGGTGATGTCACCGCTTCCCGAGGCGCCGGTGTCGAGATTCGCCCACGCGGCGACGACCGTGAGCGCACACGAACCGTCATAGATGCCGGCGTCGTAGTGAATCGCCACGCGGACACCGCCCTCAACCCGATCGTCGACCTGCACCGGGGTTACCTGCGCTTCGGCGCTGACGCTCCCGCCACACGTCGGAGACGCCACCACGGGAACCGGACCAAGCTGCGCGAAGCTCTCGGCCTGCGCCGGTGCCACCCACAACCACGGGGCGGTGAGCGCGGCGGTGAGCGCGCCGGCGGCACGGAACAAAGTCATACCTCTGTTATCGACGGACACCGGGGCGGCGTTAGCGCACGCGCGTTCCAGCCGAGAGTGGCGGGGCGGACTCAAGCCCGGTGTCGCCAACGACATGGTTAATGCGCTGCGAGGCCCGGCCTGAGGTAGTCCTCGCCGTCTGCCGATACGCCCTTCGGCTGGCAAACGGGTCACAAGGCGGCAGTCGGTCGGCGCGGCGTCCCCCACCCTCGGCGTCGTCGTCCGAATACGCCGATACACACCGTCCCGAGGCGGAGGCCGGACAGTCGACGAGTCCGTGATTAGTGTGACCGGGTTCACACTGGTCAGGGATGGTAAACCACGTCCTACTCGCCCAGCGACGTGGCACGGTCTGTCATCCGGGTTCGCTTAGCGCTGCAAACATTCTCCGCAACGAGATGCTCGCGCAACACCTAATATGCGGCTGAACTGCCACAAATCAAAATCAGGAAACTGATCTTGAATTTATTTGCAGAGGCGTAAGGTTTTGCTGGGCGCAAGTCGCAAGGCTTAAAACCGCTAGGCCCTGTCGGGGACACGCGCCACTGCGAGAGTGATCGCCCCAGCGGGGCGGCGAGTGGTGGGAGTGGGACGTTGGCCCATGTAAAGCGGTGTGGTGATGCTGTGCGCACGACGGCCCGTCACCGAAAGCAGAAGGACTCCAGCAAAGCCCCGGTCAATGATCGGGACCTCGACCAGGGCGGCGATCGCCCGTTTTTGACCGCGCCCACACCCGTCCCCGCCGTGCATTGCGCCCGGTACATCGGTCGGGTCGGCGCGCTGGCTGTGGCTCTGGGAATCGGCGCAGTGGTAACTACCGGTCACGGGCTCGGGATAGCACGGGCCGATACCGGGACGACGTCTACGGACTCACCGCCCAACGACTCGTCACCGTCGACGGCCTCGGACCCGGACCCGGACCCGGACCCGGACCCGGACCCGGACTCGGACTCGGACGAGTCGACCACCGGCAGATCTACTGAGGCGACGGCCTCGGATACCGTCGATGAGACCGCGCCCGTGTCGGATCCCGGCGACGAGGTACCCGACCCGCCGTTCGGCGACTCCGACGCATCGGGGGACGTCGACCAGTCGGGCGATCAGACGCAGATCGACGTTCCGTCACCGTCGGCGGGTCAACCCGACGATGTGCCCACGCCGACGGAGACAGAGTCGAGCGGCGCATCCGACACCTCGATCGCCGACAACGGTCCGACCCCTCCGCAAGAGGCAGCTCCGTCACCCGCACCGACAGAACCGGATTCCTCGTCCTCCGGTACAGGCAGTTCGGCAGGTGGCCCGACGACCTCTGATCTCAGCAACGACCCGGCGTCGACCACACCGGCGCCCTCGACCACGTCGATCGACATCGTGGTGCGGTCGTCGCTCGACGAGTCAGACTCAGCCCCCGCCGCTCACCGACCGGACTTCTGGGCGACGAGATTGCCCGCGGGCAGCGTGCGCACGCTGCCTTCGCCGTCTCTCGCCGCGCCACCGTCGACCACGGCGGGTCCGAACACAGCGGTCGATGTCGCGAACACATTCGTCGCCACACTGCTGTCGCCGTTTCTGGCCCCGGGGCCGGCCGCCCCCTGTCAGCCGCCTCTGTTGTGGGCAGTGCTGGGCTGGGTGAGCCGCGAGATCAAGCGCACATTCTTCAATCGAACTCCGGTGGTGGTGCCGCAACACACCACCCTCGTCCTGCGCCCAGACGAGACCAGCACACCGATCGGGTTCCATGCTCGCGACTTCGACGGTGACAGGATCACCTACATCGTGCCGACCCGCGGCGTTCCCGGCGGGCCGACGCACGGCTCGGTCACCGTGGACCAATCGACGGGCACGTTCACCTACACCCGCGAGGCGGGCTACACCGGCCCCGATCAGTTCAAGGTCACGGTCAGCGACGCCGGAGACGGCTTCCACGTGCACGGGCTGCTCGGTTTCCTGCGTCCTCATCGCGGTCACACATCAACGGCGACAATCACACTCAACGTCGTCGCCGCCAACGAACCGCCCGCAGCGAACGACGACACCTACACGACCCCCGAAGGCAACCCGGTGCTGGGCAACGTGCTGGGCAACGACAGCGATCCCAATCACCAACCGCTGATCGCCACGGTGCTTTCCGGCCCGTATAACGGCAGCGTGGCGATGGCACCGACCGGTGCGTTCAGCTACCTTCCGGATCCGGGCTGGAACGGCGTGGACACGTTCACCTACAGCGCCTCCGATCGCATGCTCAGCGCCAGCGCACGTGTCGCGATCACCGTCACTCCGGTCAACCAGCCGCCACACACCGCTGACGACTCGTACGCCACCATCGAGGACACGGCCGTCGTCGGGAATCTGCTGGGCAACGACAGCGATGCCGATGGCGACACCCTTACTGCAGGACTCGTGCTGCCCGCGAGCCACGGCAACGTCGACCTCAGTTCCGACGGGTCGTTCACCTACACGCCGGATGCCAACTTCACCGGTACCGACGGATTCTCCTACGTCGCGTCGGACGGGTCGCTTTCCAGCGCACCGACACTCGTCACGATCACCGTCGCACCGGTCAATGACACCCCCGTCGCTCAGAACGACAGTTTCACCTTCAATGAAGACGGCATTCTGACCGGAAGTGTGCTGCCGAATGACACCGACGCGGATGCAGATCCGCTAACGGCGTCGCTGACGGCGGGGCCGGCCCACGGCAGCCTGACACTGAATCCGAACGGCTCGTTCTCGTACGTCCCCGTCGCCAATTACAGCGGGACAGACTCGTTCACCTACACCGTCAGCGACGGCATCGCCACCAGTAACACGGCCACCGCCGCGATCGCAATCATCCCGACCAACGACGCGCCCATATCCAACGGCAGCTCGTTCAGCGTCAACGAGGACTCCACCTATAGCGGCAGCGTGAGTGTCAGTGATGTCGACGGAGACACCGTAAGTTCCGTCGTGGTCACCGGTCCCTCCCACGGCAGTCTCACACTGAACCCCAACGGTTCCTTCTCCTACACACCGGTCGCCGACTACAACGGGGCGGACTCGTTCACCTTCACCGCCAATGACGGCACCGCCACCAGCGCGCCATCACTGGTCCAGATCACCGTCACACCGATCAACGACGCCCCGGTCGCGCACATCGACACGTACTCCATGAGCGAAGACGGCGTCTTGACCGGCAGCGTGCTGTTCAACGACACGGACGTGGACGGTAGCACCCTCACGGCCGCACTGGTTTTCGGTCCGAGCCATGGCGCTCTCATCCTCAGTCCGAACGGGTCATTCACCTACACTCCGGAGACCGGCTACAACGGTCCCGACACCTTCGCCTACACCGCGTCCGACGAGTCGCTCACGAGCAGTGCCGCGATCGTGAGCATCACGATCAACCCGGTCAACAATGCTCCCATCGCCGAAGACGACATCTACGGCATCAACGAAGACACTCCACTGACCGGCAACGTGTTGACCAATGACACCGACGTTGACGCCAGTCCATTGACCGCGTCGCTGGTCGACGGGCCAGCAAGCGGGACCCTGAATCTCAATGCTGATGGCAGTTTCAGCTACACACCGACGTCGAACTACAACGGAGTGGACTGGTTCACCTACACCGCCTCCGACGGGTTCGCCACCAGCGCAACAGCCCTCGTCCTCATCATGGTCACTCCGGTCAACGACGCACCGGCCGTCACCGACGACACCTACCTCATCGGTGAGGACAGCGCCCTCACCGGCAACGTGCTGTCCAACGACGTCGACGTTGACGCTGACTCGTTGACCGCATCGCTGGTCGACGGCCCTGCGCACGGCGCCCTCACACTGAACCCGAACGGTTCGTTCTCCTACACCCCGGCACCGAACTACACCGGAACAGACTCGTTCACCTACACCGCCAACGACGGCACCAACGTCAGTAGCACCGCGACCGCCACCATCACCGTCACCGCCGACAACACCACCCCGGTCGCGACAGGCGACAGCTACGCCACTGCTGAAGACAGCGCCTTGACGGGCAACGTGCTTGCCAACGACACCGATGCTGACGGCGATAGCCTCACGGCCACAATCATTTCCGGGCCAGCACACGGCACCGTCAGCCTTGCCTCGAGCGGCTCGTTTACCTACACCCCGAATGGCAACTACACCGGAGCCGATTCATTCACCTACACCGCGTCGGACGGCACCGCGACCAGTTCCATCGCCACGGTGAGCATCACGGTCAGCCCCGTCAACGACACCCCCGTCGCCAACAGCGATTCGTTCACCACCAACGAAGACACCCCACTGGCCGGCAACGTCCTGGCTGACGACACCGACATCGACGCCGACTCGTTGACCGCGTCCCTGGTCGACAGCCCCACCCACGGCACCCTGACCTTCAACAACAACGGCAGCTTCACCTACACCCCGAGCACGAACTACACCGGTGCGGATTCGTTCACCTACACCGCGTCCGATGGGACAGTGACTAGTTCGGTTGCCACGGTGATCATCACGGTCAACCCCGTCAACGATGCGCCCGTCGCCAACGGGGATACGTTCACCACCAACGAAGACACCCCACTGGCCGGCAATGTGCTGACCAATGACACTGACATCGACGCCGATGCCTTGACCGCTTCACTCGTTGATGGCCCCACCCACGGCACCCTGACCCTCAACAACAACGGCTCGTTCACCTACACCCCGAACGGCAACTACACCCCGAACGGCAACTACGCCGGGGCCGACTCCTTCACCTACACCGCCACCGACGGCACCGCCACCAGTTCGGTTGCCACCGTGAACATCACGGTCAACCCCGTAAACGACGCGCCCGTCGCCAACGACGACCTGTTCACGACCAATGAAGACACCCCACTGGTCGGCAACGTGCTCACCAATGACACTGACATCGACGCGAATCCTTTGACTGCGTCCCTGGTCGACGGGCCCGCCCACGGCACCTTGGCCCTCAACGCGAACGGCAGCTTCACCTACACCCCGGGCGCCAACTACAACGGCGCCGACTCCTTCACCTACACCGCCGCCGACGGCACCGCGACCAGTTCGGTTGCCACCGTGTCGATCACCGTCAGCCCCGTCAACGACGCCCCGGTCGCCAACGACGACCTGTTCACCACCAATGAAGACACCCCGCTCACCGGCAACGTCCTGACCAACGACACCGACATCGACGCCGATTCGTTGACCGCTTCACTCGTCGACGGCCCCACCCACGGCACCCTGACCCTCAACGCGAACGGCAGCTTCACCTACACCCCGGGCGCCAACTACAGCGGGGCCGACTCCTTCACCTACACCGCGTCAGACGGCACCGCGACCAGTTCGGTTGCCACCGTGTCGATCACCGTCGATCCGATCAACGACGCACCAACCGCCACCAATGACTCGTTCACCATCAATGAGGACAGCACCCTGACGGCCAACGTGCGGTCGAACGACAGCGACGCCGAGGGCGACCTCCTCACCGTGTCACTGGTCGACGGACCCACCCACGGCACACTCGTGCTGAACCCCGACGGCACCTTCACCTACACTCCCACCGCCAACTACAACGGCGCCGACTCCTTCACCTACACCGCCTCCGACGGAACCGCCACGAGCAATACGGCCACGGTGTCGCTCACCGTGTCTCCGGTCAACGACGCGCCCATCGCCGGGGACGACTCGTTCACCATCGACGAGGACTACAGCCTGGCGGCCGGCGTGCTCTCCAATAGCGTTGATGTGGATGACGATCCGTTGACCGCGTCGCTGGTTGACGGACCCTCGCACGGCACTCTCACGCTGGATCCGGACGGCAGCTTCACCTACACCCCGGCAGCGAACTACAACGGTGACGACAGCTTCACCTACACCGCCTCCGACGGCACCGCGACGAGCGACTCCGCCACCATCACCATCACCATCGCCCCCGTCAATGACGCCCCGGTCGCCGACAATGATTCCTATTCCATCGGCGAGGACAGCACTCTGACAGGCAACGTACTGTCGAACGACGTCGACGCCGATGGCGACACCGTCATCGCCACCGTGCTCACCGGACCAGCCCACGGCACACTGACTCTCAACCCCGACGGGAGTTTCCTCTACGCCCCCACCACCAACTACAACGGCGTCGACAGCTTCACCTACAGGGCGTCGGATGGTTTAGCGACCAGCAACACCGCCCTGGTGACCATTGTGGTGACGGCGATCAACGACGCACCGGTGGCAAATGACGACTCGGTCGCCACAGGCGAAGACACCCAGGTGACCGGCAACGTGCTGACCAACGACACCGATGTCGACGGCAATACCCTCACGGCCACAATCGTTTCCGGACCAAGTCACGGCACGCTGATCCTCAACACTGATGGGACCTTCACGTACACGCCGGCCGCCAACTACAACGGCACCGACAGCTTCACCTACACCGCTAACGACGGCACTCTGACCGATACCGCCCTGGTGACGATCTCCATCACGTCCGTCGATGATGCCCCCGTCGCTGCCAACGACAGTTTCACCATCGGCGAGGACAGCATCCTGACGGGCAGTGTGCTTTCCAACGACACTGATGCGGACGGCAACACGCTCAGCGCATCACTGGTCAGCGGAGCCGCCCACGGCAGCCTGACACTCAACAGCAACGGCTCGTTCACCTACACCCCCACCGCCAACTACAACGGCACCGACAGCTTCGCTTACACCGCCAACGACGGCACCGCCAACAGCAACACCGCCACGGTCACCATCACCATCACCGCGGCCAACGACGCCCCCGTCGCCACCAACGACAACTACACCGTCAATGAAGACACCCCACTGACCGGCAACGTGCTGACCAACGACACCGACGCCGAGGGCAGCACGCTCACCGCTTCACTGGTCGCCGGGCCCAGCCACGGCAGCTTCACACTCAACAGCAACGGCTCGTTCACCTACACCCCCACCGCCAACTACAACGGCACCGACGCCTTCACCTACACCGCCAACGACGGCACCGCCAACAGCAACACCGCGACCGTCACCATCACCATCACCGCGGCCAACGACGCCCCCGTCGCCGTCAACAACAGCTACACCACTAGCGAAGACACTCCACTGACCGGCAACGTGCTGACCAACGACACCGACGCCGACGCCAACACCCTGACCGCATTACTGGTTACCGGCCCCAGCCACGGCAGCCTGACACTGAACAGCGACGGTTCGTTCACCTACACTCCCACCGCCAACTACAACGGCACCGACGCCTTCGCCTATCGAGCCAATGACGGAATTGTCAACGGCAACATCGCGATAGTCAGCATCACCATCACCGCCGTCAACGACGCCCCCGTCGCCACCAATGACAACTACACGACGAACGAGGACACTGCCCTCAACGGCAACGTCCTGTCCAACGACACCGACGCCGACGCGGACACCCTGACCGCATCACTGATTGCCGGACCCGCCCACGGCAGCCTCACACTCAACAGCAACGGCACCTTTACCTACACCCCCACCGCCAACTACAACGGCACCGACTCCTTCACCTACATCGCCAACGACGGCACCACCAACAGCAACACCGCCACGGTCACCATCACCATCACCGCCGTCAACGACGCCCCCATAGCCACAAACGACAGCCACACCGTCAACGAAGACGCCACATTGACTGTCGCGGCGCCGGGCGTGCTGACGAACGACACCGACGCCGACGGCAACACGCTCACCACATCGGTGCTCAGCGGACCCGCCCATGGCAGCCTCACGCTCAACAGCGACGGCAGCTTCACCTACATCCCGACTGCCAACTACAACGGCACCGACAGCTTCACCTACACCGCCAACGACGGCACCACCAACAGCAACACCGGGACCGTCACCGTTACCATCAACGCCGTCAACGACACCCCCGTCGCCGCCAACGACACCGTCACGACCAACCAGGACATCGTGCTCAACGGCAACGTCCTGTCCAACGACACCGATGTCGACGGCAACAGCCTGAGCGCATCCCTGGTCGCCGGCCCCACCCACGGCACCTTGACCTTGAACGCAAACGGCTCGTTCACCTACACACCGGCGCCGAGTTACAACGGCACCGACAGCTTCACCTACACCGCGAGCGACGGCACGGCCACCAGCACCGTCGCCACCGTCAGCATCACCGTCGTCGACAACGTCACGCCGACGGCCGTAGGGGTGCAGACCACCAACAGCGGCACCAACGGGCTTATGCAGCAGGGCGACACCATCATCTACACCTTCAGCGAGCCGATCGATCCCGCCTCGATCCTCGCCGGGTGGACGGGCGCGTCGACCAATGTCGTCGTCCGCGCCTACGACGGCAACATCCTCGCGGGCCTGTTGGGCGGCAACGACTCCCTCCAGGTCTACAACTCGACCAACACCTCGCTGCTGCCGCTGGGGGCGGTCGAGCTCGGCCGGACCGACTATGTCACCGGACTGCTGGGCGGCACAATAACTTTCGGCGATTCCGGCACTCCCTCGACGATGACGATGACCGGCAACACGGTCACGATCACGCTCGGCACCTACGACTCCGTCTTCCTTGGAGCCGTCCGCAGCACCGCCTCAGGAACCGGAACGCTGACTTGGACGCCGTCGACGACGCCGGACGACCTCGCAGGCAATGCGCTCTCGGGCACCCCGGTCACCGAGTCCGGCACCGCCGACAGGGACTTCTGACATCAGGCGCTCACCGCTGCTGACTAGTGGTCAGCCCGTCACCGAACCACGCTCACCCGACGTTGCCGTCGTGTCAGCAACATCTGGACGCTGACACGCGTCGAACTCGTCCGGATAAGGGGATCGTCGGGGAGGAGTTTTCGCACTCACACGAATTCAGATGGTTAGCAACATCTTTGACGAGCGTCGACGCTCAGGGGTAGGTCGGCACCGTCGAAAACGTCGGTATCGGGATGGTCGACGGCACCGTGGGGAAGCTCGGACCGGGAATCTCACGACACCCAGGCGAGAACGGCGCTTGCTCGCAGGGGTCCGATTTCTCCGCCCACCCCTGCAGAACACCGAACACGATGGCACCCAACAAGACGAAGCCGACGACTGCGAGTACGCAGACAACGGCCACCACACCCGCGCTGAGACCCGCCCCCAGCCGGCGTTTGGCCGGGCGGCCGCCGTACTGGGCATAGAAGGCTCGTTCCGGCTCATCGACCGTGCGAGCCAACGTGTCCACTGCGGGTTCGGTCGTCCGACTTGCCCCGCGCAGGCCGCTGACGACAAGCTTGACGCCCCCCTTGCCCACCTCCCAGAAGGCCCGGATCGCGAGAAACACAAGGACTCCGGCCAACAAGACTCCCAGGCTCGTGCCCAGTCGGAACGCCATCGAGGCCAGGTTGATGACGAGCTTATAGCCGCCCAAAAGCAACCCAACTAGAATCCCGAGCAGCGCCGCCACACCGACCAGACCGAGCAGCTGGTTGACGGCGCGACCGCCCTTCGCGAACAGGTCCCCACGCGCCGCTGCCGCCGCAAACTCGCTCAGCTCGGAAGCCAGGCCACCACCCGAGTGTCTGGTGACAAGCGTCTCGTGGGCCCGACCCGAGCTCTTTGCAACTACGCGTCTGACGGCCGACGCGTTGAGCGGGTCGAGGTGGTCACACGCCTGCAGCGCGGCGCGATACCCAGCCAGCAGCTCGGCTATGACAGTCGAGTCACTGGACATCTTCATGCCTCCGTGGTGCGGGAGACTACCAGCCACGATGGCAGGGCAGCGTGGTTTCAACGTCGCCGGTTCGGCTGCCCCGTACGCACGAGCAAGATCGCCGAGAATCACCGAGTCCGTGCACCTAGCCCGCGATCGAATCTCGCACGTCGAGCATCGCCGCGTCCGCCGTCGAGCGGCCGGCGCCCAGGCCGAGGGAGTCGTAGGCCGTCAGCGGGCTGACGACCGTCCTCGGAAACAGCCGGGTGAACGCCTCATCGGCCGCGCGGTTGCGTGCTGCCAACACGGGCAGCAGCCGGTCGTCGCGCTGAAGTTCTTCGGTGACCGACGAACTGGTGGCGGCGAGCCGCTCCCCGATACGGGCTGCGTAGGCGACCAGGAAGGAGAGCCGGAACGACTTCGTGCGCGACTGACCACGAACACCGTGCTGGCGTCCCGCCACCAGCATCGCCCGGCTCGCCTGCACCAGCAGTGACGTTGCGAGCAGGTCGACCAGGTCCAGGTCGTTCTCCGCACCGACGTTGACGACGCAGCCCAGGTCTTTGAACCAGACAGTGCGGCAGCGGTTGGCCTGGGCGACCGCCTGCAACAGCGACACCTTCGCAGCGACGTAGGGGTTGTCGATCCAAACCCTGCGCGCCCCGGCGACGGACGCCCGTCCACGATCGTGATCGGCGACCGCCTCCCGCAGGGAGTGCCGCACCATGAGTGCCTGCGCCTTGGCCGACAGCGCCTCGGCCTCGTCGGGGTATTCGGTGGCCTCGGCCTTGGCCAGCAGCGCACGCACCCGAGCGAGCGTCTTCTCGTCGACCTCGCCGACCACAGCGGACAGCTGGCGGTACGAACCCGGCAGCGGAAGCATGGCCTCTATCGCGGGGATCCTCCCCAGCAGGTTCAGCACCTGAAGGACCGCGGTCAGCGCGGTGCGCGTGTCGGTGGAATGCGCAGCGGCCCAATGCCACATCTGCGGCGCCGTCGCCGACGGCCCCACCGCCGCGGAGATGCCGGCGAGCTCGCTGCGCCAGCGTGGGTGCAGCGTCGCCGTCGAGTACCGCCGCGACTCCAGCACGATCGCCTCGTCGAGGTAGCGCACGGTGGCCGCGTCCACTCTGCGGCGCGCAATTTCGTGGAGATCCGTCGGTGACCACCCGTGCTCCCACGCCGTACGGATCGCCTCGTGCACGGCGAGGTCGGCAGCAATGTCGAGTTCGCGCTCGTCACCGCGGTATTGCTCCAACAGTTCGTCCGCGCGCCATGGCGAGGGGAATCTCGCGGCCGTGCTCAATGCGATGATGAGGGTTTCGAGGAGCTGCGCTCGATCCGGCTCCGGCCGGATGCGTTCGCGCTCAGTGGCTGCCCTGCGCCGGTGTTTCTGCTTGGCCGTCCGCCGCTCGCGGTTGCGCTTGCCCATGTCCGGAAGTGTGGCGCAGGGGTCCGACATCGATGGAAGGCGCGCGGGCAACGGCGACTGCGCGAGCGGCAGCAGGATGTGAGACGATGACCTCCATTCACGCTGGCGTGACTGTTCCGCCGCGTCTCAACATGACCCGATGCCCATGGAGTTTCGATGTCTGACAGGCGTTTCAGAGCGATTGTGTCGCGGCCACGTGCACTGGCGTATGCGGTGGCCGCGGTCGTCGCGGGTGTCGTCGTCGGCGAGCTCGCAGCCATGCTGATCTTCGCCGGCTCCAGTGACCGCCGACTGGACGAGGAGGCGATGCGCAGCGCCAGTTCAGCGCCCGCCGTCGTGGCGGCGTCGAACGATCTCGAGCGAGCACAGCGGGAGCGTGGCGCTCTGGATAACGCGGTCGAGGCGGCGAGCCGCGAACGCGACGAGGCTCTGGTCATCGCCCGCTGTGAGTTCAGCGCGGCGCCGCAGTGCCCGCAGACGCATATCACCGGGTTGCCCGGCGCCGGACCCGAGCACCGCACGGCCGATGAGTTCCTTGCGGACACGCAGCGTGAGCTCGACAGGGCAGCGTTCGAGCGTGATCGACTCGCGCCGGCGCTCGACGCCAAAGTTACCGAGGGTGAGCGGGCACTCACCGCGGCGCGCGACGCCGCGATCGCCAGCGCGGACCGTGGGTTCGGCGCGCGGTGGCTGGCGATGAACGCCCACACGCTGTCGAGTCCAGGCGCGACGGTGTTGCGAGCCGTGATGGCCGGCGTGTTCGTGCTGTTGTTCCTCTTTCCGTTGATCCTCAGACTGTCGCGGGCGAAGACCTCCGAGGACCGCCGCGCGACCGCGGCTGCTGCGCGCGAACGCGCGGATCTTGAGGCCGACACCGCGATCGCGGTCAAGCAGTCCGAGGTGCGCGCCGCAGTCGAATCGATGTGGGCCGAACATCAGCTCGCCAGTGCGCGTCTGGCGGTCGCGGCGCAGACGGAGATCGATCGGGAGGAGCAGCGGCGTCGTGTCGCCGCTGCGTTGGAGGCGCCCACACCGGTGTCCGCCGAGCGCATCCCCGAGCCGGTGGCAGAGTTGCCGGCCGCGCTGGACGCCGACCCGGCGACTGAAGCTCCGCCCGAGCGACTGCCCGCTGTGCGCGAGTCACGACCCGAGAAGCGCATGGTGCTACCGACGGTGCCCGATGTGGCCGGAGCGGCGATGCGCTGGATACGTCCGTTCGTGCCGCCGATCGTCGCCACCGCCATCGATACGACGACCAAGCCTTTGCGTGCCGCGCGTGAGGTGTTTGAGGAGACGGAGGAGATCCACTTCAGCATGCGACGCAGCCACCGGGTCACCGTGACGTCCGAGGAAGCCGCGGAGCCGGAAGAGCAGTTGGGCGGGACGACGCGCGTTGCGGCGACCCGCGGGGCGCCCGTCGGAGAAACCACGACGGCGATCGAGGGTCCGAACCGTCTGACCCGCAACGCGATTCGCGGCGATGGCGGCAAGCGGCAACTTCCATCGTCGGACGGGTGATCACCGGGCTGCGGGTTCCCCGAGCCCGTCATTCGCCCTACTCATAAGCTTGCCTGATGCATCCCAGATCGAATCCCAATTTGGTATCGTCGGTTTTGTGACCACTCAAATTGCCGTGCGGTTGCCGGACGATCTCGTGATCTACGTCGATCAACTCGTCAGCGAAGGCGCGGGGTCCCGAGCAACGGTCGTCACGCGGGCTCTCGCGATGTATCGACAGCACATGGCTGCCGAGCGCGACGCCCGCATCCTCGAGGAACGGGGCGACTACGACGACTTCGACGGCTTGACCGCATTCGGCAACGTCGACGTCGACTGATGCGAGACATCCACATCGCGCATCTGGACAAGGCGCGGCCGGTCGTCGTGTTGACCCGAGAGGCCGTTCGAAGCGCGATGCGGAGGGTCACGGTGGCACCGATCACTACCACCGCGAAAGGGCTGAGCACCGAAGTTGCGATCGGAAAACCGAACGGACTGGATCACGATTGCGTCATCAGCTGCGACACCATCGTCACGATCGACAAGGCGGCGCTGGGGCGCCACCTCGGCTTCCTGTTCGACCGGCAGGAAGCCGCTCTCGCCCGGGCAATCGCCAATGCCTTCGCACTACAGATCGGTGACGCCGATTGACAATCGGGCCGCGACAGGGCAGCGAGGCCTTGCTGGACCCGCCCTCGAGGATTCCTGCGGCGAAAGGGCACGATGGGACGGATGGACGTTCTGGTGGTCGGAGGCGGGCCCGCGGGGATGGCGTTGGCGGGGGCGTGTGCGCGGCTCGGCATGGACACCGGGTTGGTCGACCCGTCACCCGATCGGCCATGGACGGCGACCTACGGGATGTGGAGCCGGGAGCTGCCGGTCGATCTTCCGGCTTCCGTCGTCGCGGCCCGCGCCGGCGGCCGGGCGATCGCACTGACCGAGCACCAGTTGGGATGGGACTACGCCGTCCTCGACGTGCCGGCGCTTCGTGCCCACCTCACCGACCGGCTGACCGGGGTACAGATCCACGCCGGGCGCGCGGTCGGGTCGCCAGAGGTCGGCGTCGTTGCCCTGGCCGACGGGTCACAGTTGCGAGCGTCGGTCGTCGTCGACGCCGGGGGCCGGGCACGGCCACTGGACCCCACCCCGCGGCGCCGCGCGCCTGCTGAACAAACCGCTTACGGACTGATCATTGACCAAGAGTCGGCCGCACCTCTGGTCGCTCCCGGTGACGCCCTGTTCATGGACTGGCGCACCGATCACGGCGAGACCGGCTGGCCGACGTTTCTCTACGCCGTACCACTCGGCGGCGGCGAGGTACTCGTCGAGGAGACCTCATTGGCACGCCGGCCGGGGCTGCCACTATCGACGCTGCGCCGGCGGCTCGACGCCCGGTTGGCACACCACGGCGTGGTCCCCACGAAGGACGCACGGAACGAAAAGGTTTCGTTCCGGGTGGACCATCCGCGTCACCGCGGGCCCGGAGTGCTCGGGTTCGGTGCGGCCGCCCCGTTGATTCACCCGGCGACCGGGTTCAGTCTGGCCGCGTCCCTGCGGCTCGCCCCGCGGGTGGCCGCCGCGTTCGCCGCGCACCTGCCGTACGACCCGGCCAGAGCGCTGGCTGCCGCCCGCGAAACCGTCTGGCCGCTCAATGCGCTTGTGGTCCACCACTTTCGGCGGATCGGCTTGGAGGCGCTACTGCGGATGCCTCCGGCTGAGGTCCCAGGATTCTTCGAACAGTTCTTCTCCCTACCCGAGCCCCACCGGTGGACCTACCTCACCGCCCGCGACGACGTCCGGGGCACCGTCGCCACACTGCGTAGTCTCTTTCAAGCATCCAGCAATCGCCTGCGCCGCCACCTCGTCACGCCGGCTCTCCTTCCCCCGCTGAAAACCAACGACGCGGCTCTCAAGGTGGGCAATTAGATCCACTGCATCACGGGGCGTGGCGAAGTCCCGCACTCAGACGGGCCGGCGCCGCGTTACCGGGTGGCGAGCTGCACGACATTGCCCTCAGGGTCGACCGCATCGACGCGGACTCTGCGCTCCCACGTCCACTCGCGATCTGGGCCGTCGGCGGCGCCGCCATGCTCGGCGACCCGCTGTCGTGCGGCAGCGAGATCGTCGACCGGAACGACCAGCTTGATCGGCGTCTCCTCGCGCCGCACGGGTGGTTCGGCGATCACGATCTCGGCAGCGACGGAGGGCGGCACCCGGATCAGGTGGAGCGTCGCGCCGGCACAGTCAAGATCGGTAGCGCCATCGTGGCTCCCCGATACCGTCATCCCGAGAGCGTCTCGGTAGAACGCAACCATCCGCGCGAGGTCCACGACGTACAGCACGGCGTCCACCGCTCGAGCGTACGGCGAGTCGCCGCCCTCAGGTCACACCGTGATGGCCAGGCGCAGAGACGTGGTCCGCAACTATCTCGGCCGGTCCAGTGACCGCCATGCGGCACCAGGTCGACCGAGGCGCCTCCGACTCCACGTCTGATCAAGTGCAGAGTGCGCGTTCTGCGGTGTCGGCGAGCGCCTGCGCTGCCTCGTCGACCGACATCCCACGCCCGGAGTGAAGGAGGTCGAAGGCTTCGAAACTGCACAACATCCACAGCAGGTCGGCCGCGTGCTCTGGGGAGATGCCCGGTCGCAGAGCGCCTTGGTCCGCGAGGCGTTGCGCCAAGTAGGCCATGCCGCCGCTGCGGTGGCGCTCCTTCGACTCCACTGCGCCGCCCAGCGAGGCGGGGTCGAGGCGGGTCATGGAAAAGAGCACACGGTAGACCTCGAGGTCGCCGGCCAGCATCCGGCAAGCTGCGCGGAGACCTCCGCGTAGGTGTGCGCGGGCGTCGGGAACCTCCACTGCTGCGGTCACATCAGCGAGGCCGTTGCGCTCCCACAGGTCAGTCGTAAAGGCTTCGAACAACCCTGCCCGCGAGCCGAAGGTCGTGTAGATCGTCGAGCGGGCCACACCCGCGATCTCGGCCACTTTATCCAGGCTGGGCGGCTCATTGGGCGCCGCCCGGAGTCGATCGGCCAGCGCCTCGAAAATTCGTTGTCTCGTTTGCTGGGCTCCCTCGGCCCGTAGGCGCTGTTCGTACTTCCGCGTTGCCACCGATCGATCCTTTCATATTTGAGTTGACAAGACGACCGACGAAAGACACCATGTCTTCTCAATACATAGCGTCCGACGAAATTGGGAAACATGAGGGGTCAGCCCGTGGTGGTGGTCGGCGCGGGACCGGCCGGACTTGCGATGACGATGACGCTGGCGCGGGCCGGCGTCGAGGTTCTGCTGGTCGAGCGCCGGTCCGCCGGGTCGCCGCTTCCTCGGGCGACGGTGTTGAGCGTGCGTTCCATGGAACTTCTCCGCTCATGGGGTCTGGAGGAGCAGGTTCGAGCCGGCGCGGACGAGGTGGACATGACCATGCTGGCTATGCCGAGCGTGGCCTGTGCGGCAGAGGGGACAGCGATCGATGTCGGGTACCCGAGTGCCCAGCAGAGCGCAGTGCTCAGCCCCAGCAGAGCAGAGTGCGTTGCCCAAGATCTCCTTGAGTCGGTGCTGCTGGAGCACGTGTCCTCGCTAGCGAACGTCACTGTCGAGCGTGGCTGTGAGGTTATCGACGTGGCCCCTGGCAACGCGTCGGCCACGGTCACCGTTGTCGGGTCGACCGGCCAGCTGCGACGGATCGAAGCGCAATACGTCATCGGCGCCGACGGCGCGCGAAGTGCTGTCCGCTCCGCGTTGGGCATCGAGTTTCGCGGACCGGAGGTGTTGTACGAAGGCGTGCGTGTCGAGTTTCGTGCACCGCTCTGGGAGAAGCTGGGCGGGCACCGTCACCTCTTGTACGCAATCACCGAACCGGACGCCAGCGGGGTGCTGCTGCCCGCCGGCATGACCGACCGGTGGCTGTTCGGGGTCAGCTACGGCGCGGACGGCGACGTCGCCCACTTGCCCACGAAGGCAGAGCTGCACCAACGGCTGCTACGTGCCGTCGACCTAGCGGGTCCCGAGGTGCACATCGCGAGGTTCGACCAGTTCAGAGCGGGGGCGCAGCTGGCGCAGAGCTTCTCGCGCGGCCGGGTGTTCCTCATCGGCGACGCCGCACACCGCGTCACGCCCCGCGGTGGCACCGGCCTGAACATGGCTCTTGCCGACGCTCACGACCTGGGTTGGAAGCTCGGCTGGGTGATGCGGGGTTGGGCGCCTCCCAGTTTGCTCGCCAGCTATGAGGCCGAACGACGCCCCGTGGTGCAGTACAACCTTCAACGGTCGGCCGACCCGGCCGGCTCCCGCCGGCCGGCAGTATCCGAGGTCCGGGTCGACCTCGGCCGGCGGATCGGACACCTGTGGGTCTCGCCCGGCGTCTCCACTCTCGACCTGGTCGGCGACGGCCTCACACTATTGGTCGCCGACGCAGATCTCGGTCGGCAAGCGGTGGCAGATGTAGGCCCGGCACCCCCGGTCAAGGTCGTACCACTCGACCCCCTGACCGCTTTGTCACTCGGTCTGGGCGCTCGAGGCGCTGTCTTGGTCCGCCCAGATGCCGCGCCCGTCGCCGCCTGGTCCACCCCCCCGACGCGCGAGCTCGTACACAGTGCGACGTCGGCCCTGCTCGCAGAGCCCCATCCAGGTGAACCAATCGACACCGACTCCGCCGCCTGATCACCGGCCCGAGGGTCGCGTCCTGAGCCGATCAACCGCTACGAAAACACCTCGACAACAAGGACTCCCATGAGTTATGCAGTCATCGAGAACCCCGTCACCGGCGAGCGTGGCATCGTGCGCCGTGCACCGGCAACCGCGAGTTCACCCTTGATCGCCGATCTGTACGCCCGGCCGGGCGCCGCAGTGGTCGGTGAGCACGTCCACCCGGGCAGTACCGAAACCTTCACCGTGGTCCGTGGAACGCTTGGGATCCGGTTAGACGGAGTCGAGAGTGTTGCCCGCAGCGGCACTCGGGTGGTGGTTCCCCCGGGCACTCCTCACGATTGGTGGAACGTCGGCGACGACACGGCGTGGGTCGTCGTCGAGGTCGATCCAGGCAGGCGCTTCGAGTCAATGATTCGCAACCTCTTCGGCGTGGCCGCCGACGGCCGCACCGACGACACCGGGCGCCCTGGCCTTCTTCAGGCCGCCCTGCTAGCCCGCGAGTTCGACGACACGATCCAATTCACCTCACCGCCACGCATCATCCAGCAGACGCTGTTCGCCGCACTGGCTCCCTTCGCCAGGCTGCGCGGGTTACGCGGCTCCTACCCGCATTACGAGCAGCACTCCGGAGAGTACGTCGACGAGCTCGAAGTATTGCCGCCGCATGTCGCCGCCCTGATCCCCGCTCTGATGCACTCTGAATCGCCGTGACTTGATGTCGCGCAGGCCGTTACGATTACACAGCCTCGCACTTCGCCGGCCGCAACACTCCGCAGGTGCACCCTCGCCTACACCGCTCGCGCACTCGACGACAGCACCTGTTTGTGCCTGGATCGCAACGCCTTCGAAGCAATGCTGGCCTCGCATCCCGACATTGCGCGTCGTTGGTTGTCTTCGGTAGCCCAACGCGTGTCGAACCCGCGCAGCGCACCCTGGCCGCCATGCTCGGGGCGTTTAACAAGCTTTTGAAGGAACTGGAACGGGATCGACTCATTGCCATTCACTACGACGGCATCGACATGCTCGGCCTGATTTACCTCGCCTCGCTGCTGCGCGCAGCCGGTGGAGTTCCCGCGTACGGCAACCAGCGCGCACACTGGGATGCCGGCTCAGCACAACGTCGAGTTCGCCCCAACCAGAGCATGTGTCAGCCAGAGAATAGTTCGCCGCCCGATTGATGGGTTCGAGAGCATTATGACTATCGGTCGAGAATGCGCCGAGGTCTCGGTCCAGCAGAATCTGCCCGTGCCGATCGGGAGGCGGCGCAGTGAAGCGTCCGGGTTTCGGGCTACACCGTCATCGTGAAGAAGATGGGCGCCGCTCACCGAGTGCAGTGTCACCAACTTTGATCCCGACCGCACGGTTTTCGATGCCGGCGCCGGTTCTCCTGCAGTCTGTCTCCATATCAGCTGCTGAGACCGGGGCACTGTAGTTTCGGCAGTGACACTGTCAGTTCGATGACAGTGCGCAGGCGCTCGTTGCGCAAGTGCTGCTTGGGTTGCCGCACCCCGAGAGATGAGAGGTTCTGCGAGTGAGAATCGGCTATGTGTTGGCGCTGTTGGGCACGGTCGGATTGGTTGCAGGGTGTGGCGGGTCCGGCGGCGATGCCGCGTCGGCAACGTTGAGCGTGTCCCCCGCTGAACAGCCGGCCCCGTCGAATGCCCCGGTAGTCCCGGCAGTCCCAGCGGAACTGAACTTCACCGCCAAGACCCTGGGTGGGCCGGAGTTCTCCGGGCAATCACTGGCCGGGAAGCCCGCCGTGTTCTGGTTCTGGGCGCCGTGGTGCCCAACCTGCCAGCGGGAGGCTCCCGACGTCGCCAAAGTCGCACGGGCCAATCCCGACGCAACATTCGTCGGCGTCGCGGCGCTGGATCAGGAGCCAGCAATGCAGGAGTTCGTCGACAAATACGATCTCGGCTTCTTCACCAACATCGCCGATGTCGACGGAGCGGTATGGCAGCGCTTCGGTGTGACGGCACAGCCGGCGTTTGCGTTCGTCGGCGCGGACGGTTCCGTCGACGTGGTGCGTGGCACGCTGGGCGAGCCCGCGCTGAACACCCGGGTTTCGACCCTCGTCAACCCCAGTGGATAGCGAAACAATCGACCACTCGGAATCGGCTCGACGGCCGTGGTGGTCGCGGATGTTCGGGCGCGAATCGGGCTGACCCGGGGGTCACATCAACACTGCGAGCACCGCAATGAATGCTGGCGGCTGGTGCAGGTACATCGCCACAGCATCGCGCGGCCGACCCCACGTTCGACCGGCCACCACGTCAGCCGAAGCGGTCGATGATCGCTGCGGCGATCCGGCTGGGTTCGTCTTCTTGCACGAAGTGGTTGGCTCCTGATAATTCGACGACGACGTGATCGGGGAAGGTAGCTCGCATCCGCGGCAGCGTCTGCGCGGGCGGAAACGCGAAGTCCTTCATGCCCCAGACGAACAGCGCAGGTTTGGCCCCCAGAGTCTTGGGCACCTCGTGCGCGAGGCGTTGCAGCAACGGTCGGGCCGCCAGGATCTGCTTGGGCAGTTCTGCGACACCCCTTCGCGCCTCCGGTGACGGTTGGACGGCGCGGTAGTGGTCCATCTCAAGCGGCGTCAGCGTTCGACTCGTCCCCACCGGAATCAGCCTCTCGACGAAAAAGTTCCGATTCAGGATCGCGCGCTGCATCGGGCGGCTGGACATCACCCTGCTGAACGCCTTCATTCGCAGCTTGTCAGCCGGCCAGAACCATGTGTTGCCCAGCGCTACTCCGCGTACCCGGTCAGCGCGGACCGTATCCACCGCCATGGTGACCGGACCTCCCCAGTCCTGCCCCATCGACACATAGCCGTCCAGATTCAGAAAGTCCACCAGCTCGCCGACGATGCGCGCGTGCTCCTCCACGGTGTAGCCGTACCCAGTCGGGCGTTCTGATAGGCCGAAGCCCAGGTAATCCGGTGCGATGCAACGGAAGCGGTCGCCTAGGCCCGCGATGACGTCGCGGTAGAGGAAGCTCCATGTCGGGTTGCCGTGACAGAGCAGAAGCGGTGGACCGCTGCCCTCGTCGATGTAGTGAACCCGCCCCTGCGAGCTCGCGAACCAGCGCGAGGTGAAGGGGTACAGGTTGCGATCCGGTGAGAAATCGAAAGTCATGCGAATCCGCCGAGCCAGGTGGTCACAGCGTACAAGGCTACGTACGTGTCGACCGCGATTGCGCGCACCCCCGGCAGTCGCCACCGCCATTGACGCACGCCGGCGAGCCGGATCCACCACCGGTAGTTGCCGTACAGCTCGTTGGCCCCACTAATGCCCTTCCAGCGCAGCTGATTCCGAAATCGACGCCGAGGTTGTGTCAGGCGCAAGGAAACAGTTGCGCGGCGCTGGCCTTGCGGGCCCACTGCTCGGCGAAGGCGCGGGAGATCTCGTCCAGCGCAGGGGCAAGGGGCTCGATCTGGCGGGTCACCAGCGCGCCGTCATCGGTTGCCGCCACCGGATGCCAGTAGACGCCTTCGGCGGTGACGGTGACCTCGGGCACCAGCGATTCGCGGGTTATCACCACGCCTTCGGATGCCACGCCCTCGTGGGCGACCGGCCGCACCACCTGATCGCCGGGGGCGATACCGACGTCGTCGAGCAAGTGGTGGAAGGCAGCCAGCTCGCCGGGCGCTGGCGCGGCCACGGTCGCGGCCACCCGCACGCGAAATCCCAGGCTGCAGGCCACCCGGATTCCTTCCACTGCCTTGGCCCAGCTGCCCTGTCCACGATGCGAGTCGTGCAGTTCCGGCGTCGCGGAATCGAGACTGATCTGCAACGCCACATTGGCCCGCGGAATGGCCTCGAGCTCACGTAACCCCCTGCCCCGGAACACCATTCCGTTGGTCAGCACGGTGGTCGGCAGTAACGCCGCACAGCTGGCGACGATGGTGCCGATATCGGGCAGCAGGAACGGCTCGCCGCCGGTGAGAAAAATCTCGCGCACCCCCCAGGCCGCCGCCTCTTCGGCTAAACGGGCAATCCGATCGGTCCCGAGTTCGCGCCGCGGGGTCTGCGGCGAGGATGCCACGCAGCAGTAGTCACACGCGAGGTTGCAGTGGAAGTTGGTGTACATCCACAGCCGAGCCCCCGGCATCCGATCCGGACCGAGAACAAGGAGCGGATCAGGTGAGCGGCCGCGCCGCACGGTCAGTGTTCCCCTGCCCGACCCGTCCAGGCTCGCGTTCACCACGGTGTTACCGCTTCGTGCGCACCATCTTTCAGCGAGCTCTCGTTCCGCGGCAGACGCGACGGTGATCTCGCCAACGGCACCCTCAGCCAGTGTGGCCATCAACCTCATCAGGTCGAGGATCACCACCGCGGGTCGACCCCCTGCTCCTCCACCGCTGCGAACAGTGGCTCGTACCCGTCCAGGTGCGGTCTCACCCAGCGCTGTAAACCCTCGAGTTCGAGGATCCTGCGGTGCTCGGGTGTGTCCCAGTCCATCGCCAGCAGCTTGTCGACCCATGGGGTGTACCGCTCGGCCGGCAGGGTGTCGAGCGCGGTGAACATGCAATGGCAATACCCGTCGGTCCGCCATACCTCCTCGAGGGTGCCGGGCATCAGCTCGTCACGTCCCATCGCTTCCCAGGTGCTGCTGCCGATCGCGGCGACGTCGGCCTCACCGGCCAAGACGGCCTCAAGGGCGTCGAGCTCGCTGCGGCCGGTGTCGCCGTGTTTGCCGATATCGGTGTCGAACCGGATGACGTGCATGTCCGAAGCCGGCACACCGGCGCGGGCGAGATAGTGCAGGGGCAGGATTGCCGCATGCGCGGAGTCGGCCGAGCCGAGCGCAAGCCGCTTGCCTGCCATCGACGTCGGACCGGACAGCCCGCTGCCGGATGGCGCGACGAAGACGGTCGTGAATCCCACGTCGGTGTCACGCTGTGCCAGGGCGACGCAATGGCCGTCTGTCTGCATCACGGTCCGTACGTAGGCGAGGTTGGTGTTCCACGCGACGTCGATGTGCCCGGCGATCAGCGAGGTCACCAGCCGCCCGTAATTCGAGTAGAGGACAAAATCCATGGCGGTCTCGGGTGTGCCTGGATCGTCGAAGTATTCACGGATACCCTCCCAGATCGGCACCACATTGGGCGTGTACGCCACGGCACCGACGATCAGTGGGTTGCTCATATGTTCTCCCCCGTCAGAAGAGTGGCAGGCCGGTGGCGGCCTTGCCGTAGAAGTCGTAGAGCACGTCGGCTGTCGGTGCCATCACCGCGCCGGCCCGCGCATCCCGGAACACCCGCTCGATGGGCAGATGCTTCGAGAAGGCTGCGCCGCCACACACCCGCATCGCGGATTCGGTGATGGCCAACGCGGCGTCGTTAGCGGATGCCTTGACCCCAAGCACGTGGTTTAGCGTCTCCTCATTCGGTGCGCTGACGCTGGCGGCTGCGCTGTGCAGATAGGCGCGCTGCGCCGCGAGAGTCGTGCCCATCCGTGCGATCTGAGCACGAATCGTCGGCAGCGCAGACAGCGCCTCGTCGCGGTGCTCCAGCCTCGCCCCGCTGACATGCGACACTGCGGCGGAGTAGGCGGCACTGGCGAGCCCCAGCGAGACGGCGGCGTTCCCGAGGTTGAACCACGGCAGCACCGTCTCCATCAGCAGGCCGAAACCGGCTGCCTCCGCCCCCAGCCGGGCCGTGACGGGCAGCGTTGCATCAATCGTCATCGGCGAGGATGCGTTCCCGCGCAATCCCATTCCGGTGAACGGCGCGACGACAGACAGGCCGTCGACAGACTTGGGCAACGCAAACAGGTCGACCTCACCAGCGACTCCTGAGGTAGATCCGGCGGACACGACATACACGTCGGCATAATCCGCTGAGGTGACCCAGCTCTTGTCTGCCCGCAGCTTCACCGCGTTGCCGTCGTCGGACAATACGCCCGCCGACACCGGCGCCCAGAAGTGCGACCGTGAGCCTCTCTCGCTGAACGCCAGCGTGCCCAGCGCCTCGCCAGAGGCCATGACAGACAATAACTCCGGTGCGCCAGGGGGCGGCGCGGCGGCGACGCACACCGTGGCGGCCGTGTGCATGAGATAGATCATCGCAGTGGATCCGCAGGCGGCCGCCAACGTGCCCACGACATCGACGAGATCCCTCGGGCCAGCGCCCAGGCCGCCGATTTCCTCGGGCAGGACGAGTCCCAGCAAGCCACTGCGGCGCAACGCGTCAACCGCCGCCGTGGGAAAGGTTCCCTCTGCGTCGACGTAATCGGCGTTCGCTTCAGCGACGGAGACGACGTGATTCAACGCTTCGGTCGACGACATGGCTCAAGACGATACGCGCAGCGGACGTGCCCCGACGGCGATTACCACAGCGCACACGAAAACCGCTGCAGTACTTGGGTTACCGCCCAGCCAGACCGCCCCGTGGCCAAGCTGTACATAGATCGACAGCGCCGCCACCGCGGCGAGCGCCGCGGCGACCAGAGCCAGCACTGCGATGCGTGTGATCGCCGCGGCGAGCATCAGCCCCGCGATCCCGAGCAGCACCGTTGCGGCGAGCATGTTGTAGTCGCCGAGGAACAACTGCAATGGCGGATACCCGACGCCGCTGCCGCGCGGCGCGAGCAACTCGTCACCGAGTGACTTGACGGCGGCGAGGATCGCGATGAGCGCGAGGATCACACCCCATCCGCCGAGCAACCGCCTGGCCACCGGCGCCGGGTCTCCGCCTATCCGGGCGGCGCGGACCGCGTCCACCGCGGCGTACTGTGCACTCGGCGCCAGCAGCAGGACCAGGTGGATGCCGAGCATCATCGCGTACGCCCACGGCCATTCGTTGGGCGCCTGCGCCACCGACATCCCGATCGCCAAGGACTGGCCGATGCCGATCAACGCGGCCAGCCGAACAGCGGTTCCGGTCAGCAGCAGCACGGGCAGCAGGGTCTCCACCACCAGCACCAGCCAACCGAACGGCGTGAAGTTCGGAAGCACGAGGTGTTCGACCAGCCAGCTGTACGGCGGGAACACCGGATGATCCACCGCCAGATGCGTCCAGAACCAGAGCCCGGTGCGGCGCGCTTCACCGAAGTCAGGTGGCACCTTCCACCACACGTGCGCCAGCCACAACAGCCCCGCCACGATCCGCAGGACCGTAAGGCCGATGCCACCCGCGCGGGCCGGTGGCGGTGCCGGCGAGAAGACGAGGTCGAGCGCCCTCCGCGGGCTCGCAGTAGTCATACGATCAGTCTCACCATCATTCGCGGCTCGCGAACAGGTTTCGGCATTGGCACGCTTCTGCCCCGCTCAAGCGCTCAGCCTCATCCGCGCCACGACGTACGGTGAGTCGCCGCCCTCAGATCACACCGTGATCGCCAGGCGCAGGGACGTGGACCGCGCCGACACCAGGGAGCTCACTGACAGCGGCCGGAACACGGGCGTCGCAGGAGCCGCCGGCGTGCCGATGACCACCCCGGTGGCCGGCCCCTTCGGCGTCGCCACGGACACCGCCTGACCGGGCTCGCCGTAGATACCGGCACAGCTGAGGCCTTGGCACGCACCCGTCGACGAATCAATCCGGCCCGCGAAGATGTCGTTGATCCATCCGGCGATGAGAGTCTGCGCGGCCGATTTGTTCTGTTCAGTCGGGAACCCTTGGTTGAGATACGAAATGAGCGTGATGGCCCAGCTTCCGCCCTGCATGGAGTCCAGGTGCTGCCCGTTGTCGAGAACCACTCCGTTGAAGTGCCCTGGCCGGTGTTCGTTGAGGGCCGCGTCGACCCGACGGGGCGTGCCGTCCTCCCTGGGCGCACCGAGCTCGAGCACCGGGATATAGACGCCTAGGCCCTCGAGCTTGTCGAGAGCGTCCGGCAGCACCGACCCGGGCGGAGCGCCGTCGAGCGTGACGATCCCGGCCAGTCGGTTGACAGCGCCACTGGCGATCACCGCATCGGCGTAGTAGCCGGCCGCGCCTGCAGCGACCCCCGCTCCGAGTGAATGGCCGACCAGCGCGAACCGCTCCGGCAGCGCCGCGTCGGCGCCGTACCTCCTGGCGAAGCCGGCGGACACCGCGCTGGCGGTCAGCGCCTCGCGATCACCGAGAAGGAGGGCGGCGGTGGCGCGGTGCACCTGGTCGTCGCCGAGCCAGAAGCCGTCGCACACATAGGGGTTCGACGACAGTGTGGGGACAACAACGATGCTGTTGGTGCGCTGGGCCAGCCAGGATGCGGTGTAGCTGTACATCGCGCCGACGCCGCGGAATCCGTGCTGCAGGTAGATGAGCTGCTCCGGCTCTTCGACATCGTCGGGGTAGTACCAGTGCGCGCGGACATAGCGTCCTTCGGTGATCTCCAGCAGCGAACTGCGCACCGTGACGTTGACGCCCGGCGGTACCACCGGCGGCCCGGCGACGAATCGGATGGCTGCGCCGATGATCTCCGTGAACAGCGATTGAATGACCTCCTGCAGCGTCCGCGGTTGCGGCGCGGCGAGTGCGGTCGGTGCATCGAACGTCGCCGAGACTCGTTGCGCTACAGACGTATCGACGGCTGACGGAGGTTGGACAGGCATCTCTGTCGGTGGGTTCTGTGCGTCGCCGGAACCCTCATACTGCTCTGGCTGCGGGCCGACGGAGGTGGGTTCGTCGGCGGGGTCGAGTTGTTCTGTCTGATCTGTGGCTTCGTCGTCGACGGTCTGCGCGTCCTCGGGAGTCGAGTCAGTCGCGGCGTCGCCATCACGCTCACGTGCAGGGCCGGAGTCTGTGTCGGGACGGGGAGCGTCGGAGTCGACGTCCTCCTCGGACGGGTCGGGTTCTTCGTCACCGTCTGCGTCGTCGGCAAGGTCGGTGTCGTCGGCGTCAGCCTCATCCGCGTCGACCTCATCCGCGTCGACCTCATCAGCATCAGAATCGTCGACTTTGCTCGACGAGTCCGCGCTGTCGCTCTCACCCGCGGCGTCGTCTGCGGCGCGAGGGCTGCGATCAGCGGTGTCGGATGCACTGGCGCTGGCGCCCGCCGTGTCCGACCCGGTATCGGCGGAGGCGGTGTCGGCCCCAGCGATCATCGCGGCAGATACACCAGCGGCCACCACGCCCGCACCCATCCACGCTGACAGTTGCGCCATTCGATCTCCCAACCCTCGATATTGACGGCTGCGTCACGGCAGCCGTCGTGACGATAAAACAAGACCCATGCGGAGTAGACGATTTCTGTGATCTGGTCATCGTTGCGTCACGGTCACCAGGCACGCGACCTCGAGTCGGTACAGTCGGGAATCACCATGGTGGGTAGATCGAGCGTTCGGCGATTGGCGCTCATGCTCGTCGTTTTGGTCGCGAGCACGGCCCTCGGGTCAGCCACAGCCGCGGCTGCCGAACTCAGTGACTATCTCTGGGAACGTCGTCCACTGTTGGTGTTCGCGCCGACGGGTATCGATCCAAGGCTCGTCGAAACGCTGCGCCGAATCGAAACGACTCGATGTGACTTTGACAGTCGTGACATGGTGCTTGGCCTGGTGGTCGCCGAGGGCACCAGCACACTCGATGGTCACGCCATCGACGTCGATGAGTCACGACGGCTGATAAACCAGTACGCGATTGGTGACCACACCTTCAGCGTGCTGTTGATCGGAAAAGACGGCGGCGAGAAACTGCGCGTCAACGAGGTACCGGATCTTCAATCGATCTACGCCGTGATCGACGGCATGCCCATGCGAAGCCGCGAGATGGGCGCGGATCCGAGTCAGTGTTGACATCAGTGACCAGTGCGGTGAGGTGCCGACGCCACTACCGTGACCTGATGGGACGTAGTCGGCCCGACGTGTTCAAAGGCCATCGATCGCGGCGGGTGTACATCGGCGTTGTGGTCGCCTGTCTGGCGCTTCTGACAGTGTCGTGCGGGAGCACCGGGCGAACCGCCAACGCAGACGAGCCGACGAACGCCCCGGGCACGCCTCCCCCGTCCGCTCAGACAGTCGTGCCCGACGGGCCCGGCGTCGTTCTCGTTGACCTCGACGATGCCAACGCGGTGGCCAGATGGACAACGGTCAACGACCCCGTCATGGGCGGCATGTCCACCTCGAGGGTCACGTTCGGCGATGGTGGCCTCGTGTTCTCCGGAAACATCTCGCTGGAGAACAATGGCGGGTTCGCCTCGGCCCGCGGTCCGCAGGACCCCGACATCGGCCGCAAGGCAACAGGCGCGACGTCGCTGCGTGTGCGCGCTCTGGGCGACGGTAAGACCTACGTGCTGAAAGTCGGCACTGCAGGACAGCCATGGTCCTACATCCAGCGGTTCTCCACCGAGGCCGCCGTCCCGCGGACCTACGAACTGCCCGTCGGCGGCTTCCAGCCGGTAGGCATGCGCCTCGATCCGGCCCCCGACGCGCCGCAGACTGTGGATCCTTCACGCATCAGCGAGGTTTCGGTGTACATCCTCGACAAACAGCAGGGCCCGTTCGCACTCACTGTCAGTGCGATCGAGGCCATAGCCTGAGAAACACCCGCAACTGGCTGTCAGTCACGAACTTTGTCGAGCTCACGGCGAAGCCGGGGAGATCGTGGACTTGGCCGGCTGCTGTTCATCCCCAAATCGCCACCCGCGTACCAACTCTCCGGTTCCCGCATCGTTACTCCGCGAACGGGGCCAGTCGCACGGTCGCGGCGGGGCCCGCGAACTCGGCCTGTCGCGGCACACCGTCAATTCGATCGCCATCGACGCCACCCAACAGATCGTGGCCGCCGACACCACCCGCCTGGACGGGGTGCGCGTCCTGGCGGGGTCGACGAGCACCGCTGGGCTCACACCCGCGGACCCGGCCAGGACGGCTACGTCACGGTCATCATCGACTTGACCCCGGTGGCGGCCATGGACGGGTTCGGCGGCTACACGAACGCAGCCACCGAGCAAGTCCCCGAGGTCATCACGGTGATGGATCCCCGCCTACTTCGACCACCACGCCTCCAACGGGCTACCGAAGCCATCAACGCCCGCCTGGAAGCACTGCGCCGCAACGCCCTCGGATTCCGCGATCTCAACCACTACCGAATCCGCTCACTACTGCACTGCGGCAACCTCGCCCAACAGATGTGAGAGCGAATCCTCATGGCCCAGTGTCATATTCCGACTGGCATGGTAGGCGCTGCCGCTTGGCCTTCGTTATGACTCGATCATTCTCCGCAGGTGGTCAGCGAATCGGTAAACAGCAGCAGGCGTCCCAACGCGATCCAGGCCGCGCCGAAGAAGCTGGGGCTCTGCCGGTACTCGACCTCCGCCGACGCCATGAGGGACTGGCTGGCCTGGTCGTCGTCGGCGGCGTCGGCTGCCGCCGCGGCCGCGACAAGCGGCATGGGATGTGGGCTCCCGTTCAGGACATCACCGTTGAGCTCAAGACTCATCGATCGCGCGCGACTCGGATCCTGCAGCAGGGCATACCACTTTGCGGCATCACGTCTCTCTTGCGCGCTGCAGCCGACGGCCGACCAGAGCACCGCACGCTGAGCGTCGAACCCGTACTGGGGCTGAGTTGACGGACTGGACGCCACGCCCTGCGGTGACGAACTCGGATGCAACAGTTCGTCTTTTAGTTGCGCCCAGTCCGGTGGAAGCAGGCTGCCGTTCAGCGTGAGCTCGCCGAGCATTGTCGGCACCTGTTCGGCCATGAACGCCCACGTCGAGTTGCCCGTCAGTCGTGCAAGATCGTCGAATACCGCCGAACTCCAGTAGCTGACATTGATCACGCCGTTGTCCACGGCCCACGGGCCGGCGGCGAGCATCACGCCGCCGGTCGCAGTGAAAATGACCTCGTGCTCCAACACAGCGTTGGCCAGCTGCTGGCCGGCTGCCTGGTGTTCCTGCCTATTCGGTCCGTCGTCGCGAAGCAGCAGCCACGCCATGAGCACATCGGCGTCGCTGGCTGACTGTGTGTCGGGGATACCTCCGCCCGCGTCGATGCGCCAGGCCGGCAACCCATTTGACTGCATCAGGTGTCGACGGGTCCAATCCCACACCTTGTCGAACACCTGTTGGGCGTGCACCGCCGAGGCGATCAGCAGCGCGTACGCTTGACCCTCGCTGACGGTGTCGTCACCCTGGTCGCGACGAACGACGCGGCCATCGGCATCAACGTAGTTGTCCAGAAACGCATGTGCGGCATGTAATGCCTGTCGATCCACCGAATCCGCGACCGGAACCACCGAATCCGCCCGCGCGCCGCAGCCCGCCACCAAACCGGCGGCAAGCAGTACACCGGCGAAGCGGTACGCGGCCCGGGCGAGTTTCACTCACACTCGATAGCTGAAAGCAGGCGGATGGGTACGCTGTCATCGACCCGGCCGTTGACGATGCGGTGATGCCGGCTCCGCATCTTGTCGAATCGGCCTCTAGCGCCCCAACTTGCGACGCTGACGGCCGCCTCCCAGATCGTGGAGCCGCTCATCTTCGACACGCCGCGTTCGCGTTCCACAAAGGTGATCGGTATTTCGACGGCCAGATAGCCGGCTTCGACGGCTCGCCAGGCGAGATCGATCTGGAAGCAGTAGCCCCGCGAGTTCACGGTCTCCATCGAGATCGCTTCCAGGACCTCACGCCGGTAGGCGCGGAAACCCGCGGTGATGTCGTTGATCGCGGTGCCCAGCATGATTCTCGAGTAGAGGTTTGCCGTGCGGGACAGGACCAGACGTCGCCGCGACCAGTTCACGACCGCGGCGCCGGGAACGTACCGCGATCCGATGACCATATCGGCACCGGCGTCCACCGCGGCGAGCAACCGCGACAACTGTTCCGGCGCGTGGCTGCCGTCGGCGTCCATCTCGACGAGCACCGAATAGCCTCGGTCCAGTCCCCAGCGGAATCCCGCGACATAGGCAGTACCCAGACCGCTCTTGGCGGTGCGGTGCAGGACATGAATCCGTCGATCGGCATCTGCCAGCTCATCGGCGAGAACGCCGGTGCCGTCAGGACTGTTGTCGTCGACAATCAGGCTGTGGGCGTCGGGGAGTGCTCCGCGTAGCCGCTCGACGATCAACGGCAAGTTCTCCCGCTCGTTGTACGTCGGGATGATGACCAGCGTCCGCTCACTGGCGCGTTGCTCTGTACAAGGCATCGTTCGGTCGGCGACCATGGTTCCCCCAGGATTCGTTGAAAGGTGGCGCATTCTCTGCGTCGCTTGACGGTTGATCGCGATACAGCGGGCAGGCCACAGCGCGCTGGCAGTCAGCGTTAACGTCATCGACGTGGGCGTCACTATCGGGTGACCTTTCGGATTTCGACGCGATCGTCGCCATTGCCGAAGGTGGCGACAACTCGCGAATTCTGCAGCGCGGCGGCGACGGTCGGCAGGTCGGGTGCTGTTCTGCGGACCGTTGGTGTGGACACGATGTAGTCGATGTCGCGCCAACCGTTGGCCAGCTGTTGGTGGACTTCGCGGTCGAGGTCAACCTTGTAGTGCCACAGGATCTGCCGCTTCGGGTCGTACCCGAGTTTGACCAGATCCAGCCAGACAGTGTCATCGGTCAATATCCGCCGCTCGGAGATGCCTCCCTGTCGCTTGAACCACGAAACCGTTTGGACATAGGAATCATTGGTCGATGCGGTCCAGTTGCGCTGATTGCCGTCGCGCCAGTGCGGTACCACCAGCAGCAGCGTCACGAATGCCGCCGCAGAGGCCGCAGCCAACAGCCAACACAGCCTCTTCGCACGAGCTGCAACCCGCACCCGTTCGGCGAGCACGACGACGACGCCGACGATGGTCAGTGCGAAGAACGGCAGCAGCTGGACCACCAGCATGCCCGGAAGATAACCTGACGGCCGGGCCAGGACGACCAGCATGGGAATGAGCACTGCCAGCGCCGCGGCCCGCAGGTGCGCGATGACCAGGCCCACTATCACTGACACCGTGCCTGCGATGAGAATGGCTGTGTCCTGAAGGCTCCATCCAACGAGGATCTGGTATGCGTCGCTGCCCGGATCGAGCAGGCTGCCGGACCCTTTGCGCTCGAAGAGCTGGTAGGCGAGCATCTCGAGCATCGACACTCGGTCATGGTCGCGCCACAGCAGCTCGCCCTTGAGCAGTGCGAAGAGTGGAAAGAAGAGCGCGGTCGTGACGAATCCGCAGACGAAACCGATCATCGCGAAGTCGCGTGTATTGGGATGACTGTTCTGCCACAGCGCATACGCCACGGCCGGGACGGTAAGGATCACCGTCTCTTTCGACAGCACAGCCCCGGCAGCCGTCACGCCGGCCATCCCCTGAATCCACAGGTGCCGGCGCGGAGAGAGCGCCAGGAAGAACGCGGCCAGTATCCAGGTCACCGCGACGTTGTCGAGGAAGACCTGTCGGTGCAGCGCAATGGCCAACGGCGAGAAAGAAAACAGCGCGGTGGCCACGAGCGCGGCCCAGCGGGAAAAGCCGAGACGCCGTGCCACGCCGTGCAACAGCACAATGCTGAGCGCGGCGAACACCAGCATGACGACCCGACCCGCCGCCACGGCGGGCAGGGTGGGGGAGACAAGTGTCGGAATCCAACTGAGTGCGGAGATCTGGATCCAGCCGAGTGGCGGATGATCGTAGATGTAGGTGTAGTGCGCCATGCCCAACCCGTTCTGCACCGCCCACGCCTGCGCCATGTAGGTCCCCTCATCGTCGCTGAATGCGGGGTAGCCGAATAAGTTCCACGCCCGGGCGGCAATGGCGAGGATGAGGATCGCGGTCAACCCCAGCCGGGAATCGATCCGCTGCGAGAGGTCTGACAGTTCACGTTGGCGCGGCTGCTTGGGTACCGTCGACACCGTCCCTGTCATCAGATCTCGTCCAGTGCGAGCGGTCGCGGCGATGCGACCAGTGGGCCGGTATCCGTGGCCAATGTCCCGACCACCGGTTCTCGCCGCCCCAGCCGATAGATGAGGCGGTCGGTGACGAGGAACCGCATGACGAATATCGCCACGAGCGTGATCACCGTGGCCAGAAGGTAGTTGATGTGAGCCCCCTCGACCAGTGCCGCCAGCAGTGGGATGCGAAGCAGCAGATCCAAGTTGTTGATCGCTGCGAACATTGCGGCACGCTCGTACCACTGTCTGCGCGGATGCCGGCGGTAGACGATCAGCTCGAGCAGCACGAAGTTCCAGAGGATGGCCACCTGTGTGGCGATTACGGTTGCGGGGACGTAGTGCATTCCGAGAAGTCCGCTGAGCATGAACAGGGTTGCCAGATTCGGCGCGAAACCACTCAAACCGATGATGCCGAAAAGCGCCAAACGGCCCAGCGGGCTAGCCGTCGCTGATCGCAGCGCATGCCGGGCGCGCGGCATTCTGCCGGGTGACGTCGTCGTGCTGATCGCGATCATCAGGTTGCGCCCTTAACGACTTGGCGGATCTCGATGACCTCGGACCCGGTGCCGAAACTGGCGACCACGCGAGAGTTCTCGACGACATGCTGCACCGTCGGCAGCGACGACTGTTCCAGCGCACGGCGCAGTCCGGGCGTCGAGATCAGGTAATCGATATCCCGCCAGCCCCGGGGAGCCGTCGCCGCAACGGCAGGGTCCAGATCGAGCTTGTTGAACCAGATCACGCCCGTCGGCGCCCGGAACCCGATCGACTCCATGTCCAGCCAGAGATTGTCGTCGACCAGTATTCGGGTGTTCGACGGATCGTCGATGTGCTGCTGCACCCAGCGCGACGCGTCGGCGAACTGCTCATTGGACGAGGCGGTCAAGGCGTGCCGACCGCTGTCGAACCAGCGCGGCACCAGTCCGAGCATCACCACGCCGACCGCGGCCGCTGTCGCAGCTACAGCCAAGGTGCACAACACCTTTCGTCCAGACAGTGCCACGCGCACCGGCACCTGCACCAGCCCGGCAACACACAACGCGAAGAACGGTAGGGCCTGGATGACGTACATCGCCGGCAGATAGCCACTGGGGCGCAGGGCGACCAGCACAATCAGGATGCCTGCGATGGCCACGGCGCGCAGCCTCGGGATGACCGCGCATACGATCACCGAAACCACCCCGGCGGTTAGGAAGAGCGGGTCGTGATACATCCAGCCGTTGAGCACGTCGTGCGCCGGACTGGCCGGGTCGAAGACGCTGCCCGACCCCTTGCGGCCGAACAGCTGGAAATCGATGCCCTCCACCAGCGAGACGTGACCCGGGCCAGGGACCAGCTCTCCCTTCAGGACTGCGTAAATCGGATAGGTGATGCCCAGCAAGGCAAAGCCGCACCAGAAGAATCCGACCATCGAGAAGGACCTCGTCGTCGGGTGAGTGTTCTGCCACAGTGCGAACAACACGGCGGGCACGACAACGAGCATGGTCTCCTTGGATAGCACCGCGACGGCTGCGCACGCCCCCGCTCCGACGTGACTCCACAGGTGTTTGCGCGGCGACAACGCCAATGTGAACGCGGCCAACATCCACGTCACCGCAACGTTGTCCAGGAAGATCTGCCGCTGAAACGTCATGGCCAGGGGCGACAGCCCGAAGAGCAGCACCGCCAGGGCAGCGGCCCAACGGGTGAACTCCAAGCGCCGGGCAATGGTGTACAGCAGAGCGACGCTGGCTCCGGTGAAGACAAGCATGACGAGCCGTCCCGCCGCTACGGCGGGCGCGTCGGGCAGTAACAGGGGGGGGAGCCACGACAAACCAGCGAGCTGTATCCAGCCGAGCGGCGGGTGGTCGTACCAGTACGTGTAGTGCGCCAACCCGAACCCGTTGCGGATTGCCCACGCCTGGGACAGGTAGGTTCCCTCGTCGTCATTGCCGGCAATGCCCGGGTAGTTGGCGATGTTCCACCCTTGCAGGCCGACGACCGTCACCACCAGCGTGGCGGCGAGCCAGAAGTCGCCTCCGGGCAGCCGGTTTGCAAGTCTGCGGATCCGCGGCGACGCCGCGGATGAGCTAGCGGCGCGTTGCCTGGCAGGCAGCGTCGTCGTCATGGCAGGACTCCGTTACGGTAGAAGAGGTTCGGGCTGGCTTAGGCGGCCGTCGCTGGCGCGGGCACCCCTCCCGTCGACGACAACGCAGGCAGGTGGGCGCCCACGTGGCGGGTCAGCTCCCAATTGTTGGTCCCCGACATCTGCCGCGACACCGCACGAATCGCGGCGGCAGCCAACACCACCTGATAGACCGGCGTGCCGACGACCAGTTTCACGTAGTGGATGAAACGTATCCGGAACCCGTACTGCCGGCCGAAGTCGTGCAGACCGACGATCTCGAACGCCAAGGTCGCGAGCGTGGGCATGAGCGGAAGAAACGTGAACAACGCTAGCCCGACCGGAATATCGGCGAACAGCGCGATGGCGACGCCGAACGGGATGGCAAGCCCGGTGAATGCCTGTAGGAATGGCGAGGTGAGTGTGTAGCGGGCCAGCATCCGCTGACGCAGGCTCGGTAGCTGCTTCCAATAGCCCTTGCGGTACACCTGCAGGAATCCCTGGTTCCATCGCGTCCGTTGCTTGTAGAGACCGTTCAACGAATCTGGCGTCTCCTCACGCGTGACCATGACCGCGTCGTAGGCCACGACGACCTTGGCGCCGATGGTCGACAGGCGAACGCCCAGATCACAGTCCTCGGCAAGGCAATTCGGGTCCCAGCCTCCGACGGATCTGAGGAGATCGGCCCGGACGAACACCGTGTTTCCGCCGAGCGGGATGAAGCCTTTCTCGGCGTGCAGATGGAGCCTGCTTCGGAACCAGAAGAAGTACTCCAAGCAGTTGCGCAGGCTGTACCAACTCGAGTGAAAGTTGACCAGTTGCACGCCGCCTTGGACGACGTCGGCGCCGCTGATGCGGAAGGCGTAGTCCACATGGTCGAGCAGCCGCGCGTGCACTTGGTCTTCGGCGTCGAACACACCGACGATGTCCCCGCGGCACACGGGCAGCGCCGAATTGAGCGCTTTAGGCTTGTTTTTAACCTCGTTGGTGTCGACGACCACGCGGACCCGGTCTGGGTATTCAACCTCCAGGCCGCGAGCCACCTCCGTGGTCGCCTCATCATCGTGCCCGACGATGATGATCACCTCGTAGTCGCCATGGACGGAACCAAGCAGTTGATTGACGGTGGCCGCAAGCACCGCCTCTTCGTGGCGCGCCGGCAGCAGCAGCGAAAACGACATCGAGTGCTCGCCGTCTGGCGGGTCGAACTTTGTGGCCTGCAACACCTCCGGTGTTCGCCACGCATGCATCATCCACCATAGGGTGCTGCCCGCGCTGAGGAAGAGTGCCAGGGAAGCGACGGCCGCGATCAGTCCCATTTTCGTTGGCTGCTTTCGAGAGTCGGGGTTGGTGGCCCCGAGAAGTGTTGCGACACCGCATCAGTCAACGCATGCATGTCGGTGATGCAGGAATCGAAAGGCACATGCGCCACCTCTGTGGTGAACCGCCCAACTTTTGCAATGCGATAGGACGAAGATCTCGCATTGAAGCCAAATACCCATGTCTCAAACACGTGATCGGCTACTCCGTCAAGCACCGGAAGCAGCATGGCGCGTGATGTCCGAGGGTGAGTATTCAAGATCGGCGTCGAGGACGATGAAGCACACCGGTCGCTTTCGGGATACCAGTGCGCACAGCGGCGCCATTGCCACGGTTCACCGAACGGGTCACCGTGGTAAACACCCCGATCGGATAACGGCCGTAGAAGTTGCGGTGTCATGTCGGTGCTCCCGCCGTCGACGGCGCCTGGCCTTCGAAGGTGGCGGTGACGTTGACGCTGCGAATACTTTGCACGTTGCTCAATCCGCCTGTGCCGGC
>NZ_STGE01000008.1 GCF_005222675.1 Mycolicibacterium sp. CR10 | reverse complement strand
CGGGAAAATGCGGGCACAACCAAAAACAACAAACAAAAACCACCAAACACACTATTGAGTTCTCAAACAACACACCCGGTTTTCAGGCAACCCTGCCACTGTACTGCATGGACTCGGGCCTGTCAAACTGCGTCCGCCGATTCTTGCGAACCGGGGCCGCTAGCTTCTGAAGGAAATACTACGCGCTGTCGGCCTCAGTCCCAAATGACCTGCACACGACCCGGTTCCAGCCGGCGCACGCTACTGGACGCGCTCGATCTCCGCACCCAAACCGACGAGGTTTTCCACGAACTTCGGGTAACCGCGGTCGATGTGAAAGACGTCGTGCACCTCGGTGTCACCGTCAGCCACCAACCCTGCGAGCACCAGTCCGGCGCCGGCACGGATGTCCGACGACCACACCGGTGCGCTCGACAGCTGCGGGATGCCCCGCAGGACAGCGTGATGGCCATCGGTCCGGGCGTCGGCCCCGAGCCTGATCATCTCCTCGACAAAGCGGAACCGAGCCTCGAAGACGTTCTCGGTGATCATCGACGTGCCGTCCGCGATCGCCGCCAGCCCGATGGCCATCGGCTGAAGGTCGGTGGGGAATCCCGGAAACGGAAGCGTCGCCACATTCACCGCCTTGGGCCGTTCGTACTGAACCACCCGGAAGCCGTCGTCGCTCTGGGTGACTGTCGCCCCGGCGTCGTGCAGTTTGTGCAGCACCAGCTGCAGGTGCTGCGGGTCCACCCCGGTGACCGAGATGTCGCCGCGCGTCATCGCAGCGGCAATGCCCCACGTCGCGGCGACGATCCGGTCGCCGATGACGCGGTGCTCGGTGGGATACAGCCGGCTGACACCGGTGATCGTCAACGTCGGCGAACCGGCACCAGTGACCTGGGCGCCCATCTGATTGAGCATCGTGCACAGGTCCACGACGTCGGGTTCACGGGCGGCATTGTGGATCGTCGTCACACCCTCGGCCAACACCGCAGCCATCAGGATGTTCTCCGTCGCGCCCACCGACGGAAACTCCAGCTGGATCTCGGCGCCGTGCAGGTGGTCGGCCTCGGCGACCACACAGCCGTGTTCGATGTTGCACGTCGCGCCCAACTGACGCAGCCCCGATTGATGCATGTCGAGGGGACGCGAGCCGATGGCGTCGCCACCCGGCAGGGCCACCTTCGCCCGCTTGCACCTGCCGACGAGCGGACCGAGCACACAGACTGACGCCCGGAACTGTCGCACCGCGGCGAAGTCGGCGTCGTACTTGAGTTCGTCGGGCGAGGTGATCCGCACGACGTCACCCTCGAGATCGACGGTGGCTCCCAGGCCGCGGAGGACCTCGGCCATCAGAGGCACGTCGAGAATGTCCGGGCAGTTGGTGATCGTGCTGGTGCCTTCGGCGAGCAGCGAGGCCGCCATCAACTTCAACACGCTGTTCTTGGCGCCCCCGACGGCAACTTCGCCCGATAACCGGCAGCCACCGGTCACCACGAATCGCTCGCTCACGCGGGCCAGTGTAAACAGCACTGTCGGCCGTGTCAGTTTCCCGAACCCCTGCGCGCCCGTCGGCACCGGTACGGTTTTCACCATGGGAGTCCACCTGACGCGCATCTATACGCGAACCGGCGATGACGGGAGCACTGGTCTCAGCGACTTCAGCAGGGTGTCGAAGAACGACCCTCGACTGACGGCATACGCCGACTGCGACGAGACGAATGCCGCAATTGGCGTCGCCGTGGCGCTGGGCGATCCGGATCAACGGATTCTCGACGTGCTGCGCCAGATCCAGAACGACCTGTTCGACGCGGGCGCTGACCTGTCGACCCCGGTGGTCGACAACCCGGAGTACCCGCCACTGCGTATCACGCAGAGCTACATCGACCGCCTGGAATCATGGTGCGACGAGTTCAACGAGCCACTGGCCGCACTGAACTCGTTCATCCTCCCCGGCGGTACTCCGCTGTCCGCGCTGCTGCACGTGGCGCGTACCGTGACGCGCCGCGCCGAGCGTTCCGCGTGGCACGCGGTCGAGACACACGGGGATTCGATCAGCGTGCTTCCCGCGAAGTACCTGAACCGGCTCTCCGACCTGCTCTTCATCCTGTGCCGCGTCGCGAATCCGCAGGGTGATGTCCTCTGGCAGCCGGGTGGGCAGCATCAGTAGGTTCGGCGTCGTGCCCGCGGCGACGGTCGCGACTCGAGCCATGAGGTGAAAGCCGTCAGCGCGCCGCGATCCAGAGCGATCTCGTAATCGCGCCCAGCGTCGGGCCCCACGTCCTGTAGTTCCAGGATGACGATCTCGTCGGTCATGATGTCGAACTCGTCGCCACGGGGAGCCCTGCGCGCCACGACTTCCAGGCCTCGCCGGCTCAGTGTCCGATCCGGCCACCATCGAAAGCTGGACAACCGGTAGAAACCGGCCTCGCCACCGCGGTAGCGGATCACCCCGTGCCGCCAACCGTGTCCGCCGACAGCAGGTACGTCACGCAGGATCGCGGCGGTCCCCCCGACCTGCCTGAGCTTCCACAACCGGTAGCTGAGTGCGACGACGACCACCAGGAGCACGCCGACCAGCGCGACCATGAACAGCATGGACGCGCTCATCGGCCGGCCTACTAGTCGATCTGCCCCAGGGCGCGGAGTCGCGCCCTGCCCCAGGCTGCGGTCCGCTCGTCGTCGGATTCGGAGTCCTGCTTCGCCCCGTCGGCGTCGATCTCGGACTCGAGTTGCGCGTTCTCCACCAGGATCCGCACCGCCTCTTCGGTGACCGAGAGGAAGCCACCGTCGACGGCGATGCGCAGGTCGTCCTCGCCTTCGCGTTCGACGCGCACCATGGCGTCGTCTACGAGCTGGGCCACCAACGGGATGTGCCGCGGCAGGATGCCGATCTCGCCGGCAGTGGTCCGGGTGAACACGAATGTTGCGTCACCCGACCACAGCTCGCGCTCCACGGCGACGATCTCCACGTGCAGTTCAGCCATGGCACACCACCTTTCGAGCTGAAGCGCTCATCACAGCTTGGCGCCGAGGCTTTCGGCCTTCTTCGCCAGATCGTCGAGCCCACCGATGAGGAAGAACGCCTGCTCCGGCAGGTGGTCGAAGTCTCCCTTGGAGAGCTTGTCGAAGGCCTCCACGGTCTCCTTGAGCGGCACCGTCGAACCCGGCTGACCGGTGAACTGCTCGGCTGCCATCATGTTCTGGCTCAGGAAGCGCTCGATCCGTCGCGCCCGGTTGACCAGCTGCTTGTCCTCCTCGGACAGCTCGTCGACACCGAGAATCGCGATGATGTCCTGAAGGTCCTTGTAGCGCTGCAGGATACGGATGACTTCCTGCGCCACGCGGTAGTGCTCTTCGCCGACCACGGCCGGGTCCAGGATCGTCGAGGACGACGCCAGCGGGTCCACGGCCGGGAAGATGCCCTTGGAGAACACGTTTCGGCTGAGCTCCGTGGTCGCGTCGAGGTGCGCGAACGTGGTGGCCGGTGCCGGGTCGGTGTAGTCGTCAGCGGGCACGTACACGGCCTGCATCGAGGTGATGGAGCGGCCACGCGTCGAGGTGATGCGCTCCTGCAGCTCGCCCATCTCGTCGGCCAGGGTGGGCTGGTAACCCACCGCGGACGGCATACGACCGAGCAGCGTCGAGACCTCAGAACCGGCCTGCGTGAACCGGAAGATGTTGTCGATGAACAGAAGCACGTCCTGCTGCTTCTCGTCACGGAAGTACTCCGCCATGGTCAGAGCGGACAGCGCGACGCGCATACGGGTGCCGGGCGGCTCGTCCATCTGTCCGAACACCAACGCGGTGTCCTTGAGCACGTCGGCATCGGCGAGCTCGACCCAGAGGTCGTTACCCTCACGGGTGCGCTCCCCCACGCCGGCGAACACCGAGGTGCCACCGAAGTTACGGGCGATGCGGTTGATCATCTCCTGGATCAGCACGGTCTTACCCACGCCGGCACCACCGAACAGGGCGATCTTGCCGCCACGCACGTACGGGGTGAGCAGGTCGACGACCTTGAGACCGGTCTCGAGCATCTCGGTGCGGGGCTCGAGTTCGGCGAACGGCGGCGGCTTGCGGTGGATCGACCAGTGGTCGAAGTCCTCGCCGTAGCCGGGCTCATCCAGGCACGCGCCCAGTGCGTTGAACACGTGGCCCTTCACCCCGTCGCCCACCGGCACCGAGATCGACTTGCCGGAGTCGGTGACCTCCACGCCGCGGACCAGGCCGTCGGTCGGTTGCATGGAGATGGTGCGGACCAGGCTGTCACCGAGGTGCTGGGCGACCTCGAGCGTCAGCGTCTTGGCCAGGTCCCCGTAGGTGATCTCGGCGTTGAGCGCATTGAACAGTTCGGGTACGGAGCCACGGGGGAACTCCACGTCGACGACGGGGCCCGTGATACGAACCACGCGACCCGTCGTTGTCTTCTCGGCGGTAGCAGTCATTTCCTCTTCGCTTCCTCAGCTTCTGACGGGGCCTATTTGGCGTCGGCGAGTGCGTTGGCACCGCCGACGATCTCGCTGATTTCCTGGGTGATCTGGGCCTGACGTTCGCGGTTGGCCATCAGGGTCAGGTCCTTGATCAGGTCGTCCGCGTTGTCCGAGGCCGACTTCATGGCACGGCGGCGTGACGCCGACTCCGAGGCCGCCGCTTCCAGCAGTGCGGCGTACACACGGGTCGCGACGTAGCGCGGCAGCAGCGCGTCGAACAGTGTCTCCGGGTCCGGCTCGAACGAGAACAGCGTGTGCGGGCCATCGTCTTCGGGCTCGTCCTCGACGTACTCGACCACCATCGGCGCGATCCGTCGTGCGACCGCGGACTGCGACAGCATGGACCGGAACTCGGTGAAGACGATGTGAAGCTCGTCGACGCCGAGGATCCCGTCATCGCCGGGGTCGTCGTCTTCGTCGTCCTGCCCGGACATGAACGCCGTCACCAGGGTGTCGGCGATCTCGCGGGCCTGCTCATAGGTGGGCCGCTCCGAGAAGCCGGTCCAGGACTCGCTCACGTCGCGCTGACGGAAGTTGTAGTAGCCCAATGCCTTCCGGCCGACAACGTAGACGACCGGATCCTTGCCCTCTTCGCGCAGCAGAGCGAAGAGTTCCTCGGACTGCCGCAGCACGTTGGCGTTGTAGGCACCGCACAGCCCGCGGTCCGAGGACACCACCAGGACACCCGCCCGCTTGGGGTTCTCCCGCTGCACGAGCAGCGGGTGATCGAGCGCGCTGGCGCTCGCGAGCTCGGTCAGCATGCTGGTGATCTCGCTGGAATACGGCCGAGCCGCCTGGACTCGGGCCTGCGCCTTGGCGATCCGCGAAGTCGCAATCAGTTCCTGGGCCTTCGTGATCTTTTTGATCGACCCGGCGGAACGGATGCGCCCACGGAGTTCGCGCAGTGTTGCAGCCATCTGGCTCTCCTAGACCTCTCTCGAGTAGATGAAGTCGGTCCTACTTCTTCGGCGCCGGCTTGCGGACCTTGACGGACTCCTTCTCGACGTCCTCTTCGTCCATGGCCTCGGCTTCTGCCTCGTTCACGACGACCGAGCTTCCGTCAGTGGCCGAGAAGCCCTTCTTGAACTCGTTGATGACATCGGTCAGCTTCTTCTCGGTTTCCTCGGAGAGCTTCTTGGTCTCCCGAATCTCCGTGAGGATGTCCTCGTGTGACGCCTTGACGTGCTCGAGGACCTCGGTCTCGAAGCGCGAGACATCCTCCACCGGAACGGAGTCCAGGTGACCCTTGGTGCCGAGGAAGATCGCGACGACCTGATCCTCGACCGAGTACGGCGTGTACTGCGGCTGCTTGAGCAACTCGACCAGGCGAGCACCCCGCTCCAGCTGGGCCTTGGACGCCGCGTCCAGGTCCGACGCGAAAGCGGCGAACGCCTCGAGCTCGCGGTACTGCGACAGCTCCAAGCGGAGACTTCCCGCCACTTCCTTCATCGCCTTGATCTGGGCAGCGCCGCCGACGCGGGACACCGAGACACCGACGTTGATGGCCGGCCGCACGCCCTGGTTGAACAGGTCGGACTCCAGGAAGCACTGGCCGTCGGTGATCGAGATGACGTTGGTGGGGATGAACGCCGAGATGTCGTTGGCCTTGGTCTCGATGATCGGCAGGCCGGTCATCGAGCCGCCGCCGAGCTCGTCGGACAGCTTCGCGCAACGCTCCAGGAGCCGCGAGTGCAGGTAGAAGACGTCACCGGGGAAGGCCTCGCGACCCGGCGGGCGGCGCAGCAGCAGCGAGATCGCGCGGTAGGCGTCAGCCTGCTTGGAGAGGTCGTCGAACACGATCAGGACGTGCTTGCCGTCGTACATCCAGTGCTGGCCGATGGCCGAACCGGTGTAGGGCGCAAGCCATTTGAAGCCGGCGGCGTCCGATGCCGGGGCCGCGACGATGGTGGTGTACTCCATCGCGCCGCCGTCTTCGAGCGCGCGCTTCACGCTGGCGATCGTGGTGCCCTTCTGACCGATCGCCACGTAGACGCAACGCACCTGTTGCTTCGGGTCTCCGGTCTCCCACGCCTCACGCTGGTTGAGGATGGTGTCGACACAGACCGCGGTCTTGCCGGTCTTGCGGTCACCGATGATCAGCTGGCGCTGGCCGCGGCCGATCGGGGTCTGGCTGTCGATGGCCTTGATCCCGGTCTGCAGCGGCTCGCTGACGCCCTGGCGCTGGACGACCGACGGCGCCTGCAGTTCCAGCACGCGACGGGTGTCCGACTCGATGTCGCCCTGCGCGTCGATCGGCTGACCGAGCGGGTTGATGACGCGACCGAGGAAGGCGTCGCCGACCGGGACCGAGAGCACCTCACCGGTGCGCTTGACCTGCTGGCCCTCTTCGATCTTCTCGAAGTCGCCGAGGATCACGACGCCGACGCTGTGCTCGTCGAGGTTCAGGGCCACGCCGAGCACGCCGCCGGGGAACTCGAGGAGTTCCTGGGTCATGACCGAGGGCAGGCCCTCGACGTGTGCGATGCCGTCGCCGGCGTCGATGACGGTGCCGATCTCTTCGCGCTCGGTGTCGGCGGAGAACGAAGATACGTAGTCCTCGACGGCGCTTTCGATGTCAGAAGCGGAGATTGTCAACTCTGCCATGGTTCTTCGTCTTCCTACCTGTAGTCGCTGGGTGTTAAGTCTGGGTCAGTCCGGCAGCCGCGTCTGGGCAGCCGCGAGGCGAGATGCGATGGATCCGTCGATGATCTCGTCACCCACGGCGATCGAAAGCCCACCGAGAAGGTCCGGATCGACATGTAGCTGCACACCCACCGGATGGCCGTAGATGCGCGAGAGCACCTCGGTCAGGCGGGTCCGCTGCGCGTCGGACAGGTCTGCGGCTGCGGTCACGTGAGCGACGATCTCGCCCCGGCGCGCGACCGCGAGCTCCGCCAGGTCGATGACGGCCTCGTCGGCGCGTTCCCCGCGCAGAAGTCCTACGGTCTGCCGCAACAGATCCAGAGCGGTGCTGTTGGCGGCCGAAGAATCGATCACCTTGTTCAGCAGACCGATGCGGCCCTCCGCAGGCGCCGTGTAATCGCTCAGCTGAGCGGTCAGGCGAGGCTGATCGTCGAGGAGTCGGCCGAACCGGAAAAGCTGCTCTTCCACTTCGTCGACCTCGTCGGCGACCTCGGCCCGCTTGAGCAGAGCCAGCCTCGCGAGATGCTCGATGGCGTCGACCAGGTTGCCCTCCTCGGACCACCGCTGCGAGACCGCGGTGCGAACGAGATCCAGGCTGTGGTCGTCGACCTTGCCCGACAGCAGGCTCTCGATCAGCTGGACCTTCGGGGCCGGATCGTCGGTGGGGCGGGCGAGATGCCTGACGAGCACCGGCTGCGAGATCAGCAGGCCGGCCACCGCAACCAGTTCGTCGGCAAGCGTGGTCAGGCCGGGCTCCCGCAGGCGCCCTGCCACCGTGTCGAACTCGCTGACGACCGTGGCGAGGGAGTCGCGGCTGGCCGCACGCAGGCGGGCTGTCGCGCCGGTCTCGATGGACGCCTCCGAGGACGTCATCTGATCCAGTTCGTCGAGGAACCGATCGACCGTCGCCGCCTGGGCCGCCGGGTCGGCGACGTGGGCACGAACCAGTTCGTCGGCCTTGCGCACGGATTCTTCGCCCAGACCCGAGCGCAGCTGACGGATCAGCTGATGACGCATCAACTGAACCTGTTGTGCGCCTTGGGCCTTGATGCGCTCGGCATCGATGCCCGCCTGCTCCTGCAGTTGGCTTTCGATCCGCTCAGAATCCTGCTTGGCTTCCTCGGTGACCTTGGCGGCCTCCGCCTTGGCCTCTTCGAGCGCCTTGGCATGCATGGCGTCGGCGTCGGCAAGCTTCTTCGCCGACTCCGCACTCTCGGCGAGCGCGACCCGGATGGCCTCCTGTTGCTTGTGCATCAGGCCCTTAATGAGCGGTACGACCCACTTCACCAGGATGAACACGATGACCGCGAACCCGATCAGCTGGCCGATGAATGTCGACATCTACTGGCTCCCGCCTGTTTTCACGTCGACGCCCAGGATCCGGCTGGCCAATGTCGTCGAAAGTCCGTCCACAGATGACTGCAGCTGCGTCTGCGTGGTCGCACGCTGATCGGACAGCTTCGCGTCCGCGTCGCGCACGGTCTCGGCGACCGCTTCGCCTGCCTCGGCACGCTTCTCGTCGACGACCTGCCTGCCCGACGCCCGGGCCTCGTCACGAATGGACGACGCCTCGGAACGGGCGCCCGCCATGGCCTTGTCGTAGTCGGCCTGGGCGGCGGCGACCTGCTCGGCTGACTTGCGGTTGTCCGCAGCGGTCTTGGCCAGCATCGCCTCCCGCTCAGCAAGAACCTTGCTGACCGGCGGCACAACCCATTTCGCGATCACGGCGAGCGTGATCAGGAAGATGAGCAGCACGGCGAAGAAGGTGCCGTTCGGGAGCAGGAAGTTACTCGTGCCCCCGCCTTCTTCGGCCGCGAGGATGGATACGGTCAGTTCGCCCATGCCGACGAATTACTGAAGGCCAGGCGTGGCGAACACGAACAGCGCCATGAATGCCAGGTTGATGAAGTAAGCGGCCTCGACCAGACCGACGGTGATGAAGAACGGCGTGAACAGCCGGCCCTGGGCCTCAGGCTGCCGGGCGATACCGGAAATCAGCGCATTACCCGCGATGCCGTCACCGATGCCAGCGCCGATAGCGCCGCCACCCATGATCAACCCACCGCCGATCAGAGCGCCGGCCGTGATGAGGGCGTTTGGATCCATTCCTTTTTCCTCCTTGGTAACTGGCGGTATTACCGCCAGAGTTCGTGATCGGTCGTGCGGTTAGTGGTGGTCTTCGTCCAGTTCCATCGACTGACTGAAGTACAGGATCGTCAGCAACGCGAAGATGAAGGCCTGGATCAGACCGACGAACAGGTCGAAGGTCTTCCAGATCGCGTTGGGCGCCCACTGGATATACCAGGGGAACATGGCGATCAGCCCCACCAGGATGCCGCCGGCGAAGATGTTGCCGAAAAGTCGGAGAGCCAGGGAGATCGGCTTGGCGAGTTCCTCGACGATGTTGATCGGCGCGAGGAAGGCGACGTGGCCCTTCACGACCTTGATCGGGTGACCGATGATGCCGCGACGCCAGACACCCGCTGCGTGGTAACAGATGAACACGAACAGCGCGAGCGCCAGCACGAAGTTGATGTCCGATGCCGGGGGCTTGTACAGCTCTCCTGCGGCACCGTCAGATCCGCCGTATTGCCACGGCAGCACAGCCAGCCAGTTGGAGATCAGGATGAACGCAAAGAGCGCGATCGAGAGCGGCAGCACGAAGGGCGCGACCTTCATGCCGATCGAGCCCTCGATCTGCTGGCGCATCTGAATGGTCAGGGCTTCCCAGAACAACTGCACCCCGCCCGGCACGCCGGTCGAGGTGACCTTGGACTTCAGGTAGAACGCCAGGCCGATGATGATCACGGCGGTGACGGCGGTGGCGAGGATGGTGTCCCCGTTGAACGTCATCCCGAACATCTCGAACACCAGCGTGTGGTGCCCGACGTGGATGGCAGCGCCACCTTCCTCAGCAGCGAGGAGCGTCTCATTCATTGAGGTCGTCTAACCCTTCGATTCCGTATCGACCACGTTCAGACCTTCTTTGCGGATCTTCCTGAGCACCGGGATGCTGGTGCTCATCACCAGCAGCGCCTGAAACAGTGCCAGTCCGAACAGAACAGCCAGGCCTTCGGGCCTGAACACGAATGCAATTGTGAGGGCAACAGCGGTGATCACCAATAGCCGAGTCGCCGAATTGGCCACCATCTTCTTCTTCAGCGGGTGGTCCTCGGCGGTGATGGCCTCCACGGCCCGGCGCACCAGCAATGCGTTGACCAAGCCGAGCCCGAGGCCGACCCCCAGGAAAACACCGAACTTCCAATGTCCTGTGAAGGTCGCCGCAGCGGTCGCGAGGACCGTCAGCGCGAGGCAGACTACGAGCAGGCGCACAGGCCTGAAAGCAACGGACGGGAACACCAACGGCGCGTCCTGCGCTGGCGTCGTCACTGCTTCACCTCAATCCCGCGGTCGTCGGTAAGTAGTGGGCGATCAAAGGAACCGGACCCGATGATCCCGTGCGTGGTGCCCGTAGCGTAACGGAGGGCAGCGGGCGCGCTGGAATCACCCAAGGGGCAGCTCCTGTGATCGGTCAAACTGTCGGTCGTTGTCCCGTTCCGGCCGGTACGAAAACGATGACACCGAACGGCTCGGAGACCGACAACCCGTGAGGTTTTTTCGGGTTCTAATCGAACCCTAACACATGGTGAGAGCCACAAAAGAGGGCCTACTACTTTTTGTCGTACACGTCGTCGGGAGACCCCTCGCGGCCCCTCAGAAGCGGAATCAATGTCACCACGACCGCGACGACGATCGCCGCCAGCATGACCGCCGCGCTGTACCGCGGGTCGAAGAAAATCGTGCTCGCCGCCCCGAGTGCGACGATGCCGACCCACAGGTAGATGAGCAGGACGACACGTCGGTGGGAGTGACCGATCTCCAGCAGTCGATGGTGCAGGTGCATCTTGTCGGGACTGAACGGGCTGAGCCCCGCGCGGGTGCGACGGATGATCGCGAGAAGCATGTCCAGCGCGGGCACGAACATGACGGCCACCACGAGCAGGAACGGTGACAGCAGCGCGAACACATCGCGCGCTCCGTAGGCAGTCTGCGAGATCGGGCCCGCGGCGGTGGTGGACGCAGCGGCGAGCATCAGGCCGATGAGCATCGACCCCGAGTCCCCCATGAAAATCCTGGCCTTGTGGAAGTTGTGCGGCAGAAAGCCGAGGCACGCTCCGGCGAGCACCACCGAGATCACGGCGGGCGGATAGAACAGCACGTCGCCGCCGTGGTCACGCAGCAGTCCGATCGAGAAGATGCAGATGGCCGAGGCCGTGATGAGGCCCAGTCCGGCGGCCAGACCATCCAGACCGTCGACGAAGTTCATCGCATTGACGATCGCGACCGTCAGCGCCAGCGTCAGCAGGATCGACGACACCTGATCCAGCACGATGGTGCCGACCCCACCGATCGGTATGTAGAGCACGCTCCACGCCACGCCCATGGTGACCATCACGCTCGCCGCAGTGATCTGGCCCGCGAACTTCGTCAGCGCATCCAGCCCCCACCGGTCGTCGATCAAACCGACGACCATGATCAGGCCGCCCGCCACGACCACGGCGGGCATTCCGGACGAGTAGACGAAACCGCGTGTCAGCGCGGGCAGTTGGGACGCCAGCAGAACAGCGGCCACCACCCCGACGTACATCGCCAGGCCGCCCATGCGCGGGGTCGGCTGCAGATGGACGTCGCGCTCGCGCGGATACGCCACCGCCCCCCACCGCGTGGCCACCACCCGAACCCAGCCGGTTGCCAGGTAGGTGACGACGGCGGCGGTCAGGCCGACGAGCGCCAACTCCCGCAGCGGAACGCCCGCTCCCTGGTCGGACAGTGCCAGCAGCGTCGACGGCAGCTGCTCCGTTGACGGGGCCGCTGTGATCACCGCTGAAACGAATTGCACGAAACTCCAGATCTAATCCGTCGACTGCGTCAGGGTCGCGGGTTCGACGCCCAGCACACCGGCGATTGCCTCGATTGTCACCGGACCCTCCCGCAACACCCGCGGATGCGGACCCGTGAGGTCGACGATCGTCGACGCGGCCTGCTGCTGGGCAGGTCCGCCTTCGAGGTAGACCTCGACGAGATCGCCGAGTTGGTCACGCGCCTCCGCCGCGGTGTTCGCCGCCGGCCGTCCGGAGATGTTCGCGCTCGACACCGCCATCGGCCCGACCTCCCGCAGCAACTCGATGGCCACCGGGTGCAGCGGCATTCGCAACATCACCGTGCCGTTGGCATCGCCGAGGTCCCATTGCAGAGACGGCGCCTGATGGACCACCAGGCTCAGCGCGCCCGGCCAGAACGCCCGGATCAGTTCGCGCGCCGTCTGCGGAACCGAATAGACCAGCCCCTGGATCGTGTGCCACGAGCCGACCAGAACCGGGACCGGCATGTCACGGCCACGCCCCTTGGCCGACAGCAGCGCCGCCACGGCGTCACTGTCGAAAGCGTCGGCACCGATGCCGTACACGGTATCGGTGGGCATCACGACAAGGCGCCCGCCCTTGAGCGCGCTGATCGCCGAGGCGATGCCCGCCTCGCGCTGTGAGGCGTCGGCGCAGTCGAACGTCTCTGTCATGCGCGATCCGCTTCGCTTGTCGCTTGGGTCACGCAGGCCAGCCTCTCACTCCGCTCGCACCGCAGACACGAAGCGCGGGCGACCTGCGAGGTCGTGTCGTGCGGTGACCTCGACGAATCGGCTTGCGCGGGTGAAGGCTTCGACGGTGCGCTCCGACGTGGTGTCGTCGTGCTCCACCGCGCAGAAACCACCGGGCCGCAGCAGGCGTGCCGCGAGAAAGGTGAGGTGATCGATCACGGCCATGCCGTCGTCACCGCCGTATAGGGCGTGCGGCGGATCATAGTGCGCCACTTCGGGTTCCAGCTCTGCTCCGGAGGGGATATACGGCGGGTTGGCCACCACCAGATCCACGGTACCGTCGATCTCGGTCAACAGACCCGCGGCGGTGACGTCGGCGCGCAGCAGTTCCACAGTGGTGGCGCGGACATTGCGCCGGGCATACACCAGCGCGTCGTCTGAGTCGTCGACGGCGATCACCCGCGCACCGGGCCACTGCCCCGCCAGTGCCAGCGCCAGCGCACCCGAGCCGGTGCACAGGTCCACGATCAGCGGCCGCTGCGACAACGGTTGGGCAAGAGCCCATTCCAGCAGGGATTCGGTCTCGGGCCGCGGGACGAACACTCCGGGTCCGACCTCGACGGTGACCGGACCGAACGGCGCGGATCCGGTGAGGTGCTGCAGCGGCACGCGCGCTGCGCGGCGGGCGACGAGTCGGTCGAAGCGTTCGACGAATTCGGCGTCAGGGTCGGTCAGCGTCACCCGCCCACGGTCGGTACCGGCCACGTGTGCGGCCAGCAGTTCGGCGTCCGCGCGGGGCGATCCGACGCCGGCGGCGGCCAACTCGTCCGCGGCGGCGTCAATCACCCGGCGCATCGTCGCCGGTCGCCCGGCGACGTTCACGTGTTCTGCAACCTGGCTTCTTTGTCGGCAGCGGCGAGGGCGTCGAACAGCGGATCGAGTTCGCCGTCGAGCACCTGGTCGAGATTGTGCGACTTGAAGTTGATGCGGTGGTCGGCGATCCGGTTCTCCGGAAAGTTGTACGTCCGGATCCGCTCGCTGCGATCGACGGTGCGGATCTGGCTCGCGCGGTCGGCGGAGGCGTCGGCCGACGCCTGTTCTTCGGCCAGCAGTTGCAGCCGAGCCGCGAGCACCTGCATCGCGCGCGCCTTGTTCTGCAGCTGCGACCGCTCGTTTTGGCAGGTGACGACGATTCCGGTGGGGAGATGGGTAATGCGCACCGCCGAGTCGGTGGTGTTGACTCCCTGCCCACCCTTGCCCGACGACCGGTAGACGTCGATGCGCAGATCGGATTCGTCGATCTGGACCTGCTCGACCTCTTCAGGTTCGGGGTACACGAGCACGCCCGCGGCCGAGGTATGGACGCGGCCCTGGGATTCGGTGACCGGCACCCGCTGCACCCGGTGCACGCCGCCCTCGAACTTCAGCCGGGACCACACGCCGTCGGCGGAGTCGCCCTTGCTGGTGATCGACAGCGTGGCGTCCTTGTAGCCGCCGAGGTCCGAGGTGGTCTCGCCGAGAATCGTGACGTTCCAGCCGTGACGTTCGGCGTAGCGGATGTACATCCGGGCCAGGTCCGCGGCGAACAGTGCCGACTCCTCCCCGCCCTCGCCGGACTTCACCTCGAGGACGATGTCGTCGGCGTCGTGCGGATCGCGGGGTGCGAGCAGATCGGTGAGCTGGGTGTCCAGCTCCCGCACGGTGGCGGTCAGTTCCTCGACCTCGGCGGCGAACGAGCTGTCGTCGGCGGCGAGTTCGCGGGCCGCCTCCAGGTCGCCGCGGGCCGTTTCGAGCTTGCGGTAGGTCGCGACGACGGGCGACAGCTGCGCGAAACGCCGGCCGGCCTTTCGCGCGGCGGCAGGGTCGGCGTGCAGTTCGGGGTCGGCGAGACGCTGCTCGAGGTCAGCGTGCTCGGCGAGCATCGCCGCAATCGCCGGTGCCGTGTCGGTCACCTCGGCCTCCTTCCCCGGAACGCAAACCGACGCCCGGCCTGTGCTCGCGCAACAGATCGGGCGTCGGTGAGACAGCTATTTGTCGGCAGCCTTCTCGGCGGTCGCCCCGGTGCGCTTGCCGTAGCGCTTCTCGAAGCGGGCGACGCGGCCGCCGCTGTCGAGAATCTTCTGCTTACCGGTGTAGAAGGGGTGGCACTGCGAGCAGACCTCGACCGTGATCTGGCCGCTCTGCTTCGTGCTGCGGGTCGTGAAGCTGCTTCCGCAGCCGCACAACACGGTGGTCTCGACATAGTCAGGATGGATGCCCGATTTCATGGTTTCCTCTTCGATCGTGGGCCCCGGGTCGCCTCCCCGTCGTGGGAGATAGCGGCGTGAACCGGAACCGAGGTGTCGGCGGCCCATTATGCCAGGTCAACCGCCAGCTTCCTAAACGCCCATACGAGGGGGCCTATTCCCCGCCTTCCCCGCTGCTGACCCGGTAGGTGGTGCCGTCGCGCTTCCACAGCGTCCGGCCTGCAGGCTCGACGCCCATCGCGACCAGTTCCCGCTTGACCACCTTGTTGGTCGCGGTGCTCGGCAGTTCGCGGGCGATCCACACGTACCGTGGCCACGCCTTCGGCGACAGGTCCGGCTGGGCGGCGAGAAACTCCCCGTACGCCGTGGGCGTCAACGTCGCGCCGTCCTGAAGAACGATGGCGGCCATCACCTGATCCCCGACGAGGTCGTCGGGAACCGGGTAGACCGCGACCTGACTGATCGCGGGTTCGCGGATCAGGATGCGTTCGATGGGCGCCGATGTCATGTTCTCGCCGTCGACCCGCATCCAATCCGCGGTCCGGCCCGCGAGATAGATCCAGCCGTCGGCATCCCGGTAGGCCAGGTCGCCGGACCAGAACATGCCGTGCCGCATGCGCTCGTCGGTGGCGTCCTGATCGTTGTAGTAACCCGCGAACATCCCAGAACCCTCGGTGTTGACGAGTTCGCCGATCGCCTCGTCGCCGTTGGCCAGTGCCCCGTGCTCGTCGAAGCGCGCGACCGCGCACTCTTCGAGGGTCTCCGAGTCGTAGATGGCCACGCCGGGGAAGCCCTTGCCGATGGAACCGGCGGGGCAACCGTCTTCACGGGTGACGGTCACCGCGTTCTCGGTCGAGCCGAACCCGTCCCACACCTGGCAGCCGAAGCGTCGGGAGAACTCCGCGATATCGCGGTCGCTGGCCTCGTTGCCGAAGGCCACCCGCAGCGGGTTGTCGAGGTCATCGGGGCTTTCCGGGCTCGCCAGGATGTACGCCAGCGGCTTTCCTACGTAGTTCATGTAGGTGACGCCGTAGCGGCGGACGTCGTCGAGGAATCCCGAGGCCGTGAACTGCGCCGGGGCCATCGCGGCCGCCGAACTCAACGCCACCGACCATCCCGCCAGTACCGCGTTGCTGTGGAACAGCGGCATCGACAGGTAGCAGACGTCGTCCGGGGTGAGCTCGTAGCGGGCGGCCAGCGCGGCGCCGGCCAGCAGCACCATCGCATGCATCATCTGCACGGCCTTCGGGTCGCCGCTGGTGCCCGAGGTGAAGATCAGCATGAACGTGTCGGTCGCACCGGTCTCGCGGTATGGCGTCAGCGGTCCCGGCTGTGCCGTCAGCGCGTTCCATTCCGGACTGCCGACCACCAGCACCCGCACGTCGGCCAGGTCCAGACCGTCGAGAAGACCGAGGTGCTGATCGTCGGTCACGAGCAGCTGGCAGTCGCCGCGCCGGATGTCGCGGGCGAGCGCGTCACCGCGTCGGGTGTTGTTGATGCCGCACAGCACGTACCCACCGAGCCCGGCGGCAGCCATCGCGGTCAGCATCTCGGGGTTGTTGCCCAGGAGAACTCCGACGTGCAGAGGCCTGTCCGTGTCGGCGATGCCGATCAGCGCCGCGGCCTGGCGCGCGGCCGCGCCGAGGTGCTCTCTCCAGGTCCAGGTCCGGCCGTCGTACTTCACCGCCACACCGTCGTCGTTCGCACGCTCCCTGAGCAGCTGCTGAACTGTTTCCGCCACCAGACCGCCCTTCACCGTTGGTGAACAGATTTCCATACTTGTCTACTCGATCGAACACGGGAGGTGCGCATTGGCCCACCTTCGGCCCGTCATTTGCGAAGATAGGGGCGTGAGCGTCGACGCTGTGACCAAATCAGCGAGCAGATCGGTTCGAGATCGCCTCATCGACGCTGCGGAACAGTGTCTGACCGCCAAGGGGATTCGCGCGACCACGGTCTCCGAGGTGGCCGAGGTTGCCGGCGTCAGCCGCGGTTGGCTTTACCGACATTTCCCCGACAAATCCGAACTGCTCGGCGCGGCGATCGTCCGGCTCAACGATGCGTTCTGGGGAGAGTCGCGCGTCCGGCTGGACTCGGTGAGCGGACTCGATCAGCAGATCGCCGTCGGGGTCGGCCTCGCGCGCACGGCTTCGGAGGCACCCGGCGCGTTGGTGCTCAAGCTCCGCCGAGAGGAACCGGAAGCGTTCACGGCGTGCGTGGGCCTCGGCGTCCGCGGGCTCATCCCCGAGATCGCGGCGTTCTGGGTGCCGTACGTGCAGGCGGCCGTCGATGCCGGCGAGATCCATCCGGACACCGACTGCGCTGAGGCGGCCGAATGGATCGCGCGGATCATGATGAGCCTGGCGACGGTTCCCGGCGAACAGGTCGACGTCGACGACCATGATTCGGTGCTGCGGCACGCTCGTCGCTACATCGTGGCGGCGCTGCGCTGCGATCCTGCCGTGAGCTGAGCTACCCGACTCCGGGGATTCCGGCGGGCCGACCCGCCAGGAGCAGGAGCAACTCCCGAACCGGCGCCCTGATCTCGCGCCCGTCCCCGACGGCGAAGTCCGCATCGGTGGCGACGAGTCGGTAGTTCGCGAGCCGGCGCCGGGCATGAAACGGAAAACCCATGTGCCACAACCGGTCCGCGGCCGCAGCCGCAGCATCGGTCGGCATCGCCCGATCAATGCCCAGCGGGATGCAGATGTCCTGGGCGTGCACCAGCACATCGATCAACGGTTCCAGGACCGTGGTTCCCGGAGGATGTCGGCGCGACCCCACGATGCCGCGCAGGTCGGCAGCGATCTGCGCGGGCGGACGCGCATCCGTCACCGCCAGACGGTGCACGAGGGCATTGAACCGGAAGCCACTGCGCGCCGCCTCCAGCAGCATCCGCGGCATCGCGATGGTCGAGTGGGTGAGGTGTGCGGCCACGTTGGCGACAGTCCAGCCGTCACACAGCGACGGCGTGGACCACAACGCCGGGTCGCGGGCATCGATCGACTCGATGAGGTCGGCGATCTCGAGGCGCTGCTCGTCAACGTGTTGCCACACGGTGTCGCGATCCACGGCCGCACTCCCCGATCGCCGGTGATTCTGGCGCAGTTGGTCACGCCGAGCGTGACCAACTACCCCGAACTCACTCAGTCGTTGTCGTTGCCGCCGGGGGTGTTCTTCGACACCTGGACCAGGAACTCGTAGTTGTTCTTGGTCTTGCGCAGCTGGCTCATCAGCAGGTCGATGGCCTGATGCGGGTCCAGACCCGACAGCACCCGACGCAGCTTGTGCACGACGGCGAACTCATCGCTGGAAAGCAGCAGCTCGTCCTTGCGGGTGCCCGACGGGTTGACGTCGACCGCGGGGAACACCCGGCGCTCGGAGATCTTGCGGTCCAGCTTGAGCTCGGCATTGCCGGTGCCCTTGAACTCCTCGAAGATCACCGTGTCGCCGGTGGATCCGGTCTCGACCATCGCCGTGGCGATGATCGTCAGCGAACCGCCCTCTTCGATGTTGCGTGCCGCGCCGAGGAATCGCTTCGGCGGGTACAGCGCGGTCGAGTCGACACCGCCGGAGAGGATGCGGCCCGACGCCGGTGAGGCGTTGTTGTACGCGCGACCCAGGCGGGTGATCGAGTCCAACAGCACGACGACGTCCTTGCCGTCCTCGACCAGGCGCTTGGCCCGCTCGATAGCCAGCTCGGCGGCCTGCGTGTGGTCCGACGGCGGCCGGTCGAAGGTCGAGGCGATGACCTCACCCTTCACCGAGCGCTGCATGTCGGTGACCTCTTCCGGTCGCTCGTCGACGAGAACGACCATCAGGTGGCATTCGGGATTGTTGCGGGTGATCGCGTTGGCGATGTCCTGCATGATTGTGGTCTTGCCGGCCTTGGGCGGCGACACGATCAGGGCGCGCTGGCCCTTGCCGATCGGCATGATCAGGTCGATCACGCGGGTGGTCAGCTTGTCGGGAGTGGTTTCGAGGCGCAGCCGCGTGTTCGGGTACAGCGGAGTGAGCTTCTGGAACTCGGGCCGCTTCCGGGCTTCGTCGACCGACTTGCCGTTCACGGTGTCGAGGCGCACCAGCGGATTGAACTTCTGCCGCTGGTTGGAGTTGTCGCCGCCGCCGTCTTTGGCGACGCGCACCGCGCCGGTCACCGCATCACCGCGGCGCAAGCCGTTCTTGCGCACCATGTTCATCGAGACGTAGACGTCGTTCGGCCCCGCCAGGTAACCCGACGTGCGCACGAACGCGTAGTTGTCGAGCACGTCCAGGATGCCGGCGACGGGCTGTACGACATCGTCGTCCCGCAGTTCGGTGTCGCCGCGATCGTTGCCGCCGCCGCCCTCACCGCCGCCCCGCTCACGCCGCTTGCGGTCGCGGAATCGGCGACCGCGACGACCCTGACGACCTTCACCGTCGTCGTCGTTACCGCCGCCGTTGTTGTTGCCGCCGTTGTTGTTGCCGCCGCGGTTCTGGCCACCCTGCTGGTCGGCATTGTCGCCGCGGTTGTCGGCGTTGTCGCCCCGGTCGGACCTCTCGGCCCTGTTGGGCCTGTTGGTGTCCTTGTTGTCCCTGGCCTCGTTCGACGCGGGCTGGCCACCGTCCTGCTTGGGCTGGTCTTTCGCCTGCTCAGACTGGTCTTTCGCCTGCTCAGAACTGTTGGCGCCACCTGCACCGCGCGACGCCGACCGGCGCTCGCGTCGCTGCTGGACGGGCTGGGAGTCGGGGGCGCCCCGTTCGCTTGTGTCGGTAGCGTTGCCGGTGGGTGCAGCCTGATCGGCGTTGTCGGCCGGCGCATCGGTGGGGGTGCTGTTCTTCGCGTCGGCGCCCGTGCGGCTGGTGGACTCGCCTCGACGGTCGCGGATGGCGGCGATCAGCTCGCTCTTGCGCATACCGGAGGCGCCTTCGACGCCGATCTCCTTGGCCAGAGCACGCAGCTCGGGCAGGACCATGCTGGTCAGAGAACCACGTCGACCACCGGACGCGGCAGCGGCAGAGCCCTCAGGGGCCGCCGTAGTGGAAGCATCCTCCGCAGCGGGCGTCGCGACAGGCGCGCCGGACTCCGCGGGAGAAGTGCGTTCTGCGGTCACGGTGTTCGGCAGCTCAGTGCTTTCGGTGCTGCCGCCAGCCGTGATGAGGTCCGTATCGGTCACGGATTTCCTTTCTTTCCCTCGCTGATCGAGTCATGCGGGGGTTCATTGCGTTCAGCCAATCCACTGAGCGCGGAGGTCACACCATTGCCACCGCAACGGTGATCACCAGGTTCTGCCGGAACGGCAAACCGTCAGTCCACAAAATTGAACACCTGAAAGAAGAAGTGGCTTTCCTAGGGGTCCGGCGCAGTAGGCGCAGCTCAAGACGCTGCGATTGCTGGACGATTGCGAGAATAACCCGCATCCGAGCCGGAAGCAAGAAACCCCGTGATTCATATGTTGCGGGTGTTACTCCCCGTGTCGCGTCGGCACTAGGGCCGAGCCGCGACGCCGGAAGACCATCTCACGCCCTCGCCGACAGACATTCTGGCGACGGCGAAGCCGTTCTCACCACCGTGTTCGAGCACCGATGCCGGCAGCTCGGACTCCGTGGTCAGGGCCAGCACCGCGGGTCCGGCGCCCGACAGTACTGCCGGCACACCAGAACGCCTGAGCACCGCGAGGTATTCCGCAGACGCCGGCATGGCGGGCGCCCGCTGCGGCTGGTGCAGGACGTCCTCGGTCGCCACCATCAGCAGGTCAGGGCGCTCGGTGAGCGCGACGACCAGTAACGCCGCTCGGCTCAGGTTGAAGCGGGCGTCGGTGTGGCTGACCTGGTCGGGGAGCAGGACGCGGGTCTCCGCCGTGGACGAACGCACCTGCGGGACGGCAACGAACACGTTGATGTCGGGGTGCAGCCGGATCGGCGCCGCCGCATAGCGTGGACGCCCGGTGTCGGCCTCGGTCCAGGACACCACCGCTCCCCCGAGGACAGCGGCTGCCGCGTTGTCCGGGTGGCCCTCGAATTCGGAGGACACCTGGACCAGCTGATCCGAGGTCATAACGGTCGAACCACATTGCGCTGCAAGACCGTTGGCGACGGCAAGGCCGCCGACGACGGCCGCGGCGGACGAGCCAAGCCCACGCGAGTGGGGGATGTCGTTGCGGCAACGCACGATCAGGCCCGGCGCCACCACCCCGGTTTCCCGCAGTCCTCGCTCGATCGCGCGCACCACCAGATGCGACGCGTCCAGCGGGACCTGACCGGCGCCCTCGCCCTCGACTTCGACGAGGAGACCGGAATCCGTTGATTCGACGACGATCTCGTCGTAGAGGCTGACTGCCAGCCCCATGCTGTCGAAACCCGGGCCGAGGTTGGCACTCGACGCCGCAACGACAGCGGTAGCTGTCAGCCCGGGGGGCAGTGTGCGTGTCACCGAAGGTCCGTTCTAGACCAGGCCGAGCTTGGCGACGACGGCGACCGGGTCGACAGGTACGGGAATGACCGCAGGCATCCCCTTCAGGGCGGTGTCGGGGTCCTTGAGGCCGTTACCGGTGACCGTGCACACCACGGTGGAACCCTTGGCGATCCAACCGTCTTCGATCGACTTGAGCAGTCCGGCGATGCTGGCCGCCGATGCGGGTTCGACGAACACCCCTTCGGCGCGCGCCACCAGATGGTAGGCGGCAAGAATCTCCTCGTCGGTGGCGGCCAGGAAGCGGCCGTTGGACTGCTGCTGGGCTTCCACCGCCTGGCTCCACGAGGCCGGCGAGCCGATCCGGATGGCGGTGGCGATGGTCTCGGGATCACTCACCGGTTCGCCGAGCACCAACGGCGCAGCGCCCGCGGCCTGGGTGCCCAGCATGCGCGGCAAGCGGTCGATCAGACCGTCACGGTGGTATTCCGTGTAGCCCTTCCAGTAGGCGGTGATGTTTCCCGCATTGCCGACGGGTAGCGCATGCACGTCGGGCGCCTCACCGAGCGCATCGACGATCTCGAACGCCGCGGTCTTCTGGCCCTCGATACGAAAGGGATTGACCGAGTTGACCAGTGACACGCTGGGGAAGTCGGAGGTGAGCTTGCGGGCCAGCTCGAGGCAGTCATCGAAGTTGCCGTCGATCTGAATGATTTTGGCGCCGTGCATGACCGCCTGGGCCAGCTTGCCCATGGCGATCTTGCCCTGGGGCACCAGCACCGCGCAGGTGATGCCGGCCCGCGCCGCATAGGCGGCCGCCGACGCCGAGGTGTTCCCGGTCGATGCGCACAGCACAGCCTGCTGACCGTGCGCCACGGCCTCGGTCACCGCCATCGTCATGCCGCGATCCTTGAACGAGCCGGTGGGATTCAGGCCCTCGACCTTGAGATGCACCGTGCACCCGGTGTATTCGGACAATCGGGGAGCCGCCAGCAGAGGGGTGCCTCCCTCGCGCAGGGTGATCGGCGTCCAGCTCGGGTCGATGGGCAGCCGGTCGCGGTAGGCCTCGATCAGGCCCGGCCAGGGCTTATGCACTGCAGTGGCGCTCACTCCGAGGTCCCTTCCATCCGAAGCACGCTGTTGATGCTCTGGACGACTTCCAGATCACGCAGCGCGGCAACTGTTTCCGACAGCGCCGCATCGGTCGCCTGGTGGGTCACGACGACAATGCGGGCACCGCACCGCTGCCCTCCCTCGTCGACCATCCCCTCCTGGCGCACCTCGGCGATGCTGACCTCGCGCTTGCTGAACTCGGCGGCGACAGCGGACAACACGCCCGGCCGGTCCGCGACATTCATGTTCACGTAGTAGCGGGTGGGAATGAAACCGATGGGGGCGATCGGCAACTTGGCGTACTTGGACTCGCGGGGACCGCGGCCGCCCTGCACGCGGTTACGGGCGGCCATCACCAGGTCACCGAGCACCGCCGACGCCGTCGGCGCACCACCGGCCCCCTGCCCGTAGAACATCAACCGGCCTGCCGCCTCGGCCTCGACGACCACCGCGTTGAAGGCTCCGTTGACCGATGCCAACGGATGATCCAGGGGCACCAGCGCCGGGTAGACGCGGGCCGAAACACGCTGCTGCCCCTCGTCATTGGTGAGCCGCTCGCAGATCGCCAGCAGCTTGATCGTGCATCCCAGGGCACGTGCGGACACGAAGTCGGCCGAGGTCACGTTCGTGATGCCCTCGCGGTAGACGTCGTCGGCGGTGACCCGGGTGTGGAAGGCGATGGACGCCAGGATCGCGGCCTTGGCCGCGGCGTCGTAGCCTTCGACATCCGCGGTCGGGTCGGCCTCGGCGTAGCCCAGCGCGCTGGCGTCGGCCAGGGCGCTGGTGTAGTCGGCGCCGGTGCTGTCCATCTCGGACAGGATGTAGTTGGTGGTGCCGTTGACGATGCCGGCCACCCGGAGCACGGAGTCACCGGCCAGCGACTGCGTCAACGGACGGATGACCGGGATCGCCCCGGCCACCGCGGCCTCGAAGTACAGATCCACGTGGGCGTTCTCAGCGGCCTGGGCGAGTTCGCCCGCGGACACCGCCATCAGGGCCTTATTCGCCGTGACGACGGACTTGCCCTTCTCCAGTGCGGACAGGATGGCCTTGCGGGCCGGCTCGACCGGACCCATCAGTTCGACGACGATGTCGACGTCGTCGCGGGACACCAGTGCCTCGATGTCGTCGGTCAGCAGCTCGAGCGGAACACCGCGATCGGCGGCCACCCGACGCACGCCGATGCCGCGCACCACCAGCGGTGCACCGATGCGGGCGGTCAGGTCGTCCGCACTCTCCTCGATGATGCGGACCACTTGGCTGCCCACATTGCCCAAACCCAATACGGCTACGCCGATTGCCATGTCTTTTTGGTAACTCACCGATCCATCCTTACTTCCAAACTCAAGAGATCGTCGACCGTCTCGCGGCGCAGGATCAGGCGTGCCCGCCCGTCGCGCACGGCCACCACGGCCGGCCGGCCGATCAGGTTGTAACGGCTCGACATCGAATAGCAGTATGCGCCGGTCGCTGCGACGCCCAGCAGGTCACCCGGGGCGACGTCGTCGGGCATCCACGCGTCACGCACGACGATGTCACCGCTCTCGCAGTGCTTCCCGACGACACGGGACAACGTCGGGGCGGCGTCGCTGACCCGCGACAGCATCCGCACGTCGTACTCCGCGCCGTACAGCGACGTCCTGATGTTGTCGCTCATCCCCCCGTCGACGCTGACATAGCGCCGATGCGCGGTCGGGCTCACGGCGACGTCTTTGACGGTGCCCACTTCGTAGAGTGTGATGGTGCCCGGTCCCGCGATGGCGCGCCCCGGCTCGACCACCAACTTCGGTGCGGGCAGCCCGACAGCGGCAGACTCGTTGCGCACAATCGCATCGAGCTTGGCGGCTAGGTCTTCCATGGGCGGCGGATCGTCCTGCGGAAGGTACGAGATGCCCAGTCCCCCACCAAGATCGACGATGGAGATCTGCGAGGTCTTGTCCACCCCGAAATCGGCGACGACGTCACGCAGCAGTCCGATCACCCGGTGGGCGGCCAGTTCGAAGCCCGCGACGTCGAAGATCTGCGAACCGATGTGGCTGTGCAACCCGACCAGGCGCAGGTGATCGGTCTCGAACACTCGCCGCACGGCGGCCATCGCCGCGCCACTGGCCAGTGACAGCCCGAACTTCTGATCCTCGTGTGCGGTGGAGATGAACTCGTGGGTGTGCGCCTCGACACCGACCGTGACGCGCACCAGGACGTCCTGCACGACTCCGGCGTCGCCCGCGATCTGGTCGAGTCGGTCGATTTCGGTCATCGAGTCCAGCACCACGTGGCCAACGCCGTTCTTCACCGCGGCCGTCAGCTCGGCGATGGACTTGTTGTTGCCGTGAAGCGCAATCCGTTCGGCCGGAAAGCCCGCCTGCAGTGCCACCGCCAGCTCTCCCCCGCTGCAGACGTCCAGCGAGAGGCCCTCGTCGTCGATCCACCGCGCGATCTCGGTGCACAGGAACGCTTTCGCCGCGTAGCGGACGTGATCGCCGCTGCCGAAGGCCGAGGAGATGTCGCGGCACCGAGCCCGGAAGTCGTCCTCGTCGATCACGAACACCGGGGTGTCGAACTCCGCAGCGATGTCCGTCACGGGAACACCGGCAATCGAGACGACACCGTCGTCACCACGAACAGCATTGTGCGGCCAGACATTAGGGGCCAGCTGGAGCACGTCGGCGGCGCCGCGGGGCCGGTCAGGGGTCTCGCTGTGGCGTGCCTCGTCGGCGTGCCGGGGTCCGGCCGGGTGCGCGCTCACATCCGCTCCGGAGCGCTGACGCCGAGGATGCTCAACCCGTTGGCGATGACCTGGCGAGTGGCCTGACACAGTGCCAGCCGTGCGGAGTGCAGCTCCCCCGGCGCTTCGTCGCCTTGGGGCAGCACCCGGCACGAGTCGTAGAACCGGTGGTAGTCGCCCGCCAGGTCCTCGAGGTAGCGCGAGACGCGGTGGGGCTCACGCAGATCCGCGGCGGTCTTGAGCACCCGCGGGAACTCGCCGATGTTACGGATCAGCGTGCCTTCTTTGTCGTGGGTCAGCAGATCGAGATGCGTGGTATCAGGTGCGATACCGAGTTCGACGGCGTTGCGCGCCAGCGCCGACAGCCGCGCGTGCGCGTATTGCACGTAATAGACCGGGTTTTCGCTGGACGCCGACGACCACAACGCCAGATCGATGTCGATCGGGGTATCCACGGAGCTGCGGATCAACGCGTAACGGGCGGCGTCCACGCCGATGGCATCGACGAGGTCGTCGAGCGTGATCACCGTGCCGGCGCGCTTGCTCATCCGGACCGGCTGCCCGTCGCGGACGAGATTCACCATCTGGCCGATGAGCACCTCGACGGTGTCGGGGTCATCGCCGAGCGCCGCCGCGGCGGCCTTCAGGCGTGCGATGTAGCCGTGGTGGTCGGCGCCGAGCATGTAGATGCACAGGTCGAAGCCGCGCTGCCGCTTGTCCAGGAAGTACGCCAGGTCACCGGCGATGTAGGCGGGCTGGCCGTCGCTCTTGATGACGACGCGGTCCTTGTCGTCGCCGAAGTCGGTGGTGCGCAACCAGGTTGCGCCGTCGGACTCGTAGATGCTGCCGGTCTCGCGCAGCTTGGCGATGGCCTGGTCCACCCGGCCGGACGTGTGCATCGAGTCTTCGTGGGTGTACACGTCGAAGTCGGTGCCGAACTCGTGCAGCGACGCCTTGATGTGGTCGAACATCAGGTTCACGCCGACCGCCCGGAACGTCTCGCGCATCTCGGCGTCGGGCAGGCTCAACGCGTCCGGCTCCTTGGCCAGGATCTGCGACGCGATGTCGGCGATGTAGGCGCCGGCGTAGCCGTCCTCGGGCGCGGGCTCGCCCTTCGCGGCGGCGATGAGCGAGTTGGTGAACCGGTCGATCTGGGCGCCGTGATCGTTGAAGTAGTACTCGCGCACCACCGCCGCACCCTGGGTGGTGAGCAGCCGGCCGAGCGCATCGCCGACGGCGGCCCAGCGGGTGCCGCCGATGTGAATCGGGCCGGTCGGGTTGGCGGAGACGAACTCGAGGTTGACGTTGACGCCGCTCAGCGCCGTCGAGGTCCCGTACCCGGGGCCCGCCTCGACGACGTTGCTCACGATGACGTTCTGCGCGGACGCCTGCAGGCGCAGGTTGACGAACCCCGGCCCGGCGACGTCGGCGGCGGCGATGCCGTCCTTCTCGGCGAGCGCGGCGGCCAGCCAACCAGCCAGCTCGCGCGGGTTTGCCCCGACCTTCTTGCCCAGCTGCAGCGCCAGGTTGGTCGCGTAGTCGCCGTGTTCGGGATTGCGGGGACGCTCGACGGCGACGGTCGCAGGAAGTGCGGCGGGGTCGAGGCCGTGCTCGGCGAGCACCGCGGCAGCGGTCGCCCTGAGCAGCTCGGCCAGATCGGCGGGGGTCACGGGGGTCCATCCTATGGTCTGGGGTGGTCGGGCCCCGAATCCATTACGGCGTCGGCCCGCGCGACGACGTCCGTCGACCGCCGATGCGTCGCGCCCGGGCCGCCGCGGCCGTCACTTGGGGTGGAAGGTGGCCTGCAGCAGCGCCGGATTCATCGAGGTCGGGGCCTGCCCGGTGGTGGCGTAGACGTAGGTGCCCGCCCGGAAGATCGTGTTCAGCGCGGAGAAGACGATCGAGAGCACCAGGATGTAGAGCACGGCCAGCGGGACCAGCACCAACAGCAGCGGTCCCGCGGCGTCGCCGGCCAGGAATGCCAGCGGGACGAGCACGAACACCGGCAGCATCAGCAGGAACGAGACGACGCCGAGGCCGCCTGCGCCGCCGATCGACTCGCCCCAGGTGCGCTTCAAGATGGCCGAGGAGCGCTTGACCGCTGCGATCGGGCCGACCCCGTCGACGACGAGCACCGGCACGACGAAGTACGTGACGACAGCCCAGGCGAGGTCCATCAGGCCGCCGAGTAGCGAGCCGAGGAAGCCGAGCTTCTCCCGCAGCAGGCTCTGCACGATGTTGAGCGCGAGCCCGACCGTCGCGGCGACCAGCGACCAGGCGAAAATCTGCGGCAGCCGGCGCAGCGCCGCCGAGAGCCCGCCACCGACCGTCGGCGTGCGGCCGGCGAACGCCTCCAGCGCGCACGACACCAGCGCCGCGTTGAAGAAGATGGCGATGAACGACGTCACGAAATAGAACAGGAACGCCACCACGTAGACGGCGGGGTTGTTGGAGTCGATCTGGCTGGAGTCCGCCAGGCTGTCCAGGGTCTGGCCATCGGACAGCAGGAACAGGCCCGCCGCGATCGATCCGAACAGCAGCACGAAGGCGATGGCGGACACGACGGGCAGCACGAGCAGCGTCGGATGCTGCTTGAGCACCGCCCAGCTCTCCTTGGCGATGCTCCAACCTCGGCTGATGCGCTCGGACACAGTGCCCCCTGGGGTTATGACGGATCGTATCGAGCGCGACGCGTCGATTGATCTTGTTTCGGGGTTCCCGGCCCCCGATCCCCGTTCCGTTGGCGAGAGCGTCTCCGGGATGCGTTAGTCTGTGCAGGCCCAATCGGCGCAGCTTTCCAGCACGCGCCCCCGTAGCTCAGGGGATAGAGCGTCTGCCTCCGGAGCAGAAGGCCGCAGGTTCGAATCCTGCCGGGGGCACTCACGGAAAAGGCCCCAACCTGCAGGTTCGCAGATCGGGGCTCTTCGCTTTCGAGCCCAAATGGACTCAGTAGACGATGTCACGTGCTCCCAAAGTCTTCGCGGCCAACAACAGCTCGCCGCCGTGGCTGTTGCGTGTAATCCGCGCCGTGATCGACGCATCAGCGTAGTCGAGCCACTTTGCCATGACTGCCAAAAGGACGCCACGCAAGACCACCGCCGAATCCGGCGCCGTTGGTGTCCCCTCTTTATTGCGCGACGGTTTCACACACCCGGCCCCGGAGCATTTCTGGTACGGAACTACGACAGTCCACAGCATGTTCCGCGGAGGTTAATGGTCGTGGTCGAACACGACGAGTGTGTCGGCCAGTCCTCCGTCGACAAAATACGCCCTGCACGTAAAGGGGTCACGCAGCGTGCTGCCCACTTCGCTCGGTACCTCGACTACGCCCTCCACACTGCGCACGCTGATACGGGAGTGCTCCACGCCGAGGAGGGGTCCGCCGCTTACCAACGAGAACAGGTCCATGACTTCGGGGTCCAGTTGCGTACTCGTCACGGTGACGTCGGAGAGTTTCGCTGTTGACGGCGCCACCAGGCGCGCTACGACATCGCGTTCACACCGCTGCTGTGCCACACGCTCGGGAGTGTCCACCGTTGTCGCTTCGATGAGCCCGAAACCCCGCGTGGTGATGGCGGCGCCGGCCAGCATCGCACCGCACACCGCCGCGGCCGCAAGAACCAGCGCACGTGTTCTTTTTTGGGCTCCCATGTAGTCCGCACTCCGCCTACAGCGAGGACAGCATCGACTTCATCGTGTCGATCTCTTTCTGCTGGCTCGTGATGATCGACTTGGCCAGCGCCAGAACCGCTTCATTCTGACCGTTCGTGACCTCGTTCTGAGCCATGTCGATCGCCCCCTGGTGGTGAATGATCATCTGGGTCAGGAAAAGCCTGCTCGCCTCCACGCCTTGAGCATTCGCGAGGGCATCCATGTCGGCCGGGGACATCATGCCCATCCCGGGTGTTCCGCTCATTCCGGGCGGCATCGATGCGCTGGGCATCATGGAGGTGCCCGGCATGCTGCCAGAGCCCGGCATATCTTCGCGGCCTCCGCCGTTGTCACCGGGAGTTTCGCCTGCACCGGGCATCGAATGGCCGGGCATGTCCATGCCAGGCATCGTCGCAGACATCCCCCACTCGGTCAGCCAGCCCTTCATCTGCTCGATTTCGGGGCCCTGGGCATCCTTGATCTGGTTAGCCAACTCGGTCACCCGCGGGTCGATTCCTTGCTTGCCGAGGATCATGTTGCTCATCTCGATGGCCTGCTGGTGATGCGGGATCATGTGCTGGGCGAACATCGCGTCGACGTTGTTGTGCGTCTGGGCCTGTACCGGCGCCGAGGTGGAGGCCGAAGCGGACGAAGGTGCCGCCTGCTCGGTGCTGGTATTGCTACACGCTCCGAGGGTGAGAATTGCGGCTACTGCTGCCACACCCACCACAACGGAAGTTGTCGAACTCATCTTTCAAACGCCCCTTCGTATCTGAAGCACCGGGTGTATCGCGAACCCGGTGTCAGTACCCGAGTCTTGGTGTCCTCGTTATGGGTGGGCTAGCTATTCCATGAAGATTCGATAAAGGCCGCGGCGGTCCGCGGTCTGTCAGTGGGCTGTGCGCCGCAGAACGTCAAGGCGCTGCTGGTACTCGGTCTCGCCAATGTCTCCACGGGCGAATCGAGTTGCGAGGATCTGTTCGGCCGAGTAGGCGACGGCCTCCAGCGATGTGGAGTTTCCGGCGCGAAATGCACCGAAGCCTGCTCGAATTAGGGCGATGATGCCGACGATGACGAGAACCCAGAAAAGAGTCATGCCGACGACCATTGCTGCGTAACCCCACCCGCTCACGTCGTGGTCGTACCAGAACATCATGGTGACGTCTCCTTTCCGTCGAGAGCCTGCCTAGCGTGTGTCAGCCGAGATAGTTGAGGCTGGTCATCATCCCGGCACTCATGTGATAACCATTGTGGCAGTGCAGCATCCAGGTGCCAGGGTTGTCGGCGACGAGCTTGACGGCCACGGCCTGCCGGGGCTTGACGATGACGGTGTCCTTACGCGGCCCGGGACTGCCGTCGGAGCGCAGGACCTGGAAGGTATGGCCGTGCAGGTGCATTGGGTGCCACATCGTGGTGACATTGATGAAGGTCATTGTGGCGCTCTGCCCTTCGTAGATGGTCAGCGGAACGGTGTGGTCGTAGGGCTGGCCGTTGATCGCCCAGTTGTAGTGCATCATGGTGCCGGTCAAGCGCACCTCCAAAGCGTCGGTCTGCATCGGATTGAGCAGAACCTCAGGCGCGGCAGTGAAGGTGTCGACGGTGCCGACACGCCCGTTGAGCTCCGGCGGGCGAAAGCCTTCTGCGGGGGCGCTGCCGGTGCTGGTGGACAGTAAGGCACGAGAGAGCGCGTTCTTGCCCTCGGCGGCGGCCACCAAGGGGAACACTCCGTCGCCGGCGGTGACGGTGACGTCGTAGCGCTCGCCCATACCGAGCAGCAGCGCGTCGACGTCAGTGGGCGTGACGGGGAAGCCGTCGGTGTGTGTCACGGTCATGCGGTGCCCGGCCAGTGCCACCCGGAAGGCGGTGTCGGCGGCCGCGTTGATGATGCGGATGCGAATCCGCTGTCCCGGCTTCGCGGTGAATGTCGTTGGTGCGGCGGGGATGCGGCCATTGATCAGGTAGTAGGGATAGCTGACGTCGCCGCCGTCACCGCCGAGCAGGTCGCTGGTGCTGGTACCGCCGACCCCCGGAGTGCCCGACATCGGCCCCAGACCGCCCGTCCCTGGCATGTGGCCGTGGCCGCCCATGCTCATCGACCGCAGTCCGCGGTAGATGTCCTCGGGGCTGCTGCCGACCCCGTCGGTCCAGTCGTCGAGCATGACGATCCATTCGGCGTCGTAGCGGCCGTGCTCGGCGGGGTCGTCGATGATGACCGGCAGGTACAACCCGTAGTCGGTGTCCATGCCGGTATGTGGGTGGGCCCAGTAGGTGCCTGGAAACGATAAGGTGAATGTGTAGGTGAAGCTCTGAGCTGGGTCGATGTCAGGGCTGGCCGGCATTGCGCCGTCCATGTCGTTGCGCAGTACGACGCCGTGCCAGTGCACCGATGAGGGGTGCTTGAGTCCGTTGTCGACGGCCACCGCCAGCTCGTCGCCAATGTTGGCGCGGATCAGCGGTCCGGGGACTTGATTGTTGTAGGCCAGTGTCCGAACACGGGTACCGCCCAAGTCGATGTCCGCGTGCCCGGGGACGAGTCGGGCGGTGACCGTTCGCCCGGTGTGCGGTCGCGACTTCTCGACCGCGACAATGGCATTCGACAGGTTAGGCGTGGCGCCGGGGCTAATAACCTGCGGGGTGGATGGTCGCCCGCACGCGGCCAGCGCCGCGCCTCCGATGAGACTGGCGGTGAGGAAGCCGCGCCGGGTCATCGGTACAGATCTAATGCGCTGTGTACTCACCTGAGCCTTCCCCGACGCCCTGATTCCAGAGTGCTCTGCGCGCACGAGTGATTTGATGATGGTTCTGTGAAGATTCCCTCAACAGCCGGGCGTGAGGCGTCGGGGCGGCACCATGAAGGGATGGTCTCCTCGCAGCCACCCCCTGGCTCGCTCGGCGCGGGCTATCGCGCGCTCGTCGTCGACGATGAGGTGCCGCTCGCGGAGGTGGTTGCCAGCTATCTGCTGAGGGAGAATTTCGAGGTCACGATATGCCACAACGGTACGGAGGCGTTGGCTGTCGCCCGCGACGTCGATCCGGATGTCGTGGTGCTGGATCTAGGCCTGCCAGGTATCGACGGGGTGGAGCTCTGCCGACAGCTGCGGACGTTCTCCGATGCCTACGTCGTCATGCTGACAGCCCGCGATACTGAGATCGACACCATCGTCGGGCTGTCTGTAGGCGCCGACGACTATGTCACCAAGCCATTCAGCCCGCGAGAACTCGTCGCCAGGATCCGAGCCATGCTGCGTCGCCCCCGGACCGCGAGTGCGCCGGTTTCGCCAGCCGGTCAAGTTAATCCCGATTCGCAGCCGACCCGGGTGTTCGGACCACTGTCGATCGACATCGGCAGCCGGCAGGTGTTCCTCGAGGATGAGCCGGTGGCCTTGACGCGCACCGAGTTCGACATCCTCGCTGCCCTGTCATCGCGCCCTGGCATGGTGTGGACCCGCCGCCAATTGATCGAGGCGGTGTGGGGAGAACCCTGGGTGGGCAACGACCACCTCGTCGATGTCCATGTCGGGCATGCGCGACGCAAATTGGGCGACGACCCAGCCGACCCGCGATTTGTGCACACCGTGCGGGGGGTCGGGTATCGCATGGGGACGGGCCAATGACCACGCCTACACCGCGCCGGACGGGCTTCGGGATGCGGCGCCGGCTGTTGATTTCACAGACCGTCGTGCTGGTGGCCGTTGGCGTCACCACGTGGGTGGTGGCACTGGTGGTCGGGCCGCCTCTATTCCGGGAGCACTTGTTACAAGCTGGCGTTCCGCATGATTCGCATGAACAGTTCCACGCCGAGCAGGCCTACCGTAACGCCACCGCCATCTCCATTGCGGTCGCAATCGCCGTCGCTGCCCTGACCGCATTCCTGGTCACCGCCTACATCGCTCGCCGCCTGCAGCGCTCCATTACCGAACTGTCCACAGCCGCAAGCTCGGTGGCCGAAGGCCGGTACGACATCCACGTCTCACCACCGCAGCTGGGCGATGAGTTCGATGACCTGGCGTCGGCGTTCAATCAGATGGCTCATCGCCTTCAGGCGGTGGAGACCACCCGACGACGAATGTTGGGTGACCTCGCACATGAGATCCGCACGCCGGTCTCGGTGGTGGAGGCCTACCTCGAAGCCGTCGAAGACGGAGTCAAGCAGCTAGACCCGCAGACCATCTCGATGCTGCGCGAGCAGAGCGGGCGACTGGTGCGCTTTTCCGCTGACGTCAACGCGCTGGCTCAGGCCGAGGAAGCCCACGCGACCATCGCGCCCGGGCTCGTCGATGTTGGCGAGCTTGTCGCCGCCGCGATCGCGTCAGTGGCCGACAAGTACGCCGCCAAACAGGTCACGCTGACGTCGAAGGTCACAGGTGCCAGCACGTTGTGGGCGGACCGCCAGCGCCTCGCCCAGGTCCTCGGGAATCTACTGGACAACGCGCTGCGGCACACCCCCGCGCATGGACACGTCCAGATTGGGGCTACGTCCGACGCCCGCGAGGCGGTCATCACTGTGGTCGATGACGGAGAGGGCGTTGCCGCCGAACATCTGCCCCGCCTGTTCGAACGCTTCTACCGCGCTGACACGGCTCGCGACCGCGGCCGAGGTGGAGCGGGTATCGGACTCGCCATCGCCAAAGCGCTCACCGAGGCTCACGGGGGCCGAATCAGTGTGGACAGCGATGGACCAGGCACCGGAACGACATTCACCGTGCACGTGCCGATCCGGCTGGCACCTGGCCCCGACAGGGATCAGCGTCAGCAGGCCCCGGCCAGTTCGTAACGCGTATGAGAGGCGTGAGGGGATCGCTGTCGGACGGGATGCAATTCGCCGACCTGTCGTCTCCGTCGCCGGCAGCAGTGCCATGTCGCCACCAGAGTCACCCGGTGATGTGTGCCCACGGTCAGGGTTTGACAAACGTTTGATGAAGAAACTGCCGGTCGCTGACCGGCGCATATCGTGCCGTGACGAGATCACCGCGCCAAGCGAATCTGACACCCGAAAGTTATGAGCTGGTGCTTGTGTCGCTCGACCGCCGGTCGGCACCATCGGGGCAATGACTTCCAGGGCGGTATCAGGAACTGACACCAGGGTCGCTGCCCGTGCCGCGGCGACCGCTTCACTTGGCGCAGCGGTGATCCACTTCGCCGTCACCCCGGCCCACTGGAGCAACTGGCTGCCCTCAGGGATCTTCTTCGCCTCGATCGCCGTGTTCCAACTAATTTGGGCGCTACTCGCCTGGACACGCCCCCCAGCGCTACTTCTCGCCGTAGGGATTTGTCGGCGGCACCTGAATACTGACCACTGCGCGGCAACTGAAAATTGACCAGCTTCCTGGAGAACCTTGGCTATGGGC
>NZ_STGE01000007.1 GCF_005222675.1 Mycolicibacterium sp. CR10 | reverse complement strand
CGCTGATATGGATGGCGTTTTGTCAAGAGGGCAGGGTGAAGCGGCGGCCACAACCGTCGTCGTGGCCGCCGCTTCCTCGGCCAGTGTGTGGTGTCGGTGACGGACTGGCGCGCGTGTCTTGGCGACGGCTTGTCAGTCTGAAATACGCGGGTTGGTTACCGCAGGACGGTGTTTCGAGTGACGGTGGACCGCTGTCTATTTGCGAGCGTGATCCGTTGGGACACTGCTGGATTGCTCATAGCGTTCCCGCGGGTCACCGTCAGCTTGCCCGCCTGACCGTTTCCGACAGAACCTCACTGGACGTTTCACGGGGTTGGCCTATTCCTCCAGAACGGCCAACGACCAGCACCAGCCGGCCAGCTCCCGCGCGATCGCGGTGTTGGCCACCGCGGGGCGTTTAGCGCGAGCATCGAAGCTCTGCCAGCGTGCGTGCAGGCGCTGGTTGGCCTGCTGACCCCGTCGTCGCGCGGTCGGGCTGGCCGCCTGCCAGCGTCGCCGCAGCTCCACCCCGGGGTGGTACAGGCGGCGGTGATGCCAGGCCGCCTCGATCAGCAGCCGTCGGGCATGGGCGTTGCCGGTGCGGGTGATCGCACCCTGGGTCCGCGACTGGCCCGAGGAGTACTCGGTGGGCACCAACCCCAGGTAGGCCCCGATCGCCCGACCGCTCAACCGCGACCAGTCACCGATCTCGACGGCCAGCCCGAACGCGGTCAGGGTCGAGACCCCCCGCAGACAACCCAACCGGCGCACCACCGCGCTGAACTCGCTCTCGAGGGCCATCTCGGCGATCGCGGTATCCAGGCGGTGGCGGCGATCCACGGTGGCCAGCATGGTCTCCAGCGCGGTGTCGAACGCGGTCTGCGCCGGTGGGGCATCGAAACGCTGCCGACCCAGCCAGGCCTCGTGGGCACCGGTCCAGGTCGGCCCACCGCTGTAGAGGATGTCGTGACGCAGCAGCAGCGCCGAGACCCGGTGACGGGCCCGCATCAGATCCGCACGGCAATCCTCACGGGCACGCACCAGATCCCGGGCGGCTTCACGCTCCACACTGGGAATGCAGACCGGCGTGATCTCGCCCAGGTGCAGCAGGCGGGCCAGATGCGCGGCATCGCGGGCATCGGTCTTGACCCGATCCCCGGAAGGGCGCACCAGTTTCGACGGCGCCGCCACCAGGCATTCAATGTCTGACGCCAACAGAAACCGGGCTAACCCGAAGCCGGTCGGGCCGGCCTCATAGGTCACCGCGACCGGAGCCGGTAAACCGTTGATCCATTCCAGGATTTGCCGATGATCCGGACTCAACCGGCGCTGAAACACCTCACCGGTCTCACCATCGAGTGCACACCCAACCACCGAACGTGCGTGCACATCCAAACCAACACTCGTACGCTGAATCTTCACTGGGGCCTCCCACATTGTGGCTCTACCGGCCAGGACCTGATTCCTGACGGCAACCCACGCTCACATGTGGTGAGGCCCCAGCCTCCCCATACCGTCTATT
>NZ_STGE01000006.1 GCF_005222675.1 Mycolicibacterium sp. CR10 | reverse complement strand
CACGGCCGACGACCGATGAACCAAGCTGGTCAGTTTTCACTTGCCGACAACTGATCAGTTTTCGGTTGCCGTTGACAGTTCGCTGCATCTCGACACCGGTGGTGTGTCCAGCAGCGCCGAAGGCGCTTCCGTTTGTGCGGTTTCCGCGCCGGATCGGCCCTGTCGGCTGGGGCTGGTTGACTGTGGGACATGGTGCATCGCACCGCCTTTGGGCGCTCGGGGGCGGGGGTCTGGCCCGCCGCGGCGCGGGCCAGACCACCAGCCGGGTTAGAGGGTTTGCAGCATCCGGAACGCCGTGGTCTTCAGCGTTTGGGCGGTGCTGCCGGTGGTGACGGCGCGCAGCGCGCGCACCGTGTTGCGGTCGCCGGCGGCGCGGACCTTGCTGTAGTGGTCGACGTACTCGGTGACCGCGTTGTAGGCCGCCCATCGGGTGCCGGCGATCGGCGCGACCGTGGGGCTGGAGACCCACAGCTTGACGATCGAGTTGGCGGTGTCGGCGCGGTTACGCGCGGCGGTCGTGGAGTCTGCGCCCTCGACGTCGACCAGCTCGGCGGCGAAGCGGCGCATCTGCTCGAGGTAGGTTTCATGAAACCCGCCCTCGAGATGACGAGCGTGCCCAGCTGGACCATCGCTGCGGTGCAACCCGACGCCGACACCTGCGGCCGGTCGTGGACCGTCATCGCCTTCGGTCCATCCGGGTCCGAGGCCGCTCGGCGGTGGCGGGCTCAAATCACCCCGTTCGCAGGTGGATCCGCGGTGCGGACACACGAGGTGGCCGCAGACGGCGACGAACAGGCGCGCGCGGCACTGATCGCCGACCTCGCCGATGCACGGGTCGGATGGCGCCTGATGATCGCCGCGCCCGCGCATTCCTGCCTGAGGCTGCGCGCCCTCGCGATAGAGCTGGGCGTCGCCGATGACGAGATGACGGTGGCATCCACCGAAGTGACGTCGCGCTCGGTGCAGTGTGCGCACTGCCGCACCGTCACGTGCGCGTCGGTCGAACTCGGGGAAGTGCTGCCGTGCAGCGGCTGTGGCCGAAACCTACTGGTTCACCACCACGTTTCCCGCCGCCTGGGGGCACACCTGGGATTCGTGGCCGACGCGGAGGGGGCCACGTGAGCACCCTCAAGCTGGTCGTCACCGGCATCGACGACACGATCGACGGCATCCGGACGCTGACGCTGACCCACCCCGACGGTGCACGGCTGCCGTCGTTCACCCCGGGCAGTCACATCGTCGTGGAGTGCGGTGGTCCGGGCCGTCGCGCCAACGCGTACTCGCTGACCGGAGAGGCGATCGACCCGGCCGCCTATGTGATCTCGGTGCTGCGGTGTGCTGAGGAATCGGGCGGAGCCGGTGGGTCGCGCTGGATTCACGACGAGTTGGCGGCGGGCGACACGGTGGTCGCCCGCCCGCCCCGAAGTGCCTTTGCACCAGTGCTGCGGGCCCGCCGGCATCTGCTGGTGGCCGCGGGCATCGGCATCACGCCGATGGTGTCGCATCTGCGTAGCGCCCGGCTGTGGGGACGCGATACGCAGCTTCTCTACATCCACCGTGACGGTCGCGACGCCTACGTCGACGTCGTCCGGGCTCTCACCGATCACGCCTCGATCCACACGCGGCGCGTGGAATTCAGGGCCGAGCTGCTGGCCAGCCTCGCTGACCAGCCGTTCGGCACGCACCTGTACGTCTGCGGGCCCGCCCTGTTCATCGAGTCGGTCGTGGCCGCAGCCACCGACCTGGGTTGGCCGCCCAGCCGAATCCATGTGGAGCACTTCGGATCCGGCGCGCTCGACCCGGGGGAGCCATTCGCGGTGCGGAACGCCTCGACCGGCGAGGAGTTCACCGTCGATTCCGGGGTGTCGCTGTTGGAAGCGCTCGAGAGCCGCGGGTACGACGTGCCCAGCCTGTGTCGACGAGGTGTCTGCGGCGAGTGCCGGATCCCCGTGGCACGCGGCGCGGTCACCCACCGCGATCTGTACCTCAGCGACGCCGAGAAACAAGCGGGTGACTCGTTGATGCCCTGCGTCTCGCGGGCACGCGGTGAGACCTTGGAACTGACCCTGTGATCGGAGCCCGCGCGTGAGCGAGAACCAGCTGCTGTCGGCACTCGATCTGATCGAGACGTTTCCCTTCCCGTTCGCTGGTGATGCCTACCGGTACAGCACCAACGTGGAGCCCGCGGGCACGGTGGTGAACACCCCCACGGGACGGTGGGGGGAGCGGGTTGTGGACATCGACAGCGAGTACGAGCGCGAACTCGCCGAGCGCGCCGACATTCTCGCCGCCGATCCGACACGCCATACCGTGCTGCCCCACATGCGGCCCGCATGCTGGGACACGATGCTCACGCTGATGCGGGAGATGGCGACCGCCTATCCCGGCGCGATGTCGCTGGAGCGCCGAGGCGCCGGGTGGCGTTGGCGCAATGGCCGATTGGGCCTCGTCCAGGATTTTGTGATCGGCGACGAGCAGACCCTGCCCGCCGAGCCGCTGGCCTACATCGCGAGCCAGGTGCAGGACGACATCGTCCTGCTCGACCAGAGGGACGGCGATCTATTCGCGGACGCAGGTGTGGTGACCTTCGCCGCGGACTGGTCCTTCGGTTTCGACGTCGGCATGACTTTCCTCGAGATCCACGGTCCGGTTCCCCGGCTGCGGGAGTCGGGTGTCATCACCCGCGCCCGCGAGTTCATGATGCGACTGCAGCCCGGCGAGACCTACCGGCGCACCAACTGGTCGATGACCGTCGGCCGGCGCCTTGATGTTTCGACCGAGCGCTCCCACGAATGGGGTCCCGACCGAGCCCGGATCGCGACCGTCGGTGACGAGGACTTCGGTCGCCTGGTTCACCTGCGCGTCGAGGTGCAACACCTCATCCGGTTACCGGAGTCGGGCTCGATCTGCTTTCTGATCCGCACCTACATGCTGCCGCTGGCCGACATCGCAACCGTCGAACCATGGCGCCAGCGTGCGGCCACCGTGCTCGCCGAACTGCCCGACGACATCGCCGACTACAAGGGCATCACCGCCTACCGTGACCGCGTGGTCGCCTGGCTGCAGAACGCGAATCCGCCGCGCTGAGACACCCTCAGGGTGCGTCGGCGCGCCGGATCCACAAGCGTCAGCAGGGGTGTGTTACGAAGTGGGGCATGGCAGTCGGACCCACAACAGGACCCGCAAGAGAACCTGCAACGTCGCCGTCGCCGTTCGGCGACCTCGACACCTTCCTGGCGCTCCCACGGGTCTCCGGTCTGGCGGTGTCGCCCGACGGCTCACGGGTCGTGACGACCATCTCGCAACTCGACGACAAGGGCACCGAGTTCCTCAGCTCCCTCTGGGAACTGGACCCCGCTGGGCATCGGCCCGCCCGCCGAATCACCCACGGCGCCACGGGGGAGTCGTCACCGGAGTTCACCGCCGACGGTGATCTGCTCTTCCTGGCCGCCAGGCCCACCGACGATGATGACAAGCCGCCGAAGTCCCTCTGGCGGTTGCCCTTCGACGGAGGCGAAGCCGTCCAGGTCGCAACCCTTGCGGGCGGCGTCGGCGCTGTCGTGGCAGCGCGCGACGCGGCGACCGTCGTGGTCGCTTCGTCGATGTTGCCGTCGGCGACCGGTATCGACGACGACACGCGACTGCGAACGGCACGCAAGGACAACAAGGTGTCGGCTGTATTGCACCAGGGCTACCCTGTCCGGTACTGGGACCACGACCTGGGTCCCGACCGCGCCCACCTGTTCACTGCCGAACCGTCCGCCGACGGGCACCGTGATCTCACACCGGACCCGGGCGACGCGCTACGCGAAGCGCACATCGACCTCAGCCGCGACGGCACTTTCGTCGTCACGACGTGGAACGGGCCGGCGGCCGGAGCGGCGCTCCGCAGCAGATTGGTCCGGATCGACGTGACGACCACGCAACGTTCCGTCATCGTCGACGACCCCGATGCCGACGTCGGCCTGCCGGCGATCTCGCCCGACGGACGCTCGGTCGCGTTCACCCGCGAGACCATCTCGACGCCCCAGCGGGCACCGCGAATAACCCTGTGCGTCATAGGTTTCGGTGAGGAACCGATCGAGTTGACGGGCGACTGGGACCGCTGGCCGAACTCGGTCACGTGGGCCGCGGACGGCGCGTCGTTGATCGTGACGGCGGACGATAACGGCCGGGGTCCGATCTTCGCTGTCGACCCGGGGTCGGGTGCCGTGCGCCCGGTTGTCGCGGACGACTTCACGTACTCCGACGTGCGTGCCGCCCCCGATGGTGTGCTGTTCGCCGTGCGCAGTTCCTATGCGACGCCGCAACATCCGGTGCGCATCGACGCCGACGGCTCGGTGACGGTACTGCCGTGCGTGCCGCTGCCCGAACTGCCGGGCACATTGACGGAGATGACGGCGGTCGCCGATGACGGGCGGCGCGTCCGGTCCTGGCTGGTGCTCCCGCAGGGTGGCGATGACGATGCGCCCGCGCCACTGTTGCTGTGGATTCACGGTGGCCCGCTGGCGAGCTGGAACGCCTGGCACTGGCGGTGGAATCCGTGGCTCATGGTCGCCGCCGGCTACGCGGTCCTGCTTCCCGACCCAGCGCTGTCGACGGGTTATGGCCAGGACTTCATTCAACGGGGCTGGGGCGCTTGGGGCTTCGCGCCGTATACGGATCTGATGGCAGCGACGGACGCCGCCTGTGCGCACCCGCGGGTGGACGAGACCCGCACCGCGGCGATGGGCGGCTCGTTCGGCGGGTACATGGCCAACTGGATCGCCGGGCACACCGACCGCTTCGCCGCGATCGTCACCCACGCCAGCCTCTGGGCTCTCGACCAGTTCGGCGCGACCACCGACGGCGGCTACTGGTGGGCCAGGGAAATGACACCGGAGATGTCGGCCGCGAACTCCCCGCACCTGTTCGTCTCCGAGATCTCCACACCGATGCTCGTCATTCACGGTGACAAGGACTACCGGGTGCCGATCGGCGAGGCGCTACGGCTCTGGTACGAGATCCTGAGCCGATCTGCGCTGCCAGCAGCCGACGACGGGACGACCGTGCACCGCTTCCTGTATTTCCCGTCGGAGAATCACTGGGTGCTCCAGCCGCAACACGCCAAGATCTGGTATCAGGTGGTGACCGCCTTCCTGTCGCAGCATGTGCTCGGAAGGGACGTGAAGCTGCCGGAGACGCTCGGGTAGCGTCGGTCGACATGAGCTCCCCGGAGAATGCCGCCGACCGAGAATTCGACATCGTCCTCTACGGCGCCACCGGATTCGTCGGGAAGCTGACCGCGCAGTATCTCGCGACGGCGGGCGACGGCGCGCGCATCGCCCTCGCGGGCCGGTCCACCGATCGGCTGCTCGCCGTGCGCGACACGCTGGGGCCTGCGGCGCAATCGTGGCCGCTGATCGCCGCCGACGCGTCGCAACCGTCGACGCTCAACGCGATGGCGGCCAGCACGCGAGTGGTGATCAGCACCGTGGGGCCCTACATGCGCTATGGGGTTCCGCTGGTCGCCGCGTGTGCGGCAGCGGGCACCGACTACGCCGACCTGACCGGTGAGCCGCTGTTCATCCGCGAGTGCATCGACCTCTACCACAAGGAAGCCGTCGACACCGGGGCGCGCATCGTGCACTCGTGCGGGTTCGACTCCATCCCTTCGGATCTCACGGTGTTCGCGTTGTATCGGCAGGCCGAACGCGACGGAGCGGGCCAGCTCGGGGACACGAACTATGTGGTGCGTCGGTTCGCGGGCGGGCTCTCCGGCGGCACGATCGCGTCGATGACCAACCTGTTCCGGGAGGCCGCCAAGGATCCGGAGGCGCGGCGGCTGCTCAACGATCCCTACACGTTGACACCGGACCGCTCGGCCGAACCCGATTTCGGACCCCAGCCCGACGCGCGCTGGCGACGCGGCCGCGACATCGCCCCCGAACTCGACGGTTACTGGGTCGGGGCATTCGCGATGGCGATTCCCAACAGTCGGATCGTCCGGCGCAGCAACGCGATGCTCGGCTACGCCTACGGCAGGCGATTCGAGTACGCGGAACAGATGAGCCTGGGACGCTCGATCGTCGCGCCGGTGGCCGCGGCGATGGCGACCGGTGGGAACGTCGCGACGGTGGAGCTCGGCGGCCGGTTCCTGGATCGGGTGCCGGAGCGGATCCTGGAACGCATTCTGCCCAAGCCGGGTACCGGACCCAGCGAACGGGCACGCGAGCAGGGTCACTACACCGTCGAGACCTACACGACCACGTCGACGGGTGCCCGTTATGTCGCGCGGATGTCCCAGCAGGGTGACCCGGGTTACAAAGCGACGTCAGTGTTGCTGGGTGAAAGCGGACTGGCGCTCGCGCTGGACCGCGACAAGCTGTCCGAACTGACAGGAGTGCTCACTCCGGCGGCGGCGATGGGTGACGCGCTGCTGGCCAGGTTCCCCGCCGCAGGGGTGTCGTTGGAGACGCTGCGGTTGCCCTGATCGCATTCGGTCCGGCTTGAGCCGAACCGCTGTCGGCGGCGAGGGCGTGGGTCTAGTGTCGGGCCGTACCCACGGTTACCAGCGATGAAGGTGGAAGTGATGGCCGGCCTCGACGAACTCTTCAATCAAATTCCCACGCAGCAGATCGCCAGCAGGCTGGGTGTCGACGAAGGCGAGGTGAACAGCGCGATCCAGACGCTGGTGCCGGTGCTCGTCGGCGGACTGCAGCAGAACGCGCAGGATCCCGACGCGGCCACCAACATCGCGTCGGCGGCCAACAACCACGCCGCCAGCGGCCTCCTCGACGGTGGAGTGAGCGTCGACCAGGTGGACGAAGCAGACGGCTCGAAGGCGATCTCGAAGATCTTCGGGGGCAACGACACCGGCCAGGTGGCGTCCGCCTTGGCCGGCGGCGGCGCAGGCAACAGCGATCTGATCAAGAAGTTGCTGCCGATCCTGGCCCCGATCGTGCTCGCCTACATCGGAAAGCAGCTCTCCGGAGGGGGCCAGGCGGCCCAGCCGCAGGCACAAGCCAGTGGCGGCGGCGGAATCGGCGACATCCTGGGCAGCATTCTCGGCGGCGCAGGCGGGGGCGGGGGCGGCGGCGCCGACAACCCGCTCGGCAGCATCCTCGGCAGCGTTCTGGGTGGCGGCAAGGGTGGCGGCCTCGGCGACATTCTCGGTGGGCTGTTGGGCGGGAAGAAGTAGCGCCTGGTGTCGGGCGGCGGTGAGCCGCCCGCGGCGTCTTCCTAGAATGGCTCGGTGACCGCCAGTTCCCAGCCCATCGCCAGCAGCGGCCCCGAAGCAGGCCCGAGCCTGGAGGCCCTGCCCAAATCGTGGGATCCCGGGGCGGTGGAGAGTGCGCTGTACGAGGGCTGGGTCAACGCCGGCTACTTCGGCGCTGATCCCAGCAGCGGTAAACCCCCGTACTCGATCGTGCTGCCGCCGCCGAACGTCACCGGCAACCTGCATATGGGCCACGCCCTCGACCACACGCTGATGGATGCGCTGACCCGGCGCAAGCGCATGCAGGGCTACGAGGTGCTCTGGCTCCCCGGCATGGACCACGCGGGCATCGCCACCCAGTCGGTGGTGGAGAAGCAGCTCGCGGTCGACGGCAAGACCAAAGAGGACTTCGGTCGGGAGCTGTTCATCGACAAGGTCTGGGACTGGAAGCGGGAGTCCGGCGGCACCATCGGGTGGCAGATGCGTGCCATCGGCGACGGCGTGGACTGGAGCCGGGACCGCTTCACGATGGACGACGGGCTGTCGCGCGCGGTCCGCACGATCTTCAAACGTCTCTTCGACGCCGGGCTGATCTACCAGGCCGAGCGCCTCGTCAACTGGTCGCCGGTGCTCGAGACCGCGATCTCCGACCTCGAGGTCAAGTACGAGGACGTCGAAGGTGAACTGGTGTCGTTCCGCTACGGATCCCTGGACGACGGGGAGCCCCATATCGTGGTCGCCACCACCCGGCTGGAGACGATGCTCGGCGACACCGCGATCGCCGTGCATCCCGATGATGAGCGATACCGCCACCTCGTCGGCAAGACGCTGCCGCACCCGTTCTTGGATTCTCGCCTCATCATTGTCGCCGACCACCACGTCGACCCCGAGTTCGGCACCGGCGCAGTCAAAGTCACGCCCGCCCATGACCCTAACGACTTCGAGATCGGCATGCGGCACCAGCTTCCGATGCCCTCGATTCTGGACACCAAGGGCCGGATCGTCGACACCGGAACGCAATTCGACGGATTGGATCGGTTCGACGCGCGGGTCGCAGTCCGCGAGGCGCTGGCCGAACAGGGCCGCATCGTGGCCGAGAAGCGGCCCTACCTGCACAGTGTCGGGCACTCCGAGCGCAGCGGCGAACCGATCGAGCCGCGGCTGAGCCTGCAGTGGTGGGTGAAGGTCGAGTCCCTGGCCAAGGCGGCCGGCGACGCTGTCCGTAACGGCGACACGGTGATTCACCCCGCCAGCCTGGAGCCGCGCTGGTTCGGCTGGGTCGACAACATGCACGACTGGTGCATCTCACGCCAGCTGTGGTGGGGTCACCGGATCCCGATCTGGCACGGACCCAACGGCGAAACCGTCTGCGTCGGACCGGACGAGACACCGCCGGAGGGCTGGGAGCAGGACCCCGACGTGCTCGACACCTGGTTCAGCTCCGCGCTGTGGCCGTTCTCCACGATGGGCTGGCCGGAGCACACCGCCGAGCTGGCGAAGTTCTACCCGACCTCGGTGCTGGTGACCGGTTACGACATCCTGTTCTTCTGGGTGGCGCGGATGATGATGTTCGGCACGTTCGTCGCCGCCGATCCCGCGATCACGGCAGACGGCACGCGTGGTCCGCAGGTGCCGTTCCAGAATGTGTTCCTGCACGGCCTGATTCGTGACGAGTTCGGCCGAAAGATGAGCAAGTCGAAAGGAAACGGCATCGACCCTCTGGACTGGGTCGAGACGTTCGGGGCCGATGCCCTGCGGTTCACACTGGCCCGTGGCGCCAGCCCGGGCGGCGACCTGTCGATCGGCGAGGACCACGCTCGGGCATCGCGCAACTTCGCCACCAAACTGTTCAATGCCACTCGCTTCGCGTTGCTCAACGGTGCCAGCCCGGCGCCGCTGCCCGCAGTCGGCGAGCTCACCGACGCCGACCGGTGGATTCTCGGCAGGCTGGAAGAAGTTCGTGCGGAGGTGGATTCGGCCCTCGACAGCTACGAGTTCAGCAGGGCATGTGAGTCGCTCTACCACTTCGCCTGGGACGAGTTCTGCGACTGGTATGTCGAACTCGCCAAGGTGCAACTGGGTTCCCAGGACAGTGACCGGGTTTCCCATACCACCGCGGTGCTGGCGGCAGTCCTGGACACCCTGCTCAAGCTTCTGCACCCGGTGATGCCGTTCGTCACCGAGGTGCTCTGGAAGACCCTGACCGGTGGTGAGTCGGTGGTGATCGCCGACTGGCCGGTGCCGTCCGGGATCGACGTGGATCACGCTGCGGCACAACGTGTCGCCGACATGCAGAAGCTGATCACCGAGGTCCGCAGATTCCGCAGCGACCAAGGCCTCGGCGACCGGCAGAAGGTACCGGCGCGACTTCTCGACATCACCGCCGCGGGGCTGGATGCCCACATTCCCGCGGTGACCGCGCTGGCCTGGCTGACCCCACCCGCCGACGACTTCACCCCGTCGGCCTCTCTGGAGGTGCGGTTGTCCGGAGCCACCGTGGTCGTCGAGCTGGACACCTCGGGAACCGTCGACGTCGCCGCAGAGCGCCGCCGGCTCGAGAAGGACCTGGCGGCCGCGCAGAAGGAACTGGCAGGAACCGCAGGCAAACTCGGCAACGAGGGCTTCCTGGCCAAGGCACCCGAGGACATCGTCGACAAGATCCGGGCCCGCCAGCAGGTGGCGCGCGAGGAAGTGGAGCGCATCACGGCGAGGCTCGATTCGTTGCCGCCGCAATGAGTGCTTGCGCGAAGAGCCGAGGTGCCGATGAGTGACGACCTCGGGTCCGAACCCACCCCCGACGAGATCGCGTCGTTGCTGCAGGTCGAGCATCTTCTCGACCAGCGCTGGCCGGAGACGAAGCTCGAACCGAGCACCGCGCGGATCTCGGCGCTCATGGAGATGCTCGGGTCACCACAACTGGGCTATCCCTCGATTCACATCGGCGGGACCAACGGCAAGACGTCGGTGGCCAGGATGGTCGACGCGCTGCTGACCGCGCTTGCCCGACGGACCGGCCGCACCACCAGCCCGCACCTGCAGTCGGCGGTGGAACGCATCTCGATCGACGGCAGGCCGATCAGCCCGGCGACCTATGTGAACACCTATCGGGAGATCGAGCCGTTCGTCGAGTTGGTCGACCAGCAGTCCGAAGGCGCAGGCGGACCGAAGATGAGCAAGTTCGAGGTCGTCACCGCGATGGCTTTCGCGGCCTTCGCCGACGCTCCGATCGATGTCGCGGTCGTCGAAGTCGGTCTCGGTGGCCGGTGGGACGCCACCAACGTCGTCAACGCTCCGGTCGCGGTCATCACCCCCATCGGCATCGACCACGTCGACTATCTCGGCCACACGATCGCCGAGATCTCCGGCGAGAAGGCCGGCATCATCACCAAACAAACCGACGATTTGATCCCCACCGACACGGTCGCCGTGATCGCCCGCCAGCCGCAGGAGGCGATGGAGGTGCTCCTGGCCCAGGCGGTGCGCGTCGATGCCGCCGTCGCCCGCGAGGACTCGGAGTTCGCGGTGCTCGGCAGGCAGGTGGCCGTCGGCGGCCAGATGCTCGAGTTGCAGGGGCTCGGCGGGTTGTACTCCGATATCTTTCTTCCGCTCCACGGCGATCATCAGGCGCACAACGCCGTGGTCGCACTCGCCGCCGTCGAGGCGTTCTTCGGCGCCGGAGCCGACCGCCAACTCGATGTCGACGCCGTGCGGGCCGGCTTCGCGTCAGTGACCTCGCCCGGCCGTCTTGAGCGAATGCGCAGTGCCCCAACGGTGTTCATCGATGCGGCGCACAATCCCGCAGGGGCTGTCGCACTAGCGCAGGCATTGGCGGAGGAGTTCGACTTCCGGTTTCTCGTCGGCGTCGTCTCCGTCATGGCCGACAAGGACACCGACGGCATCCTCGCGGCGTTGGAGCCGGTACTCGACCAGATCGTCGTCACGCACAACGGGTCCCCGCGCGCTCTCGAAGTGGAGGCGCTCGCGTTGAAGGCGGAGGAGCGGTTCGGTCCGGAGCGCGTCATCGTCGCGAGCACGCTCCCGGATGCCATCGAGACGGCCACCGCATTGGTGGAGGAATCCGGCAACGAGGGCGACGGAGTAGGCGGCATGGGCGGGGTCGGCGTGGTGATCACCGGATCGGTGGTCACCGCGGGCGCGGCGCGGACCCTGTTCGGAAAGGACCCCGCGTGAGCGAGCACCCAGCCCCGGATCCGGAGCCCGATGTCGCCGCCGGGGCGGCTCCGGATCCCTGGAAGAGCTTTCGCGGCGTCATGGCGGGCACGCTGATCCTGGAAGCCATCGTCGTGCTCCTGGCGCTGCCCGTCGTCAGCGCCGTGGGAGGCGGCCTGTCCGCGGTGTCGATGGGATACGTCATCGGGGTCGCGGTGCTGTTGGTGCTGATGGCCGGTATCCAGGGGCGGTCCTGGGCGATCTGGGCCAACCTGGGCGTTCAGCTGTTGCTGATCGCTGGGTGGGTCATCTATCCAGGCCTTGGTTTCATCGGGCTGCTGTTCACGATCGTCTGGCTGCTCATCGTGTACCTGCGGGCAGAGGTGCTCCGGCGGCAGAAGCGCGGTCTTCTGCCCGGACAGCAGCCACCGGGTGGCTAGGTGTGATGGCCGGACTCCTCAACGCGGACTCGTTCCTCGCCGATTGATCGTCGTCCGGCTGTGTGTGATGGCCGGACTCCTCAACGCGGACTCGTTCCTCGCCGCGTGATCGTCGTCCGGCTAGGCTGTCGGCCGTGACTGAGCGAACCCTCGTACTGATCAAGCCCGACGGCGTCGAGCGCCACCTCATCGGAGAGATCCTCAGCCGAATCGAGGGCAAGGGCCTCACCATCGCGGCGTTGGAGCTGAAGAACGTCAGCGACGAGCTGGCCCGTGCCCACTACGCCGAGCACGAGGGCAAGCCGTTCTTCCCGTCGCTGCTGGAATTCATCACCTCGGGACCGGTTGTGGCGGCGATCCTGGAAGGTCCGCGCGCCGTCGCGGCCTTCCGGCAGCTGGCCGGCGGGACCGATCCGGTAGAGAAGGCCACCCCCGGCACCATCCGCGGTGACCTGGGGTTGGAGACACAATTCAACCTCGTGCACGGGTCCGATTCGCCGGACTCGGCGGTGCGCGAGATCGAGCTCTGGTTCCCCGGCTCGTAGGGCCGCGCGCGACTGGTCGGCGCGGCCTTATCCGTCCCACAGTCAGGATGTGGGATACTGGCCTCGGGTGACCGGCCTGACAACCCGTGGTCGGCCACCCGGATGAAGACTTTGACGACGCGACCATCGCAACCCGCGGTGCGGCGCAGACCGTCCGGCCATCATTCAGACCGGCACCGAGATTGTTCCCTCGTGGATCGCTCGGGGCGAGACCATAACAAGTTCGGGAGAAGTTAGCCCGGACATAAAATCGAAGCCCTCGCGTGGCCGCGTCAGCAAAATGACGCGCCCGGGGGCTTGAGGAGAATACGTGGCCGACAATGAGAACTTTCAGGCTTCTACCCACGACCTCCCGGAAGGGACCGAGCACACCTCGGCCCCATCCGGTGAAGCGAAGGACGCACCGACCCCTGAGCGGCTGAGGGTGCATTCGCTGGCCCGGGTCCTGGGGACCACCAGCAAGCGGATCATCGACGCGCTGGTCGAGTTGGACGGCCGGACGCGCAGCGCGCACTCCTCTATCGGACGTGACGAAGCCGATCGGGTGCGCGAGGCCCTCGCGGAGGCAGCCCCTGCGGCCGAGCTGGCCCCCGCCGCTGAGCCCACTCCAGAAGCCGAGCCGGGCCCCGCCGCGGAGCCCACTCCAGAAGCCGAGCTCGCGACACTGACGGCCGAGGCTGGGAAGCCTGAGCCCGATGCCGCGGCACCCGGGTCCGAGCCGGCCATTGAGGTGCCCGAGGAGGAGCCGGAATCCCGGCTGATTCTCGAGACCCCCGCCTCGCCGTCGCCCGAACCCGCCGACTATCTGCCCCTGTTCGTCGCTCCGCAGCCGGTGCGCTTCCAGGAGGCCAGGGATCGCGGTGACGAATCCGACGACGACGATGACGAGGATGACGTCGACGGGGACGACGAGTCGGATTCCGACGACGACCAGACCGATCGTCCGGCCGCCAAGCGGCGCAGGCGGGGACGTCGCGGCCGTGGCCGTGGGCGCGGCGAGCAGAACGGCGACGATTCCGACTCCGCGACGGACGCCGACGGCGACGGTCAGAACGACGCCGACCAGTCGGAGTCGGGTGACGATTCCGACGACGACGACAGCGGTGACGACGACGCCTCCGGTGGCGACGGCGGTAAGACCCGTCGGCGCCGGCGGCGACGCCGCAAGTCCGGCTCCAGCGACGACAACGAGGGCGGCTCGTCACCCGACGATCCCCCCAACACCGTCGTGCACGAGCGTCCTCCGCGACGCGCCAAGGCCGGCGGCAACGGTGACTCGTCGAACAACGAGATTCAGGGGATCAGCGGGTCCACCCGTCTGGAAGCCAAGCGCCAGCGCCGCAGAGATGGCCGCGACGCCGGCCGTCGCCGGCCACCGATCCTGAGCGAGGCCGAATTCCTGGCGCGCCGCGAAGCCGTCGAACGGATGATGATCGTCCGCGACAAGGTGCGCAGCGAACCGCCGCACGAAGGGGCCCGCTACACCCAGATCGCGGTGCTCGAGGACGGTGTGGTCGTCGAACATTTCGTGACCTCGGCGGCACAGACCTCGCTGGTCGGCAACATCTATCTGGGCATCGTGCAGAACGTGCTGCCGTCGATGGAGGCGGCGTTCGTCGACATCGGCCGGGGCCGCAACGGTGTGCTCTACGCGGGCGAGGTGAACTGGGAGGCCGCAGGCCTCGGGGGCGCGCAGCGCAAGATCGAACAGGCCCTCAAGCCGGGTGACTACGTTGTGGTCCAGGTCAGCAAGGACCCCGTCGGGCACAAGGGTGCACGGCTGACCACGCAGGTCTCGCTGGCCGGCCGCTACCTGGTCTACGTTCCCGGCGCATCCTCTACTGGCATCAGTCGCAAGCTGCCCGACACCGAACGTCAACGGCTCAAGGAGATCCTGCGCGAGGTGGTTCCCTCGGATGCAGGCGTGATCATCCGGACCGCCTCCGAAGGCGTCAAGGAAGAGGACATCCGCACCGACGTCAACCGGCTTCAGGAGCGGTGGAACGAGATCGACGTCAAGGCCGCGGAGACGAAGGGGAAGGCCGCAGGAGCGGCGGTCGCGCTCTACGAAGAGCCTGACGTTCTGGTCAAGGTCATCCGCGATCTGTTCAACGAGGACTTCACTGGTCTGATCGTGTCGGGTGACGATGCCTGGACGACGATCAACGATTACGTCAACACGGTGGCGCCGGAGCTGGTGCCGCGGATGTCCAAGTACGAGCCCCCGTCTTCTGACGCCCCTGACGTGTTCGCCGTGCACCGGATCGACGAGCAGCTCGCCAAGGCCATGGACCGCAAGGTGTATCTGCCGTCCGGCGGCACTCTGGTCATCGACCGCACCGAGGCCATGACCGTCGTCGACGTCAACACCGGCAAGTTCACCGGGTCGGGCGGCAATCTTGAGCAGACCGTCACCCGCAACAACCTGGAGGCGGCCGAAGAAACGGTCCGGCAGCTGCGGCTGCGGGATATCGGCGGCATCGTCGTGATCGACTTCATCGACATGGTGCTGGAGAACAACCGGGATCTGGTGCTGCGCCGGCTGACCGAGGCGCTGGCGCGGGACCGCACCCGCCACCAGGTGTCGGAGGTGACGTCGCTGGGGCTGGTGCAGCTGACGCGCAAGAAGCTGGGTACCGGCCTGATCGAAGCCTTCTCGACCACCTGCACCCACTGCTCGGGCCGCGGCATCATGCTGCACGGCGACCCTGTCGATTCCGCGTCGACGGCGGGCCGCAAGTCCGAAGCCGGCGCTGGGCCTGGGCCGAACGGTGGTGGCGGCGGGCGTCGTAGCAAGCGCGGTAAGCGCGGTGGCCGTGACCAGCAGGACGCCCCTGAAGTTCCGGTCGCCAAGGTGCCCGCGCATCTGCCGGGCGAACACCCGATGTTCAAGGCGATGGCTGCCGCCAATGGCAAGCATGACGATGATGACACCGACGAGGCCACAGAAGCCGCCGAAGAGGTCGCCGAGCTCGATCCCGACACGATTCGCGAAGCCATCACCGAAGATGTCGACGAGGACCTTGACGACGACACCGATGACGACGACACCGATGACGACGACATCGATCTCGACGACACCGATGACGACGACGACACCGATGACGACGAAGACGACGACGACACCGACGACGACGACGTTGATGACGACGATGACGACGATGACGACGATGACGACCTTGATGATGACGACGACGATGAAGACGACGACGACGACGAGGACGAAGACCTCGACGTTCTGGAGTCTGATGACGACGCGGACGATGACTCAGACGGCACGGATCTGCCCGAGGAGCCCGTCGCCGTCGTCGCATCGGGTGGTCGACACCGCAGACGCGCCGCGGCTCGACCCGCAGGCCCGCCCGCAATCGACTGAGCGGTTTGACCCTCTACCCGCTGGTCACGTAACCTTGAGCAGTTGTCTCCAGGGCCTGCCCAGAGCCGGCGGGAGACAGCGGGACGTTACGAGGCTTCGATATCGCAAGCCTCGGGCCCCCGCACCCCAGACCCGCACGCACACCCCCGGGTGGTGCGCGCCCGCACGCGAAGCAGAGGAAGACCAACGATGGCAGCCGAATCAGCCACGTACGCGATCGTCAAAACCGGTGGCAAGCAGTACAAGGTCGCTGCCGGTGACATCGTCAAGGTGGAGAAGCTCGACGTCGAGCCCGGTGGCACGGTGTCGCTGCCCGTGGCGCTGGTCGTCGACGGATCCACGGTGACCACCGACGCCAAGGCGCTGGAGAAGGTCGCGGTGACCGGCGAGGTCCTCGAGCACACTAAGGGTCCGAAGATCCGCATCCACAAGTTCAAGAACAAGACCGGCTATCACAAGCGCCAGGGCCACCGTCAGCAGTTGACGGTGCTCAAGGTCACCGGCATCAAGTAGCGACGGGAGCGATTGACATGGCACATAAGAAGGGCGCTTCCAGCTCACGCAACGGTCGTGACTCCAATGCGCAGCGGCTCGGCGTGAAGCGGTTCGGCGGGCAGGTCGTCAAGGCTGGCGAAATCCTGGTCCGGCAGCGCGGCACCCATTTCCACCCGGGCGACAACGTCGGCCGCGGCGGGGACGACACCCTGTTCGCCACGGCGCCCGGCGCCGTCGAGTTCGGCAAGAAGCGCGGCCGCAAGTTCGTCAACGTCGTCCGCGTCGCGCGCACTGAGTCTGATGTCGCCGCCGGAGCGGCTCCGGGCGCGTAGGTTCCTCCTTCGTCGACATCGACGTTTTGCAGAGGGGCGCTCTCGCGGCTTTGTCTGTGGAACGAAGATTCGTGATGGAAAGGAACTCCGATGACCCGGTTCATCGACCGCGTCGTCGTTCACGCGCGGGCAGGAAATGGCGGTAACGGCTGCTCCTCGGTCCACCGCGAGAAGTACAAGCCTCTGGGTGGTCCCGATGGCGGTAACGGCGGACGCGGCGGCAGCATCGTGTTCGTCGTCGACCCACAGGTTCACACCCTGCTGGACTTCCACTTCCATCCCCACGTGGTCGCCCCGTCTGGCAAGCAGGGCGCCGGCAGCGATCGTGACGGAGCGGCGGGCGCCGACCTCGAGGTGAAGGTGCCCGACGGCACCGTGGTTCTCGACGAGCGTGGTCGCATGCTCGCCGATCTGGTCGGAGCAGGCACCCGTTTCGAGGCAGCGGCCGGCGGTCGGGGAGGGCTGGGCAACGCTGCGCTGGCATCCCGGGCCCGCAAGGCTCCGGGTTTCGCGCTGTTGGGTGAAAAGGGCGAGGCTCGCGATCTCACGCTCGAGCTCAAGACAGTCGCCGACGTCGGCCTTGTGGGATTCCCGTCGGCGGGCAAGTCGTCTCTCGTGTCGACGATCTCGGCGGCCAAGCCCAAGATCGCCGATTACCCGTTCACCACGCTTGCCCCGAATCTCGGGGTGGTGTCGGCGGGCGACCACACGTTCACCGTCGCCGACGTTCCGGGATTGATCCCCGGGGCGTCTGAGGGCCGCGGGCTCGGCCTGGACTTCCTGCGGCACCTCGAGAGATGTGCCGTGCTGGTGCACGTCGTCGACTGCGCGACTCTCGAGCCCGGCCGCGACCCCATCTCGGACATCGAGGCGCTGGAGGCAGAGCTCGCTGCGTACACCCCGACACTGCAGGGCGATGCCACCCTCGGAGATCTCGCTGAACGTCCACGGGCCGTGGTGCTCAACAAGATCGACGTGCCCGATGCTCGTGAACTCGCCGATTTCGTCCGCGACGAGGTTGCCGACAAGTTCGGCTGGCCGGTATTCGAGGTCTCGACGGTGGCACGGGAGGGCTTGCGCCCCTTGATTTTCGCGCTGTGGGACATGGTCGCCGCGTACCGCGCCGCGCAACCCGAGGTGGTGCCGCGGCGTCCGGTGATCCGGCCGGTGGCCGTCGACGACAGCGGGTTCACCGTCGAGGCGGACGGAACGGGCGGCTTCGTGGTGCGGGGTACCCGGCCGCAGCGGTGGGTCGCTCAGACCAACTTCGAAAACGACGAAGCGGTGGGCTATCTCGGGGACCGGCTGGCGCGCCTCGGTGTCGAGGACCGGCTGTTGAAACTCGGCGCGCGGCCCGGCTGTGCCGTCACCATCGGCGACATGACGTTCGACTGGGAGCCGCAGACCCCGGCGGGTGTGGACATGCAGATGTCCGGTCGCGGTACCGACCTGAGGCTCGAGCAGAGCGACCGGGTGTCCGCCGATGAACGGAAGGCCGCGCGCAAGGCACGCAGGGAAAGCGGCGAGTCGTGAGCGTCTGCGCCAGAGGCAGACGGCGGTGAGCACACACCGGGACGCGATCCGCACCGCGCGCAGCGTCGTCGTCAAAATCGGCACCACCGCGCTGACCACCCCGTCGGGGGTGTTCGATGCGAGCAGGCTGCAGTACCTCGCCGACGCGATCGAAGCGCGGATGAAGGCCGGATCGGACGTGGTGATCGTGTCCTCCGGTGCGATCGCCGCCGGAATCGAGCCACTCGGATTGAGCAGGCGACCGACGGATCTGGCGACCAAACAGGCAGCGGCCAGTGTCGGACAGGTGGCGCTGGTCAATTCATGGAGCGCGGCATTCGGGCGCTACGACCGCACGGTCGGGCAGGTGCTGCTGACGGCGCACGACATCTCGATGCGCGTGCAGCACACCAATGCTCAACGCACGCTGGACCGACTCCGCGCGCTGCACGCGGTGGCGATCGTCAACGAGAACGACACCGTGGCCACCAACGAGATCAGATTCGGTGACAATGACCGGCTCTCGGCATTGGTGGCGCACCTGGTCGGGGCCGACGCACTGGTGCTGCTGAGCGATGTCGACGGGCTGTATGACAGCGATCCGCGTAAAGGCAACGCGAACTTCATCTCTGAAGTCTCCGGACCTGGTGATCTGGATGGTGTGACGGCGGGGCGTGGCAGCCACCTGGGCACTGGCGGCATGGAATCCAAGCTGTCTTCGGCCCTGCTGGCTGCCGACGCCGGGGTGCCGGTGCTGTTGGCCCCGGCGTCGGACGCAGCCGCCGCGCTGGCCGACGCCTCCGTAGGCACCGTGTTCGCGCCTCGTGCCGAACGAATGTCCGCCCGCAGGTTCTGGGTGCGCTACGCCGCGGAAGTGGCGGGAACGTTGACCCTGGATGACGGCGCCGTCAATGCCGTTGTGCGCCAGCGTCGTTCCCTGCTCGCCGCGGGCATCACGGAGCTGTCCGGCCGGTTCTACGGCGGTGATGTCGTCGAGCTGCGCAGGCAGGATTCGACCATGGTGGCCCGCGGCGTGGTCGCCTACGACGCCGCCGAGTTGACGACGATGCTGGGCCGATCCACCTCCGACCTGCCCGCCGAGATGCGCCGCCCCGCCGTCCACGCCGACGATCTCGTGGCCGTCTAACGCGGTATCGGCGTCAGGTACAGTGCGCCCCAAGCTATTTCGGTCAGCACGTCAGCGAGCTCGGCGTCGAAAGATGTGGGCTTGAAGGGCAGATTCTGGTGGCAGGTCTGCTCGACCATCCACACCAGGGTGCTCGCCGTCGTCTCCGGAGGTAGCTGAGACCGGATCACGCCCGCCGCTTGGCCTTCGATGACGACCGCTGTGAAACCGTCGATCACCCCGGCCAGGATTTCGCGGTAGGTGTCACCGACCGCCGTGTCGTAGCCCGACATCTCGCTGAGCGCGACCAGGACCGGTTGGTGCCGCCGGTAGGCGGCGATGATGGCGGCCATCGCCGCATGCACGTCGGCGGGGTCGAGTCGAGCCGACACCGACCACCACAGCTGCGCGGCCCGGATGAGATCGTCGAAGACCTGGGTGGCCAGCCGGCGAAGCAGGTAGCCCTTGTCCTCGAAATAGATGTAGAAGCTCGCCCGGGAGATGCCTGCTTCGGTGGCCAGCCGATCGACGCTGAGCTCGGTGAAACTCGCGCCGTCGTTCATCAACCGCTCGGTGGCGTCGAGTAGGCGCCGCTCGATCTGGTCGCGCCGCTCCTGCCGATTCGCCTGCGGCTTTCTGGTGATCGACGGCATTTCCGCAGCCTATCGCAGGTATCGGTACCTTGACTAGACATAGTGTCTAGTCTTAGTGTCAGCGATATGACTGTGACGGCCCCCACATCCACGAACTGCCGAACGATCCGTGCGTACGACCCGATAGACCTGTCCTCCCGGGCGTTCTGGTCCACCACGGCAGCGCAGCGCGAGCTGTCGTTTTCGCAACTGCGGAAGGACCGTCCGGTGAGTTGGCACCCACCGGTCGAGGACTCGCTGATGCCCGATCCCGATGACCCCGGCTACTGGGCTGTGACCCGGCATGCCGACATCGTGGAGGTGAGCCGCAACAGCGAGGTCTTCCTGTCCGGCAAGGGCGTGCTGTTCGAGAACGTCCCCGAGGAGCTGCTCGAAGCATCGCAGTCGTTCCTCGCGATGGATCCGCCCCGCCACACGCTCATTCGCAAAGTCGTCCACTCGGCGTTCACGCCCCGGCAGGTACGCCGCATCGAGGATTCGATCAAGGCGAACGCCGCCGACATCGTGTCGGAGCTGCACGCCGCAGGATCGGGCGTCGATTTCGTCAGCCACTGCGCCAAGGAGTTGCCGGTGCGCACCCTGGCGGACATGGTCGGGATCCCGGCCTCCGAGCGGAACCAGGTCGCCGACGCCGCCGACGCGATGGTCAGCTGGGGTGACCCGGAGTACCTCGACGGCCGAAATCCCCTCGAGGTGCTGGTCACGAGCCAGATGTACCTGCACCAGGTGGCGCTCGCGCTGGCCGCGGAACGTCGTGGCAACCCCGGGGACGACCTGTTCAGCGCCCTGGTGCAGGCCGAGGTCGAGGGCGCGCGGCTCACCGATCAGGAGATCGCCGCCTTTTTCGTTCTGTTGGCGGTGGCCGGAAACGACACCACTCGGCAGACCACCAGCCATGCGATGAAAGCGCTGACCGACTTTCCCGAGCAGCGGGCCTGGCTGACGGCCGCCTTCGACGAACGCATCGGCGTCGCGGTCGAGGAGTTCGTCCGTTGGGCGAGCCCGGTGATGACCTTCCGGCGCACTGCCGCAACCGATTACGAACTCGGAGGCCTGCGGATATCGGCGGGGGAGAAGGTGGTGATGTTCTACTCGTCCGGAAACCAGGACACCGACAAGTTCGAGCGACCCGATCTACTGAATCTGGGGCGAGATCCCAATCCGCATCTCGGTTTCGGCGGTGGCGGCCGGCATTTCTGCCTCGGAGCACATGTGGCCCGCGCGCAGCTGCGTGCCATCTTCAGCGAGTTGCTCACCCAGATTCCCGACATTCAGACCGGCGAACCATCCTATGTGGCAGGCAATTTCGTCCACGCCGTGCGCAGTATGCCGGTCACGTGGTGACGTCGACGACGGCGGGCAGTTCGTCGGCGAGCAGTGCCAGCATCGGTGAGCAGCCGTTGTCGATCTTCACCGTCGCCAGGTCGTCGCCGCGGGTGAGTCCGCGGTTGATGATGGCGATCGGCTTGCCCGCCGCGGCGGCGTGGCGCACGAATCGGTAGCCCGAGAACACCGTCAGCGAGGACCCGGCAACAAGCAGCGCGTCGGCGTCGTCGACGAGTGAATAGGCCCTCTCGACGCGCTCTTTGGGCACGCTCTCGCCGAAGTAGACGATGTCGGGTTTCAGCATGCCGCCGCAACGGGGGCAGTCCAGGAAGCGGAAGGACGCTGTCTCGGTGACCATCGCGTCGGCGTCGGGTGCGACGGCAATGCCGCCGACGGCCTCGGCCCGCTCGGTGAAACCGGGGTTGAGCCTCTCCAACTCGGCGGCCAACTCATCCCGGGACATGGTGTGCCCACACTGAAGGCACACCACCTGGGCGTAGGTGCCGTGCAGGTTCACCACAGCCCGGCTGCCCGCCTTGGTGTGCAGCAGGTCGACGTTCTGGGTGATCAGCCCGGTGACCACGCCGGCGCGTTCCAGCTGGGCGAGCGCGCGGTGTCCGGCGTTGGGCAACGTGGCGTGCATGTGCCGCCATCCGATATGGTTCCGCGCCCAGTAACGCTGCCGGAACTCCGGATCCGTCGTGAACTGCCGGATGGTCATCGGGTTGCTCGGCGGCGAGTCAGGGCCGCGGTAGTCGGGGATACCCGAATCGGTGGACATCCCGGCACCGGTGAGCACCGCGACGCGCCTGCCCTGGAGTAGGGCCACGAGTTCGGGGGATTCCACCAGATCGAATGTAGGCGATCAACCCTGCTCGGCGGATACCAGCTGTTCAGAGGCCTCTTCGCGGGCTTCGTGATAGTCGTCGTCGTCAACGTCAACGTCAACGTCATCGTCGTCGTCATCGTCATCGTCGGATTCGTCCTCGATGCTGACGATCTCGACGACCTCGACATGCTTCTCGAGCCGGTGCTCGTCCGACAGCGGCACCGCGATGGTGAGGATTCCTCGGTCGTAGGTTGCGTTGACGTCGTCCTGGTCGGCGCCGTCGGGCAACACCAGGGTTCTGATCAGCGAGCCGTAGGTGAACTCCGAGCGCCCACAGTTCTCACCCGGGAGCGCCCGGTCGGCGGTGATGGTGAGCCGGCCGTTGCACACCGTCACCTCGATGTCCGCTTCGGGGTCCACCCCGGGCAATTCGGCACGGATCTCGTACACGTCGTCGTACAACTCGTCCTCGACGCGGATCGTCCGGGTGTCGAAGAGCGGGCGCAGCGCCGCAAACGCGGGCAGGCTTTCGAAGAGGCCGGCCAGATCGGTGAGCAGGGGACGTGACTGACGTTGAGTGGCAACCTTGTTCACGCGGCCAGCATGCGCGCCGCAGGAAAATTCGCCGGATCGCCCGCGGTTCGGGTGAGCGAACGACAGGCCAACACGCCCCCCCTCACCGAATCCGCGCCATCGGCGGGCGACAATGAGGGTGATGGACTTCTACTCGGCCTACCACCAGGGATTCGTCCGCGTCGCGGCATGCACGCAGCACACCGCGATCGGTGACCCCGCGGCCAACGCCGAGTCGGTGCTGGCGGCGGCGCGCGACTGCGATTCCGACAGCGTCGCCGTCGCGGTGTTCCCGGAGCTGACCTTGTCGGGTTACTCGATCGAGGACATCCTGCTGCAGGACGCGCTGCTCGAGGCCGTACACGAGGCGCTGCTCGAAGTGGTCGCCGGGTCGTTGGACCTGATGCCCTTGCTGGTGGTCGGTGCTCCGCTGCGTCACGGGCACAGGATCTACAACACGGCGGTCGTCATCCACCGTGGCAGGGTGCTCGGGGTCGTCCCCAAGTCGTACCTCCCGAACTACCGGGAGTTCTACGAGCGCCGACAGATGGCTGCCGGAAACGAGGTGCGGGGAGTTCTGCGGATCGGTGACGTCGATGCGCCGTTCGGACCCGACCTGCTGTTCGCCGCGACCGATGTCCCCGGATTCGTGCTGCATGTGGAGATCTGCGAGGACATGTTCGTGCCGATCCCGCCGAGCGCGGAGGCCGCCCTGGCCGGCGCGACGGTGCTGGCCAACCTGTCCGGCAGCCCGATCACGATCGGCCGCGCCGAAGACCGCGCGCTGTTGGCCCGCTCGGCGTCGGCCCGTTGTCTGGCGGCCTACGTCTACTCCGCCGCCGGGGAGGGCGAATCCACCACCGACCTGGCGTGGGACGGCCAGACGATGATCTGGGAGAACGGGACGTGCCTGGCCTCCTCCGAGCGGTTCCCCACGGGGGCACGGCGCTCGGTCGCCGACGTGGACCTCGAATTGCTGCGCTCGGAGCGGTTGAGGATGGGCACCTTCGACGACAACCGCGTCCACCACGGGATCACCGACGAGGGCTACCGCCGGGTTGAGTTCCTGCTCGACCCGCCGCCGGGTGACATCGGGTTGCTCCGCCGGATCGAGCGGTTCCCGTTCGTGCCTGCCGATCCCACACGGCTGCAACAGGATTGCTACGAGGCGTACAACATCCAGGTGGCCGGGTTGGAGCAGCGGGTGCGCGCGTTAGGTGCTCCGAAGCTGGTGATCGGGGTTTCCGGCGGTCTGGACTCGACGCACGCGTTGATCGTCGCCGCGAAGGCGATGGATCGGCTGGGCCGGCCGCGCAGCGACATTCTCGCGTTCACGCTGCCCGGGTTCGCGACCGGGGACCGCACCAAGGGCAACGCCATCCGTCTCGGCGAGACCCTCGGTGTCACCTTCTCCGAAATCGACATCCGGTCCACGGCGCAGCTGATGCTCTCGGAGATGGACCATCCGTTCGCGCGTGGCGAGAAGGTCTACGACGTCACGTTCGAGAACGTTCAGGCGGGACTGCGCACGGACTACCTGTTCCGGTTGGCCAACCAGCGCGGCGGGATCGTGCTCGGCACCGGAGACCTCTCCGAACTCGCGCTGGGCTGGTCCACTTACGGTGTCGGCGACCAGATGTCGCACTACAACATCAACTCCGGGGTGCCGAAGACGCTGATCCAGCACCTGATCCGGTGGGTCATCTCGTCGCACCAGTTCGGCGAGGCTGTCAACGAGGTGCTGCAGTCGGTGCTCGACACCGAGATCACCCCCGAGCTCGTTCCCACCGGGGAGGACGAGGAGATCCAGAGCAGCGAGGCCAAGGTGGGCCCGTATGCGCTGCAAGACTTTTCGCTGTTCCAGGTGCTGCGTTACGGCTTCCGGCCGTCGAAGGTCGCGTTCCTGGCCTGGCACGCGTGGAGCGATCCGTCCCGTGGTGCGTGGCCCCCGGGCTTCCCGCCCGACAAGCGGCCGTCGTACTCGCTGGGCGAGATTCGGCACTGGCTACAGGTTTTCGCGCAGCGGTTCTACTCGTTCTCTCAGTTCAAGCGCTCGGCGATGCCCAACGGCCCCAAGGTGTCCCATGGCGGCTCGCTGTCGCCGCGGGGGGATTGGCGGGCGCCGTCGGACATGTCGGCGCGCACCTGGCTCGACGAGATCGAGCGGTCGGTGCCCGAGAACTGAACTATCTTGCGTTGAAACTGCGCTGAGGGTGCGATCCCTCGGCGTGTCGTCGCCCTCAGTGCAGTCTCAACGGCTAACTGCAGCAGGGGTCGCCGCGCCACGCGTTGATACCCTCACGCACCGCGAGTCCGGCGATCCCCAGCGCGGCAACGGGATCGGCCCATGACCATCCGAAAACACCGTTGAGCACCAGGCCGCCAAGCAGCACCGCCGACAGATAGGTGCACAACAGGGTCTGCTTGGAGTCGGCCACCGCCGACGCGGATCCGAGTTCACGGCCGGTGCGGCGCTGGGCCAGCGACAGCGTGGGCATGATCACCAGGCTGGCCACCGCGAGCGCGATGCCGATCGTGGAAGGTCGGGGCTCACGCAGGCCCGCCAGAGCGAGGACGGCGTCAACGGTGACGTAGCAGGCCAGCGCGAAGAAGGAGAACGCGATGAAGCGTAGAGCGGCTTTCTCCCTCGATTCGGGGTCCTTGGCCGAGAACTGCCAGGCCACCGCGGCCGCCGACGAGATCTCGACGACGGAATCGAGCCCGAACCCGATCAACGCTGCCGACGACACCCGGGTGCCCTCGGTCAGCGCGATCGCCGCCTCGACGACGTTGTAGGTGATCGTGGCTGCGACGAGGAGCCGGATCCGCCGGGTGAGAACCGCGCGCCGCGCCGCGGTCATCACCATCAGTAGCACGCCTGGTCGTCGGCGGCGGGGCAGCAGGTCGGGTCGACGGCCAGAATCAGGCCGATGAGGTCGTCGAGGGCGTGCGCGATGCGCGGGTCGGCGAGTTCGTAGCGGCTGCGGCGTCCTTCGGGGCACACGGTGACGAGCCCGCACCCCCGCAGACAGGCGAGGTGGTTGGACAGGATCTGGCGCGACACCCCGATGCGCTCGGCGAGCTCGGACGGATAGCCGGGTCCGTCGCGCAGGATCAGCAGGATCTCGGCGCGCGTGGCGTCCGACAGGGCGTAGCCGAACCGGGAGAGCGCGTCACTGCCCAGTGCCGTCTGCATGGTCCAACAGTACATTGGATTCTGTATTCAGAAAATGCTGAACTATCTTGCGTTTGAGACTGCGCTGAGGGTGCGATCCCTCGGCGTGTCGTCGCCCTCAGTGCAGTCTCAACGCAGAGGGATTCAGAGCCTGCCGTCCAGACGCAGATCGGGGTGCACCCACTCCGGCGAGCGGCGCTCCTTGAAGGCCATGAACCCCTCGATCGATTCGGGCGCACCCAGGCTCGATTGCATGCCGATGCGGTCGTAGAGCCCGATGTAATTGTCGAGGCTCGACTTGATGACGCCCCGGGCCCCGGGTGCGGTACGGCAGCACTGGGCCAGCACGTCGCGCGCGGCATCGTGCAGGTCATCGTGCGGAACCAGCCGCGCGACCATGCCCCAGTCCAACGCCTCGGCCGCCGTCAGGGTGCGGCCGGTGAACATCAGGTCGCGGGTGCGTACCGGCCCGATCAGCCGGGCCAGCATGTGGCTGTAGTAGGTGTCGGCGATGCCGCGGTACAGCTCCGGCACGCGGAACGTCGCCCGGTCGCTGACCACCGCCATGTCGGCGCACAGCGCGATCTGCAGCCCGCCGCCCTGGCACAGACCGTTGACCGCGGCCACGACGGGCTTGCTCGACTGACGAAGGGTGTCGAACGGCAACGCATCCATGCCGAGGGCCGCGCCGAACGTCAGCCAGTTGTCCGCGCCTCCGCCGCCCATGTCGCCGCCCGGGGCGAAGACGTCACCGGTGCCGGTGATCAGCAGACCGGCCAGATCGGGATCTGAGTCGACGTGCTTGACGGCGTACTTGATGCCGAAGTACATCGCCGGGGTCATGGCGTTGCGCGCCTCGGGTCGGTCCAGCGTGCAGACGCCGAACGCGGCTTCCCGGGTGAACGTCAGGAACGGCGTGCCGAGCCAGTCGCCCTCGGGCGGTCGGGGTGGGTTCGTCGCGGGTGGCTGGGCTGGGGCGGTCACAGCTACGGTCCTTCCGTCGTGCCGTCGAGGGCGTCGTCGATGGCCTCACTGTAAGGGGCACAGTTGCCGGCACCGTGGATCAGCGTCGCCAGCGCCCCGGCCGTACACGCGCGCCGCACTGCGTAATCAGGGCCGTCCGGCCACGCTGCGGCGAGGACGCCGGCGAATACGTCGCCCGCGCCCGTGGTGTCGATCGCCTCCACGGCGGGAGCCGCGACGTCGACCTGGTGGCCGTCGACGATGTGGCTGACGCCGCGCGAGCCCTTGGTGACGACCAGATGCGGCACCGTCGGCCGATTCCGGCCCAGCCAGTCGCCCGCCTCGGTGTCGTTGACGACGACGACGTCGGCCACCGCGGCCAGTGCCGCCAGGTCGGCGGGACGCACGGCGGGGGAGGCGTTGACGATGACGACCGCACCCGCGTCGCGCCCGGCCCGGGCCGCGGCCGTCGCGGTGTCGACCGGGATCTCCAGGGAGAGCAGGACGACGTCGCTGTCGGCGACGACGGACCGGACCGCGGCCGACGTCAGGCTCAAGTGTGCGTTGGCGCCCGGCGCCACCACGATGCAGTTTTCGGCCGCGGCGTCGACGATGATCGCGGCGGACCCGCTAGGGCCTGGCACGATGACGACTCCCGCGAGTCCGACGCTGTTGGCCTCCAGGTGGCTGCGCAGCTGTTCCGCCGCCGCATCCGTGCCCAGGGCCGCGACGAGTTGTACCGCCGCACCGGCGCGTGCCGCAGCGACCGCCTGGTTGCCGCCCTTGCCCCCCGGCGACGTCGTCAACGACGACGCGAGCACGGTCTGGCCGGGCTGAGGCAGCGCGTCGACGGTGTAGGTCAGGTCGGCGTTGACACTGCCCACTACGCAGACCCGCGCCACCATGGCGCCAACGCTAGTTCCCGACACCAGGCGGCGGGGGGAAGTCCGATAAGCTGCACTAATGACTCTGCACGCCCCGGAGCGCACTGCGGCTGGCGACGGCCTGCTCGAGACCGTGCACGGGGCGGCCCGGCGGGCGCGCGTCGCGGCTCGTGGGTTGGCGACGCTGAGCACCGAGGTGAAGAACCACGCCCTGCGCGTCGCCGCCGATCACGTGCTGATGAATCCCCGCGCGATTCTGGAGGCCAACGAGGCCGACCTCGACGCTGCCCGCGCCGCAGGTACTGCGGCGGCGATGCTCGATCGCCTGGCGCTGAACCCGGCCCGAGTCGAGGGAATCGCCGACGGTCTGCGTCAGGTCGCGGGCCTGCCTGATCCGATCGGTGAGGTGCTGCGGGGCCGCACGTTGCCCAACGGTCTGCTGCTGCGTCAGCAGCGGGTTCCGCTCGGCGTCATCGGGATCGTCTACGAAGGCCGTCCCAACGTGACCGTCGACGCGTTCGGACTGACCCTGAAATCGGGCAACGCCGTTCTGCTGCGCGGCAGTTCGTCGGCCGCCAAATCCAATGCCGCGCTGGTGACCGCGCTGCGGGCAGCGTTGGCCTCCGAGAACCTCGACAGCGACGCCGTACAGCTGTTGCCGAGCGAGGATCGGGCCAGCGTCACCCATCTGATCCAGGCCCGCGGGCTCGTCGACGTGGTGATCCCGCGCGGCGGGGCGGGCCTGATCGACGCTGTGGTGCGCGACGCGCAGGTGCCGACCATCGAGACCGGTGTCGGCAATTGCCATGTCTACGTTCATGAATCGGCGGATCTGGACATGGCTGAGCGCATCCTCCTCAATGCCAAGACGCGGCGGCCCAGTGTGTGCAACGCCGCCGAGTCGCTTCTGATCGACGCGGCCATCGCCGACGTCGCGGTGCCCAGGTTGATCGGGGCACTGCAGGATGCGGGCGTGACGGTGCACGCCGATCCATCGGAGGAGGAACTGCGCGCGGAATTCCTGTCGATGGACATCGCGGTGGCGGTCGTCGATGGTCTCGATGCCGCGATCGCGCACGTCAACGAGTACGGCACCGGCCATACCGAGGCCATCGTGGCGACGGATCTTGCTGCTGCGCAACGCTTCACCGAGCGGGTGGACGCGGCGGCGGTGATGGTGAACGCATCGACCTCCTTCACCGACGGTGAGCAGTTCGGCTTCGGCGCAGAGATCGGCATCTCCACCCAGAAGCTGCATGCCCGAGGGCCGATGGGGCTGCCGGAGTTGACGTCAACCAAGTGGATCGTGTGGGGCTCGGGCCACACCCGTCCGGCCTAGACCAGGAGATCAACCACGTGAGCGTTCCCGCACAAGCGGTGCCGATGTTCGCCGACATCGACGATGTCGCGCGGCGGCTGGCCGAGACCGGATACCTGCCCGACACCGCCACCGCCACCGCGGTGTTCCTCGCCGACCGGCTGGGCAAGCCGTTGCTGGTCGAGGGGCCCGCGGGTGTCGGCAAGACCGAGCTGGCCCGCGCCATCGCGCAGGCCACCGGGGCGGGCCTGGTGCGCCTGCAGTGCTACGAGGGGGTCGACGAAGCCCGTGCCCTCTACGAGTGGAACCACGCCAAGCAGATTCTGCGCATCCAGGCGGGCCAGGGGGACGGGGCGGACTGGGACCGCACGAAAGACGACGTCTTCTCCGAGGAATTTCTGCTGACGCGCCCCCTGCTGACCGCGATCAAGCGCACCGATCCGACGGTGCTGCTGATCGACGAGACCGACAAAGCGGACATCGAGATCGAAGGTCTGCTGCTGGAGGTGCTCAGCGATTTCGCGGTGACGGTGCCCGAACTCGGCACCATCACCGCGACCCGCAAGCCGCTGGTGGTGCTGACGTCCAACGCGACCCGGGAACTGTCCGAGGCGCTCAAGCGCCGATGCCTGTTCCTGCACATCGACTTCCCCGACGCCGATCTCGAGCGTCGCATTCTGCTCTCGCGGGTACCCGAGCTGCCCGTGCACCTTGCCGAGGAACTGGTGCGCATCATCGGCGTGCTGCGCGGCATGCAGCTCAAGAAGGTGCCGTCGGTCGCCGAGACCATCGATTGGGGCCGCACCGTTCTCGCGCTGGGATTCGACACCATCGACGACGAGATGATCGCGGCGACGTTGGGTGTGGTCCTCAAGCACCAGTCCGATCAGGTCAAGGCCTCCGGGGAGCTGAGGCTCAACTGATGGCGGTTCGACGCACCCGCCCGCCGCAGCCGCTGGCGCCGCACGGAATTCCCGGTCATCTGGTGGAGTTCGTGGAAGCGCTACGCGGACAGGGAATCTCGGTAGGTCCGTCCGAGACGGTGGACGCAGGCCTGGTGATGTCGACGCTGGGTCTGTCCGACCGCAAGGTGCTGCGCGAAGGCATCGCGTGCGCGGTCCTTCGCCGCCCGGACCATCGAGAGACCTACGACGCGTTGTTCGATCTGTACTTCCCGGCAGCGCTGGGCGCCAAGACCGTGCTGTCCGATGACGACGAGTCGGGTGACTCGCCGGGACTGCCGCCGGAGGACATCGAGGCTCTGCGCAGCGCGCTTATCGACATGCTCTCCGACAACGAGGAGATGGCCAATCTCGACGACCGACTGGCCGCGATGATCGCCCAGATCGTTGAGGCGTACGGGCGCTACAACTCCAGTCGTGGCCCGTCGTATTCGTCGTACCAGGCGCTCAAGGCGATGAGCCTCGATGATCTCGAGGGTCGACTGCTTGCCGGGCTGCTGGCTCCCTACGGTGAGGAGCCCACACCGACGCAGGAGCAGATCGCGAAAGCCATTGCTGCGCAGCGTGTCGCCCAGTTGCGCAAGATGGTGGAGGCAGAGACCAAACGGCGCACCGCCGAGCAGTTGGGCCGCGACCACGTGAAGATGTACGGCGTTCCGCAGCTGGCGGAGAACGTCGAGTTTCTCCGCGCTTCCGGTGAACAGCTTCGGCAGATGCGCCGCGTCGTCCAGCCTCTGGCGCGCACGCTGGCCTCTCGCCTTGCCGCGCGCCGGCGGCGCTCGCGTGCCGGTGAGATCGATCTGCGAAAGACGCTGCGCAAATCGATGTCCACCGGTGGCGTGCCGATCGATGTGGTGCTGAAGAAGCCACATCCCGCCCGCCCTGAACTGGTGGTGCTGTGCGACGTGTCCGGGTCGGTCGCGGGCTTCAGCCACTTCACCCTGCTGCTGGTACACGCTCTGCGCCAGCAGTTCTCGCGGGTTCGCGTGTTCGCCTTCATCGACACCACCGACGAGGTCACCCAGTTGTTCGGACCCGACTCCGACCTCGCGGTCGCGGTGCAGCGCATCACCCGCGAGGCGGGTGTGTACACCCGCGACGGCCATTCCGATTACGGCCACGCATTCGTGTCGTTCCTCGACCAGTATCCGAATGTGTTGTCACCGCGCAGTTCCCTGCTGGTCCTCGGCGACGGCCGCAACAACTACCGCAACCCGGAAACCGATCTGCTCGCCCACATGGTCAACGCCAGCAGACACGCCCATTGGCTGAACCCCGAGCCCAAACACCTCTGGGGTAGTGGTGATTCCGCGGTGCCGCGCTACCAGGACGTCATCACGATGCATGAATGCCGCTCCGCCAAGCAGCTGGCTTCGGTGATCGACGCACTGCTGCCCGTCTAGATTGCCGCCGAAATGGCATTCCAGCAGAGGAAGTGCGAGAAGGGCTCTGCTGGAATGCCATTTCGGCGCTAAGACAGGGATACCGTGATGTCGCCGCCGCGGGGGTCGGCGCCAGAGACCAGCGACCACGGCGCCCGGTAGATGCGCCCCGGAGCGGCGGGCCACGGGGTGCGCGCCGTGCCGATCACCCGGCCGTCCTGCACCGCCCGCAGCTTCGGGAGGCGGCGATACTCGTCGCTCCACATCACCAGGTCACCGCGCGCAGGCACCTCGCCACCGAATGAGATGAGTTGCGGCGCAATCCATCTCAACGGAGCCTCGGCGCGGATCCTCGCGGCCCCGAGGCTGGATTCAGCCTCGCCGCGCAGCCACGCCTGCACTCCCGAGGCGACGTGGCGCCCGTCGAGCGCGGCCGCATCGGCGGTGTCCACGGGATGCAGCAGGTTGCCGACGGCGAACACACCGGGGTGACTGGTCCGAAGCGCCGTGTCCACCACCGGTCCGCGCGTGGCGGCGTCCATCTGTAGACCGGCTGTGCGCGCGAGCTCGTGGTCGGGGATCCAGTCACCCGTGAACACCACGGTGTCGCAGGCGATGTCACGGCGCGCACCGGTCGGCAGCTCGACAGTGACCGCCCGCACCCGGTCCTTGCCGTGGATGTCGATCACCCTGCTGGCGGTCAGCACCGGGCCTTTGATCAACAGCCGCCCGACCGTCCGGAATGCCGCGTATGCCTCGGCGCGTCGGTGAGCGCCCACCATCGCCACGGTGGCGCAACCGGCTTCGCGCAACGTCAGCACCGCCGACCAGCTGACCAACTCGGTGCCCACGATCACCGCACGGTCCCCGATGGGAGCACGGTGGCCGTGGACAAGGTTCTGCAACTGGCCGGTGGTGAACACGCCGTCGGGACGATCCCCGGGTATCAGGCGCGCCGGACGTGGCCGTTCCCGCGCGCCGGTGGCGAGGATCACCGCATCCGCGGTGACGGTGCGGACGCCGCGCGGCGACGTGATTTCCAGCGTGCGATCCCCGGCCCACCCGGTGACCATCGCCTCGGTCTCCAGCACCGCACCGGCGCGCGCGGCAGCGGTGCTGAGCCGCTCGGCGTAGGCGGGGCCGCTGATGAACCGCCGAAGGTCACGCATCCCGTAGCCGAGATGGTCGCTGTGGCGCGGGATTCCGCCGGTCTGCGCTTCGCGTTCGAGGACGAGGACCTGCCCGTCGACGCGTCGGGCCAGCGCCGAGGCGGCGGTCAGCCCCGAAGGTCCGCCGCCGACGATGGCGACCGCAACGTGCCCGACAGAAGTGCTCATCGCACTGCGCCCGATTGCAGCAGTTGTTCAACGCGTGCTCCGCAGTAAAGGCCCTGGCAGCGTCCGTTCATCACCCGCGTGCGGCGGCGCAGCCCATCGAGGTCGGCGGGAGGAATGGGGGAGTTGCACGCGTCGCGGATCTCGCCGGCGCTGACGCGTTCACAGAAGCAGACGATGCGTCCGTATTCGGGGTCGGCGGCGATGCGCCCGCAATCCTGATACGGACGCCACCCCGCCTCACCGAGATTGGGCATCTGCGGCGGTGCCGGCAGGTCCTCGCGCTCGGTGACATCGAGCCCGGCCTCGGCGAGCAAGCCGCATACGTACTCCGCGATCGCCATCCCGGAGGTCAGTCCGGTGGACCGAATCCCTGCGACGAGGACGTAGCGCTGCGCAGCGTCCACGTCGATCAGGTAGTCGTCACGGTCGATCGCGGCGCGCAGGCCTGCGTAGGTCGCCGTGATCTCCTCGTCGAACAGGGTCGGCATCAAGGCGCGTCCCTTGGTCAGCAAGAACTCCAAGCCCTCCTCGGATGTGCCTGTCGCCGTGCGGTCTTCGAGATTTTCCGACGTCGGACCCACCATCACATTGCCGTAGATGGTCGGGCTCACCAACACCCCCTTGCCGCGTGACGACGGCACCGCGAGCACGATCATCGGCACCATCGGGCGGGCGAGCTTGTCGAACACCAGCAGTTCGCCACGCCGGGGTGTGACGGTGAATCGGTGGTGTCCGAATGCCGTGTCGAGATGATCGGCGCCGAGTCCGGCAGCATTGATCACCCATCGGCCGTGCACGTCACCACGGGTGGTGCGCAGGGTGGTATGGCCAGGTCCGGTGATCGCACCCGTCACCCGGGCGTCCCGCAGCAAGCGGGCGCCGCGTGCGACGGCGTCGGTTGCCAGCGCCAGGTTGGTGGTCCACGTGCAGATGATCGACTCGTCGGGTACATCCAACCCGGCCAGCGCCCCGGGGCCCAGATCCGGGACGCGACGGTAGACCTCGTCGGCGCGCACGATGCCGCACCGGTGGTACCCGTTGCGTTCGGCCTTCACGAGCAGCGCGGGCAGCGCATCGGACTCCTCCTGGGTCCACGCCACGAGCATTGCTCCGGTGCGCTCCACGGGAATGCCGGTCTGCTGCGCGTACTCGCCGAGCATGTCGTAGCCCCGCGCGACAAGGCGTGACTCCAGTGTGCCCGGAGTTGCGTCGAACCCGGTGTGCAGCAACGCCGTATTGGCCTTGCTCGTGCCATCGCCGACGTCGTTGCGGGCCTCGACCAACGTCACCGACAGCCCGGTTGCCGCCAGGGCGCGCGCGATCGCACAACCCACGATTCCGGCCCCGGCCACGGCGACGTCCGACGTGCCGTCCGGGATCACGGCGTCGGCTCCCTCGGTGAATCAGACTGAGAAAGAACCATGTCCGCGGCGCGCCGCCACCGGTGCATGAACTCGGCGGCGCGATCGTCGGACCACAGCGGCTCATAGGTGTGCCGCGGGGTCCAGGTGCCCATTATGTCGGCGACCGCGGCACCTGGCTCCAGTGCCAACCCTGCGCACGCCGCCGCGCCGAGGGCGGTGGCGTGCAGCGACGGGTACACGTCGACGGGTATTCGTGTCAGGTCGGCCTGCGCCTGCATCAACGCCGCAGACTGGGTCAGACCGCCGTCCACCCGCAGCCGTGTCAGGGGGCGGCCCAGGTCGGCCGTCACCAGGTCGGTCAGCGCGGTCACCTGGGCGGCGATGCCCTCCAGCAGTGCACGGACCAGGTTTCCGCGCCCGCTGGACAGCGTCATGCCGGAGAATGCCGCGGAGGCCGCCGAATCCCACCAGGGGGCCGCCAGTCCGGCCAGTGCCGGCACGCACAGCACGCCGTCACTGGATTCTGCTGCCGCAGAATCTATTTGGTCTGCGGAGGGCACGAGGCCGAGGTCGACCGCCCATCGCACCGCGGAGGCCGCGGTGTACACCTGGCCGTCGACGCAGTAGGAGGTCCGGCCCCTCAGACGCCACGCCACCGAGGTGGTCAGGCCCGACGTCGAACGCACCGGCTCACCGCCCAACTGCGCCAACAGGAACGCGCCGGTGCCGTAGGTGCACTTGGCCGATCCGGGCTCGAGGCAGCTCTCGGCCAGCAGCGCCGCCTGTTGATCGACGATCAGGCCGGCGACGGGCAGTGTGGGACCGAAGAGATCTGTGCTGCCGATGATCTCGTCGCTGCCGACGATGTCGGGCAGCGGCTCGCCGGTGAGGCCGAACAGCGCCAGCAGCCCGTCGTCCCACGCCACTGTGTCGAGGTCGATCAGCAGCGACCTGCTGGCGGTCGAGGCGTCGGTGACGAACGCTCCGCACAGTCGGTGGGCCAGCCAGGTGTCGGTGGTTGTCACCACGCCCTCGCGGGTCAGGTTGGCGCGGATCCAGGCCATCTTCGGAGCGGAGAAGTACGGATCGCAGACGAGCCCGGTGCGGCGGGCCACCGAGTCCGCAGAGTCGGCGAGTGCCGCGCACAACGACTCGGCGCGGCGATCCTGCCAGACGATCGCCGGCGTCAAAGCCCGTCCGGTGCCGCGGTCCCAGGCGAGCACCGTCTCACCCTGGTTGGCCAGGGCGACGGCGGACACGGCCACGCCGGCCTGCGCGAGCGCCCGGCGCCCGGCGGTCACCACCGAGTCGAACAGCGCCTCGGGGTCCTGCTCGACGCCGCCGCCGGCGAGATACTGCGGCCGCAGGGACACCTCGGCGAGGGCGGCGATCCGTCCCGCCCCGCTGTCCCCGAGATCGACGACGACGGCCTTGGTGCCCGAGGTGCCCTGGTCGATGGCCAGGATGTGTTGGGTAGTCAGCGGCCCGCCGCCTCACGGTCGATGTCGGATGTGCCGTTGTCCGTCTGGGATCTCTGTTCGACCAGTAGAGCACTACGGTCGGGGCGGACATGGCAGCCCGGGATTCTCTGGAGTTGTTGCCGTGAGGACATGGTATAGACCACCTGGTTAGGCGCGTCGAACGCCATCGTCCGGTGGCTACAGAGCGGCAGAGGTCGACCCGTCCAGCTGTGGCGCGGCTACGCTGCAAAGATGCCTTCAGGCACTCCGCTGTACATGACGATCGCCGCTGACGTGCGGGACCGGATCGCCACGGAGCAGCTGGGTCCCCACACGCTGTTGCCCTCCGAGCGCGAACTGGCCGAGGTGCACGGCGTCAGCCGGATGACCGCCCGCCAGGCGCTCTCCCTCCTGGAAAGCGAGGGCGTCGTCTACCGCAAACCGCCCCGCGGCACGTTCGTCGCCGAGCCGCGGGTGCGGTTCCACGTCGGCAGCTTCTCCGAGGAAGTGGCCCGGATGGGACGGCGGCCGGCGGCGCGGCTGTTGTGGGCCGAGAGCCAGCTCGCGACGCCCGCGGTGCGGCGGGCACTGGCGCTTGCCGACGGCGAATCGGTGCACGTTTTCCACCGGCTGCGGTCGGTCGACGACGTGCCGTTTGCGTTGGAGACGACGTATCTGCCCGTCGACCTGACGCCGGGAATCCTCGACACGCCCGACGACGGCTCGCTGTGGGCGGTGCTGCGATCGCGGTACGACATCGACCTGGCCCGATCGACGGCGGTGCTGGAATCGATCGTGCTCGACGATGCGTCCAGCGTGCAGCTGGGGGTTCGCGCAGGATCGGCGGGAACGCTGCTCACCCGCACCACCGAGGACGCGGCAGGTCGGTGCGTGGAGTACGCGCGCGACGTCTACCGCGCCGATCGCGCGGCATTCGAGGTGTCCGAGATTCTTCGGACGCACCGGCTGTCGGGGGTCCCGTAAGCTGGCTATTCGTGCAAACAGGCGGCCGACGGCAGAGGAGGCTGGGCGTGATGGGCGGGACATTCGATCCCATCCACAACGGCCACCTCGTTGCGGCCAGCGAAGTCGCCGACCTTTTCGACCTCGACGAGGTGGTGTTCGTCCCCACCGGCCAGCCCTGGCAGAAGCGGACCCGCATCGTGACCGCCGCCGAGGACCGCTATCTGATGACGGTGATCGCCACGGCATCGAACCCACGCTTCTCGGTGAGCCGGGTGGACATCGACCGCGGCGGACCGACCTACACCAAGGACACGCTGCGCGATCTGCGCCGACTGAATCCCGATGCCGACCTGTACTTCATCACCGGTGCCGACGCCCTCGCGTCGATTCTGTCGTGGCAGAACTGGGAGGAGATGTTCTCGATCGCCAGGTTCGTGGGCGTCAGCAGGCCCGGATACGAACTCGACGGCCAGCACATCTCGGCCGCCATGGCCGAGCTGCCCCCCGACTCGTTGCATCTTGTCGAGGTGCCCGCGCTGGCCATCTCGTCGACCGACTGCAGGCTCCGCGCCGAGGAGTTCCGCCCCATCTGGTACCTGGTTCCCGACGGCGTCGTGCAGTATGTCGCCAAACGGGACCTCTACCAACGTCCCAGCAGTCACAGCCTCGCTGCTGGAACCACTGAAGGAGACCGTCCCTGACCGCCATCCAAGAAGCCATCGACATGGCCACCGTCGCCGCACAGGCCGCGGCAGGCAAACTCGCCGACGACGTCGTCGTCATCGACGTCTCGGGCCAACTCGTCATCACCGACTGCTTCGTCATCGCCTCGGCGTCCAACGAGCGGCAGGTGAACGCCATCGTCGATGAGGTCGAGGAGAAGATGCGTGCCGCCGGGTACAAGCCCGCCCGTCGCGAGGGCACCCGGGAAGGGCGCTGGACGCTGCTCGACTATGTCGACATCGTGGTGCATATCCAGCACCAGGACGAGCGCAACTTCTACGCCCTGGATCGGCTGTGGCGTGACTGCCCGATAGTGCCGGTGGACCTCGAAGGTGCCCCCGAATGACGATCCGCCGGCTGGTCCTACTCCGCCACGGCCAGACCGAGTACAACGCGGGCAGCCGGATGCAGGGCCAGTTGGATACCGACCTGAGCGACCTCGGCCGAGAGCAGGCTGTCGCCGCCGCCGAGGTGCTCGCCAAACGTCAACCGCTGCTGATTGTTTCGTCAGACCTGCGGCGTGCCCTGGACACCGCCGTTGCGCTCGGTGATCGCTGCGGGCAGCCGGTCAACATCGACACCCGGCTGCGTGAGACCCATCTCGGCGACTGGCAGGGATTGACACACCTGGAGGTCGATGCCGCGGCCCCCGGCGCCAGGCTCGCCTGGCGTGACGACGCGCGGTGGGCACCGCACGGCGGTGAGAGCCGCGTTGACGTCGCCGCCCGCAGCCTGCCGCTGGTGCGCGAACTGGTGGCCCAACAGTCGGAGTGGGGTCCCGACCAACCCGATCGGCCAGTGGTGCTGGTGGCTCACGGCGGTCTGATCGCCGCCCTGACCGCCGCGCTGCTGGAACTGCCCGTCGACAACTGGCCCGTCCTGGGCGGAATGGGCAACGCCAGCTGGGTGCAACTGGCCGGCCACACCCGGTCGGGTGGTGCGGCCGATTCGTTCGACGACATCCGGTGGCGCCTCGACGTGTGGAACGCCTCGGCGCAGGTCGCCAACGATGTCCTCTAGTTCGGCCCCCGGCAAGGATCAAGCCCCAGGTGGCTCCGCTCCTGCCGGCCGCCGGACGCTGCTGGTTTTCTGCGACTCGCTGTCCTACTACGGACCCACCGGCGGCCTTCCGTCCGACGATCCCCGGATTTGGCCCAATATCGTTGCCGGGCAACTTGATTGGGATCTCGAGCTGATCGGCCGGATCGGCTGGACGAGTCGTGACGTGTGGTGGGCGGCGACCCAGGATCCGCGGTCGTGGGCGGCGCTGCCGCGGGCCGGTGCGGTGATCTTCGCGACCTCCGGGATGGATTCACTGCCGTCGCCGTTGCCCACGGCGCTGCGTGAGCTGATCCGATACGTGCGGCCGCCGTGGCTGCGCCGCTGGGCCCGCGACGGCTACGGCTGGGTGCAGCCCAGACTGTCACCGATCGCGCGCGCGGCCCTGCCGCCGCACCTCACCGCCGAGTACCTCGAAATGACCAGGGCAGCAATCGACTTCAACCGCCCCGGGATTCCGGTGGTGGCATCGTTGCCCTCGGTGCACATCGCCCCGACCTATGGGATGTCTCATCGGGGCAGGCCGGGCACGGTCGATGCCATCACCCGGTGGGCTGCAGAACACGATGTGCCCCTCGTCGACCTCAAGGCCGCGGTGGGGGAGCAGGTGATGAGCGGCCGGGCCAACCCGGACGGTATCCACTGGAACTTCGAGGCGCACCAGGCGGTGGCCGACCTGATGATCAAGGGACTCGCCGAAGCGGGCGTACATCTGCCCGCTTCGAGCAGCTAGCGATCCGCGATGGCCGTGGTGATCGTCAGTGATTCGTCGTCGTGCCTGCCGGCCGACGAGCGCAAGCACTGGAACATTCGCGAGGTGCCGTTGCACGTGCTGGTCGACGGGATGGACCTGCGGGACGGTATCGACGACGTCCCCTACGACATCCACGACCGGCCGAAGGTGACGACCGCGGGAGCGACACCGGCCGAACTGGTCCAGACGTACCGGCAGGCGCTGACCGACAGCAACGGTGACGGGGTGGTCGCGGTGCATCTGTCTGCCGCGTTGTCGAGCACCTACAGCGCGGCCGTCACCGCGGCACGCGAATTCGGGCCTGCGGTGCGGGTCGTCAACTCGCGGTCGGCGGCGATGGGAGTCGGGTTCGTCGCGATGGCCGCCGCCCGCTGTGCGGCCGCAGGCGCGGACGTGGATGCCGTCGAAGCCGCGGCCCGGTCGGCACTGAGCCGCACGCATGTCTTTCTCGTCGTGCACCGACTGGACAACCTCCGGCGCAGCGGGCGAATTCGGACCACCGCGTCGTGGTTGGGCACCGCGCTGTCGCTCAAACCTCTCCTGTGTCTCGACGTCGACGGGCGGCTGGTTCTCGACCAGCGCATCCGGACCGTCACGAAGGCGCACGCAGCGATGGTGGAGCGGGTCGTCGACGTGGTGGGCGACGGCACCGCCGACGTGGTGGTGCACCACGTCGACAACCACGACGCCGCCGACGCACTGGGCGCCGCGTTGACGCAACGACTTCCGCAGATCACCTCGCTGGCTGTCGCCGATATGGGTCCGGTGCTGTCGGTGCACGTGGGCCGCGGTGCGCTCGGCGTCGCCCTTTACGTCGCCGCGCCTTAGCTGGCCCGGCGGGCAATTTACGCCTGCGTTAGGCGAACACTGCGGTGCATGGCCTTTCGAGGAGGTGGCCATATCTCCCATTTCGCCTTCACAACGTTTGCTGACGTGTCACGCTGTGCGGTAACGAGTCGATGTCGGCAGCGCCGAACGGCACGGTTTCCGCGGCGAGAAGGAGTGACGGATGACGTGGTTGACCGCCTCGAGGGTCCACAGCTCGATCACGCGGGCGGCGGTGGTCGCAGCGTGTATCGGCATGGCGGCGGCAGGTGCGGCCGTCCCCGCGGGTGCGACTCCCGGCTTCGGAGGCACGCCGGGGAACCCCATTCCCGCCCAGAATCCGACTCCCGGCCCCAACGTTCCGACTGGTCCGGATGACACCAGGTGCATCGCGATGCCCACTGATCCGGCGTGCCAGGGCGGCCCCTACTGGCAGGGACCGCCGACCAGCCCGTCGGATACCGCGTGCATCTCGCAGCCGTTGAACCCGGTGTGTGCGGGTGGACCGTACGCGCCGCCCACTCCCGCGCCCGTTGCGCCGACTCCGCCGGCACCGGCGCTCGCCGCACCGCCGCCGCCGGTAGCGCCGCCACCGGTAGCGCCGCCCCCGATGGCCCCGATCGCGCCGCCGCCGATCGCGCCGCCTCCGGTCATGGCACCCCCGATTGCGCCGCCTCCGGTGATGGCGCCTCCGGTGATGGCCCCGATCGCGCCTCCGCCGATGGCGTCGCCGGCGATGGGCACCGGGATGCCGGGCTCGATATAGCGCAGCGCGGGGTCTACACCGACGCGCGGCCGGTGATCGGCGGTAGGTCGGCCAGCGTGACGATGCCCGGCGGTGCGGCCACCACCGCGGGCACGGCGTTGGTGACGGGCATCGCCGTGTAGATCATGCCCAGGCCCATGAACCCCGGTTCGGTCCAGTCCCTGGGCGGCAGGCAGTGCACGACGGTGCGCATGTTGGGCAGGCCGAACACCTGCACCACGTGGCCGTGCTCGAGCGGCTTCGGCGGGGTCACGTGATCGCCCATGATCCAGTTGAACCCGACGCTGACCACGTTGCGGTCGCCGACCCATCCCCGGTGGTATCCGTGCACGCCGGCCACGGTGCCCTTCGGGATCTGCATGAAGCCGAGATCGCTGTCGCCGGTGGCCGCGGTGAAGGTGACGTCGAAGGTGATCCTGTCGAGGGTGGCGCCGATCGCGTCGGCCATCATCGCGGCCGATTCGGCGAACACCTCGCTCTCTCTGCGCACATTCTCGGCCAGCCCGGGCGTCTCGGGGTCCTGGGAGAACCCCATGGCCGTCTGCGTGCCCGCGGATTCGTAGGTCGAGCAGTCGACCGATTCGGTGATGCGGATCTCGTCGACGCGTTCGCACGCGCCGGACAACACCATGCCCACCAGGTTGCTCATCCCGGGGTGTGCGCCGCTGCCGAAGATCGTGGAATTGCCCTTCTGGCAAGCCTTTCGGATTCTGTCCAAGTCCGCCGGCGATTGCTTGCCGCCGGTGATCCACGCGGCGCTCGAGCAGACGTTGATGCCGGATTCCAGGAGGCGAACGAGCTCATCGATGCTGGGCCACAACGGGTTGTAGCAACAGGCGTCGGGCTTCAGTGCCACGAGTTCGTCGATGTCGTCGGTCGCCGTGATCCCGGTGGGGTCGGGCCACCCGGCCAGCTCGGCGGCGTCGACCCCCACCTTGTCGGCGCCGTGGGCGAACACGCCCACCAACTCCATGTCGTCGCGGCCGATGATGGCGTGCAGCGACCGCCGCCCGATGTTGCCGGTCGTCCACTGGATGACACGAAGCGGTCGGGCGGTGGTCGGTGTGCTCATGACATCTCCTCGTCGAGTGTGTTCAACAGCTGAAGCTACTGCCTCTAGGGTGGCGACATGACTGACAGGGCACCGGTGGCCGTCGTGACCGGCGCCAGCCGTGGCGCCGGACACGGTATTGCGGCTGCCCTGGCGGGCCGAGGCTGGCTGGTGTACGGGACCGGACGCTCCATCACCGAAGCGCCTCCCGGCGGCGTCGCCGTTCAAGTGGACCATCACGACGACGCGGCCGTCGGCCGGCTGTTCGAGCGAGTCAGACGGGAGAGCGGTCGCCTGGACCTGCTCGTCAACAACGCCGCAGTGATCTCCGACGACCTGGTCGGCAAGGAGCCGTTCTGGGAGAAACCCCGAGAGTTGGCCGACGTTCTCGACGTCGGACTGCGGTCGTCGTATGTCGCGGCCTGGTACGCGGCGCCGCTGCTGCTGGCGAGTGACCGCGGGTTGATCGTGTTCACGTCGTCACCGGGATCGGTCTGCTATATGCACGGCCCCGCCTACGGCGCTCAGAAGGCGGGCGTCGACAAGATGGCCGCCGACATGGCGGTGGACTTCCGCGGTACGGGCGTGGCCACGGTGTCGATCTGGATGGGGATACTGCTCACCGACAAACTGCGTGCGGCGTTCGAGGGTCATCCGGACGCACTGGCCGGGTTCGCCGCGCAGGCCGAGACACCGGAGTTCACCGGACATCTGATCGACGCGCTGTATCGCGATCCCGAACTGGGCGAGATGAGCGGGCACACGGTGATCGGGGCGGAGCTGGGTCAACGGTATGGACTTGCCGACGAGGGTGGTCGCACGCCGCCGTCGCACCGCGAGATGCTGGGGGAGCCGCGAACGCCGAGTTCTGTTGTCGTCCGGTGACACTCAGCGGCTGATCATGCGCCACAGGCCGCCGGGTCCGGCCTGCAGAGCGATGTCGGTGACCCGGTCGTCCCAGTAGGCCACCGAACCGAATTCCGAACGCCATGCCAGGGCGGCGCGGGTGTAGTCGTGCAGTCGATGCTCGCGGGTCGTTCCCATCGCGCCGTGCACCTGATGCGCGTTGCGGACGACGACCGAGGCGGCGTGACCTGTGCACGAACGTGCCGCCGCGACAAGGAATTCGAGCTGCGGAGCCGACCAATCGCTCGCGACCGCGGTCGACAGGGCTGCCTCGGTAGCCGATCGGGCGAGCGCAGCCTCGGCAGCGATATCGGAGATCAGGTGCTGAACCGACTGGAACTTGGACAGCGGCCGACCGAATTGCTCGCGCGACGTCGTGTGCTCAATGGACAGTTCCAGCGCGCGGTCCAGCGCGGCGCACACCTGGATCGACCGCACCAAGGCGGCCTTCAAACGCAACTGGGCGACGAGATCAGCGGCGACGGGGATGCCCTCGAACGCACCGATGTCGGCGACGACGGTGTCGCGGGGCTCGCCGATCATGTTGGTGCCGGACGTGATTCGGAGGCGGTCGGGCTCGACGTCTGCAACCAGGTAGCCGTCGCCGGCCGGCCAGACAATGACGATCCGCTCGGCGGTGGACGCCCACGGCACCCCGGTGGCGCGGCCGTCCACGTCGACCAGGGCGACCGTGCGTACCGCAGCGTCGACGGGCATATCGGCGGCTTCGAGTAGCCAGCACGCCAGCAGATCGTGTTCGGCCAACGGAATCCGTGCGCCGTGGCGGATGGCGGCGGTCTGCAGCTCCGCGGCCTCAAACCATCCCGCACCGCTTCCACCGGTCTCTTCGGCGCCGGTGAGGCGGATCAGCCCGAGCGCGTCGAGGCGGCGCCAGAGGTCGCCGTCACGGCTGTGTTCGGCGAACACGGCTTCCATCATGTCCGCCAGGGCCGGGTCCACCTCCTGGGCCATCACCGCATCCCCAATCCGCGTGCAATGACGCCGCGCAGCACCTCGTTGGTGCCGCCGCGCAGCGTGAACCCCGGCCGCTGATCCACCGCCGCTGCGGCAATCTCCGAGAAGTGCTGTCCGGCAGTGTGATCGTCGGACAGGTGAGCGAACTCGGCGATGTCGCCCTCCGTGGTCGTGCCCAGGACCTTGACCACCGCGGCGGACACGTCCGCGGGCTCGTGGCGCTCGAGCGCACCGGCGACTGCGGAGGACATCTGGTGCAGTCCGGCGATGCGAGCCACCAGTCGGCCGAGGTCGGCTGATCGCGAGATTTGTTGCTGCGCCATTGCTTCGGCGCAGGCATCGAGCAGCACGAACGTCGACAGGAACCGCTCCGGGCCGCTGCGCTCGAAGGCCAGCTCCGAGGTCACCTGCTGCCAGCCCTCGCCGATCTCGCCGAACACCATGCCTTCGGGAACGAAGGCGCCGTCGAGGATCACTTCGTTGAAGTGGTGCGCACCGTTCATCGAGATGATCGGTCGTATCTCGACGCCGGGCCCGCGAAGATCGACGATGAACTGGCTGAGACCGGCGTGGCGGTGTGCGGGATCGACGGGCTCGGTGCGGGCGAGGGCGATGAAGGCGTGGGCAAGGTGAGCGCCGGATGTCCAGACCTTCGTTCCGGTCAGGGCCCAGCCGCCGGCGACGCGCTCGGCGCGAGTACGCACACTGGCCAGATCCGATCCCGAATCCGGTTCGCTCATGCCGATGCCGAAGAAGCATTCGCCCCGCACGATCTTGGGCAGGAACTCCGCCCTCTGGGCTTCGGTGCCGTATTTGAGCAGTGAGGGCACGATTTGCCGGTCGGCGATCCAGTGTGCCGCGACGGGCGCACCCGCGGCGAGGAGTTCCTCGGTGACGACAAACCGTTCCAGGAATGACCGTCCATGCCCTCCGTAGGCGACGGGAACCGTCATCCCCAGCCAGCCGCGTGCGGCCAACGCGGCGGTGAACGCCTCGTCCCAACTACAGAGCCACGCGTCGACGGATGGAGTGAAGGCACCCGCAGCCTGCTGCTCGGCGAGGAACTGCCGCACCTCGTTGCGCAACTGTGTGGCGGCGGGCGGGGCGATGACCGGCCGGGGTACCAAACGGGGGATTGTCATCGGTCTCCTGCGGGTTCGTCGACCGGGCCGGGTTCGTCGGCCGCAGCGGTGCCGTCGACCGGATCGGGTCCGTCGTCGGCACTGGTGTCGTCGGCCGGGGCGGTGCCGTCCGCCGTGCGCTCGGGTGACGACAGCGCGATCCCGACGGCCAGGAAGAAGGCAGTCGTCAGGGTGCCGCCGAGGTAGTGGTTCATCGGGCCGCCGGGGGAGATGAAACTTCCGGGTGGCCCGATGATCGTGATGGTTTCGATCAGCTGCTCGACGGTGAAGACCGCCGCGCCGGTGCCAAGCCATCGCGGGAGCCGACCTTCGTTGGCGGCCAACAGGATCGGGACGGCCACCAGAATGTTGGCGATCGTGGCGGTGGGCAACCACATCGAGCCGACGTCGCCGATGACCCGCGCGGCGCTCGTCTCCAGCTGGCCGGGGCGGAGTGCGGGTCCGCTGGTGAACCAGATCGCCACACCCAACTGCGCGACCAGCACTGCGGCGCCGATCGTGAACACGTGGGCTGCGGGCCCGCTCAGCCGCTCGCGGGCAAAGGCGAGGACGACCACCACGGCGAGCGTCGCGAACGCCAGGAGCAGCGCCTGGACGCGGGCTGCGCCGTCGTCGGCCACCGGGAGAGCGGGGATCAGCAGAACTGCCGTCGCGTAGAGCGCCGCGAACACGGCGCCTGCGATCATCGGGGCACGACGGTTCATATCAAAGAGTCATGGTAGCCACCGTCATCCCCAATGCGGCGTTCATCCCCAGGCTGGGCCCGTGCGCAGCGGCCTGACCTGCTGGCGTCGGCCGCCGCGCATACGGTCGGCGCATGTCACGCACCTCAATGGAACCGCCCGCCGAACGGCTGCGCCGACGCCTGGGTGCGGACAGGCACGGTGACTCCATGGACGCCACGGACACCGAGGACACCGACGAACAACCGGACACGTCGTTGTCCCGGTGGCTGCCGGAATCGACGTCGACGGGCCCGGCCGGCTGGATCTCGACGATCAGGGCGGACCCGGGCCGTGCCGGCGTCGTCGCTCTCGGCGTCATCGGCGCCATCGCCGTCCTGGTGACGGTGCTGAGCCTGATCCGTGATCGGCCCCCGGCCGTGGTCTCGGCCAAATTGCCGCCCGTAGAGATGGTTTCGTCGACCGCGCCGACGGCGGGCTCGCAGGCGCCGGGTCCGGCGGCGCCGGTGGTCGTCAGCGTCGTCGGTCTGGTACACGCTCCCGGTCTGGTGACCCTTGCCACTGGCGCCCGGGTCGCCGACGCGCTGGACGCTGCCGGCGGGCCGCTCGACGGTGCTGACGTGTTGGGCCTGAACATGGCCAGACGGGTCACCGACGGCGAGCAGATCGTGGTCGGTATCGAGGCGTCGCCGGGCCGGCCGGTCGAGATGGGCAGCGCGATCGTATCGGACCCGGCCCCCTCGCCCGACAGCCCATCGACAGCTGAAAACCCCTCGAGTGGAGGCAATTTGGTTGATCTGAACAGTGCTTCCGTCGAGGAGCTCGACGCATTGCCCGGGGTGGGGCCGGTAACCGCTGCGGCGATCATCTCGTGGCGCGATGCCAACGGCCGGTTCGGCAGCGTCGACCAACTCGGTGAGGTCGACGGTATTGGACCGGTGCGGTTGGACAAGCTGCGCAATCATGTCCGCGTGTGACGGGGGTGGCGCCCACGAGATCGCCCGATGGCGTGGCAATAGACCTGCGGCTCGTTCCGGCGGCGCTGACCAGCTGGGCGGTCACGGCCGCCGGCATCCTCTGGGCGCTACCCGGGGCGTTGGCCGCGGTCGCGATCGCCGCGGCGGCCACTGCAGCTGCCGGGTGGTGGGGTGGCCATGTCGGGCGTCGAACCGCGCAACACCGGGTCGTGGCCACCGGGGTGGCCGCGGTGCTGGTGGTGGGCGGCGGTTTCGCCGTCGCGGTGGTCCTGCGCGTCGATGAGCTGCGTCAGCATCCTGTGTCCGGCTATATCGGCGAGCGCACCTCCGTGGTTGTCGCCCCGACCGAGTCGCCGCGCAGCCTCGAGGGCGGCCGGCTGATGTTCCGCGGCACGCTGCTGAAGCTCGACGGAGCCCAATCCTCAGGGGCGGTATTGGTTTTCGCTTCTGGTAGCGACTACTCGCAGCTCATGGCGGGGCAGCCCGCCGGGTTCCGCGCGCAGGTGAGAACGCCGAAGCGCCGGGACCTCAGCGTCGCGGTGCTGGCGGCCACGGGGAAGCCCACGTTCGGCGACGCCGCCCCGATTCACCAGGCGGCCCACCACATCCGCGACCGTTTCGCGCAGTCCTCCCGGCTGGTGCTTCCCGCCGACCAGGCGGCCATGCTTCCTGCCCTCGTGCTCGGTGACACGTCGACCGTTACGACTCAGACCACCAACGACTTTCGCACATCGGGCCTGGCACATCTGACCGCGGTTTCCGGGGCGAACGTGACCATCGTCTGTGGGGCGGTGCTGTTGAGCGCGGCGCTGATCGGGCCTCGGGCAGCGGTCGGGTTGGCAGGGGTCACGCTGTTGGGATTCGTTGTGGTGGTGCAGCCGTCGGCCAGTGTGTTACGGGCAGCGGTGATGGGCGCGATCGCGCTGCTGGCACTGCTGTCACATCGTCGGAGGCAGGCGATTCCCGCCTTGTCGGCGACGGTCATCATCCTCTTGATCGGTGCACCCGAGCTCGCCGTCGACGTCGGCTTCGCGCTGTCGGTGTCCGCGACTGCAGCCCTGGTCCTCATCGCCCCGGCGTGGTCGCGGCGTCTCACCGCGCGCGGCTGGCCGCGTCCGCTCGCCCATGCGGTGAGCATCGCGCTCGCCGCGCAGTTGGTCACCGCGCCACTGGTGGCCGGCATCTCTGGGTCGGTGAGCCTGGTGGCGGTCGCCGCGAACCTCGTGGTGGCGCCCGTGATCGCACCGATCACGGTCTGCGGCACCGCGGCCGCCGCGCTGTGCCCGCTCTGGCCCGCCGGCGCCGAGATGCTGATCCGGTTCACCGGACCGGAGGTGTGGTGGCTGCTGACCGTGGCGCGCTGGGCCGCCGACGTGCCCGGGGCCTCGGTGCCAGTGCCGTCGGGCGTGGGCGGCGTCCTAACGGTTGCGGCGGCCGCGCTCGGAATCGCCGCGGCGTGGCAATGGCTGTGCAACCGCGATCGCGATCGCGACCGCGGACGGGGTCAGGGTCTGTCGTCCCGGCATGACACGATCGTGCGGTGAGCCAAGAGGGAAACGGCCTGCACCTGATCCTGGGTGACGAGGAGCTACTGGTGGAGCGCGCCGTCGCGGGGGTGCTGCGGGATGCCCGCGCCTCAGCCGGCAACGACGACGTCCCTGTGGATCGGCTCCGCGCGGGTGAGGTCAGCACGAGTGAGCTGGCCGAACTACTCAGCCCGTCGCTGTTCGCCGACGAGCGTGTCGTCGTGCTCGAAGCCGCGGCCGAAGCCGGTAAGGATGCCGTCGGGATCATCGAGACCGCCGCCGCCGACCTGCCCCCGGGCACGATGTTGGTGGTGGCGCATTCCGGTGGCGGCCGGGCCAAGTCCCTTGCCGACCAGCTCAAGAAACTCGGCGCGCAGGTGCACCCGTGCGCGCGCGTCACCAAAGCGTCCGAGCGGGCCGACTTCGTCCGCCGGGAGTTCCGTGCGCTGCGAGTGAAGGTGGGTGACGACACGGTCACCGCGGTACTCGACGCCGTCGGCTCCGACCTACGAGAGCTGGCCTCGGCGTGTTCACAGTTGGTCGCCGACACCGGCGGAGATCTCACTGCGGCGGCAGTGCGCCGCTATCACTCCGGCAAGGCGGAGGTGAAGGGATTCGACATCGCCGACAAGGCGGTCGTCGGTGATGTGGCGGGGGCCGCCGAGTCGCTGCGCTGGGCGATGATGGCCGGCGAACCTCACGTGGTGCTGGCCGACGCGCTGGCCGAAGCCGTACACACGATTGCCCGGGTGGGTCCGCTGTCCGGAGATCCCTACCGGCTGGCCGGTGAACTGGGCATGCCGCCGTGGCGGGTGCAGAAGGCGCAGAAGCAGGCGCGCCGGTGGTCGAAGGATTCGGTCGCTGAGGCGATGCGGCTGGTCGCCACGCTCAACGCCGACGTCAAGGGTGCAGCCGCAGATCCGAACTATGCGCTCGAGACCGCGGTCCGCAAGGTCGCGGAGCTCGTTCAGGACTGAACAGAACGAGCCGCGGCTCAGATCTTGTTGAAGGCCTGCGTGAGAGCGGACTTGCGGTTGGCGGCCTGATTCTTGTGAATGACGCCCTTGGTGGCCGCCTTGTCCAGCTTGCGGTTGGTCGCGGCCAGAAGCTCGCCGGCCTTCTCCTTGTCGCCGGCCTCGATGGCCGCGCGGAATCCACGGACCGCCGTGTGCAGCGACGACTTCACCGACTTGTTGCGCAGCCTGCGACGCTCGTTGGTGAGGATTCGCTTCTGCTGCGACTTGATGTTGGCCACGCGTGTATTCCTTCGTAAATCTCGTCTGGGGTTACTTGAGTCTGTGGGCGCCCTGGTGTGGGCAGCGACTACTCAGGGTACCAGCGAGCCCAGAAATGTCCCAAAGCGAGACCCACTGGCCTGCCGAAACGGCAGAAATGTTGCAGCATGGCATTCGTGTGCGCGCGAATTGCGGGTACACGGGCACGTGACAACACCAGAACAGCACCACACCGCTGACGCGAGGAGCAGGAGAAATCTTGGCCACCGAGACCGCACGGACCTCACGCAGCAGCGCCAAGCAGGTAAGAAAGCGGCACGACGGGGTCTTCGGTGGTTACAACACCCTCGGCTCTTACGCCAAGGCGTTCGACGAGATGTTCGACGCTCAGGGCAACGTGCGCGGCCCCTACAAGGGCATTCACACCGAACTCGCCCCCTCGGACGTCTCCGAGCTGGAAGCGCGCTCCGAGGCCCTGGGTCGGGCGTTCATCGACCAGGGCATCACGTTCTCGCTGTCCGGGCAGGAGCGGCCGTTCCCGCTTGACCTCGTGCCGCGGGTGATCTCGGCGGCGGAGTGGACCCGACTGGAGCGGGGCATCCGCCAGCGGGTGAAGGCGCTGGAGATGTACCTCGACGACATCTACGGCGAGCAGGAGATTCTTCGCGACGGTGTCATTCCGCGCCGCCTGGTCACGTCCTGCGAGCACTTCCACCGGGAGGCCGTCGGGATCGCGCCGCCCAACGGTGTGCGGATCCACGTCGCGGGCATCGACCTGGTGCGCGACGGGCAGGGGAACTTCCGCGTCCTCGAGGACAACCTCCGCTCACCGTCGGGCGTCTCCTACGTCATGGAGAACCGCCGCACGATGGCCAGGGTGTTTCCGAACCTGTTCGCGACCCACCGGGTGCGCGCGGTGGGCGATTACTCGTCGCACCTGTTGCGGGCCCTGCGCAATGCCGCGGCCAACAACGTCGCCGACCCGACGGTGGTCGTCCTCACCCCGGGCGTCTACAACTCCGCCTACTTCGAGCACTCGCTGCTGGCCCGTCAGATGGGCGTGGAACTCGTCGAAGGCCGCGACCTGTTCTGCCGCGACAACACCGTCTACATGCGCACCACGGAGGGCGAGCGACAGGTCGACGTCGTCTACCGGCGCATCGATGACGACTTCCTCGACCCGATGCAGTTCAAGCCGGACTCGGTTCTCGGGGTGGCCGGAATCCTGAATGCCGCCCGCGCGGGCAACGTCGTCATCTCCAGCGCCGTGGGTAACGGCGTCGGCGACGACAAGCTGGTCTACACCTACGTGCCGACGATCATCGAGTACTACCTGGGCGAGAAGCCGCTGCTGGCCAACGTCGACACCTACCGCTGCTGGCTCGACGACGAGCGCGAGGAGGTGCTGGATCGCGTCGACGAGTTGGTCATCAAACCGGTCGAGGGCTCCGGCGGCTACGGCATCGTGTTCGGCCCCAACGCGTCGCCGAAGGAGTTGGCCACGATCACCAGAAAGATCAACGCCGACCCTCGCGGCTGGATCGCGCAGCCGGTGGTGCAGTTGTCGACCGTGCCCACCCAGATCGGCGACGAATTGTCGCCCCGCCATGTGGATCTTCGACCCTTCGCGGTTAATGACGGAGACGACGTCTGGGTTCTGCCCGGCGGGCTGACCCGGGTGGCGCTGCCTGAGGGCTCACTGGTGGTGAATTCCAGCCAGGGTGGTGGATCCAAGGACACCTGGGTGCTCGCGTCGCGGGCGTCGGTCGCCGACCGTGAGTTGGCTGCCGCGGAGGTCGTGCGCGCGCTTCCGAAGGCCGCCAAGAACAGCAAGGCGGAGAAGAACGGTGACGGCTCGTCGTCCCAGCAGCAGCAACAGTCGCAGGCCAACCGCCAGGAAGAGCAACAGCAGCAGCAGCAGCAGCAACAGCAACAAGCGCAGGTGGTGGTCTGATGTTGGCGCGCAACGCGGAATCGCTGTACTGGATCGGCCGGTACGTCGAGCGGGCCGATGACACCGCCCGCATCCTCGACGTCACCGTGCATCAACTCCTGGAGGATTCCAGCGTCGACCCGGACCACGCGTCGCGAACCCTGCTGAGGGTGCTGGGCATCGAGCCGCCGGAGACCGCGCTGGACCTGTGGTCGCTGACCGACCTGGTGGCGTTCAGTCGGGACACCGACGGCGGGTGTTCGATCGTGGACGCGATCTCGGCTGCCCGCGAAAACGCCCGCGGCGCACGCGAAGTCACCTCGACCGAGATCTGGGAGTGCCTGAACACCACGTACAACGCGCTGCCCGAGCGAGAACGTGCCGCCAAACGCCTTGGGCCCCACGAGTTCCTGTCGTTCGTGGAAGGTCGCGCGGCGATGTTCGCCGGCCTGGCCGACTCCACCCTCTCGCGGGACGACGGCTACCGCTTCATGGTGTTGGGCCGCGCGATCGAACGCGTCGACATGACGGTGCGGCTGCTGCTGTCGCGCGTCGGTGACAGCGCATCCTCGCCGGCGTGGGTGACGGTGCTGCGCTCCGCGGGTGCGCACGACACCTACCTGCGCACGTATCGAGGCGTGCTCGACGCCGTGCGCGTCGTCGAGTTCATGTTGTTGGACAGGCTCTTCCCGCGCTCGGTGATGTACTCACTGAGGTTGGCCGAACACAGCCTCGACGAACTGCACAAGCGCCGGCTCACCCGGGTGGGCGCCAACGCCGAGGCGCAGCGCCTGCTCGGCCAAGCGCGCAGCGAGTTGGAGTTCCTGCAGCCGGGGGTGCTGCTGGAGTCGTTGGAGACGCGCCTCGCCGGTCTTCAGGAAATGTGTGCGGACGTCGGAGAAGCGTTGGCGCTGGAATACTTCCACTCCGCTCCGTGGGTGGCATGGACGGACGCCGGGCGCAACGGCTCGCTGGTGATCGAGGAAGGAGAGGTCTGATGTGGCGCATGCGGGTCATCCATGCCACGGGCTATGCCTACAAGTCCCCGGTGACGGCATCATTCAACGAGGCGCGCCTGACACCGCGCTCCGACTCCCGGCAGAACGTGATCCTCAACCGGGTCGAAACCATCCCCGCCACACGGTCATACCGTTATGTGGACTACTGGGGCACCGCCGTGACGGCGTTCGATCTGCACGCCCCGCACACCGAGCTCGAGGTGACGGCGTCCTCGGTGGTGGAAACCGACAAGCCCGAAACGCCGAAGATCAAGGTCAGCTGGGAAGACCTGGAGAGTGCGGCGGTGATCGACAAGTACGACGAGTACCTCGCCCCGACGCACTACGTTCCGGCGAGCAAACGGATCGAACGGGTGGGGCGGCGCATCGCGAAGTATCACGACCCCACCGAGGCCGTCATCGAGGCCGCGCGCTGGGTGCAGGCGGAACTGCAGTACGTGCCCGGCACCACCGGCGTGCACACCTCCGGGGTGGACGCGCTGCGCGAGGGCAGGGGAGTGTGCCAGGACTTCGCGCATCTGACGTTGATGTTGTTGCGCGGCATGGGAATTCCATCGCGGTACGTGTCGGGTTATCTGCACCCCAAGCGCAACGCGAGGATGGGCGACACCGTCGAAGGGCAGAGCCACGCGTGGATCCAGGCGTGGACGGGGGAGTGGTGGCACTACGACCCCACCAACGACAAGGAGATCAACGAGCAGTACATCAGCGTCGGCGTGGGCCGCGACTATGCGGACGTCACGCCGCTCAAGGGCATTTACTCCGGCGAGGGATCGACCGACCTGGACGTCGTCGTGGAGATCACCCGGCTGGCTTGACGCACACGCCCGGGTGGACCTCCACGCGGTGCAGGTCGTCGCCCAGTTCGATCTGGCGCGGGAACGTCGACGCGGCCAGTGCCCGCCACTGGTCCTCCTGGCCGGGCTGGATCGCGGGCACGTAGTGGGTGAGGATCAGGATGCCCACACCGGCGCGGGCCGCGGTCTCGGCCGCCTGTTCCACCGACGAGTGATAGTCGCAGATGTCGCGGATGCGCTGCATCGGCATCGAGTCGATGAGGTCCTTGCGAATCGCGGTGTGTACCAATGCCCCCGCGCCGGCGGCCAGCTGGTCGAGGCCCGGGCAGGGCACGGAGTCACCTGCCAGCACCACCGACGCTCCATCGTGGTCGATGCGGAACCCGATCGTCGGCGTAACGGGTCGGTGATCGGTGGGTCCGACAGTGATCTGGACCCCGTCGCGGCCCCACACCACGCCATCGGTCACCTCCTCCACCTCGACCGGCGGCGGCGTCGTCAGGTCGGCATGGTGGGCGATGCGATAGCCGATGTCGCGGCTGTACACCTTGAGCGTGTTCTCGACGACCTCGGCGGTTCCCGGGGGGCCGATGATCGGCAGCGGGGGCAGCTCGGGGTTGAAGTTCGATATCCACCGGGTGATGAGCACGTCGCCCAGGTCGGCGATGTGGTCGCTGTGCAGATGGGTCAACAGCAGCGCGGTCAGGCTGTTGGCACCCACCCCGACCGCGGCGGCACGCTGCAGCACGCCGCGGCCGCAGTCCACGAGGAAGGTCTGGCCGCCCGCGCGCACGAGCGTGGACGGTCCCGCGCGCTGCGCGTCGGGGATGGGGCTGCCGGTCCCCAGCAGGGTGACTTCGATCATGGGTCTCACCTAACCCCGAATCCGGGGGGCCGCGCGGCGGAAAACGCCGAACCCGCACGCGCTTATTGCCTAGCCTGGAGTGTGAGGTCAGTCACGAGGGCGGAGAAGGCCATGCGGATATCCGACGTGCTGCGCAGCAAGGGCGCTGCGGTAGCGACGATCACCCCGGAGACCTCGGTCGCCGCGCTGTTGACGGAGTTGTCGGTGCACAACATCGGCGCCATGGTGGTGGTCTCGCCGGAAGGGCTGGCGGGCATCGTGTCCGAGCGCGACGTGGTGCGCAGCCTGCACGAGATCGGCGCCGAGCTTCTCCGGCGTCCGGTGTCGGACATCATGACCACCCTGGTGGCGACGTGTTCGCCCGACGACTCCCTGGACAGCCTCAGCGCGTTGATGACCACGAACCGGGTCCGGCACGTGCCGGTCGTAGTCAATGGCCGGCTCACCGGCATCGTCAGCATCGGCGACGTGGTCAAGACGCGTATGGAGGAGCTCGAGCGCGAACAGCAGCAGCTCCAGGCCTACATCAACCAGGGCTGACCGGCGTGCAGCCCGGCATCGACGTCCGCACTGCGCACACATCGGATGTGCGTAGCCTCGCGCGCGTCCTGGGCCGGGCCTTCTTCGATGACCCGGTGATGATGTGGATGCTGCCCGATGACGGGCGTCGGGCCCGGGCACTGCCGCGGGTGTTCGGGGCGATGACGCGCCACCACTTTTTGTCGGGTCAGGCGGTGCAGGTGGCGAGCAGGGCCGGTGAGGTGGGCGCCGCCGCACTGTGGGACCCGCCGGGCCGGTGGAAGCAGACGCCGCGCGAGGAGTGGCGGATGATGCCGAGTTTCCTGCTGGCGATGGGCCTTCATACGGGCCGCGGGAGGGCCGTGTCCGAGGTGATGAAGCAGCACCACCCTGAGGAGCCGCACTGGTATTTGGCCGTGATCGGCAGCGATCCTGATGTCCGCGGCTCCGGGTTCGGTCAGGTGCTGATGCAGTCGCGGCTCGATCGATGCGACGCCGAGGGTGCGCCCGCCTACCTGGAGTCCACCAAGGAGGAGAACGTGCCGTACTACATGCGGTTCGGTTTCGACGTCACCCGCGAGCTCACCATCCCCGGCGGCGGCCCCACGATGTGGCAGATGTGGCGTACGCCGCGCTGATCAGGACCACGAGTATTCGTCGCGCAGGCGGCCCGCGACGACGTCGAACACTTCACGTTCCAGAATGGCGCCTTCGCGCCTGATGCCTTCCTCGGGGACGTCGAGCACGCGGTCGAGCCGCACCCAACTGACCCTGCCCTCGTGGTCCCAGCCGCCGCTGCCGATGCTGATCCAGTTCGGGTCGTCGCCGTGGTGACCCTGGCTGGACAGCATCAGGCCGAGCAGCACGCGGCCGTCGCGGCCGACGACCAGCACGGGCCGGTCCTTACCCCTGCTCGGGTCGTCCTCGTACACCACCCAGGTCCACACGACCTCGCCCGGGTCCGCCCGGCCGTCCAGGTCGGGCGCGTAGGTCACCCGGCGGGCGCGGTGGGCGGTCGGGACATAGTTGCTCGACACCGGGCGGCCCGCCGGCAACGCGGGCTGTGGGTTCTCGGCAGTGCCGGCGAGGGCGTCCAGACCGATCCGGATGCCCTGCTGGATACCGCGCTGAAGAGTGTCGGATTTCTGCAGCTGCCGGACGAGTTTGGGAGCTTCGTTGAACACGAGGTTCTCCGTGCTCTTGAGCAAGAAGCGTTGAAACGTCTTCAAATACGACGACGATGACGCCATAGCCGCCAAGCATAGGCGCTGGGCGGCATGCTCGATTGTGTCGTGACGGCCTGCGGTCGATACTCTGGACGGGCCTGCACAGGCCGACGTACCCCGTTCACCAGGAGATTCCCATCAGCAGCTTCGCCGACAAGACCTTCACTGCGCCGGCGCAGATTCGGAACTTCTGCATCATCGCCCACATCGACCATGGCAAGTCGACGCTGGCCGACCGGATGCTGGGCATCACCGGCGTGGTCGCCGACCGGGATATGCGCGCCCAGTACCTGGACCGGATGGACATCGAGCGCGAGCGCGGGATCACCATCAAGGCGCAGAACGTGCGGCTGCCCTGGAGTGTCGGACAGGGTGACGACAAGCAGGACTACGTCCTGCACCTGATCGACACCCCCGGCCACGTCGACTTCACCTACGAGGTATCCCGCGCGCTGGAAGCCTGCGAGGGCGCCGTGCTGCTGGTCGACGCCGCGCAGGGCATTGAGGCGCAGACGCTGGCCAACCTGTATCTGGCTCTGGACCGGGACCTGACGATCATCCCGGTGCTCAACAAGATCGACCTGCCGGCCGCCGACCCGGACCGCTACGCCGCCGAGATCGCCCACATCATCGGCTGCGAACCGAGCGATGTGCTGCGGGTCTCCGGCAAGACCGGCGAGGGCGTCACCGAACTGCTCGACGAAGTCGTCCGGCTGATCCCCGCGCCGGTCGGGGACGCTGACGCCCCTGCCCGGGCGATGATCTTCGACTCGGTCTATGACATCTACCGCGGCGTCGTGACCTACGTCCGCGTGGTCGACGGCAAGCTCACCCCCCGCGAGAAGATCAAGATGATGTCCACCGGCACCACGCACGAGCTTCTCGAGGTCGGCATCGTCTCGCCCGACCCCAAGCCCAGCGCGGGTCTCGGCGTCGGCGAGGTGGGCTACCTGATCACCGGCGTCAAGGATGTCCGGCAGTCCAAGGTCGGTGACACGATCACGTCGGCGCGCAACGGCGCCACCCAGGCGCTGACCGGGTACCGCGAGCCTCGGCCGATGGTCTACTCCGGGCTCTACCCGGTCGACGGCTCCGACTACCCGAACCTGCGCGACGCGCTGGAGCGACTGCAGCTCAACGACGCGGCCCTGACGTGGGAACCGGAGACGTCGGTGGCACTCGGCTTCGGCTTCCGTTGCGGGTTTCTGGGCCTGCTGCACATGGAGATCACCCGCGAGCGCCTGGAGCGCGAGTTCGACCTCGACCTGATTTCCACCGCACCGAACGTGGTCTACCGGGTGGTCAAGGACGATGGGACAGAGATCGTGGTGACCAACCCGTCGGACTGGCAGGAGGGCAAGGTTCGGTCCGTCTTCGAACCGGTGGTGAAGACCACGGTGATCGCGCCCAGCGAGTTCATCGGCACAATCATGGAACTGTGTCAGTCGCGCCGCGGCGAGCTGGGCGGCATGGACTACCTGTCCCCGGAGCGCGTCGAGCTGCGCTACACGATGCCGTTGGGCGAGATCATCTTCGACTTCTTCGACTCACTGAAGTCGCGCACCCGCGGGTACGCCAGCCTGGACTACGAAGAGGCGGGCGAGCAGGAGGCCGACCTGGTCAAGGTCGACATCCTGCTGCAGGGTGAGGCTGTCGACGCGTTCAGCGCCATCGTCCACAAGGACGGGGCCGCCGCCTACGGCAACAAGATGACCAGCAAGCTCAAGGAACTCATCCCACGCCAGCAGTTCGAGGTGCCGGTCCAGGCCGCCATCGGCTCGAGAATCATTGCGCGCGAGAACATTCGCGCCATCCGCAAGGACGTGCTGTCCAAGTGCTACGGCGGCGACATCACCCGTAAGCGCAAGCTGCTGGAGAAGCAGAAGGAGGGCAAGAAGCGGATGAAGACGATCGGCCGGGTGGAGGTCCCGCAGGAGGCGTTCGTGGCGGCCCTGTCTTCCGATGCGCCCGTGGACAAGTCGAAGAAATGACCAGGCGGCGGTGAAGGCCGGTCTGCGCGCGGGTGCCGTCCTGGCCATGCTCGCGCTGTCGGGGTGCGCCACCACGGTGGACGGTACCGCGGTGCGCGCCCAGGATGCGTCCCCGCAGGGCCAATCCCTGCTGGAGGAGCGGGATCTCGATGAGATTCTGCTGACTCCCGACGAACTGGACCAACTTCTCGGCACGCTGGCGATGGAGATCAACAACGAGATCGCCGAGATGACCGACGATTCCAGCGACGTGTCCGATCCCGACTGCCTCGGAACCGTCTACACCGCTGAGGAACCGGTGTACGACGGCACCGGCTTCACGGCGGTGCTCACCCGATTGGCCAGTGAGGCCGGCGATGACTACGAGCACTGGGTGGAACAGACCGCGGTGGTGCTTCCTTCAGTCGAGGCCGCCGAGACGTTCGTCGATGAGTCCGAGCGGACCTGGAAAGGCTGCGCAGGATCGACGGTGTCGGTGTACGACGGCGAGGGCTGGCACGACTGGGAGTTGATGGATGTCGTCCGCAATGACGGCATTGTGAGTCAGGTTTCCGAGAACGCGGATTTCGGCGACTGGCAGTGCGAGCACGCGCTGACTGCGGCATCCAACGTCGTCATCGAGGTGTCGGCGTGTAGCGCGCAGGTCACCGATGAAGCGACCACCCTGGTCACCAGGATGGTGGAGAAGGCTGCCGACCGGTAGAGCCTGGACTTCGCGGCGCCATGGCTCAGATGTACATCGCGGGGTCGATGTAGCACGTGGGGTCGACCCCCGGCTCGCGCTGCTTGTCACTGCGGTGGCGCACCACTGCGGGGATACCGGTGGCGATCGACTCCGCGGGAACATCGTGGGTCACAACAGAATTGGCGCCGATCGCACTGTCGTCACCGACGTGCAGCGGTCCCAGAATCTTCGCACCCGCACCGACGGTGACCCGGTCGCCGATCGTGGGGTGGCGTTTGCCGTGCTGCAGCGAGCGGCCGCCCAGAGTCACCCCGTGGTACATCATCACGTCGTCACCGATCTCGGTCGTTTCGCCGATCACCACGCCCATTCCGTGGTCGATGAAAAACCTGCGGCCGATCGTCGCACCCGGGTGGATCTCGATTCCGGTCGCGAACCGTGTCACCTGGGACAGCACCCTCGCGGGCCCACGCAGCGCCGGCCGGGCCCACCACCGGTGCGCCAGACGGTAAGCCCAAATCGCGTGCAGACCCGAGTAGACGAGCGCGTTCTCGACGTCACCGCGTGACGCGGGGTCATGCGCGCGCGCGTTCTGCAGATCCTCGCGCAGTGAGGAGAGCAGCGACACGCGCTCAGTCCCGGATGTGTTCGAAAAGCGCCGTGGAGATGTAGCGCTCACCGAAGTCGCAGACGATCGTGACGATGAGCTTGCCGGCATTCTCCGGGCGCTTGGCCACCTCGAGTGCGGCCCAGACGTTCGCGCCGGTAGAGATGCCACCAAGGATGCCCTCTTCGGCGCCCAGCGCCCGCGCGACCCGGATGGCATCGTCGAACTGGGCGTCGATGATCTCGTCGTAAATCGTCCTGTCGAGGATCTCGGGCACGAAGTTCGGACCGATCCCCTGAATCTTGTGGGGTCCGGGATCGCCGCCGTTGAGGATCGGGGAATCCTTGGGTTCGACGCCGATGATCTGCACGTCGGGATTGCGGTCCTTCAGAATGTGGCCGACCCCGGTGATCGTTCCACCCGTGCCGATACCGGCGACGAAGATGTCGACCTTGCCGTCGGTGTCGGCCCAGATCTCCTCGGCCGTGGTCTGTTCGTGGATCGCGGGATTGGCCGGGTTCCCGAACTGGTTGGCGGCGACGGCGTTTTCGGTATCGGCGATGATCTGCTTGGCTCTGGCCAAGGCGCCGGCCATTCCTTCGGCGCCTGGGGTCAGCACGATCTCGGCTCCGAACGCGCGCAACATCACTCGGCGTTCGGTCGACATCGTCTCCGGCATCGTGAGGATGACTTTGTACCCACGCGCCGCGCCGACCATCGCAAGCGCGATACCCGTGTTTCCACTGGTGGCTTCGACGATGGTGCCGCCGGGCTTCAATTCGCCCGATTGTTCGGCCGCGTCGATGATCGCGACGCCGATGCGGTCCTTGACGCTGTTGGCGGGGTTGTAGAACTCGAGTTTGGCGACCACCTGGGCATCGAGGCCCTCGGTCAATCTGTTCAGCCGGACCAGAGGGGTGCGGCCAACGAGTTCGCTGACATTGGCGTAGATCTTGCCCATGGTGGTGACCTTACGTCGGTGATGGAAGGGACACGAAACCGCGTATCCGCCGCCGTCGGCGATCCCGCGTACCGCGCGGGTTGAAGACGGCGACCTCGTCCAACGGGTACTTCTGACCGAACCGGTCGCGCGTCGGCCTGCGACGTGCTGAAGTGTTACGGAAGTGACACGTTCGTCAGGAGAGACCGGATGTCGATGAAGCGCCCTGCGGGAATCGCCAGCGCGGTCTGCGCATGCATCGCGCTGGCGGGCTGTACGGGTGCGCCGGTCGACGATCGACCCGCGGTCCGCATCGAGCAGGCGGCAAAGCCGCTGGCGGCGGTTCCGCTGGGACAGTTTCTGCCGACCGCGGACGAGCTGTCCGCGGCGTTGGGCACCGGCCCCAACGGATTCATGGGGCCCCAGGTCCAAGGCGGCACCGACATGTTGCTGCGCAATGTGGGTGACGCCGAGGCGGTGCCGCTGGACTGTGTCAGCACCGCCTACCGGCTCCAGAAAATCGTCTACGACGACAGCCCGGTGCGGTCGGTGGCCAGCGGCTCCTGGACCGGAGGTGGCTTCGACGGCCCGCCGGTCTCCGCATACTTCGGGGTGGTGCAGATGGCGAGCTCCGGCGCCGCCCAGGAGTTCTTCGCGGCGACCGCCGACAAGTGGCGGCGCTGCAACGGCCAGACCGTGGCACTGCAACACGCCAAACCGGGTGCCGACGAGGTGAGCAGGGTGTCCGAGGTGACTTTCGATGAGCGGGTGGTCTCGGCCAGCGTCCTGCACGCGTCGGCCGCCACGGCCTCCCCGCCGGGGATGCGCGCACTGGGTGTGTTCGGCGATTGCATCGTCGACGTCGAATTGGCCGACCCGCGAGGGGTCGGCGGGGCGCAGCCGGCGGTCGGCGTCGCCCAGCTGATTCTCGACAAAGTCGCTGCGCAGCGCTGACAGTGCCGCAATCGGTGGCCGTGGGGGACAATGACGCGGTGAACGACTTGCTTTCGGTCCCCCGCGCCTGTGCGGTCGGCGCGGTGATCGCGGCGTCGGTGCTGCTCTGCGGATGTGTGAGCACGGTGTCGGGAACGGCCGTCCGCCAGAATTCGAGTCAAGGGCAATCCGGGGGTCCGAACACGCAGAACGTTCCGCCGCTCGACGAGGCCAAGCTGGACGGCATCCTGCTCACCATCGATGACATCAACGACATCGTCGGCTCGACGCAGATGGAAGTCACCAGCGAACTCGACGAGATGACCGATCATTCGGCAGACGTGTCCGATCCCGACTGCCTCGGCGCGGTCTACGGGGCCGAGGAACCGGTGTACGCGGGTACGGGCTGGACGGCGGTTCGGGACCAGGTGGCGCGCGAACCCTCCGACGACAACGACCACTGGGTCGAACAGACGGTCGTGCTCTACCCGGCGGCCGAGAACGCCCAGGGCTTCTTCGATGATTCGGCCTCGACGTGGCAGGAGTGCGCCAACGATGCGGTGGCGGTGGGAGAGGGCGACTACCTCTGGAAGCTCGACGACGTCGACGCCGGCGACACGCTGCTCACCCAGATGACCACGCAGGAAGGTGCCGATGGGTGGGCCTGCCAGCACGCTCTGTCGTTGGTCTCCAACGTGACGGTCGAGGCGTGGGCGTGCGGGTACAGCATCACCGACGAAGCCGCCGAGATGGCCAACGCGATGGTCGAGAACGCCGCGAAGTAGCTCCGGCTACGTGGAAGTAGCCCCGGCTACATCGGTGCGTTGGCGGGCTGGAAGTTCCCGGAGCTGTCGGCCTCTTCCTCGGCGCGGATGACGTGCACCACGGCGTTGATCAGGGCCAGGTGGGTGAACGCCTGCGGGAAGTTACCCAGGTGCCTGCCGGTGCGCGGTTCGATCTCCTCGGCGTAGAGGTGCAGCGGGCTCGCAAAGGACAGCAGCCGTTCGCACAGGTGCTTGGCGCGGTGGAACTCACCGATCTCGACCAGCGCCGACACCAGCCAGAACGAGCAGATGGTGAAGGTGCCCTCCTCGCCGGAGAGGCCGTCGTCGGTCTGTTCGACGCGGTAGCGCAGCACCAGGCCTTCTTCGGTGAGCTCATCGGCGATCGCCAGCACCGTCGCACGGATCCGCGGATCGTCCGGGGGCAGGAACCGGGTCAGCACCGCCAGCAGCAGTGAGGCGTCCAGAGCGTCGTCGCCGTAGCGCTGAGTGAGCACCCCGCGGGAGTCGACGCCGTGTTCGAGGATGTCGGCCTTGATCTCCTCGGCGATCACCCGCCACTGCTGGGCGTAGGACTTCTCGCCCTCCAGTTCGGCGAGCTTGGCGCCGCGGTCGAGCGCCACCCAACACATGATCTTGCTCGAGGTGAAGTGCTTCGGCTCGCCGCGAACCTCCCAGATGCCGCGGTCGGGTTCGCGCCAGTGCTTGATGGCCTCCTCGACCTGTTCCTTGAGGACGGGCCACAGTGTTTCGGGGATCTGTTCACGGGACTTGGTGTGCAGGTACACCGAGTCGAGCATGGTGCCCCAGATGTCGTGCTGCATCTGGTCGAACGCACCGTTGCCGATGCGCACCGGTCGGGCGTTGTCGTAGCCGGAAAGGTGATTGAGTTCTTCTTCGACGAGGCTGCGTTCCCCGCCGACGCCGTACATCACCTGCAGCGGGTGCCGCTCGCCGTTATTGGCCCCGGACACGTCGGCGATGAAGGCGAAGAAGTCGTCGGCCTCACGATCCAGGCCCAGGGTGTAGAGACCCCACAACGCGAAGGTGGAATCGCGTACCCACGCGTACCGGTAGTCCCAATTGCGTTCACCCTGAGGCGTTTCCGGCAGCGACGTGGTGGGTGCGGCCAGCAGCGCGCCGGTCGGAGAGTAGGTCAGGCCTTTGAGGGTCAGCGCGCTGCGCTGCAGGTAGGCGCGCCACGGATGGTCGGGGAAGTCGCCGACGTTGATCCACTGGCGCCAGCACTCGCTGGTCTTCCACATCTTGTCGGAGGCGTCTTCGAACGTCTGAGGGGACGGATGCCCGGACCAGCTCAACGCGACGAATACATTGTCGCCCTCGCTCAACCGGGTCCGCGCCCGCGCCTCGCGACCCTCCAACCCGATGCGCAGGTTGGTGGTCAGCCGCAGGGTGGGTTGGGAATCCGGGTCCTTGGTCGCCCGCGCGATCGCCTCGCCGTACGCCTGCGCGGAGTACTCCCAGCTGGCGGTGCTGCGGTGGTAGTCGAATGACGGCTCGCAGCTCATCACCAACTCCACTGTGCCGCTCACGCACCGCACGGTGCGCAGCAGGATGTGTTCGGCGTCCCAGTCCATCGGGGTACGACGATGGGTGCGTGAACGGGTCTCGAGGTCGTGCCAGGGTCCCATCACCAGCGCGTCCCGCACGATCACCCAGCCGGTGTGGGTCTGCCACGTCGTTTCCAGGATCAGGCTGCCCGGAAGGTACCGCCGGGCCGCAGGTACCGACACCCCGTAGGGCCCGAGCCGGAAGTGTCCGGCGCCGCGGTCCAGGATCGCCCCGAACACGCTGGGGGAGTCCGGACGCGGCACACACATCCACTCCACCGAGCCGGCCGCCGAGATCAGGCAGGTGGTCTCGCAGTCGGACAGGAACGCGTAGTCCGCGATGGGAGGGAACGGGTTGCGCAGCGAACCGCCGGTGGAGGGCGGCTGGGAAACCACTGCAAAGGTCGACTCGTTGTCCAGAGACGCACCGTCGGACGCGTCGATGTGCTGCAGAACCATGGGCACATCATCGACTGCGGGATACCTCGGCGTCTAGCGGAACACCCGGTGTTTCCTGTGGTGGTCGAGCGAATAGTCTGACCGGATGGGCAGCTTCCTCAACTGGTGGGACGGCGTGGAGCTGTGGCTGTCTGGACTTCCGTTCGTCGCGCAGACCATCGTCGTCATGCCGGTGGTGCTCCTGCTGGCCTACGGCACAGCGGTGTTAATCGACGGCGCGCTGGGGAACGGGATCCGGCTGCTTCATCGGGTCCGGCCCCCCAAAACAGAGACGCCAGCTGAGATTCGGCGGGAGGACGCATGAGCGGAATGCCGCGATCACGGGTGACCCTGGTGCTCGTCACGCTGATCATCCTCGTCGTCGTCATGTGGCTGCTGGCCCGTTGACGTCTGCGAAAGCCCCCGACAGGACAACCACAGCAACTCTGTTAGGCTTCGCGCCATGCAACCGGCGTCCGGCAACAAGAGTGGCCACATCGTGGCTCTCATTGCCGTGGGTCTGAGCGCGGTTGCCGATGTTTGTTGTTGTTGTCGCTGACTCCTTGTCCGTTCGCGGTCCGGTGTCGGGGATGACTGAGGCATGGCTGCGCCTTCAGTAACTCTTCGGACAATCCCGCCTCCCTGCCGGAACGGATTCTCGAACTCCGAATTCCGAAACCCTGGGAAGGTCATCAATGCAGAAGATCCTGAAGTCCACATCACGCTGGCGCACAGCGGCGGCGCTCGCGCTGTCGGCGACCGTGCTGGCGGGGTGCGGTGGTGGTGCCAGTGACGTCGTCGGCGAGAGCGGCGAGGGCAACGCCGAGACCACGCTGACGCTGGTGGCTTTCGCGGTGCCCGAGCCAGGTTGGGCGAAGGTGGCGCCTGCGTTCGCGGCCACCGAAGAGGGCAAGGGCGTCGCCGTCACCGGCTCCTACGGAGCATCCGGCGATCAGTCGCGGGCAGTCGAGTCGGGCAAGCCCGCCGATCTGGTGAACTTCTCGGTCGAGCCCGACATCACCCGTCTGGTCAAGGCCGGCAAGGTCGACGAGAACTGGAATGCGGGCGCCACCAAGGGAATTCCCTTCGGTTCCGTCGTCAGCCTGGCGGTCCGGCCCGGCAACCCCAAGAACATCCGCGACTGGAATGACCTGCTGCGGCCGGGGATCGAGGTCATCACGCCGAGCCCGCTGAGCTCGGGTTCGGCCAAATGGAATCTGCTCGCCCCGTACGCCTGGGCAAGCAACGGCGGGCAGAACCCCCAGGCCGGCATCGACTTCGTCACCAAGCTGGTGACCGAGCACGTCAAGCTGCGTCCCGGTTCCGGTCGCGAAGCCACCGACGTGTTCAAGCAGGGCAGCGGAGATGTGCTGCTGGCCTACGAGAACGAGGCGCTGAACTTCGACCTCGAGCACGTCAACCCGCCGCAGACGTTCAAGATCGAGAATCCGGTGGCGGTGGTGAACACCAGCCAGCACCTCGAGCAGGCGACTGCATTCGTGAACTTCCAGTTCACCCCGGAGGCGCAGACGCTGTGGGCCGAGGCGGGCTTCCGGCCGGTCGACCCCGCCGTGCTAGCCGAGTTCGCAGACAAATTCCCCGCCCCGGAAAAGCTGTGGACCATCGACGACCTGGGTGGTTGGAAGGACGTCGACTCTGCGCTGTTCGACAAGGAGAATGGCACCATCACCAAGATCTACAAGCAGGCCACTGGATGACTCCTCCTTCGGGGGTGGTCGACTCCGCTCCCGAGGCAGTCCGGCCCGAGTTCACCGGCGACGGTGACTCGGGCCGGCCCTCGGGGCTGATCAACCGGAGGCACGGCAGCACCTCCCTGCGGGTCGGCGCGGCCACGATGTGGCTGTCGCTCATCGTGCTGCTCCCGCTCGCCGCGATCCTCTGGCAATCGGCCGGCGGCGGCTGGGACGCGTTCTGGACGGCGGTCAGCTCACCCGCGGCCCTCGCGTCGTTCAAGGTGACGTTGACGATCTCGGTGGGCGTCACCGTCGTCAACGGGGTTTTCGGTCTCCTGGTCGCCTGGGTGCTGACCCGCGACGAGTTTCCGGGCAAACGGCTCGTCGATGCCGTCATCGACCTTCCGTTCGCCCTGCCGACGATCGTCGCGAGCCTGGTGATGCTGGCGCTCTACGGGCCGAGCAGTCCGGTGGGCGTCCACCTGCAACACACCAAGTGGGGTGTCGGCGTCGCGCTGCTGTTCGTCACGCTGCCGTTCGTCGTGCGCTCCGTGCAGCCGGTGCTGCTCGAACTCGACCGCGAGGTCGAGGAGGCCGCGGCATCGTTGGGCGCCAACAACTACACGATCCTGACGAAGGTGATCCTCCCCGCGCTACTGCCGTCGCTGTTGTCGGGTGCGGGCCTGGCGTTCTCCAGGGCCATCGGCGAATTCGGTTCGGTGGTGCTGATCGGCGGCGCCGTGCCGGGCGAGACCGAGGTCTCTTCGCAGTGGATCCGCACGCTGATCGAGAACGACGACCGCGTCGGTGCTGCCGCCATCTCCATTGTGCTGCTGGCGATTTCGTTCGTCATCCTGTTCATTCTGCGCGCCATCGGAGCCAGGGCGGCCAAGCGTGAGGAGCTGGCGAGATGACACTGTCCCCGCTGACTCGCCACCTGGTCCGTTGGATCGCCCTCGGCTACATCGCGATCCTGGTGATCGTCCCGGTCGGGCTGATCCTGTGGCGGACACTGCAGCCCGGTATCGGTGAGTTCTTCGCCTCCATCTCCACGCCCGCGGCAATCTCCGCCCTTCAGTTGTCGCTGCTCGTCGTCACGATCGTGGTGCCTCTCAACGTACTTTTCGGGGTTCCGACCGCGCTGGTGCTCGCGCGCAACAGGTTCCGCGGCAAGAGCATCCTGCAGGCGATCATCGACCTGCCGTTCGCGGTGTCCCCGGTGGTCGTCGGCGTCGCGCTGATCCTGCTCTGGGGCTCGGCGGGCTTGTTCGGGTTCGTGGAGAACGACCTGGGCTTCAAGATCATCTTCAGCTTCCCGGGCATCGTTCTGGCCAGCATCTTCGTCACGGTGCCGTTCGTGATCCGCGAGGTCGAGCCGGTGCTGCATGAGCTCGGCACCGACCAGGAGGAAGCCGCCGCCACGCTGGGGGCCCAGTGGTGGCAGACGTTCTGGCGGATCACACTGCCGTCGATCCGATGGGGCCTGACGTATGGCGTCGTGCTGACGATCGCCCGCACGCTGGGGGAGTTCGGCGCCGTGATCATGGTGGCGTCGAACCTGCCCGGCCAATCGCAGACACTGACCCTGCTGGTCGCCGATCGCTACAACCGCGGCGCCGAGTACGGCGCCTACGCGATCTCAACCCTGTTGATGACGGTGGCAGTGCTGGTGCTCATCGCTCAGGTGATTCTCGACGCCCGCCGCGCGCGGGCGGCAAAATAGAGCCGACCAGGAAGTTGGAGCAAGGGAAGCCATGACCTACGCGATCACCGTGAAGGGCGCCAACAAGCACTACGGCGACTTCGCCGCGCTGGACAACATCGACTTCGTCGTGCCCGCCGGGTCGCTGACGGCCCTGCTGGGGCCCAGCGGGTCCGGGAAGTCGACGCTGCTGCGAGCAATCGCCGGCCTCGACGAGCCCGACACCGGCACCATCACGATCAATGGTCGCGACGTCACCCGGATACCGCCGCAAAAGCGTGGAATCGGCTTCGTATTCCAGCACTATGCCGCGTTCAAGCACCTGACGGTGCGCGAAAACGTCGCGTTCGGTCTGAAGATCCGCAAGAAGCCCAAGGCGGAGATCAAGGACAAGGTAGACAATCTGCTGGAAGTGGTGGGGCTGGCCGGTTTTCAGACTCGCTATCCCAATCAGCTCTCCGGTGGCCAACGCCAGCGCATGGCATTGGCACGGGCTTTGGCAGTCGACCCGGAGGTGCTGCTGCTGGACGAGCCGTTCGGTGCGCTGGACGCCAAGGTCCGCGAGGATCTGCGGGCGTGGCTGCGTCGCCTGCACGACGAGGTGCACGTGACCACCGTGCTGGTGACCCACGACCAGTCCGAGGCACTCGACGTCGCCGACCGGATCGCTGTGCTGAACAAGGGCCGCATCGAGCAGGTGGGATCCCCGACCGACGTCTACGACACCCCTGCCAATGCGTTCGTGATGTCGTTCCTCGGGGCGGTGTCCTCGCTCAACGGCGCGCTGGTGCGGCCGCACGACATTCGCGTGGGACGCAATCCCGAGATGGCGATCGCCTCCAGTGATGACTCCGTGCAGGCCGCCGGTGTCACCAGAGCCGTCATCGACCGAATTGTGCTGCTGGGCTTCGAGGTTCGGGTAGAACTCACCAACGCCGCGACCCAGACGCCGTTCACCGCTCAGATCACCCGCGGCGACGCCGAGGCGCTCGGCCTCAAGGAGGGTGACACCGTGTACGTGCGTGCCACCCGAGTGCCGTCACTGCCGGCGGATGTGCCTGTCGTCGCGTCCGAGAACGAGAAGGAGTCAGCCACCCTGGCCTGAGCTACGCGGCAGGCGCCGGCAGGAGTCGGTGCAGCAGATCGGTCAGCGTCAACAATCCGCGGCCCGACGGTCCGTCGACCACGATCAGGTGGTTGCGCGTCTCCCGCATCAGCCGCAGCGCCTCGTACACCGGGGTGTCCTCGGGCAGGGTCAGCACCGGGCGCATCAGGTCACGCGCCGTTCCCGACGCCGAGAGGCTGTCTCGGACATGCACGACACCCACGTCGGCCTGCCCGTCGCGGACCAGCAGCCGCAGGTGACCGGTGCTCTCGGAGGTCTCCCGGATCTCCGCCGGTGTTGCCTCTACATCGACGGAGCTGTATTCCGCGGCGCGTCGGGCGAGCTGTCCGACGGTGAGCGCCTCAAGTTCCAGCGCACTGGTCAGGTTGGCGTGGTAACGCTCGTCGAGCGTGCCGACCGTAGCCGAATGCTCCACGAGCTGACGCAGCGTGTCCGGATCCTGGCTGCCGGCCAGTTCGTCCACCGGAGTCACCCCCACCCGGCGCAGACACCAGTTCGCGGCGTGGTTGAGGGCGCGCAGCAGCGGCCGGGTGAGGAACATGAACGCCCGCATCGGCAGTGCCAGCATCGTCGCCGACTTTTCCGGATGCGCGATCGCCCACGACTTCGGGGCCATCTCACCGATCACCAGGTGTAAGAACGTGACGATAATCAGCGCGAGCATGAATCCGCCGACGTCGGCCGCCCAGGACGGGGCGCCCAGACCGCCCAGCCAGGGCGTGATGGCGTAGTGCACCGCGGGTTTGGTGATCGCGCCGAGAAGCAGCGTGCACGCGGTGATGCCCAGCTGCGCCCCGGCCAGCAGCAGCGACAGCTCGCTCGCGCTGCGCAACGCAGCCCGGGCGGAGGCGCTGGTGGCCGCTGCGTCCTCGAGGCGGCTGCGTCGAGCCGCGATCAACGCGAACTCGACGGCCACGAAGAAGGCGCTCGAGCCGATGAGCACCGTGGTGATCACCACAATCGTCCAGGGACTATTCATCGTCGCTGCTCTGCTCGGCCTCGACGGTGACGAACACCGATGCTGGGACCCGGCGCTCGACCGAGCGCACCTGCACCATCAACCGGCGTGCCGGCGCCGGTTCGTCCGCGACGAGATCGGCGACGTCGGAGGGGAGTTCGATCTCCACGGTGTCGCTGACCTCGGGCAGTCCGACGGCGTGGGCGATGATCAGTCCGGCCACCGTCTCGTAGTCACCGGGCGGCAGGGTCAGGTCGAGAGTGCGTTCAACCTCATCGAGGGGCAGGTCGCCCGCGAGCAGCCAGCCCGCGCCGTCAGGCACGACATCGTCCTCGTGCTCGGCGTCGTGCTCGTCGTCGATCTCACCGACGACCTCCTCGGCCAGATCCTCGATCGTCACGATTCCGGCGAAGCCGCCGTACTCGTCGATGACGATCGCCATCTCCTCGTCCGCGTCCGCAAGGGTCTTCACCACGTTGGGAAGAGGCAGGGTCTCCGGCACGACCACCGCGGGACGGCAGCGCGTCGCGGCGGTATCGGTCGAAGGCACCGAACCCAACAGGTCGTGCAGATGGATCACACCGACGATCTCGTCGTGATCCGGGCCGGTGACCGGGTAACGCGTGTGGCCCACGGCCATTCGGTCCAGCACCTCCGCCACGGTCGCGTCGGCGGCGAGGACATCGACCCGGGAGCGCGGGATCATGGCGTGCTCTGCGTTGCTGGTGGGGAAGTCCAGGATTCGGTCGAGCAGCGCCGAGAGTTCCTGCGGGATGTCGCCGGCCTCGCGGGACGCCGCGACGATGTGTTCGAGGTCCCGCGGAGTCGCGGAATGCTCGACGTCGTGCACAGGTTCGATACGCAGGACCCGCAGCAGCAGGTTGGAGGATTGATCAAAAAGCCAGATCAGCCAGCCGAACAGTTTGAGGTAGAGCGTGGTCGAGAACGCCAGCCAGCGGGCCAGCGGTTCGGGACGGGCGATCGCCAGGTTCTTCGGGAACAGTTCACCGAAGAGCATCTGCACGATCGTCGACACGACGATCGCGGCCACACCACCGAACGCCACCGCGACCGCAGTCGGAATGCCTGCGCCGCCGAGCAGCACCTGCAGGCCCTGCCCGATCAGCGGTTCGGCCACGTAGCCGACCAGAAGGCCGGTGACCGTGATGCCGAGCTGCGCCCCCGACAGCATGAACGACGTGCGACGGGTGACCGTCAGGGCGCGGGCGGCCGGGGCGTCACCCGCCTCGGCAAGTGCTTTCAGCCGGGACCGGTCCACGGCCATGTACGCGAATTCCTGCGCGACGAAGTAACCGGTGAGCGCGGTGATCGCGAGGACGACGAGAAAGCCAACAAGAATTCCGAGAACGGCGGTCAGCACGAGACCGCCGTGGGTAAGAGGGGAGGCATCGAATCCTTGCTCAATGAGATGTGGCGGGACTTCCGCCGACTGCAAGTGTACCGACGCTGGGAAAGTGCTGTGAGCGTCTAGGCGGCGGCGCGCGCAGCCATGGCCGCGTCGAAGCGGTCCAGCACGGTCTCGGCGACCTGACGGTGAGCGCCCAGCGGTGCCGACATCGAAATGCCTTGTGCGTGTGCGAACGTCGCGACACGGTCGGTGATGCGGCCGTGGGCCAGGAACCAGGGCGCGATCACCAGTCGGGTTGCCCCGCGCTCGCGCAGGATCTCGGCTGCCTCCGCCAGTGTGGGTTGTGGTCCGGTAGCGAATGCGGTCGTCGCGGTCCAGTGCGTGGTCAACGTCAGTTCGCTCGCCACCACCGCGGTGCGCGCGTTGGCCTGCGGACGCGACGATCCGACCGCGGTCACGAGTACCCCGACGCGTTGATCGAGACGTGACACCCCGGCGTGCTCGAGGCGCTGACGCAACACATGGATCAACCGCTCGTCCTCTCCGAGTACGTCCGCGATGCGGACGTCGGCACCGGACTCGGCGATCATCTCGGGAATGTCCACCCGCGCGTGGTAGGCATCGGCGAGCAGGAGCGGAACCACCACCGCGCCGTGGGTCACCGTGGCGAGTACGTCGCGCAGATTGGGGGAGTTCTGCTCGCAGAACGCGATTCGCGCGTCCAGGCCCGGCCGCAACCGCCGCACACAGTCGACGATCAACCGGGCGGTGGCCGCCGATCGGGGATCGGCGCTGCCGTGCGCGGTGAGGACGAGCGTCACTCGAGACTCACGATGCGTGCAGCCCGCATTCCGTTTTGCTCTGGCCCGCCCAGCGCCCGCTGCGCGGATCGGCGCCCTCGACGGGCTTGGCCGTGCAGGGTGCGCAGCCGATCGACGGATAGCCTTCGAACACAAGGGGATTGACGAGTACACCCTTGGTGTCGATGTAATTCTGCATATCGTCGTCGCTCCACGCCGCCAGCGGGTTGATTTTCACCAGCCCGAAAGCCTTGTCCCAGCTGATCAACGGCGCATTCGCACGCGTCGGTGCCTCTACCCGACGGATGCCGGTCACCCACGCGGAGTAGTTCCTCAGCGCCTTCCCGAGCGGCTCGACTTTGCGCATCCCGCAGCAGGCGCCCGCGTCGCGCGCGAACAGATCCTTGCCGTGCAGCGCGTCCTGCTCGGCCACGGTGTGCGTAGGGCGCACGTTGACGACATTGACGTCGTAGACCGCCTCGACGGCATCACGGGTGCCGACGGTCTCGACGAAGTGGTAGCCGGTATCGAGGAACAGCACGTCCACACCGGGGCGGACCTTGGCGGCGAGATCGACCAGCACGGCATCCTGCATGTTGGACGCCACGATGTAGTCGCCACCGAAGTGCTCGTCGGTCCAGCGGAGCAGCTCGTCGGCCGAGGCGTCCGCCAGTTCCGCAGCGCCGCGCTCGGCCAGCTCGATCAGATCGTGCTCGGTTCTCATGTCAGTCATCGATTCACCTCAAGTCGGCTTCGTCGGCTCGTACCGCCCATGTAGCGAAACGCTCACCCTGCTCGCGTTGTTTCACGAAATTGCGAACAACTCTGTCGATGTAGTCGGAAAGCTCGCTGGACAGCACTTTGTGCTGACGCAACTTGCGGCCGAAACCGCTGTCCAGGCCGAGGCTGCCGCCCAGGTGGACCTGGAATCCCTCCTGGGGGCCGTCTCCGTCGTCCACCATCTGACCCTTGAAGCCGATGTCGGCGACCTGGATGCGTGCACACGAGTTCGGGCAGCCGTTGATATTGATGGTGACCGGAACGTCGAGCTCGGCGTTGATGTCCTCGAGGCGCTTCTCCAGCTCCGGGACCAGTGTCTGGCTGCGCTTGCGGGTTTCGGCGAAGCTCAATTTGCAGAACTCGATACCGGTGCAGGCCATCAGGTTGCGCCGCCAGTGCGACGGGCTCGACGGCAACCCCAGCGCGTCCAGCCCGGCACGGAGCTCATCGAGCTTGTCGTCGGGGACGTCGAGCACGATCAGCTTCTGGTACGGCGTGAACCGCACCCGGTTGCTGCCCGCAGCCTCTGCCAGGTCGGCGACCTTCGACAGGATCGTTCCGGACACCCGCCCGGCGATCGGGGCCACCCCGACCGCGTTGAGTCCGTTCTTAAGTCTCTGCACACCGACGTGGTCGATCGGCCGGGTCACCGGGTCGGGTGCCGGACCGTCGATCAGGGGCCGCTTCAGGTACTCGGTCTCGAGAACTTGCCGAAATTTCTCGACACCCCAGTCCTTGATCAAGAATTTCAGCCGAGCCTTGGACCGCAGCCTGCGGTAGCCGTAGTCGCGGAACACGCTGACCACGCCTTCCCACACGTCGGGCACCTCGTCGAGGGGCACCCACGCGCCGACCCGCTGGCCCAGCATCGGGTTGGTCGACAGCCCGCCGCCCACCCACAGATCGAAGCCGGGGCCGTGCTCGGGATGCTCCACGCCGATGAACGCGACGTCGTTGACCTCGTGCACGACGTCCTGCAGACCCGAGATCGCAGTCTTGAACTTGCGCGGCAGGTTGGAGTACTCCTTCTTGCCGATGTAGCGCTTGACGATCTCGTTGATCGCCGGGGTGCCGTCGATCACCTCGTGCAGGGACTCGCCGGCCAGCGGCGAACCGAGCACGATGCGGGGGCAGTCACCGCACGCCTCGGTGGTCTGCAGACCGACCTCGTCGAGGCGACGCCAGATCTCCGGCATGTCCTCGACCCGGATCCAGTGGTACTGGATGTTCTGGCGGTCGGAGATGTCGGCGGTGTCCCGGCCGAACTCGGTGGAGATGCCGCCGAGCGCGCGCAGGGCGGCGGTGGTGAGGGCGCCGCCGTCACTGCGGACCCGCAACATGAAGTACTCGTCCTCGAGCATGTCGGTGTTCTCGTCACCGGTCCAGGTGCCGTCATAGCCGGGCTTACGCTGGGTGTAGAGGCCCCACCAGCGGAAACGGCCGCGAAGGTCGCCTTTGTCGATGCTCTCGAAGCCCTGCTTGGAGTAGATGTTCTCGATGCGGGCACGCACGTTGAGAGGGTTGTCGTCCTTCTTGGACTGCTCGTTGGCGTTCAGCGGCTCGCGGTATCCGAGCGCCCATTGGCCTTCGCCGCGGGGACGCTTGGCGGGCTTTGCAGTGGTCATCGGGTGGGCTCCTCGTCGGAGCCGGCGTTTCAGATCGCGCTTCTCACCGGTGGCTGTCCGGCGGCGCAGATCCGGCGGCCAGCTGAATACAGGTGGGCAGGGTCTACGTCAGTAAGGCAGACAGCAACAGGTACAGACGCGCTTGAAGTCGACATGGCGACGCACCACCAGCGATACCCGGCGAGGGAGGCTGTGGGCTGCAATCACGGGTCCAATTGTGCCACGGATGCCGCCACCGGCCCTAACCGGCCGAAATTTGCGCTCACGATGAGCAAAACTGCCCGCTCATCGACGTGGGCGGCCGCCGCCGTCGCTCTGGGAGACTTGTCGTGTGGCAGTCGAGACGAAGGTGCTGCCCGGGCTGACGGCGCGCCCGGGCCGGCCGTTCGGCGTCTACATCCACGTGCCGTTCTGCGCCACCCGCTGCGGATACTGCGACTTCAACACCTACACGCCGGCTGAGCTCGGCGGAGTCGATTCTCCGGCTTCGCCGGGGGGCGGAACCCAGGAGGGCTGGCTGGCGGCGTTGCGCGCCGAGCTGCGCCTGGCCGCGGCCCACCTCGGCGACGCACCGGACGTGCAGACCGTCTTCGTGGGCGGGGGCACCCCGTCGCTGCTGGGGGCCGCCGGCCTCACGACGGTGCTCGACTCCGTCCGTGAGCACTTCACGCTGGCCCCCGATGCGGAGGTCACCACGGAGTCCAACCCGGAGTCGACGTCGCCGGACTTCTTCGCCCGATTGCGCACCGCCGGGTTCACGCGGCTGTCGCTGGGCATGCAGTCGACGGCGCCGCACGTGCTCGCTGCGCTGGATCGGGTGCACTCGCCCGGCCGGGCACTCGATGCCGCGCGGGAGGCCCGGGTCGAGGGGTTCGACCACGTCAGCATCGACCTCATCTACGGAACACCGGGGGAGAGCGATGACGACCTGATGCGGTCGGTGGATGCGGCCATCGGGGCCGGGGTCGACCACCTGTCCGCGTACGCGCTGATCGTCGAGGACGGCACCGCGCTCGCCCGGCGGGTGCGCCGCGGTGAGATGCCCGCTCCCGACGACGATGTGCTGGCCCGGCGCTACGAACTTCTCGATCGTCGCCTCGCCGACGCGGGCTTCGACTGGTACGAGGTGTCGAACTGGGCACGCCCCGGCGGACAGTGCCGACACAACGTCGGCTATTGGGAAGGCGGCGAATGGTGGGGCGCCGGGCCGGGCGCACACGGCTACGTCGACGCCACCCGATGGTGGAATGTCAAGCATCCCAACGCTTATGCAGAGGTGCTCGGGCGCGGTGCACTTCCCGTTGCCGATTTCGAGCAGCTTGATGCCGAGACCTCACACATCGAGGACGTGATGCTGGGAGTGCGGATGCGCTCCGGGCTGCCGGTGGCGGTGCTGTCAGGAGCAGAGCGTGATCGTGCCGCCCTGGCGGTCGACGACGGGCTGCTGCGCCCTGACGGCGACCGGTTGGTGCTGACTGACCCCGGCAGGCTGCTCGCGGATGCGGTGGTGCGCGACCTGCTCGGCTGACCCGCCGGAATTGCATTCCGCACGCTCTGATCTCGAGATTTGGCGCGTGGAATGCAATTCCGGCGCTCACAGCGATTACAGCAGGGCGGCGGCCAGGCGGCGCCACTGTTCGCGCGGAAACTCCCGCGGATCGGCGGTGATCACCTGGACGCAGACGTGGTCGGCGCCCGCCGCGAGGTGTTCCTGCACCCGGCGAAGCGCCGCCTCCTCGTCGCCCCAGGCGATGATCGCGTCGAACAGCCGGTCGCTGACCGAGCTCAGATCATCCTCGGTGAACCCCGACCGCAGCAGGTTGTTGGCATAGTTCGGCAGCGCGAGATATGAACGCAGCCAATCGGTTCCGATGGCGCGCGCCTGCTCCCTGTCGTCGGCGAGCAGCACGGTCTGTTCGGGCAGCAGCAACGGGCCGTCACCGAGGACCTCGCGTGCGGTCCGGGTGTGCCCGGGGGTGACCAAGTAGGGATGCGCGCCGCGCGCCCGCGTCGCCGACAGTTCGAGCATCTTCGGTCCGAGCGCGGCCAGCACCCGGTTGGCGGCCGGGACCGGGGTGGCCCAGGCGTCGATCCCGTCCAGGAAAGCCTTGGTGGCGGCCAGCGGCTTGCGGTAGAGGCCCGGCTCCTTCGAGTCGATCAGCGGCGCGTGGCTCACCCCGATGCCGAGCAGGAAGCGCTCGCCGTGCGTCTCGGTCAGCGTGGCATAGCGCGCGGCCACGTCGGCCGGTTCGTGCATCCAGAGGTTGAGGATGCCGGTGGCGATGACCGTGCGGGTGGTGGCGGCCAACAGGTTGTCGACCGAATCCAGAACCGGGCCGCCGACATCGGGGATCCACAGCGCCGTGAAGCCCAGCTCGTCGAGTTCGGCGGCCGCCTCGGCCGCTTCCTCCGCATTTCCGTATCGCAGTTGCGAACTCCACAGGCCAACACCGGTCAGGTCCATGCCTTTACACATACACGACAGCCGCGGACGCTACGGTCGCTGCATGGCATTCGACCCCGTCGCCGTCGGTCGCGCGTTCTCCGAACATCGCTTCGACGAGGCGCTGGACCACCTCGCCTCTGACGTCAAGTGGACGATCGTCGGCGGCATGGTCCTTGAGGGGGCCGACGCAGTGCGGCAGACGTGCCGGGACACCCTGGCGAGCCTCGAGGGCACGTCCAGGGAATTCGACCGCTGCGTCACGGCGGCGGGCGCTGACGTCGTCGCCGTGGACACCGTGGTCCGCTACATCCGGCCGGACGGCGTCACCGCGGTCGCCAGCTGCGCGATCTACGAGTTCGATGGCGAGAAGATCAGGGCCATCACCTCGTACGCCGTCGAGGTCGACCCCGAGGACCTTGGCGCGCAACCCCGACGGTGACGCGCGCAACCCGACGGTGAGGTAGGACCGGAGCCGGGCTGGGTAGGACCCTGTGTGTGCGGTCGTTGTGCCAGGATGTCCGGCATGCCGGACTTTGAGTTAGGGCAGGCTACCCACACCAATGCGCCGACGTGGCACTGAACGGCGCCCCACGCGCCATGACATCGCGCCCGGCCCGCGAGCTGATCGCCATCGTGGGCATCGGCTGCCGACTCGCGGGGGACATCACCACCACCGACGACTTCTGGTCGTTCCTGCTGGCCGGTGGCAGCGCTGTCCGTGAGGTGCCCGCCGAGCGATGGGAGCCCTATCTGCATCGGGATCCGCGCAACGCGGCCGTTCTGCGGGAGACGACGCGGTGGGGCACCTTCCTCGATGACCTGCCCGGTTTCGACGCCGAGTTCTTCGGGGTGTCACCGCGCGAAGCCGAGCTGATGGATCCGCAGCAGCGCCTGGCCCTCGAGGTGTCGTGGGAAGCGCTGGAGCACGCGGGGATCTCGCCACGGTCGCTGGCCGGTACCGACACCGCGGTGCTGATGGGTGTGAACTCCGACGACTACGGCAAGCTCCTGATGGAGGATCTCGCCGGCATCGAGGCGTGGACGGGAATCGGAACCTCGCTGTGCGGGGTGGCCAACCGGGTGTCGCATCTGCTCGACCTCCGCGGCCCGAGCGTCGCGCTCGACGCCGCCTGCGCGGCGTCACTGGTTGCCGTGCACCAGGCGTGTCAGTTGCTTCGCGACGGCGAGACGTCGCTCGCGCTGGCCGGTGGCGTCAGCGCGCTCATCGGGCCCGGCCTGACCCGGGTGCTCGACATCGCGGGGGCCACCGCCCCCGACGGCCGATGCAAGACGTTCGACGACGCCGCCGACGGTTACGGTCGCGGCGAGGGTGCCGGCGTCGTCGTGCTCAAGCGGCTCGCCGACGCGCAGCGCGACGGCGATCGGGTGTTCGCAGTCGTGCGCGGCGGCGCGGTGGCGCAGGACGGCCGCACCGTCGGCATCATGTCGCCCAACGGGCAGGCGCAGGCGGATCTGTTCAGGCTCGCGTGCCGGGCCGCGGAGGTGCCACCGGCCAGCGTCGGCTATCTCGAAGCGCACGGAACCGGCACTCCCACAGGCGATCCCGTGGAAGTCGCAGCCTTGTCCGCCGTGTACGGAGCGGGCCGGGCCGCCGACCCGTGCGCCCTCGGTTCGGTCAAGCCCAACACCGGCCACCTCGAGGGGGGCGCGGGCGTCGTCGGGCTGATCAAGGCCACGCTCGCACTGCATCACGAAGTGCTGCCCCCCACAGCCGGTGTGCGGACACTGACGACCGCGGTGGACTGGGCTTCCAGCGGGTTGAGGGTGCCCACCGAAGCAGAGCCCTGGCCGCGCGGTGCCGACCCGCGGCGCGCTGCGGTGTGCAGCTACGGCTACGGCGGCACCATCGCCCATGTTCTTCTCGAAGAGGCACCCAAGTGCCCAACTCCGGCCACGTCCCGGGGCCGCGGCCACCTCATCCCGCTGTCCGCGCGCTCAGACGCCCGTCTCGCTGCGCAGGCCGCCGCGCTGGCCGACCATCTGCGGGGCCAGGGTGAGTTCGACGTCGATCAGGTTGCCGCGACGCTGTGGACACGTCGGGCGCACGAACCGTTTCGCGGTGCGGTGGTGACCGACGGACTCACCAATGCCCACGCCGCAGGCGCCGTCGTCGACGCCCTCGACACCATGGCCCTGCAGGTGCGCGACCCGCGGGTCATCACCGGGGCTGTCGTACCCGGTGCGGAAAGCGGTGCAGTATGGGTATTTTCGGGCCACGGATCGCACTGGGAGGGGATGGGTCGCGAGCTGCTCGCGACCGAGCCGGCATTCGCGGCCACGATCGACGAGGTCGACGCGGTGTTCCGCCCGGAGCTCGGCTTCTCCGCGCGCGAGGCGTTGACCACCGAGCGACTCGGCGCCACCGACCAGGTGCAGGCGCTGACGTTCGCCATGCAGGTCGGCCTGGCCGCCCTGCTGGGCGAGCGCGGCGTGGCACCCGCGGCCGTGATCGGGCATTCGGTCGGCGAGGTCGCCGCCTGCGTCACAGCCGGGGTGTTCGACCTGGCGCACGGGGCCTCGGTCGCCAGCTTCCGGGCGCGGGGATTCCGGTCGGTCACGGGTGACGGCGCGATGGCCCTGGTGCGCATGCCGTTCGACGAAGCGCAGCGACGGCTGCACGGCCGCACCGACGTGGTGGCGGCCATCAGCGCGTCGGCGGAGTCGACTGTGGTGTCGGGCACGACCGCCGGCGTCGACGACGTGGTCCGGGCGTGGACCGTCGAGGGCCGGACGGTGCGCCTGGTCAACACCGACGTCGCCTTCCATAGCCCGGCGATGGATGCGCTGACCGGTGAGTTGGCCCGGTTGGTCGGTGGCTTGCCCGAAACCCGTTGCGCCCGTGTCCCGCTCTACACCACGGCATTGGAGGACCCCAGGTCGACCGCGCCCCGCGATCCGGACTACTGGGTGGCGAACCTGCGGGGCCGGGTGCGCTTTGCGGAGGCGGTGGCGGCCGCGGCCCAGGACGGCCACCGGCTGTTCCTCGAGGTGTCGGCGCATCCGGTGGTGTCCCACTCGATCGTCGAGACGCTGTCGCACCACGCGGGCGACCATGCGGTGGTTCCGCTGCTGCGCCGCGATCAGCCCGAGCGCCGCTCGGTCGGCGCGGCGGTGGCGGCGCTGTACTGCCACGGGGCGCCCGTGGCCCACGGGTACGACGCCACGACGCCGTGGGCCACCGATCTGCCCGGGACACGCTGGCAGCACCGCCGATTCTGGCGCACGCCGACGCCGCCGCCGGGCGTCCGGGCGCTGCACGACGTCGCCTCGAACACCTTGCTCGGCGGCATGTCGGACGTGACCGGTGCGGTGCCCAGCCGGGTCTGGCAGACCCGACTGGACATGGAGACCCGGCCATACCCCGGCGGCCATCCCGTGCAGGGTACCGAGATCGTCCCTGCCGCAGTGCTTCTCCACACCTTTCTGCGCTGCACCGCCACAGCGGGCGCCGGGTTGACCGACGTACGCCTGCGTACCCCGGTGGCGCCGGCGCGGGCCCGGGATATCCAGGTGGTCCTGCAGGATCGGTCGCTGCGCCTGTCGTCGCGGCTGCTCGACGACGACGGCTGGCTCACCCACAGCAGCGCGGTGGTGGCGACCGACGACGAGTTCGACCAATTGATGGGTGGCGGCGTCGGGCAAGACATCTGGCAGCGATGCACCGAGGTGCTGCCGCCCGGGCACATCGTCGACACGCTGGCCGGTGTCGGGGTAGCGGAGATGGGATTCGGTTGGAAGATAACAGAATTGCGTCGCGGAGAAGGTGAACTTGTGGCCCGAGTCCGGGCAGAACCCGACGGATCGGCCCCGTCGACGTGGGCGGGTCTGCTGGACGCGGCGACGTCAGCGGCGTCCACGGTGTTCGACGGACCGCCGCGGCTGCGGATGCCGTCACGGATCGACCGGGTGCACGTGTGCGGTGAGCCGCCCGCGGTGGCGGTGCTGCATGTGCACCACCGGCAGGGAACCACCACCGACGTCACCATCGCCAACGAGTCCGGCGCGGTGCTGGCGTCCCTGACCGCAATGACGTTCGAAGAACTCGAGAATGCGGGGGGCACCGAGACGTCGCGGGTGCTGCACCACGTCGCCTGGCATCCCACGCCGTGGCAACATGCGGAGCGCCCGACTGAGGTGGTCCTCGTCGGCGGAGACGATGACCACGTCGGGCAGGTGAGCGGCGATCTCGCCGCAGCCGGGGTTTCGACACGCAGGTGTGCCGGGCCCGACCAGCTGCCCGGGGGCCAGGAGCGCGGATCGGTGGTGCTGGTGCTGCCGCACTCGGACGGCACCCCCGAAGAGGCCGTTGAACTGGTCCACTCCACGCTGAAGCGATTGCACGACAACGGTTCTGCCTCCCGGATGTGGGTGCTGACGCGGCGGGTGCACGAGGGTGCCAACCTGGTGCACGCGCCGCTGTGGGGGCTGGCGAGGGTCGCTGCGGCCGAGCATCCCCAGCTGTGGGGCGGGGTGCTCGACGTGTCCGACGGCCCGCTGCCGGTCGGCGTGCTGGCCTCGCTGTCCGGCCACGGTGTTGTGGTGGTGCGGGACGGCGTGGCACTGACCGCGCGGTTGGCCCACGCACCGTCCGGCCGCGGTGAGCCGATGTCGTGCGCACCCGGCGGCACGTATCTGATCACCGGCGGCACCGGGGTTCTTGGCCTGCGGATGGCTCAGCGGCTCGCCGACCTGGGGGCGCGCCGCCTTGTGCTGTTGTCCCGCTCGGGCATGCCCCGCCGCGAGCAGTGGAGCGACGAGAGCCATCGCGAGGTCGTCCGCGCCGTGTCGGCACTGGAGGAGCGTGGTGTGTCTGTGCACGTGGCGGCTATCGACATCGGCGCGCCGGGGGCGGGCGAGCAATTGCGGGAAGTGCTGCGGGAACTCCCCCCGGTTCGGGGCGTTATACACGCTGCGGGCGTGGAAGCCGGTGCTCTCCTGATCAATACGACACCCGAGGACATCCGTACGGCGATGCGCCCCAAGGTCGGCGGGACCGTGGTCCTGCACGAGCTGTTCCCGCCGGAGCAGTTGGACTGGATGGTGCTGTTCTCCTCGTGCGGCTATCTGGCCGGCTTCCCGGGACAGGGCGCCTACGCCTGCGCTAACGCGTTCCTCGATGCGATGGCCCGCCACCGGCGTGGCCTCGGGGATCGGACGGTCAGCGTCGCCTGGACCGCCTGGCGCGGTCTGGGAATGGGTTCGGACTCGGGGTACGTTGCCGCTCAACTGGAAGCGCTCGGCATGGGCACCGTCGGCGCCGACGACGCCATGCGGGCACTCGATTCCGCGATGCGCGGTGACGCCCCCAATATCGTTGTGCTGCCGGTTTTTCCGGAAGCCGCTGGCGTGCCCATCCTGTCGGATGTGGCACCGCCGGTGCAGGACGGACCCGCCGACGGCGACGTCCCGGTGGGTCCCGGCGATGCCGATATCGACGAGTGGGTCGCCCGCCAGGTCGCCGAGGCAGTGGCCGTCGAACTCGGGTTGGCGGCGCGCGACGTCGACCCACGGGTTCCCCTGGTGGAAAACGGGGTTGACTCGATCATGACCGTGGCGTTGCGTCGCGCGCTGGAGAAGCGCACCGGCCTGGCGCTGCCGCCCACCCTGCTGTGGGAGCACCCGACGACGGCCGCGGTGACGGCTCGCATCGTCGAGCTGCTGACGGCGCACGACACTGCACCGATTTCGGTGCAGTCAACTCCAGCGTGACGGAGTGCGCCGAAATCACTGGGTGAGGCGAGCGATCAGCTGCTTCTTGTCGACCTTGCCGACGGCGGTCATCGGCAGTGAGGGCATCGGCGCGAGCACATCCGGCCGCGCATGGGTGGACGCGCCACGCCCGTCCAGGAACGCGTTCACGTCGGCCAGGCTGACCGGCCTTCCCCGGAAAACGACAGCGGCGCAGATCTTCTCGCCGAGGTATTCGTCCGGCAGGGCCACCGCGGCCGCTGCGTAGATCTCGGGATGAGTGTGCAGGTGGTCTTCGAGGTCCGTCGCGGACACCGTCTCACCCCCGCGGTGGATGACATCCTTGACCCGGCCGACGACCTCCAGGTAACCGGCTCTCGGGCCGTCGCTGAAGATCCGCACCCGATCGCCGGTGCGGTAGAAGCCGTCGGGGGAGAAGGACCGCGCGTTGGCATCGTCTGCCCGGTAGTAACCGTTCAGCGTGTACGGCCCACGCACCAGGAGTTCGCCCTCCTCGCCGGAAGCCACCTCGTCGCCGTTCTCGTCGACCACCCGCATCTCGTCGTGCGGTGACATCGGTCGGCCCTGGGTGTGCACCACCACGTCGAGGGGATCGCCGGGGCGGGTGAAATTCAGCATCCCCTCGGCCATGCCGAAGATCTGCGACATACCGGGGGTGAGGTTGTCCACGATGTAGCGCGCCTCGTCGGGGCTCATCCGGGATCCGCCGACCTGGACCAGTCGCAGCGACGTCGGCAGTACCGGTTCCCACTCGCAGGCCTGTGCCCACACCTTCGCCAGCGCGTTCACCAGGCCGGTCACGGTGATGCGGTGGCGGTCGATCAACGCGAACGCCGACTCCGGGCTGGGGTCCGCGGTGAACACGGTGGTGGCGCCGACGGTCATCGAGCCGAGCAGTCCGGGGCACGCCAACGGGAAGTTGTGCCCGGCGGGCAGCGCCACGAGATAGGCGTCGTCCGCGGTCATGTCGCAGGTCTGTGCGCACGCCACCGCGTTGTACACATAGTCGTCGTGGGTGCGGGCGATGAGCTTGGGCAGCCCGGTGGTGCCCCCGGACACCAGAAGCAGCGCCGGGAGGCTCGGATCGACGGTCCGACGCGGCAGGGGTGCACCGTCGCCGCCGAGGATCGCCGACCAGGGGACGAACGGTCCGCTGTCTCCGTCGACGATCACATGCCGCAGTGCCGGATGCCCGGCCACAAGTTCGGTGGCCATCTGGCGGTAGTCGAACCCGCCCGCGGTGTCGGGGATGATCAGCGCGACCGCGCCGCTGACCTCTGCGAAGTGACCCAGCTCCGCCGTTCGGTGTCCGGGCAGGCACATCACCGGCACCGCGCCGGCGCGCAGCAGGCCGAACAGGGCAACGGCGAACTGGCACGAGTTCGGCAGCTGCAGCAGCACCCGGTCACCCTCGGCGATGCCCAGATCCGTCAGCGCTGCGGCGGCCCGGTCGGCCATCGCGTCGAGCTCGGCGAACGAGTAGCTATGTGCGGCATCGATGATCGCCGATCGCTGCGGCCACGACGCGGCGGCGTCGGAGAGGATGGAGTCGACCGAGCGCCCGGTCCAGTAACCCGCGCGCCGATAGTGCTGTGCGCGGTCCGACGGAAAGGGCACGAAGCCGCGCGTCAGATCGGTTCGGTCTGGTCGACCGCCGGCACCGAGGCCCTGTCCGCCGCTCTGATCAGGCATTAGTCCCGTGCTCATCAGTCAGTTTCGCCGTCCAGGGTAGGAGTTTTCGGTCACTCGAATATAGGGTAGCCTCCACAAAGTTAGGACAGCCTGGGTTTAATTCGGAGGCGTCGAGGAGGCTTGGTGGGTGTAGCAACGACGAGGCCGGAGTCGGTCCGTGACGAGGTTGCCGAACTTCTCGGAGTGACCCCCGACGAGCTGGATCCTCAGGCTGATCTGATCGCCTCGGGCCTGGATTCGATCCGGATGATGTCGCTGTCGGGGCGTTGGCGCCGGCAGGGCATCGACGTGGGCTTCGCCGCCCTGGCCGCCAACCCGACAGTGCAGGCGTGGACAGACCTGATCGCCGGACACGCCGCCGCCCCGGCCGCCGACCACACGGCGCACGGGGGAGTCGTCGACGACGGTGAGCCGTTCCCGCTGGCCCCGATCCAGCACGCACTCTGGGTGGGGCGCAACGACGATCAGCAACTCGGCGGTGTCGCCGCACACCTCTACGTCGAGCTCGACGGCGCGGGAGTGGACCCCGACCGGCTGCGCGACGCCGCGGCGAAACTGGCTGCCCGGCATCCGATGCTGCGTGTGGAGATCCTGCCCGACGGAACCCAGCGGATCGGTGACCGGGAACTCCCGGTGACCGTTCACGATCTGCGAGACCTCGACGTCGCCGCGGCCGAGCACCGGCTCGAGGAGATTCGCGACGCGAAGTCCCACCAGATCCTCGACGGCGAGGTGCTGGAACTCTCGCTGTCGCTGCTGCCCGGCGATCGCACGCGCCTGCACGTCGATCTCGACATGCAGGCCGCCGACGCTGTCAGCTACCGCAACTTCATGTCCGATCTCGCGGTGTACTACCGGGGAGGAGAACTCCCTGCCCTGAACTACTCCTACCGCCAGTACCGGGTTGCCCTGACTGCGGCATCGGCCGAATCGGACGACGACCGCGCATGGTGGCAGCAGCGCATCCCGGATCTGCCGGAAGGCCCTGCGCTGCCGCTGGTTCCACGCTCCGAGCAGGTTGATCCGCGGCGTGGGACGCGACGCTGGCACATCTTCGACGTCGCCACCCGTGACGCGCTGTTCGCGGCGGCACACCGGCGCGGCATCACGCCCGCCATGGCGGTCGCGGCGTCGTACGCCGGGACCCTGGCGCGGTGGGCGACGAACCGCCGATTCCTGTTGAACCTGCCCATGTTCGGACGCGAGCAGTTCCATCCCGACGTCGACAGCCTGGTCGGCGATTTCACGTCGTCGCTGCTCCTCGACCTGGACCTGACGACGGCGGACACCCCGGCCAAGCGGGCGCGGGAGGCACAGCAGACCCTTCACGCCACCGCGCAGCACTCCAGCTACTCCGGCCTGTCGGTGCTGCGTGACCTGACCCGCCACCACGGCACCCCGACGTTGGCGCCGTACGTTTTCACCAGTGCCCTGGGTCTCGGTGACCTGTTCGCCGGTGAGGTCACCGAACAGTTCGGCACACCGGTGTGGACCATCTCGCAGGGACCCCAGGTGCTGCTCGACGCCCAGGCCACTCCGTTGGCCGAAGGGTTGATGATCAACTGGGATGTCCGAGAGGATGCGTTCCGTCCCGGCGTCGTCGATGCGATGTTCGCCTACCATCTCGCCGAGCTGCAGCGGCTGGCGACTGACGAATCAGCCTGGGAGGAAAGCGATCCCGCCGGCGTGCCCGTGGACCAGCAGGCGACACGCGACGCCGTCCACACCCGGGCCATTCCGAGCGGTGAGGCGTTGCATGACGGCTTCTTCCGTTCCGCCGATGCGCGCCCTCAGGCGCCCGCGGTGTACAGCAGCGAGGGTGACCTGACGTACGGCGAACTGCGCGAGCAGGTGCTCGCTGTCGCGGCGGGGCTGACGGTGGCCGGGGTGCGGCGCGGCGATGCGGTCGCGGTGATGGGGCCCAAGAACTACGAGCAGGTCGTGGCACTCCTGGCGATCGCCGCCACGGGCGCGGTGTACGTCCCTGTCGGAGTGGACCATCCGGTCGGGCGTGCCGCGCACATGCTGAAGAGCGGCAACGTGCGGATGGTGCTCAGCTGCGGCGACGAACCGGTTGCCGGCCGCACCGGCCTGACCGTGAAGGAAGCCATCCGGGTGGGGAGTCGGGAATCCGGTTACGCACCTGCGCCGGTCGATCCCGAGGGGCTGGCCTACATCCTGTTCACCTCCGGGTCCACGGGTGAACCCAAGGGCGTGGAGATGGCGCACGCTGCCGCGATGAACACCGTCGAGTTCATCAACGCGCACTTCGAGATCGGCGCCGAGGACAGGTGTCTGGCCCTCTCGACGCTGGAGTGCGATCTGTCGGTGCTCGACGTGTTCGCGATGCTGCGGGCGGGCGGTTCGATCGTGGTCGTCGACGAAGCACAGCGCCGCAACCCCGATGCCTGGGCCCGGTTGATCGAACGGCACCGCGTCACCGTGCTGCACTTCATGCCGGGCTGGCTGGAGATGCTGCTCGAGATCGACGCCGACCTGTCGTCGGTGCGGGTGGTGCCGACCGGTGGTGACTGGGTCCGCCCGGAAATGGTTCGGGCGCTGCGTGACCGGGCGCCGAAGGCCCGATTCGCCGGCCTGGGGGGCGCTACCGAGACCGCCACGCACCACACGATCTGTGACGTCGGCGAGTTGCCCGCTCACTGGACGTCGGTGCCTCTGGGCGTGCCGCTTCCGAACAACGTCTGCCGGGTGGTCGGCGCTGACGGGCTCGACTGTCCGGACTGGGTGCCCGGCGAATTGTGGGTGGGCGGACGCGGAATCGCCCGCGGCTACTGCGCCCGTCCCGATCTGACCGCGCAGCGCTTCGTCGAGCACGACGGAAAGACCTGGTACCGCACCGGCGACCTGGTCCGCTACCGGCCCGACGGTGCCATCGAGTTCGTCGGTCGTGCCGATCACCGCATCAAGGTGAGCGGGTATCGGATCGAACTCGGCGATGTCGAGGCCGCGCTGCGCCGGGTACCCGGCATCCACGGCGCGGTCGCGGCGGTGGTCCACACTGACGGCGGCCGTGACGTACTGGCGGCGATGGTGACCGGCGAGAACGGGGCGGCGGCAATCGAGCCGCGCGATGTCGCCGCCGCAATGGCCGAACATGTCGCACCGCATCTCATTCCCCGGATCATCGCGGCTGCCGACCGCATCCCGTTCACGGTGGGCGGCAAGGTCGACCGGGCGGCGGCGGCACGTCTGCTCGAGAAAGCCGACGTTCTCACCGGCGCCGGCTACCGCGTCCCGACGACGTCACTGGAGTCCGCGCTGGCCCTGATTATCGGTGAGGTGCTCGGGCGCGGGGAAGTCGGCGCCGACGACGACTTCTTCGCGATCGGTGGGGATTCTGTCCTGGCCACCGCGGTGGTGGCCCGGATCCGGGCGTGGCTGGACACGCCGACGGTGATGGTGGCCGACATCTTCGCCGCCCGCACCGTGTCGGCTCTGGCCGCCCGGCTCACCGCCGACGAATCCGACAGCCGACGGTTGGCCGAGGTGGCTGCCCTCTGTCTCGAGGTCGCGGCAATGGACAGCGCCGACGTCGTCTCCGCGCTGGATCTGCAGCCCCAAACCCATTCGGCGCGAGGACGATGATCGGCCACCAGAGTCAGCTCGATCTGCAGCCGTGGATCAAGAGATTTCCCGGTGAGCATGGAACTGCGACGGTGGTGTTTCCCCACGCCGGCGGGGCCGCGGCGGCGTACCGCAAGTTCGCGCTGGCGTTGTCGGCCCGCGGCGTCGACACCTACATCGTGCAGTACCCGCAGCGGGGCGAGCGGCTGTCGCACCCGGCCCCCGACACCGTGAACGACTTGGCGGCAGAAATGCTCAGCGCGGCCGAGTGGGCGAAACTGGGACCGCTGCGTCTGTTCGGGCACTGCATGGGAGCCCTGGTCGGTTTCGAGTTCGCCCGGACCGCCGGGCAGCACGGTATCGCGGTGCGGGAGCTATGGGCGTCGGCCAGCCAGGCGCCCTCGACGGTCGCGGAGTCCCGGCCGGTTCCGACGACCGATCGTGAGATGCTTGCCGACATCGTCGAACTCGGCGGCACCGACGCGGGCCTGCTCGACGACGAGGACTTCCTGGAACTGCTGCTGCCCGCTGTTCGGTCCGACTACCAGGCGTTCAACCGGTACGGATGCGACCGCAACGCCCGAATTCGTGCCGACATCCACGCGGTTGGCGGCCGCGGCGATACTCGTGTCGAGCTGGATCTGTTGCGGCAGTGGCAATCCCACACCGACGGCGCGTTCACCTTCACGCTGTTCGACGGCGGCCACTTCTACGTCGACGACCACCTCGACGACGTTGCCGAGCTGGTGAGTTGCACATGACCGATGACGCGATCGTCATCGTCGGGATGGCGGTGGAGGCGCCCGGAGGCGTCGACGACGTGGACGACTACTGGGCCCTGCTCACCCACCAGCGCGAGGCGCTCACCCCGTTCCCCGACGACCGGGGCTGGTCGATACGCGACCTTCTCGACGGCTCCCGGCGTGAGGGCTTCGCACGCATCCACAACCTCGGCGGCTTCCTCAGCGGTGCAGGCGCATTCGACCCCGAGTTCTTTGGGATCTCGCGTCGCGAGGCGATCGCGATGGATCCGCAGCAGCGGGTGGCGCTCCGGGTCGCGTGGCGAGCGCTGGAGAGCGCCGGTGTCAACCCCGACGATCTGGCCGGGCACGACGTCGGCTGCTACATCGGAGCCTCCGACATGCGCTACGGACCGCCGATGGCTGAGTTCTCCCAACACAGCGGGCATCTCATCACGGGCACCTCCCTCGGCGTCATCTCCGGACGCATCGCCTACACGCTCGGACTCGTCGGCCCGGCGATGACGGTCGACACGTCGTGTTCGTCGGCGCTGTCCGCGCTCCACGTCGCGGTGCAGGGCCTGATGTCGGGCGATTGTGACCTGGCCGTGGCGGGCGGCGTGTGCGTGATGGGCTCGCCCGGGTATTTCGTCGAGTTCTCCAAGCAGCACGCGCTGTCCGATGACGGACACTGCCGTCCCTACAGCGCCCGTGCCAGCGGCACGGTGTGGGCCGAGGGCGCCGGAATGTTCGTCCTGCAACGCAAGTCGGCGGCCCTGCGCGACGGACGCCGCATACTCGCCGAGGTCCGGGCAAGCTGCGTCAACCAGGACGGACGGTCAGTGGGCCTCACCGCTCCGAGCCAGGAGGCGCAGATCCGGTTGTTCCGGCGGGCGCTCGGTCAGGCGGACGTCGATGTCGACGACGTCGGGATGGTGGAGGGCCACGGGACCGGCACCCGCCTCGGGGACCGTGTCGAGTTGAACGCGCTGACCGCCACCTACGGGGGCGGAGCGCCCGGTCGGGGACCGCTTCTCGGGTCGGTGAAATCGAATGTCGGCCACACCCAGGCGGCCGCAGGTGCGCTCGGGCTCGCGAAGGTGCTGTTGGCCGCCGAACATGCCGCCGTGCCCGCGACACTGCACGTCGATGACCGCAGCCGCGAAATCGACTGGGAGGCGCAAGGGTTGCGTCTTGCCGAGAAGCTGACGCCGTGGCCTGTCGTCGGCGGTCACCGGATCGGTGCGGTATCGGCGTTCGGGATGAGCGGCACGAACACCCACATCGTCGTTGCGGTGCCTGAGCAGCGCCCGGTCAGCAGGGCGGCGTGATGGCGTCCGGTCGGCTGCCGGATGGCCGGACCGCGGTCCTGCTGAGCGCGCACGACGAGGGTCTGCTCGCCGCCGACGCCACGGCCATCCTCGACTACGTCGATCGCCAGCGGTGCGATGTCGGGCACGTCGCTGCGCACCTGGTTGCGATGCGACGGGTGCGTCGTCATCGGGTGGTTGTCAGGGCGGCCAGCCGTGATGAGCTCGTCGCCGGACTGCGCGCGGTCTCCGAGAGTCGAGAACACCCGCTCGCCGATCGCTCCGCGCGCCGTGCTGCCGGCCGCACCGCGTTCGTATTTCCGGGTCAGGGCGGCCAGTGGTCAGGGATGGGCGCCGAGGCCTACCGGCTGCTGCCCGGATACCGCGACGAGGCCGACAGGCTCGACGCGGCATTCCTGGCCGCCGGACTACCATCGCCGGTGGCGTTCTTGACGGCCGACGCCGATGCCCCTGCGGTATCGCAGATAGAACTGCAGGGTGCGCAGTTCGTGCATGCGGTCGCGCTTTCGGCGGTGTGGCGCTCCTATGGCATCGTGGCCGACCTGACCGTCGGCCACAGCCTCGGCGAGATCGCCGCCGCCTATGTGGCAGAGGGCATTACCCTGGGAGACGCGGTCGCGGTCCTCGCCGCGCGGGCGCACGCGATCGAGACCATTCCGGGGCGCAACGGCGTCGCCGTGCTCGGCGTCGATCCTGCGGGGGCCCGCGATCTGATCACCGCCGTGCCGGGTTGGCTGGAACTGTCCGCGGTCAATGCCGCCGAATCCGTTGCGGTCGCCGGGGACCGAGACTCCATCGTCTCGGTCGTGGCGGCGGCCGCCGCGCGCGGCCTGTTCGCCCGGGAGCTCGCGATGAGTTTTCCCGCCCACACGACCGCGATGGAACCCCAGTGCGACGAACTGCTCCGGAGGCTGCCGCGATCGGTGTTCGCCGACTCCGCAATACAGTTCGTCGGATCCGCGACCGGCGGCGTCGTCGCTGCGGGCACTGAATTCGGATCCTATTGGTATGCGAACCTGCGCAACACCATTCGCTTCGATCAGGCGATGCAGACCGCGATCGACTGCGGTGCAGGGGTGTTCATCGAGATGTCGGCGCATCCGTCCCTGCTGTTCGCCATGGCGGATGCGATGGAGCGCTCGGGTGACGCCGCAGCGGAGACCGCGGTCCTGCTCGGGTCGGGTCACCGCGACGAGCCGCAGGCGGAGCGCCTCGCCGCCAACATCGCCGCGGCCGCGGTCGCGGACCCGGGCTACCGCTGGGTCGACCTGCTCGGCACCCGCCCGGGCCCCCTGCGGGGATTTCCCGGTGCACCGATGCGGGCCGAACACCTCTGGGCCGCAGCCGAACCCCTGCCGTCCGCGCCGGGACTGTCGATCACCGCCGAGACCTGGCGTCGGTGGTCGCCGCGCACACCCGCGGTGGCGCGCCCGCGCTCGGTTGCGGTGCTCGACCTCGGTGGTGACGGCCCCTTGGCCGAAGCGCTGCGCACCGCCGTCGAATCCCACAGTTCCGCGGTGCTCACCGAGCCGTCAACCGCCGATGTCGTTCTCGCTGTGGCTTCCTCGCTAGCCCACACCGAGGTCCTCGGGGCTGTCACGGCGCTGGCCGAGCACATCGACACCGGATTGCTTGACTACGTCGAAGAATTCGGCCCGCGATGCCGCGACGTCTGGCTCGTCACCCAGGGCGCAGAGCGCGTCGTGGCCGACGACCCCGTCGCCGACCCTGCGCAGGCGGCGCTGGCCGCCATGCACCGCAGTATCGGCTTCGAGTTAGCCGACCAGACCTTCCACCACGTGGACTTACCGTCGCCGCACGCGGGGGGCCGCGGCGCCGCGGATCTCGCTGCAGTCCTCGACGCGGTGCTGTACGACGCGGGCGAAGTTGCGGTGCGCACCGACGGAATATATCGGCGGACCCTCGGGGACGACATGGCGGTTGCGCGCCCATGGCCGCTGGAGTCCGGTGTCCTGGACAACGTCGTGATCACCGGCGGCACAGGAGCGATCGGGCTCAGCTTCGCCCGGACCCTGGCCGCCAACGGAGCCAGACGCATCGTACTGCTCAGCCGGCGGGGCATCGACACGGCGCGACTGAAACAGGTCGCGGCGGGGCACAGCGTCGAGATCGTGGCGCCAGCGTGCGACATCACCGACATCGACAGCCTCTCGGCCACCGCCGCCGATCACGCCGCAGGCCCCGCGACGCTGGTGATCCATGCTGCCGGGACCGCGTCGTTCGCCGACCGCCACGGCGTCACCGGACGATCGCTCGTCGAGATGTCAGCGGCGAAGCTCGCCGGGTTGCACCACCTGGAGCGCGTATGGCCCATGCAACCCGATACGCGAATCCTGTTGTGCTCCTCGGTGACCGGCGTATGGGGTGGCAAAGGGGTGGCCGGCTACGCCGCGGCCAACCGGATGCTCGATGTGATGGCGGCCAGGCTGCGAGCCGACGGTCGAAGGTGCGTCGCCGTGCGGTGGGGTCTGTGGGAGGGCAGCGGCATCGTCGACGCTGCCGAGATTGCTCGCGTCGAACGCACCGGGCTTCGCCAGATGGCACCCGCCGTCGCCGTCGAGGCCGCGCTCTACGACTACGCGGGCGATCCGCTGGTGTTGGCCGCTGACCCGGATCGACTGGAGGTCTTCTTCGGGGCTTCAATTGCCGGGCAGTCCCAAACCGAAACCGCCGCGACCCCCGCCGGCAACGAGGCCGTGTCCGCACCTGAAGCGGTGCGCAGCCAACTCGCCGTCGTCCTCGGCGCCGAAGCCACGGCGCTCGATCTCGACTCGTCGCTGTTCGACCTCGGCGTGGATTCGTTGCTCGCCCTGGATCTGAGGAAACGCCTCAAGCAGCTCACCGGACGAACCGTTCCGCTGGCGAAACTTCTCGGCGGGATCACCGGCACCGACCTGATTGCCGACCTCGAGGGACAGAAAGTGGACACGTCGCGTGACTGACATCGACACCGGATCACGGCTGGACGCCCAACGGCTGGAACTGTTGCGCCGCAGGCTGCGTGACCGCGGACTGAGCTCCGCCACACACACCGCCGAAGCCTCCACAGCGGCCACCCTGTCCGAAGGTCAGCTGCGGATGTGGTTCGTGCATGAGTCGGACCCCAGCGGCGCACTGCTCAACGTCTGCCTGTCCTACCGCATTACCGGCGATGTGGACGTGGAGCAACTGCACCGGGCGGTCGCCGCAGTCGCGCAGCGGCACAGCGTACTTCGGACGACCTATCACGCCGCGGCCGGCGATTCAGGTGATGACACCGGCGTGCCGGTCCCGACCGTTCACCCCGATCTGCAGCCCGGATGGGCGCAGCATGATCTTTCGGAGCTCTCCGAACGGGCACGTCAACTCCGCCTCGAGGTGTTGGCGCAACGCGAGTTCGCGGCGCCGTTCGATCTGGGCGCGGATTCGCCACTGCGCGTCACCGCGATCCGCACGGGCCCAACGGAGTTGGTGATGCTGCTGGTCGCCCACCACATCGCCTGGGACGACGCGTCGTGGGAGGTGTTCTTCACCGACCTGACACACGCCTACACCGGAAACCCGCTCGAGCCCATCCGATCCGCCCCCGTTGCCGCCGTGGGGTCCGACGAGGCCGACCTGCAGTACTGGCGCCGCGTCATGGTCGATCCGCCGGAGCCGCTGGAACTGCCCGGCCCAACCGGTTCGGCCGTGCCGACGGGTTGGCGTTCGAAGCGCACCACGATGCGCCTCGGCGCGGACGTCGCCCAGCGGGTGACCGCCATGGCCGACGAGGCCGGCGCGACCCCCTACGCGGTGCTGCTGACCCTCTTCGGTGCACTGGTGCACCGCTACAGCCACGTCGACGACTTCCTGGTCGCGACGCCGGTGCTGAACCGTACCGGTGACGCCGAGAACATGATCGGCTACTTCGGCAACACGGTGGCGATGCGGCTGCGGCCCCGGCGGGGGATCACGTTTCGGGAGTTCCTGGCCGAGACGACGGACACCGCGCTCGGCGCCTTCGCTCACCAGCGGATCGGGCTGGACCGGATGGTCCGCGAACTGAACCCCGACCGCCGCCACGGGGCGGAACGCATGACCCGGGTCAGTTTCGGCTTCCGCGGGCCCGACCGGTTCGGCTTCACCCCGCCGGGAGTGACCTGCGAGCGTGCCGAGCTCCGCGCTCACCTGACCCATCTGCCGCTGGGCATCATGGTCGAGTTCGACGCCTCCGAGGTGGTGGTCGAACTCGAGTTCCTGGTGGAGATCATCGAACCCAGGCTCGCCCAGCAGCTGCTCGATCACTTCGCGGTGCTGCTGAACAGCGCGCTGGCCCAGCCGGACACCGCGCTCAGTCATCTCGATCTGATGAGCGCCGCGGACACCGAATGGCTGCGCGAGGTGTCCGACGGGCCGGAGTTCCACACTGAGCCGGCAACGCTGACCGCCCTCGTCGAGGCGCAGGTGGCGCGGACACCCGACGTCACCGCGGTCGTCTACGAGGGTCGCCATTACAGCTACCGGGAGATCAACGAGGACGCCAACCGGGTCGCCCACTGGCTCATCGCCCAGGGTGTCGGTACCGAGGACCGGGTCGCCGTTCTGCTCGACAAGTCACCCGAGTTGGTCATCACTGCGCTGGGTGTGGTCAAGGCCGGCGCGGTGTATCTGCCGATCGACCCGACGTACCCGCAGGACCGACTCGACTTCATCCTCGATGACTGCCACGCGAAACTGGTGGTCCGCGAGGCGGTGGCGGAGCTTGACGGATACCGCAGCGATGATCCCACCGACGCGGACCGGGTTCGCCCGCTGCGCCCGGAGAACACCGCCTACCTGATCTACACCTCGGGGTCCACCGGCCTGCCCAAGGGGGTGCCGGTGCCGCACCGGCCGGTCGCCGAGTACTTCGTGTGGTTCAAGGGCGACTACCAGGTCGACGGAAGCGACCGGCTGCTCCAAGTCGCCTCGCCCAGTTTCGACGTGTCCATCGCCGAGGTGTTCGGCACCCTCGCCTGCGGGGCCCGGCTGGTGATCCACCGTCCCGACGGCCTGCGGGATATCGGCTATCTCACCGACCTGCTGCGCGACGAGGGCATCACCGCAATGCATTTCGTGCCCTCGCTACTCGGGCTGTTCCTGTCGCTGCCCGGCGTGAACCAGTGGCGGACCCTGCAGCGGGTGCCGATCGGCGGGGAGGCGCTGCCCGGCGAGGTCGCCGACAAGTTCCACGCCACGTTCGACGCGCTGCTGCACAACTTCTACGGCCCCACCGAGACGGTCATCAATGCCTCGCGGTTCAAGGTCGAGGGCAGGCAGGGCACCCGCATCGTGCCGATCGGCAAGCCCAAGATCAACACCCAACTGCACCTGCTCGACGACGCGCTGCAACCGGTGCCGGTCGGATCGATCGGCGAGATCTACATCGGCGGAACGCACGTCGCCAACGGCTACCACCGCAGGCCCGGGCTGACCGCCGAACGCTTCGTCGCCGACCCGTTCACGCCCGGCGCCCGCATGTACCGGTCGGGTGATCTCGCCCGCAGGAACGCCGACGGCGACCTCGAATTCGTCGGACGCGCCGACGAACAGGTCAAGATCCGCGGTTTCCGGATCGAACTCGGCGATGTGGCCGCGGCCATCACCGTCGACCCCAGCGTCGGCCAGGCCGTCGTGGTCGTCAGTGACCTACCCACTCTCGGCCGGAATCTGGTCGGCTATCTGACACCGGCCGACGGCGATGTCGTCGACGTCGACCGGGTGCGCGCCCGGGTCGCTGCGGCGCTGCCCGAATACATGACACCGGCCAGTTACGTTGTTGTCGAGAACATCCCGATCACCGCTCACGGCAAGATCGATCGGGCCGCGCTGCCCGAGCCCGAGATCTCCACGGTTACCGAGTTCCGCGAGCCCGCCACCGACGCCGAACAACAGCTCGCGGCGGTGTTCTCCGGTCTGCTCGGCCGCGACCGGGTAGGTGCCGACGACTCGTTCTTCGACCTCGGTGGACATTCGCTGCTGGCTACCAAACTCGTTGCCGAGTTGCGCTCCCGGTTCGGCGTCGACGTCGGCGTGCGCGACATCTTCGAGCTCGGCACGGTCGCGCGTCTGGCCGCCCACCTCGACGCGTTGGTTGCCAGCGACGCGGGCACCGCGAGGCCCCGGCTGCTCGCTACCTCCCAGGACGGTCCGGCGCCACTGTCGTCCTCTCAACTGCGATCGTGGTTCGGTTACCGGATCGAGGGTCCCACCCCGATCAACAACATCCCCTTCGCCGCGCGCATTTCGGGCCCGTGCGACGTCGAGGCGTTCGTGGCTGCGATCCGGGACGTCGTCGACCGGCATGCCGTCCTGCGCACGACGTACCGCGAGATCGATGGAACCGCATACCAGATCGTCAACCCGCCCGCCGACATCGTGGTGCGCCGGGCGCGAGGTGACGGCGACGAGTGGTTGCGGGCCGAGCTGGACAGCGAGCGCAGGCACGCATTCGATCTGGAACGGGACTGGCCGATCCGCGCGGCAGTCCTGACCGTCGGCACCGACGAGCACGTGGTGTCGTTGGTGATCCACCACATCGCCGGCGACCACTGGTCGGGCGGGGTGCTGTTCACCGACCTCGTCGCCGCCTACCGCGCGCGCAAGGCCGGACAGGCCCCCGGCTGGGCACCGCTTGCCGTGCAGTACGCCGATTACGCTGCCTGGCTGGCGAACCTGCTGCACGAAGACGCCGGAATCGTTGAGCCACAACGGGAGTACTGGCGTCATCAGCTCGAGGGTGCGCCCGCGGAGGCGGGCCTGCCACTGGACTTCGCCCGTCCGAGGCTGCCCAGCGGTAAGGGTGATGCCGTCGAGTTCACCATCGGCGCCGCGACCAGGGGCACGCTGGCGGCGCTGTGCCGGGATCTCGGCGTCACCGAGTTCATGCTCCTGCAGGCTGCGGTCGCGGTGGTGCTGTACAAGGCCGGCGGTGGTCCCGACGTCCCATTGGGTACACCGGTGGCGGGGCGTTCGGAGACCGAACTCGAGGCGCTGGTCGGCTTCTTCGTCAACTTCGTGGTGCTGCGCAACGATCTGAGCGGCAACCCCACGCTGCGGGAGGTGCTGAACCGCGCCCGCGACATGGCGTTGTCGGCGTACTCGAACCAGGACGTTCCCTTCGAGCAGGTGGTGGAAGCGACCAATCCGCCACGCACGCTGGCGCGCAACCCGTTGTTCCAGGTGGTCGTGCACGTCCGCGAGCAGCTCCTGCAGCGACAGATGATCGACGCCGATACCGAGTTGACCGCTCTGGAGCCGACTTTCGACATCGCCCAGGCCGACCTGTCGCTGAACTTCCTCGCCGGCGACGGATCAGACGGCGACGGGTACCGGTGCTATCTGATCTACCGGCCGGAGCTGTACGACCGCCGGACCGTGGAGCGACTCGCCGGCTGGCTGGACCGCGTCGTGACGGCTTTCGCCGAGAACCCCGACCGGACGCTGCGCGAGGTCGAGATCCTCGGAACCGAGGAGAAGCAGCGGATTCTGGAGGAGTGGAGCACCTCCGCGGGTCCTGCCCAGGTGTACGTGCTCGACGCTGACCTGGCCCCCGTGCCGGTCGGTGTTGCGGGCGATCTCTACATCGGCGGAGGGCCGTTCTCGGGGTCGGCATGGCATCGGTCCGACGGCGCGGCCCGACTGGTTCCGGATCCGTTCCGAGACAGGGTCGGAGCGCAGCTGTACCGCACCGCCGACCGCGCCAGGTGGGCCGACAGCGGTGCCCTCGAGATCGTCGGCGGCGACGCCGGGGTGGCGTCCGCGGCGCCGGTGAGTCCAGCAGTGGAGTGGGAGGCGCCGCAGACCGACACCGAACGCGCGATCGCCGAACTGCTTGCCGATCTACTCGGGGCCGAAGACGTCGGGCGGCACGACGACTTCTTCGGTCTCGGCGGAGACAGCGTGCTGGCCGTGCAGCTGGCGGCGCGCGCCCGCGACGCCGGGCTGGACCTCACGGCACGCATGGTCTTCGAACATCCCGCGGTGACCGAGCTTGCGGCGGCCGTGGACGGTGGATTGGCCGAGCAGCCAGTGGATACTCACCATGCACCGATGTCTGCGTCAGGTCTGTCCGAGGGCGAGCTCGCGGAGCTGACCGCGACGTGGAGCGCCGGATGACCCAGACCGAACCGCGGGTCAGGCAGCCCACCGTCGAGGATGTCCTCGCCCTGAGCCCGCTGCAGCAGGGGCTGTTCTCCATGGCGACGCTGACGGAGGGCACCGCTGCCGCCGACCCTTACGTCATCGCGATGGCCGCCGACATCACGGGTGCGCTCGATGTCGAACTGCTCCGGGACTGCACCGCACACCTGTTGGTCCGCCACGCCAACCTGAGGGCGAGCTTCGTCCAGGGCAACCTCAGCCGCGCGGTTCAGGTCATCCCCAGCCACGTCGACCTACCGTGGCGGCATGTGACGGTCGATTCCGACGAAAGCATCGCGACTATCGAATCCACCGAGCGGGCAACGGCTTTCGACGTGGCTCGTGGGCCCGTCATCAGATTCCTGCTCATCGAGGCGCCCCGGCGTCGACGGTTCGTCGTCACCGCCCACCACATCGTCATCGATGGATGGTCGCTTCCTCTGTTCATGGGTGAGCTCGTCAGCCTCTACGGTGCCGGCGGCGACGTCACCGCGCTGCCGGAGCCACCCCGGCCCTACCGCGACTACATCGGCTGGCTCGCCGAGCGCGACCGCGACGCCAGTCGCGAGGTATGGCGGCGTCACCTCGACGGGGTCGAGGCGCCGACGCTGCTCACCCCTGCGCTGGCTCAGGCCCCGTCGCTGACGCCGTTCCCGCAGGGCCGCCCGCGGCTGACCGAGGTGACACTCGATGCCGAGACCACCCGAGATCTCGCCGACGCAGCCCGCCGTCGCGGCGTCACGATCAACACGCTCATCCAAATGGCCTGGGCCAGCGTGGTGTCGGTGATCACCGATCGTGTCGACGTGACGTTCGGTGTCACCGTCTCCGGGCGCCCCGACGAGCTGTCGGGGGTGGAACGCATGGTCGGCCTGTTCATCAACACCGTGCCGTTGCGGGTGCGGTTGGACCCGGCAACGTCGACACGCAGGCAGTGCCTTGCACTGCAACGCGAGGCCGCGGCATTGCGTGAGCACGGATACCTCAGCCATTCCGAGATGCGCGCGCTCGCCGGCGTCGGCGAGATGTTCGACACGCTGCTGGTCTATGAGAACTTTCCACCCGGCGGGGTGGTGGGCAAGACCGAGTTTCCCGCCAACGGAGCGATATTCATTCCCGCCGCGTTGGAGAGCCTGTCGCATTTCCCGGTCACGATCGCTGCCCACCTCGCGGGCGATGAGCTGACCGTGTTCGTCGAGACACTCGATGGCGCCCTCGGGCAGTGGACACCTGAGGAACTGGGCGCCAGGGTCCTGAACACCGTGCGGCGGCTCGTCGACTGCTGGGACGGGCCACTACGCGACGTCGGCATCCTGCTGCCCGCTGAGGGGGGCCCGCACCCGGCGCCGGTCACCACCGAGGCGTCCTGGACCGGCGGCGTGCACACCCGGTTCACCGAAATCGCCGGTGGCCGACTGGGATCGCCGGCGCTGACCTGGGACGGCGGCGCGTTGACCTACCGCGAGCTCGACGAGGCCGCCGACCGGGTGGCCGCGGTGCTGCTTGCGGCCGGTGTCCGCTACGAGACCCCGGTGGCGGTGCTGCTCGCCCGCGGAGCGGACTACGTGGTGGCGATGCTCGGCGTGCTGAAGGCGGGCGGGATGATTGTGCCGCTGGACCCGTCGATGCCCGCCGACCGGATCAGCGACATCCTCGAACAGTCCGCTGCACGGGTCGTCATCGATGACGAGCTCATGGCGGCAACCAGGGCAGACCCCTCGCCGAAATACCAACCCGCGCAGGTGCACCCATCCCAGGCGGCCTATGCCGTGTTTACCTCGGGGACGACGGGCAGGCCCAAGGGCGTGATCGGAACCCACGGCGCGGTGCTGGCCTACGCGCAGGACCACGCCCGGCACGTGCTGCGGCCCGCCGCACGACGTGTCGGGCGTCCGCTGCGGGTGGCCCATGCCTGGTCCTTCACTTTCGACGCCGCCTGGCAGCCGCTGGCCGCACTGCTCGACGGACACAGCGTGCACATCGTCGGCGACGAATCGCAGCGCGACGCGGAGGCTCTGGTGCAGGCCATCGGCCGGTTCGGCATCGACATGCTCGACACCACGCCGTCGATGTTCGCTCAGTTGCACGCCGTCGGACTGCTCACCACGGTGCCGCTGGCGGTGCTCGCGCTGGGCGGCGAAGCGGTCAGCGTCGCGGCGTGGCGGCTGATCGGCGACGAGTGCGCCCGCACCGGGATGACGGCGTTCAATTGCTACGGCCCGACGGAGACGACGGTCGAGGCGGTGGTCGCAGCGATCGACGCCGATCAGCGTCCGTCGATCGGGCGCCCGACCCGAAGTACCCGGGCTCATGTGCTGGACGCATGGTTGCGGCCGGTGCCCGACGGGGTGGCCGGCGAGCTCTACCTGTCCGGAGATCAGCTCACCCGCGGATACCTCGGCCGTGCCGCCGAGACCGCGAGCCGCTTCGTCGCCGACCCGTTCGCCGCGGGCGGGCGGATGTACCGCACCGGTGACGTAGTGCGTCGAGGATCCGATGGCGGGCTGCAGTTCCTTTGCCGCGCAGACGATCAGGTGAAGATCCGCGGATATCGGGTGGAGCCGGGTGAAGTCGCTGCAGTGCTGCAGGGGCACCCCGGTGTCCGCAGCGCACACGTCGCGGTCGGTCCCGGTGTCCAGGGTCCACGTCTGGTCGCCTACGTCGCCACCGGTGCCCATCCGCTGACGGTCGCCGGGCTGCGCGCGCTACTGGTGACTCGGTTGCCGCGCTACATGATTCCGCAGCACATCATCCTGCTCGACGAGCTGCCGTTGACCTCACACGGAAAGATCGACGAGACCGCGCTGGCAGCCATCGCGCTCGAGGACGCGCCGGCGACGGCGCCGCAGACACCCACCGAAAGCGTCCTGGTCGAGGTTCTCGATGAGGTCCTCGACGGCGGCTACGCCGGTCGCGGGGTCGGGGTTACCGCCGATTTCCTGGAGATGGGCCTCGACAGCATCGTCGCCCTGACCGTGGTCCAGGCGACCCGGCGTCGCGGCATCGAAATGCGCGCGCGATTGATGGTGGAATGCAGCACCATTCGTGAGCTTGCGGCCGCGATCGACAACGGTGCAGGTGGTCATGAGCCGGCACCGCTGAATCCCGATCGCTTCGGCGTGGTCACACCGCCGCCCATCGTGTCGTGGATGTACGAGCACGGGAACTTCCGCCGGTTCACCCAGAACGTGCTGATCGCCCTGCCGGCCGGGATGACCGAGGCCCGCCTCGAAGAGATCCTGCAGGCACTGCTGGACCGACACGACATGCTGCGGGCGGTTCTCGACCGCGGCGACGCCGGCCGCTACCGGCTGACGACGCGGCCGCCCGGGGCGGTCCGGGCCGGTGATGTGCTGCGCCGGGTGGACGCTGACGTCGATCACACCGTGGCCACGGAAGCCGCTGCGGCCCTGAACCGGATCGACCCCGTCGCGGGGTCGATGCTGCAGGCCGTCTGGTTCAGCTGCGAACCGTCGGTGCTGATGCTCTGCGTGCACCACCTGGCGACCGACGTGGTGTCGTGGTACGTGATCCTCGGCGCGTTGGCACAACTGGACAGTGAGATCGCGTCGGGGCGCACACCCGCCCACGCCGCCGAATTCACGACCTACCGCCAATGGTGCGCACTGCTCGAGCAGCGCCGCCGGTTGCCGGAGGTCGCCCGGCAACGCGAGTACTGGACCCGCCAGATCGCCGCGCCCGACCCGGTACTGGGCAGCCGACTGCCCGACCCGGCGCGCGACACGTGGGCTTCGACGAGGCTCACCGACGTCCTCACCGACGCCACCACCACGCGAAACATCCTGACCCGCCTGGACAGTGCAGACGGCGCAGGGATCGAGATGCGGGACTTCCTGCTGACCGCGCTGACGATGACCCTCGCGTCCTGGCACGTCGCCCGTGACCAGCCCGCGCACCATGGAGCACTGATCGCGCTCGAGGGGCACGGTCGCGAAGACGGCATCGTCGGCGACGCCGGGGGCGCAGTCGACACCTCGGCCACCGTCGGGTGGTTCACCTCGGTGTACCCGGTGCGGCTGGGAGCGGGCGAGGCGTCCGTCGATGTCGACACCGCCGAGCGCGACCCGGCGGCGGCACGGACCCTTCTCCATTCGGTCGCCGAACAGCTTGCAGCCGTGCCCAATCGGGGCCTGGACTACGGGCTGCTGCGATATCCCGACGGTGGCGCACTTGCGCACCCGCCCGGCCCCCAGCTGGAGTTCAACTACGTCGGCCGGTACGACCTGCGCGCGGACCGCACAGCCACCGACTGGTCGTTGATCACCACGGGGTCGCTCAACGGGCAGATGCCGAGCGCGCCGGAACCTGAACTGCCGCTTCGCTACACCTTCGACGTCATCTGCGTTGTGCACGGCGGCGAACACGAGACGGACGGCCCCCGGCTGCGCACCAGCTGGCGCTGGAGCGACCTGTTGTCCACCGCGGCGGAGGTCGACCGGCTCGTAGCCCTCTGGGAGCGTGCCGTCACCGTCCTCGGGGAGGCGTTGTGACCTCCGTGGACACTCCGACTCTCGCAGTCGTCGGCGCCGGTCCCAAGGCGATCGCGGTCGCGGCGAAGGCCGCCGAACTGCGCGGCATGGGCGTCGAGGTGCCCGATGTGGTGGCGATCGAGCGCAGCGTCGTGGCGGCCAATTGGCAGGCGGTCGGCGGGTGGACGGACGGTCAGCACCGGTTGGGCACCGGCCCCGAGAAAGACGTCGGGTTCCCGTACCGGTCGTCGCTGGTGCCGCGGCGCAACGCCGAGTTGGACGAGCGGATGATCCGGCACAGCTGGCAGTCGTATCTGATCGCCAGCGCCCAGTTCGCCGAGTGGGTGGACCGTGGCCGCCCGTCACCCACCCATGCGGGGTGGAGCCGCTACCTGCGATGGGTGGCCGCCAATGTCGCCATGCCGGTGATCACCGGTGAGGTGCAAAGGATCTCGGTCGACGGCCAGCGGTGGGCGCTGTCAGTCGGCGATCGGACCGTGGTCGCCGACGGAGTCATGATCACCGGCCCCGGCCAGGCCGAGCGTTCGATCCTGCCTCACGATCCGCGGGTGTTCTCCATCGCGCAGTTCTGGGACCGCGCGGCCGGCCACGAACTCATCGCCGCCGAGCGGGTCGCGGTCATCGGCGGCGGCGAGACCGCCGCGTCGATTCTCAATGAGCTTTTCCGCCATCGGGTTTCGACCATCACCGTCATCTCCCCGCAGGTCACACTCTTCACCCGAGGGGAGAGCTTTTTCGAGAACACCCTGTTCTCCGACCCGACGGATTGGTCGAGCCTGACGGTCGCCGAGCGGCGGGATGCGCTGGCGCGCACCGACCGCGGGGTGTTCTCGGCGCGGGTGCAGGACGCCTTGCTCGCCGACGACCGGATCCGGCACCTGCGCGGCAGGGTCGCCCACGCGGTGGCCCGCGACGAGCGGATCCGGTTGACGCTGAGCACCGACCGCGGCGGTGAACGACTGGAGACGGTGCACGGCTTCGATCTCGTGATCGACGGCTCCGGTGCCGACTCGCTGTGGTTCGTGTCGCTGTTCGGTCAGGACGCCCGGGATGTGCTCGAGCTCGGCCTGAAGCAGCCGCTGAGCGGCGACGCGCTGCAGGAGTCGATCGGGCACGACCTCGCCGTGACCGGGGTGGCTCCCAAGCTGTTCCTGCCCGGTCTGGCCGGCCTCACCCAGGGGCCTGGCTTCCCGAACCTGAGCTGCCTCGGGCTGCTATCGGACCGCGTGCTGGGCGCCCGGTATCCCGGTCAGGAATCCCTTTCCGGCCCATCGATGAGGAGAACCGTTGAGCACCAACCCGTTCGATGACGACCCGTCCCGCCCGGCGGCCCCGTTATACGTCCTGGTCAACGACGAGGACCAGTACAGCCTGTGGCCGACTTTTGCCGACGTCCCGGCGCAGTGGCGGGTGGTGTTCGGGGAGAGCACCCGTGCCGACTGCCTGGCCTACGTCGAGGAGCACTGGACGGACATGCGCCCCCGCAGTCTGCGCGAAGCGATGGACGGCTGATTCAGCCGGGGTGGGGCAGCGGCATGTCCATGTCGAACACCCGCGCGTGCAGCACCGTCCTGTTGCGCAGCGCCGCCCGCACGGCCCGGTGCAGGCCGTCCTCGAGGTAGATGTTGCCGCGCCACCTGACCGCGTGCGGGAACAGGTCGCCGTAAAACGTCGAATCCTCCGAGAGCAGCCGGTCCAGCGCGAGCACGGTGGTCGTCATCACCAGTTCGTCGAGGCGGATCTGGCGGGGCGGAATCTGAGCCCACTGCCGATGGGACAGCCCATGGTCGGGATAGGGCCTACCATCGCGGACTCCCTTGAAGATCATCGACGCGCCTTCGCTTGCCCCATCAGTGGTCCGCAGCCCCCGCGGTATTTGCTTAGATCTGCAAGGTTAACCCGCCGCCGCCGGGGGTGCTGCGGGTCTTCGCGGAGGGCGGAGTCGGTGAAGCCGCAGATGATCACCGTAAACTGAACGGCGACCGGTACGAGCGGCCTGAGACGACCAAAGGTGGGTGAACAGTGGGTAGTGCCGACGATCGTCGATTCGAGGTTCTGCGCGCCATTGTCGCCGACTTCGTGTCCACCAAGGAGCCCATCGGTTCCAAGTCCCTGGTGGAGCGTCACAACCTCGGGGTGTCGAGCGCGACCGTGCGTAACGACATGGCAGTGCTGGAGGCCGAGGGATACATCGCCCAGCCCCACACCAGCTCGGGGCGGGTGCCGACGGAGAAGGGCTATCGCGAGTTCGTGGATCGGCTCGACAACGTCAAACCGATGTCGAGTGCCGAACGCCGCGCCATTCTGACGTTCCTGGAGACCGGCGTCGACCTCGACGACGTGCTGCGCCGTGCGGTGCGACTGCTCGCCCAGCTGACCCGCCAGGTCGCCATCGTCCAGTACCCGACGCTGTCGACCTCGTCGGTCCGCCGTCTCGAGGTGGTCGCGTTGACGCCGGCGCGATTGCTGCTGGTGGTGATCACCGACTCCGGCCGCGTCGACCAACGCATCGTCGAACTCGGCGACGGCATCGACGACGCCCAGCTGTCGCAGTTGCGAGACCTGCTCGGGCAGGCGCTCGAAGGCAAGCCGCTCGCCGCTGCGTCTGTCGCGGTGGCCGACCTGGCATCACATCTCAACGGTCAGGGCGGTCTCGCGGACGCCGTCGGCAGGTCGGCGACCGTACTGGTGGAGTCGTTGGTAGAACACAGCGAGGAGCGACTGCTGCTCGGTGGGACCGCCAACCTGACCCGCAACACCGCCGATTTCGGTGGCTCGCTGCGCTCTGTGCTTGAGGCGCTCGAAGAGCAGGTGGTGGTGTTGCGGCTGTTGGCCGCCCAGCAGGAGGCGGGCAAGGTGACCGTCCGCATCGGTCACGAGACGGAAGCCGAACAAATGGCGGGCACGTCGGTGGTCAGCACGGCGTACGGAAGTTCGGGCAAGGTATTCGGCGGCATGGGTGTGGTGGGTCCCACACGGATGGACTATCCGGGAACTATCGCCAATGTCGCCGCGGTTGCTCTCTATATTGGCGAGGTTTTAGGTAGCCGCTAGTCCCGGGATCGTGATGGAGGGTCCAGGCGGATCAGTGGATGGGAAAGGTTGAGCGTGGCACGCGACTATTACGGGCTGCTCGGGGTGAGCAACGGCGCGAGTGACTCCGAGATCAAACGCGCCTATCGCAAGCTGGCTCGCGAATTGCACCCCGACGTCAATCCCGACGAGGCGGCACAGGCCCGCTTCCAGGAGATCAGCGTCGCCTACGAGGTGCTCAGCGATCCGGAGAAGCGCCGCATCGTCGATTTGGGCGGCGATCCGATGGAGTCTGCCGGGGCCGGTGGCGGTGCTGGTGGATTCGGCGGCTTCGGTGGTCTGGGCGATGTGTTCGAGGCGTTCTTCGGTGGTGGCGGCGGTGCGCGGGGACCGATCGGTCGGGTGCGACCGGGGTCCGACTCGCTGCTGCGGATGCGCCTCGACCTGGCCGAGTGTGCGACGGGAGTGACCAAGCAGGTCACCGTCGACACCGCGATCCTGTGCGACCTGTGCCAGGGCAAGGGCACTCACGGCAACACGACGCCCGTGGCCTGTGACACCTGCGGTGGGCGTGGCGAGATCCAGACCGTGCAGCGGTCGCTGCTCGGGCAGGTCATGACGTCGCGTCCCTGTCCGGTGTGCGGCGGCGTCGGCGAGGTCATCCCGGATCCGTGCAACAGGTGTGCCGGTGACGGCCGGGTGCGGGCACGCCGGGACATCAGCGTGAAGATTCCCGCCGGAGTGGGCGACGGTATGCGGGTCCGGCTGGCCGCCCAGGGTGAGGTGGGACCCGGTGGCGGGCCGGCCGGCGACCTCTACGTCGAGGTCCACGAAAAGCCCCACGACGTCTTCGTCCGCGACGGTGACGACCTGCACTGCACCATCTCGGTGCCGATGGTCGACGCCGCGCTGGGCACCACGGTCACCGTGGACGCCATCCTCGACGGACCCATCGACATCACCATCGGCGCCGGTACGCAACCCGGCGCAGTCACCACGCTGCGCGGTCACGGGATGCCCCACCTGCGTTCCGGTGTGCGCGGCAATTTGCACGCCCACATCGACGTGGTCGTGCCGTCCCGCCTTGACCACGAGGACATCGAACTTCTCCGCGCGTTCAAGGAACGCACCAAGGGCGGTGCCGAGGTGCGGTCCGCGCAGAGCAGCAACGGGTCCAGCGGCGGCGGCCTGTTCAATCGGCTGCGCGAGACGTTCACCGGTCGCTAGCCCCGCGTGCGCCCGCTCTTCTACCTCGACGCGCTGCCTGAGGTCGGCGATCTCGCCGTCGTCGACGGTGACGAGGGTTTCCACGCGGCCACTGTGCGTCGCACCCGTCCCGGGGAGCACCTGGATCTGAGCGACGGCGCGGGCACCGTGGCGCACTGTGTCGTCGAAGACGTCGCCAAGGGTCGGCTGACGGCCCGCGTGCAGGACCGTCACCTGGTGGCGCGTCCCGAGCCGACCGTCACCGTCGTGCAGGCTCTGCCGAAATCGGAGCGCTCAGAACTGGCCATCGAGCTGGCCACAGAGGTGGGTGCGGACGCGTTCGTTGCCTGGCAGGCGTCGCGCTGCGTCGCGCGCTGGGATGGAGCGGCGAAGGTCGAGAAGGGGTTGCGTCGTTGGTCTGCCGTGGCGCGCTCGGCCGCCCGGCAATCGCGACGGCCCTACGTTCCGACGGTCGACGGCGTCGTCTCGACGGCGGATCTTGTCGATCGGGTGCGCGCCGGGCCGCCGGGCACCGCGCTGGTGCTGCACGAGTCGGCATCCCGGCCGCTGGCAGATCTGTCGTTGGCGGCCGAGGCACTGACGCTGGTGGTGGGGCCCGAGGGCGGCATCGATGACGGCGAACTCGCCGCGCTGACCGCCGCCGGCGCCGTCGCGGTCCGGCTGGGTCCGACGGTACTGCGGACGTCGACGGCCGCGGCGGTGGCGCTCGGCGCGCTCGGGGTTCTGACACCACGCTGGCGGTGAGGCCGGCCGGAGCCCCACCCCCGGTGGGTAAGCGCCCATGCCCTTCGAATGTAGGTTAGCCTTCCCTTGCGAATTCCCCGAGCGCTAAGGAAGCCCGATTCTCACCCGTCTGACACGAGCGTGGATACCGCTCGTTCTGGTGATTGTGGTCGCCGTCGGAGGATTCACGGTGTGGCGAATCCGTGGCGTCTTCGGCTCGGAGACGCTGCCGACCTACGCGGGGAACGTGTCCGAAGATTCGAACAAGTCTGATCCCAAGCGGGTTCGCTACGAGATCTTCGGTCCGCCCGGCGCTGTCGCCGACATCAACTACATCGACGCCGAGGGTGACCCCAACCAGATCACCGGAGCGACGCTGCCTTGGTCGGTCGAGGTCGAGAGCAACTCGCCGGCGATGGTGGGAAATGTTGTGGCACAGGGCAACAGCGACTTCATCGGGTGCCGGATCGTGGCTGATGACGTGGTCAAGGACGAACGCACCGCCTACACCGTGTCCGCCTACATCTACTGCTTCACGAAGTCCGCATGACGCTGTCCGCCAGCCGCGGCACGTCCTTGCGGGAACCGACGGCGATAGCGCGGTGGATCCGCCGCCTGGCAGTTCCGATCGTCCTCGGCTGGCTGTTGGTCGTGGTCGCACTCAACGTCCTGGTGCCTCAGCTCGAGGTGGTGGCCAGCCAGAACGCGGTGTCGATGAGCCCGAGCGATGCGCCGTCCATGCAGGCAATGTCGGACATGGGCCGGTTGTTCGGGGAGTCCGACTCCGACTCCATCGCCATGATCGTGTTGGAGAGCGAGCAGCCGCTGGGCGATGACGCGCGCGCCTACTACGACGAGCTCGTCGGCATGCTCGAGGCCGACTCCGACCACGTCCGCAGCATCCAGGACATGTGGGGCGACCCGCTGACCGAGGCCGCCGCGCAGAGCTCTGATGGCCGGGCGGCCTACGTCGCACTGAATCTGGCCGGCAACATGGGCGAGACCGAGTCCAACGCGTCGGTGGCGGCCGTCCGTGACATCGTGGACCGGTCGCCGCCGCCGCCGGGGGTGCAGGTGCACCTGACCGGGCCTGCCGCTCTGACCGCCGATGTGAACATCGCAGGCGAGAGCAGCATGCTGCGCATCCTGCTGGTGACCTTCGCGGTGATCATCGTGCTGTTGTTGTTCTTCTACCGCTCGATCACCACGGTCATCCTGCTGCTGGTGATGGTCTTCATCCAGATGTCTGTTGCCCGTGGTGTGGTGGCGGCGCTGGGACACTTTCAGGTCATCGGGCTCTCGACGTTCGCGGTGAACCTGCTGATCTCGCTGGCGGTGGCCGCCGGCACCGACTATGCGATCTTCCTGGTCGGGCGCTACCAGGAAGCTCGAGCCTCCGGCGCCGACCACGAAGACGCCTACTACGAGATGTTCGGCGGCACAGCGCACGTCGTGCTGGGCTCCGGCCTGACGATCGCCGGCGCCATGTACTGCCTGTCGTTCACCCGGATGCCGTATTTCCAGAGCATGGGCGTCCCGTGTGCGGTGGGTATCGTCGCCGGCGTCGCGGTGGCGCTCACCCTGGGCCCCGCGATCATCACCCTCGGAAGTCGCTTCGGTCTGCTGGAACCCAAGCGCGCCATGCGGATTCGTGCATGGCGGCGCATCGGCACGATGGTGGTGCGTTGGCCGGGCCCGATACTTGTGGCGTCCCTGGCGCTGGCTCTGGTCGGACTGGCCGCGCTGCCGGGCTACCAGACCAGCTACGACGACACCCGCTACATCCCGCCGTCCATCCCGGCGAACGCCGGACTGCAGGCGGCGACCCAGCATTTCTCGCTGTCCCGGATGAGCCCCGAGGTGCTCATCGTCGAGGCGGATCGTGACCTGCGGAACTCCTCGGACTTCCTGATTCTCGATCGGCTCGCCAAGAGGGTGTTCGGCGTCGAGGGGGTCGCGCGCGTGCAGGCGCCGAGCCGCCCGGACGGGGCACCGATCGCGCACACCTCGATCCCGTTCCTGATCAGCATGCAGGGCGTCGGTCAGCAGCAGAACATGAAGTTGATGAAGGACCGCATTGCCGACATGCGGACCCAGGCCGACGATATCGGCACGACCATCACCACGATGCGCACCATGTACGCACTGCTGCAGCGCTTCACCAGCGTCACCACCGACATGATCACCGACATGAAGGACATGCGCGACACCGTGCACCAGGTGCGTGACACCGTCGCCAACTTCGACGACCAGTTCCGGCCGATCCGCAACTACTTCTACTGGGAACCGCGCTGCTACAACATCCCGATGTGCTGGTCGTTCCGGTCGATCTTCGATTCGATGGACGGCATCAGCGCGATGACCGACACGTTCGACAAAGCGCTCCTCAACATGGACGAGATGCAGGCGCTGATGCCGCAGATGCTGGCGACGTTCCCGCCGATGATCGAAACCATGGAGAACATGCAGCAGATGATGCTGACGACCTATGCCACCATGGGCGGCTTCTACGATCAGATGGACGAGTTGACCCGCGATTCCACCGAAATGGGCAAAGCGTTCGATTCGGCCCGCAACGACGACTCCTTCTATCTCCCGCCCGAGGTGTTCGAGAACGAGGACTTCACGCGGGCCATGGAGAGCTTCTTCTCGCCCGACGGCAAGACCGTGCGCATGCTGATCGCCCACCGCGGGAACCCGACCACCGACGAGGCGCTGCAGCGGGTGCAGCCGATCAAGATCGCGGCGATCGAGGCGCTCAAGGGCACCCCGCTGGAGGACGCAACGATCCAGTTGGGCGGGACGGCCGCGACGTTCAAGGACATGTCCGACGGTTCCCGCTACGACCTGCTGATCGCGGTGATCTCGGCGATGTGTCTGGTCCTGATGATCATGCTGGTGCTGACGCGGAGCCTGGTCGCCGCGCTGGTGATCGTCGGCACCGTCACGTTGTCGCTGGGGGCGTCTTTCGGGATCTCGATCCTGATCTGGCAGCACATCATCGGCATCGAGTTGCACTGGATGGTGCTTGCGCTGTCGATCATCGCGCTGATCGCCGTCGGGTCGGACTACAACCTGCTGCTGGTGTCACGGTTCAAGGAGGAGATCCCGGCGGGGATCAAGACCGGCATGATCCGGGCCATCGGGGGTACCGGCAGCGTCGTGACGGTGGCCGGCGTGGTGTTCGCGCTGACGATGGCGTCGATGGTGGTCAGCGACCTGCGCGTGATGGCGCAGGTCGGGACGACGATCGGTCTGGGACTGCTGTTCGACACCTTCGTCGTGCGGGCGTTCATGATGCCGGCGATCGCCACCTTGCTGGGCCGCTGGTTCTGGTGGCCTGTGGTGGTGCGGAGCCGTCCCGCCCGGCCACCTCGGCCCCGGCCGGTGGATCTCAGCATTGGGGTGTGACGGCGGCCGGCGGTAAACTGGGGATTTCATCCGGCCGGAACAGAAAGCAGGCAGAAAACCCCACGTGACGCCCCGCGAGACGAACGCCGCCTCGGACGCCCCGAATCGATCCGAAACACCATCGGTGGTCCGCAGCAGCCTGACTGTTCCGCCCGACCTCGTCGTTGGCCTGCTCGGTTCCTCTGACGAGAACCTGCGCGCACTCGAACGCCTCCTGACCGCCGACATCCACGCGCGCGGGAACGCGATCACCCTGTCGGGTCAGCCCGCGGACGTCGCGCTGGCCGAGCGGGCGCTGTCCGAGCTGATCGAGATCGTTGCCAGTGGTCAGACGCTGACGCCGGACGCGGTGCGGCACAGCGTGGCCATGCTGACGGGCGCGGTCGAGGAGTCGCCGGCCGAGGTCCTGACGCTGGACATCCTGTCGCGGCGTGGCAAGACGATCCGGCCCAAGACGCTGAACCAGAAGCGCTACGTCGATGCGATCGATGCCCACACCATCGTGTTCGGTATCGGGCCGGCGGGCACCGGCAAGACGTATCTGGCGATGGCCAAAGCCGTCGATGCGCTGCAGACCAAGAAGGTCAGCCGGATCATCCTGACCCGCCCAGCGGTGGAAGCCGGTGAGCGCCTTGGCTTTCTGCCGGGGACGCTGAGCGAGAAGATCGACCCGTACCTGCGCCCTCTCTACGACGCGCTGCACGACATGATGGACCCCGAGCTGATTCCGAAGCTGATGAGCGCGGGCGTGATCGAGGTGGCGCCACTGGCATACATGCGCGGAAGAAGTCTCAACGACGCGTTCATCATCCTCGACGAGGCGCAGAACACCACCGCCGAGCAGATGAAGATGTTCCTGACGCGCCTGGGGTTTGGCTCGAAAATCGTTGTGACAGGCGATATCACGCAGGTCGATCTTCCGGGTGGAGCCGCCTCCGGACTGCGCTCGGCGATGCGGACGCTCGACGGCATCGACGACATTCACTTCGCCGAGCTCACCAGTGCCGACGTGGTCCGTCACCGCCTGGTGTCCGAGATCGTCGACGCGTACGCCCGAGCCGAGGCGCCGACGGAGATGAACCGCGCCCAGCGGCGCGCAACGGGCAGGCCGAGGCGGTAGCGGAAAGCCCTATGAGCATCGAAGTTGCCAACGAATCCGGCGTCGACGTTTCCGAAGAGGAACTGATCAGCGTCGCCCAATTCGTCATCCGCAAGATGGACGTCAACCCGGCCGCCGAGCTGTCGATGGTGCTGCTGGACACCGCGGCGATGGCCGACCTGCACATGCGGTGGATGGATCTGCCCGGTCCGACCGACGTCATGAGCTTTCCCATGGACGAGCTCGAGCCCGGCGGTCGGCCGGACGCACCGGAGTCCGGGCCGTCGATGCTCGGAGACATCGTGTTGTGTCCCGAGTTCGCCGCCAAACAAGCCGCCGATGCCGGCCACAACCTGGGTCAGGAACTGGCGCTGCTCACGGTGCACGGAGTGCTGCACCTGCTGGGCTATGACCACGCAGAACCCGACGAGGAAAAAGAGATGTTCGCGCTGCAGCGGCAGCTGCTCGAAGAGTGGGTGGCAGAACAGGTCGAGGCCTACCACCAGGATCGGCAGACCGAGAAGGACCGCCGGCTGGTGGACGAGTCGCGACTGTTCGACGAACCGTGAGCCCCATCGGTCAATTGATCAGCGCCATCGTGCTGGTCGCCTTCGGCGGATTGTTCGCGGCCATCGACGCTGCGTTGAGCACGGTGTCGATGGCGCGTGTCGAGGAACTCGTCCGCGACGAACGTCCCGGTGCGGTGCGCCTGGCCAGGGTGATGGTCGAGCGGCCCCGCTACATCAATCTCATTGTGCTGCTCCGCATCACCTGCGAGGTCAGTGCGACCGTGCTGCTGGCGGCCTACCTCGACGGTGGCCTCGGTGTGACGTGGGGGCTGGTCGCCGCCGCCGCGATCATGGTGGTGGTCAGCTTCGTGGCGATCGGGGTCGGGCCGCGCACGGTGGGCAGGCAAAACGCCTACACCATCGCGTTGCTCACCGCCCTTCCGCTGCAGACGATCTCGGTTCTGTTGCTTCCGGTGAGCCGATTGCTCGTGTTGCTGGGCAATGCGCTGACCCCGGGCCGCGGATTCCGCAACGGCCCGTTCGCTTCCGAGATCGAGCTGCGCGAGGTCGTCGACCTGGCCCAGCAGCGCGGCGTGGTGGCCGACGACGAACGCCGGATGATCCAGTCCGTGTTCGAACTCGGCGACACACCCGCCCGCGAGGTAATGGTGCCGCGCACCGAGATGGTGTGGATCGAAAGCGACAAGACCGCCGGCCAGGCCACGTCGTTGGCGGTGCGCAGCGGGCACTCCCGGATCCCGGTGATCGGCGAGAACGTCGACGACGTCGTCGGCGTCGTGTATCTGAAGGACCTGGTGCAGCGCACCTACTATTCGACCAACGGCGGCCGGGACACCGCGGTGTCCGACGTGATGCGCAAGGCGGCGTTTGTCCCCGACTCCAAGCCTCTAGACGCACTGCTCCGGGAGATGCAGCTCGACCGGGTCCACATGGTGCTGCTGGTCGACGAATACGGTGCGATCGCAGGCCTGGTGACGATCGAGGATGTGCTCGAGGAGATCGTCGGGGAGATCGCGGATGAGTACGACACCGACGAGGTCGCTCCCATCGAGGATCTGGGGGATCGGTCCTACCGGGTGTCGGCCCGGCTGCCGATCGAAGATCTCAGCGAGCTCTACGACGTTGAGTTCAATGAGGACCTCGATGTCGACACCGTGGGAGGTCTGGTCGCCTTCGAGCTCGGACGCGTCCCGCTGCCCGGTGCCGAGGTGACGTGGGATGGGCTGCGGCTGCTCGCCGAAGGCGGCCCGGACCCGCGGGGGCGCGTCCGGATCGGCACCGTGCTCGTCAGCCCCGCCGAGCAGGACCCCGAAGGCGACAGAGACAACGGAGATGACCGCGAATGACTGCGCTGGACCCCTTGACTGATGAGGACGCGAAGCTGGTGGTTCTTGCCCGCGGCGCGATGGCCCGGGCCGAGGCGACGAGCGGCGCGGCCGTCCGCGACGCCGACGGGCGCACCTACGCCGGGGCCCCGGTCACGTTGACGGCTCTGCCGTTGACGGCGCTGCAGGCTGCGGTCGCGGCGGCAGTGTCCAGCGGCGCCACCGGGCTCGAGGCCGCCGTGCTGGTGGGCGGATCGGCCGACGATCAGGGCGTCGCGGCAGTGCGGGAGCTGTCCGCCGACGCCGCGCTCATCGTGACCGACCGGGCCGGCGCGCCGCTGTGAGCGCCGAGACTGCGCACAGATCGCAGAATCCGCCGAAATCGCGATCCCTGCGCAGTCTGGGCGAGCAGTGACCACCCCGACGGGCGAATTCCGTTCGGGCTTCGTGTGTTTCGTCGGCAGGCCGAACACCGGCAAGTCGACGCTCACCAACGCGCTGGTCGGTACCAAGGTGGCGATCACCTCGAACCGGCCGCAGACCACCCGGCACACCATCCGGGGCATCGTGCACCGCGACGACTTTCAGATCGTGCTGGTCGACACTCCCGGGCTTCACCGTCCGCGGACACTGCTGGGGCAGCGACTCAACGAGCTGGTGAAGAACACCTATTCCGAGGTGGACGTGATCGGGCTGTGCATCCCGGCCGACGAGAAGATCGGACCCGGGGACCGGTGGATCGTCGAGCAGATCCGCGCTGTCGCACCGAGGACGACGCTGATCGGGATCGTCACGAAGATCGACAAGGTGTCCAAGGACATGATCGCCGGGCAGCTGATGGCGGTCAGCGAGCTCATCGGACCCACCTCCGACGTCGTGCCCGTGTCGGCTACATCTGGTGAACAACTCGACGTGCTGATCGAGCTGCTCGCCGCGCAGTTGCCGCCGGGCCCGGCGTTCTACCCCGACGGTGAACTCACCGACGAGCCCGAGGAGACGCTGATGGCGGAGCTGATCCGCGAAGCAGCGCTCGAGGGGGTCCGCGACGAGCTGCCGCATTCCCTGGCCGTGGTCATCGACGAGATCGAGGAACGGCCGGGGCGTCCGGACGATCAGCCTCTGATCGACGTGCACGCCATCATCTATGTGGAACGCGACTCCCAGAAGGGCATCGTGATCGGCAAGGGTGGCGCCCGCCTCCGCGAGGTGGGCACCGCTTCCCGGCTGCAGATCGAGAAGCTGCTCGGCACCAAGGTGTATCTGGATCTGCGCGTCAAGATCGCCAAGAATTGGCAGCGTGACCCCAAACAGCTTGGCCGCCTAGGCTTCTGACGGCGATTTCGGCGTAGTTGGTCGCGGTGAGCGTGACCAAGTACGCCGAAATCGCCAGTCCTGGATGGTGGGGTCGCCGACCTAGTCGTCGGCGGAGTCGCCGTCCGGAGAACCGCTGTCATCTGCAGCCGAGCCATCGTCCTCGTCGGCCGCCGGATCTGGTGACTGTGACTCGTCCTTCGCCTCCGTCGATTCCGGCTCCGATGTCTCGGATGTCGAGGCGCTGTCGGATGGCTCGTCGGTCTCGGCTGCGGTGGCGTCGGCGGTCGGATCGTCCGCGTCCATCGACGCCTCGGCCTCGACATCGAGTTCCGTCGACAGGGTGTCGCCCACCTCGGTGGGTGCGGCCGCCTCCTCGGCCGGCTCCGTCGGCTGCGTCGCGTGCGTGGTGTCCGTTGGCGTCGGCTCGACGTCGCCGTCGTGACCGGGCGACGTCGTCTCCTCGGAGGCGAGGTTGCCCGGCGTCGACTCACTCCCCGGTGCTTCGCGGGTAGCTGCAGCGCTCGCGGTCCTCGGCTCGGAAGGCTCGGAAGTCAATGCGGCTGTGGCCGGCACACTGATGCCGAACAGCCCGAGAACGGCCTTGACAGTGTTCTCGACTGCCGTGATCACCAACGTCACGACAATCGCCACCGGGCTCCAGAAGAGCACGTAGTAGTACTGCTGCCACGCCACTGGCAACAGTTGTCCGAAGTCGTAGAGCGGCTGCAAGAGCCAAAGGGCCGGTGAGCCTTCATCGAGGGTGGCTTCCGGTGCCGTCGTCCGGGATGTGGGCGGGGTGATGACGACGGCCTCGGCTTCGGGTAGGCCGTTTCCGGCGACCGGGATAGTGGACAGCTCGAGAGCCGCTTCGGGCGGCGTCATCACGGGCTGCGTGGCTGCCGCAAGCTGGACCGTCCGAACATCAGTCGCCCGGACAATGGCCGCTGTCGGCGGGGTCTCGGGCGGTGCAGTGAAGAGACCGACTGCGAGGACGCCGGCGGCGGTGACGGCCCCGCCAGCGGTAATGCGGGACCTGAAAGAACCGCGCGACGAGCCCATTGTGTTGCCCATGACCATTCCCTCCGCGATGTCAGGGCGAAACCGGCCGCTCGAACGAGCTGCAGCGCTTCGCTACAGGAATCGTCGGGGGGCCACGGCGCACCGATCGCAGTAGTGCACTACTGCAATCTCGCGGTGACAGAGTGGCGAAGTGGGTGTCAGCCGGGCTGGCCGTAGACCGCGACCACCACGGTGCGGTCCAGGAGGCTCTCCGACCAGACGCCGATCTGGGTGTTCGCGCAGTTCGACATGATCGCCATGTAATCGGGGCGGTAGTACCACCGGTTCATGATCTCGACGCCGCTGATCGCCAGGGCGGGGTTGATCGCGACGGTCTCGGCGACGGTGCCCACGAAGCCGGCCCGGTTGGCGCGGTCCTGCGTGGTCGACCCGTCGGACCCGATGTCGCCGTCGAGCGCGCGGTTGTTGAGCACGTCATTGGTGTGCCACTGCGCCGCCAGCCTGAGCTGCGGATTGATCTCGATCTCGGTGGGGCAGTCGTTGTGCTGCTGGATCGTGTAGACGTTGACGACGACGCTCTCGTTGAGCCGCCGGTTGTCCGCTTGAGCGTTCGGCATGCCCGCGATCGCGGCGCCCACCAGCGCCACAGCGGGCAGGGCGCGCACACACTTGCTGACGGTCACAGCCGGGACATTACGCGACCTCGTCGGCCACGGAGTGCGGAGCGGCCAGATTCGCTGTGAGATCCGTGTCGGCCACCGGCCGACGGGAATCCCACCAGTTCTCCGGTTCGCGCGAAGACCAGCCGTTGATGGCCTCGAGCGCCGCGGCCAGCGACACCAGCAGCGGTTCGCTGTGCGCCGGGCCCATCAACTGAACCCCGATGGGCAGGCCGTCGGAGGTGAACCCCGCGGGGACGTTGATCGACGGCCAGCCGAGCAGGTTCCAGGGCCACGTCGCCGGGCAGGCGCGAATCATCGTGCGGTCGGTGGCCAGCCCGCCCAGATGGTCGAACGCGTCGACCTTGGGCGGTGGTTGGGCGGTCGTCGGCGCAAGCACGACGTCGGCCAGGTTGAAGATCCACCCGACCCGCCGGTGCGACGCCGCCTCGTGCGCGCGGGCCTTGCGCAGCACATGCTGTGACAGCAATCGGCCCATCCGGGCGTTGGACAAGGTGCGTTTGTCGAGCGTCACGTCGCGGCCCAGGCGGTCGATCCACTCCGGGATGCCCGAGGTGGAACGGGCCAGGAAGCTCCACGACATCCGCAGGTCGTAGTCCGGGTCGGCCGCCAGGATCGTGTGGCCGAGCTGTTCGAGCTGCTCGGCGACGGCCTCCATCGCCGAGAGGATCTCGGGGTGCAGGGTGGCCCGGAAGCCGCTGAACGGAAACTTCGTGGACAGCGCAATCCGCAGTGGCCCCGGCGCGCGGGAGACATAGTCCGACGCCTGCACGGGCGGCGGCTTGTGGAGGTCGCCGGGGGCGTTGCCCGACGCCGCGTCGAGCACCAGGGCCGCATCGGCCACGGTCCGCGCCAGCACACCGTTGACGGTGATTCCGTTGAACGCTTCTGGTAGCGGCCAGGTCGAGATGCGTCCGCGCTGGGGCTTGATGCCGACCAGGTGCGTCCAGGCTGCCGGGATGCGTACGCTGCCCGCGCCATCGGAGCCGATGGCCGCCGCCACCAGGCCCGCCGCCACGGCGGCCGCGCTCCCGCCGGATGAACCACCGGGGGTGTGTTCCCGTGACCACGGGTTGCGGGTGTGTCCGAATGCGGATCCGCTGGTGAACGGCCACTGACCCAGTTCGCAGGTGTTGGTCTTGCCGACGATGACCGCCCCTGCGGCGCGCAGCCGCCGGACCACCTCGGCGTCGCTGTCGGCGATCCGCACCTCGCCGTCGGCGCCGAAGCGGGTGGGCACGCCGGCGACGTCGACGTCGTCCTTCACCGCGATCGGGATGCCCAGCAACGGGAAACGTGAAATATCTTGGCCCGCTTCGCGTTTGCGGTCAGCGGCCATCGCGTCGGCGGTGGCCTGCTCGTTGAGCACGACGCGGAAGGCGTTGAGGGTTGTCTGGCTGGCCTCGATGGCCTGCAGTGACTCGCCGACAAGGTCGGCGGACGTGGCGGCGCCACTGGCCAGCTGGTAGAGCTGGAAGGTCAGGGTGGGGAACCGAGGGGCCTTCCGGCCGCGGAGGGGAGGAGTTTCGGCCATCGCTTACGAGAGTATCGGCGCTGCGGAGCGGTTTTCGTCGGTTGGCAGTGAGAGACTTCCTTAATGCGTCTGTATCGGGACCGAGCGGTGGTGTTGCGCCAGCACAAGCTCGGCGAAGCCGACCGAATCGTGACCCTGCTCACGCGTGATCATGGTCTGGTGCGGGCGGTGGCCAAGGGGGTGCGGCGTACCCGCAGCAAGTTCGGGGCGAGGCTGGAACCGTTCGCGCACATCGATGTTCAGCTGTACCCGGGCCGCAATCTGGACATCGTCACGCAGGTCCAGGCGATCGACGCGTTCGCCTCGGACATCGTCAGCGACTACGGCCGCTACACCTGTGCCTGCGCGGTGCTGGAAACCGCCGAGCGGCTCGCAGGTGAGGAACGCGCCCCCGCCCCGGCGCTGCACAGGCTGACCGTGGCCGCGCTGCGTGCGGTGGCCGACGGCGGCCGTCCCCGGGAACTCGTCCTGGATGCCTACCTGCTGCGCGCGATGGGGATCACCGGGTGGGCGCCGTCGCTGATCGAATGCGCCCGCTGCGCGGCCCCGGGCCCGCACCGCGCCTTCAACATCGCAGCGGGCGGAAGTGTGTGCGTGCACTGCAGGCCGTCCGGTTCGGCGACGCCCCCGCAGGGTGTGCTGGATCTGATGGCCGCACTCCACGACGGTGACTGGGAGCATGCGGAGGCGTCGTCGTTGCAGCACCGCAGCCAGGCCAGCGGACTTGTCGCCGCGCACCTGCAGTGGCACCTGGAGCGGCGGCTGCGGACGTTGCCTCTGGTGGAACGCGGCGTGTACCGGGTGGATCAGATGGCCGGCGAGACCATCAGGCAGGATATGGCGCATGGCAACGGAACGGACCGGGTGGCGGACGGGGAAGAACCGCTACCCGCAGCTGCCCCCGGCGCCTGACGACTATCCGACCTTCCCGGACAAGTCGAGTTGGCCCGTCGAATTCCCGGAGCTGCCGCAGCACACCAACGGCCGCTTCGCCCGCCCGCCGCAGCACACCTCCAAGGCCGCCGCTCCACAGATTCCGGCCGACCAGGTGCCCAGCCACGTCGCGGTGGTGATGGACGGCAATGGCAGGTGGGCCACTCAGCGTGGGCTGGGCCGCACCGAGGGGCACAAGATGGGCGAGGCGGTGTTGATCGACATCACCTGCGGTGCCATCGAGATCGGTGTCAAGCACCTGACGGTGTACGCGTTCTCCACCGAGAACTGGAAGCGCAGCACCGAGGAGGTCCGATTCCTGATGGGCTTCAACCGGGAAGTGGTCAAACGCCGCCGGGAGAATCTCAACGACATGGGTGTGCGGATGCGCTGGGTCGGGTCGCGGCCCCGCATGTGGCGAAGCGTCATCAAGGAGTTCGACATCGCCGAGCAGATGACCGTCGACAACGACGTCATCACGATCAACTACTGCGTGAACTACGGCGGCCGCACCGAGATCGTCGAGGCGGCACGCCAACTCGCTCAGCAGGCGGTGGACGGCAAGATCAACCCCTCCCGCATCACCGAGGCGGCGTTCGCGAAGCACCTGCACCGCTCGGACATCCCCGATGTCGATCTGTTCATCCGGACCTCCGGAGAGCAGCGCGCGAGCAACTTCCTGCTGTGGCAGGCGGCGTACGCCGAGTACGTCTTCCAGGACAAGCTGTGGCCCGATTACGACCGCCGGGATCTGTGGGCCGCGTGCGAGGAGTACGTCAACCGCAACCGCCGCTTCGGCAGAGCCGAATGATGTGTGAGCGGCAGAGCCGAATGATGTGTGAGCGGCAGAGCCGAATGATGTGCCTGAGCGGCAAGGCCTGACCCGGTGGACTCGACGGACCTGTCCGAGCGGCTCCCTGTGGTGCTGGGGGAAATTCTCCCCGTCACGCACGAGGACGACGGTGCCCTGACGGTGCAGCACGACGAGACGTTCGCGTCACTGCGGGTCGTCACGATCGCCCAAGACCTCGACCTGGTGTCGCTCACCCAGGTCCTGGCGTGGGATCTGCCGTTGGACAGCAAGATTCGCGCCAACGTCGCCAAGCATGCGCACGACACGCTGCTGGGTACGGTGTCACTGGTGGAGAAGGTCGGAACACCGAGCGGGGGTGGGCGCTCGAAGAAGACCGGCGACGTACTGCTGCGCTACAACTTCCCGGCCGCCGGCCTCACGGACGACGCGCTGCGCACCCTGGTCCTGATGGTGCTGGCCACCGGGGCCGACGTGCGGCGCGCGCTACTCGGCTGACCGGCGGCTAGGGTCGAAGGATGCGCACTGTGGTCGTCATCGTCGGTCTGGTGGTCGCGCTTTTCGGCCTGCTGTTCACGCTGCAGGGGCTCGGGGCCGTGTCCGGCAGCCCGATGAGCAACACCACGACGTGGTCGGTTCTCGGGCCGATCATCGCGATTGTCGGCATCGTGATTGCGGTCGCCGGGTGGCGAGGCCGCAAGCGGCGCTAGTTCTCTGACGTGGTCGAGGCCACGCAACTGCTGCAGATGCCGAAGATCTCGATGGTGTGGCTCACGTCGGAGAACCCGTGTTCCCGGGCGACCTGAGCGGCCCAGGCCTCCACCTGACCACCCTGGATCTCGACGGTCGAGCCGCACGCCCGGCACACCAGATGGTGATGGTGGTGCTCCGAGCAGAGTCGGTAGACCGATTCCCCGGTGTCGGTGCGCAGGGTGTCGACGGCGCCTGTCGCGGCCATATGCTGCAGCGTGCGGTACACGGTGGTCAGGCCGATGCCCTCACCGCGCCTGCGCAATTCGTCGTGCAGATCCTGGGCGGAACGAAAGTCCTCGAGGTTCTCCAACAGGGCGGAGATGGCGGCGCGCTGACGTGTCGCCCGGACTGCGCCGGTCACGGGGTGTGACCTTCGCCCTCGGCCGCATGCATCACGGCGGCGAGGACAATGTCCGTCAGGTGGTGATCGACCAAGCGGTACAACACTTCCCGACCCGACCGGGAACCTTCCACGACGCCCGCCGCCTTCAGTATCCGCAGGTGCTGGCTGACCAACGGCTGCGGAACGTCCAACGCGTCCACCAGTTCATGGACGCACCGCGCCTCTTCACGAAGCTGCAGCACGATGGCGATGCGCACGGGTGCGGCCAGGGCGCGAAGCAGATCGCCTGCGGTGTCGAGGACCGCGCGCGACGGGAGTGCTGCCGCAGGCCCGCCTGTCTGGACGTGGGGGTCGTGGCTACCCGACGACTCAGGCATAGTGGAAACGGTTTTCATTAGACCCCACGATACATGCACCACTACGCATGTCAATCGGGGATTCGTGTCGCCCGTGACAGAACCTGCCACCGGCCTCGCTACGCTGTGGAGCCGTGGCTCCGACCTCCTCGATCATCGATACCGTTGCAAACCTGGCCAAACGCCGTGGGCTGGTGTTCCAGTCCGGAGAGATCTACGGCGGCACCAAATCCGCCTGGGACTATGGCCCGCTCGGTGTCGAACTGAAAGAGAACATCAAGCGTCAATGGTGGCGGTCGGTCGTCACCGGCCGCGACGACGTCGTCGGTCTCGACAGCGCCATCATCCTGCCGCGGCAGGTGTGGGTGGCCTCCGGTCACGTCGAGGTGTTCAACGACCCGCTGGTCGAGTGCCTGAACTGCCACAAGCGGCACCGTCAGGACCACATGCAGGAGGCGTACGCCCTCAAGAAGGGCACGCGCGACACGGCCGTGGATCCAGACTCAGTCCCGATGGACGAGATCGTCTGCCCCGACTGCGGCACCAAGGGGCAGTGGACCGAGCCGCGCGACTTCAACATGATGCTCAAGACCTACCTCGGTCCGATCGAGACCGAGGAGGGGCTGCACTATCTGCGGCCGGAGACGGCGCAGGGCATCTTCGTCAACTTCGCCAACGTGGTGACGACGGCACGGAAGAAGCCACCCTTCGGCATCGGCCAGATCGGCAAGAGCTTCCGCAACGAGATCACGCCGGGGAACTTCATCTTCCGCACCCGCGAGTTCGAGCAGATGGAGATGGAATTCTTCGTCGAGCCGGCCACGGCGGGTGAATGGCACCAGTACTGGATCGACACCCGGCTGGCCTGGTACGTCGACCTCGGCATCGACCGTGAGAACCTTCGGCTCTACAACCATCCCAAGGAGAAGTTGTCGCACTACTCCGACGGCACCGTCGACATCGAGTACAAATTCGGTTTCGCCGGCAACCCGTGGGGTGAGCTCGAAGGCATCGCCAACCGGACGAACTTCGACTTGACCACGCACTCAAGCCATTCCGGTGTCGATCTGTCGTTCTACGACCAGGCGAACGACACCCGCTACGTGCCGTACGTGATCGAGCCGGCAGCCGGTCTGACCCGTTCGTTGATGGCGTTCCTCGTCGACGCCTATCACGAGGACGAGGCGCCGAACGCCAAGGGCGGCGTCGACAAGCGCACCGTGCTGAAGCTGGATCCAAGGCTTTCGCCGATCAAGGCGGCGGTGCTGCCGCTGTCGCGGCACGCCGACCTGTCGCCCAAGGCCCGCGATCTCGCGGCCGAACTGCGCAAGTCATGGAACATCGAATTCGACGACGCGGGAGCCATCGGGCGGCGCTATCGCCGCCAGGACGAGATCGGCACACCGTTCTGCGTCACGCTGGATTTCGACTCGCTCGACGACCACGCGGTGACGGTGCGCGAACGCGACGCGATGACCCAGGAGCGGGTGGCGATCGCGCAGGTGCCGGACTACCTGGCCACGCGCCTGAAGGGCTGCTGACCGAGCCGGTGCCTCCGACGCGCTAGGTCGGACGCGCCACGATCACCGGCACCTCGGCCGAGTCCACCACAGCGCTGCTGACCGATCCGAGCAGCATGCCGGCGAACCCGCCGCGTCCGTGGCTGCCGACGACGACCAGCTGTGCGGTTTCGGAGTTGTCGACGAGCCAGCGGCCGGCGTTGTTGGGAATCAGCGTGGGTGTCACGCGAACGTCCGGGTACTTCTCGTGCCAGCCGGCGAGGCGCTCGCCCAGCACCTCGGCGCCCTTCTCTTCCTCAATCCTCGTCCTGAGGTGGATGTTGGACGTGGCGGTATCCGCCCACGCGTGCATCGCGATCAACGGCGCGCGGCGGTGTGAGGCCTCTTCGAACGCGATTGCGGTGGCGAACTCCGACGTCGGCGAGCCGTCGATGCCGAGCAGAATCGGTGCGTCTGCGTCCGGCTCGGGGTGCTCCTTGTGGATCACCGCAACCGGGCAGTGGGCGTGCCGGGCGAGTCCGGCGCTGACCGAACCGAGCCTCAGCCGGTCCAGTGCGCTCACACCGCGACAGCCGACCACCACCATCCGCGCGTCCTTCGACGCTTCGATGAGCGTCGCCAGCGGATGCGCGAACATGAACTCCGCATGCACCTGGGCTGTGTCTGCGCCCAGTTCGTCCTCGACGATCTGCTGAGCGTTGGCCAGAATCCGCTCACCGTCGCTGTGCTGCGCCTGGCGCGATTGCAGCATCACCTCGGTGTCATAGGTGACGTGCGGTCCGTGGCGCTCGACGATCGACATCAGGGTCAGCGGCTCGTGATGCATCGCCGCCTCGCGTACCGCCCAGCGCACGGCGGCATCGGAAAACTCCGAGCCGTCGACTCCGACCAGGATCCCTGAAGGATGTGCGGTCCTTGACATTGCGCCACCTTCCGGTGTTTCGGCGACTGACCTGGACCGACTGTAAAGCCGGCAGAGACACCTGCCCGGTGGCCAAAGTCACTGGATCGTCGGCATTTGGCCCGAGGCAGCCCACCCCGCCCCGCCGGGCGCGAACACCTAGAAGCGGCCACCACCGCCGCTGTAGCTGCGGCCCGACGACCGCGACGAGCCGCCGTAGGACGTCGAGCGTCCCGAGCTGCGCCCACCACCGAAACCACCGCCGAAGCCGCCCCCGTAACCGCCGCCCAAACCGCCACGCATGGCGCCGCCGAGGATGTTGCCGATGATGATCCCGCCGATGACGGCACCCATGTCTGAGCCGCTGCCGCCGCCGCCGGGCCCTCCGCCCCAGCCGGAGGTGTAGGTCCGCTGCGCGGCATGCACATCGTCGTTGGCCAGTGACTGTGCCTGCGCGGCAAGCATGGACGCGCCATTGGCGTGGGCGATGGCCTCGCTGAGGTTGGTCGCCTTCTTGTCCTGGGCGGCCTGCAACTGGCGGACCGCTTCGGCCAGGCGGGTGCGTGCCTCGGGCCCGATACTGCCGCGTCGGGTGTCGATGAAATCCGACACCCCGCGTACCCGGGACTGCGCGGTGAGCAGCGCCTGGTCGTAGGCGCGGCTCATCCGTTCGGTTGCGGCGCGCTCCTCGGCGACGCTGTCCAGCAGCCGATCGAGGTCGGCGTCGGCCTTGGTGAGCCGGGTGAACGTTCCGAGCGGGTCGGTCGCGCCGTTGCGCTGCGCGTCATCGACGGCCTTGGCGGCCGCGTCGCGCGCAGTCTCCAGTTCCTTCTGCGCCGTCGTGCCCTGCTGCAGTTGGGTCGCCGCCGCGGCGATGCCGTTCTGGATGTCGGCGATCGCCGACGGCAGCGCGGACACCGCCCGGTTGATGTCGGTGCCCACCGAATCGACCGCGTCCAGCAGCGAACGTGTCTGCCCCAGCGAAGATTCGGCGGCCCGGATGGCATCCACGAGTCCCATCTGCTGACCGGTCGGTCGGGCCACGAGTGCCCTCGCGTTGGTCATGCTGCGATCGGCGAAGGACAACCGCTCCCTGGCGGTCGCCGGATTGTCGGCGACCGAAGCCAGTGCGGCCGGATCGAATTGGTTGTGCAGCGCCGCGAGCGCCTGCTCCGACGGCTCGAGGCGGGCCGTCAGGTCGACCATCTGCTGGGTCAGGGCATCGAGGCGGGTGGGCGCGTTGATGATCAGATCACGCAGGTTCTCGAATGCCTCGCTCTGGGTGTCGAGCTCCCGATCGGCCCTCGCGGCGGCGACGACGACCCGGGTCAACAGGTCACGACGCTGCTGTGGCGTCTCCGGCACCGCGTCGTCGAGGATCTGGCGCACATTGAACGCCTGAGCCAGCGCGGTCCGCGCATTTCCGACCGCCCGGGTGAACGGTTCCGTCTGACTGGGGCCGAATTCTTCGACAGCCAACGCGAGTTCGCTTTCGCTGGTGCGCACCGCGTTGTCCACGTCGACCACGATGGATTTGCTCAGGTCATCGAGCGCGTCGATCGGCACCGACGCCAACGCGTTGGGATCGGACGGATCGACGCGTCGGGCGGCGGCGAACTCGGCCTCCTTGCGCTTGCGCCGCCTGCGGCGCGTCCACAGCCACAGCACGAACACGGCGACGGCCAGGAGCGCCGCCATGATGAGCAAGGCCACCCAGGACACCCCCGAACCTGACCCCGTCGACGAGCCTGTCATGCCATCGCTGGCGGCGACCGCGGCGCCGGCCCAATCGTCGCGTCGCAGCGCGGGTTCGATCGCGTCGCGCTGCAGGGCTGACGCTCTGGACTGAGACATGATCGACGGTGGTACCTGGAAGGCGTAGGAGCGCTCCGCAGTGGCCACCGCCAGTAGGGCATCGCGGTCGCCGAAGTCGCTGAGCTGCATCGTGGTTCGCGCCCAGCCCAGGGCACTCTGCCCGAAGGTGTCGACGTAGACGACCCAGAGGCGGATGCGTTCGTCCTCGTAGAGCCGCGATACCGCGGCCTCGACGTCCTCGCGCTGTCCCGGGGTCAGCACCCCGGATTCGTCGGTGACGTAATCCGGGATACGGAACGGGGGCTCGGCGGCGACGCCCGGCGCGCAGAGAAGTCCGGTGGTCAGTACGGCGAGCAGCATGCTGAGCAGGCGGGCGACGCGCATTCCGCCAATCTAGTGCCGCGCGCCCGCACGGCTGCGATTACGGCGGTGATCGGCCTGGCAGACTGTCCGTCGGTGCCCCCTGATCTCACACAACGTGATCCCTACAGCGAGTTCGACCGTCAGCGTCTGGTCGTCGAACCGCCGAAGGGTGCTGCGCTGCCGGGCACGGGTGCCGAGCACCGCACCGACTTCGCGCGCGACCGGGCCCGGGTGCTGCACTCCGCGGCGCTGCGGCGACTGGCCGACAAGACCCAGGTCGTCGGTCCGCGGCAGAGCGAAACCCCCCGCACGCGGCTGACCCACTCCCTGGAAGTGGCACAGATAGGCCGGGGGATGGCGGTGGGCCTGGGCGCAGACCCCGACCTCGTCGACCTGGCCGGTCTGGCCCACGACATCGGCCACCCGCCCTACGGGCACAACGGGGAGCGCGCGCTCAACGAGCTCGCCGATGCCTGTGGTGGTTTCGAGGGCAACGCGCAGAACTTCCGCATCCTGACCCGGTTGGAACCCAAAGTCCTTGACAGCCAAGAGTGCAGCGCGGGTTTGAACCTGACCCGTGCGGCGTTGGACGCGGTGACCAAATATCCGTGGTACCGGGCCCCGGAGGGCGGCAAGTTCGGCTTCTACGCCGACGACGCCGCGGCCGCCGCCTGGGTGCGCGGCGACGCGCCGGACCGCACGCCGTGCCTGGAGGCCCAGATCATGGACTGGGCCGACGACGTCGCCTACTCCGTGCACGATGTCGAGGACGGCGTCACCTCCGGGCGGATCGACCTTCGGGTATTGGCCGACGACGACGCCGTCAGCGCGCTCGGCCGGCTGGGCCAGTCGCACGGAATGGGAGGCGGCCTGGCGGCGGCGGACCTGGTGGAGGCGGCCGAGCGGCTCTCGGTCCTGCCCGCGGTGGCCGCGGTCGGCAAGTACGACGCCACGCTGACGGCGTCGGTGGCGTTGAAGACGATGACCAGCGAGCTGGTCGGCCGGTTCGCGTCCTCGGCCATCGCCGCCACCCGCAATTCCCACGGCGCGGGCCGCTTGGTGCGCTACCGCGCTCATCTGGAGGTGCCCACGGTGGTGCGCGCCGAGGTGGCGGTCCTGAAGATCCTGGCGCTGCAGTTCATCATGTCCGACCCCCGGCACCTGGATCTGCAGGCGCGGCAGCGCGACCGGATCGTCGACGTGGTCCAGTTCGTCCTCGCCGGCGCGCCCGCAACGCTGGAACCACTTTTCGTGCCGGACTTCAACGCCGCTGCCGACGACGGTGCTCGGCTGAGGGTGGTCATCGACCAGGTGGCGTCGTTCACCGAAGGGCGCCTGGAGCGCCTTGAACCCGCGTAGCCGCCGCCTCCGCGGCCTCTAGACTGGCCGGGTGGCAGTCGACGGGCGGGGCCGGGGCAGGATCCCCGATCGCGATATCGCCGCCATCCGCGAGCAGGTGAACATCGAGGACCTCGTCGGCGAGTACGTCCAGCTGCGCCGTGCGGGTGCGGATTCGATGAAAGGCCTGTGCCCCTTCCACGACGAGAAGTCCCCGTCGTTCCACGTTCGGCCCAACCACGGGCACTTCCACTGCTTCGGATGCGGTGAAGGCGGAGACGCCTATGCGTTTCTGCAGAAGATCGAGCATGTCAGTTTCGTCGAGGCGGTCGAGTTGCTCGCCGACCGGATCGGCTACACCGTCACCTACACCGGCGCTTCGACCGCCAACGTGCAGCGCGACCGGGGCAGCCGCAGCAGATTGTTGGCCGCCAACGCGGCCGCGCAGGAGTTCTATGCCGCCGCGCTGCAGTCCGAGGAGGCCGCCCCGGCGCGTCAGTACCTGATGGAGCGCAACTTCGACGCCGAAGCCGCCGCGCGGTTCGGTTGCGGATTCGCGCCGTCGGGTTGGGAGACTCTGACAAAGCACCTGCTGCGCAAGGGTTTTGAGTTCAAGGAACTCGAGGCGGCGGGCTTGTCGAGGGAGGGGCGCCGGGGCCCCATGGATCGTTTTCACCGTCGGCTGTTGTGGCCGATCAGGGCCAGCGGCGGTGAGGTGATCGGGTTCGGTGCCCGGCGGATCTTCGACGACGACCAGATGGAAGCCAAGTACGTCAACACCCCTGAGACGGTGCTGTACAAGAAGTCGGCGGTGCTGTTCGGCCTGGATATGGCCCGACGCGACATCGCGAAGTCGCACCGCGCCATCGTCGTCGAGGGCTACACCGATGTGATGGCCATGCATCTGGCCGGGGAGGCGACGGCGGTCGCGTCCTGCGGGACCGCCTTCGGCGACGGGCACCTCGGCCTGCTGCGGCGGCTGATGATGGACGACAACTGGTATCGCGGCGAGCTGATCTTCGTGTTCGACGGTGACGCCGCGGGCCAGGCGGCGGCGCTCAAGGCGTTCGACGGCGATCAGCAGGTGGCCGGAAAGTCTTTTGTGGCAATCGCTTCCGACGGTATGGATCCGTGCGATCTGCGGCTGAAATCCGGTGACGGCGCGCTGCGTGATCTGGTGGCGCGGCGCATCCCGATGTTCGAGTTCGCGGTCCGCAGCCTGATTCCCGATGGCGACGTCCTGGACAACGATCCGCAGGCGCAGGTCGACGCGCTGCGGCAGTGCGTTCCGCTGGTCGCGAGGATCCGGGACTACGCGTTGCGCGACGAGTACGCGCGACGGCTTGCCGGGTGGACGGGCTGGCGCGACGAAGGTCAGGTGCTGAGCCGGGTGCGTGAAGAGGCCGGCAAGCGCGGCATGCCCGACCGGACGCGTCGCCGCGGCACCCAGGCCGATGCCACCGCACCGCAGGGGCCTCGCGCCGCGGTACCGGCTGCGGTCCGGCCCGACCCCGCTGACCCGACGCTCTGGCCTCAGCGCGAAGCGCTCAAGTCGGCGTTGCAATATCCGGCGCTAGCCGGACCGGTATTCGACTCGCTGGCCCCGGAGAGCTTCACCCATCCCGGTTACGCGGCGGTGAGGACGGCGATCGACGGTGCCGGAGGCACCTCGGCCGGGTTGGCCGGCGCGCAGTGGCTCGAGGCGGTGCGGGACCAGACGGCGTCACCTCAGGCAGCAACCCTGGTCAACGAGCTGGGTGTGGAGACCATCAACGCCGAGGACGAGAAGCTACCGCGCTATATCGCCAGCGTGCTGGCCCGACTGCTGGAGGTCTGGATCGGGCGCCAGATCGCCGAGGTGAAGTCCAAGCTCCAGCGGATGTCGCCCGTCGAACAGGGCGATGAGTACCACGCGCTGTTCGGCGACCTGGTGGCGATGGAGAGCTACCGGCGCAGCCTTCTCGAACAGGCAAGTGGTGACGACCTGACTGCATGAACACGCACGCCGGGTTATGGTGTGTACTGCAGTCGGGGCCGTTTGGACTAGGTGAGAAGGCGAGTTGGCAATGCTGGTGCACACGATCCGGACCAATGGCGCCCGATTGATCGCGGGGGCCTTCGCGGTAGCCGCTGTCACGGTTCCGCTCTACGCGTCCCTGAGCAGCACGGATGCCACACCTCAGGTGACGGCCGGTCCGCAGTGCCTGGCGTGGTTCGGCAACAAAGAAGACGGCAACTGCATGTCGTACTCGAACGGTTCGCCCGTCGCGGTGGGTACGCCGCAGATCGGCTTGGACGGCGGCGGCATCGGCTTCGGCATCCCGCTCCAGACCGGGCCCCTGCTGCCCGGCACCACCTTCCAGCGCGGTTTCGGCAACTAGCGGGTCTTCTTCACCATCTGATCCGGCTCGAGGACTTCGGTGCCGGGGTCGATTTGCGTCAACTTCACCATCGCCGGATCCGGCGACACCCGGTCGGCGATCTTGCGGCGTCCCGCATCGATCACGGCCTTGGTGGCCGGGCTGCCTGTGACGGCACGATAGGTGCCCGCGAGCTGCTCGTAGCGCTGTCTGCCCGCCTTGGTGCCCAGCACGTAGCCGACGGCCAGAACGGCGACATACCCGATCACAGAGGTTCCTCCAGATGTCTGTCGAGTGGGGCGGTATCGGTGTCCATCCTGCCTCACCGGGGGCACTGCGCGCCCGGCCGGGCGCGTATTGGCGAGCGGGCGCGGACGTAGGCTAAAGTGCTCTCTGGCCCGCGGCGCAACGACTGCGGGAGCGCATTCCCCTGTAGCTCAATTGGCAGAGCTTCCGACTGTTAATCGGACGGTTCTTGGTTCGAGTCCAAGCGGGGGAGCAAGCAATTTCTGGTCAGCGCGGATGGCCCCATCCGCAGATTCAACTCTGGGACAACCGTCACACCGGGATACACCTGTCCCGCGGTTACTGGATTCCGGACGGCACGACGCCGGCGAGCACGGCCCGCCGCTGAGCGTCGGTGAACGGCGCGGAGAAGAGTCCTTCGTCGAGGTGACGGGACCGGAACAGGTCCACGATGAAGTTCATCCGATCCCTGATGTCGGACCAGTCGACCGCCCCGCTGCCCGCCAGCGTGTCGGGAGATCGGTCCCAGCCGGCCTCACCGGACAGAAAACTCACCAGATCCTGGTTGTCGAGCTGCATCAGGGTGTCCGGGAAGCTCGCCCCCCGCCACGGCTCGACGTCCTCGTCGACCTCGTGCACATAGGGGCCCAATTCGAACTCCATCAGGTGAGCGGTCACCAGGCGGCGGATGGGACCCGGCATGGCCCCGGTGATGTAGGGCTGCAGCCGGACGTGCTCGTGCAGGATGGCCGAGTAGTTGGCCAGCAGCATGTGCTCGTGCTTGGCGTCGCGATCCGTTTCGTGGCGGGCGCGGTAGTAGTGGGTGAAGGCACGTTGCAGGAGGTCCTGGCCACCGTCTGCGGTCGGGCCGGGCCGAAGCGTCGCCAGAAACGCCGACAGTCGTTCCTCGTCGGGCTCCGGCCGGCCGTGGAATGTCGCGATGAAGCGCGCCGAGGCGCGTCCGATGTCGTCGAGAACGGTGATGTTGCCTTCGAGGATCCGCTGGGCCGCGTCCGAGAGCTGACCCCGCGTCACGGCCGCGGCCACCGTGGCGCCGACGGCCGCGGCCAGCAGCGTGCGGACTGCCCGCCCCGGCCGTCGCCGCCCGACCACCTGCATCGTGAGCGCACCCGTGCCCGCGCCGACTGCGGCGAGGACAGGCACGAGGTGCGGTATGTCCTGCTGGCGGATCGTCTTGCCGGCTTTCCTGGATCCCCAGACCGCCCAGGTGTGGAAGTTCGCCCCGGTGTCGGATCCGGTGACCGCCCGCAGCGCGGAGCTCAGTTCGTGGTGGGTGATGGTGATCCGGAGGTTGCAGAGAACCGGTTGCGGGAGGCTGACGGCGGTGTCGATCTCCGACTGCCACCAGGCCGAGTCGAGCCAGTTGTCCTCGGGACGCACGCAACCCACCCATCGTCCGCGGTCTGCTATGCGAGAACGTACCGCAGCGCCCTGGCCCTCGGGGGACGATCGCGTCTGCGTGCTCGAACCGACAAGGCAGCCGATTTCGACCGGTCCGACGAGCAGTCCGAACTCTCTGAGCCCGAACCTTTTTGCGAGGCCGGCGTAATCGAGGAGAGTGATCCGCCGCCGGACACGTCGAACCCCGGTGAGTCGGCGGTGCCGCACTAGTCTGGGGGCATGCGAGTTTCGCGCCCCGTCCTTGCGTTGGTCACGCTGGCCGCAACCGTCGCGGGATGCGGTTGGAGCCCTTCGGCGCCTCCGCCGACGAGCACCGTCGACTGCGGGCCGGGTCCCGGGGCGGAGGCGGTCACCGCTGAGTTCGCATTGCTACCTCCCGGGGCCTGGCGCGACACCGCGCGGGGCAGCACCCCGGATTGCCGGTTGTTCTGGGTGGTGGTCACCTCCGGGGACGCGCCGGACAGCCCGCAGCAGGTGTTGTTCTTCGACGGGGTGGAGCCCGTCGGATCGCCCACCCCGGACCCGCGGCCCTATATCACCGTGACGGCGCAGGGCAACCACACCGCATCGGTGCAGTATCAGTGGAGTCAGGGTCAGGATCAGCCGTGCTGCCCGACGGGTATCGGCTCGGCTCGGGTCACGCTCGAGGACGGCAGGCTGACAGTGCTGGACCCGATACCCGGCCCGTGACAACACTGCTGGGAATTCGTGCCGCGAAATGCTCAGTCCCGCAGGCGTTGTCTTGTTGGTCAGTTGCTGTGACGTTGGTGGTAGTGCCCTGTCGAGCCGAGAGATGCCGGGGTCCACGGACGTAGGCTGTGGCCACTGGCACTGATCCCGGCATCGTCGCCGCAGCTCGCCGGACCGTTCGTTTCAGATACCAGTCTCCATTTTCGAGAGGACTCGAAATGTCTGTCAAATTACGGCTTTCTGCCGCGTTTCTGGGTGCTTCGGCATTGCTCGCCTTGGTCGGCGTCGATGTCGCGCAGGCCGGATCCTTTCCCAAGGGCGGCACCTATCACGTCGGTGGGGAAGGGGTGACGATCGAGCCGTCCCCTGACCCGCTCAGCCTCCCCACGGCGTCGTTCAGCCCCTCGGATCCTGCTCAACCCGGTTGTGGCACAGCGGCATGGGGTGGCGGCTGCGGCTGAACGCCGTCAGATGACGCCCGCGCTGGTGGCGTTCTGGGGAGTGTGCTCGTCGGCGTCCGGGATGTGTTCCGGGTGCAGCATCTCGGCGTAGCGGAGTTGCTCGGGAATGCCGAAGCCGTCGACCAGCAGCTCGGCGTGCGGACGTAACCGCCTGCAGCGGTCGTTGATACCGCGGGTGACGGCCTTGGCGCGCTCGGTTGACAGGAAACGATGCTCGACGAACCAGGACTTGTCGTCTTCGATCACCGACAGCGCATACAGGTCGCACACCAAACCGAGGATTTCGCGGGCCTTCTCGTCCTCGCAGGCGTCGATGCCTGCGACGAAAGCCTCCAGGATGATGCGGTCCATGTGCGCCTGCGCGGTGTGCAGCACGTGGTCCTGTACGGCGTTGAAGGCCTCGAAGGGTGACATCTCCTTCGACTTGCCCTGCAGTCGGCGCGCGACCGACGCCAGCATGTACTCCTCGCGATCCTCGAACATCTTGACCTGGGTACCGCGGTTGAACAGCGAACCCTCTTCCTCGTTGTCCTCCCGGGTGTCGAGGATGGTCTGCATGATCGTCTGTGCCGCAGTGCGTTTCATAACTCGCTCGCCGGCGAAGTTGGCGGCGAACCGTACCCATTCCACGGGGCTCATGCCCTTGATGTCGTCGGCGTAGGCGGTCAGCAGTTCCTTGGCGACCAGCTGGGTCAGCACGTGGTTGTCGCCTTCGAAGGTCGTGAACACATCGGTGTCGGCCTTCAGCGCGATCAGTCGGTTCTCCGCGAGATAGCCGGCACCGCCGCACGCTTCACGGGCCTCCTGGATGGCGCGCGTCGCGTGCCAGGTGTTGGCGGCCTTCAGGCCGGCCGCCCGCGACTCCAGTTCCCGCTGCTCCTCGGCGTCGGGGTCGTCTGAGGTCTGCAGTTCATGGCACTTGGCCACCAGCTCGTTCTGGGCGAACTGCAGTGCGTAGGACTTGGCGATCAGCGGGAACAGCCGACGCTGGTGCACGAGGTAGTCCATGATCAGCACCTCCTGCTCGGCGCCGGGTGCCTCGAACTGCCTGCGTTCCAACGCATACCGGGTGGCGATATCGAGCGCCACCCGGGCCGCCGCGGCCGCACTGCCACCGACGGTGACCCGTCCCCGGATGAGCGTGCCCAGCATGGTGAAGAACCGGCGGCCCACGTTGTCGATCGGTGAGCTGTAGGTGCCGTCGGGCGCGACATCGGCGTATTTGTTCAGCAGGTTCTCCCGCGGGACGCGCACGTGGTCGAACTGGATGCGGCCGTTGTCCACGCCGGGCAGGCCGCCCTTGTAGTGGCAGTCCGACGTCGTCACGCCCGGCAGGTCGTTGCCCTGGTCGTCACGGATCGGTACCACCAGGCAGTGGACACCGTGATTCTCGCCGTCAGGAGTGATCAACTGCGCGAAAACAGCTGCCACGCGGGCAGTTTGAGCCGCACCGCCGATGTAGTCCTTGCGGGATGTCCGCGTGGGGGAGTCGACGACGAACTCCTCGGTGGCCGGATCGTAGGTCGCGGTCGTCTCCAGTGCCTGGACGTCGCTGCCGTGGCCGGTCTCGGTCATCGCGAAGCAGCCCAGCAGGTCCAGATCGATGATCTTCTGCACGTAGGCCTCGTGGTGGCGCTCGGTGCCGAGATTCTCGATCGCACCGCCGAACAGGCCCCACTGGACGCCCGCCTTGACCATCAGCGACAGGTCGCTCATCGCGAGCATCTCGATACGCGTCACCGCCGCACCGACGTCGCCGTTGCCGCCGTGATCTTTCTTGAAGCCGTCCTCGGCCGCGCCCCTGGACGCCATGATCTTCAATTGCTCGCCCACCTTGGTCCGGGCGATGACGGTATTCGGCGTGTAGTGCGGCCTGAATATCTCGTTCGACAGTTCCTCGCGAACAGCGTTCTTCACGTCTCGCCAGCGGCCGTCGAGGGCGTTGCGCAGATGATCCGCAGTGGTGGTCATACCCGAAACGGTAGCCCGCGAGACGTCCGCGGAAACTGTGACTTTGCAAACCGAGGTGATCCTTATCGCGCCGGTCGGATTGCGTGGAGGTTGAATCAACCTCATGACCGAGCCTGACTCCCCAGCGGCGACCCCCGGCCTGCCGCACCAGATCGATCATCGACATGCCGATGTCTCCGGCGGGTGGCTGCGCGCGGCGACGTTCGGCGCGATGGACGGGCTGGTCAGCAACACGGCGTTGATCGCGGGTGTGGCGGCCAGCGCCAGCGCGCACGCGGTGCTGCTCGCCGGCGTCGCGGGCCTGCTCGCGGGCGCGTTCTCGATGGCGTTGGGCGAGTACACGTCCGTCACCACCGCCAACGAACAGGTGGAATCCGAGGTGCGCGTCGAGCGGCGGGCGTTGCGCAAGCACCCGGAGGCCGAGCGGGCCGAGCTGGTGGCGATGTTGGTCGGCATGGGCATGACGACCGAGACCGCCACCAAGGCGACCGACGAACTCCATCAGGACGAGAACCAGGCGCTGAACTTCCACCTCGTTCAGGAGCTCGGCGTCGATCCACGCGAGAAGCCCTCGCCGTGGGTGGCGGCCGGGTCGTCGTTCGTCATGTTCGCGATCGGCGCGATCATCCCGCTGATCCCGTACCTGTTGGGCTACGGCTCGCTGTGGCCCGGCCTGGTGTGCGGCGGCATCGGCCTGCTGATCGCCGGTGCGGCCGCGGCCCATCTGACGCGGAAGCCGCTGTGGCTGGGTTCGGTCCGGCAGTTGGCGTTCGGCGGGATCGCGATCGGGGCGACCTACCTCGTCGGGCTGCTCATCGGTACCACGGTGACGTGATCAATTGCCGGTGTGGACGTCAGCGCGCGGCGGGGGCCGGTGCCGAGGCGTCCTCGATGAGCCGGCGCATCACGACGACGGCCTGAGTCAGGCACTCGCGATCGGCGTCGCTGAGGCGCTCGAGATAAGGATCGACCGCAGCGCCGCGATCCAGGCGGGCCTGGCGCAGCGCCGCGACGCCGGCATCGGTGATCTGGATCAGGACGGCGCGTGCGTCCTGCGGATCCGTCGTTCGGCTCACCATGCCGGCGTCCTCGAGACGGCGGACCTGGGTGGTCATCGTCGGTTGGGAACAATGGTCGAGGGTGGCGAGATCGGAGATGCGTGCTTCGCCCCTGTCCTCGATGGTCGACAGCAGCCGTGCCTGGGCGAAGGGGACCGGCATCCGGAGGCGTTGGTTGGCCAACCGGTTGATCCGGGCCACCACGGAGAGCAGATCTGCACCGAGCGTCGAGGACATGCCCCCATGGTTACATAGATTCACTATGCATATCAACAGGGCGGGTGGTGTGCGGTCACAGCCCTGCGAACAGGTGCGCGACGCCGCGACTGGCAGAATCGTGAAATGACCGCGGCCGGTAGGGACGGAGCCCCTCGACGGACGGGTCCGCTGCAACCGGTCGAACTCGCGCAGGCCGCCGTGATGGCGGCGCTGTGTGCGGCGATCGCGATCATCGCCGTGGTCGTCCCGTTCGCCGCGGGGCTGTCCCTGCTGGGCACGGTCCCGATGGGCCTGCTGGCCTTCCGCTACCGCTTGCGGGTGCTGCTCGCGGCGACCGTGGCCGGAGGGCTCATCGCCTTCCTCATCGCCGGCATGGGCGGGTTCATGACGGTGATCAACTGCGCCTACATCGGCGGCCTCACCGGCATCGTCAAACGCCGCGGCCGAGGCACTCCCACGGTGGTCGCGGTCGCGCTCGTCGCAGGTGCGGCGTTTGGTGTCTTCACCGTGATCGCGCTGGCCATCCTGTCCCGGCTGCGGAACCTGATCTTCGAATCGGTGACGGCCAACATCACCGGGTTGGCCGCCATCCTGGCCCGTATTCCGGGCATGGAGGGCGTCGCCGAACGGATGAAGCAGGACTTCGGGACGGCGCTCGACTACTGGCCGTACCTGTTTTTCGCCTCGGGCGTCCTCAGCATCACGTTCGTCAGCCTGGTCGGCTGGTGGGCGCTGTCGCGGGTGATGGCGCGCCTGCTCGGCGTTCCCGACGTGCACAAGCTGGAGTCCTCGGCCGACGACGGCCCGATCGTGCCGGTGCCGCTGCAGCTGCGCGACATCCGATTCCGCTACCCCAGGGCCGATCACGACGCCCTGGGACCGGTATCCCTGGCGGTGCACCCCGCCGAACACCTCGCGGTGACCGGTCCCAACGGTTCGGGCAAGACGACGCTGATGCTGGTGCTGACCGGCCGCGAGCCGACATCGGGAACGGTGGATCGGCCCGGTGCGGTCGGGCTGGGCAAGCTCGGCGGCACCGCGGTGGTGATGCAGCACCCCGAAAGTCAGGTTCTGGGCAGCAGGGTCGCAGACGACGTGGTCTGGGGTCTGCCGCCGGGGACGGCCACCGACGTCGACGCGCTGCTCGCCGAGGTGGGCCTCGACGGGATGTCGGAGCGCGACACCGGGGGACTATCCGGTGGCGAACTGCAGCGCCTGGCGGTGGCCGGGGCGCTGGCCCGGGAGCCATCGCTGCTGATCGCCGACGAGGTCACCAGCATGGTCGACCAGGAGGGCCGCGAGTCGCTGATGTCGGTGCTGTCCGGTTTGACCCGACGCCATCGCACGGCACTGGTGCACATCACGCACTACAACGACGAGGCCGACGCTGCCGACCGCACGGTCAACCTGACGGGCAACGTCGACAACACCGAGATGGTCGGGACCGCCGAGGCGCCCTCGTCCTCGACGGTCGCCGACCACCCCCGTGGCGCGCCCATCCTCGAACTCAAGGGCGTCTTCCACGAGTACGGCAGCGGAACCCCTTGGGCGAAGACCGCATTGAGCGATATCGATTTCGCCGTGCACGAGGGCGACGGTGTGCTGATCCACGGGCTCAACGGATCCGGCAAGTCCACCCTGGCCTGGATCATGGCCGGCCTGACGGTCCCGACCGCAGGCAGCTGTCTGCTCGACGGCGCGCCGGTATCGGATCAGGTTGGCGCCGTGGCCATCTCGTTCCAGGCGGCGCGGCTGCAGCTGATGCGCAGCCATGTGGCGCTGGAGATCGCCTCGTCGGCCGGGTTCTCGATGTACGACCAGGCGAAGGTGACCGCGGCGCTGCACACCGTGGGTCTGGATCCCACCCTGGCCGCCCGGCGGGTCGACGAGCTCAGCGGCGGTCAGATGCGGCGCGTCGTGCTGGCCGGGCTTCTGGCCCGATCGCCGCGCGCGCTGATCCTCGATGAGCCGCTGGCGGGCCTGGATGCCGCCTCGCAGCGGGGTCTGCTGCGGCTGCTGGTGGAACTGCGCCGCCGCGCCGGGCTCACCGTCGTGGTGATCTCCCACGACTTCGTGGGTCTCGAGGAATTGTGCCCACGAACCCTGCACCTGCAGGGTGGGGTACTGGCCACGGCGCCCACCGCCGCGGGAGAACTGTCGTGACCGCCGGCCCGCGCAAGCAGCGCAGGCAAGTGGTGCTGCTGCGCCCGGTCCCCGGCCAGACCGTCATCCACGACCTCTGGGCCGGCTCGAAGCTGTTGATCGTCGCGGGAATCGGTGTCCTGCTGACGTTCTACCCCGGTTGGGTGCCCATCGGTGCCGTCGCGCTGCTCGTGGCCGCGGCCGCCGTGCTCGCCCGCATCCCACGCGGTGTGCTGCCGACAGTGCCGCGATGGCTGTGGTTTCTGCTGGCACTCGGCGCACTTACCGCGACCTTCGCAGGCGGCAGCCCGGTGATCGCCGTCGGCTCGGTGGACATCGGCCTGGGCGGCCTGCTGAACTTCCTGCGCATCACCGCGCTGTCGATCGTGCTGCTCGGTCTCGGTGCCATGGTGTCGTGGACCACCAACGTCGCCGAGATCGCGCCGGCCGTCTCGACATTGGGCCGCCCGCTTCGCTTTTTCCGGATCCCTGTCGATGAATGGGCGGTGACGGTTTCGTTGGCGCTGAGGGCTTTTCCGATGCTGATCGACGAATTCCGGGTGCTGTACGCGGCTCGACAGCTGCGCCCCAAGGATGTCGACGTGACCAGGAGAGCGCGTCGGCGACGGTGGGCGGCCGAGGTCATCGACCTGATGGCGGCGGCCATCACCGTCGCGCTGCGCCGTGCGGACGAGATGGGTGACGCGATCACCGCCCGCGGGGGAGCCGGGCAGATCTCGGCGGCGCCGACGAAGCCCAAGCGGCGCGACTGGGTGGCCTTCGCCGTCATCGTGGTGGTGTGCGGGGTGGCCCTGGCGCTGGAGTTGACCGTGTGGGGCACCAGCGGCATCCGCAGCTGACCCGGACTCGACTTCGGACTGCGCTCAGGGCGCTCGCCACTCGCACTTCCTCGCCGCCACCGCAGTGTCGACGAGCCATTACGGTGAAGGGCGTGACGGGGTCCCGACGAATCGATGCCGAGTTTCTTGCGCTGCCGCGCCGTGAGTTGGCCGATGCGGCGCTGACCGCGGCGGTGCAGAGCGGAGCGAGCTACGCCGACCTGCGCATCCACGCGATCACCACCGAGACGATGCAGTTGCGCGACGGCGAACTGGAGACCGCGGTCGTCGACCACGAGATCGGGATGGCGGTGCGGGTCATCGTCGACGGCACCTGGGGCTTCGCCTCCCACGCAGAGCTCGGCACCGGGGCGGCCACCGACACCGCTCAGCGCGCGGTCAAGGTCGCGACCACGTTGGCGGCCCTCAACGCCGAGCGCATCGAGCTGGCCCCGGAGCCCGTCTACCGGGACGTGTCCTGGGTGTCCGACTACCGCATCGACCCGTTCGGCGTCCCCAGCGAGGAGAAGATCGCCGTCTTCGAGGACTACTCCGGTCGGCTGCTGGCATCCGACGGCGTCGACCATGTGTCGGCGTGGCTGCACACCGCCAAGGAGCAGACGTTCTACGCCGACACCTTCGGGTCGTCGATCACCCAGCAGCGGGTGCGGGTGCTGCCGAAGTTGGAGGCGGTCACGGTCGACGCCGCCGCGGGCTCGTTCGACACGATGAGCACGCTGGCACCCCCGATGGGGCGTGGCTGGGAAGCCGTTACGGGCGACGAGGTGTGGAACTGGACCGATGAGCTGGCGCAGCTGCCGTCACTGCTCGCCGAGAAATCCAAGGCGCCGAGCGTGGTCGCCGGACCGACCGACCTGGTGATCGACCCGACCAACCTGTGGTTGACGATCCACGAGTCGATCGGCCACGCCACCGAATACGACCGGGCCATCGGGTACGAGGCAGCCTATGCCGGGACGTCGTTCGCCACCCCGGACAAGCTCGGCTCGATGAAATACGGCTCGCCGGTGATGAACGTGACCGCCGATCGCACCGTCGAGCATGGGCTGGCTTCTGTCGGCTTCGACGACGAAGGCGTGCGCGCGCAGAGCTGGGATCTGGTGCGCGACGGTGTCTTCGTCGGCTATCAGCTGGACCGGGTGTTCGCCCCGCGGCTGGGGGTGGCCCGTTCCAACGGGTGCTCCTACGCCGACTCCGCCCACCATGTGCCGATCCAGCGGATGGCCAATGTGTCGCTGCAGCCGGGTCCCGACGACCTGAGCACCGAGGACCTGATCGGCCGGGTCTCCGACGGCCTCTACATCGTCGGCGACAAGAGTTGGTCGATCGACATGCAGCGCTACAACTTTCAATTCACCGGGCAACGATTCTTCCGGATCCGCGACGGCAGGCTCGACGGGCAGGTGCGCGACGTCGCCTACCAGGCGACCACCACCGATTTCTGGGGTGCCCTGGAAGCGGTTGGCGGACAGTCGACATGGCGGCTCGGCGGTGCGTTCAACTGCGGCAAGGCGCAGCCCGGTCAGGTTGCCGCGGTGAGCCACGGCTGCCCCTCGGCGCTGTTCCGGGGCATCAACGTGCTCAACACGCGCGAAGAGGGCGGGCGGTAGAGCAGTGATCGGCGCACAACAGGTCGTGGATCTTGCGCTGGCCGAGGCACGTCGGCTGGGCCGTGCAGACGAGACCATCGTCGTGGTCACCGATCGTGTCGACGCCGCGCTGCGGTGGGCGAACAACACGATGACCACCAACGGCGAATCGACCAGCCGCACCACCACGGTCATTTCGATTGTGCGACAGGGTGAGGACGCGCACGTCGGCTCCGTTCGGTCCAGTTCGGTGGACCCTGCCGTCGTCGCCGATCTGGTGTCGGCCTCGCAGCAGGCGGCGGCGGTGGCGCCGCAAGCCCGGGACACTGCACCGACATTGCCGGCCGGTGATCCGCCCGCCGACTGGGACGTGCCGATCCCCGGCACGGGCGCCGAGGTGTTTCTCGGTGTGGCGGGGGACTTGTCGCGGGGCTTCCGCGGAAGCGACACGCTGTTCGGGTATGCGCGCCACGTCGTCGAAACGACATTCGTCGCCACCTCCGGTGGGTTGCGCAGGCGCTTCACCCAGCCCACGGGTTCGGTGGAGATCAACGCCAAACGCAGCGGCGCGAGCGCGTGGGCAGGCATCAGCACTCCCGATTTCGTCGATGTGCCCACGGAGTCGATGCTTGACGAGCTCGCAACGCGACTGTCGTGGGCGCGGCGCATCATCGAGCTCCCCGCGGGCCGCTACGAGACGATCATGCCGCCCTCCACCGTGGCGGACATGATGATCTATCTGGCCTGGACCATGGGTGGGCGGGGTGCGCAGGAGGGACGCACGGCGCTGGCAGCACCCGGCGGCGGTACCCGGGTGGGGGAGGTGCTGACGTCGCTTCCGTTGACGCTGTACTCCGACCCCGGGGCGGTAGGGCTGGAGTGCGCGCCGTTCGTCGCGACGTCGAGTTCCTCGGAGCGGGCGTCGGTGTTCGACAACGGGCTGACCATCGAGCGGGTGAACTGGATTCGCGACGGTGTCGTCAACGCGCTGGCGTACCCGCGGGCCGCGGCAACCGAGTTCGACGTGCCGGTGGCGGTGGGCGCCGACAACCTGCTGATGACCGGTGGGACGGCGAGCCTGCAGGACATGATCGCCGCCACCGAGCGGGGTCTGCTGCTGACCACGCTGTGGTACATCCGGGAGGTCGACCCGTCGGTGCTGCTGCTCACCGGGCTGACCCGCGACGGGGTGTACCTGGTCGAAGACGGTGAGGTCAGCGCGGCGGTGAACAATTTCCGCTTCAACGAAAGCCCCTTGGACCTGCTGCGGCGTGCCACCGAGGCCGGCGTCAGCGAGGTCACGTTGCCGCGGGAGTGGGGTGACTGGGCCACCCGCGCGCAGATGCCGTCACTGCGGATCCCCGACTTTCACATGTCGTCGGTCAGTCAGGCGCAATAATCGCCGGGTGGGTGATCACGCGCTACCCGAGCGGTTGGCCGGACTGGTCGCGATGTCCTCGGGGGACACGTCCGTCGACACAGTGATCCGCTTGACGTGCGGGCGGGCGCTGTCGCTGCCGCCGCTGACGTCCCCGGTAGACCTGATCGACGAACGTTCCGAGGAGCAGTCCGTGCTGGCGGCGTTCGCCGAGCAGTTCGCGGTCGATGTGACCGGCATCGGTGACCACCAGCGCAAGCGGCTCCTGGAAGTCACGGGCGACAACGCCTTTCGGACGGTGGTGGCGATCTTCATCGCCGACTTCGTGCCGCGCGTGTGGGCCGGCTGCGACGCCCTCGAGTTGGGCCGGCCGGGATTCACCGCGGACGTCGAGTGGACCCCCGATGCCGATCCGGTCGATGCCCTGCTGAACCACCTGCTGCCCGAGGTGGCGCGCCTGCGCAAACTCGACCCGATCACGACGGAGGTCATCCGACTGCGCGGCGCCGAGGCGCACAACTGTCGGCTGTGCAAGTCGCGACGGGAAGGTCGCGCGCTCGACGAAGGCGGCTCGGAGGACATGTACGGCCAGATCGCCGACTACGAGGCGGCAGACCGACTGTCCGACGCGCACAAAGCGGCGTTGAGGTATGTGGACGCGCTGATCTGGTCACCCTCGAAGGTCAGCCCGGAGGTCGCCGCGGGTATGCGAAAGCACTTCTCGGGCAAGCAGATGTTCGAGGTGACCTTGGACGTGATGCGCAACGCGGCGAACAAGATCATGGTCTCGCTGGCCGCCGACGCACCACGGGTCACCGAGGGCACCGAACGCTTCGAGGTCGACGAGACGGGCCAGACGGTCTTCGCCTGAGCGGCCATATGCGACCATGATTGCCGCGCAGATTGCGTCGGGGCGGTAGCTCAGTCGGTTAGAGCCGTGGACTCATAATCCATTGGTCGCGGGTTCGAGCCCCGCCCGCCCCACTTCAGAGGGTGTTTTTAAGATCGAATTGCGGAAATCACCGCCTATTCATCGTTCATGATGGTTTGTGTAGGTCGTGATGCCCGCCGCCAAGCCTCGCGCACTTTCGTGAGAGCGTCGGCCGCGGAGACGCGCAGCCGCGTCTGGCCGGCCAGCTGCGCCTGCCACTGTGCGTCCGACGGCGCACAATTGAAGATGTGCGCCGCCGGATTCTTGTTGGTGGGTCCGTGTCGCCGAAACAGTCCTGCCGCCTCCGCGTCGATGGCGCCGAGCCTGCTCAGCGCCCAGAGGTCCCAGAGGTCGCGCGGCGCGAGTCGGTCCGCCCATGTCGCCGTCTTCGACGCCGCGAACGCAGGCAGAGTGGGCACCAGTAGCTCGGCGGCGGGGGAGTCGGAGTAGCGCTGGACCAAGGCGCGCCGTTCGGTTGGCCAGATCGTTCGGTTCCGGGCCGACAGCAGCTGCAGCCGGACGGGCCGTCCGTCTGCAGGCCGCAACAGGACCGGCAGGGTGTCCGCGGCGGCGCCCAGGGCGGGCTCCACGGTGAGTCGGCCGTGGGTGCGCGCCAGGGCGCGGGGGAGCGTGGCGTCGAGTGCGTTCGCGACATCCTTGCGGCTGCCGACGGCGATGAGGTCGATGTCCTCGCTGAGGCGTCCGTCCGGAAGATGGGTGCGGGCGAGGGCGGTGCCACCGATGAAGTGGACCCGGTCACCGAAGTCGCGGCTGAGGAAGGCCAGGACGTGGGAGATGAAGTGGTCACGCTCGACCTGTTCGGCGGACACGCCGAACAGTGTTGCGACCGAGTCGCGTTCGTCAGGATTCATGGTCGATCCCAGCCCAGTCTTCGGCGCGGCGCAGAGAGGCCATGCGACGCTGCTCGGAGGCGAGGCCTTCGAGGCGTTTCTTGTCGCTGCGCGAGTAGAGGGCCGCGACGGCGGTCGGAACGTCGGCTTCATTGTCGCCGAGGCTCGGACGGTGAGCCAGATCGAGGACGGTCTGTTCGGGTGTGGTCACCAACACCGGCCCCAACTCGGTGCGGATGCGTTCGGCGTCCAGGGTGCCGGTGTCGCGCTTGACGAAATGCACGACCGCCGGTCGGTCGGTCAGCGCTATGGGGCGGTGCTGGCTCGGCACCGCGACGATGGCGGTTGCCAGGGCGCGCGGGATTACGCCGTGCAGGCGTGCGGCACTGAGCCCCATGACGACGATGTCGTCTTGGTGGTAAATCGTTGTGGCGATTCCCGCGGCGGCCGCCTCCAGGTCTGGAATCCATCTGCGCCCTACCATGTCTTGGGGAACGACAACGTAGTAGCCGTCGGCGAGACGGTGAAGGACCCCCTGCTCGGCCAGTCGGACCAGCTGGGTTCGGGGGTGGGCGTACACAGCTACGGCATCGCGCGGCCGGATCGTCTTCAACGGGGCCTGTGTTAGGGCGGCTGGGATCGGAGTGCTGTGCTTCAGTGCCACATTTGCTCCTTCAGTATGCAAATCGTACTTCTAAAGAGTACGAAATGCATACTCAATAGCACAAGCCTCATTCGAGCGCGGCTCGTCGCGCTCGCTGACGGCAGGATCGAGCAGATCGGCGACTTGGGCGTGGAGTCGGCCGAGCACGGGCCGTTGCGATCTAATGCGAACTGCCGCTGGATAATCCATTGGTGCTTGACAACTGCCTCGGTTGATCTTTGACACTCTCGCGATGAAGTTGAGTTCGGGGGCTCGGGACATCGACCTTTCCGACTCGGCTGCGGGGGTCACGACGCCGCCCTCAGCGACCGGAAGCCCCGAAGCAGTACGACGGCCAACACCAAACCGGCAGCGACCATGCCCACCGCCAGTGCCGGACCGGCCCACGTCATCACTGCACCCACTGCCAGCGCCGAGGCGAACATCGCCGCGTGCTTCGGCGCCTGCGCCAGGCCGGTGACCCCGCCGCGCACGTGGGCAGGAGCCTCGGCCTGCACGATCGAGCCGGTCACCGCGAACATCGATGTCATCGCGGCCGCTCCGACGGCCACGGCGACGCACGCCGCCCCCAGCCACACCGGCGTCGGTGCCAGCGCCTGGCTGGCCAGTGCCGCGGCGTCCACGACGAGCACCGCCACCAGTAGCCCGACCGAGCGCCGCAGCAGCCCCGCCGGGCACTCCCGATTCCAGGCCCACGTCACCCAACTCGTGCCGATCAGCGCCCCGAGGCCAGCAGCCAGAGCGATCAGCCACAGGTAAGCCACGGCCGAAAGCGCCACGGCGACCGCCGATGCCAGCACGCCTGTTGGCATCGCGAGCTGCAACAGGATGTCGGCCCGCGTCGCCTCCCGCAGCCGCGGGATGGTCCGCAGCATCGACCACGCGTCGCGCAGTGTCTGGACCGGCCCGACTCCCGGGGTCGGCCGGCGCAGTCCGGACCCCAATCCCAGCGCCAATGCCGCCAGCAGCGGGACGAATCCAGTGGCGCACGCCGCGAGGCCGACGCCAGTGAGGCCGACGGCTGCGCACAGGCCTCCGCCGACCGCGCCGAGCAGGGCACCGGCGCGGGCGATCCAGTCGTCGAGAATCGCGGCGTCGCGAACGGCCGTCGCGGACACCAGGCTGGCCTGAAAATGCTGCCATGACGGCCGTAGCAGCGCCATGGTCAGCCCGTCGGCGGCCGCCAGGACGACGACCGCGGCGGTGGTCAATCCGCCATTCAGCGCGAGGACCCCGCCGATCAGCATCGGTAGCGCCCGCAGCGCCAGAGCGACGGCGAAGGTCCGCCGCGCCGGTGTCCGGTCGACGAGTACCCCGGCGGGGATCACCGTGATGGCGAAGGCCAGTGACATGGCCGCGAACGCACCGCCGACGCCCAGGGCGCCGCGTCCGGTGGAGTCGACGCTGCTCACCCGGAGTACCAGATTCGCCGCGGCCGCGATTTCCACCGGCAACGCCGCACCCAGCAGCACCGCCAGCGAGCGGTGCTCGACGGCCGACCGCCATGCGGTGTGCCGCAGCGGCAGTGCGTTTCGAGTGACGGTGTCCACGACCTCACCTATGGCCGGTCGGCGCTGACTCGGCGCACGGCTCGGACCACTCGGTCGACGCCGTGCTCGAGGGGCGCGACCACCGGGCGTCCGAGGCGACGCTCCAGACGTACACACTCCGCGTCGACCCGGGCCGGGTCCATGCCCTGCGTGCTCAGCGTGACGGCGCACACCGGTGTGCCGAACCGCTCCAGAAGCTCCACCTCGTCAGCGAGGTCAGGGATGCGGTGGCCGCGGTCCTCGAGTCCGTCGTAGTACTCGCGGGCCGGACAATGCTGCAGCACCACGCCATGGAGGTCACCGGAAAGCATGAGAACCGCACCGCCGCCTGGGCCCGAAGGGTTGCGCATGCCGGACTGGCCTTCGAGCACCATGACGTCGGGGGCGGCCTCCGCGGCGCAGCGCAGCATGGCTCCCTCGAGTTCGCCGGGAACGAAGTCGTTGGGCAGTGAGTCGAGCACGATGCCGTAGCGGCCGCCCTGCATCCAGCCGGTCTGGCCGGTGTGGATCATCTCGGCCGACGTGCCGGCGGCGCACAGTCCTTCGACAAGGAGCCGTGCCGTGGTGCGCTTGCCCACCATGCAGTCGGTGCCCAGCACGGCGATTCGCGTGGCGCGCAGGTCGGCCACCTCCCCCGTCCAGAAGCGCAGCGGCCGGTCCGTCGGGGGCTTGCGGACGTCGGTGAGGGTCGCGCCCTGGCGCTCGGCCAGCGCGGCGATCACCGGATCGTCGCAGAGGAAGTCATGCAGGCCGCTCACGAGGTCGAAGCCGCATTCGAGGGCCCGCACCAGATGCGCGCGCAGTTCGGGCGTCAGCCGGCCGCCGTGCGGGGCCACCCCGAGGATGGCTGCCGGACGTCGGGGCCCGGCGAGCACGCGGGCACCGACCACATCGGTGGTGACGGGGATGCCCACGGGACGACCATCGAGCAGGATCCCGGCGTCGGCACCGGCGCAGGTGGAGTCCACGACCGCGCGGATTTCGAAGCGGCTGGTGCCGCGGACGAGACCGTGCGCGACCTTGCCGCGGCCGGTCGTAAAGGCGCCTTCGGCGAGCACGACTGCGGGCTGACGGCAGGTCGCAGAGGTGGCCGTGCGGCTGGGCTCTGCGGCCGAAGCGTGTCCAAAGGCCCTGGCCAAGGAGGGAATCTGATCGAACAACGTACCCATGTCGGTGGTCCTTGTCTGTGTCGGATGTCTCGCTATTTGGAGACTCGCCGGTCGACATGAGGGCCAGTGGAAGCGAAAATGAGCGAATTCTCATGCGGCAGAAATCGACCTGCCGACATGCACCGCGGGCATGTCGGTCGGCTTACCAGAACCGATTGCGCCCCAAGAATTTTCGGGTAGTCTCGTCCGGCCGGAGTGCGGAGAGTCCGCGATCTTCGGTAATGGGACGTGTCGGGCAGTTAAGCCCTTATGGCTCTGAGTATCTGAGGATCAGAAGCCGTCCGGGGACACCGGTCCACATGCGCGACCCGTGGCCGCGTTCTGCGGGTCGAAGTTTCCTCCGAAGGGGTTTGCGGGAGCTATGCCCACAGCCTGCAGGCCGTCGGACCCCACCCACTCCGGGCCGGACTCTTCGATGATCTGGTTCGGAACGCCCTGCTCGAAGGTACGCACTTGCGACGTGGGCAGCGTGCCCAAATTCGGCACGCAGATCTCACCCGACTGAATACGTGCCGATGGCTCAGATCGGATCTGGCCGTCCGCAGCCACCTGAGGCAGGGCGGGATCGTTGGGATCCGCGTGAGCGATGCCGGCGCCCGAGATGAGAGCTGTGGCGCTGAGTGCTGAAGAGACAACCCACAATGCACAGGTTCGCGTGATGCGGTGTGCGGCCATTTGCCTGAATCCTTCTGTCTGGGAACGGACAAGATTTTGTCGCCCAGCGAAGAGAGGTGTCGCCCAGCGAGCGGGCCTCCTTCTGAAGCTAAGACACACGCTACAGCGACGCCTCTGACGAATATCGTTCCCAGGCTTACGAAGTGCTGACGTTCGTCGGACGCGTGGCTGCCCGCGCTGTGGTCGCGGTCGGCGTCTCAGTCGTCCGTGCCCGACGCACTGGCGTCGTCGCTGGCATTGTCACCGGACTGCTGGCCGGAGCCGGATTCGTTGTCCCCGCCCTGGCCTGCGTCGCCGGAATCACCGGCATCGCCCGCTTCGTCGTCAGCGGTCTCTTGCGGGTCCACCGACTCGTCGCTCGTCTCGTCCGAGGCCTCCTCGATGACCTCGTCGTCCGAGTTGTCTGCGTCCTCGCTGGGTGTCTCGGGATCCTGCTGAAGCGTCTCGTCGGTCGGCGCCTCGGTGTCGTCCGCGACGTCCTCGTCGATCGCCTCCTGAGCCGGCGCCTCGGTCCCGACTGCGGTGCCAGGATCAACCGGCTGCGAGGCCTCCTCACCGGTTTCGTCCGCGACGGCTTCGTCGGTTGCTGTCACGTCGGCCTCGTCCGGGGCCACCAGAGCCGCGGCGGACGTCGACTCCGACGCGAGTGCCGTCAGCGGCAGGCCCGGCAATGGCGGTATCGGGAACGGCAACCACTGCAGGCTCAGGAAGTAGTCGACTTCGGAGACGATTCCGTTCACAACACCATCGATGGCGGTGTTGATGATGGCGCCGATGCCGTCGATCCACACGGCGAGATTGAGCGGATCGTTGACCACCGGGTCGAGGAAGTCGTAGACGAAGCTGTCGACCACGGGAAGCACGAAATCGGGGTACCAGATGTAGATCTGGTCGGAGATCAGGTAGCCGAAGGGAATCCAGTTGATCAGCCAGGGACCGAGTTCCAAGGAGACGTAGTTGGCCCAGTACCGCGAGACCGCGTAGACGGCGTCGATGATGTTCGACGCGGCGTTCTGCGCTACCGGTTCGTCGGCCGTCGCCTCGGCGGCGATCGGATTCGCGGTGTCGACGGCTCGCCCGGTCGGGACGGCCGCGGTAAAGATCCGTGAGCCTTCGCGGTCGCCCGGCGCGAGCTGGTCAATCAGCGCCAACGCGGCTGTCACCGCGGTCGCCGAGAAAGGCTGCACCGGCCCGCCCTGGGGGATCGGAGCGCTGTCGGCGGCAAAGCTCACCGGTCGGACGACCTCGACGGTGCGCATCGTCGCCGGAAGGATCGACGGCGTGAACATCAGCGCGCTGCCGGTCAGTGCCACTACGCCGGCGGTGAGTACCGCGCTTGCTGAGCTCTTCATCTCGTTCCCCACTGTCGTTCGACTTCACCCCGCCACACGTGAATTTACGCGGTCGTCAGCCAATCACGTGGCTTTTGCTGCAGGATGCCGTCGGCCTGTACCAGCAAGAAATGCGCATTGGCCGGGCGGCTATGTGGTGCATCGTCGGCGCCCAGGCCACCGGCCGGATGGTGAATTCGGTGTGACGGGCCTCGCCGAAATGCGGGGACCCCTAGCCGCCGCGCCGATAATCGTGTTCATCGTCAAAATTGGCCGGTTGGGGCATCGTGGACTTTCGACGAGAGGTGGTGACGTAGGCATGGTGTTCGGATCGACCGACGCCCTGGTGGCTGCTGCCGGGTTCGTCGACCTCTCACCGGACACCGCGGTCGTCGTCCAGAACAGCCGAGGGGAGATTGTCAGAGCGTCGGCGCAGGCCGAGGTCGTTCTCGGCCTGTCGTTCGACCAGATGCGCGGACGTACCTCGCAGGATCCCCGATGGGCCGCTGTCGACGAGTTCGGGCAGCCGGTGCCCGGCGCGCAGCACCCCGCGATGCTGGCACTTCGCACCGGCGCCGAGGTCCGGGGCTCGGTGATGGGAGTCCATCGGCCCGCGAGCGAGGCGCCCGGCCATCACGTCTGGCTCGATGTCGACGCCGTGCCGCTGTTGCGGGCCGGCGAGCGGGCGCCCTGGGCGGTGGTCATCGCGTTCCGCCCCATCACCGGAGACCGAGCACAGTTACTGCAGCTGCGCGATTCAGAACGTCTGTACCGCATGATCGCCGAGCACAGCTCCGACATGGTCGCCTGGCAGCTTCTTGCCGACTCCACGTTCCTCTGGGTCTCGCCGGCCGCACGCGCGGTGCTCGGCGTAAGTCCCGACGAGCTCATCGGCGTATCCGGAACCGAGCTGATCCACCCCGAAGATCGCATGGCCAAGGCGAAGTGGCGCCAAGCGGTCAGCCAGGGCGGTGATCGGCCGCCGCCTCTTACGCTGCGGATGCGCCACGCGGACGGTAACTACCGGTGGATCGAGACGACGGCCCATGTCCTTCCGCAGCAGGGCGACAGTCCACAGCAGATGGTGACGACCCGACGCGACGTCACCGACCGGGTGCTCGCCGAGCGTGCCCGCGACGCCGCGGTGCGGGTGTTCGAGGTGGCGGCCGAGTTCGCCACCATCGGCATCGCATTGAGCAACGCCGACGGCTCCATTTCTCGCGTCAACTCAGCGTTGTGTCGGATGCTCGGCCGCAGAGGCGACGAGCTCATCGGACACCGCCTGCGGGAGTTCGCCATTGAGGCCGACCCCGATCCCGATGTCGAGGAGGGAATTCGCGACGTCGAACTCGGAAAACGACGTCACTATGAGTGGGAGCAGCAGTTGCGCCAGCCGAACGGCGTGACCAGGTGGTGTGTACTGACCGTCGTCGCGCTCCCCGGCGAGTCGGGCGACGTGGCAGATCTACTGGTCCAGGTGCAGGACGTCACCGTTACCAAGAATGCCGTCGAACAGCTGGAAAAGGCCGCTGTCACCGACCCGCTCACCGGGCTGCCCAACCGCGTCGTTCTCGAAGACCACCTCACGCGCGCACTGGTCGCCTCCCGCGGCCCGGGGGCCGGAGTCGGGGTGTTGTTCATCGACCTGGATCGCTTCAAGGAGATCAATGACACCCTCGGCCACGACGCCGGGGACGTGTTGCTGCGAGATTTGGGGATCCGCCTGGCGGGCGCGGTCCGGCACACCGACACCGTTTTTCGACTCGGCGGAGACGAGTTCGTCGTCGTCTGCGAAAACCTGGTCGACGTCCTCGAACTCGACGCGGTCGCCGACCGTATTCACAAAGCGCTCGCCGAACCGGTCTTCGTCAACGGGCGCAGCGTCGTGATTGCTGCGAGTATCGGCACCGCCACCGGTGAGAACGTCACGGCGTCAGAGCTGCTTCGCCGCGCCGACAACGCGATGTATCACGCTAAGAAACGCATCAACCAGCTGTGACGCTGCCTATCGACAGCAGTTCGGGTCGAGGACCACGCACAGCGCCTGGAGTGCTTCGGGGCGCACGCGGTGAAAGACGTTCATCCCACGTCGATCCGAGATCACCAGCCCGGCCTTGCGTAGCTGGCCGAGGTGATGGCTGACCGTGGATTCGCTGATGTCGAGCGCTGCGGCCAGCTCGCCGCTGATCACCTCCCCGGCGCTGGAACCGAACAGATGCGACATGATCCTGACGCGCACGGGATCGGCGATCGCCTTGAGCCGCATCGCAATCTGTAGGGCATCGTCATCGCTCATCGGGCCTGCCGCCACCGGTGCGCAGCACACGGGTGCAGACATATCGATCGCGGGCAGTGCTTTGGGCATGACGCCATCTTGCCATCGATATTGACATATATCAAAAAGGTGGCATGCTGGGCGTCGACGCGTCACTTCGATATATGTCACATTCCCGAGGAGGGTTCATCATGTCCCGTGTTCAACTGGCTCTCAACGTCGACGACCTCGATGAGGCGATCACGTTCTACTCCAAGCTGTTTCACGCCACGCCGGCGAAGGTCAAGCCGGGTTACGCCAACTTCGCCATCACCGAACCGCCGCTGAAACTGGTGCTGCTGGAGAACCCCGGCAAGGGCGGCACCCTCAACCACCTGGGCGTGGAAGTGGCCACCAGTGACAAGGTGCACTCCGAAATCGCCCGGTTGACCGGGGAGGGGCTGTTCACCGACGAAGAGATCGGCACCACCTGCTGTTTCGCCACCCAGGACAAAGTCTGGGTGACCGGCCCGGCGGGGGAGAAGTGGGAGGTCTACACGGTGCTGGCCGATTCCGAGACCTTCGGTACCAGCCCGCAGCACCTCGACTCCGACGCCGCTGCGTGCTGTGGCAACCAGGGTGCCGACGAGTCCGCCGGCGCCCCCGCGACGTCCTGCTGCTGACGCCGCACGCCCGGTCGTTCAGCCGATGTTCGGTTGCGCATGACTTCGATAACTGTCAATATCGATGAGTGTCGAAATCGAAGTCGCTGGACGACCAGGCGTGTTGCCCGCCCGGGTCGCTTCTGCACGAACCACTGTCGGCCGAGGCCGCGACGGACATGGCGGGAAAGCTCAAGGCGTTGGCCGATCCGGTGCGCCTTCAGTTGTTCAGCGCCATCGCCAGCCACGCCGGTGGCGAGGCGTGCGTCTGTGACATCTCGGCCGGGGTGGAGGTCTCCCAGCCGACGGTGTCGCATCACCTGAAGGTGTTGAGAGACGCCGGGTTACTGACCTCCGAACGCCGTGCGTCGTGGGTGTACTACGCGGTGGTGCCCGAAGCGTTGGCCAGCCTTGCGTTGCTGCTCGGAGCGGCCACCGACACTGCGGGAGTGTCGGCATGACGGTCACGGCGCCGCCCGCAGTCGTCGGAAAGCTCTCCACCCTGGACCGGTTCCTGCCTCTCTGGATCGGCGCGGCGATGATCGCCGGTCTCTTGCTGGGCCGATGGATTCCCGGCCTGAACACGGCGCTGGAAAGCGTTGCCCTCGATGGTGTTTCGCTGCCGATAGCACTGGGCTTGTTGGTCATGATGTACCCGGTGCTAGCCAAGGTGCGCTACGACCGGCTCGACACCGTCACCGGCGACCGCAGACTGCTGATCTCCTCGCTCGTGCTCAACTGGGTCCTCGGACCGGCACTGATGTTCGCTCTGGCCTGGCTGCTGCTGCCTGACCTTCCGGAATACCGGACCGGGCTCATCATCGTCGGACTGGCGCGCTGCATCGCCATGGTCATCATCTGGAATGACCTTGCTTGCGGAGATCGTGAAGCCGCCGCGGTGCTGGTCGCCCTGAACTCGCTGTTCCAAGTGGTGATGTTCGCGGTGTTGGGATGGTTCTACCTGTCGGTGCTGCCCGGCTGGCTCGGCCTCGAACAGACCACCATCGACACCTCGCCGTGGCAGATCGCGAAATCGGTGCTCATCTTCCTGGGCATCCCGCTACTCGCCGGGTACCTCTCGCGCCGCATCGGCGAGAAGGCCAAGGGCCGCGACTGGTACGAGGCGAAGTTCCTGCCCCGCGTCGGGCCGTGGGCGCTGTACGGGTTGCTTTTCACCATCGTGATTCTCTTTGCGCTCCAAGGTGATCAGATCACCCGCAACCCGTGGGACGTAGCCCGCATCGCGCTGCCCCTGCTGGCCTACTTCGCCATCATGTGGGGCGGCGGCTACGCCCTCGGTGCCGCGCTTCACCTGGGTTACGAGCGCACCACCACCCTGGCGTTCACCGCCGCAGGCAACAACTTCGAACTGGCCATCGCCGTCGCTATCGCCACCTACGGCGCGACCTCCGGCCAGGCGCTCGCCGGTGTCGTCGGCCCACTGATCGAAGTGCCCGTTCTCGTCGCGCTTGTCTATGTCTCGTTGTTCTTACGGAAGCGCTTCAACATCGTTCGGGAACGCCAGCCATGACAGCGGCGCCCCCCACCCAATCCACGGTGCTGTTCGTGTGTGTGAGTAGTGCCGGTAAATCAGTGATCGCGCAGGGCCTGATGCGTCACGTCGCGACTCCGCAGATCACAGCGTTGTCGGCAGGTACCAGGGCCAAAGGTGCGGGCAACGACATGTGCGCCAAGGTCATGGCCGAGATGGGGATCGACGTCACCGCGCACCAACCCACGCAACTCACCGACGCGCTGATCTCTGCGGTCGACCTCGTCGTCGTGGTGGGCACGCAAGCGCAGGTGGAATCCGTGGGTGACACCCCCGTCGAGGTGTGGGATGTCGACGAGCCATCGTCGCGGGGCATTGACGGCATCGAACGCATGCGTCTTGTCCGCGACGACATCGCTGGACGAGTCACCTCTTTGGCGACCCGTCTCGCTGGGCCCGACCCTGCCTAGGGCAGATGCGGGCCATGAACGGACGCAGGCTTTTTCAGTCCATGGCTATGAACTCGAGCTGAATATTGTCCGGGTCGCGGAACACCACCGTCGAGTAGGTGATCGGGTCCGTCTCGTCGACGATCCCTGTGTGGCTGATCCCTAAGTCATCCAGCCACGCGACCCAGACCTCCAATGCGGACCGCCCATTCACGCTGAAGGACACATGATCCAACCCCGTATGCGCCTCGTCGAACTGCTCACCGCGATTGCCGGTGTTTCTGTGCAAGCTGAAGATCAGGCCTGATCGCGGTTCGGGCAACAGGACGCTGTATCCCGTCTCCTCCCGACCGTAATGCGGGACTGTGAGGTCCAGACGCTCGGTTCGAAACACCCGCTGATACCACGCGATGCTTGCCTCGAGGTCCGTGACGGTCAACGACAGGTGGTGAACCCCGCCGAATCTGGCGTCGATGCTCTCGGTCACAGAATGCCTCCGTTCGGTGGTCGCGACCGACGGGTTCTCCCGCGATCGCATTAAGGATCAATTGCCTCAGGCGCAGTGGCAAGTGCCTGCGGGGCGCGCAGTTTTGCGCGAACCGCGATCAGGCCGCCGCCGATGATCAGCGCCATCCCCAGGAACATGACCAGCGTCGGTGGGTGGTCCCAGGCGATCCAGTCGATCACCGCGGTGAAGACGATCACGGAGTAGATGAACGGCCCGAGCTTCTCCGCGGACGCATAGCGGTAGGCCACCACGATGAGAATCTGCGAGAACAACTGGGCCAACCCGAGGCCGACCAACCACACCCACGCCCGGGCGGGTATCGGTTCCCAGTCGACTGCGGCGATGGGTACGGACATGAGGGTGGCGAGCAGAAAATAGTAGAAGAGGATCCTGGTGACCGGCTCGGTGGCGCCGAGCCATCGGACCGACATCATGGCGACGGCCAACAGCAACGCCCCTGAGAGAGCGGCTATCTCGCCGATGCTGAAGCCGTGCCCCTGGGGCTGCAACACCAGAATCACCCCGGCGAAGCCGACCCCCGCGCCGATCCACGTGGGTCTGGACACCCGCTGGCGGGACACCGCCCAGGCGATGAGCGGCATCCACAGGGGCGCGCTGTAGGTCAACAGCGTGGCGTTGGCCAAAGGTATCTGGGTGATCGCGAAGAACAGCGCGTACCAGCACGCGGTGCCGGTCGCTGCGCGCAACAGGTGCAGGCCGATCTTGTCGGTGCGCAGCGATGCCCATCCGCCGCGCAGTGCCACCGGAATGATGAACAGAAAACAGATCGCATTCTGGAACAGCAGCAGAACGCCAGTCGAGGTGTACTGGTTCGACACCTTCGCCAGCGCGCCCACCAACGCGACGCAGAAGAACGCTGCCGTGGTGAGAACCGCTCCCAGGCCGAGGTTTTCGGGTCGATGACCGACCTGTTTACCGGTCACTGCCGCCGTCGTCGTCTGGCGCTGCCGGGGGAGTGGAGCGCATCATGAGGTCGCTGAGCAGCCGAGGCGACACGATGTCGAGCGCCCGGAGGGCCAGCGTCTTGCGGGGTGCAATCCGTACCGGCCGGGTGCGGGCAGCATCGACTATCCAATTGGCAGCCTCGTCCGCGCTGAGTGCAGCCAACCCGTCGTAGGCACGGGTGGGCGCGATCATCGGCGTGGCCACCAACGGGTAGTAGATCGTGGTCGAGTGGACGCCAGATTCGGCCAACTCGGTGTCGATGACGCGGCTGACGGCGCTCAGCGCAGCCTTCGAGGCGTTGTACACGCCGAAAAGCGGTGAGGACTCCGGCATTACACGCCAGCTGGAGACATTGATGACCTGCCCCACGCGCTGTACCAGTTCGTCGACGGCGTCCATGTCGGCCAGGTTCGTGGCCATCGCGATCGCTTCGCCGCCCTGCGCCACGATCCTGTCGACCACCTGGGCCAGCAGGTGCTCGCGGCGCGCGACGACGATCACCGTGGCGCCTTGGGCCGCAAGCTTTTCCGCAGCGACTTCGCCGATACCCGACGACGCTCCTGTCAGCAGGATCCTCTTGCCGCGCAGTTCGACGGTGCGGGGGCGCGGGCGGGGTAGAGGGCGCATCCCAGCGAGGCGCAGTGCTCGTCGCAGCTTCACCGACGCCGTCTGCGTCACCGCGGGCTCGGCGATATCGTCGCCGCGAGTGAAGGTCCGGCGGGGCGCGCATCACCGATTCGTGGTCCAGCCATGCCCCGCCCCCTGGATCGTCGGCCGACCCAGCATATGGCTGGACAGTCAGTTTCGTGGGACTACTTGTTAACTGAGCCCGTCGCCGTCGCGGTTGTTCCCTAGACCTTCTTCGTCTCGCCGTAGTACGCCAGGATGGCGTCGGACTCAGGGGTCGAGCGTTTCAGAACCGCATACGAGCGGATGAAGGACTCACCGACACAGCCATCGATCTTGATGCGGTAGCCGTCGACCATCACCCACGGGTCGGCACCGGTGAACGATTTCCGGGTGACCGTGACCACGTTGATCATTCCCGGCTTGAGGCCGACGGTGATGCCGCCACCGAGGTTGCCGGCGACGCCCGGGAGGATGCCCTCCGGGAATGGCCCGATGGTGTCGACCCCGAGGATTCCGATCGACGGGGTGATGCCCGCCGTTCCGGTCAGTGACACGCCGTTGGACGTGCTCATGTCGATGCCGCAGCCGATCTGATAGCCCACCTCGAGCACACCGCGCGGCGGTTTGTCCTCTTCCGGGCCTGTCATAGATCCGGTATAGGTGCCGCCGACCTCGTACTCGCGCGTCGACAGCGCCGTCGTCAACGGCGCGATCGTCCGCTGAGTCTCATCCTTGGCGCCCACGGTCAGTGTCCAGCCGTCCGGGCTGGTGGTCGTCGCGGGAGGCGGCGATACCACCACGCCCTCGGCGATGGGGTCGGTTGGGGGGAGGGCCGCGTCGGCGGCCGGCGCTTCCACCACGACCGGTTCGACATCGGGCTGCGCCGATGCCGCAGGCGCGGCGAGCCCACTCATCAACAGCCAGCCGACTGACAGAGCAAGGAGACGAATCAGCACGACACACCTCCATCTCCTGCGTTACCGAGTCGTGACGTCATGGGGAACTTACACGCCCGACAAATGAGCGCCCACATTCAACAGTCAGTCGTCGCTGGCAGACGGTGCCGCAGGGAGTCTGCAGAGTCGAAGTAGCGCACCCAGCCCGTCAGGCGTTCCAGGCCAGTGCTCGGCCAGTTTTTCGGTGCCCGCGGTGCGGGCCACCGACCGCAGCACGAGCGCGACGATCACCGCGTCGTCGGCGTATCCAATGACCGGGATGAAGTCCGGGATCAGGTCGATTGGCATCGCCAGGTAGCCGAGGAGTAGAGCGACCCGAATCCGGATTCCGCGCGACGCGGTGGGGTCCCCGGCGACGCGCTTGAGGAGGCGAAGCAAGTCGGGAAGCAGACGAGCAGTCACACGCAACCCGGTCTCGTCGGGTGTGGCGATCCAGAGGGCGACGACGAGCCCAACCCAGATGACTGTGAAGCCCAAAATGACACCGAGTGGGATCGACCACCAGTCCGACCACATTGTGGGCAGCTACTCCCTGGGTTGCTCCACTGCGGGCGGGGCGACAGCGCCGGGGAACTGGCCCGTGGTGGTGATGAAGTCGTCGAGGAGGTCCGCGACCTCGCTGGGCCGTTCGACGTGGGGGAAGTGACCCACGCCCTCCAACACCTCGAGGCGGGTTCCCGGACGCGCCTGCTGCAGGGCGTAGCCGTGGTCGATGGGAATGATGGCATCCCGATCACCCCAGATGACCATGGTCGGCAGCTCCGATGTCAGGTGCAGCCGATTCAGGGCGCTGACCGACTGCCCGCGGTAGTCGACCACCGACCGCAGCGTCCGCAGGAAAGCCTGGCGTGTCTGCGAGTCCGACAGCGACGAATAGGCACTCCACATCTCGGCGCCGCGCGGTGACTGGATGCCGCCCTTGGAGAGCCACGAGCGCAGCTTGTTGCCTGCGTTGACCACCGGGGGCGGCGCGATCGCGGGCAGGAGCAGCTCGGCGCCCGGAGCTGACAGCAGGCGTAGGGTCCAGCCGACATCCGGGCCGAGGCCCCCGCTGCTGATCAACACCAGCCGCTGGCAGTAATCGGGATGTTGGTAAACGAACTGCATCGCCACCCCGCCGCCCAGCGATTGGCCGATGACCGTGGCACGCGAGACGCCGAGCTCGTCGAGAAGATCCCTGAGCCACACCGCGAACGCGCCGAGGGAGTAGTCGCTCCTGGGTTTGGCGGACTGACCGTGTCCCAGCAGGTCCGGTGCGACGACGCGGTACTTCTTGGACAACTGGGGGATCACGGCGCGCCACGTGTCCGAACTTCCCGCCATCCCGTGGATCAGCAGCAGCGCCTCGTCGCCGCTACCGGCATCCCGGTAGGCCACGCGGTCGCCGTGCAACTCCAGATACTTCAACTCGGTCATGTGCAGTGTCTCCTCTGGACCAGATCAGCCCATCGTTACAGAAGTCGACGGTCACAACCGCGTCAGTTGCGTTACTCACGTCGCGACCCCTGCTGTGGGTACCCCACAGCGATTCGAGTACACGGACCGGCTCACGAGGTGGTCGCGGCCCCTCCCGGGCCCTGCGGTCCGTGGTGTGCGTCGTCGGCGGGGTAGGCGTGAATGAGCGCTGTGGTGAGTTTCGGGACGGCGTGGATCAGGTCGTGTTCGGCGTCGTGGGCGATGCGATGGGCCTGCGCCAGACTCAGTGTGGGATCGACGTCGAGTTCGGCGTCGGCGTGCAGGTGATGCCCGATCCAGCGCATCCGTACGCTGCGCACCGAGCGGACACCGGGACGGGCGGCGAGCGTCGATTCGGCGGCGTCGACGAACTTCGGCTCCACGCCGTCCAACAGGCGACGGAACACATCGCGGACCGCGGTGCGGAGCACTGCCAGGATCGCCGCCGTGATGACCAGCCCGATGATCGGGTCGGCGAGCGGGAACCCCAGTGCGACGCCACCGGCGGAGAACAGCACGGCCAGAGAGGTGAAACCATCTGTGCGGGCATGCAATCCGTCGGCGACGAGGGCGGCGGACCCGATCTTGCGTCCGACCCGGATCCGGTACAGCGCGACCCATTCGTTGCCGATGAAGCCGAGTAGTCCGGCCAGCGCCACCCACCCGAGGTGCTCGACGGGTTGAGGGTGCAACAGTCGCATCACGGCTTCGTAGCCGGCGACCACCGCCGACAACGCGATCATCGCGACGACAAACACCCCGGCCAGGTCCTCGACCCTGCCGAACCCGTAGGTGTATCGCCGAGTCGCCGCCTTCGTGCCCAGTGCGAACGCGATCCACAGTGGTACCGCGGTCAGCGCATCCGAGAAGTTGTGAATGGTGTCGGCGGCCAACGCGACCGACCCCGACACGACCACGATGACGACCTGGGCGACGGCCGTCAGCCCGAGCACCAACAGGCTGATCTTGACGGCGCGAATACCGGCCGCACTGGACTCGAGCGCGCTGTCGACGCTGTCGGCGGAGTCGTGGGAGTGCGGGGCGAAGATCTCGGACACCGCGCCGCGCAGGCCTTTCGGATGGTCGTGGTTGTGGTCGTGTTCGTGGCTGTGGTCGTGATGAAGGTGGTGGCCGCTCATCGATGGTCCGCCTTCCGGGAAGCGCTCCGGGTGGCGACGGCACGCAGCGCGGGGTCATGGCGGTGGTGCGGGGGCACCCCGGGTCCGGCGTGTTCGGCGTTGAACACCGCATCGGTCACCAGTTGGCGCACGTGCTCGTTCTCCAGGCTGTAGAAGATGGTGGTGCCCGACCGGCGGGTGCGCACCAGTCGCGCCATCCGCAACTTCGCCAGATGCTGAGAAACCGACGGCGCGGGCTTGCTCACCCGCTCGGCGAGTTCGTTGACCGAGTACTCCGAACCGGTCAGGGCCCACAGCACCTGGATGCGGGTGGGGTCGGCCAGCATCCGGAACACCTCGACCATCAGGTTGGCCTGATCGTCGTCGAGTCGCTCTGCTGCAGTACCTGCATTCATACGCAGATAGTAGTCCACGATCCGTCGGGCCGGCTGATCTTGTTTGCTCATTCGACACACCAGGTTCTGACGCATCCGTAATAATTCGCCGGGGGAGGTGCGCGATGTCGCAGCCAACGTCGGAGCCGGCAAGTCCGGAACGCACGCGCCACGGCGCGCCGGAGCCGAAGTCGTCGGGCAAGCGTGTCGTTGTCGGCGCCGTCATCGCTCTAGTGGTCGCGGTCCTCTACGCGGGATCGTTGTTCGCCTACTGGTGGTTCTCCGGCTCGTCCCGCGAGCTGGACGGTGCGGACGAAGGTGATGGCTCCGAGACCGTGGTGCTGGTGACCATCGGATCCATTCGCACCGTGGAGAACAAGGTCGATGTCAAGGTCCTCGTCATCCCCGAGGACGGCCTGACCGATGAGCGCCTCGACGTGCTGAACACCGACCTGTCGGTCCGACTGTATCCGTGGAACACCTTGGGAGACATCAAGTTCCCGGCGGGCGAAGCACCCGCCGAGGTCGCCACCACGATGGATGTCAGCGGCGATCCGACGACGTGGCCGTTCGATTCCTACACCACCGATGCGATCAGCGCCGACGTGCTCGTCGGCTCCGGCGAGGAGCGGGAGTTCCTGCCGGCCCGCGTCGAAGTGGCGGCCGCGATCCAGGGGTGGGACATCTCCAGTGCCTCCGCGCCTCCGTCGGCGATGTCGCAGTCGCCGGCAGGCGATGAGGCGGAGAAGATCACGCTGAAGCGTGCCCTCGGCCCGCTGGCGTTCGATCTCGGCATCTGTATCGTGCTGATCACCTTGCCGACGCTGGCGTTGTTCACGGCGTTCCAGGTGGTCACGCGGCGGAAAGAATTCCAGATGCCGTTCCTCACCTGGTACGCGGCGATGCTGTTCGCCACTGTTCCGCTTCGCAACATTCTGCCGGGGGCCCCGCCGCCGGGCGCGTGGATCGACGTCGGCCTCGTGCTGTGGGTGATCGTCGCCCTGGTCTCCGCGATGGTGGTGTACGTGATCGCGTGGTACCGGCAGGTCGATTGATTGGTTGGTGCGCGTCAGGCCTTGTCGCGCAGTCGCACCATCCGGGTGGTCGAACTCTCGTCCAGTTCCACCACATCCGCGCGCGACCGTAGGAAGTCGCTGAAAGACTTGAACCCCAAAGGCTTCTCGCTGAACGACGGGTCCATGCGCTTCATCTGCGCCTTCACCGCGGAGTTGTGCAGCCAGTCCACGTCGTCCTTTTCCAGTCCGATGCGCAGCGCGCGGGTCAGCAACCCGGTGGCCGCCGCCTGCGGGTCGGGCGGTTCGGGATCCTCGGGGGTCGTTTTCGTTCGCCCCGTCCGCTTCCGCGGCGCAGGTTTGTCGTCGGTGGCCGGTGCCGGTTCGAACACCGGAATGCCGGGCAGCGCGTCGTAGGTGACGAACTCGTCGCACGCCGCTGCCAGCGCGCGGCTCGAGGACCCGGCGACGCCGATACCCACCACGTAGCGGCCCAGACGTTTGCACCGCTGCGCGAGCGCGATGTAGTCGGAATCGCCCGCCACGATCACCACGTGGGTGAGGTCGGGCAGCCGGAACATGTCCTCGACGGTGTCGACGGCCAGCCGGATGTCGGCACCGTTCTTGCCGTACGCGGCGGCGGGGAACAGCTGCACCAGATCGACCGCGCGCCCCACCAACTGTCCGCGGTATCCGGCGTTGACGTCGGCCGACCAGTCGGCGTAGGCGCGGGTCAACACCAGAGTGCCGAAGGAGGAGGCGAAGTCGATGACGGCACCGACGTCCACGGTGGCGCGCTCGAGCCGCTCCGGATGCTCGTCGAGGCCCTTGGCTTTATCGCGCTGAAACGAGTTGCGCCCGTTCACCTGGTCATACCGCGAGATCACGATGTTGTCGAAGTCGAGGTAGACCGCCACACGTGGGGTCCCGGGTTCCGTCATGGACCCAGTGTGGTCCATTGTGGACACCGTGGCGGGGGGATATCAGCTGCGATTCTGCGTGCTGGTGGTGCCGCGCCCGGAACCGGAAGAGGCAGGGTGATGACATGACTATTCGGGAGCAGGACAACCAGCGAACGATCTTCGGTCACCCCATCGGACTGACCAATCTGTTCGGCGTGGAGCTGTGGGAGCGCTTCTCGTTCTACGGGATGCTGACGATTCTCGGCTACTACCTGTATTACTCGGTCACCGATGGTGGGCTGGAACTACCGAAGAGCACCGCGACCGGCATCGTCGGTGCCTACGGCGGTCTGGTGTATCTGTCGACGGTGCTGGGCGGCTGGATCGCCGACCGTTTGCTCGGCATGGAACGCACGGTGTTCTACGGCGGCGTCGTCGTCATGCTCGGCCACATCGCGCTCGCGATCCTTCCCGGGCTCACCGGGGTCGGCGCCGGCCTGGTGCTCGTCGCGCTGGGGTCCGGCGCGCTCAAGGCCAATGCGTCGTCCCTGCTCGGCACGCTCTACGACAAGGGCGACGCCCGCGCCGACGGCGGGTTCACGCTGTTCTACCTCGGCATCAACCTCGGCGCCTTCATCGGCCCGCTGATCACCGGCCTGCTGCAGACGAATCTTGGCTTCCACTACGGCTTCGGCGCGGCCGCCATCGGGATGGCGCTGGGGCTGATCCAGTACATGGCGTTCCGCCGTAATCTTGGCACCCACGGCCGTGAGGTGCCGAACCCGTTGCCGCGCAGTGCGATCGGCAAGACCGTCGCAGTATTCGTGGCCGTGCTGGTGGTCGTCGCGGTGGCGGTCGCGCTGAAGCTCGTGACGCTGGCGAATCTCTCACAGGTCACCACCGGCGTCATCGTCGCCGCATCGATCGCCTACTTCGCCATCATGCTGCGCAGCGCGAAGGTCACCGACCCCGAGAAGGTCCGGGTGCGGGCATTCATCCCGCTGTTCATCGCCAACGCCGTGTTCTGGTCGCTGTTCCAACAGATCTTCACCGTGCTGGCGGTCTACTCCGACGAGCGGATGGACTGGTCGATCTTCGGCTGGGTCGCACCGTCGAGCTGGATCGGCTCGATCGAACCGGTGTGGATCATCGTGCTCTCACCGCTGTTCGCGCTGATGTGGACGCGCCTCGGCAACCGGGCGCCGACCACTCCCCGCAAGTTCGCTTACGGCGTCATCGGCATGGGCGTGGCATTCCTGTGTTTCATCCCGCTGGCCGGAATCGCCAAGGTCCCTGCTCTGCTGGTGATGGTGATTCTCGGGGTGTTCGCTGTCTCGGAGCTGCTGCTCTCGCCGATCGGTCTGTCGGTCACCACCAAGCTGGCCCCCGACGCGTTCCGCGCCCAGATGATGGCGCTCTACTTCTTCTCCGTCGGGCTGGGCACGTCGATGTCGGGCGTGCTGTCCAAGTACTACGACGCCTCACGAGAGGTCGGTTACTTCGGCATCCTCGGCGCGGTCGCGGTCGCTGCCGGCGTGGTCGTGTTCTTCCTCTCGCCGTGGATCAGCCGACAGATGGAAGGCGTGCACTGATCGATCCGGCTACCTCGCCTGGTGGGGGACGCCGGTCAGGACGATCTCCGTTGCCCGCCGCGGCATTTCGGCCAGTATCGGGAAGATCGCGGCCCGCCGGGGGATCCGCACGTGTTTGCGGCCTTTGCGCACGGCCTCGACCACGCTCTCGGACACCGTCTCGCGGGGCACCTTGATCAACATGCGTGTCCGGTAGAGCCGCTGAAAGGATTTTGCGGTCGGCTCGAACGCGTCGGCGTGGGCGAGCAACTCGGTGGGGATCGGGCCGAGTTCGACCAGGGTGGTGCCGATCGGCAATCCGCGTAGGTCGGCGCGCATGCCCGCCGTGAAGTGCGACAGTGCCGCCTTCGATGCGCAGTAGGTGACCAGTCCGGGGAACACCGAGCACCCCGCCATCGACGACACGTTGACGATGTGCCCGCCGCCGCGGCGAAGCATGCGGGGGACAGCCTGGCGGCAGAGTTCGGCGGGGGCGAGATAGTTGACCTCGGTGACGCGGCGGAGCTCGTCGTCGGGCGCGTCGACGAAGCCGGCCGTGCTCTCGACTCCGGCGTTGTTCACCAGCACATCGACCGGTCCGACCTGATCCTCGATTCGGGCTATGAGGCCTGCGACCTGTTCCGGATCGGCCAGGTCGGCGGCGTGCGCGGAGCCACCGAGCTCCGCCGCGAGCGCGTCGATGGCGGATTGTGTCCGGGCGACGAGCGCGACGCTGGCACCGGCACCTGCGAAGCCGTGCGCAAGCGCCTCCCCGATTCCTCGCGACGCCCCGGTGATCAGGACTCTCTTTCCCTGCAGCTTCATGCTCGGATGGTACGCATCCGGCGGAGAACCGGAAGAGCGCGCAGTGAACACTTTCACCGATTTGTCTAGCGCATCGTCGGTGCGGGTGCGAGGGTAGGGCGGACAGAAAGGGCCTCCGATGCCTGCCGAGCACCACGTCACCTACTGCCGGATCTGCGAAGCGCTGTGCGGGCTGATCGCCACGGTCGAGGACGGCCGACTGCAATCTCTTCGGCCGGATCCCGACAATCCGTTGTCGCGGGGCCGGGCCTGCCCGAAAGGTATTGCATTCACCGACATCCAGAACGACACCGACCGGGTGCTTTCTCCGCTGCGTCGACGTGCGGACGGCACTTTCGAGGAGGTCAGCTGGGATGAGGCGCTCGACGACATCGCTGCCCGGCTCACCCGCATCGTCGCTGACCACGGCGGCAGTGCGGTTGGCCAATATTTTGGCAATCCTATTGCTTTCGGCTACGCCACCGGACTGTGGTCGGGAATCTTCCTCACCCGCCTCGGCGGCCACCACCAGTACTCGTCGGGCTCGCAGGACATCAACTCGCGGTTCGTCGCGAGCAAGCTGCTGTACGGGGCGGCCAGCCAGATCCCGTTCCCGGACCTGCCGCGCACCGACTTCCTGTTCATGCTCGGGGCCAACCCGTTGGTGTCGCACGGAAGCGCGGTGCGCACACCGCGCGTCAAGGACGATCTGGCCGGGATCACCCGCCGTGGCGGCCGGGTGGTGGTCGTCGACCCACGCCGCACCGAAACCGCCCGCGCCTACGAACATCTGCCCGTCCGCCCCGACTCCGACGCCTGGGTGTTGCTGTCGATGCTGTACGTCATCTTCGACGAGGACCTCGCCGACACCGCCGCGCTGGCCGAGCAGACGACGGGCTGGCAGACACTGCGCGACATCGTGCGCGGCTTCCCGCCCGAAGACACCCAGGCCCGCACCGGCGTCGACGCCGACGTGCTCCGCAGACTCGCCCGCGACTTCGCCACCGCGCCTACCGCGGTGGCCTACGGGCGCACCGGAGCGTGCCTGGGCAGGCACGGCACGCTGGTGTGCTTCCTGCTGGACGCGTTGAGTGTCGTCACCGGCAATCTCGACCGTGCCGGCGGAATGTTGTTCGCCCAGGCGGTGATTCCGCTGGAGGACATGGGGGAGAAGGCCGGCAGGCTGACCTACAACACCAGCCGCTCACGCATCGGTGACCTTCCCGAGGTGATCAGCACCTACCCGGCCGCGCTGATCGCCGAGGAAATCATCACCCCCGGCGAAGGCCAGATGCGCGCCATGTTCGTCACCGCAGGCAATCCGGTGCTGACCGTGCCCAACGGGCCGATGCTCGAGAAGGCGCTCGGCGAACTCGAATTGCTGGTGTCGCTGGACCTCTACGTCAACGAGACCAACCGCCACGCAGACTACGTGCTGCCCGCGACGACGTTCCTCGAGCGTTACGACGTGCCCTACAGCTTCGCGAACTGCTCGCCGACGGTGTTCATCCAAGCGGCCGAACCGGTGCTCGCGCCATATGGCCACGCCCGCAACGAATGGGAGGTGTTCGACGAGTTGGCCCGCCGGATGAAGCTTTCGCTGTTCGCCACGGGTCCGTTGGAGCGCTTCAATGGGGCGCTGACCTGGCTGGATCGGCGCGGCATCGGACGCATCACGCCGCGACGCGTGGTCGAGCTGCTGATGCGGATCGGCCCGTTCGGAGATCGATTCGGATTGCGCCGCAACGGAATCAACCCCCGCCGACTCAAGGAGAACCCACACGGCATCGTGCTGGCCGAGCATGCCAGCGCAGGTATTCGCACCGACGCGGTGCGGCACTCCGACGGCAAGGTCGCTCTCGCGCTCGACGAGATCCTGCTCGAGGTGAACAGCCTCGGCGACCGCCACCCCGATGATCCCGACTTCCCGCTGATGGCCATCGGCATGCGTGAGATGCGTTCGCAGAACTCGTGGATGCACAACAGCCCGACCCTGATGAAGGGCAATCGTCGCCAGCGCGCCAGGATCAACCCCGCCGACGCCGCGGCCGCGAACCTGACTGATGGCGCGGGAGTGCGGATCACCTCGCCCTATGGCGCCATCGAAACCGAAGTCCAGATCAACGATGACATGGCGCCGGGAACCGTGGCGATCCCACACGGCTGGGGGCACCGGGGTGGCTGGCAGCTGGCCAACAGTTCCGGCGGCGCGAACGTCAACGAGTTGACGTCCAACGCCGCCGCCGATCTGGAGCGCCTCGCCGGGATGTCGGTGCTCAACGGTGTGGCGATACGCATCGAGGCGCTCGACGCGACGGTGTGATCAGTCGGTCAGCGCAATCCGGGTGACCGTGCTCAGCCGGCCGTCGTCACGCGGCTGCTCGAAGACCACATCGGCGTTGCGGCCCTTGGCATTCAGAGTCGCGATGGTGTTGCCGAACAGCGGGCCGCTGAGGTTTCTCCAGGACATCGGCAGGGTGGGCGCGCCGTGGCGGCGCGCCCAGCGCCGGGTTATCCGTGCCGCCCGCGGTGACCATCCGAGCCGGAACGCGGGTTTGACGAACGCCGGCACATAGTTGTGCACCGGCGAACACACCAGCTGATGCACCCGGGCGGTCGGCTCTCCGGTGAAGTCGGCGCGCGCCGCGTAGCTGTGGTGCACATCCCCGGACAGCACCGAGACGCTGGCGGGGCCACGGTCGGCCTGCGACGCGGCGTGCCTAATGAGCTCGCTGAGCCGCAGGAACGACTTCAGGAACGCCGGCCAGTGCTCGAGGTCGGCTGTCTGCCGAACCTTATCGGCCAGCTGACCCCGCACCCCGTCACGGTTGGCGGCGATCTCGTTGACGGTCTGCATGTCGCCGAGTGCCGGTGGCAGCAGCCACGGTAGCGACGACCCGATGACGAGGTGGTCCAGGCTGTCCAAACCATCCTCGACCTGGTCCTCCAACCACCTGAACTCGCGGTCGCCCAACATCTTTCGATCCCCGCTGTCGAGAATCCGGGCATTGCGTGAGTCGACCATGATCAGGCGGCTGCGCCCGAGGTCCCAGCGGAAACTGAACCGCAGGCCTTTGTCGCCGTCGACCTCGCTGTCGGCACGATCGGCCAGCTCGACCAGGTGCGGCCAGCAGTCCCCGTCAGCGGCCAGCACCTTCTGGTAATCCTCGTCGTCGCGGAGCTCGTCCGGGCTCAGGTTGCCCAGGTGCTGATACACCCAGTAGGAGCCGAGCCCGGCCCGGATTCGGTCGCGCCACCACGGCTTCTTGTTGACCTCGGCGCGCCACGCCGCGGAGGTGTTCCAGTCGTCGCGGATGTCGTGGTCATCGAAGATCATCGCGGTGGGCAGCGTCGACAGAATCCACCTGATCTCGGGATCCCCCCACGTGTGTCGGTAGAGACCCTCGTACTCGGTGAAGCTGACGACCTCATCCGGCGGGCGCCGCTTGTTCGACCGCCGACCGGCAAGGTGGCGGCGCGCCTCGGGGGTGAGTTCGTCGGCGTAGACCTGATCGCCGAGAAGGAGCAACGCATCCGGCCAGTCGTCGACCGGCATCGCCTGCAGGCGGGTGGCGTAGCAGTCCAAGGCGTCCAGGCCGAGCTTGTCGTCGAGCTTCGCATCCCCGGTCTTTGGGTAGCGGCACGAGCCGAAGATGACCCGCAGCCGGTCGGCGGTCTCCGGGCCGCGGGTTCTGATCACACTGGGCGGGAACTCGGAGTCCGGCTCGGGCCAGGCCAACACGTCATCGACATGAACCTGGTACTCGAGGGTCGAGTCGGGCGTCAGTCCCTGAACCGGCACCAGCGCGTAATGGCAGCCCTGCACCTCGAAGGTGCGCGCGGTGCAGCCGAGCACCGTCACCTTCGCAGGCGCACTGGTCTGCACCCACACCGAGGCCGTGGTCTCACCCACGTGGCGAAGGATCGGGCCGAGTTCGAGAGTGCTCATGCGCGGCCCAGCTTCTCCTTGACCAGATCGGCGAGCACGCGCGCGGTGGGCGCCGGCGTGAACGCCCGGGCCGCGGCAGTCAATGCGTCGTGTGCCTGCTGTGTCAGCTCGATGTCGGCCGCCGCGACGTTGAACTCGAGTTGCTCGACGCTGGAGGCGCCGGGAATGGCGACCACCCCCGGTAAGGCGATGAGCCAGGCCAGTGCCACCTGCGCCGGCTTTGCTCCGACGTCGGCCGCCACATCGCGCAGCGTCTGCAGGAGCGGCTCGATCCGTCGCAGATTCTCGGTGGCGAACAGCGTGTTCGCGGCACGGATTCCGCCGGGCCGGTTGTGCACTCCGTATTTGCCGCCGAGCAACCCCTGGGCCAGCGGGCTGTAGGCGATCACGATGCGGTTCTCGCGCTCCGCGAACGGGACGAGGTCGTCCAGTGCGCCGGGGTTGGCGAGCGAGAAACTCACCTGGTTGCTGATCACCGGACGGCCCAGTGCGGCGTCGGCCTTGAGCCACCGCTGCAGCGAATAGTTGGACACTCCCGCGGCGCCGATCACGCCGGTGTCGAGAAGCTCCCGCATCCCGGGCATGATCACCGAATCCGGGACCACCGGGTTGGGCTGATGGATCTGGTAAAGCGGAATCCGGTCCAGTTGGAGCCGATGTGCGCTGGCCCGCGCACGCTGCTTGACCACGGCGGGAAACGGTGCGACCGGGAACACCTTGCTGGCCACGGCAACCTTGGACCGGTCGTCGCCGAGGGCCTCGCCGAGGATGCGCTCGCTCTTGCCGAAACCGTAGATCTCGGCCGTGTCGAAGAGCGTCACTCCCAGCGCCCGGGCGCGCACCACGATGTCGCGCGCCGGACCCGAGGCGTAGTCATCCCCGTAACCCCATTCGCGGGATCCGAACTGCCAGGTGCCCAGACCTATTCTGCTGACCTGACCCACTCCGTCGACGTCGAGGAATTTCATAGCCCCACCGTACTGACGGGGGCGGTGGGTGAATTCGGTGCATATCCTTGGAGAGTTTGCTGTGGGGTGGTAATTTCCTCGCTAGGCCATTTCAATGGCGACGCGACGTCGAAAATCGCGTTAACGACGGGGGTCGACGTGGTCAGGTGCGGTTTGCGGCAGGTGTCAGCGGGAGTTCTGCGATGGCTCTGTGCTGCCGCGGCGATCACGATCGCGCTCTGGCTCACGTTCGGGCATGGCGTCGCGATGGCCTCTCCCGCGGATCCTTCGGGCTCTTCTCAGGGTGACGACACCGCACGCGTCGCCGACACGCAAGATTCCTCAGACCCCGCTGAAGGACCCTCCGAGCCTGCCGAGGAGGACGACGACACGCCCGATCCGGCGGAGTCGGATGGCGGCCTCGATGAGTCCGGCGACGTCGACACCGGCGACGTCGACGACGTCGACGAGATCACCGAGCCCGAAGACCTCTCGGACGTCACACCCGCCGACGACGCCGCCGACCAGGATGTGGACGACCGCCGCGGGATCGCCGACGCACAGCCCGTCGCGCAGGACAGCGTCGCCGCGCCGAGGAAGGCGTCGAAATCTGTCGCCGCCGACGAAGACGTCGCCGAGTCCCGGCCGACCGTCTCCACGCGACAGGCGGCCGCTGTCGTGGACACCCCCGATGTCGAAACGTCTGGGGCGGCGGCTGAAGCCGCGGCGCCGGTCTTGCCGGAGCCGGCGGTGGCCGCCCCGCGCTTGGTCGCGCCCATCGCGTCGTCGCTACCCAGCCTGGTCAGCGCCCGGCCGGTCACGACCCGCAACATCGTCAACGATCTGCTGACATGGGTGGGGCTGCGTCCGCTCGCCGACGGAGTCCCCGTCCCCGCGATGCCGGTGTCCGGGCTCGTCGAGACACTCTGGCTGGTCGTGCGCCAGACCCAGTACACGCTGAACAACCAACGACCCACCGCCTCGCCGACGACGTCCGAGCCCGGTCCCGATGGCCTGGTCACCGGCAGCCTCAACGCCGTGGACTTTGACGACACCACGCTCGCCTACAGCGTGAGCGCGGCGCCCAAGCACGGCAAGGTGACCCTCGACGCACTGGGCAACTTCACCTACACGCCGGGGGCCTCCGGCCAGGCTGACAGCTTCACCGTCACCGTCGACGACACCGTCGGCAACCCGTTCCACGTCCACGGCCTGCTCGGCCTGCTCGGTGTCACCCGGGCGACCGAGGTGACGATCACCGTCGCGGCGACGACGCCGATCCGGCCTGCCAGCATCGATCTGGGTGAGCTGGCGGCGCGCAAGGATGTCGAGATCACCACCGACTCCCGCGGCGCGGTCAGCGTCATCGACGGGCGTTTCACCGACCGCCTGGTGACCGGTGCCGACGACGCCGCCGCGGTGCTGAACGCGATGGCGCCCGCTCTGGGCGCCGCGGCCGGCTTCGCAGATCCGTCCGCGATCACCGTCACGGACGCCGGCGTCGGGAGTTCGGTCGAGAACTTCTACCGGTTCAGTGAATCGATCGGGGGCATCAAGGTCCTCGGAAGCGAAGTGATTCTGGTGACCGACGCCGACGGCGCGGTCACCAGTCTGTTCAACAACTACGTCGGCCTGGCCGAGAACTTCGACGTGACGCCCGACGCCTCGGTGGACACCGACGCCGAGCTCCGTGTGATCGCCGGCAACGCATACCTGGGCGCCGCAGCAGATCGTGAGGTGCTCGGATCCCTGCTGGCCCAAGGCACATTCACCAACCAGCTCGTCGTCTACGCCATCGAGGACGATCAGGAGCCCAGCCTGATGTGGCGGGTCGTCATGCAGCTGCCGGACACCGGTGACATGTCCAGCTCGGGGGCCACCTATCTGATCCGGGCGGACGGTCCCGATGCCGGTACCGTCGTCATCACCGTCTCGAACGTGAGGGGCCTCTCGGTGACCATCGCCGCCCCCGACGGGCGTGGCGTGCAGCGCACCATCAACGTCACCTCGACCACGGTGTGGTTCTCCACGAGCTACTCGATGGTCGACGGCCTCCGAAACATCAAGACGTACAAGACTTCCTACCCGTACTTGGGTTTGCTCGGCCCGAGTTTGCTCGGCGCGGTGGTCAAGCGGAGCTGGTTCAAGTGGGACACGGCGGCCGTCTCGGCGCACGCCAACACCGCCGTCGCCTACGACTACTACCTCAACGTCCTGGGCCGCGAGTCCTTCGACGACGACGGAGCCGCCTCAGTAGTCAGCATCAAGTACCGGCCGCCGAACTCCCTCTCTTACTCCAACGCCTTCTGGGATCCGGGCCGGCAGCAGTTCGCCTACGGTGACAGCGGCAATTTCCAAGCAGCGGTCGACGTCGTCGCCCACGAATACACCCATGCTGTCGTCAGCTACGTCGTCGGAGACGGCGGTTCGGTGCTGGAACGCGACGAACCCGGCGCGCTCAACGAGGCCTATGCAGACATTCTCGGTCTGCTGATCGAAGGGAAAACCGGCACGGACCGGTGGCTGATCGGTGAGGACTCCGATAGGGGGGCCATCCGCAACATCGCCAATCCGAGTTCTGTCTCGGGCGGGTACCGCTCGCACTATTCGAATCTCTACGTCGGCGACGTCGACGATGGCGGCGTGCACATCAACAGCACGATCTTCAGCAATGCGGCGTACCGGATGATGACCGCGACGGCGACCAGTGGTGTCTCAGACGACACGTGGGCCAAGGTGTTCTACCACTCGCTGGAGCGGCTGAGCCCGAGCGCGAAGTTCGCCGACGGTCGCGCCGCCGTGATCAGCGCCGCCACCGCGCAGGGCTTCAGCACCACCCAGCTCAACGCGATCCGCGACGCCTTCGATGCGGTCGGAATCCTCGGCGCCGCAGCCTCATTGACCATCGCCGCCTGACTGATCGACCAGCACTGCGCCTTCGGGACGATGACCGAGCGTCTGTAGGGCGATCACCGGCTCGTCGGTGGTCATCCGGATGATCTGTGCGACCTCGCCCGGCGCGTCGCACTGCACGTAATGGTCGGCGCCGGGCACCACCCAGCAGCGGTTTCGGCCGGGCTTGTCCTTCACATAGGTCTGCCACACGTGATTGGCCACCCGCAGCGGAGCGACACTGTCGTGCAGGCCCCAGATCATGGTGGTGTCCACATCGATTCCGGCGAGTCGTTCCAGCCAGCCGGTCTCGTCGGCGGCGCGCTCGTGCAAATACTTGACGGTGTCGGGCAGCACGCCGATACCGTCGTTGTGCGCGAAACACTGTGCCAGTGACGCGATTTCAGGATCCTGTAGGGTTCGGCGCGGCATAAAGGTGGTCATTCCCAGCCCAGCCGCCAGCATGTCCGGGGTGGTGGCCGCCGCGGTGGCACGGCCGGTGGCGTCGTCGAGCAACGCGACCTGAAACGCGGTGAGGTTCGCCAGCGGCAGGAAGATGTTCGCGTTGGTCAGGAAAACCTCGGCGGGTAACGCCCCGGCGCTGTGGTCCGCCAGCATGGCCAGCGCGATCATGCCGACACTGCTGCCGCGGTCGTGGGTGATCATCCGATAGTCACTGAGCCCCCAGATCTCGGTGATCGCGTGCACCAGCAGGCGCGCGTCGTCGTAAAGCGAATAGACGTAGGGGTGGGGCGGCTTACCGGACAACCCGTATCCCGGGAAGTCGAGGGTGAAGATCTCGAAGTCGGCGTCCAACTCCACGGCCAGGGCGCGGTAATCGATGCTCGATGTCGGGAAGCCGTGGACGCAGACCAATGCCTTCGCGCCGGGGGAGCCACTACGGCGGCTGAATATCTCCACCTCGGCCCCCGCATTGGCCGCGGTCGTCGACGCCCAGCGCACATGCTGTCCGCCACTGCGCCAATCAGCGAAGATGTCCACGGTTCACCTTTCCTGCGCAGGGCCCCGCAGTGCGTCGCCGCCCGCCGTGACGAGGGCCGCTGTGCCACTCGTGAAAAGCTAGCGTGTCCGACGTCGGTGATGACGTGATCGCGCACTTTGCCCGAGATGGAGGTGTTCCGTGCCGACCAGCCCGGATCCCGAGCACTCGATGCGTCAGGTGCTTCAGTTGTCCGCGCCGATCGGGCTGGCGTTCATCCCGCTGGGGATGGCGCTGGGGTTCCTGGTTGTCCACGCGGGACTCTCATGGTGGTGGGCGCCGGTGTTCGCGGCGGTCATCTACGCCGGGTCGCTGGAGTTCCTGATGGTGCACCTTGCGGCCACGGCAGCTCCGGTGGCGGCTGTCGCGTTGACGACCTTCGTGGTGAATTCCCGCCACGTCTTCTACGCGCTGTCGTTCCCGCTGCAGCGGGTCAAGGGGCTGCCGGGGAAGCTGTACAGCACCTACACGCTGTCCGACGAGGCGTACGCCGTCGGGGTCAGCCCCGAGGCGCGCACCTGGACCACACGTCCGATCCTGTTGATGCAACTGTGCTTTCACCTGCTGTGGGTCACTGGTGCCGGCCTGGGCGGGCTCGTCGGCGAGGCCCTGCCGATCGACCGGCTGGTGGGCCTGGACTTCGCGTTGACCGCACTGTTCATCGTGCTGGCCATCGATGCCTACCGGCAGCGCCCGGACCGGCTCACCGCCGCGATCGCGGTGGCGTGCGCGGTCGTGGCGTGGCTGGTCGTTCCCGGTCAGATGTTGGTGTGCGCGTTTGCGGCCTTCACGGGTGCATTGCTGATGCGGTTGCTGGTGGAGCGCAGGGCCGGACGTGCCTGACAACGGTTACATCGCGTTGCTCGTGGTGGTGAGCGCCGCCGTCACGTGGGCGTTGCGCGCCCTGCCGTTCGTCGCCCTGGCGCCGATGCGCCACAGCACCGTCGTCAAGTACCTCAGCATTCACATGCCGGTGGGGGTGATGCTGATGCTCGCGATTTACACGTTGGGCACCGTGGCGGGCGACACCGGTCGGCAGCTGCTGTGGCTCGTCATCGCCGTGGCGGTGACCGCCTGCCTGCATGTGTGGCGTGGCCAGGCGCTGACGAGCATTGTCCTCGGAACGACCTGTTATGTGACGCTGATGTCCCTGTGGGGCTGAGGTAATTTGACCGCAGATCAGTCCGGTGCCTGCAGGTAGGCGACCAGCGCGTTGGTCAGGCCCCGGCGGGCGACGTCGAGATCCGCATAGGAGCCGAGCTGTCGCTCGGACACGAGACCGCGCATCGCGCCGGGAATGAGGGTGGCGACCTCCCGGATACGTTCGGGGTCGACGTCCAGACCCACGAACGCATTACGGCAGGTTTCCAGCCAGGACTGACCCCACGAATACAGTTCGGCGGCACTCTGGGGATACTGCCGTTCCAGCTCGGCGGGATCTCGCGGCAGCGCGGCGCGCAGGTTCTCGATCGCACGTGAATCCGGTTCTGCCAGGCCGTGATACAGCGTGTCGACGATGCCCGCGACACGGTCGCGAAGCGGCGCGGTTGGGTCGACGGTCGAGAAGATCTCGGCACGACGTTGTGCGGTGCGGTGCAGCACCGCAGCCCAGAAGCCGTCGGCGTCGCCGAACTGGTACTGCACCGCGCCCCAGGTGGCGCCGATGTCCTTGGCGATCCGGTTGGCCGAGACCGACCCCGGGTCGCCCGACGCGAGTGACTTCAGGGCGGCCTCGAGCATGTTCTCGCGGGTGGCCTGACCGCGCTTGTTCGTGCGGCGCGCCGGCGCGGGTGCTCCGGTCGAATCAGCCACCTCGGTCATGCCGAGACCCTAACATTTTCGTAGACCCCACTATGATTCTTTCATTGAGTGTTCTAGCATTCGACGGAATGCCGCCGAAGCGAAGGGATGTCGATGGCCAAGCCGCCGCTGTCGATGAAGCCGACCGGATGGTTCCAGGTCGCCTGGTCGGAGGAGATCGAAATAGGCGACGTCCACGCCATGAAGTACTTCGACCAGGAGATGGTCGCGTGGCGCGCTGAGTCGGGCCAGCTGGCCGTGATGAACGCCTACTGCGAACACCTCGGAGCCCACCTCGGGTACGGCGGAGCGGTGAAAGGTGAAGTGCTGCAATGCCCGTTCCACGGGTGGCAGTGGAACCAGCAGGGACGCAACGTGTGCATCCCCTACGAGGACCGACCCAACCGCGGCCGGCGGATCAAGTCCTATCCGGTGGTCGAGCGCAATGAGTCGGTGTACATCTGGCATGACACCGAGAACCGCGAACCGTTCTTCGACCCGCCCGACATCTTCGCCGACTTCGCCGACAGTCGCAGCGCGTGGGACTACTACCCGCAGCAGCGGTTGTTCCAGCAGGGCCTCGAGATGCATCCGCAGTACGTCCTCGAGAACGGGGTGGACTTCGCGCACTTCAAGTACGTGCACAACACCCCGATCGTGCCGGTGTTCACCCGGCACGATTTCGACGATGCGGTGTCCTACGTTGATTTCACCATCACGTTCGAAGGCGACGACGGACAGAAGATCGAGGACATCAACAGTGGCGTCGAGGCCATCAACGGCGGACTCGGCATCGCGGTGACCAAGAGCTGGGGAATGATCGACAACCGCACCATCTCGGCGATCACCCCCGTCGACGACTCCACCTCCGACGTGCGTTTCATGGTGTACATCGGCCGCCCGCCCGCAGACTCCACCAAGGACCCCGCACGCGCCGAGGCGAAGGCCAACGAGTTCGGCGCAGAGGTCATCCGGCAGTTCCGCCAGGACATCCACATCTGGTCGCACCAGCGCTATTCCGATCCCCCCGCGCTGGCCAGTTCGGAGCTGGAGGGCTTCACCGCCATCCGCACGTGGGCGATGAAGTTCTACCCCGACGGCAGGGGCGGAAGCGCCGCCGAACTGGCCGCCGCCGAGACCAAATAACTTCTGCAGAAAGGCTTTCCATGACCGACCAGATCAAGGTGTTCCAGGTCGCCACCGGCAATGTCGGCTCGGAGATGATCAAGCGGATCGCCGACCAGCCCGACCTCGAACTCATCGGCGTGCACTGTTACACGCCGGACAAGGTCGGCAGGGACGCCGGCGAGATCGCCGGGCTGGCGCCCAACGGCGTGACGGCCACCGGCACAGTCGAGGAGATCATCGCGGCGAAACCGGATGTACTCACGTTCCACGGCGTGTTCCCCGACGAGGACCTCTACGTCAAGGTGCTCGAGGCCGGGATCAACATCGTCACCACGGCGGACTGGATCACCGGGTGGCATCGCGACCGCAACCATCCGCACCACTCCGGCAAGCCGGTCACCCAGCTGCTCCAAGAGGCCTGCGAGAAAGGCGGTTCGACGTTCTACGGGACCGGGATGAACCCCGGCGTCAACCAGATCCTGGGAGTCGTGTGCTCGGCCGATGTCGCCGAGATCGAGAACATCACCACCATCGAATCGGTCGACGTGTCGTGCCACCACTCCAAGGACACCTGGATCGAGGTGGGCTACGGTCAGCCCGTCGATGACCCGGAGATCCCCGGCAAGCTGGAGAAGTACACCCGGGTGTTCGCCGATAGCGTGCTGATGATGGCCGACTGCTTCGATCTGGTGCTCGACGAGGTGAAGTTCAGCTACGAACTGGGTGCGTGCACCAAGGACGTCGACCTGGGCTGGTACAAGCTGCCGAAGGGCTCGCTGGGCGGTAACTACCTCAAATACCAGGGCATCGTGGACGGGGTGCCGCGTGTCGAGACGCACCTCGAATGGCAGATGACGCCGCACACGGATCCGAGCTGGGATATCAAGGGCTGCTACATCACTGCGATCAAGGGCGACCCGAACATCTACAACAAGCACATGATCTTCCCCAAGCCCGGCGTCGATCTGTCCGACCCCACCAACTTCGCGTCCATCGGGATGACGGTCACCGGCATGCCCGCGTTGAACGCCATCAAGTCGGTGGTAGCGGCAGCTCCCGGGCTGATCACCAGCGCCGATCTGCCGCTGCGCGGCTTCGCCGGCCGGTTCACGCTCTAGGGGGCCGTTGAGGCTGCACTGAGGGCGACAAAGTGCGAGTAGCCGGCGCCGTGAGCGCAGTCTGAACGTGTAATGGCGGCGGTCAGCCGGCGCCCTTGCCGTTGTCCACCCGGTACACCGCGCCGTGGATCGCCGCGGTGTCGTCACTGGCCAGGAACGCGATCGTCTTGGCCACGTCGACGGTCTCCATGAACCCGCGGGGAGACGCGATCCGCATGATCAGGTCCCAGTCGGCGTTCTCCGGGGCCTCGAACTCGGTGGCCTGGGCGGTCGGCATCCCTCCGGGACAGATGGCGTTGACGCGCAACCGCTCCTTGGTGAACTCCACGGCCATCGCCCGGGTCAGGCCGATCAGCCCGTGCTTGGCCGCGCAGTAGCCCGCCGAGTACACCTCGCCCTCGACACCGGCGATCGACGACACGTTGACGATGTTGCCGCCCGTCTCGAGCAGGTGCGGCAGCGCCGCCCTCGACAGGTAGAACGGGCCGTTCAGGTTGACCGCGAGGTCAGCGTCCCAGTCGGCGTCGGTCATCGACGCGGTGTGGCGCATCCGGTGGAATCCTGCGATGTTGGCCAACACGTCGAGGCGGCCGAACTGGGCCACGCAGTCGGTCACGGCCTGCGCGCACGCCTGAGGGGACGCGATGTCCACGGAAGCGAAGCTGCCACCAGGGATCTCGGCGAACACCTCGGCCATGCGCGAGCCGTCCCTGGCGATACCGAAGACGGTCGCACCCCGCTCGGCGAACAGCTTGGCCGTCGCTGCACCCAGACCCGCCGACGCGCCGGTGACCAGCGCGACCTTTCCGTTCAAATCACTCATGCCCACGACCCTCTCACGGGCGCGACGACGATCAGACAGCGGCGCGTGGTGTCACCGGTGGAACCGCGGCCAGCAGGTCCCGGGTGTACTCCTGCTCAGGGTCGGCGAACAGCTCGTCGGCGGGACGGTTCTCGATGACGGCGCCGTCGCGCATCACCAGGACATCGTGGCTCAGCTGGCGGATCACCGCGAGGTCGTGGCCGATGAGCAGGTAGGTCAACCCGAGTTCATTCTGTAGCCGCGACAGCAGCTCCAGGACCCGCGCCTGCACCGAGACATCCAGCGAGGCCGTCGCCTCGTCGAGGATGAGCAGGTCCGGCTCGGCGGCCAGCGCCCGCGCAATGCTGACCCGCTGGCGTTGGCCCCCTGAAAGCTCGTGCGGGTAGCGCTGCGCGAAAGACCCCGGAAGCCCCACGAGTTCGAGCAGTTCGGCGACACGGGTATGGCGCGCCTGGGAACCCTTCACCAGCTTGTGCACCAACAGCGGCTCGGCGATCGAGAGGTCCACCCGGGCACGCGGATTCAGCGAGGAGAACGGATCTTGGAACACCAGGCCGACGCGGCGGCGCAGCGCCTTCCCGGCTGAGCCCTTCGCGTTCAGGATGTCCGTGCCTGCCAAGGTGGCGCTGCCGTCGTCGGGCGCGACCAGGCCGGTCAGCGCGGCCGCGACCGTGGACTTGCCCGAACCGGATTCGCCGACCAGGCCCAACGTGGTGCCGCGGCGAATTCCGAAGGACACGTCCTTGACCGCGTGCACCGTCGACCGGCCGACCGGCGTCGACACCGAGAACGTCACGTCGAGGCCGTCGACCTTCAGCAGCGGCTCGGCGTCGGGGACCGCGGGCGGACCCGACGCCTCGAGCACAGGGCGGGCGGCTAGCAGATCCCTGGTGTACTCGTCGCGGGGACGGTCGAAGACGTCCAGGATCGGTGCCTGCTCGACAGCGGCGCCGTCCCGCAACACCGTCACCTCCTGAGCCACCTGACCGATGACGCCGAGGTCGTGGCTGATCCACACGACCGCGGTGCCGAAGTCGCGCTGCAGAGCCCGCACCAACTCGATGATCTGCGCCTGGGTCGTCACGTCCAGCGCGGTGGTGGGCTCGTCGGCGATCAGCAGTTCAGGGTCGCATGCCAGCGCGATGGCGATCATCACCCGCTGGCGCTGTCCGCCCGAAAGCTGGTGCGGGTAGGCGTGCAGACGCATCTGAGGATCGGGCAGGCCGACCGCCTCGAGCAGCTCCAGCGCGCGGGCGTTCGCGTCCCGGCGTGTCAGCCTGCGATGTGTCTCAAGGGATTCCGTGATCTGGCGCTCCAGCGTCAGTAGCGGGTTCAGCGACGTCCCAGGATCCTGGAAGACAAATCCGATCCGTGCGCCGTGCACCGTGCGCAGCACCCGCGCACTGGCTCCCACCAACTGCACCGGTTCGCCGGACGCAGTGTGCAGCGTGCTGGTGCCCGACACCCGCGCCCCCGGGGCGTCCAGCAGGCCGGTCGCCGCGAGCACCGTCATCGACTTCCCGGAGCCCGATTCGCCGACGATGCCGACAGTCTGCTCTCGGTGCACGTCGATGGACACCCCGTCAACAAGGGTGCGGTCGCCGATGCGGACGCCGAGATCGTGAACGCTGAGTACGGCCGTCACCGCTTCCCCCGGGCTTCGATCATGGTGCGCTGCTTGGGATCGAGGACGTCGCGCAGCCCGTCGCCGAACAGGTTGAAGGCGAGCACGATGACAAAGATCGCGGCGCCGGGGAACACTGCCATCCACCAGGCCATCGTCACGAAGCCCTGGGAGTCGAAGATCATCCGGCCCAGCGAGGGTTCAGGCGGTTGGATGCCCAAACCGAGGAACGACAACGCGGCTTCGGACAGGATGGCGAACGCCAGCGACAGCGAGGTCTGCACGATCAGCGGCCCCGAGATGTTCGGCAGGATATGCCTTCGGAGGATGTACAGGTCGCCCGCGCCCATCGCGCGGGACACCGCGACGTACGGTTCGGTGCGGACCCCCAGCGTGCTGGCGCGTGCCACGCGCGCGAAGATCGGTGTGTAGACGATGCCGATGGCCAGGATGGTCGTCGTCACTCCCGGGCCCAGGATGGCAACGACGGCAAGCGCCAGGAGCAGCACCGGGAACGCGAACATCACGTCGACGACCCGCATCAACACGGTGTCGAGGCACCCGCCGCGGAACCCGGCCACGATTCCGACCGTCACACCCACCACGACCGCGAATGCCACGCTGACGACGGCGATCCGCATGGAGGCCTGGGTGGCCACCAGGATCCGGGACAGCACGTCGCGACCCAACTCGTCGGTGCCGAACCAGTGTGCGCCGCTGGGTGGCTGCAGGGCGTTGGGCACATCGATGTCGTTGATGCCGAACGGGGCGATCCAATTCGCGGTCACCGCAACGACAGCCACGACCACCAGCACCAGTGCGCTCACCAAAGTGACGGGGTTGCGCGCGAGCAGCCGCCATGACGAGACCCGGCTGTTCTCGGTGCTTTTCGGGGTGTCCATCGTCGTCATGCCAGCCGGATCCTCGGGTCGACGACCGCGTAGAGCACATCCACGAGCAGGTTGATCAGCAGGAACAGCGCCGCGATGAGCAGCACCGTGCCCTGGATCAGCGGATAGTCGCGGGCCGCCACGGCGTTGTAGACCAACCGCCCCAGCCCCGGCCAGGCGAACACCACCTCGACGACGATCACCCCGCCGAGAAGTGTCGCGAGCTGAATGCCGGTGATCGTCAGGATCGGCACCAGTGCGTTGCGCACGGTGTGGCGGAACGTAACGACCTGCGGCGGAAGGCCTTTCGAGCGGGCGGTGCGCACGTAGCCCCTCGACGCCACCTCGAGCACCGCGGCCCGGACGTAGCGCGTCATGATCGCCGCGGCCACGACGCCGACGGTGAGCCCCGGCAGCACGATGTGACGAAGCCAGCCGCCGGGGTCCTCGAACAGCGGCCGGTACCCCGAGGTCGGTAGCCACCCCAGTGTCGTCGAGAACAGGGCGATCAGCAGGATGCCCATCCAGAAGTCGGGGATCGAGACGCCGAATTGGCTTGAGATGCGCACGATTGCGTCGCTGACCCGACCCTCGCGCAACGCGGAGAAGATGCCGGCGGGCAGCGCGATCGCCAACGCGATCACGATGCCGGCGAGCCCCAGCGACAGCGTCGCGGGCAGCCGTTCCATCAACGTCACCGTCACGGGATCGCCGTTGCGGAAGCTGACGCCGAGATCGCCGGTCAGTGCCGAGCCGAGATAACCGAAGAACTGGGACACGATCGGGCGGTCGAGTCCACTGGCGGTGCGCAGCGCCTCATACGCCTCGGGCGTGTAGCGGGTGCCCAGCGCGATGCGCACCGGGTCGCCCGGCACCAGATGGACCAGCGCGAAAACCACGATGAGTACCCCGAACAACACGACGGCCGAATACAGCAGCCTTCGCGCGACGAACCGGGTGATGGGGTGACTCAGCGCCGACATCTAGGCACCACCGTCCGACGTGAAGGCCGCATCGCGGAATCGGACGGCACCGTCGCGGCGTGCCTCGACACCCGACAGCGACGGATTCCAGGCCTGGATCACCGACGGGTTGTACAGGTAGATGTAGCTGACCCCGTCGGCGATGAGCGTGGCCGCTTTCGCGTAATCGTCTGCGCGAGCGGTGGGGTCGGTCTCGACGCGGCCCTCGTCGAGCAGTCGGTCCACCTGCGGATCGGAGAACTTCTGCGCGTTGCTGGTGCCGTCGGTGTGGTGCTGGGCGTAGTAGAAGTCGTCGGGATCGATGTTTCCCAGCCAGCCCATCATCAGCATGTCGAAGTTGCCGGAGTTCTGCTCGTCGAGCCAGGTGGCGAAGTCGACGGTGCGAATGTTCACGGTGATGCCCAGTGGCGCAAGGTTGTCGGCGATGATCTGGGCAGCGGTCACCGTCTCGGGATACTCGGTGGTGACCAGCATGTCGAGGCTCGTCGGTTCGGCGCCGGCCTCCTGCAACAGCTCTCGCGCCTTCTCGAGACCGCCCGAGCTGTACCTGTCATACGGCGTGTACCAAGGGTTTCCCTGCGGTATCGCAAGCTGGTTGGTCGCGGCCGTGCCGTAGCTCGTCGCCTGAACGATCGCGTCGCGGTCGATGGCGTAGGCGATGGCCTGACGCACCCGCGCGTCGTTCCATGGCGGTCGGGCCTCGTTGAGCGCCAGATACCAGTAATCGTTGCTCGGTGTGACGGCCAGCGTCACGGAGTCGTCGTCGGCCAACTGAGCAACCCGCTGCGGGGGAACCGAGTCGGTCCAGTCGATCTCCCCGGCCTGCAGTGCCGAGAGCGCCGTCGACGGTTCGGAGATGAATCGGAACGTCACCCCCGTGATCGGTGGTGGCCCGCCCCAGTACTTCGGGTTGGACTCGAGCGTGATGGAGTCGCCACTCTTCTGTGCCCGGAAGCTGAAGGGCCCGGTGCCGACGGGACGGGTGGCGATCTGTCCGCTCTCGACGTTGCGGCGCGACACGATCGCCATGCCCTTGAACCCGCCGATGTTGGTGAGCATGTTGGGCGTCGGGCGATCGGTGCGGATCACAACCGTCGACGGGTCGGGCGCCTCGAGCGCGGTCACGGCGCTGAACTTGTCGGAGTTGGCGAACTCCTCGTCGATGATCCGGCGGTACGAGAACACGACGTCGTCGGCGGTCAACGGAGTGCCGTCGTGGAATTCCACACCGTTGCGCAGACGGAAGGTCCACGTCCGCTGGTCGGGGCTAACCTCCCATGACTCGGCCAGGGCGGGTCGCATCTCGAGGTTCGCATCGGGTTCGACGAGCGTGTCGAATACATTCTCCAGCACTTCGAACGAGAAGTAGGCCGTGGTTTTGTGCGGGTCGAGTTGATCGGGTTCACCGGCGATGGCCACCACGATGCCGCCGGAGGCACCGTCACCCAAGTCCACCCGTTCTCCGGTGGAGCACCCCGTCAGCGCAGCTAGAAGTGCGAGGACGACGAACACAGCGGTCGACACCGCTGTTCTCGCCATCTGCACCACCCCGGTACTCGCGCCCTGTCCGGGTCGACTACCCACAGCGGCTGGGGCGACAAACCCGTGACTTTGTCCACCTCCGACTGAAATACTCGGCGTCGTGAAGATCCTGCGCGGGCTGGCCGCTGCTGTCGTCCTTGCCGGCACCGCCCTCGGACTGCCTGCGCCCGCTCAGGCCGAGCAGATCCTGGAGGGCGTCTTCAACTACGTGCCCGCCGAGGGGCCGCCGGGGACGTGGGACATCTACCCGTCGTGCGTACCGGTCGTCGGCGATCTGCGGGTGCCGCTGTACCTGCCCGTGGGGTGCCGGCTCAAGGTCTCACCGTCGCCGGGGTTGAGCGGTGGAGAGGCACGGCTGGTCGGCGGCATGTGGACCTTCAGCCAGCGGCAGGAGCGCGGCATTCGCTGTGCCGACGGCACCTGGGCTCCCACCGTCGAGGTCGTCAAGTTCAACGACGTCACGATGACCGGGACCCGCGGCGTCACCCATAGCGGCGCCTGCGGCACGGCTCCGGCGATCATCAACACGCCGTTCACGCTGTCCTACAAGGGACCTCTGCCGATCCCGGTGACGCAATATCCGCTGATCTGCGAACCCGGCGGCCTACGACGCTGTTTCTGACGCTGCCCGGGACCCGACTCGACACCATGCCGCCCACCGACCCGCACTCACTCGGCAGGCGCGCGGGACAGCCCCTGCCACGACCCGCCGCGGCGGTGGTGCCGCTGTTCGACGGCAAGGTCGTCGACATCACCGGACCCGGTATCACCGAGCGGTGGGGCGTGACGTGCACCGACTTGGGCGCCTCGGTGATCGCCCCCAACGGCAAACTGGTATCGGTGTTCGGCGACACGTTCTCGGGCCGCAAGGTCGGGCAGGGCGACTGGCGCTCACCGGTGGTGCTGATCGGGCGCGGCGACGCCGACCACGAAATCGTCTACGAACGCGCGGGCGGACCCGATCCGAACTACGCCCGTCAGCTCTGGCACTACCACCACGACGCCGCCGCCACCGGATGGAAGCGCGGCGGCATCAGCACGGTGATCCCGTCGGATCTGCTGCGGGTCGGCGAATCGATCTACCTGCACGCCATCGTCAACAAGGGCTTCGGCACGGTCGTCTGGACGGAGATCTGGAGATCCGACGACAGTGGTGTGTCCTGGCGTCACCTCGGCGAGAAGGCGAAGTTCCCCGCGGACCTGCACGGTGGCCACGCACAGCTCTGGTCGTGGGATTACGACTCCACAGCAGACGGAGGCGGGTGGGTGTACGTGGTGGCCACCGGCTTCCAGCGGGACAAAGGCATCATCCTGATGCGGGTCCGGCCCCGCCACATCGGCGACCGCTCCCGCTATGCGGCTTGGGGATTCACCGACGGTCGATGGGGCTGGGGGAGCAGGGCCACCCCGATCACCCCGCCGGGAGAGAAGTGGGGCGAGCTGACGTTTCGTCGGATGGCGCCCGGAAAGTGGGTCCTCGGGGGCTTTCTCGCGTCCAAGTACGGCCTCGGATACCGCGTGATCGACTCTCCCGTCGCCAATCTTCACACCACCCCGATCCAGATGCCTGTGACGGGCTGCGCCTGGCACGCCGAAGACCATCTGAAGAACCGGGTGGCCCAGCTCTACGGCGGCTACGTGCTGCCCGGTTCGCGCTTCGACATCCAGGGCGGTGTCGGGCTGGTGGTGTCGCAATGGCGTACCGAGGCGGGATGGCCCTATCGGACAATGCAATTCAAGGCAGGGCTGCGGGACACCACCAAGACGGTGCCACCGCCGGATCCCATCAACCTATGACAGTCCAACAACATGAGAGGTGGGACCTGTGAGCAAGTCCGACGTCAAGACAGTGGTGATCTGGGGAACCGGATTCGTCGGCAGAATGGTGATCGCCGAGGTCGTCAAACACCCGCGCTTCGAACTGGTCGGTGTCGGGGTCAGCAATCCGGACAAGGTCGGACAGGATGTCGGCGAACTCTGCGGACTCGGTGTCAGCCTGGGACTCACCGCGACCGACAACGTCGACGCGCTGATTGCGCTGAAGCCCGACGCGCTGGTGCACTACGGTCCGACGGCTGCGCACGCCGACGCGAACATCGAGCTGATCACCCGCTTCCTGCGCGCGGGCATCGACGTCTGTTCCACGGCGATGACACCGTGGATCTGGCCGACGATGCATCTCAACCCACCGAACTGGATCGAGCCCATCACGGTGGCCTGCGAGCTGGGTGAGTCATCGTGCTTCACCACCGGTATCGACCCCGGCTTCGCCAACGATCTCTTCCCGATGACATTGATGGGGTTGTGCTCGGAGGTGCGCAAGGTTCGCGCGTCCGAACTGCTGGACTACACCAACTACGAGGGCGACTACGACCGCGAGATGGGTATCGGCAGGCCGCCCGAGTACCGCCCCATGCTGGAGAATCCTGACATCCTGGTATTCGCCTGGGGTGCAACGGTTCCGATGATCGCCCATGCGGCCGGAATCATGCTCGACGAGATCACCACCACGTGGGACAAGTGGGTGACCCCCGACGAGCGCAAGACCGCCAAGGGGATCATCGCGCCGGGCAACGTTGCGGCCGTGCGGTTCACCATCAACGGGGTGTACCAGGGTGAGACCCGGATTCAACTCGAACACGTCAACCGCATCGGTAACGACGCCGCGCCGGACTGGCCGTCGGGCAACGAGAATGACGTCTACCGCGTCGACATCGAAGGGACCCCGAGCATCTTTCAGGAGACCGCGTTTCGGTTCACCGACGGTTCGGGTCGCGACGCCGCGGCCGCCGGTTGCCTGGCGACCGGGCTGCGGGCGCTCAACGCGGTGCCCGCGGTAAACGACCTCTCGCCGGGCTGGGTCACCGCACTCGATCTCCCCTTGATCCCGGGAGTGGGCACCATCCGCTGACGTCGGAGACCGTCAGGTCCGGGGCCGCTTCATCAGCACCACGTGAGCCAGCGGGATCCGGATCCGTTCGGGTGCAGCGGCAAGGCGCTCGGCGACACCGGCTCCGAGGCGGTCGAACACCCCGTCGGCGCGGGGATCCGCGGCACCGCCGTCGAGTCCTGTCGAAAGTGACGGGAACACCGAGGCTTTCGCGAATCCCGCCCAGCGCGCACCGAAAGCTTCTGCGTCACTGTCGATCCGGTAGCGACCCCAGAACCGGTCTTCGGCGTCGAAGATCTCGAGGTGTTCGATCTCGAGTCCTTCGAGGCGGCCGGATGGCGCAAACGGCGCAGCGAAGTCGGCGGCGCGGCGCCCGTACGTGGGCACACACATCCGGGCGACTTCCTCTGCCGTGAGCACGCCATCGGTGACCAGCTCGTCGAGGCCGTCCATCATCGCCGAGAGCAGAGGCCGATAGCCGAACTCGTCATCCTCACCGATCGCCATCGTGGTCACCACCAGGCGGCCGCCTGGACACAGTTCGCGGCCGCGGAACGCGACGAACTCGTGCCAGTCGTGGGCGGCCTGCTTGGCGTAGGCGCTCCGCACGGCTTCGTCGGCACAGTAGGCGACCTGGAGGTGGTCTTCGATGACGGCGGGAACCTGGCTCAGCCATTGGATCGCCCAGGAACTCCACCCGAGGTTGACGCTGTTGGATGGCAGGATCTGCCGGTAGAACGACCGTCCGACCGCCGAGGCGAACGTCGCGCGGTCCTTGCGCAGATAGGTGTCCGGATCCTCCTCCAACGTCCGGAACAGTTCGGTGAAATCGTTGTCCGCCTGGTCGGTGTGGACGACCAGCACCGAGTGCTCAGGTCGGGTTCGCTGGCGAAGCACCGCGATCGCGGCGCCGACCGGGAGCAACGAGTTGTGCCCGCTCGAGGCGCCGTAGTCGGCGATCACGATCGGCTGCGGCGGAGACGGCAGCGGTACCGCCGCGGCGGCCCGCTCGAAGACCTCGATCGCCGACTGGAGGCCGGCCGCCTGCAGCCGCGAGGCCGCGGTGTAGGAGCCGCTGTCCGCAGGCTCGGGCTGCACGACGATGCTCGACTCAGGCATCGTGACCTCCCAGAACATTCGGGCGCTGTGGTTATAGGGACTGACGGTAGTCCTCATGCGGGAGGGACGCCGCGAAAGTGCGAGCGTGACAGACTTTGCGGATGACGGGACAGGTCGGTCCACGGATCGCGGTCATCAGCGCCATCGTCACGGTGGCGGTCGGCGCGATCGGCTTCGTGGTGATGCTCGCGCTCAACGCGTTCGTCCTCGACGAGTTCAACGAATACGGCGAGATCCCGATCCCCGGATCGGGCAAGCTGCACCTGCCTGCGGGTGAAGTGACGATCAACTTCCATACCGTCGTCACGGGAAGCGGTAGTAGCAACTTCCCGATTCCACCGCTGACGGTCGGCATCACCCCGCCCGACGGGGTGCCCGACCCCGTCCTCACGGAGTCCGGCAGGTCGATGACAACGGTGAACAGCGATGTCCGGGTGCAGATATGGGTCGCCCAGATCCCTGCGGACGGTGTCTACGGCATCGAGACCGGCGGCCGCGTCGACGGCTACATCAACCCGCAACTGGCATTCGGCAGAGACGGCGCGAAGGAGTGGTTGCTGTTCGTGTTCGGCGGGCTGTTCGTGGTCGGCATCGCCGGGTTGACGTTCGCGCAGTCGTGGTCGAGACGGGTGCGCAGGAAAGCGCAATCGCTGCGCGGTCCCGTCATCCTGGACGAGCCGACCTGGCCGGGACCGCTTCCGCCGCCGATCGACAGCTATCAGCCCAGCGACCAGGGCGTCCGCCTCGAGCAGCTCAGAACGCTTGCAGCGCTGCGGGATTCGGGGGCGCTGACCGATGCCGAGTTCGAAGCCGAGAAGCGCCGCATCCTGGACGGCTAGCTACCTCGGGACACCCACTCGTCGTAATGCACGATCTCGTCGCCGACCGTCGTCGAGTCACCGTGGCCGGTGTAGACGACCGTCTCCTCGGGAAGCTTTCCGAGCCTGCCCGAGATCGACTCGAGGATGGTGGGGAAATCGGAGAACGAGCGCCCGGTGGCGCCAGGGCCACCCTGGAACAGGGTGTCGCCGCTGAACACCGCACCGAGCTCGGGTGCGTGCCAGCACACTGAGCCGGGCGAGTGGCCCGGGGTATGCAGCGCCCGCAGCTCGGTGCCCGCGACGCGCAGCGTGTCGCCGTCCGCGACAGATCGGAAGTCGCTGTCGGGGTGGGTCATTCGCCACAGCATGTCATCGGCGGGGTGCAACAGCACGGGGGCGTCGAGAGCCTGGCCAAGCTGGGGGGCGACGGTGACATGGTCGTTGTGACCGTGGGTGCAGACGACTGCCACCACGTGTCGGCCGCCGACCGCCTCGATGATCGGGTCGGCGACATGCGCGGCGTCGAACACGATGACCTCGTTGTCATCGCCGACGAGCCAGATGTTGTTGTCGACATCCCAGCTGCCACCGTCGAGTTCGAAGGTGCCGCTGGTGACCAGGCGCTGGATACTCACAAGATCACCACGGACCGCAGGACTTCACCGGCGTGCATCTTGTGGAACGCCTCCTCGATGTCGCCGAGTCCGATGCGTTCGGAGACGAACTTGTCCAGCGGGAACCGGCCCTGCAGGTACAGGCTGATCAGCGTCGGGAAGTCACGCTCGGGCAGGCAGTCGCCGTACCAGGAGGACTTCAGCGACCCACCGCGGGAGAAGAAGTCGATCAGCGGCATCTCCAGCTTCATGTCCGGGGTCGGCACCCCGACCAGGACCACCGTGCCCGCGAGGTCGCGCGCGTAGAACGCCTGCTTCCAGGTCTCGGGCCTGCCGACCGCGTCGATGACGACGTCGGCGCCGTTGCCGTCGGTCAGATCCTGGATCGTCTCCACCGGATCCAGCTCCTTGGCGTTGATCGTGTGGGTGGCGCCGAACTTGCGCGCCCAGTCCAGCTTTCGGTTGTCGGTGTCGACCGCGATGATGCGCTTGGCGCCGACCAGTCGGGCGCCGGCGATCGCCGCGTCGCCGACGCCGCCGCACCCGATGACCGCGACGGTGTCGTCGCGGCTGACCGCACCGGTGTTGATCGCGGCACCCAGACCTGCCATCACCCCGCAGCCCAGCAGTCCGGCCACGGCCGGATCGGCCGCCGGATCGACCTTGGTGCACTGCCCTTCGTGCACGAGCGTCTTGTCGGCGAACGCCCCGATGCCCAGTGCCGGGGTCAGCGGGGTGCCATCGGTCAGGGTCATCGCCTGCGCGGCGTTGAACGTGTCGAAGCAGTACCAGGGTCGGCCGCGCTTACACGCCCGGCACTGGCCGCACACCGCGCGCCAGTTGAGGATCACGAAGTCGCCGGGCTCGACGTTCGTCACCCCGGTGCCGACGGACTCGACGATGCCCGCGGCCTCGTGGCCGAGCAGGAACGGGAACTCGTCGTTGATGCCGCCCTCGCGGTAGGTCAGGTCGGTGTGGCAAACCCCGCACGCCTGGATGTCGACGACCACTTCACCCGGTCCCGGATCGGGAATGACGATATCCACCACCTCGACCGGCTGAGCCTTCGTCCGGGAGATCACACCTCGCACCGTCTGAGTCATCCCTAGACAGTAATAGTTCGGCCTGCCGCTGATCTCGGGCACACTCGACATGTGCCCGACACGCCGTGGGCCGGGCTGCGGTCCGTCACCCCGGCAGGTGATCGACGGCTATTGGATGGGGTTGGCCAAACGTTCTATCGAACTGTCCTGAATCGGCATACCGTAGAAAGCGATGCTGACCGACACCCAGACCGATCTTCTCTTCGCCGCGCGCACCGCGCACCAGCGGCGGGACTGGGCTGCCAGCTATCAGGCGTTCGACCTCGCCGGCAGGCACACATCGCTGCACACCGACGACCTCGACGCGTTCGCGTTCGCCGCCTGGCGGCTGGGCCACATCAAGGAATCCAGCCGCGCCGCCGAGCGGGTGTTCGCGGAGCTGACCAGAACCGACCCGGCTGCCGCGGCGATGAAGGCCAACGAACTGGCGCTGGCATGGCTGGTGCGCGGCGACGTCAACATCGGACAGGGCTGGATGAACCGGGCCCGCAGGCTGCTCGCCAACGAGGACGAGAGCGCTGCCCACGGTTACCTGACCTATCTCGACGCCGCGGTCGCCGCAATCTCGCAGGACCTCGACACCCTTGCGGTCCATGTCCGGGCGCTTCGCGAGATGGGCGGCCGGTTGGACGCACCGGCGATCGGCGCGCTGGGCCTGATCGCCGCGGGCATCGAAGCGATCCTGAACGCCAGGACGGCCGAGGGGTGGGCGCTGATCGATGAGGCCATGCTGCCGCTGCTGGCCGACCAGGTGCCGATCGAGTGGGCGGGCGACCTCTACTGCATGGTTCTGCACCACTGCCACAAACTCGCCGACCTGCCGCGGATGCGCGCCTGGACGCAGTCGATGGAGCAGTGGTGCGGCGTGTCCGGGTCGGTGCCGTACGGCGGCGTGTGCGATGTGCACCGACTGCAGGTTCAGGTTGCCACCGACGACTACCGGAGCCTGGAGGGCCGGCTCGGGGTCGCCAGCCGGGCGCTCGAGGAGGTCAATGCCTGGGCGGCCGCCGAGGGGTACTACCAACTCGGCGAGGTGCGTCGGCTGCTGGGTGACTTCGAGGGCGCGGCAAGCGCATTCGGTCAGGCCCGGCAGCTCGGGATGGATCCGCAGCCGGGCGACGCGCTGCTGGCGTGCCGGCGCGGTGACGCGTCCGGTGCGTGGACGGCGATACGGCTGGCGCTCAACGGAAGTGACCGGCTGGCGCGCGCTCGCTTGCTGCGGGCCGCGGTCGAGATCGCGTTGGGCCGGGAAGCCCTCGACGAGGCCGAAACCTATTGCCGTGAGCTGGAAGCCGATGCGACGGCGTTCGCGACGCCGGGCTTTCGCGCCTGGGCAGCCCACGCCCGCGGCGCGGTGGCGGTGCGCCGGGGACAGTACGAAGCCGCGTTGGCGTCGTTGGAGGCAGCCCTGCGCGAGTACCGGGTGCAGCAGTCCCGCTACGAAACGGCCGAGGTGTACGAGTGGATGGCGCTGGCGCGGCGGGGGCTGGGGGCGCACGAGCCCGCGGCCGCCGATGCGGCGACGGCCGACGCGATCTACGCGCAACTGGGCGTGGAGCCCGCCGGGATCTGCGGATCGCCGGCCCCCGGTGGGCTGACCCGGCGCGAGCTCGAGGTGCTGTCGCGTATCGCCCGCGGTGACACCAACCGGCAAGTGGCACAGCTGTTGTCCCTGTCCGACAAGACTGTCGGCAGGCACCTGGCCAACATCTACGCCAAGCTCGGGGTGTCGTCGCGGACCGCCGCCGCCAACTGGGCCCGCGACAACAATGTCCTGCATCATTCGCACCACTGAGCGCCTGCAGAAATACATCGCCTTCCCGATACCGTGCCGGGCACGAGCGGCCTAGCGTCTCAGTCATGACGACATTGCACGAACAAACGGCCGACACCACCGACGAATTCGCCGAGCGGATCGTCGGCACGATCGATGCCGCGAGCACGGCCCTCCTCCTGTCGATCGGCCACCAGACCACGCTGTTCGACACCCTGGCCGAGCTGCCCGCGGCGACCAGCACCCAGATCTCCGATGCCGCCGGGTTGAACGAGCGCTACGTGCGGGAGTGGCTCGGCGGTGTGGTCGCCGCCCGGATCGTCGACTACGACCCGGTGGCGAGGACATACTCGCTTCCCCAGCATCGCGCCGCCGTGCTCACCCGAGGTGCCGGGCCGGACAATCTGGCGCGGGTCGCGCAGTTCATCCCGCTGCTGGGCGAGGTGGAGCAGAAGGTGATCGGCTGCTTCCACGAGGGCGGCGGGTTGTCCTACAGCGAATATCCGCGCTTTCACACCCTGATGGCCGAAGAGAGCGGGGAAGTGTTCGACGCCGCCCTGGTGGACGGCATCCTGCCGATGGTCGACGGTTTGCCGGAGCGGCTACGGGCCGGCGCCGATGTCGCCGACTTCGGTTGCGGCAGCGGCCATGCCGTCAACGTGATGGCGCAGGCCTACCCGCGGAGCCGATTCGTCGGAATCGATTTCTCGCAGGAGGGTCTCGCCGCCGGCGCCGCCGAGGCCCGGCAACTCGGGCTGACGAACGTCACCTTCGAGTCGGCCGACGTCGCCGAAGACCGCCGCACCGACGCCTTCGACGTCATCACCGCGTTCGACGCCGTCCACGACCAGGCGCACCCGGGGCAGGTGCTGGCCAACATCCATCGCGCACTGCGGCCGGGTGGTGTGTTCCTGATGGTCGACATCAAGGCCTCGAGTCGGCTGGAGGACAACATCGGCGCGCCGTTCGCGTCCTACCTGTACACCGTCTCGACGATGCACTGCATGAGCGTGTCGCTGGGTCTTGACGGCGACGGGCTGGGCACCTGCTGGGGTCGCGAGCTCGCCACGTCGATGCTGGCCGACGCCGGGTTCGGTGACGTGGCTGTCCGCGAGATCGACTCCGACCCGATCAACTTCTATTACATCGCCAGGAAGTGACAACGATGACCGTCATCGACAACGACGTCGACGAATCTCGCCGGAGCCAGCTGCCCCAACTGCTCGGCGACGGGCTGTTCGTGACAGACGGGGGGCTCGAAACCGAGCTGATCTTTCACGACGGCCTCGACCTGCCGGCCTTCGCGGCATTCCCGTTGCTGGAGAACGCGCCCGGACGCGCCCGGTTGCGTCGCTACTACGAGGGATTCCTCGACATCGCGCGTGCACATCGCGCCGGGTTCGTGATGGAGACCCCGACATGGCGTGCCAACCCGGACTGGGCTGTCGAACTCGGCTACTCCACCGAGCGGCTCGACGCAGTCAACCGGGCCGCGGTGGACCTCGCCGAGGAGGTCCGATCAGCCGCGGCGGTCGACGGCCTCACCGCGGTGGTGAGCGGGTGTATCGGTCCGCGCGGCGACGGCTACGACCCGGGGGAGGCGATGACCGCAGAGGAGGCTCAGCGCTACCACAGCGCCCAGATCGAGACTCTCGCAACGACATCGGCCGATCAGGTCACCGCGATCACGATGACCAACGTGGCCGAGGCGATCGGTGTCGTCCGGGCAGCCTCGGCGGCGGGCATCGCGTCGGCGGTGTCGTTCACAGTCGAAACGGACGGCCGGCTACCGACTGGTCAGGCACTGCAGCAGGCGATCGAACAGGTGGATGCCGAGACCGATGCTGCAGCCGCGTACTTCATGGTGAATTGCGCACACCCGACCCATTTCGGGGGTGCCCTCGAGGCCGGCGGAGCATGGCTTGCACGCGTTGTCGGGGTGCGGGTCAACTCATCCGTCAGAAGCCACGCCGAGCTCGACGCGGCGACCGAGTTGGACGAGGGGAATCCCGACGAACTCGCCGCCGGGCTCGCGGAGTTGCGGGTGCACCTACCCGCGGTGACGGTGCTGGGTGGATGCTGCGGCACCGATGCCCGGCACGTCGCCGCCATCGTGTCCGCGTGGAGGGCCAACTAGGCTTCTGACCCGATGGGCGCACTCGATGTTCTCGACGACTGGCCGGTACCCAGTGTTTCCGCAGCCGTGGTGGGTCCGGCCGGCGCCATCGACAGCCACGGCGACACCCGGAACCGCTTCGCGCTGGCGTCGGTGACCAAGCTGCTGGCCGCCCGCGCCGCGCAGGTCGCGATCGAGGAGGGCGCGTTCGAGCTCGACACTCCCGCCGGCCCGCCCGGGGCGACCGTGCGTCACCTGCTCGCGCACACCGCGGGCTACGAGATGACGTCACCGAAGGTGATCGCTGCACCGGGGACCAGACGGATCTACTCCAACCACGGGTTCGCGGTGCTCGCCGAGGTCCTCGAGAGGGAATCGGCCATCGCATTCGGCACCTACCTGACGGAGTCGGTCCTCGCGCCGCTCGGGATGGGCGACACCGACCTCGACGGCGGGGCCGAGGCCGCCGGGTACGGGGCGACCTCGGCGGTCGAGGATCTGGTGGCATTCGCGGGTGACCTGCTGGCGCCGGCGATCGTCTCCCGACAGATGCACGACGACGCGGCGACCGTGCAGTTCCCGGGGCTCGACGGCGTGCTGCCGGGCTTCGGGGTGCAACGACCCAACGACTGGGGGCTGGGCTTCGAGATCCGCGACGGGAAATCGCCCCACTGGACGGGGTCCGCGAACTCGGCGGCCACCTTCGGCCACTTCGGCCAGTCGGGGACGTTTCTGTGGGTCGACACGGAGGCCCAGCTGGCGCTCATCGTGCTGACCGACCGCAAATTCGGGGAGTGGGCCCACTCGGTGATGCCGGCACTGTCTGATGAAGTTCTGAGAGAATTCGGCACGGACTAGCGCAACATCCGCCTCACAAGGCACAATGGTCTCGCAAGACACAATTTCACCATTGCAAGCATCGATTTCTACTTCGGTAAACCGCCAGGTCGTTGGGGAAGACGTCCCTCGTGGAGCCGAAGGAGCAACAGATGCGTGCAGCGAACCAATTCGCCGACGCGACGACGGGCGTGGTGTACATCCACGCCTCGCCCGCCGCGGTGTGCCCGCATGTCGAGTGGGCGTTGTCGTCGACCCTCTCTGCGAGGGCGAATCTCAAGTGGACCCCGCAACCCGCCATGCCCGGGCAACTGCGTGCCGTCACCAACTGGGTCGGGCCGGTAGGCACCGGCGGCCAGCTGGCGAACGCGCTGCGCTCGTGGTCGGTGCTGCGTTTCGAGGTGACCGAGGACCCGAGCCAGGGCGTCGACGGGCACCGCTGGAGCCATACCCCGCAGCTCGGCCTCTGGAGTGGCGCGATGAGCGCCAACGGTGACGTGATGGTCGGCGAGATGAGGCTGCGCACGCTGATGGCCTCGGGTGCCGACATGCTGGCCGCCGACCTCGACTCGGTGCTGGGCACCGCGTGGGACGAAGCCCTCGAGGCCTACCGCGACGGCGGGGACAACGCCGAGGTCAGCTGGCTCAACAGGGGCGTCGGCTAGACACCAGTGCGCTAAGCCTCGGGCCGCAGGATCTTCAGCGCCCCCGGTACCGCCGACACGTCCACGGGCAGCGGGCAGACGTACTCACCGTCGGCGTACGCATTTATCCCCGGTGAATCCACAGTGATCGTTCGCGCTCGCCGGGTGCGCACCTCGTCGAGGTTGACATGGGTGCCCTTGAACACCGTCGGGAACAGCCGGATCAGCCGGGTGCGCGACGCCGACGCCACCATCGTCACGTCGAGGAGACCGTCATGCGGGTCGGCGCCCGGACAGATCAGCATCCCGCCCCCGTAGCTGCGGGTGTTGCCGAACGCGGCCAGCGTCAGCTCGGTATTCAGGTCTTTTCCGTCGAATGACAGCCGGAACGGCAGCAGCCGCAGCTTCGAGATCTCGGCGACCATCGCCAGGTTGTAGCGCATCCGGCCGTGCGGCCAGCGCATCCGGTTCGTCCTGTCGGTGACCAGCGAGTCGAAACCCGCGGCCATCACGGTGCCGAACCACTTGTCCGTGCCGTCGGCTCCGACGACGTGACCCAGATCCACGGTCTCCACGACACCGTCGACGACGATGTCTGCCGCGGCCACCGGATCCTTGGTGGGAATCCTGAACTCCCGGGCATGGTCGTTGCCCGTGCCCGCCGGGATGATCGCCAGCGGGATGTCGGTCTGTGCGAGCACCTGCAGGGCCAGCGAGATGATGCCGTCGCCGCCGACCACCACCAGCGCGTCCATGCCGCGCTCGAGTGCGCCCTCGACCAGCTGCCGTGCGTGCTCGGAGTCGCGGCCCGCGATCGCGACCACGTCGACACCGCGTCGGTGCAATTGCGCTATCGCGCGCTCGGCCGCGTGTGGCGCGCTGCCATGCCCCGAGGCGGGGTTGGTCAACACGGTGACGCGGGCGCGCTCCGTCATACTGCTCCTCGCGTCCGCGATGTCACGGAATCAGCTTGCCCGGGTTGAGGATCCCTGCCGGGTCGAGCGTCGCCTTGACGGCCCGCAGCACCTGCACGCCGACATCGCCGATCTCGTCGCGCATCCACGGCCGGTGGTCCGCACCGACGGCGTGGTGGTGGGTGATGGTGGCACCGACACGGACCATGGCCTCGGAGGCGGCCGTCTTGGCCTTGCGCCACTGCTCGATCGGGTTGCCGCGCTGCGCCGCCACGACGGTGAAGTACAGCGATGCCCCGGTGGGATACACGTGCGAAATGTGGCACAACACCAACGCGGGTGTGCCTGAATCGGCCAGGGCGCCGGTGAGCGCCTCGGCGACCGCGGCCTTGAGGGTGTGCAGGTTGGACCAGTTGGTCGCCGTCTCCAACGTCTCGCAGAGGGCGCCCGCCGACAGCAGCGAATCCCGCAGATAGGGGGCGTTGAAGCGGCCGTGCTCCCACGCGTGCGCGGGGGCCTCGCCCAGCGACGTGCCGCCGCTGGCCTCCAGCAGCGCGCGCGTCTCGGCGTGGCGGCTTTGGACGTGCGCGTCGGTGCCCTCGAACACCGTGATCGCCAGGCATCCGCCGGTAACCTGCTGCTCTCCGATGTTGTCGGTGGTCGCGAGGTTGACGCCGGTCTCGGCTTCATCGGACAGCCGGATGACGGTGGGTCCGGTGCCCGTCTGGACGACGGCGCGCAGCGCGTCGGCCCCGGCGGTGAAGTCGGGGAACGACCACGCCTCGTAGCGGGTGGCCGCCGGGATCGGGTGCACCTTGACCCGCACCCGGGTGATGATCCCGAATGTGCCTTCGGAGCCGATGAGCAGCTGACGCAGGTCGGGGCCGGCGGCGGACTCCGGAGCGCGGCCCAGGTCGAGGACACCTGCCGGAGTGACCGCCCGCAGGCCACGGACCATGTCGTTGAACCGGCCGTACCCCGCGGAGTCCTGACCGGACGACCGGGTCGCGGCGAACCCGCCGATGGTGGCGAACAGGAAGCTCTGCGGGAAATGGCCGAGGGAGAAGCCACGTTCGCCGAGCAGCCGTTCGGCGTCCGGCCCGCTCAGGCCTGCACCGAGCTCGGCCTCCCAGGACACCTCGTCGAGGGCGTGCAGTTCGTCGAGGCGCCGCAGATCCAGCGACACGACGGCCTTGAAGTCGCCCCGCAGCGGGTCGAGTCCGCCGACGACGCTGGTGCCGCCCCCAAACGGAACGACGGCGATGCTGTGGTCGGCGCAGAAGGTCAGGACCGCGGCGATCTCGTCCTCACCCCCGGGCAGGAGCACCGCGTCGGGCGCGTCCTGCATACCGAAGTCCCGTCGACGCAGGAGATCCAGGGTCGACTTGCCGCCGGCGCGCAGAAGCCGGCCGCGGTCATCGACGGTGATGTTGTCGGCGCCGACGATCGCGGTCAGGCCGTCGCGGTCGGCCGGTGACAGGGCCGACGGTCGAAGCCGAACCTGATCGGCAGTGGGCTCGTCGACACCTGCCCCGTCGATCCCCAGGGCCTGGCTGAGCAGGGAGCGGATGCCCGGGGACAGGGGCTTCGCCGCGGCGGCGTCACCCCAGGCGTTCCACTGCATCGGGGGATCGATTGGGTGGGCATCGGCGTGAGTCATGAGTTACAGTATTACAGATCATGTCAATTCGTAACCCTGATTCCTCTGTCGAGAAGCGAATCCTCGACGCCGCTGCGGCGTGCATACTCGCCTACGGTGTCGAGCGGACGACGATGACCGAGATCGCGCGACGTGCGCGGGTCAGCAGACCGACAATCTACCGCCGCTGGCCCGACATCCGATGGGTGATCGCCGAACTCCTGACGACCCGGATCGCCGGTGTACTCGAGGCGGTGCCCGACAGAGGTGTCGGCCGCGAGGCCGTGGTCGACCGCATCGTGTTGGTGGCCGAGCACCTCCGCAACGACGAGATCGTCCAGTCCGTGATCCGCAACGCGCCCAGCCTGGCGATGGTCTACATCGCCGAACGGCTGGGCACCAGCCAGCAGATCATGGTCGACGCGCTGGCCGAGGCCATCAAGCTGGCGCAGGACGACGGCTCTGTTCGGGCGGGCGACCCCCATCAGATGGGGGCCATGTGCCTGCTCATCACACAGTCCACCATCCAGTCGGCGCAGATGGTCGAAGCAATCCTCGACAACGAGGCCATCGATGTCGAGTTGTCCATCGCTCTGAACGGATACCTGAAACCGTGAGCAGCTCAACGGCTTTGAACGCGTCACGACGTGCGAGTGAACTCTCCGAACTCGCCGGCGGCGCTCCTGTCGATCTGATCGTGATCGGCGGCGGCATCACCGGCACCGGGATCGCCCTGGACGCCGTGACCCGCGGTCTGTCAGTCGCGTTGCTGGAGAAGCACGACCTGGCATTCGGCACCAGCAGATGGAGCTCGAAACTGGTCCACGGTGGGCTGCGCTACCTGGCCAGCGGTCACGTCGGCATCGCCCGGCGCAGCGCCATCGAACGCGGAATCCTGATGACCCGCAACGCACCTCACCTGGTGCACGCCATGCCACAGCTGGTCCCGCTGCTTCCCGAGATGAGTTCGGCGTCCAGGGCGCTGGTGAGATTCGGGTTCGCCGCCGGCGACGGACTACGCAAGCTGGCGGGCACTCCGGCGTCCGCGCTGCCCAGATCCCGCCGGATCGATGCGCACCGTGCCGTCGCGCTGTCACCGACGGTGCGCCGCGACGGCCTCGACGGCGGCTTGCTGGCCTATGACGGACAGCTCATCGACGACGCCCGGTTGGTCGCCGCGGTCGCCCGTACCGCCGCGCAACACGGCGCCAAAATTCTCACCCGGGCGTCGGCGTCGAACGCGACAGGCACGTCGGTCACGCTCACCGACATGCTCACGGGGGAGTCGACGGACGTCGCGGCCCGCGCGGTGGTCAACGCCACCGGTGTATGGGCCGGCGAGGTCGACGAGTCGATCCGGTTGCGGCCCAGCCGCGGAACCCATCTGGTGTTCGATGCCGAGAAGTTCGGCAATCCGACTGCAGCACTGACTGTTCCGATCCCGGGCGAACTCAACAGATTCGTCTTCGCAATGCCCGAACAGCTCGGCAGGGTATATCTGGGGCTGACCGACGAGGACGCCCCCGGGCCGATTCCCGACGTCCCGCTGCCGACCCCGGCGGAGATCTCGTTCCTGCTCGACACGGTCAACACCGCACTGGACACCGCCCTGGTCGCCGACGATGTCATCGGCGCCTATGCCGGACTTCGGCCGCTGATCGAAACGGGGGCGGTCCGGCGGGCAGGAGCGCAGCGGCCGGGGGATGAGACCAGCACCGCGGACCTGTCGCGCGAGCACGCCGTCGTCGAGTCACCCAGTGGTGTGATCAGCATCGTGGGCGGCAAGCTCACCGAATACCGGTACATGGCCGAGGATGCGGTGGACCGGGCGGTGGCGTTGAGAGGGTTGTCCGCCGGCCCCTGCCGAACCCGAAACCTGCCGCTGGTCGGTGCTCCGTCGAATCCAGTTGCGACCCTGCGCTCGGCGACCGACCTGCCGGGGTCGCTGGTGGCTCGCTACGGGGCCGAGTCGCCGAACGTCGTTGCCCGGGCCGCCTGCGACCGCCCGACCGATCCGGTCGCCGACGGAATCGACGTCACCCGGGCCGAGTTCGAATACGCCGTCACACATGAGGGGGCGATGACTGCGGGCGACCTCCTCGACCGCCGCACCCGGATCGGGTTGGTCGCCGAGGACCGTGCGCGTGCCGAAGTGACCGCGGCCGAATTCATCGCCGAACTGGCATTCCGGCAGGAAAAGTACGAGTAGCGACCTGCCGGAATGCCATTTCGGCGGAGTGGGGGGTGGTTTACAGCGGGATGTTCTTGTGGCGACCGCGACGGGCAGGCGCCTCGGCCAGCGCCTGGGTGAGCACGCTGCGGGTGTGCGCCGGGTCGATCTTCGCGTCGACCACACCGATCTCGATCGCCGAGTCCACACCGCCCGCGATCTTCTCGTGCTCGACGGCGAGCTCTTCGTGCAGCGCCTCACGGTCCTCGGGTGCGGCGGCGGCCAGCTTCTTCTTGTGCAGGATGCCGACCGCGGCCTTGGCGCCCATGACGGCGACCTCGGCCTCGGGCCACGCGAACACCTTGGTGGCGTTCAGCGACCGCGAGTTCATCGCGATGTAGGCGCCGCCGTAGATCTTGCGGGTCACCAGCGTGACACGGGGAACTGAGGATTCGCCGAACGCGTGCAGCAACTTGGCGCCGCGGCGCACCACGCCGCCCCACTCCTGATCCACACCGGGCAGGTAGCCGGGCACGTCCACGATGACAACCAGCGGGATACCGAACGCGTCGCACAGACGAACGAAACGTGCTGCCTTCTCGGCGCTTTCGGAGTTCAGGCAACCGCCGAGGCGCAGCGGGTTGTTGGCCAGCACGCCGACGGTGCGTCCCGACAGCCGGCCGATGCCGACCACCATGGACGGCGCCCACTTGGCCTGGAATTCCTCGAAGGACGACGTGTCGTCATCACTGGAGTCGAGCAGCGCCTCGACGAGCGGGTGCACATCGTAGGCGCGCCGGGCCGACTCGGGCAGCAGAGCCTTGAGGTCGGTGTCGCCGGCCTCGGCCTTGCTGCGATCGAAGTGGCCCTGTTGGCAGAAGTAGCCGACCAACCGGCGGCCACGCGCGTAGGCGTCGAGTTCGTCGTCGGCGACGATGTGGCAGACGCCGGACTTCTTGTGATGGGTATCGGGACCACCGAGCGATGCCATGTCGACGTCTTCGCCGGTGACGCTGCGGACCACGTCCGGCCCGGTCACGAACACCCGACCCTCGGGGGCCATGATGACGACGTCGGTCAGGGCAGGCCCGTACGCGGCGCCGCCGGCGGCGAAGCCCACCACGACCGAGATCTGCGGCACGTAGCCCGATGCCCGGATCATCGCCTCGAAGACGAGCCCGACGGCATGCAGCGCCTTGACGCCCTCAGCCAACCGCGCGCCGCCCGAGTGCCAGATGCCGACGATCGGGCTCTGCTCCTCGATCGCGACGTCATAGGCATTGACGATGTGCGCACAGCCCTCCACGCCCATGGCGCCACCCATGACGGTGCCGTCGGTGCAGAATGCGATGGTCCGCACGCCGTTGACAGTTCCGGCCGCGGCGAGGATGCCGGAGCGGTCGCGCTCGTGGAGCAGTTCGACGGTGCCGTCGTCGAAGAAGGTGGAAAGGCGCAGTAGCGGATCACGCGGATCCAGAGATTCATTCACCGTTTCAGGGGCCATCGTCGTCATGTGTTCTCCTGCCGTTTCAGTACTTACCGAAGGCGAGTGCGACATTGTGCCCGCCGAATCCGAACGAATTGTTGATTGCGTACTCGAGACTTCCGGCACGCGGTTCCCCGGCCACCACGTCGAGGTCGATCTCGGGGTCGAGATTCCTCAGGTTCAAGGTGGGCGGGATGACGCCATCGCGCAGCGCCATCAGGGTCAAGATCGATTCCACCGCGCCGACCGCGCCGACCGAGTGGCCCAGCGCGGACTTGGGGGCATACACCGCGGGGTGATGACCGTGCATCGCGTTGTTGATGGCCTTGCCCTCGGCGACGTCGCCGACGGAGGTTCCGGTGGCGTGCGCGTTCACGTGGTCGATGTCGGTGGGTTGCAGACCCGCCAGCTGGATTGCCCGCGTCATCGCGTACCCGGCGCGTTCCCCGTTTGGGTCAGGCGCCACCATGTGGAAACCATCCGAGGTGATGCTCGCGCCCATCAGTCGGCCGAGGATGTTGGCGCCGCGCGCTTTGGCGTGCTCCTCAGTCTCGATGACCATCAGCCCGCCGCCCTCGCCGAACACGAACCCGTCGCGGTCCTTGTCGAACGGGCGACACGCACCGGCGGGATCGGCATTGTTGGTCGACATCACGATGCGCATCTGAGCGAACGCCGCGATCGGCACCGCCTCGATGCGCTGCTCGACACCACCGCAGATGGCGATGTCGGCTTCACCGAGCACGATGTTGCGCCAGGCCTGGGCAATCCCCTCCGAGCCGGACGCACACGCCGAGATCGGCGTGACGACCCCGGCCTTGGCCTCCCGGTCGAGTCCGACGACCGCCGAGGGTCCGTTGGGCATGTACATCTGCACGGACAGCGGGGACACGCTGCGCAGACCGCGTTCCCGCAGGCCGTCGTACGCGAACACCAGCGCCTCAGCGCCACCGAGCCCGGTGCCGATCGACACCAGCAGTCGTGTGGTGTCGACTTCGGGGGAACCCGCGTTCTCCCAGACCCGACGGCCCAGCACGGCGGCCATCTTCTGCACGTAGGACATCCGCCGGTTCTCGACCTTGGTCAGCTCCGACTCGAAGTCCTCCAGCAGGTGGCCACCGATGCTGACCGGAAGCTGGAACTGCTCGATGAACGGGTCTTCGAGCCTGCGAATGCCGCTTTGGCCGTCCAGGAGGCGCTTCCAGGTCGATTCGGCATCGGTGGCCACACTCGTGGTCATCGCGATGCCGGTCACTACGACGTCTGGAAGTCCGCTACCTGTTGTCGGCGAAGCCATACTGAGCCTGCGTGTCCTTTCTACGGTCTGATGTCGGCCTGCGGCCTCCACGGTCTGACTTGATGTGTGCCTCCGGTCTAGTAACGACCGAATGCCAGAGCCACATTGTGGCCGCCGAAGCCGAACGAATTGTTGATTGCGTACTGGTAGTCGCCGTATCGAGGCTCACCCGCGACGACATCGAGATCGATCTCGGGGTCGGGCGTCTCGTAGTTCAGCGTCGGTGGGATCACACCGTCCCGCAGCGACAACACCGTCAGGATCGATTCGAGGGCGCCGACGGCACCGATCGAGTGCCCCAGCGCCGACTTCGGTGCGTACACCGCGGCATGCTCCACACCGGCGGACCGGATGGCGTTGGCCTCGGCAGTGTCACCGATTGACGTCGACGTGGCGTGCGCGTTGACGTGGCTGATGTCCTTCGGAGTCAACCCAGCCGTCTCCATCGCACGCTTCATCGCGTGCCCGGCACGCAGGCCATCGGGGGACGGAGCCACCATGTGGTAGGCGTCCGACGAGATGCCGGCACCCATCACCCTGGCCAACGGCGTCGCGCCCCGTGCCTTGGCGTGCTCCTCGGTCTCGATGATCATGAGCGCACCGGCCTCGCCGAACACGAAGCCGTCACGGTTCTTGTCGAACGGCCGCGAGGCAGCTTCCGGGTCGTCGTTGCGGGTGGACATGGCGCGCATCATCGAGAAGCCCGCGATCGGCAGCGCCTCGATGACGCCTTCGACGCCACCGCAGACAGCGAAGTCCGCGTCACCCATGACGATCTGACGCCACGCGTGAGCGATGGCCTCAGAACCAGAGGAACAGGCCGACACCGGCGTGATGACGCCGGCGCGGGCGCCGAGTTCCAGCCCGACGACGGCGGCAGCGCCGTTCGGCATGACCATCTGAACGGCGAGCGGGGACACCTTGCGGGGGCCGCCCTCGTTCATCGCGTCATACATCTCGACGATCTTCTCGCCGCCACCGAGGCCGGTCCCGATCACGACGGAGAATCGATCGGGGTCGACTTCCGGCTTACCGGCGTTCTCCCACAACTGATTGCCGACGTACTTGGCCATCCGCTGGACATACGACATCCGTCGCATCTCCAACCGGGTCATCAGTGGATCGAGCGGCTCCTTGAGGTGGCCGCCGATTTTGACTGCCAGATCCCACTTCTCGACGAAATCGTCCTCGAGGACGCGGATTCCGCTCTCGCCGGCCAACAAGCCCTTCCACGTGCCCTCGATGTCCGGCGCAATTGAAGTCGTCGCCGTAACGGCGGTCACCACAACACTGGGGAAACCGCCGTTAGCAGTGGAAGGACGGGTCACTTGTCGCCCGTAATCTGTGCCCGGATGGCCGCGGCGGCCTCGGGGTTTTCTTCTTCGAGCTTCTGGATGTAGGCGACGACGTCACCGACGGTGCGCAGGCCGGCGAGATCCTCGTCGGGGATCTTCACGCCGTACTTGTCCTCGGTCTGAACGGCGATCTCGACCATCGACAGCGAGTCGATGTCCAGGTCGTCGACGAAGGACTTCTCCGGGGTCACCTCTGAGGGCTCGATGCCCGTGACCTCTTCGATGATCTCGGCGAGTCCGGTGATGATTTCTTCCTGGCTGGCGCCCACAATGGCTCCTTCTATCTGTGTTGGTGTTACTCGGTTTGTGTTACTCGGTGTGTATTACTGAGGTGTAGACGTGCGGATCGATCGGATATGCAATTACCACCCGGTCAGACGGGGAGAGATTCCACCAGTCCATCCAGGTCAGCGGGGGACTTTATGGCGTGCGTCGGCACTCCCCGAAGTTCACGTTTGGCGATTCCGGTCAGCGTTCCCGCCGGGGGGAACTCAACGATGGCCGCCGTGGTCCCGTCCTGTTGGAAGCGGTCTCGCATGGTGGCGGTGCACAGATCCCAGCGGACGGGCTTCGTCATCTGGGCCACCAGCTTGGTCATCGCATCGGCGGCCGACGACACCGGCTTGCCGTCGGCGTTCGACAGCAGCGTGACGTTGGGCGCCAAGATTTCTGACGGGGTGATGCCGCCGGCGACGTTGGCGTACTCCTCGAGCGCCGATGCCATGTACTGCGTGTGGAACGCACCCGCAGTGGCGAGGCGGCGGACGCGGGCCCTGGCCGGGGGGTCCTCGGCCAGCTTCTCCAGCGCCGACACCGCCCCTGCGGCGACGATCTGTCCGTCCGCGTTGCGGTTGGCGGGAACGAGATCAAGAGCTTCGAGTCGGGCGAGCACCTCGTCCTCGTCGCCGCCGAGCAGCGCCGACATTCCGGTGGGCTCCACCGCGCAGGCCTTCGCCATCTCGGCGCCGCGGGTAGCCGCCAGGGACACGGCCTCGTCGGCAGAAATGACGCCGGCGATTGCGTATGCGGCGATCTCGCCGACCGAATGTCCGGCCGCGACGATCTCCACCGGACCCGGGATGGAACTCAGGATCTCGCGCTTGATGAGCTCTTCGTAGGCCAGCAGGGTGGCGGCAACGACGAGGGGCTGGGTCACCGCGGTGTCGGTGATCTCCTCGGCGGTGGCGGTGGTGCCCAGCTGCGCCAAATCCAGACCACTGATTTCCGACCATGCGGCGATGCGCTCGGCGGCTCCGGGCAGCTCCAGCCACTCGGCGAGCATGCCGGGAGTCTGGGACCCTTGTCCGGGCGCGAGGAATGCAAGCACAGTCGTCTGAGGCACGTCTCTAAGGAAACATTGAGAAGACGGTTTTGCACGGTGTAAGAGATTATGAACCTTGTCTTATGTTTTTGTAGGTAGTCCACAAAACCGCATGTGATGCGACGTCATCGAGACCAGAACGCAATCTGTTACGTACCTGCTCGCTCCGCAAGTGTGACTGGTCTAACAGTGATGACCTGCCCAGATCCGCTGCCGGAAGCGGTCGATTGTTGGGCCTGGCGGGTCAGCCGGCCCACTGTGGAGGCCACGCGCAGCACGTAGGAGTCGCGCGGAACCGTGGGATCGCGGCCCGTGAAATCGGCGATCCGTTTGAGGCGGTAGCGGACAGTATTTGGATGAACGAACAATTTGCGGGCGCAGGCCTCGATGGCGCCACCCGAGTCCAGATAGGCGTCCAACGTCTCCATCAGGGCCGGACCCGCGTCGGCGAGCGGCCGCATCACCTCGGCCTCCAGCGCCACCGCGGCTGTGGCGTCGCCCAGCAGCGCCCGCTCGGGGAGTAGCTCGCGGGCCGCGACCGGCCGCGGCGCGCCGGCCCAGCCGGCCACCGCATTCATCCCGGCGATCGCTTCGGTGGCGCTGCGATGCGCGGCGCCGAGCGTCGGTGCGGTCGGCCCGATCACCACGGGTCCGTCGTCGAACACCTTCATCAGCTCGGCGAGAAAGCGGTCGGTCGGCGACAACCCGCCGGAGATGATGGTGACGAGCCAGGTGCCGTGCACGTCCGAGAGTGCGGCACGCCCGTTGCGCTTGGCCGCCTCGTGGACGTCGTCGCTGGCGAAGTCCATCCGACCCGGCTGCGGACTGCCCACGAGGACGGTCGCGGGCGCGGTCGCATCCCAATTCAAGGCCGCGGCCTGGGACTGCAGCTCGGGGCCGAGATCTCCGCGGACCACGGCGTCGACGATGTTGGCCTCCATCCGAGTGTCCCAGGCGCCGCGCGCCTCGGCCTGGTCGGCGTAGGCGGTGGCGGCGGCGAAGGCCAGGTCACGGCTGTACCGCAGGATGCCCGCGGTCAGCGCCGTCAGCTGTTCCTCCGAACGGGCCAGCAACGGCACCGTCTCCTCGAAGAACTCCATCGTGACGCGCACCATCTCGACGGACTGGCGCAGCGCGATCCGTCTGCGCAGATCCTGCGGGACCACCTCGAAGGCCTGCGCCGTGTAGCTGACGTCGCTCTGAGGGTTGCGCATCCACTCCACGAAGTTGACCACCGCGGTCTGCACCACCAGCTGCACGCTGGCCCGCTGCGACGCCTCGAGGTCGGCGAAGAACGGCAGTCGCTGTTCCATGACGTGGACCGCCTCGGTCGCCAGCCGACCGGAGTACTGCTTGAGTCGGCGCAGCGCCGACTCGGGCACGATCTCCAGCACCTCGACGGTGGACTTCGGCGGGATGAACCGATTGTTGTCGGTCATCCCTAAAACCTACGCCCCTTTTCTGGCGGCAATCTACAAGTGGGTACTGTCAGGCGCCGGCACCCGGATCGGATGTCTGTTCCGGCGCGGCCATCACGTCGTCGATCTGATACTTCTCGGCGGCTTTGATCGCCTCCGCGATGTCGACATTGCCGTCACGGGCCAGCCCCTCCAAGACGGCGACCACGATGGACTGGGCGTCGGTGTTGAAGTACCGCCGCGCCGCCGGCCGGGTGTCGGAGAAGCCGAAACCGTCGGTGCCCAGCGTGATGTAGGTGCCGGGTACCCACGGACGGATCTGTTCGGGTACGGCCCGCATCCAGTCCGACACCGCCACGACCGGCCCCGCGGCGTCGCTGAGCGCCTTGGTGACGTAGGGCGTACCGGCCGGGCGGTCGGGGTGGCGCAGCAGCTCCTTCTCGATCGCCACGCCGTCGCGGTTGAGCTCACCCCAGCTGGTGACCGACCAGACGTCGGCGGCGACGTCCCATTCCTCGGCCAGCAGGTCGGCCGCTTCCAGTGCGGCCGGCATGGACACGCCCGACGTCAGTATCTGAGCGACGTTGGACCGCTTCTCGGGCGCGGACCGGTAGCGGTAGATGCCGCGCAGCAGCCCGTCGACGTCGAGGCCCTCCGGCTCGGGCGGCTGCACGTAGGGCTGGTTGTAGATCGTCACGTAGAAGAAGACGTTCTCCGGGTTCTCACCGAACATCCGGTGCAAACCGCTCTCCACGATGTAGGCGATTTCGAAGGCGAACGCCGGGTCGTAGGTCACGGCGGCCGGATTGGTCGACGCCAGCAGCAGCGAGTGTCCGTCGGCGTGTTGCAGGCCCTCGCCGGTCAGGGTGGTGCGGCCCGCAGTCGCGCCGAGCACGAAGCCGCGGGCCATCTGGTCGGCGGCCGCCCAGAGTCCGTCGCCGGTGCGCTGAAAGCCGAACATCGAATAAAAAATGTAGAGCGGGATCATCGGCTCGTTGTGGGTGGCGTACGACGTGCCCACCGCCGTGAACGACGCCGTCGACCCCGCCTCGTTGATGCCCTCGTGCAGGATCTGCCCAATCTCGCTCTCCTTGTAGGCGAGCATTAGCTCCGCATCGACCGCCGTGTACAGCTGGCCGTTGCGGTTGTAGATCTTGAGACTGGGGAACCACGAGTCCATGCCGAAGGTGCGTGCCTCGTCTGGGATGATCGGCACGATGCGCGGCCCAATGTTCTTGTCGCGCAACAACTCCTTGAAGGTCCGGACCACCGCCATGGTGGTGGCCACCTCCTGTGTGCCCGACCCCTTCTTGAGGGCCTTGTAGGCGTCACGCCCGGGAAGCGTCAGCGACCGTGACTTGGTGCGCCGCTCGGGCAGGAACCCGCCCAGCGCGCGGCGCCGGTCGAGCATGTAACGGATCTCCGGGGCTTCCGGGCCCGGGTGGTAGTACGGCGGCAGGTACGGGTTCTCCTCGAGCTGGCTGTCCTTGACCGGAATGCGTTGGGCATCGCGGAAGTCCTTGAGGTCTTGCAGCGCAAGCTTTTTCATCTGGTGCGTGGCGTTGCGGCCCTCGAAGTGCTTACCCAGGGTGTAGCCCTTGATGGTCTTGGCCAGGATCACCGTCGGCTGACCTTTGTGCTCCATCGCGGCGTGGTAGGCGGCGTACACCTTGCGGTAGTCGTGCCCGCCGCGCTTGAGGTTCCAGATCTCGGCGTCGGACATGGGCTCGACCAGGGCCTTGGTCCGCGGGTCGCGGCCGAAGAAATGGTCGCGGACATAGCTGCCGTCGTTGGCCTTGTAGGTCTGGTAGTCACCGTCGGGCGTGGTGTTCATCAGGTTCACCAGGGCGCCGTCGCGGTCGGCGTGCAACAGGGCGTCCCACTCGCGGCCCCACACCACCTTGATCACATTCCAGCCCGCGCCGCGGAAGAACGACTCAAGTTCCTGGATGATCTTGCCGTTGCCGCGCACCGGGCCGTCAAGGCGTTGCAGGTTGCAGTTCACGACGAAGGTCAGGTTGTCCAGGCCCTCGTTGGCTGCCACCTGGATCAGCCCGCGCGATTCCGGCTCGTCCATCTCGCCGTCACCCAGGAACGCCCACACGTGCTGGTTGGCGGTGTCCTTGAGGCCGCGGTCCTGGAGGTAGTGGTTGAACCGGGCCTGATAGATCGCGTTCATCGGGCCCAGGCCCATCGACACCGTGGGGAACTCCCAGAAATCGGGCATCAGGCGCGGGTGCGGGTAGGACGGGATGCCGCCGCCGGGGTGGCTGTGCTCCTGGCGGAAGCCATCGAGTTGGTCGGCGCTGAGTCGTCCCTCGAGGAACGCCCGCGCGTAGATGCCCGGCGACGCGTGGCCCTGAATGAAGATCTGGTCGCCGCCACCGGGGTGCGACTTGCCGCGGAAGAAGTGGTTGAAGCCCACCTCGTAGAGGGCCGCCGAGGAGGCGTAAGTCGAAATATGGCCACCGACACCGACTCCAGGCCGCTGAGCGCGGTGCACCATGATCGCGGCATTCCAACGGATCCAGGCGCGGTAGCGGCGCTCGACGTCCTCGTCGCCGGGGAACCACGGCTCCAGTTCGGTCGGGATCGTGTTCACGTAGTCGGTGGACGTCAGCGCAGGGATGGCCACCCGTTGCTCGCTCGCACGTTCCAGCAACCGCAACATCAGATAGCGGGCGCGGGCAGGGCCGGAGCGCTCGAGAAGGTCGTCGAATGACTCGAGCCACTCGCCGGTCTCCTCGGGATCGATATCCGGCAGATACGACGCGACACCCTCACGGATGACGCGAACTCGGTCGGGTTCTGTTGTGCTACTGGAGTTTTGGGCCAGGTCCTGGCGCACGAACTCGGTGGTCAACGTTCCGCTCCTTGTTAGGCGGTGTAAATGCTTGCGTGATCTGCGAAGTGGGTTTTCCTCGCTTCTCGCGCGCGCGGCGGACTCTATCCTTCTCTAATCCTGCCCCATCCGCACTGCCGGATGTGCGGGGTTGCATTTAGTGCAGCCACGCCGGCGATCGGCAACCTGAACTGGAGTGTGAACGGGCAGGAACCGGTAACGTCTGCTCCGTGCTGATGCGTTGGCTGAGCGCGCCCCGCGCGCGGGTCGCCGCTTCTGTCACCTGCAAGGCGACCGGTACTTTGGCCGTTCTGACGATGATCATCGTCGGTTGCACCAACGTCACCGAAGGTGATGCGGGGGTGGCTGAGGGGGAGGCGCCCGTCTACCGGGCCTCGGTGTCTGCGTCTATCGAAGAATCCGCAGCCAGTTCCAGCGCCCGCGAGTCCGAGCGTCAGGAATCGCTGACGACCGAGGCGCTGCAGACCTCGTGCGAGGCGATGAGCTCGAGCAGCGCCGACGCGATCGGCGCCGTCAACGCCTACGTCGACGCCTTCAACGCCAATCCCGCCGATATCGAGCGGACGGCAGGCCCGGCGGTGGATGCGCTCAACCACAGCGCGGACCTGGTCGCCGGCACCATGTCCGCCGCGCTTGCCCCTGATCTGCGGGACGCGCTGAACAGTTGGGTGGACGCGGCGCGGTCGGTCGCCACCGCGATCGCGGGCCGGTACGGGACCGACGAGTTCAACGACGCCATCACCCGTCTGAACGATTCCAAAACCACCGCACTGGACCGATGCGACGCGGCATACCGATGAAACCTGCGGTCAGTCGCTTGCTGTCTGGGTGGGTCGTGCGACGATAGGGCGAGAACATGACACAACGCACAACGTCGAGTTGGCTGAAGGAGGACTGAAGGTGGTGTCGGCGGGTGACCCCCCGAACTACGCCCGCAGACTGGGCATCGAAAAAGATCAGGTTGTGCAGGAGTTGGGCTGGGACGAGGACTCCGACGACGACATCCGGTTCGCCATCGAGGACGAGTGCGGCGCTGACCTGCTCGACGAGGACTCCGACGAGGTCGTCGATGTGGTGTTGCTGTGGTGGCGCGACGGGGATGGCGACCTGGTCGACACCCTGATGGACGCCATCACCCCGCTCGCCGACGAAGGCGTCATCTGGGTCGTCACTCCCAAGACCGGCAAGCCCGGGCACGTCCAACCCGCCGAGATCGCGGAGTCCGCACCGACTGCGGGCCTGATGCAGACGTCATCGGCCAACCTGGGGGACTGGATCGCCAGTCGACTGGTGCAGCCGAAATCCAAAGCCATCAGTAAGCAGCGATGAGCGCTCGCGCGAAGAGCAGAGTGTGGCACTAGGCGCGTGGTCACTGTCGGCGACTACGCCCTGGACTTCACGCTGAAGGACCAGAACAACCAGCCTGTGACGCTGAGTTCCCTTCTCGCGGCCAAGAGCGTGCTTCTGGTGTTCTTCCCGCTCGCGTTCACCAGCATCTGCGCTCGCGAGCTCGATGAGATCCGGGACCACCCGGAAGATTTCGACAACGACGACGCCATCTCGGTGGCCATCTCGGTGGGGCCGTCGCCGACCCACAAGGTGTGGGCCAACCAGCGCGGGTTCAGCTTCCCGATCCTGGCCGACTTCTGGCCTCACGGCGAGATCAGTCAGGCCTACGGGGTTTTCAACCACGACACCGGGTTCGCCGACCGCGGGACGTTCGCGGTAGACCGCTCCGGCGTCATCCGGTTCGCCGAGTGCAAGCAACCGGGCGAGATGCGCGATCCGACCATCTGGTCGGAGGCGCTGGCCGCGGTGCGGTCGGGCTGAGACGGATTTCCGGTCGCACGTCATCGCCGTGTAGCCTGCCCGGGATCGGGCGCGTAGCTCAGTGGTAGAGCTCTGGTTTTACACACCAGCGGTCGGCGGTTCGATCCCGTCCGCGCCCACCATCAAAGTTCCAGCTCATCGACGTATGACCCATAACGGTGAAACCCCCGTTGTGCCAAGAGTGTGCCAACACATTTCGGTCGCGCAGGGTGGGCTGTGATCAACGGGCGACGCTGATGGGTGTGAGATGCTGCCGCAGTGGGGGAGCAACAGACATGCCTGAACCCAGTTGTGTGCGAGCAGACTTCGTCTGTGCGAGGACGCGAAGAGCCGCACTGGACCAGGATGGCGTCGTTCCAGTTCGGCGACCCAGGGCCGATGCAGACTGCCGGTCGCCTCGACCGCGATCACGGGCGCATCTGGACCATGTTTGTTCAGCGCCAACTCCAGCTGGGAGATGCCGTCTCGCGAGACCGATAACGACATCGGGTCAGCGAGCAAGCCGGACCCATTACTGATCCACACCCGATTGAACGCCTTGCCAGGATCCACGGCAACAATCACCGTGGACGGATCAAGCGCAACCTCCGACACCGACACGAGCAGCCTCCTCCGAAACGGACCTCCTACGAGAAGCCGCCCAGTGCCTACTCATGACCTATTAGCTGGGACTCAAGGGAGCCCGTAGTGGCGCGCAGCTTTTGCTGCTCACGGCGGTTCTGGAGCTTGGGGAGCGCGCCTATTGCCGCAGAGGTTCAGTGCGACCGCTGAAGCTAGCCCTTTGCCTGAAGCGCCCGCAGCCGCTCGGCCACCTCGATGGCGTCACCCTCTCCAATGTCGTCTGAGTGCTGGTAGGGGCGTGCGATCGCCATGTAGACCAATCCGCTGCCGACGACGATCACCAGGCCGATGGCGACCACCCACTTGTCCATGAAGACATCGACGCCGCTGGGCGGCTTGAGCAGCAGGATGATCGCGAAGAGGCCGTAGCACAGCGCCGCGACGTTGACGATCATTCCCCACTTGCCCAATTTCCAGTCACCGGCTGGCCGCCATCCCTTCATGCGCTGGCGCAGCGCGGCCAGCACGACCGCCTGGAACGCGATATAGATGCCGAGCACGGCGAAGGCGGTAACCCGCGGCAACTGGTCCGGGAACATGTACACGTACAGGCAGATCAGGATCGGGATGACGCACGCGACCATCAGGGCGTTCGCCGGAACTGCGTGCCGTTGAGACATTTGCGACAGCCAGCCACTGCCCGGCAGCATCCGGTCCCGGGCGAACGAGTAGAGCAGCCGGGAGCCCGCAGCCTGCAGTGACAGCACGCAGGAGATGAACGCAGTGACCGCCACCAACAGGAACACCTTGGAACCGACGGTGCCCAGCGAACTCTCCAGGATGCTCGGTATCGGGTCAGGATCCTCTCCGTTGACGATCTCCTGCAGGTTGGGTGCGGCCAGCACGTAACCGACGTAGGACAGCAGGCCCGACACCCCGCCCACGAGGATGGTGAGCATCATCGCCTTCGGGATCTGACGGGTCGGGTTGTCCACCTCCTCGGCGACGTTGCCGCAGGCTTCGAAACCGTAGAACAGGAACAGGCCGGACAGCGCCGCTCCCAGGAAGGTGACTAAGTACGGTGTCGTACCGCCGACCCCCATCGAGTCGAAGAACACCGAGAACGGTTGCTGGCGTTTGAAGATCAACAGGAACAGGCCGAGCGCGATGACGCCGACGAGTTCGGCCACCAGACCGATGCGGGCCACCCGGGCCAGGTTGCGGGTACCGGTAAAGTTGACCGCCAAGGCCAGCACCAGCAGTGCTACCGCGGTGACGAGTTCGACTTCCTTGGTGTGCTCGATGCCGAACAGGGCGGCCACGAAGCCCCCACCGAACTCGGCGACGGCGGTGACCGTGACGATCACTGCCCACAAGTAGATCCACGACACCATCCAGGCGTAGCGGCGTCCCCACAGGCGCCGCGTCCAGGGATAAATGCCACCCGCGACCGGATATTGCGAGACCACCTCCCCGAAGACCAGCGCCACCAGCAACTGTCCACAGCCCACGATGACGATCCACCACACTGCCGGTGGGCCGCCGATCGACAGGCTGTAGGCCCACAACGAATAGACGCCCACCAGCGGCGACAGATAGGTGAAGCCCAATGCCATGTTTGACCACAGACTCATCGACCGGTGGAAATCCTTACCGCTGTATCCCAGTGCTTCCAGATGCGCGCTCTCGCTGCGTACCCCGGGCATGCCCGACATGAACTCTCCGATCGCTCGACGCGAGAAGTGCCTTCCGGACAGCCAGGCTAGCAATAAATCGTTATCAGAATTTCAAAAACGAAATATGTCTCCCCGGGCGGCTCTAATGTTCGGGTTGGCATATCCGGGCAGCCCCCGATCGGGCCTGCCGCCACAGACCTGGAGGCGACGAATGGAACAGACCAACGGACTCCCGAGCACCGACGGGCAGGATGCGTTCGTCGACCGCTGGCGAGAAAACGGTTACAACTGCTTCTCCTCGGGCCACAAGTTCTGCCGCGAGGTGTGCCCGGTCACCCAGGTCACCCGCAACGAGAACCACACCCCCACTGCCTTCATGGCCAACATCATCGCGATGGACAAGGGCCTACTGAACATCGAGGACGTCGCCGACGACTACGTGCACTGCGTGCAATGCGGCGGCTGCGAAATCCGCTGTCCGAATACGCTTTTCGTCGGGGACTTCTACCAGGCCCGCACTGAGACGGTGAAGGTGGTACGCGCCGCGCGCGCCCTTATGGTCGACAAGGGACTGGACCGCGAGGGCTGGAAGCTGTGGAACCGGCTCACCAAGGAGCTGACCAATGAACCGGTGCTCGGCACCACCGACGAGGGCCAGCCTCAGGGCCAGCCGTACGTGCGGGCCTGGGCCGAGGGCCTCGACATCCCCATCGGCGGCGAGACCATCATGTTCGTCGACTGCGAGGCGGCGTTCTACCGCACCGCAAACAGCCGCGCCACCGCTCAGGTGCTGCAGAAGGCCGGTGTTGAGTTCGGCCTGATGAATGAGCAGTGGTGCTGCGGCGGCCCGGCCGCCGAGATGGGCTACGTCGAGCAGTCCCGCGCGTTCGCCGAGCACAACGTCAACGACTGGCGCGCATCGGGAGTCAAGCGGATCATCGCGATCGAACCGCACGACTACGTCCACTTCACCGAGGACTACCCGGCCTACTTCGGCGAGGACTTCGACTTCGAGGTGGTCCAGATCGTCGAACTGGTGGCCCAGCTGGTCAAGGACGGCAAGCTGAAGCTCGAGAAGCCGATCAACAAGACCGTCACCTATCACGACCCGTGCCGGCTCAACAAGCGCAAGAACATCCACGAGGCGCCCCGCTTCATCCTCAACTCGATTCCGGGGCTTACCTTCAAGGACGTCGACCACGTCACGCAGTGGTCCTACTGCTCGGGCGGCGGTGGTGGCCTGCCCATCGAAAAGCCGGAGATCACCCGTGAGATCTCCAAGACCCGGCTGGCCCGTGCGCAGGAACTCGGCGTGGACATGCTGGTCAGTGCTTGTGTGTGGTCCGAACGCCCGCTCGCCATGGCCGGCCACGACGCCGGCATCGAGGTCGCTGACATCATCGAGCTGGTCGCCGAATCGGCCGGCATCGATATCGGCGGCAAGCGCGGCGCATCGGACGTGGAGGTGGCCGAATGACCACCGCCGCGGTCCGATTCATCGACGAGGCCATCGTCGCCGAACTCGAGGCCATATTGAACGAGCCCGGATCGGTGCTCACCAATATCTCCAGTCGGGTCAACCGGGCCCGAGTGCCCGCACCATTCCCGGTGCACCGTTGGGGCGAGTACGTTCCCGCTGCGGTCGTGCTGCCGCGAACCGCGCAGCAGGTGTCCGAGATCGTCAAGCTCGCGAACCGTGCCCGCATTCCGCTGGTGCCGCGCGCCGGCGGCACCGGACTCAACGACGGCGCGGTTCCCATGCGCGGTGGCATCATCGTCGACGTCAAGCGGATGAACGAGATCAAGGAAGTCGATCTGGCAGACCGCTGCGTCACCGTCGGGCCGGGCATCAACATGATGCGGCTCAACGAGGAACTGATGAAATACGGTGTCTTCCACCCAGATACCCCCGCCTCCTACCCGTGCTCGTTGATCGGTGGGCGGATCGCCTGCAGCGGAATGTCGTTGCTGGGCACCCGGTTCGGGCAATCTCGCGACCTGGTGATGTCCTTCGAGATCGTGTTGCCGACCGGGGAGATCATCCGCGTCGGCGAGGGTGGCGGCAAGAAGATCCGGAAGTCCTCCACGGGCTACCACCTCAAGCAACTGTTCATGGGGCATCAGGGCACGCTGGGCATAGTCACCGAAGCCACCTTGGAACTCGTGCCCAAGCCGGAGACCGAGTTCGCCGCGTTCTTCGTGTTCGACGACTACCTGAAGGCCCATCGCACGGTGCATCACATCGTCACCTCGGGGATCGCCACATTGGCCGGCACTGTCCTGTTCGACGAGAAGAAGGTTGAATACCTGCGCCGCGACGACGAGGCCTTCATCCCGATGCCGGAATGGGTGAACTCTGTTGTAGCGACGGCCCTTTACGGCACCAAGGCCGAAGTGAGCGCGGCCTCGAAGATCCTGATGAAAAAGGGCCGCGCCGAAGGCGGTCGCTACACCGGCGACCACATGGCGCTCGGTGACTGGGCGTCCCGTCACGACCGCTACGCCAATCCGCTGCACGGGCGGGTTTCCGGCGGCAAGGTGGCGCCGATGTCGTGGCACTGCGAGGATGCGGCGCTCAACTGGTCGGTATTGCCGAAGGTGCGCGAGGAGTGGACCGCAATCGCGCAGCGCTATATCGATGAGTGGGGCATCTTCGACAACTGGGGCATGTACTGCTACACGAGCGCGTCGTACAAGCCGTGGGGCGACTACCTCGCCGAGATCGACATCGGCATCTGGGAAGAGAGACTCAACGATGAGAACTGGGCCGCCTGGGTGAAATTCAAGACCGAGCTGGCCCAGGTATCACTAAAGTACGGCGGCTCGATGAGCAGCTGCCATGGCACCACCCGCATCGGCGACGCCGAACTGGTCCCTCAGGAGATGGGCGGCGGCTGGGATGTCATGAAGAAGATCAAGCGGGTCCTAGATCCGAACAACATCATGAACCCGGGCAAGCAACTGCTCGACGAGGCTTACGAGAATTAGGGGACAAAACCGTGCGCAAATTCATCTACAAGGAGCAGTACGCCCGCCCGGAAGCCACGCGCATCTCGGACGGGGTGATCATGCGGGTCCGCGATGTGTACGAGGTCGACCCCGAACTCATGGGAACTCATTTCAAGCAGCAGAACATGCCGCTGTGGGATACCGAGCGGATCGTCGGAAGCCGCAACGATCACCTCGACTGGATGCACACGCACTTCGCCTATGAAACCCTCGTCGCCGGCGAAGATGACGAGCTCGACAAAGGACCCGGCCAGTTTGCCGATCGCGAGCGTCCCGTCTATCCGGAGAACAGCGCCAAACACCCGCCGCCGATCCTGCCCTGGTGACCGGCAAACCCCGATCGAGCGCGGTCCGATAGGCTACGGGTTCGGCTGAGACTGAGACGAAGGGTTCGAGAATTTGCCGGGCCTAACACTGTCGACACTGGCCAAGAGCGCCGTGTTTGCTCCCCTGCTGCCCGGTGGCCGGGTTGAAGCGGTGGTGCAACGGCTCACCGACTCGATTGCACTGGGCATGCTGCACGACGGAGAGCAGCTCCCCGCGCAGCAGAACCTGGCCGCCGATCTGGGGGTGTCGCTGGTGACGCTGCGCGAGGCGTTGTTCCAACTTCAGGAACGCGGGCTGGTCGAAACCCGTCGCGGTCACCGCGGTGGCAGCTTTGTCAGGCTGGATCCCGAGGCCTCCGCGTTGGCAGCCCACGAGCGGCTCTACCACATGAGCAGCCATGAACTGGTCGACCTGGCTGACATGCAGCGCGCCGTCTCGGGGCAGGCCAGCCGACTTGCCGCAGAACGAAGCACGCCGGACTTCGTCACCCGCCTAGGTGCGCACATCGATCACCTCGAACGCGCCTCAACACATGTCGAGCAGATGCGCATCGACGGTCGATTCCTCATCGAGGTCGCCGCCGCGTCGCAGTCAGTACGACTGACCACTGCGGAGATGCGCCTACAGGCTGAAACCAACACCCTTCGCTGGCTCACCGGAGACGGGCAATCGCCCGGCATCGTCGCGGGCGACGTGATCACCAACCACCGGCGCCTGATCGCCGCAATCGAGACGGCCGATGGTGTGCAGGCGCAGTCGATATCCGAGGCTCGCGTTGACGCCGATTTACAACGTCTGATCGTTACGCATATGCGACTGTTACAAGCGTGAGCGTAAGCCTGCTCGGGGACGCGACGCCGGTTGTCGATGCCGTATCCACGATGCTCGACGGTGTCTTCGGCCATGTGCGCGCGGTGTGCGATGACTTACGCGCATGCTTCGACAGGTGCGGCGACGACGCGGTGACCCGCCGCGACCTGGCGTCCCTGCAACCGCGCCTGCACGCGGCTCTCGGGCATAGCGGCGGACTGCTACGCGGGACCGGCGTGGTCCTCGCGCCCGCCCGATTGATGGATGCCCGGCTGTGGATCGACTGGTGGGTGATCGACAGGGAAGGCATCGTTCATCCCACCTATTTCGAGTTCGACGAGCGCAGCCTCGATTACTACGACTACACCCGGGCCGAGTGGTATCTGAGCCCGGAGAGCGGCACGCTCCTTAGTTTGGTCGGGCCTTACGTCGACTTCAACGGAATCGATGACTACATCGTCACCGCGACCAGCCCAATGCTGGTAGACGGGCAATTTGTCGGGGTGGCCGGGGCCGACCTCGCCGTCGACGAGATCGAGCGCCGCCTCAACGCCGCGAACAGAAGTTTCGGTGTCGAACTCGTCGTCACCAATGCCTCGAACCGGATCGTCGCGTCGATGTCGGCGCGGCACGTCGCCGGGGCACTGCTCCCCGCAGAAGCAAACGCTCAACGCTTTCCCGTGTCCGGTTTGCCATGGTCGGTTGTGGTGTTGAATCAGCGCTCGCCGGGATGAGGAGTGATCGACGAGGGTGCGGTCCTAGCCCCGTGTCGAGGCCGAGATGGCATTCGTGATTGAAACCGATCTCGAGGGGCCGGTGTCAATACCGCGACCGCACCGAACGCGATTGCGCGCGTACTACCCGCGGTGGAGATCGTCGATTCACGGGTGGCTGCTTGGAAGATCAAACTTGTTGACACCGTTGCCGATAATGCGTCGTCGGGGTTGATCGTGATGGGCGGTCGGCTGCGTCGCGTCGACGAAGTGGATCTGCGGCTCATCGGGGTGGTGGGTTCGCGTGGTGGCGACCTGATCGACACCGGCGCCGGGGCGGTCGCGCTCGGTAACGCGGCCCGTTGCGTCGCGTGGCTGGCGAACAAACTCGCCGCCTTCGGAGCCAAACTGCATGCCGGTGACATCTTTCTTCCCGGCGCGGTGCACAAGATGGTCGCGGTGCAGCCGGGCAACGTCTTCCGCGCCGAGCTCGCGCACCTCGGTGCCGCCACGGTCCGCTTCCCGAACGAGGGGGATGCCGCGTGATCACCCCGGCCGACATCGCCGAGCGACTCATCGCCGCCGAGACAAAACGGGTGTCGGCCACCGCACCTCGCGTCGCTAGCGCATGAGGTGGCCCAGCAGCGCACCGCCCGCCGCCGCGCAGCGAGCGGTGAACCCCTTGGAGTACGTCTCGGGGCGGATGGGGGAGCCCGTCGGCGTTGACCGCCACCCGGCCCGTGTCGGGCCAGCAGCCGCCGAGCGCCAGATGCTCCTCAGCTTGGCGGCTCTTGAACGCTCGCAGCGCCGCGAGCACACCACGCGGCATCGGCAGCGCCCGCGCCGAACGTGTTGACTTCGGCGCGCCGGTCACCGTGCCGCCGCCGACGACCACCCAGCGGTCGGCGGTTCGATACCGTCCGCGCCCACAAGTGTATTCAGAATGCGCCATATCCGGTCGATGGCGTCCCAGGCACTAGGCGGCTGTTGGCCACCGGCGGTGAAGTCACGTGGCCGAGGGTGCCGCCGAGTGAAGATTGAGCGGACGGTCAAGGTCGAAACGGCACCCCGCGCTGTGCAGTTGCTTAGCATTGATGTGAACGCAGCGAGACGACGCACGCAACCGGGAAGGATCTCGAGGCCACATGGCACAGACGACGGTGCGGCCGGGTATCTGCCGCATCTGTTCCGCACACTGTGGAGTGTTGGCGACCGTGAGCGACGGCAAGCTGACCAAGGTGACGGGCGATCCGGACAACCCGATGTTCAAGGGCTACACCTGCGCTAAGGGCCGGGCCCTGCCCGAGATTCACAACAATCCGCAGCGTCTCCTGCACAGTCAGCAGCGGCGACTCGATGGGACCTACGCACCCATCGGCGCGCAGCGCGCGATGGATGAGATTGCGGCCAAGCTGCAGAATCTGATCGAAGTTCACGGTCCGCGCTCCGTGGCTCTGTACCTCGGCACGAACGGTCTGCCCTATCCGGCGTCTGCCCTGATGGCGAACGCGTTCATCAGGGCTATCGAGTCGCCCATGTTCTTCACCGCCAACACGATCGACCAACCAGGCAAGCAGATCGCCCTTGCCGCCCACGGTCACTGGTTGGGCGGTGACATCGACTTCCACGAGGCTGACAGCTGGATGTTGATCGGGACCAATCCGCTGGTGTCCAAGGCGATCGGCATTCCGGGGCAGAATCCCGCGCAGAATCTCAGGGTTGCGCTGAGCCGTGGCATGAAGCTGATTGTGATCGACCCGCGCCGGTCGCAGACAGCCGCGCGTGCAGCGATTCACATCCAGCCCCGACCGGGTGAAGACGTGGCCATCCTGGCGGGCATCATCAACATCATCATCAGTGAAAACCTCTGTGATACAAGGTTTCTGGGCGAGAACGTCGAGAGGTTCGACGACCTGGCCCAGGCAGTATCTGGCTTCACCCCGGAGTACGTGGCTGAACGCGCAGACATCCCCGAGCAGCAGTTGGTCGCCGCTGCGCGCCTCTTCGCGACGTACGGAACCCGGCCCGGGATGGTCAACGCAGGCACCGGTGCCAACTTCGCGATGCATGGCAACCTGCTCGAATACCTGTGCCTGTGCCTGACGACGATCTGCGGCCGCTGGCAGCGTGCGGGTGAACGGGTCACGCGCCCCAATGCGTTGATGCCGGCGTTCACCGCGAAGGCCCAACCGCATCCGCCGTATGAGGGCTGGGGCTACGGCGAACGGCTCCGCGTCCGCGGCCTCACTGACGCAGTGTGCGGGATGCCGACGGCGGCACTGGCCGACGAGATCCTGCTCGAGGGTGATGGACAGGTGAAGGCGCTGATCTGCGTAGGCGGCAACCCAATGGCGGCCTGGCCCGACCAGCGCAAGACTCTTCGAGCGCTGGAAAGCCTGGACCTGCTGGTCACTCTCGACACCGAGATGTCGCTGACGTCGCGCCTGGCCGACTACGTCATCGCCCCGAAGATGCAGATGGAAACCCCGGCCATGACACAAGGTAGCGAGCTGATCAAGTACTACACCAGCGGCACCGGCATCCCTGCCGCGTATGCGCAGTACGCGCCGCGCCTCGTTGATCCGCCTGCCGGCTCCGATCTGACCGAGGAGTGGCAGTTCTTCCTTGGCCTGGCCAAGCGCATGGAGCTGGAGATGTGGTTCGTGAACTTCTTCGGCGGCGGTGGCGGCCGCTTCATGGAATCCCCGCCGGTGGTGGTGAACTTCAACGCTGACACCGAGATGACGACCGAAGAGCTGTTCGCCCAGATGTGCTCCACGTCGCGCATCCCGCTGCACGAAGTATCCAGCCACCCGCACGGTCATATCTTCGACGTCGACGCCGTGGTCGAGGACCGAGATCCCGACTGCCTCGCTAAGCTCGACGTCGGCAACGGCTACATGCTCAACGAACTGGCCGAGACGCTGGCGGAGAATTTCAGATCGGCCCGCAGCGACCCTGAGTACCCATTGCGGCTGATACCTCGGCGGCACGGCAGCTTCATGAACTCTTCGGGCACAAAACTCGCCAAGTTGAACGGCGGCAAACCCTACAACCCGGCCTACATGCATCCCGACGCGATCACCGCGCTGGGGCTGCAGGCGGGCGATCTTGTGACTGTCGCTTCTCCGCACGACAGCATTCCCAGCGTGCTCGAGGCTGATGACACCCTGCGCGTCGATGTCATTGCGATGCATCATGCGTTCGGTGGCCTACCCGCCGAGGACAGCGAGGTTCGCGATCGGGGGAGCAACGTTGGTCGGCTCGTCCTGACCGACGTCGACTACGACCCCATCACCGGAATGCCGCGACAGGGCAACATCCCGGTGTGTGTGACAGCGGGCTTCCTCAATTGATCGGATTGCGGCGCCGCACGGCAGGGAGCTGATGTGTGGCCGAGGCTACGTCCGGTCCCACGTCAGGATGCCGGCGTCGGCCATCAGCGACATGTGCAGCTGTCGATCTTTGATCAGGTAGCCGCGCACATCGCCGAGTGCCGTTGAGACGCGCTGATCGAGTGACGGTTGCGGGCACATCATCCTGGTGACCGCGATCGGCCCGAATTCGATTGCGCCCGAGGCGGGGTCGTCACTCGGTGTGGCACTCCATGAGCCGTTACCGCGGTTGCAGTCGATCTGGAATGTGGCGTTGCCGTCGGCTTGCAAACTCACGGTGAACTTGGTGGGGTCCGGAACCTCGGTGGTGCCTTGTGCGTCATCCATGGACGCGATCGACACCAGCTGCCACGAGGTTCCGGCCAGCGGGGGCAGCGAGGCGGGTGCGGGCGATGCGAACGTCTCGGTGGGCGTGGGCGTGGGCGTGGGCGACGGGGCAGATGTGGAATCGCCGGCGGAGCAGCCCGCCAGGACCAACGGAAGCACGGCGAGCAGGATGTGCACGCTGCGATACGCCTTCGGTGCCATGATCAACAGCAGTCCTTGGCATTGCGCTCGGCGAGATGGGCATGCTCGGAGTTGTCGGCACCACCGACGGCGCCGAGGAACTCCTCGAGGTCGACACGCCGGCCGCCCAGCCAGGTTCCGGTCACCCGGACTTCGTCGATGATCGCGGCCGGGTCCACCGTCCACGGGTCGGCGGTGAGCTCGACGAAGTCGGCGAGCTTGCCCGGCGCGATCGATCCGACCAGATGCTCGCGATGGAGCGTGCGGGCGGCGTTGATGGTCTGGGCCCGCCATGCCTGGTCCAGCGAGATGGCCTGTTCGGGACCGTGCACGGTGCCGCCGCGGGTCCTCCGGGTGACCGTCGTGGCGATGTTGATCACCGGCGTCGGCGGCGACACCGACCCGTATTTGTGCAGCGACACGCACGCACCCGAGTCGACGGCGTCGGCGAACGCCGCCCAGCGCGCGCCGTGCTCGGGGGCGAACATCTGTCCGTCGAGCAACTCGCCCCAGTAGTAGTACTGGAACGGCGACAACGAGACGTGCACGCCGAGGCGGGCTGCCCGGTCGAAGTGCGCCCGTGTCCCCGCGCCGCAGTGTTCCAGGCGCCAGCGGTGGTCGGTGCCGAGCAGGCCGTGCCTGTTCAGCGCGTCCTCATAGGTGTCCAGCGCCAGATCCAGTGCGAGGTCACCATTGGCGTGGAAAGCCATCTGCCAGCCCTTGGGGGCGGCGTTGTCGACGATCGCGTCGAGTTGTGCGCGGGTGTAGTTCATCGAGTGCGCGCCGCCGGCGGTGGCCGGGTCGATCCCGGCGGTGCGGGTGGCCTCGGTATCGAGGTAGGGGAACGAGATCGCGATGTTGCCGACCCACGGCGAGCCGTCGGTCCACAGTTTGACACCGGTCTTGGTGAGCCAGGACTCGCCCGCGGCGAAAGTGGTTGGCTCGGAATAGGTGTCGGTGACCGACATCTCCCACATACTGACCCGCAACGGGCACGACGGCGTCGCCGCCAACGCCTCGTATCCGGCGGCGAACTTCGGGTCGTAGGTCATGTCCGAGGTCGAGGTGTACCCACCGCGGGACATCAGGGCGTAGTAATGCGCCCCCGACAGCAGCGGGTCGCCCATCTGCGTCATCAACGGCATCGTCACCGCGGTGACCACCGGCAGTTCGAAACCCTGCCCATTCAGCGTTCCATCTGCGTCGCGTCCGAAACGTCCGGCGACAGGGTCGGCGGGCGGGTCGGTGTCCCAGCCGCGGCTTCTGATCAGAGCGGAGTTGAAGTACACACCGTGGCCCGAGTTATCGGTGATCACCGTGATGCGGTCGCCGAAGATCTCGTCGAGTTCGGCGGCCTTCGGCGCCGGGTGGCCGTGCAGCAGCGCGTCGTAGCCGGCGAACCACAGCGGAACATCCGGTTCGGACGTCGCGATCGCGTCGGCGAACACCTTCTGCACCTCGGCCCAGACGGGTGCATCCCACGGGGCGATGGAGCGGGCCGGCGCCTGGGTCGCCACCCCGCTGATCAACGGATGTCCATGTGGCTCAATAAATCCCGGCGCCAGAACGGCGACTCCGGTGTCGATGACCTCGGCGTCAGGCAGTGCCGCACGGCAATCCTCGACGCTCCCGACGGCCACGATCTTGTCCCCGGAGACCCCGACCGCCTGCGCCCTCGGGACGTCGTCGTCCATGGTGATGATGGTTGCTGCGGTCAAGATCAGGTCCGGCATCGGGACAGTGTGACACCGGAACCTCGCGGGATTGGGTGAATTGCCCTGTGAGACGCTCCCGTGGTGTTCGCAGGCAGGGGTCGCGGCCGCCCGGCAGGCATCGCGGCCGGCGTGGTCGCCGATGCGGTCTTCGGCGACCCCAGGCGCGGTCATCCGGTCGCTCTGTTCGGCCGCGGTGCGGCCGCTCTGGAGCGGCACACCTATTCGGACAGCCGGTTCGCCGGCACGCTGCACACCGCCGGACTGCTCGTCGCCGTCGCGCTCGCCGGGGCGCTCGCCGAGCGCGCGGGGGGGTGCGCGATGGCAGCGGCGACGTTTGTCTCTCTGGGCGGGACGTCGTTGTGTCGTACCGGCGAGCAGATGGCGGCCCTGCTGGAGGTGGGCGACATCGACGGTGCACGCCAGCTGTTGCCGTCATTGTGCGGGCGCGATCCCGCCGTTCTCGACGAGGCGGGCCTGACGCGCGCGGCGCTGGAGTCGATCGCAGAGAACACCTCCGACGCGCAGGTCGCCCCGCTCGTATGGGCGGCGGCGGGCGGCACCCCGGCGGTGCTGGTGTACCGCGCCGCCAACACACTGGACGCGATGATCGGCAACCGTTCGCCGCGGTATGCCCGGTTCGGTTGGGCGGCGGCCCGTTTCGATGATCTGGCGAATCTCGCCGGGTCGCGGCTGACTGGTGTGCTGGTGGTGGTGTGCGCGCCCGTCGTCGGCGGGTCACCGGTGGCGGCACTGCGGGCCTGGCGGCGTGACGCGCACAAGCACCCCAGCCCGAACGCCGGCGTCGCGGAGGCGTCATTCGCCGGCGCGCTGGGGGTCCGTCTGGGCGGGCCGACCCAGTACGCCCACGAGCTCGAGATCCGTCCGACGCTCGGCGACGGCCGGGTCCCCGAGGTGGCCGATCTCGCGCGGGCGGTGCGGTTGTCGCGTGCCGTTCAGGTGGCGGCAGCGCTGGTCGCGGTCCTCGTCAGTGTCGTCTGCCGTAGCGGTCGGCGAGTTTCGCCTCGGGAGTGAGGGGCAGAGCGGACTCGGCCGCGGTGTCGCGCTCCGCGGCCGCCGCCTTCTCCTGACGGCGCACCCGCAGTTCGGAGTACACGAAGTACCCGACGCCGATCGGCGCGAGGATGCCGAACGCAATCCATTGGATGCCGTACGACAGGAACGGCCCGGCGTCGAGGTGGGGCAGCGGGACGGCATTGAGACCGCCGGGCTGGTCTTCGACCAGTTGCAGGTAGGAGCCCGCGAGCGGGACGCCGGTGAGAGCGGCGATCTGGCCGGTGTTGATCGAGTAGACCTGCTGGACTCCGTCCGCGCGGAACGGGTCCCTGCCCTGGGGGATGCCTTCGGGGTCGCGAAGCCGCGCCGTGATGGTGACTGTGTCGGTCGGGGGCGGCTCGATGGCGGGCACCTCCGTGCCCGCGGTCGGTGTCACAAACCCGCGGTCGACGAGCACGGTGGGGCCGCCGTCCACCGCGAACGGGACGAGCACCTCGAAGGCCGGTTCACCGTCGATCACCCGCAGCCTGGCGACGACCTGGGCTTCGGCAAGGTAGCGACCGGTGGCCGTCACCCGCTGCCACTGCTCGTCGGGCGCAGCGGAATCCTGTTCGGGCAGAACCGTCGTTACCGGAACCGGGTCCGCGCTCAGCGAGCGGGAGATCTGGGCGTTCTCCCGCGACGTCTGGGTGTTCTTGCCCAGCTGCCACGGAGCCAACACGGTGAAACACAGGTACGCGAAGGCGATGACCACGACGTAGAGTGCCAGCCACTGCGGCCGAAGCAGGAAAGCCAACCGACGCACCATCAGCTGGCCCGCGTCCGCTGGTTCAGTTGCTCGTCCACCCAGCCGTGCAGGCCGGGAAGCGCCGCGTCGATCACCGACAACACATCCTCGAAGTCATCCTGGGTGCCGTAGTAGGGGTCCTCGACGTCGAGGGCGTGCGCGCCCGACTTCGGATCGAACGACCGCAGCATCCGCAACCGCTCGGCGGGCACACCCTCGTGCTGCAGCATCCGCAGATGGTTGCGGCCCAGTGCCACCACGAGGTCGGCGGAGAGGTGGTCGTCGTGCATCTGGGTGGCGCGGTGCGCCGACGGGTACCCGTGCGCGCGCAGCACCAGACCGGCCCGTCGATCGGCGGGCTCTCCTTCGTGCCAGCCGCCGGTGCCTGCGCTGGTGACCCGTACGACGTCGGCCAGTCCCCGCTCGCCGAGCTGATGGGCGAACATCTTCTCGGCGATCGGGCTCCTGCAGATGTTGCCCGAGCAGATGAAGGTGATGTGCAGCACGTCAGGCACCGGAGCCGGTCCGCCGGCGGCATCAGGCATCGGAGCCGGTCCGCCGGCGACATCAAGCACCGAGCACCTCGCGCAGGTCGTCGATGCTGGCGACGTGCACCGGCCGGCCGGTGCCGTCGTCGGTGTCGGTGAAGTCGTCGCGCCCGTAGCCCCAGCCCACCACGATCGTGCCGATGCCGTGCGCTGCCGCGCCCTCGACGTCGTGAGAACGATCGCCGACCATCACGACACGCTCCGGCAGGGGTGTCAGCTGAGCGAGCGCGTGGCCCAGTACCTCGGCCTTCGACGCGCGGGTGCCGTCGATGCTGGCTCCCGCGATCACCTCGAAGCAGGTATCGAGGCCGAAGTGGGCGAGGATCCGCCGTGCGGTCGGCTCCGCTTTCGAGGTGGCGACGGCCAGTCGCACGCCGGCGGCGCGCAGGTCGTCGAGCAGCGCGGGGATCCCGTCGAAGGGACGGTTCATCGACCAGCCGCGGCTGGTGTAGTCGGCACGGTAGGCGGCGATCGCGGCGTCGGCGTGCGCACCGAGGCCCATCTGCTGCAGCGTCACGTGCATCGGGGGCCCGACGATGCGGCTGACCAGGTCGCCGTCCGGGACCGGCGCCCCGATGGTCTGCAGCGCGTGGCGGAAGCTGGCGACGATGCCCTCCGCCGAATCGGTCAACGTGCCGTCCAGATCGAAAATCACCAGATCGTCGCGGCTCGCCAGGGCGAAGTCCCCGGTGCTGTCCAACGTGTCCGTCACGACTCCATTGTCCCTGACGCCTGTAGCGGGTCGCGCCGCACTAGTGTCGTGATGTGGCAAGTCGATCCAGGTGGGCGTTCGGAGTGATCCGATGACCGTCCGCCTCGCCGACATCATCGAGGTGCTCGATGAGGCCTACCCGCCCCACCTCGCGCAGGGCTGGGACTCCGTGGGCCTGGTGTGCGGGGATCCGTCGGAGGTAGTCGACGCGGTGGCGATCGCCGTCGATGCCACTCCCGCGGTGGTGGCGCAGGTGCCTGAACGGGGCCTCCTGCTGGCGCATCATCCGCTGCTGCTGCGCGGTGTCGACTCGGTGTCCGCCGACACTGCCAAGGGTGCGCTGATCCACTCGATGATTCGCACCGGCCGCGCGCTGTTCACCGCGCACACCAATGCCGACAGCGCATCGCCCGGGGTGTCCGACGCGTTGGCCGGCGCGCTGGGCCTCGAGGTGTCCGGCGTGCTCTCGCCGGTGCCGTCTGGTCCGGCGCTGGACAAGTGGGTCGTGTTCGTTCCATCGAAAGACGCCGCCGCGCTGCGTACCGCGATGTTCGCCGCGGGGGCGGGTCAGATCGGCGACTACTCGCAGTGCAGCTGGAGCGTTGCGGGCACCGGTCAGTTCATGCCTCACGATGGTGCGACGCCCGCGATCGGCACCGTGGGTACCGTCGAGCAGGTTGCCGAGGACCGGGTCGAGATGGTCGCCCCGGCGTCGCGACGGGCGGCTGTGCTCGCCGGCCTGCGCAGTGCTCACCCCTACGAGGAGCCGGCGTTCGACGTCGTCGCCCTGCAGGCGACCCCCGGCGACGTGGGCCTGGGACGAATCGCGACGCTGCCAAGCCCAGAACCGTTGTCGACGTTCGTCGCTCGAGTCGCCGGCGCGCTGCCCGCCACCTCGTGGGGAGTGCGCGCCTCGGGAGACCCGGCGGCAACGGTGTCGCGGGTCGCGGTGTGCGGTGGCGCCGGCGACTCGCTGCTCGCCGAGGTCGCTGCCTCCGATGTGCAGGCCTACGTCACCGCCGACTTACGTCATCATCCCGCCGACGAACACCGCCGGGTTTCCGACGTCGCGCTCGTTGACGTCGCGCACTGGGCCAGTGAATACCCGTGGTGCGGTCAGGCGGCGCAGCTACTGCGCGACCGTTTCGGTGCCGCGCTGTCCGTCACGGTGTCAGACGTACGCACCGATCCATGGAATGTCGAGGGAAGCTGAACATGAAAGCTGCATTGTGGCAACAGAAATCGTTGCACGAGTTGGCGGAGCTCGATGCTGAGATCAGCCGGATCGAGCACCGGACGAAGAACCTCGCCGAGCAGCGTGCGCTGGAGGAGGCGCAGACCGCTCACCGGGAGGCCAATGATCGGCTGGCTGCATTGCAACTCGCCCTCGCCGACATCGATGCCGAGGTCGCGAAGTTCGAGACCGAGATCGACAGCGTCCGTCAGCGGGAGGATCGCGACCGTTCCCTCCTCGACGGGGGAACAATCGACGCCAAGCAGCTCACTGAGCTGCAGCACGAACTCGACACGCTTCAGCGGCGCCAAGCCAGCCTGGAGGACTCGCTGCTCGAGGTGATGGAACGGCGGGAAGAGCTCGCGGCCGAACAGGATCGGGCGTTGGCGGAGATCGATCAGCTACAGACCACGCGCAGCGATGCTGAGCGGGTGTGCGATGAAGCCCGCACGCAGCTCGCCCAGCAGAAGCACCAATCCCTTTCGCATCGAAGCGATCTTGTTGCCGGAATCGATGAGGCGCTGGTGGCGCTCTACGAGCGTCAGCGCGCCCGCGGAGGCGTCGGAGCGGGAGTGCTACAGGGGCGTCGGTGCGGTGCGTGCCGGATAGAGATCGACAAGGGCGAGCTGGCGCGGATCGCGGCCGCGTCCGATGACGAGGTACTACGCTGCCCGGAGTGCTCCGCGATCCTGTTGCGGGTCAAGGGCTTCCAAGCGTGAAAGTACTGATCGAAGCCGACGGGGGTTCCCGCGGCAACCCGGGACCTGCGGGCTATGGCGCCGTGGTGTGGTCGCCTGGCCGGGAAGTGGTACTCGCAGAAGCCAAGTCTGCCATTGGTCGGGCGACGAACAACGTCGCCGAGTATCGCGGCTTGATCGCCGGGCTGGAGGCAGCCGTCGGCCTGGGCGCGACCGAGGTCGAGGCCTACATGGACTCCAAGCTGGTCGTGGAGCAGATGTCGGGCCGATGGCGGGTCAAGCACCCCGACCTCGCGTCACTGCATCGGGAGGCGAGCGAATGTGCACGCAGATTCGAGCGCATCAGCTATACGTGGATTCCGCGAGACAAGAACAGTCATGCCGACCGGCTTGCAAACGAGGCGATGGATGCCGCCGCCGAGGCGACGGGTTCGGCGGATTCTGTGGAGAAGACGACCACTGAAGTGGTGACCAATCCGGCCGGCTGGACCGGTGCCATGGGAGCGCCGACCCGCTTGCTGCTGCTGCGCCACGGGCAGACGGAACTGTCGGTTCAGCGCCGGTACTCCGGTCGCGGTAATCCGGAGCTCACCGACCTCGGGACCCGGCAGGCGGGTGCGGCGGCGGAGTACCTCGGAAACAGGGGCGGGATCGCCGCCGTCGTCTCATCGCCGTTGCAACGGGCTTACGACACCGCCTCTGCCGCTGCTAAACAGTTGGGCCTCGACGTGCTCGTCGACGACGACCTGATCGAGACGGACTTCGGTGCGTGGGAAGGACTTACGTTCAGCGAGGCGGCCGAACGGGATCCGGCGCTGCATCTGAGTTGGTTGCGTGACACCGCGGTGCCGCCGCCCGAGGGTGAGAGCTTCGATGCGGTGGCCGCCCGGATTCGCCGCGCCCAGCAGCGGATCATCGCCGAGTATCCCGGTCAGACGGTTCTGGTGGTGTCCCACGTTACGCCCATCAAGACGCTGCTGCGGATCGCGCTCGACGCCGGCCCGGCGATCCTCTATCGGCTGCACCTCGACCTGGCGTCGCTGTCGATCGCCGAGTTCTATCCCGACGGAGCAGCCTCGGTGCGTCTGGTCAATCAGACCGCCTATTTGTGATCGGTGTGCAGGTGCACCTTCTCACCGTGCAGGCCGAATAGTGCGATCGCCTCGACCGGGCCGTCCACGACTCCGAACCAGTGTGGAGTCCAGGTCGAGAACTCAACGGCTTCACCGGGTTCGATGGTGAAGTCCTTGTCCCCGAGCAACAGCCGCATCTTTCCGGACAACACGTACATCCAGTCGTGGCCTTCGTGCACCGGCAGCTCTGCCGGGGGCTTGCGCCGGCGCGCGCTGATCCGGATCTTGTAGGCGTGCAACCCGCCTGCGGGGCCCTGCCCGGTCAGGGGCCAGAAGGTGATCAGGTTGCGGGTGTGGGCACCACCGCGGACTCGTGGGTCCTCGGGCTCGGGCGCACGCAGCAATTCGTCGGTGCTCACCGACAGCGCCGCGGCCAGCCGTGGCAGGTGATCAAGGGCGAGTCGGCGCTTTCCGGACTCCAGCCGGCTGAGCGTGGAGAGGTCGATGTTGGATCGGCTGGCCACGTCGTCGAGTGTCATGCCGCGTTGCATCCGCAGGTCGCGCATCCTGCGCCGTACTCTGCCGTCGATACCATCTTCGATGTTTGCCTCCATGGCAAAAGAGCTTGGCACTTTTCTCACGTGCGGGCAAGCTCGAACCATGGACATGGAATGGGAATGCCTCGTCGTCGGTGGCGGCGCCGCGGGACTGAGTGCCGCGTTGGTGCTGGGACGGGCGAGGCGACGCACCTTGGTAGTTGATGCCGGGCAACAGAGCAACCTGTCGGCCCATGGGATCGGCGGGCTACTGGGCCACGACGGCCGGCCACCAAGCGATCTGTACGAACTGGGAAGGAAAGAACTGCAGCAGTATCCGAGCGTCGAGGTTCATCACGGCGAGGTGCTCACCGCGCAACGTCGCGCGGGCGGATTCGACGTCAGGCTCTCCGACGGTACCGACGTGCGGGCGCGACGGGTGTTGCTGGCGATGGGCATGGAGTACCGGCCGCCCGATCTGCCGGGGCTGGAAGCGATATGGGGGAGTTCGGTGTTCCACTGTCCCTTCTGTCACGGGTGGGAGGTTCGCGACCAAACGTTGGCGGTGCTGGCCGACGGCGAGCGAGCGGTGCACATGGCGAAGCTGCTGCATGGGTGGAGCGACGATGTGGTGCTCTTGACCGGCGGCGGTGATCTGGACGTTGCGCAGCGGGCCTGCCTCAGTGCGGGCCAGGTCCCGGTCGATGACCGCGAAGTGACCGGCCTGGAGTCCGAAGACGGCGAACTGACGGCAGTGGTGTTCGCGGATGGTTCCCGGCTGCCGCGGCGCGGGCTGCTCGTGTCCACGACGTTGCATCAGCGCACAGATCTGGCGGCGCAATTTGGTGTGAATTTCGTTGCACCGGGACCGGTTTCGGCGGAGGCGGTGGAGATCGACACGTTCTACCGCACGTCGGTTCCCGCGGTGTTCGCCGCGGGGGACGTTTGTGCGCAGATGCCACAGATCGCCGCGGCCATTGCGGCCGGCTCGGGCGCAGCGATATCAATGGTTCAAAGTTTGATGGAGGAAGAATGACGGCATCTGAAGTACAGCAACACTGGGAAGACAGATACAGAGAGCGGGATCGGATCTGGAGCGGGCGCGTCAACGCGCACCTGGCCGAGATCGCGGAACCGTTGACGCCCGGTCGTGCGCTCGATCTGGGTTGCGGTGAGGGTGGTGACACTCTGTGGCTCGCCGAGCACGGGTGGCGGGTCCTGGGTGTCGACATCTCGGAGACTGCACTGAGTCGCGCCGCCGCCGAGGCCGAGGCCCGTGGCCTGGCCGACCGGGTGCAACTGGTGCAGACGAACCTGTCGGAAACATTTCCCGAGGGCACCTTCGACCTGGTGTCGGCGCAGTTCCTGCAGTCCTTGGTGCACCTCGACCGGGAGCGGATCTTCGCCTCGGCGGCCAGAGCGGTCGCCCCCGGCGGCGTGCTGATCATCGTGGACCACGCCGCCGCGCCGCCCTGGGCCAAGCACATCCACGATCACGTGTTTCCCACCGTCGCGGAGGTGTTCGCCACCATTGACCTCGGTGAGGGGCAGTGGGAGCGGGTCCGCGTCGACTCCGTGAAACGCGAAGCGGTCGGCCCGGATGGGCAGACGGGCGCGCTGGTGGACAACCTGATCGTTCTGCGGCGGCCCACCGGGGCGTGAGAACCGGCATGTTCCCAGACACAAGGGGCGCCCTGTGGGCGCCCCTTGTGTTTGGGAAGTGTTAGCGGACGTCGACGAAGACGACGTGTCCGGTGGTTTCGAGGACCTTGCGGTCGCCTTGGGCGTCCCAGACGTATTCCTGGATGGCGTTGCCCTGGCGGACGTTGACGACGTTGGACTGGGCCAGCGGGGTGCTGCCCTGGCGGTTGACGATGACCCGGTTGCCCTGGTCTTCGAGCTGGGCGACGGTGTCGGTGGCGTTGCCGGCACCCGAGGGGGCGGCGGCGGCGGGGGCGGCCAGTCCGAGGACGGCGGCCGACAGTCCGGCGGCGGCTGCGGCGGTGATGGTGGCGGTGGTGAACTTCTTCATGATCTTGCTCTTCCCTGTGTTTCGGGTCGGAGCCGTGGAGCGAATCTCGCGGTTTCGACGTTTTCTGTTGTGGTACTGGCGATCTGATGGGTCCAACCTGCCGCCGGCACGGATCATTTCCGTTGGCAGAGATTGAGCGCCCGCTGGCAGAAAAACGTCCCCATAGGGCGGTGGACATTTCTGTCGGCGGCCGCCGGTAGCATCGAACATATGTACTGCTTATCTGCTTAAGTGGACTAGCGCAGGCTAGAACTCTCCGTAGGTGTCGCTGGCGTTGACCGTGTCGTCATT
>NZ_STGE01000005.1 GCF_005222675.1 Mycolicibacterium sp. CR10 | reverse complement strand
GGCGGTTTCTAGGGGTTGTTGCAACACTGCTGGTTAAGTGGTCAGTAGTAGATCACGTAAACGCTCGGCTGGGGTATCCCAGCCGAGCGTTTTGCGTGGGCGGCCGTTGAGTTGCTGGGAGACGTGTTCGAGGTCTTCGGGTCCGAACATGCTCAGATCGGTGCCTTTGGGGAAGTACTGGCGGAGGAGCCCGTTGGTGTTTTCGTTGGTGCCGCGCTGCCAGGGGCTTGCGGGATCGCAGAAGTAGACGGCCATGTCAGTGGCCATCGAGAATTGTTTGTGACGGGCCATCTCGCAGCCTTGGTCCCACGTCAGCGACCCACGCAGGTGCGCTGGCAGGTCGGAGATCGTGGCGATCAGTCCGTCGCGTACTGCTTCGGCATTGTGCCCGCCGGGTAGGTGCACCAGCAGGGTGTAGCGGGTGGCGCGTTCGACCAAGGTCGCGATGGCGGTCTTGTTGGCCTCGCCCATGATCAGATCGCCTTCCCAGTGCCCGGGCACGGCACGGTCGTCGACTTCGGCGGGCCGCTCGCTGATCATGATCATCGGGTCGACGAATCGGTGGGTGCGCTGGTCGGGTGCGCGATGTGGTTTGCGTCGGGTGCGGCCGGTCCGAAGCGCTTGCTGCACTTCACGTTTGAGCCCGCCGCGAGCCTGAAAGTATAGTGCTTGGTAGATCGTTTCGTGGCTCACGCGCATACTCTCGTCGTCTGGGTAATCCTTGACCAGACGATGAGAAATCTCCTCGGGCGACCATCGCTGCTGCAACCCGTTCTCCACCGCCTGGCGCAGCTTGTGGTTGGTGACCAGTTTGGACCGCTTGGGTCGGGCGCGCGCCGCCGCCGCGGCGGCGTGTGCCTGGTACGGCAGGTAGAGGCCATCGATCCGGTGGTTGCTGATCTCGCGTGACACCGTCGAGGTCGACTTGCCGATCCCGGTGGCAATCGAGGTCAAGCTCTGATCGGTGGCCAGGCCATCAGCGATCGCCAGTCGATGCGGCAACGACAGGTATCGGCTGTTAATCGCGGCTTCGTCGGTGGGGGTAGTGGTCACCTTCGGTGTGTACTGCGCGGAGTCGCCGTAGTGGATGACCTTGCCGTTGGACAGTATCCGCGTGTTGCCGTATTTGCGGATTCCGTCGCGCCA
>NZ_STGE01000004.1 GCF_005222675.1 Mycolicibacterium sp. CR10 | reverse complement strand
CACGGCCGACGACCGATGAACCAAGCTGGTCAGTTTTCACTTGCCGACAACTGATCAGTTTTCGGTTGCCGTTGACAGGATTATGGCCAACGCCGGCTTGGCCGCGCTGTGGGTCTGGTCCCGGACCGTTGGCGAGCCCTTCGGCCCGAACGCCGGCGAAACCGAAGCAGTACAGGCTGCCGGTATCTGTGCACTGCTGCTCGAGTGCTACATCGTCATGGGTGCAACATGGGCGTGGTTTCGAGGCGACCGAGCAGAGCCAGTGTCGAGTTTCGGAAGCGCGTTGGTTCTGCTCGGCGCCAACGCCGTTGTCGCAGCTGCAGTTACCGCAGGAGTAGTTTCAGGGCTTCAAGGCCATAACCACCACCACGCGCCAGAAGAGGCCCAAAACGAACACCAGGCTCCGCATAACGAGCACCAAGACGGCCACCACGACAATTCGCATCCCGCCACTCCGATGGATGCCCACATCCCGCCACCTCCTACGGCACCTGCGCCCCCCGCCGGACCAGACCTACCTCAGACGAAGCCGTCGCACGACGCGGGAGAGCACCACCACGACGAGTAGAGCGCAGGTTTCGAATAGCGCCGAGCGCGCATCAACCAGCGCATATGGTTGTCAGCTCAAGATGCGCACAACTGACATGGGTTGTGGCTGCAATCGAAAGAGCCCTCTGGATCAGCAGGGCGATGCCCTTTCGGTTGCCGGTGTCGACGCCGCGGGGATCTATTCCGGTCGGTCACTGGGATGATGCACTGATGAAGGCAGGCACGGCGTGTAAGGGCGGTGGCAAGAACTGGTCGGTCAACAAGGACGGCAAGCCGATCTGTCCTGGTTGTCATCGGGGTCTCAGCACTATTGCCGGCTACGGGAAGACCCCACGCAACACTCCCATCGTCCCGCCACACGACCGTCCCGGTCCTCAGGCAGCCCAGAAGCCCCGTCGCGTCCGCAATCCTGACTGATATCGACGAAAGCCGTTGCACCACAGCTCATTCCAGGATTGACGGCGTGCTTTTCAGACTGCTCCAGAGTTGGGGCATCGGGCGGACGCCGAGCTGATTGACCACCATCTGCGCGGCGTGATTGACGCCCTCGGTGAACGTGGGGAAGGCGAACTGGAGTTCGGCCACGTCCTCGATGCGCATTCCTGCCGCCATGCAGGTAGCCACCATCTGGATCACCTCGGCGGAGTACTCGCCGAGCACGTGCGCGCCCACGATGTGGCGGCGCGTGGTCTCGACGATCAGCTTGCAGAATCCTTCCGGCTGTCCGTCGGCGACCGGCCGCAGAATGTCCTCGTAGCGGGCCACGGCGACAGCGCAGTCGTAGCGGCGGGCCTGCTCCTCGGTGAGCCCGACGCTGCCGTACTCGGGGTCGGTGAAGCTGCCTGCAGGGACGATCTCGTGGACGACCTGGCGACGCCGGCCCAGCACCGCGTTCTCGGCGGCGACCCGGCCTTCGAGCGTCGCGCTGCTGACCAGCATGCTGTTCCCGTCGACGTCCCCGGCGGCGAAGATGTGCGGGACATTCGTGGACGTGAACGCGTCCACCGTCACGTAGCCGCGATCGGTGGCGACGCCCGCGGCGGCACAGTCGATGAGGTCGGCGTTGCCGGGCCAGCCGACCGCGAAGAACACCGCGTCCACGTCCAGCGACCGGGCCTCGTCGTCGACTCGATACAAGACGCGCACCCCGGGTGACAGTGTCTGCAGCTCGTGGACCGCGGCGCTGGTGATGACCGCGATGCCGCGATGCCGGAACGCGTTCTCCAGCCCGATCGAGACATCGACGTCCGCGCGCGCCACGATCCGCGACGCATACTCGACAAGCGTTACCTGGCAACCGAAGTCCGCCAGGATCGACGACAGCTGGCACCCGGTGTCGGCCGCCCCGACGACGCAGACCCTGCCGGGCAACGACGTCAGGCCGCGCAGGTCCTCGTAGGTCAGGCCGAGCTCGGCCCCGGGTATCGGCAGCCGACCGGGCTGACCTCCGGCGGCGATGATGATCCGATCGGCCGTCCACGTACGGCCGTCGGCCACGGCGACCGTGTTGGCGTCGACGAAGCGGGCATCGCCCGCCTCTTCGACGAGATCGACCCCCTCCGAACGGATGTGGTCGGCCATGCCTTTGCGTTCGTAGAGGTAGGCCGCCACCCGCTGGGCGTTGGCCAGCGTGGCGACGACGTCGACTTCGGGCGGTGTCCCGCGCAGACCGAACGCCTCCCACGAACTCCAGTCCCTCACCAGGCGGGCGGCGCGAGCCAACGTGCGCACCGGTGCCGGACCCCGGTTGAGGGCGGTTCCGCCGACCCTCCCCCGCTCGATGAGCGTGACGTCGGCGCCCAGGCCGGCCGCATGCAGGGCGGCGGACACCCCAGCGGGTCCGCCTCCGATGACGACAACGCGCATGTTGCGACTGCTCCTCTCCGACCGGACCATCCCCGGGACGCGGGCTACGACCACTCCGCGAGAACGCGCATCTTTCCTGCCTTGACCGCCGCCGCCCGCCGCAGCTTCTTGAGTTCCGGCGCGAAGGCATTCCGTTCGTTGTCCTGGAAATTCAGCGGCAGATCCAGCGCCTTGAGCAGCTTGGCTTCGAGGTGCCACGGCTCAGGGTGCAGCACCCAGGACACCGTGGCGTTCTCGGCCATCCACTGGGTCAGCACGGCCTCCCCGCCGGCGAAGGTCTGCCGCTTGCCCGAACCGATGCGGCGCAGCGCGAAGCCGAGCTGATCGCCGAGCAGGACACCGAGCGACTTGCGCAGCGTGGACCCGTCGGCGCTGGCATTGCCCGCACCGAGGTGGTACCGGATGCGCTTGCGCAGATCCTGGGGAGTCTGCGGCTTACCGTCGGCCCGCGGTGGGCCGGGGCTGATGCCGACGTAGAGCAGTGTCCAGCCGTCCTGCTCTTCGCAGCCGGAAACATCGATGCCGGCCGGGATGTCTTTGAACCACCACCCGTGCGCGCCGGGCTTTTCGGGCACCGGGCATGGGTCGGCGAATATCTCGTCACGCGTATACCGCTGAGCAGCAAGGAAATTCGCGACAGCGTTGGCGCTCCGCTTCGCAGACATCGACTCAGCCATGTACGTCAGCGTAGTCGCCGGTGGCCCCGCGCGGCCCCGAGCGGGATCAGCCGGTGTGCTCCAGCGGTCCGATGAACGTTCCGGGGTGTGTTGCGGCGTCCTGCCGCAGCACGCTGACACCGGGCAGCCACGGCATCTGCACCGACTCCGTCGTGCCCGGCAGCGTCACCACGATGGTGTCCGGCACCCACCCGTCCGGCGGTCCCGGCAGGAAGGTCAGCCGGCTGCTGACGTACTGCGCGGGTTCAATGGTCAGCGGCTGGAGATCGCCCGGTTGTTGCGGAAGGCGGTACGTCGGGCCGAACACCGGGTCGTCGGGGCCGACGAGGTCCACATCGGGGAAGGGCGTCACGGTGCAGGACTGCTCGGAGACGTTGTTCACGAACAGGATCATCTCCGCCTGGCCATCCGAGATCGGGCTGTCGGGCGCGGCGTCGGTCAGATACAGGGCGTCGATGCCGCACGGCGGCTGGGCTACGGCGACGGCGGGAGCGAAAAGACCGGAGGCGACCGCGACCACGATGCCGGCCGCACACACGCAGAATCTCGTGCTCATCAGCACGCCCTTTCGGCCGTCGAGTCGTGACGCCGGCAAGCCCACGCTAGCCGCCCAACCAGCGTCTTCATCGACGAATGACGATCTTGATCTACCGAACCGGGCGCAGCACCACGATCCCCGGAACGGTCTGCAGATAGTCGGCGAGCGGGCTGTCGACCACCGCCATGTTCGCGCTGAGCGAGGAGGCATTCCGCAGGACCGGGCCGTCCGCGGCGTCGATGAAGATCCCGACGTGGGTCACGTCGAGGCCGCCGTCTTCTGCGTACGCGCCGATGTAGTCACCGGTGCGCAGTCGGCCGAGGACGCCGCTGTCCACCAGAGCGCTCGGCACGTAGGACACGATGCGCGGAACGACCGGCAGGCCGGGCAGATAGACCCCGCCGGAATCCTTGCTATTGAGATCCTTCGGCGACTGAATCACGTTGTCGCCCAGGCTCGCCGTGATGTCGGTCGCGACCGCGGGCGCCGACGCGGCCCAGTCGGTGAAGAAGTGCTTCCTGTTGGCGAAGGCCACCGCGCCGCCCTTGTAGCGGACGTCGACCAGGGCGTCGACGAACCCCTCGCGATCGTCGGCCCGCTTCAGCGCCTCGACGTAATCGGCATAGGTGAAGCAGTCGACCCGTTGCAGATCGACGACGAGTTGCTCGGGCTCGGTCGCCGAACCGATCAGCGTGTTCGCCCCGTACGGGGTGCCCAGGAACTGCGCAGACACTGTTGCCGACCGTTGTGACACGTCCTCACCCGCAGAACCGCCCGCCGCGGCCAGCAGGGTTTGTAGGATTTGCTCACTCTGGCCGGAGATCCGGACGGCCGGCGACGCCATGGCGTCAGGAGAGGCGGCGATGACAGCCACGACCATCCCGACCAACGCGAGTCTCGTGACGGCCGCACGTTCGCGCCGAAGCGCGCGACTCCGGTTGAACCGGAAGGACATAGCTGCTCCTCGCTGTCTCGCGACGGTCTTCGCCACTGTACGTCGGGAGCATCGGCGGTGAGCACGAGATGCGCGGTGCTGCTCGCCGCCATCGCGGTGGCACTCGCCGGCTGCTCGGACACGACCGCGCCGTCGACCGCCCCGACCCCGACCACCACTGCTGTCGCCCAGGCGCCCGCTCCCCCGCCACCGACCTCGGCCCCGCCATCGCCCGAACCCGCCCAGCCCAGGCTGGCGTCCGACCCTGCACAACTGATCGACGACCTCATCGCCGACGAGTTGGCCCTGCGCGACGCGTCGTCGTCGCCGGCCGCGGTGCTGACGGCGGCCCGCCGCCAGCAGGTCGCGTATCGCGCCATCGGACGGCACCCCGAGTGGGACGCGATTGCGCGCCCCCGCATCCCACCGGCACTGCTCGAGGCCTACGACCGCAACGTCAACGCCCGTCGGCAACTCGCGTCGATGATCAAGAACCCACGACCCACGGTGCCCGCGTGGCGGATCAACCCGCCGCCGCCGGCCGACGAGCTTCTCGACTACTACCGGCAGGCCGAGTCCGCGACCGGCGTCAGCTGGAATTACCTGGCCGCGATCAATCTCGTCGAGACCGCGTTCGGCCGCATCGAGGGCGTGAGCACCGCCGGGGCGCAGGGACCGATGCAGTTCATGCCGTCGACGTTCGCCGCCTTCGGTGACGGCGGCGATATCCATTCGCCGCGCGACAGCATCATGGCGGCAGGCCGCTACCTCGCCGCCAACGGCTTCGTCGGCGACCCCGACTTCGCCCTCTACCGCTACAACAACTCGGAGCAGTACGTCCAGGCGATCAAGGACTACGCGGCGGTAATCGCCACGCACCCAACTGCATTCACCGCGTACCACCTCTGGGACGTGTACTACCGCACCACCGCCGGCGATGTCGTCCTGCCCACCGGCTACGCCGCAGAATCACCCATCCCCGTCGAGGAGTACCTGGCGGCCCACCCGCAGTGATCGCGACGGCTAGATGCTCAGGGTGGTGCCGGTCTCGCGCTCGGCGAATTCCCAGAGCTTCCGGGCATCCTCGTAGTCGCAGGCGTTCGCGGTGCGGCCACTCAACGTCGGCCCGCCCTTGAATCCGAACCTCCCGTCGATACCGACGTAGCTGCCGGGCGGGATGGGCTCGGTGAGGCAGTACAGCGTGGGCGCGGCGCCGGCGTCGATGTCATTGCCGATCACGTTCGCCACGGCGGTCACCGCCGTGTGCAGTCCCGACATGATCCGAGTGTCGGAAACATTGGCCAGATTCGACGCCACCCACCCGGGGTGCGTCAGGTAGGTGGTCACCGGCGAACCGGCCGTGCGCAGTCGACGATCGAGTTCCAGCCCCCACAGCATCACCGCCAGCTTCGAGCGGGCGTAGGCCGGGAACGTCGACCACTTGCGGGTGCGCAGATGCGGGTCGTCGAACGCGATCGTCGCGGACTTGTGGGCATCGGATCCGACGTTGATGATCTTCGATCGCACCCGGTCGAACAACAGGTTCGTCAGCGCGAACGGACCGAGGAAGTTCGTGCCCATCGTGATCTCGAACCCGTCGACGGTGTTCCCGCGATGCTGCGCGACCAGCCCGGCGTTGTTGATCAGCACGTCCACGTCGCCGTCGAACAATCCGGGGAACGCCTGCACCGACGATTGGTCGGCGAGATCGAGTTTGACGACGGCGGTGTCACCGCCCATTTCGGCGGCCCGCTGCGCCCCCAGCTCGAGGTTGCGGACCGCCAGAATTACGTGGGCGCCGGCCCGCGCGAGCGCCGTGGCCGTCGCCAGACCGACGCCATTCGTGGCGCCGGTGACGATGATGCGGCTCCCAGTGAGATCGCCGAGACGGGACGCTGACCAAAGGGATGTCACGATCCGAGGTTAACCGCGCCCGATATGAACACAAGCGTTGACATGACAGTTCCTTGCTGGTTGTCTACCGCGGATGAGCGACGCCGCCCGCGAGATCGAGAACCTGGTGTACACGTACGCCGAGCGGATCGATGCGGGCGATCTGGACGGCGTTGCCGCGTTGTTCTCCCACGGCCGGATCTGCGGCGTCGAGGACGGCCCACCCGAGACGGTGTTCGAAGGCAGCACGCGGGTGCGGCAGCTCTACGAGATGGCGACGCGGCTGTACGACGACGGCACGCCCAAGACCAAGCACTTCACCACCAACGTGCAGCTGTACATCGACGAGGACGCCGGCGCCGCGCGCGGCAGCGCGAACTACTGCGTCACCCAGGCAACACCCGACCTGCCGCTGCAGATCATCGTGACCGGCCACTACCGGGACACCTTCCAGCGCATCGACGGCCAATGGTGGTTCGACACCCGGATCATGTTCGTCGATCAGGTCGGCGACACGAGCCACCATCTGAAGTTCTGACCGCAGTGGCGAATTCCTTCGATGCGGCGTCGCTGATGGCCGACGCGCAGCGGAAGGAGAGCCTCTCGCAGTGGGGTCCGCTGCCGTTCGAAGAGCCGCTGCAGGTGTTGGCCGACAGCTACGCCGAGGCCGACCTGAACGACATCGGCGTGCACGTCCTTCGCTCGGGGCTGGTGCACAGCCTGCGGATGCGACTGCGCGCCCAGGAGTGGATCCGACGCCATCCGGAGATCACCCGGGAGGTCATCGCCGCGCCAATCGTCGTGGTCGGCATGATGCGCAGCGGAACCACGCTGCTGCAGCGACTGTTGGCCGCCGACAGCCGCTTTCACTGCGCCTACGGCTGGGAGGTGGTCGAGGTCGCCCCGCGGCTCGACTACGACTGGTCGGCGCAGGAGGATCCGCGGATCGCCGTCAGCGAGAAGCGCGAGGCGATATCGCGCGACATGGCGCCCGAACTGTTCGCCATCCACCCGATGTACGCGCGCGAACCCGAAGAGGAGATCGTGTTCCTCTCGGATGCGTTCCTGTCGCACGTGCCGGAATCGGGCGCACACGTGCCGACCTACCGGTCGTGGATCGACACCCAGGACTTCGCCCCGGCGTATGGCTATCTGCACCGGATGCTGCAGTTCCTGCAATGGCAGAAAGGCCAGCGGGGTCAGACCGCGCAACGTTGGGTCCTGAAATCCCCTGCGCACCTGGGATACCTGGACACGCTGCGCGCCCAGTTCCCCGACCTGCACGTCGTGCACATGCACCGCGACCCGAGGGAGACGATCCCGTCCGGCGCCAGCCTGAATGCGACGCTGCACGCCATGCACACCGACCGCGTGGACCGTCGTCGCGTCGGCACCGAATGGCTGCAACGCATGTCGTGGACCAACGATCGTGCGTTGGCCGCCCGAAATGCGTGGACCGACGAGACGACGCGGTGCACCGACATCGAGTTCACCGACGCCGTCGCCGATCCGATCGGCCAGGCAGCGCGTGTCTACGACGCGGTCGACCTCCCTCTGACCGCGGACGCGGAGTCGGCGATGCGCCGCTGGCTGGCAGAGCGCCTGCGCGATCCGGCCCGACCGCCCTACGCGGCCAACGACTTCGGGCTGACCGAGGACCAGATCGATGAGCGTTTCGCGGCGTACAACGATCGGTTCCGCTACCACGCCACCCACTCGAGGAGGACCTGATGTCCGAGTTCACCGGCGATCCCGTCGCGACCGCTTCGCAACACGACCAGGAACTCGCCGCCCTCGAACTCACCAGCCACCCGACTGTGAAGGCGGCCTACCGCAGCGTCGCCGAAACCTGGCTGGGACGGGCGAAGGCATCCGACGCGATGCGGGAGCGCTTCGACGACGCGTTCGCCGAGGTGATGTTCTCGGCGGCGGTGTGGTCGTCCAATCAAGACAAGCTGCGGCCCAAGGTCAGCTGCATCACCAGAATCGGGCACCCGGTCGCCGGTCGGTCGATCCCTGGATCCCGTTGGGGCATCGACAATCCCGACAGCGTATACCGGGTGATCCCCATCTCCGGCGACGAACGCTATGAGATCCGTGGTCGGGTCGGCGAGAACCGAATGCCGGAGAACTATTTCACGCTGTGGGACGCGAACATGGGGACCGTGGCGGTGCTCAACGGCCGCACCATGGAGGTCGAGCGCGACGGATCCTTCACAATCACGGTCGACTCCGATCCCGCGGGCGGTCGCCCGAACCACGTGCAGACCACCCCGGAGGCCCACGAGTTCTACATCCGGGACGTGCTGCTGAACTGGGACCGCGACGATCCGAATCATCTGTCCGTGGCGCGCCTGGGCGGAGAACCCTCGGGCCCCGCGCGCACACTCGACGAACAGGCCGACGCCACCGCGGACATGATGGCGTACTTCGCCAACTTCACCGGCAAGCTCAGCCACGGCATCTACAAGATGGCGGCCAACAACTTCAACCTCGCCTGGACGGCCGACAAGGTCGGCGCGATGCGCAACCAGGTGTACGTGATGGGCCGGTTCGACCTGAACCCCGGCGAGGCGTTCGTCGTCGATGTCAGCGACGGCGGCGCCGAGTACTTCACCGTCCCGCTGAGCAACATCTGGGGCACCACCCTCGACATCGTCGACCGCACCGGCAGCCTCAACAAGGCGCAGTCGACGCCCAACGACGACGGCACCTACACCTACGTCATCTCCCCCACCGATCCCGGAGTCGCGAACTGGATCGACTCCGACGGGCTCCACGAGGGCATCCTGACCCTGCGGATGGCTGAGTTCGGCGGCGACGGGCCGACGGAGGACCTCGGTGCGCACGGCCGAGTGATCGACCTCGACGCTCTCGACAGGGAGGTGCCCGCGCTGCGACGAGTGTCCGCGCAAGAGCGAGCCGTCGAACTCGCGGATCGCCGCGCGGCGTATCTGCGTCGACTACCCGAAGGGACGACCTGAGATGGCGCGCTGGTTGATCACCGGATGCTCCACCGGCATTGGACGCGAAATCGCCCGCGCCGCGCTGGAATCGGGACACTCGGTGGTGGTAACCGCGCGGCGCACCGAGTCGATCGCCGACTTCGCCGACACCTTCGGCGACCGCGCCCTGATCGTCGCGCTCGACGTCACCGACAAAGACCAGATCGCCGCGGCGGTGCAGGCCGCCCACGATGCGTTCGGCGGCATCGACGTGCTGGTCAACAACGCGGGCAACGGCTACCTGTCGGCCATCGAGGAGGGCGAGGACGAGCAGGTCCGTAAACTGTTCGACACCAACTACTTCGGCGTCGTCGACACGATCAAGGCGGTCCTTCCCGAGATGCGGGCCCGTAAGGACGGCCACATCATCAACATCTCGTCGATGACTGGGCTGGTGGCCAACCCTCCCAACGCGTACTACTCGTCGACGAAGTTCGCGCTCGAGGCGCTGACCGAGGCGTTGGCCCAGGAGGTCAAACCTTTCGGCGTCAAGGTCACCGCGATCGAGCCCGGCGCGTTCCGCACCGATTGGGCCGCCCGGTCGATGTGGGAATCCTCCACTCCCATAGGGGATTATGACGAGAACGTAGGCGCCCGCAAGACGCTGATCAAGGAGTTCGCCAATCATCTGCCCGGCGACCCACGCAAGGTCGCCGAGGCGGTGGTAATGGTGACCACTCTCGACGAACCGCCGCTGAGGCTGCTGCTCGGGCGCGACGTGCTCAAGGCCGTGCGGGACAAGCTGGCCGCGTTCTCCGCCTCGATCGACGAGTGGGAAGCGGTCACCAAAGACGTCAACTTCCCGAAGGACTGACGATGACAATTCTCGACGGGCACGTCGCGTTCATCACCGGTGCCGCCCGCGGCATGGGCCGCGCCCATGCCGTCAAGCTCGCCAGCGAGGGCGCAGACATCGTCGCTCTGGACGTCTGTACGGGCTTCGACTTCACCGGCTACCCCGGCGCGACAGCCGACGACCTGAAGGAGACCGCGAGGCTGGTCGAGAGTCACGGTCGCCGAATCCTGGCGCGCCAGGCCGATGTCCGCGACCCTGAAGCCGTGGACGCCGTCGTCGCCGAAGGGGTGGCGCAGTTCGGCCGGCTCGACATCGTCGTCGCGAACGCAGGCGTCATCCGGGTGACGGACAGTGACCAACGGCGCCGGGACTTCCGCGCGATCGTCGAGGTGAACCTGATCGGGGCGTGGAACACCGTCGACGCCGCCATTCCCGCCATGATCGCCGGCGGCCGCGGCGGTTCCATCGTGCTGACCAGCTCCACGCAGGGCATCAAGGCCTCCGACACCGACCGGGCAGGCCTGCAGGCCTACGCCGCATCCAAACGCGGCCTGGTGGCCCTGATGCAGGGCTGGGCGCAGCAACTGGCGCCACATTCCATCCGGGTCAACACCATTCACCCCAGCGGTGTCACCACCGACATGATTCTCAACGACGCCACCATGACATTGGCCGCGGCGAACGACCCGTGGCTGCTGGCCCAGCAGAACGCGCTGCCGATCGCGCTGGTTCAGCCCGAGGAGATCGCCGCCGCGGTGGCCTGGCTGGTCTCGGACGCAGCCAAGTTCATCACCGGTACGTCGTGGCCGCTCGATGCGGGGTTCACGCTTCGCAACTAGTCGCGCCCGAACGTCGTCAGGCGGGCGTGAGGGTGAAGGCGGTGGCCCCGACCGGGCCCGGCGCCCCCGCACGGGTTTGGCCCGTTGAGCGTGTACACGCCGTTCGTGCCATCGAGATTGAACGTGTACCGCGCAGCGATGTCGACGGCACGCCCGTCCGGACACACGGCCCCTGCCGGCACGAACTGGTCGAGGACGTACTGCGACCCCTGAACCCTTGCCTGGCCCTGGTCCCTGTTGAGCGTGACATTGAACAGGTTGATGCAGCCGGGTCCACAGTCCTCGACCCGCAGCGTGTTGTCCGTGACGACGCCGTTGGCCATGACACTTCGGTAGAGGTAGACGCCGGGTGCGAGATCGGCTTGTGCCGGTGCGGCCAGCGCGAGGCCGCCGGCGACGAGTCCGAGGGCGGCCGCGCCGCCAGTCACATATCTCATGAATGCCTCCAATGAGCGAACCTCGGCCAGTTTAAGTAGCCATGACCTGCCGGCGGACCGTTTTCGCGGGTCACGCGGCCCACTTGGATCACCGACCAACCAAGTGGTTAGTCTGCAGAGAGATCCCCGATCCAGCAGGAGGCTGCCATGCAGTTGGCGCTGACACCCGAGGAAGCCGCCTTCCGCGACGAGCTTCGCACGTTCTACCGCACCGAGATCCCGGCCGACATCCGCGAACGCACCCGTGCCGCCTCGGAGCTCAACCGCGACGACACCGTGACGGCCCACAAGATCCTCAACGACCACGGGCTCGCGGTGCCCAACTGGCCGGTCGAATGGGGCGGCAAAGACTGGACGCCGACGCAGCAGCAGATCTGGCTCGACGAGATGCAGCTGGCCAGTGTGCCGGAACCGCTGACGTTCAACGCCAACATGGTGGGCCCGGTGATCGCCGAGTTCGGCTCCCAGGAGATCAAGGAGCGTTTCCTGCCGCCGACGGCCGCGCTGGACATCTGGTGGTGCCAGGGCTTCTCCGAACCCGAAGCCGGCTCGGACCTGGCGTCGCTGCGGACCACGGCGCTGCGTGACGGCGACAGCTACGTGGTGAATGGCCAGAAGACCTGGACGACGCTGGGCCAGTACGCCGACTGGATCTTCTGCCTGGTCCGCACCGATCCCAACGCCCCGAAAAAGCAGGCGGGCATCTCCTTCCTGCTGATCGACATGAACACCCCCGGCATCACCCTGCGGCCGATCAAACTGGTCGATGGCAGCTATGAGGTGAACGAGGTCTTCTTCGAAGAGGTCCGGGTACCCGCCGACCAACTCGTGGGCGAGGAGAACCAGGGCTGGACGTACGCGAAGTTCCTTCTGGGCAACGAGCGCAACGGAATCGCCCAGGTCGGCCGCACCAAACTCCGCCTCGCCGACGTTAAAGAGCGGGCCACCGCGAACGGGCTGATCGGCGACCCGCTGTTCGCCGCCCGCCTCGCCGAAGCCGAGAACGACATCCTGGCACTGGAACTCACTCAGATGCGGGTCGCGTCGGGGTCGAAGGGCGGCAAGCCGAACCCCGCCTCGTCGGTGCTGAAGTTGCGCGGCAGCCAGTTGCAGCAGATCGCCACCGAGCTGCTGATGGAGGTCGCCGGGCCCGACGCGCTGCCGTTCGGCGCCGGCGACGGCATCGCCTCGCCGCAGTGGGCGCAACACAGCGCGCCGCGCTACCTCAACTACCGCAAGACATCCATCTACGGCGGCAGCAACGAGGTGCAGCGCACCATCATCGCGTCGACCATCCTCGGACTGTGAGATAGGGCCTGAACAATGGACTTTCAACTGAGCGAAGAGCAGACCCTGCTTCGCGACACCACTCGGGACGTTTTGTCGCGTACTTATGACACCGAGACCAGGCTCAAGGTGGTCGACACCGACCTGGGCTGGAGCCGCGAGGTGTGGAACCAGCTGGCCGAGATCGGGATCCTCGGACTGGGGTTCGACGAAGACGCGGGCGGTCAGATCGAGATCCAGGTGGTGCAGACCGAGATCGGTCGCCGCCTGGCGCCCGAGCCGGTGGTGCACGCGGCGCTGGGCCCTGGCGCATTGATCGCCGAGCTGGGCACCGCCGAACAGCGCGCCCTGCTCGACGAGGTCGCTGCAGGTGAGCGTCTGCTGGCCTTCGCGCATGCGGAGCCGGGGATGCGGGGACCCACCGCTGAGGTGACGACAACCGCTGCGCGCGAAGGTGATTCGTGGGTGCTGAGCGGACGCAAAAATCCGGTTCTGGCCGGCGACTGCGCGGACACGCTGGTGGTCAGCGCAGCGCTGCCCGACGGCGGCACCGGGCTGTTCCTCGTCGACGCCACTGCGGTGCAGCGGCAGCCCTACCGCACCTTCGACGGGCAGCGTGGTGCCCAGATCGACTTCGACAAAGTGCCTGCCGAACCCTTGGGCGACGCTATCAGCGGCGAACACGTATCGGCGGCCATCGGCCACACGCTCGTCCGCATCTCCTCGGCCCTGTGCGCCGAGGCGCTCGGCGCGATGGAGGAGGCATTGCGCCTGACATCGGAGTACCTCACGCAGCGCAAGCAATTCGGCGTCACGCTGAGTAAGTTCCAGACCCTCACGCAGCGCGCCGCCGACATGTACGTGTCACTGGAACTCGCCCGCAGCATGGCGCTGTACGCGGCGATGTCGGTGGCAGACGGCGACCTCGACCCGACCATCGCGGCGCGGGCCAAGCTGCAGATCGGCCGGTCGGGACGCCACATCAGCCAGGAGGCCATCCAGTTGCACGGTGGGATCGGGGTGACGGACGAGTACCCGATCGGCCACTATGCAGCGCGGCTCACCGCGGTCGAGTACACCCTCGGCTCGTCGCAGGACCAGTTGCACGTGTTGATCGGCCAACTCGGCGATTACGAGGTCGTCACCATCTGAGCGGTCAACCAGCCGTCGATTCTCTCGGCCACATCCCACCAGCCGGGCTCGAGCATCATGTCGTGGGCCATGTTCGGGAAGATCTCCGCGTCGGCTCCGTACTGCGCCGCGGTGCGGAGGATCTGTCGCCGGCTCACGATGGCATCGCCCTCGCCTCCGAGCACCAACATCGGGACCCGACTGACCCGCTTGGCCTTGACCAGATTGACAGCGAGCATGTCGAGGAAGGCCCGGTAGGACTCGTCCTGCAACCGCTGCTGGTACGAGTTCACCTGCGCCTCAGGCATCGATGACGAGAAGAACAGGTCTCGCGCCAATGCCGGGGTGGCCACCATCGGCGCGAGGCTCAAAGTGGCGTTCGCCGTGACGAACTGCCGTGGGTGGTCGCGCGCGAGGCGCGCCGTCGCCCGCAGCGCGCCGCTCGGCGGAACGGCCGCGACGAGAACAGCCCCGGCAGCGGTGTGACGCTCCAGATACTTCTGAACGGTGAAACCGCCCATCGAGTGCCCGATCAGAACCGGGGGGGTCGGTAGTTGCGCGACCACCTCGGCGACATCGTCGACGTAGTCCTGGATGCTCGTCCACCGCAGGCGCTCCCTGCCGTGGCTGCGTCCGTGGCCGCGGAGACTCACCGCGACCGCCCGATATCCGTTGTCGGCGAAAAATTCGAGGAAATGTTCGTCCCAGCACCACGCCGAATGCCACGCACCGTGGACGAACAGCAGCGGTACCGGATGACGGTCGGTGGGGTGGCCTTTGTCGATCATTTCCAGCATGAGACACCCCTCGTTCGCTGCGCCATCGCGCGAGTCATCTTCTCAGGGCCGCCCGCCCAACGGACCCGAATTCGGGCGACCGCGTCGCCTTCGCGCTGCTCATCTGGCGATTTGTGCGTAGCCTGCTGCAATGATCGGCCACACCATCGTGAGCGGTGCCGACGCGCTGGCGGTGCGGATCGCCGACGAACTGCGCGGCGCCGGTACTGCGGTGACCGTGATCGAGCGCGCCGATCACCTGACCCAGGCCGGGATCGCGACCGCCACCGCGGTGGTGTGCGTCGGACCTGATGACGCCGCGAACCTCGAGATGGCTTTGCTGGCAAGGCAACTCAACCCGACGGTGCGGGTCGTCGCCCGGCTGGCCAATGGCGTGCTGCGCGAGGCGGTGGCCGTAGGCAACGGACCCGGCGCGATCCTCGACGTTGCGGATCTCGCCGCTCCATCGGTCGTCGAGGCCTGCCTGACGCGCACCACGCACGTCATCAAGGCCGACGGTGTCGAGTTCGTGATTTCGGGAACCGACGCGCCGCGCTCCGGCACGCTACGCGACATCTACGGCGACCTGGCGCCCGTGGCGGTGATGCGCAGCGAGGACTCGGAGACGCCCGGCGCCGTGGTGGCCTGCCCGGGCCGCGACCTGATCGTCCATGAAGGCGACTGGGTGGCCATGATCGGCACCGCCGACGAACTCGCCGACGAAGGGATCACCGTCGCCGCCGACAGCAACGGCAGCGCCGGCCGTGGTCGCTCGTCGTTCACCAAAGTGGCCAATGCGGTGCGCGCATTCCGGCATGACGTCAACCCGAATTTCTACCGGGCGTTGTCGGTGTCGCTGAGCCTGCTGCTGGGCTCGACGATGCTGCTGTGGTTCACCTACGACAAGCCGGGCATGAGTTTCGTCGACGCCCTGTACTTCTCGACCGAGACGATCGCGACAGTGGGTTACGGCGATTTCAGCTTCATCGACCAACCGCTCTACCTGCGACTGTTCGGCATAGTGCTGATGTTCGCGGGAGTCACCACCACAGCGGTACTGATGGCCTTCATCGCCGACCTGCTGTTGTCGCGCCGCATCGCGTACTCGGCGGGCCGGCGCAAGGTCCGGGAGTTGCGCGACCACGTCATCGTCGTCGGACTGGGGTCCTTCGGCATCCGCGTCGCCGCCGACCTCAAGGCTGCGGGCCACGACGTCGCGGTGATCGAACTCAGCCCCGACAACCGTTATCTGTCGGCAGCCGCGGACCTGGACGTCCCGGTGATCTTCGGCGACGCGACCCTGCGGTCGACCTTGGATGCCGCCCGCATCGACGATGCCGTCGCGGTAGCAGTGCTGACGCAGGACGACATGGTGAACATCGAGACCGGAATCGTGCTGCGCGAACGCCTCGGGCTGCGATGGATGAAGTCGGCGGGCGAACCTGGCGTGCCCGTGGTGCTTCGCGTGTTCGACCGAGCGCTCGGAGCGGCGGTGGCACACCGGTTCGGATTCGAGAACGTGCGTTCCACCGTGGAATTGGCGGCGCCATGGTTCATCGGTGCCGCGCTGGGGCTGACGGTGTTGGGGACGTTCTCGGTGGGTCAGGCGTCATTCATGGTGGGCGGCGTGCGTGTCGAACCGGGCAGCGTGCTCGACGGGATCCGGATGGCCGACCTGTCCACCGACACCCGGGTGATCGCGATCGTCGGTCGCGGGGGCGCCCGAGAGTTGCACCCCCGCCGCGATTCCCAGCTCGCCGCAGGCGATACCGCCTACCTGGTGGGGCCGTACCGCGAGCTGCTGGACACCCTCCGTAAGGGGCAGCGCGCCCAACCGTCTCCGTCTGGAATGCAGTGACGCTCTAGTTCCAGATGCGCACCCGCCGCTCCGGCGCGGTTACGGCCGGACCGGAAAAGCGCGCCGTGCGACGATGGCCACCGCCAGACCGGTCGCCATGAACGCCGCTGCCGCCCAGGGCAGACCATCGATCCCGGTCACCGGCAACAGGCCGGCGCCGACCGCGGCTCCGCCCGCGATGCCGAAGTTGGCGCTGGCGTTGACCCATGCCCCGGCCATCTCCGGCGACACCGCCCCGGTGCGTACCGCGCAGGCCTGGTAGATCGCCGGCACCCCGCCGAACGCGCCGTTCCACACCGCGGCCACCAGGACGACCCAGCCCAGCACCGGATACGCGGTGGCCAGGATCAGCACGGTCGCGATGACGACACTCAGGATCAGGATAGCGGCACGTCGCGGAGTGCGATCCAATGTCTTTGCGGCGTAGTACAGCCCGACCAATCCGCAGGCACCGCAGACCAGCAGCAGGGGCCCGACGAGCGCCTCCCGCAATCCGGCGGACAGCAACAGCAGACTGATGAAGGTGTACAAGGTGAACTGTCCGAGGTAGGTCAGCGCATTGGAGGTCACCACCGCCGCCAACTCCACCCGGCGATGCCCGGCAATCGGCTCCGTCGATCGCTCGCCGCCGACGGCGGGCAGGAACCTCGCCACCAGCACCAGTGTGACCACAGCCAGGGCCGCCAGCACCCCGAACGCCGCACGCCATCCCACGGCAGTGCCCAGGGATGTCGAGAACGGCACGCCCAGAACGAATCCCGCGGACGCTCCACCCGTGGCGATGGCCAGCGCACGACCGACGTGAGCGCGGGCAACCAAGCGGGGCACGTACCCGATGCACAACGAGAAGAACAGCGCGTGGGTGATGCCCCCGAGCACCCGACCCGCCGCAACCACCGCGAACACCGGCGCGGCGGCGACCATCGCATTGCTCACCGCGTAGCACAGCAGCGTGGCCAACAGCAGCGGCTTTCGTTCGAACCGCACCGTAGCGACCGTCAATGGCACGGCCAGCAGCGCCACCATCACCGCGTACAGCGTGATGAGAAGGCCTGCCATCGAATCACTGACGGCGAAGGCGCGGCCGATCGCCGGGAGCAGGCCGACCGGGAGCATCTCGGTGGTGACGGCCAGGCAGGAGGCGGCCGCCAACGACAGCAGGCCGGGCAGGTGCGGTCGGAGGCCGCGCTCGGAGTCGTGTCGGGTGGTCACATCGGTCACTGCCATGAATATACTCAGCTGACGAGTTTAATCAATCGAAATCGTGGTGACCATGGCGCAGGACAGTCGATCGGCCTCGCAGGCGCGCTGGTCCCGCGCCGCCCAGTTGATGGCCGTGATCCGCGCCGAACCGGGAATCACCCGCGCGGCGGCGGCTCAACGCCTCGGCATCGGCACCGGCGGCGCAACGGATCTGGTCGCCCGACTGCGCAGGATCCGCCTGTTGGACGAATCGCCAGCGCCCGCGCAGGGGCGCGGTAGGCCGACGACCCTCCTCGGCCCGCACCCCGACGGCCCGGTGGTGCTCGCGGCGGAACTGCGCGCCGGCGATTGGCGCCTGGCCGAGGCGGCTGTCGACGGTGCACCGCGGGTGGTCGCGGAGCGAAACCACCGCCGCATCAGTAGTGCCCGGCTGCTGTCCGAACTCGGGGAGGCGATCACCGACGCCCACCGCAGCCGGGGCGGGCGGGTGCGCGCGGTGGGGATGTCGGTGGCCGGCACGGTCAGCGACTCCCGACTGGTTCAGTTCACCACCAGGGGCTGGCGGGACACCGACCTTTCCGGATTGACCTCTGGGCTACCCGGTGTGCCGTTGCTGCTGGGCAACGACGCCACGCTGGCGGGGCTTGCCGAAGCACGCTCCGGCGCGGCGCGCGAGGCAGGCACGGTGCTACACCTGATCATCGCGGTCGGCCTCGGCGGCACCCTGGTGGTCAACGGCGAGCCCGTCAGCGGCGCCCACGGCGCCGCGGGGGAATACGGCCACGTGCCGTTCGGGAATCCGGCCCTCGAATGTCCCTGCGGCGCAATGGGGTGCTGGGATCTGGACATCGACGGCCGGGCACTGGCCCGGCACCTGGGGGACTCGACCCCTGCCGACCCGGTCGGATACGCCCGTGAGCTCCTGGACCGCCGGCCCGTCGACCCGGCGACCCGCGCGGCGTTCGACGCCGTGGCGTCAGCGCTGGGTCGCGGGGTAGGCGGACTGGTGAATCTGCACGATCCCGACATCGTCACACTCGGCGGGCTCGCGGCACCGCTGCGCGCCGCCGCCCCGGCCGCGTTCGATGAGGCCTACCGCAGCGGGCTGATGGCGTTCCGCAAATCGTCGGCGCCGCCCGTCCGCGATGGCGTCCACGGCGACGACGCACCACTCGTGGGCGCCGCCGCGCTCGCGCTCGACCACGTGATCAGCGAGGCGGCTATTGCGGATTGGGCGCAGCGGCAGGGTGATTCGTGATGAACCGCTCGCTGTAGGTGCGGAACTTTTCAGCCACCTCGGCGACGTCGAGGCCGAGATCGTCCGGTTCGTAGATCACTCCGCCGTAGCGGCCCCGCGGGTGCTCGACAAGAAACCGCTGCATGGCGTCTTGCACACCGGCATCGAACTGCTGTCCGGCCCGGTCATAGATGGCCTCGATCGTGCCTTTCTCATCGGCCATGAAGTCATCGAAGCGGATGTCGATAGACTGCCCGGCCGGCAACACGTCACGGTCGCGTACGCACCCGTCGAGCAGGTCGCCTGCGCGGTCGAGCCAGTACCGGGTGATTCGGTGCGGATCCGGATTGGTGACCGCCATCCGCGAGGCGTAACAGACCATGGTCAGCATCGATATCGCCACCTCGACTGGATCACGATGCGTGACAACGAATGTCGCGTCAGGAAAGGTTGACGCCAGGACGGGGAACTGTTCCAGGTGCTGGGGCGATTTCAGCACCCAGCGCGTGCCGCCGCGAAGCCACTGCATCGCCTGCAGGGAGCGCTTCAGGTACGCGTAGGACGGTGCCTGGTCCTGAGCCTTGTAGTGCGCGGCGTAACTCGGCACCTGATAGGTCGTCTCGAACAACATGCCGGAGATGTCGTTGGCCAACAGCTGAATTTCTTCGTGCGCATGCTCGACGGTCATGTCGTGCATGCGGCGGAACTCGGGCATCGACGTACTCACCAGCGCCAGGCCCGCCGCGCACCGCTGACGACGGGGCTCCGGATCGCCTTCGTCGGCGGCCGGGAATGGTTCCAGGCTCTCCCAGTAGGGCAGGAACCGCAGCGACGGGTCGGCGGCCAGCAGGTTGTGCAGGTGGGTGGTCCCGGTGCGGGGCAGGCCGCAGATGATGATCGGGCGCTCGATGGTCACGTCCTCGATCTCGGGATGCGCACTCACCAGCGCCTCGAGCCGAAGCCGGTTGACCAGGTTGGCGACCAGTTGCTCGAAAGCGATGGCCCTGCCGGCATTCGACAGATCGGCCTCGTCGCGCAGCGCGCCGCAGAGGACGTCCAGCCGCTGTCGAAAAGCTGGGTCCCCCCAGTCGTCGAGTCCGGTGCGCTCGACAGCCGTAGCGAGCAGGGCATCAGGGGTCAGCTCCAGCACCGCGCCGTAGGCGGCCAGCCCGTCGCGCATCGGCGCCGCAGCCTCGGGATACACGGGGTGGGCCAAGTCGGTGAAGCGAATCGGCGCGGGCCGCCGGGTACCCGTGGTCACCGTGTCGCCGCTCGGGTCAGCTCGGCCACGTCGACCACCCGGCACTGCGGCCGGGCCGGTGTCTCCTCGGGCAGGAACCAGCGCAGCCAGATCAGTCCCTTCGACCGTCCGGCGGTGGACACCCAGTTCGGGTGACCCGGATCTCGGTCGCTGATCACGATCTCCCACGACCCGTCGGGCTCATAGGTGACATGGGCACCGTTGATGGTGACCCGTTCGTAGGCCGAGTCGTAGGTGTGCAGAAAGGGATTCCACAGGCACAGGTTCCAGAACACACACTCCGGTGAGGTTCCCGTCACCACCAGGGCCTGCTCGGGACCCAGGTCGTAGGCACCCATGGCGTAGGCGGCGTCGGCAGCCGACCAGCCGTAGGCGTGTTCGGGCACCGGGAAGGGTTCGAGGACGTCGTTGGGCGGGTCGATACGGGTGGGCAGGAATGAAACCTGTTCACGCAGCCAGGTTTTGGCCGAGCGAAGCCGTCGGGTGAGGTCCTCGGGACTGTCGTGGCGGCGCGCGGGCGGGTCGATGGCCTGGATCGTCCACTGCGGCCTGCGCCCGGTCACCGGTTCGGTGAGATAGTCGCGGGTCAACGCGAACTCGGCATCGTCGTCGAGCCGCAGCCACGCACCGGCCTGGGGATCCGGGCTGAGCATGAACTCGAAGTTGCCGTCCCGGTCGAACTCCAGGCTGCGGCTGTTCATCGTGCCGACGATCCGATTGCTGTACTGGCCGCCGCCGGGACCGCCGTAGACGGTCATCGACAAATAGACGGCGTCGCCACGATTTCCGGTGACCCGGTAGGTCCGATTCGGGTCAAGAGGTGCCAGCTGGTAGTAGGCGTCGGAGTTGTCGCCGCCCCACTTCAGATACGGACCGATGACGTCGACGAGGATCGGGTTGTCCCGGTCGCCCCATACGTAGGCGTCCACGGTGACGCGCAACAGGCTGAACATCAGCCGGTAGCCGTCCAGCATGTCGGCTTCGGGCAGGGCCGGCTGCGTCGAGAGCAGTTTCTGTTCGATGGTGCGCACCTCGTCGAGCAGTTCGTTGAACGCCGCCGACAGTTCCGGAACCTCGGTCATCGCTTCTCCTTCTTTTGCTTCGGTGCTGCGCGGACACCGTGAATCACCAAGGAGCACAGACGTTCCACGAGCTGTTCGACATCGGATTCGGCGGCGGCCAGCACCTGTGACTGGTAGAACGTGGTACCGATCACCAGTTGGTAGAAGGCGTCGACGTCGACGTGGCGGTCGACGACACCCTGCTCGATGCCACTGCTCACCAGCGTCCGGAAGTGTGCGACGGTGCGCTCGTCGAGCAGTTGCTGGGTGCGGATGTGCAACTCGGGATCGCGGCGCCGCTCCGCCAAGATCCCGAGTGCGGCGGCCTCCACCACCGGGTCACGCCAGAAGGTCAGTGCGCCATGGACAAAGGCGCGCAGATCGGTATCGAAATCACCTGTGTTGCCGGGAAACTCGTCGTCATCGGGCTGCCCGAACGCGGCGTCGAACACCACGTGGGCTTTCGACGGCCAACGCCGGTAGATGGTGGGCCGACTGACCCCGGCCTCCTTGGCGATCGACTCGATGCTCATCTGGTCGTACCCGTCGGTGGCGAGCAGTTTCCGAGTGGCGGCCATGATGCCCCGGTCGGCGCGCGGGTCGCGAGGCCGACCACGGACGGCTGCACCCTCGGCGGTCACGCCATTATCATTACACTACGTAACGTAATAGAAGCAAGGGTGGACACGGTGCGGATTCACCGCGGGTGCATCATGCCGCCAGGCCCCATCAGGTCGTGCATCATCGCCGGCATTCCGTCCCGCACGAACCCGCTGACCTCGCGGGCGTGCTCACGGATGGCCTGAACGAGGCTGGGGTCCTCAGCGGTCTCCTCCGCGATGACCCCCGTCGGCGTGTACGTGAGCCGGCGATGGTAACCGGCAGCGTTTCGAAACAGGGTGGGCAGACTCTGGCTCATGCACATCACCTCGGCTCCCTGCGCCACGTGGGCGTACATGCTGGAGACGTGGGCCTGCAACTGAGCCGCGAGGTCCGGGGAGGTTGATTCGGTCGTGGTGCGTACGCCGCCGGGGATCTCTTCGACCACGCGGTTGATCTGGTTGTGCCGCATGAACATATCCATGTACGTGCGCATGTCGGCCGGGCCGACGCCCATCCCTGCGCCGTCTCCTGGTCCCTGAGCCAGTCGCACCGTCGGAGAGATCGCATCGCGAAGGCCGCGAACGGCGTAGCCGACACCGACGACGCCGCCCACCGCCAACGCGCCCAACGCCGCAAACGCTGCACGCCGCGTGATCTCCCGAGCCATCACCTCATCGTCCCCGGCCCGCGGGATGACCTGTAGGGCATTTGTGCCTCAGGACCGGCAGAAGGTGGTCACCCGTAGGCGTCGTGCAGCCGGAACCATCCGTACGGTTCCTGCTGCGGCCAGCCTTCCGGTGAGTCCTCCCAGCTCTCCTGGCGTCCGTACGGCGTCACGTCGAGCAGATCGAACACCAGCATGAACGGCTCCTCGCCGCGGGCGAATGTCTGCCAGGTGTGGAAGACGCGGTCGCCGTCGCGCAGGAACACGCTGATCGCGTGGTGTTCCTCGCCGTCCACCGTGGCGTGGAAGTCCTCGTTGAACGTCGTGCGCCCCGACGACACCCAGGGCAGGTCCCAGCCCATCCGGTCCTTGAACGCCACCAGCTTGCCGACCGGAGCCCGCGAAACCAGCACCAGCGACGTGTCTTTGGCGTGCAGGTGCGACAGCGGCCCGAGGTGGTCGGCCATCATCGAGCAGCCCGAACAGCCTTCGTCCCAATCGGATCCGAACATGAAGTGCTGCATGATCAGCTGGCTGCGCCCATCGAAGAGGTCCAGCAGCGACAGCGGACCGGACTCGGAATCGAACGTATAGGGCTCGGCGATCTCGACCATCGGTAACCGACGGCGGGCGGCGCTGACCCGGTCCTTCAGCCGGAACAGTTCCTTTTCGCGGATGAGTAGTTCGGCGCGGGCGCGCTCCCACTCCGGACGCGACACGATCGGCGGCATGGCCCTGGAAGTTCCCATGCCGTGAGCATGCCACCGCGCCTGCGGTACCTCGTTCCGCACCCGCCATCCGCGGCTCCGGCAAGGGGCGGTGACGAAATTCTGCTTTATTGCCCGACATGCCGCAAACCTCGCTAACGTGTGCCCATGCGTGCCAGCACCTGGGCGGTCGCCTTTGCTGTAGTGCTCCTTGCGGCCTGCGGCGGACCGGAACCGGCACCCCCCACCGGGAGTGGACCAAGCGGCGGGACCGGCGTCAACAACATCGCCGGATCCCCGAACGTCAGCAACGTCACGATCAATGGTGACGCCTCGGATCCGGCGAATGTCCTGGCAATCGACGCGATTGACGACCTCGAGCAATACTGGGCCAACGAGTTCCCCAAACTCTACGGCGAAGAGTTCCAGCCTGTTTCGGGCGGCTTCTACGCTGTCTACCCGTCCACGGGCGACCTGCCACCGTGCGCGGAATCAGAAGACGACATCGCCGGCAACGCGTTCTACTGCGGCCAAAAGGACGTGATCGCCTGGGATGCTGAAGGATTCATGCCCGTGCTGAGGCAGAAGTTCGGCGATTTCGTGATTCCCGTCGTTCTCGCACACGAATACGGACATGCGGTGCAGGCGCGATCCGCGATGCGTGGGCGCACGGTCACGACAGAGCTTCAAGCCGACTGCTTCGCCGGCGCGTGGGCCAAGCACGCCCAAGAGGACGGCGTCTTCAACGTGGATTCCCTGCAACTGGACTCCGCTCTGGCAGGCGTTCTCGTGTTGCGCGATGCGCCTGGTACTTCCAGTTCCGATCCTGACGCCCACGGCAGCGGGTTCGACAGGGTCAGCGCGTTCCAGGACGGCTACGACAACGGGACGACGCCCTGCAAGGCGTATCGCGACAACGATCCGATGGCGTTGGAACTGCCCTTCAACGACAGGATCGACGAGGCTCGCGAGGGGAACGCGCCCTATGGCGACGTGGTCACGATGGTCCCTGTCGACTTGGAGGACTACTGGTCGAAGGTGTATCCCGAACTGGCCGACGGGGACCGGTGGCAACCAGTGAAGGGCCTCGAGCCTTACCACCCAGGCGATCCGCCGTCGTGCGGGGACGAGTCTGCCGAGGGGCAGGTGGTGATCTACTGCCCCGCCGACGACTATGTCGGGTGGGACAACGAGGTAGCGATGCCGACGATCTACGACACGGCAGGTGACTATGCGGTGGCGACCCTACTGGCGACCCAGTACGGGTTGGCGGCCCTGAACCGTCTTGGCGACGACTCCGACCTGCAGACCTCGACTTTGCGTAGCGATTGTCTTGCCGGCGCCTATTCGGCCAGCGTCTTCGCCGAAGACCGCGAGGGCAGCTTCCAGATCTCCCCGGGAGATCTGGACGAAGGTATCGAGGCACTGTTGGTTTTCCGCGGCGAGGGAGACCGCGAGCGACAAGGCGCCGGTTTCGCCTTGGTGCGCGCCTTCCGGGAAGGTTTTCTCGGCGGGGCGCCGCCATGCCTCGACTATCGCGGGTAGTCCCGGAAACGGCCCGCAGTAGTTCAGCGACTTCCGCTACCCGAACTCCTCGGCGACCTCGGCCACGCGACGCACCTGATCGATGTCCGAGCTCGTCGGGATCAGGTGGACCTCGTCGGTGCCGATGTCGGCGAACCGCTGCAGCACCGCACGCAGCTCGTCGGCGGTGCCGGCCCATCCGGTCGTCGGGGCCATCGCGTCGACGATTTCGGCGGGAATCCAGTTCATGTAGCGCAGCAGGTGCCGGTGCACCTGTTCGCGAGGCCGGTCGCCGTCGCCGATCGCGAACCAGAACGACGTGGCGAGGTGCGGCGCGCTCTTTCCCGCCTGCCGCCACGCGTCGCGCGCCACGTCGAACAGCGCGCTCTCCTTAGCCACATCCAGGTCGAGGGTGATGCCGGCAAGCCCGTTTGCCCAGCCGGCCGCGCTGCGCACCGTCTTGTGTCCCATCGTGCCGACCAGCAACTCGGGTCCGCCGGACTGAAGCGGCGGCGGGCCCACCGGCAGCGTCGAGTCGGTCACCTTCTCCCCCGCCCACACCCGCTTCATCACCGCCACACGCTCGGCCATCTGACGCATCGTCTGCGTCGCGGGATCGGCACCCACGGCCTGGTAATCCTCGTGGCGTCCGCCCACCCCGATACCGACGGTGAGGCGCCCGCCACTGAGCATGTCTCCGGTCGCCAGCGCCTTGGCCAGCATCACGGGGTCGTGCAGCTGCGGGATGAGCACGGTCGTCACCAGCCGCACCCGGTCCGTCCACGCCGCCAGCGCCCCGAGCAGTGTCAGGCTCTCCGGATTGTCGAACGCGATGCGCTCGCCCCAGCACAGTGACGCGAACGGGCCGGTGTCCACGAGCTGCGCCCAGGACTTGAGCGTCGCCGCGTCGAGGTCAGGTTCCATCACCGGCAGGGTCATCCCGATACGCACGCCGCGATTCTGGCACGCCTGCCCGATCAGGCGTGCACACCGACCGTTGCGGCGCGCCAGTGTGCCGAATCCACGGCGGGTTACGACTCGGCGTGCAGGTTCTTCGCCGTCGGTGACGTGGCGACCGTCGCCGGATCGGGGTAAGTGCCCAACACCCGGTCGGCGGTGCCGGCGCTGGTAACCGTGAACCAGTAGTGCTCGTTCTTGAAGTGGTGCTGGCGATGATTGCGCCAGACCGCCCGATAGGCCGCGGTCTTGGGCTTGTAATCGCTGTGGACGAGGTAGTGGCACCACTCGTAGCACAGGCCGAGCACCGCAAGGAAGGTCAGGAACGTCAGGCCGAGCGCCGTCCGCGGGAATGCCAGCAACGCGATCCCCACCGCCACGGGCAACACCCACAGCAACGCCTGCCATGGGATGAAGACGAGCGGAATGTCCCGCGGGTCGACGTGGTGCTCGCGATGCTTGCGTGCCAGCAGCGGGTCGAGGCGCAGCGCGCCGACCTGCCGCGGCCGCCAGTGCAGGATGCACACGTGCACAAGCCATTCGAAGAACGGAAATGCCGCCAGCATGATCGCCGGCACCAGGGCGTCGGTAATCTGCCAGTCGCCGTAGGCGATTCGTGCACCAGCCGCCACGACGAGCATTGCGCCGATCATCCACGAAGACGGATGACGCCAGAACTCGCGTCCGGCGTCGATCAACGTGAACTGTCTCCGGGCTGATCGCGTCGGCGTTGCGGTCATCGGGATTCCTCCAGGGTGTGCAGTGCATCCAGCAGCGCAGTGGTCGCGGGTTCCAGAAGTCGGCACGCGGTGTCGTGGGATGCGGCCGGATCGCCGGCCACCACCGCCTCGGCGATCGCACGGTAGTCGTCGACTCGCCGGACCTCGCCGGCCATCATCGTGGCCAGGGCGGGCAGCGCGGGTTCGTAGGTGGCACGCAGCGTGTTGAACATCAGCCGAAACGCGATGGAGTCCGCCCCGTCGACGATGTGGTCCCAGAAGTCCAGCGCATGCCGTTGCGCGGCAACGGGATCGGATTCGTTCCCGAGGGCGCGAACGGCACCGTTCAGCTGGTCGGACAGCTCGGGACCCCGGCGCTGGGCGGCCAGCTCGGCCACCTTGGGTCCGTTGTGCAATCGCGTCTCGAGGATGCTGCGGACGACGGCGAGGTCGAGCTCGCCGCTGCGCATCAACAGCCGAGGGAGCAGGTCGAGCCCTGCGGTGCGCCGGAAATCGCGCACCGTCGTGGCGTCCCCCTGACGAACCTCGATCAGCCCTGCGGCGGCCAACCGCTTGAGCGCCTCGCGGATCGTGGGCCGCGATACCCCCAGCACCTCAGCCAACCGCCGTTCGCTCGGCAAGGTCTCGCCGGGCTGCATCTCGCCGCTGAGGACGTCGGCGATGATCTGGTCGAAGACGTCCTCGGGGACCGACCGGCGATTCACCGGTTGTAGCGCCATGCCTCCCAGGATGACGGACACCCGGGACAAAGGTCAAGTGGTCAGACCAGTGTCGGGTGTCAGTTGGCAGTATCTGCGACGGGAGGATCCTTCTGCGCCCGGATCGGGTCGGCCCCCGGTGGCGTGAAGAGCCCGCCGCGCAGTCCGCCGCGGAACGTCCGCACCGCCACCAGCAGCCAGGTGCCGAGCAGCGCGACGTAGGCGACGGCGGCGGCGACCCGGAAGGCCGGCAGACCGGTGTGCACGGCCAGCTGCGTGGTTCCGGTGACGAAGGTGCCGACCGGGAATGTCAGGCTCCACCAGGTCAGCGCGAACGGCATCCCGCGGCGCAGCGTCCGGACGGTCAGCGCGGTGGCCAGAGCGATCCACAGCACCGCGAAGCCCCAGACCGGCACGCCGTAGAGGATCGCGAACACGCTCATCCCGTCGGCGAGCGCCGGGTCGACGGCCAGTGCCGCGTCGGCGCCGAGAAGCCCTGCGACAGTGATGGATTGGCCCAGCGGACCGAGCACGATCCACAGCGTGGGCACCCGCGCGGTTCCCGAGGTGCCGAAATGCGCCAGGCGACTCCACACCATCGTGATGATGATCAGCGACGCGATGAGTGACAGACCGAACATGGCGTAGCAGCCGTAGAGCATGGTGGTGCGGCCGGTGCCCTCGGCCATGTGCGGGATCAGCAGCGCACCGGTGGCCGCCGACACCATCGGCGGCACCACCGGCATCAGCCAGCCACCGAAGGCGGCATCGGGTTCCACCCGATACTGGGTGAACATCAGATAGGGGATGCTCATCGCGGTGAACAGGCCGCCGACCGTGCCCGCTGTCCACAGCACCCAGGCCAGATCGACGGCGGCGCGCATCCCGATCAGGTCATGACCGACCAGGAGCGCACCCGAGCCGACGGTGAGCAATGCCATCGGCGCGGCCCCGTAGAAGTGCGCCATCTGCGGATTGCGGCCGTGACTGCGCGCGACCGTGGGGTTGCGCACCCAGTGGCCGGCCATCGCGATGCTGAGCACCAGCAGCCAGACCGCCGAAGCCAGCCACACCACCAACGCGAAGGTCCGCAGCCCGGGCACGTGCACCGGCAGCGTCGCACCCGCCGTGGCCACGATGCCGGTCCCCATCACCGAGGCGAACCAGTTGGGCCCGAGATAGCTCAAGGGAGTCGGCCGGTCGGTGGTCATGAGGGTCAGTATGGCCACCGCGAGCCTGCGTGAAATGCCATATGGAGCGGTGTGTCGATGCACAGACGCGCGAGCTCGCCGGGATGTGCCGGGGGTTATCCCCCGGCGGACTCTGAGGAAAACGCTGTATCGCCGTCGCGCGCCGGTCCATAGGTTGGAGCCCATGGCCGCAGTTACCGACATAGTCGCAGTCACCGATCCGGGTTCCGCCGTCGCGCAACGGCCAGCCGAGGTACCGGTGCCACACCACCGCGGGATCGGTCTGGTGCCGAGCGCATCGATGATCACCGGCGGGGCAATCGCCTCGGTGTGGTTCTGGATTCCGTTGGCAATCCTGATCATCGGCATCTCGTCGATCCCGAGCGTCATCGGCTTCGCGATCGCCGGCGTGGTGTTCATCTATTTGATGCGCGGCATCGACCATCTCGAGCGCATCCGCAGCGAAGCGGTGTTCGGCATGGGCATCGGGATCCCGTCGCGGCGGTTATCACCGCACACCGGCTTTCAGCGCTGGGCCCACCAGCTCTGGCTCGACATCAGCAGCGCCCGGTTCTGGAAGTCGGTGTCCCACCACTATCTCCGGATGGTCTACGACCTGCTGGTCACCGGTCTGGCGCTGACGCTTCTGGCGTTCGCGTTCCTCGCGCCTGCCGCCGCGATCGCCATCGGCAACAGCGACGCCGACTCCGGGCTGTCGTTCGTGCCGACACCGGTGGCGCTCCTGCTGGCCGTGGTGGCGGTGGCCGCCGCGGCCGCGTTGCTGGTGTTCGCACCGGCGCTCGACGCGACAATCGACCGCTGGCTGCTGTCCCCGTCCCCGACCGCAGAGCTGCAGTACCAGGTCAGCGCTCTCGCCGACGCGCGGCAGGGCGCGGTCACCTCCGCGCAGACCGAACGGCACCGCATCGAGCGCGATCTGCACGACAGCGTGCAGCCCCGGCTGGTGTCATTGGCGATGACGATCGGGCTGGCCCAGACCAAGCTCGACACCGATCTGCCCGCCGCGAAGTCGCTGATCGCCGAGGCGCACGACGACGCCAAGAGCGCGCTGGTGGAGTTGCGCAACGTGGTGCGCGGCATCGCACCGACCATCCTGTCCGACCGCGGCCTGGACGCCGCGCTGTCGTCGGTGGTGCAGCGTGCGAGTAACTCCGGGGTGCCGACGACACTCAGCGTGCACCTGCCGCGCCGGTTGCCCGAGGAGGTCGAGGCGTGCGCCTACTTCGTCGTCGCCGAGTCGCTGACGAACGTCACCCGGCATGCCGGGGCCTCGCACGCCGCGGTGACCGTGCGCCTCGATGAAGCCCAGAACCAGTTGCACGTCACGGTGTTCGACGATGGGCACGGAGGCGCCTGGATCACCGACGACGAGAACGCGACCGGCCTGCGTGGCCTCGACGAACGCGTGCGCGCCGCCCGGGGCACGTTCACGGTGTCCAGCCCCGTCACCGGACCCACGATCGTGACCGCGGTGCTGTCATGCGGATAGTGATCGCCGAGGACTCGGCCCTGCTGCGGGCAGGCATCGAGCGGATCCTGACCGACGCCGGCCACCAGGTGGTCGCGGGGGTCCCGGACGCCACGAACCTGCTGCGCCTGGTCAACGACGAACGCCCCGACCTGGCGATCCTCGATGTGCGGATGCCGCCGACGTTCACCGACGAGGGCATCCGAGCCGCGGCCCTGCTGCGCAGCCAGAACCCGGAATCGCCGGTGCTGGTGCTGTCCCACTACGTCGAGGAGCGCTACGCCGCCGACCTGATCGCCTCGGACACACGAGGGTTCGGGTATCTGCTCAAGGACCGGGTCGCCGACGTCCCCGCGTTCCTCGACGCCGTACAGGTCGTCGGGGCCGGTGGCACGGTGCTGGACCCTGAGGTGGTGTCGCAGATACTCGTGCGGTCCCATCGGCGCAACATCCTCGACGCGCTGACCCCCCGTGAGCACGAGGTGCTGCAGTTGATGGCCGAGGGCAAGACCAACTCCGCCATCGCGGCGGGTCTGAACATGTCGGTCGGCTCCGCCGAGAAGCACATCGCCTCGATCTTCACCAAGTTGAACCTCGCTCCCGACGAGAGCGAGAACCGCCGCGTCCTCGCGGTGCTCCGATACCTCGAATCCTGAAGCACTGAAAGGACTCTGACAGTGACAACCTTCGCCACAGATACAGCTCCGCCCCCCTCCCCGGCGTCGCCGCCGCCGCTGCTGTCACCCGGCGGGCGCACCGCTGTGCGCGCCGTGCTGATCATCGCCGCCGCGGTGCTGGTCATCGGCACCGTCGGGTCACTGGCCACGCTCGCCTGGGGCGTCAGCTCCTTCCGGGTCGTCACCGATTCCACGGCGCTGCCGACGACAGTGCGCTCGGTGGCGATCGACACCGGCTCGGTTCCGGTGGCAGTGCGCATCACCAGCGATCGCGATGCCCAGGAGCCGCGGGTGGACATGCGGATGGTGAACTCCACCCGCGCCGGCTCGGATCCGTTGTCGGTCAACACCGATGGCACCACCGCGCAGGTGACAATCGACGCCGAGGAGTCACCGTTCCTCGACATGGGGCGGGCATCGGAGATCACCCTGGTGCTGCCGCCTGAGCTGGCGCGCCGGCTGACCGTGACAACGCAGCAGGAGGTGGGCGTGGTGTTCGCCGAGGCCGACCTCGATCAGTTGATCGCCCGGACCGACGAGGGTGCCGTCGTGCTCAGCGGTTCGGCTCGCCATATCGAGATCACCACCAGCCACGGTGACGTCAACACCCGCGAACCGATCTTGGTGTCCGAATCGTTCCGCGCGGTCACCCAGGACGGCGATATCAACGCCGACTTCGCCGGAGCGCCAAAGACATTGGATGTTCAGTCCGGAAATGGCGACATCGTCCTGGCGCTCCCGCGGCCCGGTCCCTACGTGGTCGACGCCACCACCGGTCAGGAGTGGGGCTCCACGGTGGTGCGGGTGCCGCTGACCAGGGAACGCGAGGACGCTGCGGCGGTCGTCACCGCACGCTCGGAGAGCGGCGACGTGGTCGTCGAGGAGCTCAACTAGCCGAGGGTGTCCCAGAAGCGGTTCAGCGCTGCCGCACCGGCAGCGGGATCCTGCACCATCCACCAGTGGCCCAACCCGTCGAGCACTTCCGTGCGGGCCCCGGCCCGCGCGGCCACCCGCCGGCGGAGTTCGTCGGAGCCACCGAACGGATCATCGGTGGCCAACAGCAACAGTCCGGGGCGGGCCGCGGCGTTCTCCAGTGCGCGGCCGGCTTCGGCCATCGCGGGTTGACTCGCCGAGCGGTACAGCAGCAGGATCGCCCGGCCCATGTCGGCGTTCTGATGGGGCGCCATCAACTCCGCGACCTCCGGAGTGATGCCGAAGGACACCGACCGCTCGGCGCGTTCCGCATCGGTGCCGCCCAGCAAGTTATCGACGAGCTCCTCGCCGTCGCCCGGCGTCTGCCACACCTGGGCGAGGTCATGCCAGATGTAGTCAGGATCGAACGGTCCGACGAAGTCGCTGGCCCAGCTGCGCACCAGCTCGGGGCGGTGCATCACGACATTGACCACATGGGCGCCGCCCCAGTCGTGCCCGACGAGGTCGACCGGCTGCTCGAAGCCCTGCAGCTGCGCCTCGAGCCAGTCCCGATAGGCCAGGTACGTCGCCGGGAAGGCGTCGGGCAGCGGAGCACCGAATCCCGGCGGGGACAGCCGCACCACATCGTCACGCCCGAGCGCGTCGACCAGCGGACCCCAGAGCGCTTCGGTCTCCGGATTGCCGTGCACCAGAACCACCGTCATGGACGACATCCTGGCATGGTTACTCCGCCAGCTCCAGAATCCGCTCCGCCTCCCGCAGCCCGCTCAGGTAGGCGCCGTGCACCGTCGCGGAGAACTCCCCATGCGTCGCCTCGCCCGCGAACCCGAGCCGTTCCCCCACCGGCTCGGCGAGCGCCCGCTGGTCGTCCGGGCTCGACCCGACGGCGAGGAAGCTGTACGACCCCCTGGCGAACGGGTCGGCCGCCCACCGGGTGACCAGCATGCCGACGGGCTGTGGGGCACGCAGCGTCGCGAGCACCTGCGCGACCGTCTCCTCATCGGATTGCGCCTCCCGCACCCGCGCATTCGTCCCGCCCCGCAGACCCACCAACAGCGGAGTGTCGCCGAACCGCAGGCCGTTGACGAGATCCGAGACGGGCTGGTCGCGGCCGGAGATGCCGATCATGTCGCGGTCGTTCGGCCAGAAGGACTTGTCGAAGGTGAGCACGACCTTGTCGAGTAGCCCGAACCCCAGCCGCTCGATCGCTTGGCGCTTGGCGCTGGGCAACGGCGGGTCGAAGGCGATGACGTCCGCCTTGAGCACCCCCAACGGAACGGTCACGATGACCCGGTCACCCTCGATGACACCTTGTGCGGTGTCCACGCGTACCCCCGTGTCGCCATACGAGATGCGGGTGACGTCGGCATTGAGCGTGACCTTCAGTCCGCGCGCAAGATGGTCGACCAGCTGGACGTAGCCCCCGGGCAGGATCACGTCGGGACCGCCGAGTTGGCCTTCGCTGCCAAACCATCTCAGCGAGAGTTCGTCGGGGTCGGCGGCGTACTCGGCGTTGATCGTGGACGCCACGCACCACTGCATGAGCGGATCGTCGAGATCCACGCGCGGCGCCAGGGCGTCTGCGACCGTCTCGCCGGGTCCGGCATCGGCGGCCGCGTCGTAGATCTCGTCCATGGTCTTCGGCCAGCCGCCCAGTACCGCTTCGACAACGGCGGGAGACACCGGAGCGCCGTCGGCGAGCACGACGACGTTCTCGAAGTCGGTCTCGACGGTCCTGGCGCCGACCTCATCGGCCAGACCGACCAGCGGGTTGCCCTCGGTGCCGTGAAACCATGCCGCACCGAGGTCGACCGGGACGCCGAGCGAGGTGTCCGTCCAGGTGCGGCCTCCGATGCGGTTGCGGGCTTCCACCACGGTGACCTGAACGCCGGCGTCGGCCAATCGACGGGCAGCGGCCAGCCCGGCCATACCGGCGCCGATGACGATGACGTGCCCGGGCCGTCGCCCTTCCCCGTCGCTGCCCGGCTCGTCGTCCTCGCCGCAACCGGCCACCAGCGGCGCCACCGCCGCCGCACCCAGCGCCAGCGTGAACGCTCGCCGCGTCAGCATCGACATCAGTCCACTCCGCTCCCCCGGCGATCTGCGCCCATCAGCTTCTCGATGATCGCCGCCACCGGCGCCGCCTCCGCCTGCCGGTAACCGGTGCCCGCCCACACATTGACCGCCTGCGGATCGCCGGCACGTACGGACGCCGCACGCACCGGGCTGGTCAGGTAGTGCACCTCGGGGTACCCGAACGGCGCCTGCGCCTCGTGCTCGTCGACGAAGCGGTTGCGCAACCCGCGGGCGTACCGGCCCGAGAATGACCGGGTGACAACGGTTTCGGTGAACTGAGGATCCCGCAGGGCGTCGCGGTGCACGGCACTGCTTCCGGCTTCGTCGGCCAGCAGGAACGCGGTTCCCAGTTGCGCGGCGACGGCGCCCGCGGCCATCACGCGCCGAACGTCGGCGGCGTTCATCAGCCCGCCCGCCGCGATGACTGGGATGTCGAGATCGGTGGTCAGCGCGGCCAGCAGGTCGTCGAGCGCCTGCTGCGACGGCTGCGCCGTCGGGTCGAAGGTGCCGCGATGACCGCCCGCCGAGGGACCCTGAGCGGCAACGACATCCACACCGATGCCGGCCGCGAGGCGTGCCTCGTCCCGCGTGGTGACCGTTCCCACGGTCGCGATGCCCGCACCGGCGAGCCGCCGCACCTCGTCGGCGCTCGGCAGGCCGAACGTGAACGATGCCACTGCGGGCCGAAGATCCAGGAGCACTTCGATTTTGGCGTCCCATGCATCGTCGTCGAAGCGCGGTTCGCCGAGACCGACGTCATATCGTCGGGCCTCGGATGCCAGTGCGTCGGCGTACGCCGCGATGGCCGCGGGGTCGGCCGCACTGGGTTGTGGGACGAACAGATTGGCGGCGATCGGCCCGGTGGTCAGCCGCTGCGCGGTGGTCAGCCGCTGGGCGAACACCTCTGCGGTCAGGTAGCCGGCGGGCACGAAGCCCAGTCCCCCGGCGTTACTTGCTGCCGCAGCCAGTTCGGGCGTGGACGGCCCGCCCGCCATTGGAGCGACGAGCACCGGTACGTCGAGACCACGAAAATCGAACGCCACGCGCTCTTCGTATCACGATGACACCCGCGTCCGGCAACGGAACGGCAATCGCAGCCGCTAACCGATCGAGTGTCCGCGCGCCTCTTCCTGGCCGCGGTAGTCGTCGGCCATGACGCGGACGTGCATGGGCAGTGCGCCCGAGGCGACGTCGGCGAGGGATGTCCCCTCAAGCACCGAACGCATGCTGGCGCGCAGGGCGCGCCACACATCCGTCAACGACGCGGTCGGACCCGAGTACGGCAGGTCCCCCAGCCCGATGTCGCGCACGCTCGCCAGCGGCCCGTCGATGCAGCGCAGCACGTCGGCGATGCTGATGTCGGCGGCGGGCCGGGCGAGCGCGTAGCCGCCCTCGCGGCCGCGGTGGCTGCGCACCAGTCGGTCGGTACGCAGGTCGGAGAGGATGTCGACGAGGAACTGCGGCGGGATGCCCTGGGCCTTGGCCAGATCGTCGGTCTTGACGAGGGTGCCGTCGTCGACGGTGGCCAGCTGGACCATCGCCCGGACGGCATATTCCGCCTTGGCCGACATCCGCATAGGCCGAATGTAGTCGGACGACGATCACGCGGCGACGAAGCAGCCACGGTGCGCCGTAAGCAGCGTAGATAACACCTTTTGTGTGATTTATGTGATGTTTGGTGATAGATTAGCCCCTACATCGGAAGGAGGTCGGCTGTGTCCATACCGTCGACGCGGGCCAGCGGCCACGCCCACCGTCGCTCCGAGATCGCCGAGTTCGTGAAAACCAAAGGCATGGCCCGCATCGACGAACTCGCCGACCAATTCGGCGTGAGCACCATGACGATCCACCGCGATCTCGACCACCTCCACGAGAAGGGCATGCTGCGCAAGGTCCGCTCGGGGGCCGAGGCGCCACCCAGTGAGGCGTTCGAGCGCAACATCGAATTGCGCAAGGCGCTCAATCTGGCCGAGAAGCAGGCGGTGGCGAGGACCGGGTTCGCATGGGCCGCCGGCCGGATCGACATGCAGGCCGTCGCCCTCGACGACAGCACCACCGCGCTGCATGTGCTGCCCACGCTGCTGCAGCACGTGCCGCTGACCGTGGTCACCAATTTCCTGCCCGCGATCAACGAATTATCGACGGAACCGCGGGTGCGACTCAACGCCATCGGCGGTGACTTCGTGCCCGAGTTCTCGTCGTTCCTCGGACCGCAGTCCACACGGGCGCTGCGCGACATGCACTACGACGTGCTGTTCATGTCGGTCCCTGCCGTGTCGCGCGGCATGTGCTTCCACCCCTCCAGTCCCGCAGCCGAACTCAAGCGGGCCTTTATGGAGAGCGCGGAGTTGTGTGTGCTGCTGATCGACCACACCAAGGTGGCGCGCCGTGCCATCCACCGGATCTGCGATCTGGTGGTCTTCGATGCCGTCGTCGTCGACGCCGGCATCGATCCCGAGGAACGCCAGCGCCTCGAGGACGGCGGTGCCAACGTCGTCATAGCCGAACTCGATGCGGAGACAACAGAACTCGACGAAGGAACGCGGCCGTGACACCGCCCAAGACGCTGACGGCGCCACTGGTGATCGCGGTCGACTGCTCGACGACCGCCGCCAAGGCAATCATCGTCGACGCGCAAGGCCAGGTGGTGGGCACCGCCGCCCGGGCGTTGGAGACCCGCAGCCCCGCACCGCACTGGTTCGAGCAGGACGGGACGCACTGGTGGACGGCCACCAACGAGGCCATCACGCAGGCGCTCGAGGAGCTTCCCGATCCCCGCGCCGTGGCAGCTGTCTGCATAACCCACCAGCGCGAGAGCTTCGTCTGCCTCGACGAGGACGGGATCCCGATCCGCCCGGCCATCCTGTGGATGGACGGCCGCGCCGCGGCCGAGGCCCGCTCGTACGGCACCCACCGCGTCGAACTGCTGTCGGGCAAACCCGCGGACATCACGCCGGGGCTGTACAAGCTGTTGTGGCTTCGCGACCGCGAGCCCGACACCATGGCCCGTTGCCACCGGGTCGCCGACGTGCACTCCTACCTCGTCCATGCCATGACAGGGCGCTGGGTGTCGAGCACCGCGTCGGTCGATCCCCTGGCCGTCATTGACCAGGCGACGGGCGACTACAGCGATGAACTGCTTGGGCTCGCCGGATTGCGCCGCGAGCAACTCCCCGATCTCGTTGCCACCGGCGTCTCGCTCGGACCGGTGCGCCCCGATATCGCCGACGCCTGGGGTGTCGGCCGCGACGTGGTCGTGGTCGCCGGCACGGGCGACGGCCAGGCCGCAGGCATCGGGCTGGGCGTGACCGACCCGGGAGCCGCCTACCTGGTGCTCGGTACCGCCGTCGTGATCGGCAGCGAGACCACGTCCTACCTGCCTGCACGCGCGTACCGGTCGATGATCTCGGCGATACCCGGCCAGTCGACGGTCGAGACGTTCAGTTCGTCCGGCACCTACCTGTCGACGTGGTTTCGTCAGCAGTTCGGTGACCCCGAGCTCGCGGGGGCACCCGACCCGGAGCTGGAGCGCGCCGCGGCAGCAGTTCCCGTGGGCAGCGAGCGGCTGCTCACCCTGCCGTACTGGAACGCCGCGCAGACGCCGCACTGGGACGGTCAGGCCTCGGGCGTGACGTTGGGCTGGCAGGGCTGCCACACCCGCGCCCATTTCTACCGATCGCTACTCGAGGGCATCGCCCTGGAGTTGCGGCTCCAGCTCGACGGTCTCGAGGCGGCTCGCGGCGAACGCGTCGAGGTGATCCGGGCGATGGGCGGCGGCGCCCGCAGCCCGCTCTGGACGCAGATTCTCGCCGACGTCTTCGACCGGCCGCTGGAAGTGTGCGCGTCCGGCGAAGTCAGCGCGTTGGGCGCGGCCGCAGTCGCGCTGACCGCAATCGGCGCCTTCGATACCCTCCCCGCCGCGGCGGCGGCGGTGAGCAGGACCGACGCCGTCGTGACGCCACGGTCCGACGCAGCCGCCACCTACCGGCAACTCCGCGCGGTGTACGAGCGGGTCTACACCCAGACTCGCGACCTGCTGCACACCCTGCACGACCTACCCATCACCTGACCGCACACACGACGACACGAGGAGAACAACGATGAGAGCGGCAATGTTCTACGGCCCCGGTGAATTACGGCTGGAGGACGTGCCGTCGACCGAACCGGCGCCGGGCGAGCTCCTCGTCGAGGTGCGGGCCGCCGCGACGTGCGGGACCGACCTGAAGTCCTACCGTCGTGGACACCCCAAGCTGTTCCCCACGCTTCCAGCACGGTTCGGCCACGAGTTCGCCGGAGTGGTCACCGCCGTCGGCGACGGGGTCGACCAGTTCGCCGTCGGCGATCGCGTGACGGCAGCCAACACCGTGCCGTGCGGCCATTGCTGGGCCTGTATCCGCAACCGCGAGAGTCTGTGCGAGAACCTGGAATTCCTCAACGGCGCGTTCGCCGAGGAGCTGGTGATCCCGGCGTCGATCGTCGCGCGCAACACCTACACACTGCCCGACGACCTGGACTTCGCCGACGCCGCCCCGCTCGAGCCGCTGGCGACCGTGGTGCACGGCATGGCCGAGACCGGCATCGAGTTGGGCGACACGGTGGTGGTGCACGGCGCAGGCCCCATCGGCCTGATGTTCGTGCGGTTGGCCACGCTACGCGGCGCCAACGTGATCTCCGTCGACCAGTCACCGTGGCGACTGGAGCAGGCACTTCTGGCCGGAGCCGTGGAAACCGTTGATCTGTCCGAGGTTTCGGACTTCGAGGAGCGGGTTGCATTGATCAAGCGACACACCCCGCACGGGCGCGGCGCCGACGTCGGCATCGAAGCGGTCGGGTTGCCGCAGGTGTGGGAACAGACGGTGCGCACGCTACGGCCGGGCGCCACGGCGGTGCTCTTCGGTGGCACGCCCAAGGGCGCCCCATTCTCCGTCGACTCGAGCGCGATGCACTACGAGGAGTACACGCTCAAGGGCGTCTTCCACCACACCCCCAACTATGTGCGCACCGCGGTCGAATTGTTGGCGAGCAGGAAGGTCGACGGATCGATGCTGGTGACCGAACGCCGGCCGCTGGATGCGCTGGTGCCCAGCCTCGAGGACATGGCTGCAGGACGCGGCTCCAAGTACGTCCTCGAGCCATGAGACTGGAAGCCGAACGCCGCCAGGTCGTCGACGCCTGCCAGTTCCTCAGCCGCTCGGGACTCGTCGTCGGCACAGCGGGCAACGTGTCGATCAGGGTCGACGAACTGATCGTCATTTCGCCGAGCGGCGTTGACTACGAGGCGATGTCGCCGCGCGACGTCGGGATCCACGATCTCGACGGGCACGTCGTCGAGGCGCTGCTTCAACCGTCCAGCGAGCTGGCGCTGCACCTCGCGGTCTACCGGGCGTCCGAGCACTCCGCCGTCGTGCACACCCACGCACCGGCGTCCACGGCGCTGTCGACGGTCGTCGACGAAGTTCCGGCGTCGCACTACTACACGGCGTTGTTCGGCGGCGGGATCCGGGTGGCGCCCTACGCCACCTTCGGCACCCAGCAGTTGGCGGACAACGTGACCACGGCGCTACGCGATCGAACCGCCGCGCTGATGGGTAACCACGGGGCCGTGCTGGCGGGCAGGGCGCTGCCGAAGGTGCTGAACCTGGTGCCGTACCTCGAGTACGTGTGCGACGTGCACCTGCGCGCGATGGCCAGCGGCGCGCCCGTCCACGTGCTGGGCGACGGTGAGATCGCCGAAGTCGGTCGCATGCTCGCGGGGTACGGCCAGCAGGCGACCGGGAGCCGTTAGTTACTCGACCACGAAGACGGGGATCTGCCGGTCGGTCTTGGTCTGGTACTCGGCATACGGCGGGTAGGCCTGCACCGCGAGCTTCCACCAGTGCTCGCGCTCGTCGCCGGAGATCTCCCGGGCGACTCCGGTGGTGACCTTGTCGCCGTCCTGAACGGTCACCTCGGGATGGGCCACGACGTTGAAGTACCAACTCGGGTGCTTCGGGTCGCCGCCCTTCGACGCCACCATCGCGTAGCGGCCGTCCTCCTCCACCCGCATCAGCGGCACCAGCCGCTTCTTGCCCGACTGTGCGCCGGTCGTGGTGAAGAGCACGATCGGGCGCTCGAGCACCTCGATGCCGTCGGTGGTGCCCTGCGCCAGGATGCGCTCGGTCTGTTCGCGAACCCAGTCGGTGGGGCTCAGCTCTGCATTGCTCACGACAGTGCCAAACACCCTGCACCGCGTGGCTATTCCCGCCGCCGAACACGACGAAGGCCGGCCGCGGCCTGCGACCGGCCTTCGTGCGGGTGTTGAGTCAGGGCTGCGTCTGCCCGGGGATCCCCTCGTAGGCGATGTCGCCCGACTTGAGGTTCTGGGTGGTCAGGTCCGACAGACCCTCGAGGAACTTCTCGCGCTCGGTCACCACGTGCTGGATCGCGACGTCGACGTTCTCCTTGGTGATGGCGGGCATGACGTAGAGGGGTTTGGTGTTCACCTGCTCCTTTTTGGCGAGCGCGTTGGCGACGGCCAGTCCGGACGACAGTTCGACGGTGCCGTTCTGCAGCGACGTGCCGATGAACTCGCCGCTCTTGACGGCGTTCAGGCCGTCCTCGATGCCGTCGATGCCGACGATCGGCACGTCGTTGCGGCCCGATTCCTTGAGTGCCTGCAACGCGCCGAGACCCATGTCGTCATTCTCGGCGACGACGGCGTTGATCTGCGGTCCGAAGCCCGAGATCCAGTTCTTCATCTTGTTGACGGCCTCGTCGCGCTTCCAGTTGGCGGTGTCTTTGGCCAGTACCTTGATGTCCGGATACTTGGCCAGCACCTGTTCGATGCCCTTCGTGCGATCGATCTCGCCGGACTGCCCCAGCGGGCCCTGCAGGATCACGATGTTGCCCCTGCCACCGAGGTGGTCGGCCATCATCTGCATCTCCTGAGCGCCCGCGGCGACATCGTCGGGCTGCACACTGGCGGCAACGTCGGGGTTGTTCAGAGCCGCGTTGACCGCGACCAGCGGAATGCCCTTCGCCTTGGCGGTGGCGACCTGCGGCCCGAGTGAGTCCGCCTGGATCGGTACGACGATGATGGCGTCGACGCCCTGGTTGACCATCGAGTCCACCTGGTTTGCCTGTGTCGACACGTCGAGATTGGCGGAGTTCCAGACCAATTCGATGTTGTTGTCCTCGGCGTAGGTTTCCATGCCCTCCTTGCCTGCGGTGATGAACGAGCTCATGTCATACACCGAGACACCGATGCGCGTCGTGCCGCTGTTGGCCTCGGTGTCACCCGCGCCGCAGGCGGTCAGCGCGGCCCCGACGACACCTGCCGAGGCCATAGCCGCGATCTTGGTGGTCAATCTCATTGGTTTCTCTCTTCCGGTTGGGCAGCGTTGCCACGCCGCGGTTGGTTGATGACGAAAAGTGCTGCCACGGTTGGTGCTTGGCTGGAGTCAGGTGCGCCTCCTCGAAGACCACACGTCGACGGCCACCGCCGCCACGATGAGGACGCCCTTGATGACGTCCTGCCAGTAGGCCGGAACGACCAGAATGTCCAGGCCGTTGTTCAGCGTCATGATCATGAGCAGGCCCAGCGCGGTGCCCCAGATGCTGCCGCGTCCGCCCATCAGGCTGGCACCCCCGATCACGACGGCGGCGATCGCGTCCAGTTCGTAGCCCTGACCCAGGTTGGGCGGCCCGGAGATAACGCGCGAGGCGAGCATGACGCCCGACAGTCCGGCCAGCAGACCGGAGATCGCGTACACGCTGAACAAGACGTTCTTGGCGTTGATGCCGGCGATCTCGGCGGCGTTGCGATTGCCGCCGACTGCGTAGACGCGCATCCCGTAGGTGGTGCGCTTCATGACAATCGCCAATCCGACGATGCCGATGATCATCAGCAGTACCGGGATCTGCAGACCGAGGATCTTGGTGTTGGCAATCGACCCGAATTCGGCGGGCAGGCCGTTGATGGGCGCGCCGCCACCGATCACGTAGGCCGCACCGGAGCCGGCTGTCAGCGTTCCCAGCGTCGCGATGAACGGTGGAACGTTGATGCGGGACACCAGGAATCCGTTCAGGCACCCGACAGCGAGCCCGACGGCCATCGCGACCAGGACCGTCATCCAGACCTGTCCGGGGTTGGCCTTGGCGGTCGCCGCCCCCGCCATCGCCGACACCGCGATGACGCTGCCGACCGACAGGTCGATGCCGCCGGTGAGGATCACCAGTGTCTGGCCGAGCGCGATCAGCGCGAACGGTGCCGCAGCCACCAGGATGGTGACCAGGTTGTCGGGTGTGGCGAACCGCGCGCTGCGGTAGCTGAAATAGGCGATCACCAGCAGCACGACGATCACCATCGAGTAGCGCAGCAGAATTCCGGAGAACCATTGCCGGGAGAACAATCTGACGGGTTCGCCGGTGGTGGCCGACGCCACGATCGGGGCGGCCGAGGGGCCGGGCGGTTGGGGGCTGGTATCGACGTCTGTTGTCATGATGCCTCCTGCTGCGTCGTGGGTGTGGGTTTGGCGTCCAGGGCAGTGGCCAGCCGGAAGACCGACTCCTGGACCTCGGGATGATCGAGTGCATCGCGGTCGAGTTCGCCGACGAACGTGCCGCCGCGCATCACGAAGGCCCGGTGGGACAGCCCGACGATCTCGGGCATGTCCGACGACGCCATCAGCACCGCCATCCCCTGGGCCGCGAATTCCGTGACGATGCGGTAGATCTCGCTGCGGGCACCGACGTCGACCCCCCGGGTGGGCTCATCGAGCAGCAGTACGTTCACGTCGCCGGTGAGCCATCGGGCCAGCACCACCTTCTGCTGGTTGCCTCCGGAGAGCGTGCCCACCTCCTGTCCGAGCCCGCGGCTGCGTAGCCGCACCGAGGACATCACCTCGGACACCGCCTTGTTGCGGGCCTTGCCATTCAGCCAGCCGGCGAGCGAGAACGACGACAGCCGCGGCAACGTCCCGTTGTCCAGCACGCTCATCGAGAGCACCACCCCGGAGAGCTTGCGGTCTTCGGGCACCATCGCCATGCCCGCGGTGATGGCCGCGGCAGGATAGTTGCGCTTGACCACCTTCCCCCGCACGGTGATCTCGCCAGCGGTGCTGGCGTGCGCCCCGAAGATCGCCTCGAGCAGTTCGGTGCGCCCGGCACCGACAAGGCCTGCAAGGCCGACGATCTCGCCCGCGTTTACCGTGAAGGAGACGGGTCCGGTCGCCCCCGCGACCTGAAGGTCGCGCACCTCGAGCACCGGCTCGGTGGCCGGCGTCGGCCGCTCCGGGAACAGCGCGTCGAGTTCACGTCCGATCATCGCGGTGACGATGTCGTCGTCGGAGACGTCGGCGATCTGCTCGTCGAGGATCAGACCGCCGTCGCGCAGCACGACGACCCGGTCGGCGATGGCGCGGATCTCGGCCATCTTGTGCGTGGTGTAGACCATCGCGACGCCGTGCTCACGCAGCTGGCGCACGACCTTGTAGAGGCCTTCGACCTCGCGTTCGGAGATCGCGGAGGTGGGCTCGTCGAGCATCACCACCTGAGCGCCGGTGCTGGCGGCCTTGACGATTTCGACGATCTGGCGGAGGCCGACCGGAAGGCTGCCCATCCGGGCCGACGGGTTGATGTCGACGCCGAACACGGCCAACGCGTCGCGCGCCCCGTCGATCATCGCCCGCCGGTTCAGGAACGGGCCGACCTTGAGTTCCCTTCCGACGAAAAGGTTCTCGTAGACGGTCATGTCCTCGATCGATGCCAGTTCCTGCGGCACGATGGCGACGCCGTGCCTCACCGCATCCCTGGTGTTGCCCGAGGCCAAGGTGGTGTCGCCGACGGAAACGGTGCCGTGGTCGGCGCTGTACTGCCCGCTGACGATCTTCATCAACGTCGACTTGCCCGCCCCGTTCTCGCCCGCGAGCGCAGTAACGGTACCGGGCTGCAGTTCGAGGCTGATGCCCTCGAGCACCGGCACCCCGCCGAAACTCTTGTGAATGTCGACGCAGTGCAGCAGCGCGCCGGTGGTGGCGGCGCTCATGAGGGCACCACGATCGACTTGAGGCTTGCCGGGTCGGAGTCACTGTCGAGGGCTTCGCCGACGTGCTCGAGGTCGTAGCGGCCGGTCACCATGCCGTCGAGGTCGACAGCACCGCTGGCCACCAGATGGATTGCGGCCGGCCAGGTGTCGGTGTAGCGGAACACCCCGGTGAGGCTTATCTCCAGATTCGCGATATGGCTGACGGGCAGCGCGTACTCGTCGGCGCCCATGCCGACGAGCACCACGTGCCCACCCGGTCCGACGGCCTTGACACCGCTGACGACGGCCGCGGGCACCCCGGTTGCGTCGACGAACGCGTCGACCGGTTCGATTCCCGAGACGTCCACGGCGGCCGGGTCGAGCACCTCGGTGGCCCCGAACTGCAACGCGTTGTCCCGGCGGGACGCAACCAGATCCGTGACCACGATCCGGGCGGCCCCGAAGGCGCGCGCCGCCTGTGCACAGAGCACGCCGATCGGCCCCGCGCCCGCGATGAGGATCGACGACCCGGGCACAATGTGCGCCTTGCGCATCGTCGTGATCGCCACCGACAGCGGTTCCAGCAGGGCGGCGGCGTCGTCGGAGATCGAGTCGGGTACGACATGGGCCATGTCGTCGTCGATCAGCACGTAGCGGCAGAACGCGCCGTCGATGGGCGGGGTGGCGTAGAACTCCATCCGCGGGCACAGGTTGTACCGGCCGGCCTTGCATTGCGTGCATCGCCGACACGGATGCTGGGGTTCGACCGCGACACGCTGCCCGACCCGGCCGGGATCGACACCGGCGCCAACCGCGGCGATCCGCCCGGAGAGTTCGTGCCCCAGGATCATGGGCGCGTCGACGACGAAGTCACCGATGCGGCCGTGCCGGTAGTAGTGCACGTCCGATCCGCACACCCCGACCGCGGCCACCTCGACGAGGACCTCATGCTCGCCGGGCCTGGGTACCGGGCGATCCTCGATCTGCAGGGTCCCCACACCCGTCATGACGCTGGCCCGCATGGTGGTGGGCGTCGGTTCGACCGTCGCGGTCATATCGCTTCCCTTTCGTAGGAGTCTGTCTCCGGCGATCCGAGCAGAGCGCGCCTGACGTCCGTGAAATCGGCGCCCGTCCGTGATGCACAGCGGCGCAACGTCTTCAGTGATGCCGTCGGCGATCGGCGCCGGCCAAGAGGGTGTCGCCGATGCGCGCGGGGTCGACGGGACCGGCGGTACCGGTCGCGGACACCCGGATCTGCGCGCTCGGCCAGGTCGGTGCCGAGCAGACGTGCCGCGATGTCGCCGATCCGCGCGGCGTTGAGTGTGCTGACGAAAAAGAGATACCCACCGGTCGGGTCGCCAACCCCATCAGCCATCCCGGCGGTGCTGTCACCGGGTCCGCGGGTGGAGCGCGCATCCGACTCACCGGACAGGACAGCGCCGGCGAGGTTCGCCGACTCGACGTCCTGCATCAGCTGCCTTCCGCTCGTGGTTCACTCATGCTCGTTTGTGAGTTTCACCGCTCATGTGATTGCTTGTGATCTGGATCATTCTCTGCGCTATGCTCACATGTCAAGGTCTCTTGCTCATATGAGCGTGTACGACGATCGAGGAGGACGCGATGGGACCCGATGAGTTGTTCCAGCGCGCCGTGATCGCTCGCCGCTACTACCTGGAAGGACGCACCCGCGTCGAAATCGCCGAAGAGTTCGGTCTGTCCCGGTTCAAGGTCGCCCGGCTACTCGAGGAAGCTCTCGAATCCGGCATGGTCGAGATCAAGATCCACGACCCTGACTCGATCGACGTGGAGTTGTCGACCGCACTGCAGAAGCGCTACTCCCTCCAGCACGCCTACGCCATTGCCGCGAAATCGAAGAACACCGCCGACCGGGTGGAGGCTGTCGCCAAGGCGACGGCCGAGCTGCTGCAGTCGATCCTGCGCGAGGGGGACGTGATCGGAATCGACTGCGGTCGCACCATGACTCGAATTGCGCCGTACCTGAGCGCCCTTCCCCGATGCGACGTCGTCCAGCTGACCGGCCTCGCGGGCGGGCTCACGTCCAACGGCGCCGACCTGACCCGCCGGGTTTCCGAGGTCACCGGCGGCCGGTCGTGGCCGCTGTACGCACCGTACGTCGTCGCCGACGCGCGCACCGCCGCCAGCTTGGCGAGCACCCAACCCATCAAGGACGCCTTCATGAACCAAAGCAGAGTGACGTGCGCGCTGGTGTCCGTTGGCGGCTGGACGCCCGAGGCGTCACAGGTCTTCACGTCGCTGTCCGAGGAGGAGGCGACCGCACTGCACCACGCGGGCGTGCGGGCGGAAACGTGCGGCCTGCTGCTGGATGCGCACGGCAAGCGGGTATCCGGTCTCGACGAACGCCGCATGGGCATCAGCGAGGCCGGCTTGCGTGCCATCCCCACTGTCATCGCCATCTGCGCGGGCACCGAAAAGATCACGGCCACCAGGGCCGTCCTGCGGTCCGGGCTGGTGTCTGCGCTGGTGACCGACACCGAAGTCGCTGCCGCAGTGCTCGATTGATCGCCCCTTACAAGCGAAAGGACAGCACCGACATGTCGGAACCGATCGTCGATCTCGACTTCAATCTGCAGGACAGGACCGCCGTGGTGACAGGCGGCGCCTCAGGTATCGGCGCCGCGATCGGCTCGGCATTCGTGTCGAAGGGCGCGCGCGTGGCGGTCGTCGACCTCAACCAGAACGCGGCGCAGGCGACCGCCGACACCCTCGGTCACGGCAGCCGCGGATTCGCCTGCGACGTTTCCGATCCCGGCTCCGTCACCGCGACGTCCGATGCCGTGATCGACGCATTCGGCGGCATCGACATCCTGGTGAACAGCGCCGGAATCGTCGTGCTGGCGCCCGCCGAGGACTTGTCACTCGACGCCTGGGACAAGACGATTGACGTCAACCTCAAGGGAACGTTCCTGATGTGCCAGGCCGTCGGTCGGCACATGCTGAACGCCGGCCGCGGGGTGATCGTCAACATGGCTTCGCAGGCAGCCACGGTGGCGCTCGATCAGCACGTCGCCTACTGCGCGTCGAAGTTCGGAGTGGTCGGTGTGTCGAAGGTGCTGGCCTCGGAGTGGGGAGGCCGCGGCGTGCGGGTGAACACGATCTCGCCGACCGTGGTGCTGACCGAACTGGGCCACAAGGCGTGGGACGGGCCCCGCGGCGACGCGCTGAAGAAACAGATCCCCGCCGGGCGCTTCGCATACCCGAACGAAATCGCCGCGGCAGCAGTCTTCCTCGCCTCCGACGCGGCCGCGATGATCACTGGCGCGGACCTGCTCGTCGATGGTGGCTACACGATCAGGTGAACCAGTCGGGACGCGAAGATCCATGAATCGCTGGCCGTACTGAGCCTGACCTGTTGCCGCGCGGGTCGGGCATCAAGGTCCGTCATAGATCCAGCACGACGGTTTCGCAGGGTCGCGAGCAGCAGATCAAGATGTTTCCCTCGGCGGGCGGTTCCAACGGCTCGGGGTCATAGAGAACAGTCCCTGACAGCAGTGCGGTTTCGCAGTTGTGGCACACCCCGGTGCGGCAGGACCACCGGGTCGGAACGTCGCATGTTTCGGCGAATTCGAGCAGGCTGGTGCTGGGCGGGCCCCAGGGTGCCGAGAGTCCACTGCGCGCAAACTGAACCTCGGGTCCGGGTCCGGGTGGTCCCGTGGGTGGATGCGCGGGGACCGACGACGCAGCGATTCCGGGTGTGAGAGCTGCTGCGGCGCCGAAGAGTTCGGAGTGCACACGGGAGGGATCCAGTCCGTAGGTCGTCAGGCCGGAGCTCAGATCACTCATGAACGCTGATGGACCGCACAGGTAGGCGTCTGCGTCGGGTGGCAGGCCAAGACCATTGATCACATCGCGGGACAACCGGCCCTGCTCGGTGAAGTCGATTCCCAGTCGGTCGGCCGCTGTTGGCCGGCTGTAGAAGATGTGAGAATGACTGCCAGGCAACTGCTTCAGTAGGCCGCGGCTTTCCCCAGCGAACGGGTGTTCCTCTCCGTTGCGGGCGCCATGCAGCCACCAGAGCGGACGTTGTGAGTGGGTCGCGGCGAGCCAGTGCAGCATCGAGAGCACCGGGGTGGTTCCCACTCCGGCGGAGAGCAGGATCAGTGGCCGGACCTCGTCGGTGAGGTAGAAAGTGCCTCGCGGTGCGGCGACGTCGAGGAGATCACCGGGGTGGACGTGAGCGTGAATGTTTCCGCTGGCCAAGCCGTGCGGTTCGCGTTTGACGCTGATCCGGTACTCCGAGGAGCCTGGCTCGTTGGACAGCGAGTAGTTGCGGATCAGCGGCGCACCGTTCGGGTCGGGGTGGAGACGCAGCGTGATCGACTGTCCGGGAAGCCACTTCGGGAGTGGCGCGCCGTCGGGGTCGCTGAGCAGGACTGAGCGCACATGTCGACTTTCGTCGTGGACAGCGCTGACGCGTAGGGGACGGAACCCCGTCCACGCCGGCGGAGGGCTACTCGCGGCAGCGGTCAGCCCGACGTTGCCCGCAGTTCCCGCCGGATTCTCGCTCTGCTCCGCCAGGTCTCGGAGGGACGTTTGCCAGCCGGGGCTCAGCGCCGGGATGCGCAGCGCCCGTTGCAGGGCGTCGCGAGGATGCCCGGGCAGGTAGAGCAGGGCGTCGATCTCGGCGACCGACACCTGCTCGGGTCCAGAGCTGATCTTGACGATCTCCTGGCCGGCTTCGACTTCACCTTCGGTGATCACCCGGCAGTAGAAGCCAGGGCGCCCGTGTGACACCAGCAGTGCCGCCATCCGTGGTTCGCCGATGCGCATGCCGGCCCGATAGCAGGTGACCCGCGGTTGGGTAACCTCGAAGACCGCCTGCCCAATTCGGTACCGGTCTCCGATGCACACCTCGTCATCAGACAGACCATCGACGGTGAAGTTCTCCCCCAGAAGCCCTGGCGCCAGGTCGTCACGTCCGAACATCTGGGCCCAGTAACGGTAGGAGTCGAGTTGATAGACCAGCACGGCGCGGTTCTCCCCGCCGTGGCCGCCGAGGTCACCTTGGCCGTCCCCGTCGAGGTTGAGCCGACGCACCATTCGCGGCCCCGTCACCGGCTGTTTCCACGCGCCGGTGAAAACGGTGCGGTGGTTCCACTCGACATCCTTGGGAGTGCCGACGTTCACCGACGCCAGTGTCGCCATCACGGTCTCCTCTTCTGGGAATGAAGCGGTTCTTCTACGAGTATCACGACGCCGACCATCGATGGTTCCTTTACTACGGCAATGAGAACTGGCACTTCGAAGACAACGGTCTGATGAGATGGCGGTCAATTCGCAAGCAACGTCCTCGGTCCGTCCTCCTGGCCGTCGAGGTAACTGCACGGTGGGCCGATGACGGAATCGGCTCCAACGCACTCAATCCGGGCGCGATCGCCACCGGCCTCCAGAAACACACCGGCGGATTGCGCACTCCGAAAGAGTTCCAGAAGACCAACGAAGCCGACATGGTGACCGAACGCCCCGAGAATCTCGGCCCTGCCGGCGGAGTCGCAACGTACGCACTCGACAGCGACAACGCGAGCCGACTGTGGCGCGAGGCAGCCTCCCTGACGGCGGCCACCTAGTGGCGCCGTAGACAGGCACTGGCCAGAGTTAGTCCGGTATATCCGCCGAACCCGCAACCACCACGGCGAACAGGTCGGCCAACCCGGCCAGGCTGGCCGTCTGCAACGCCCTCGCCGGGACCGGGCCACCGTCGAGACCGGGCAGCGCGCGGGTCGCGGTGGCACCGGCCACCACCGTCGGCGCATAGCCGAGATTGAAGGCCCCGCGGGCCGTGGAGTTCACGCACATGTGTGTCATGAATCCCGCCAACACCAGGTTCGAGGCATCGATCGATTTGAGCTGTGCGTCGAGGTCGGTCTGCACGAATGAGTTCGGATAGTTCTTGACCACCACCGACTCACCGTTGCGCGGCGCCACCTGCGCCACGATCGACCCGCTCTCGCCCTCGATGTCGTACAGCGAGCCGGGCCCGTCGTCGTGCTGGATGTGGATGACGGGAATCCCCGCGGTTCGGGCCCGGTCGAGCAGGACGGCCGCCTCGTCGAGGGCCGCCGCGACGCCCTCGAGTTCCATGACGCCCCGGGTGTAGGTGTTCTGGCAGTCGATCAGGATCAGCGCCGAATCGGCCAGGCTGACCGGGGCCAGCGGGAGACCCGCCATCGCGCGCAGAGTATTGGGATCAGACATGTTCAGAGCCTACTGCGCGCCCGAGAGCGGATTCAGCGTGCGGTCACCGCCAGCACCGCATCAGCGAGTTCAGGACGGCACACGATCAGATCGGGCAGCTTCACATCGCGCTGGTTGTAGATCAGCGGGGAGCCGTCGATGCGTGACGTGTGCAGCCCCGCGGCCCGGGCGACAGCGACCGGGGCGGCGGAGTCCCACTCGTACTGGCCGCCGGCGTGCACATAGACATCCGACAGCCCCTGCACGACCGACGCCACTTTGGCTCCAGCGGAGCCCATTTCAACGAGCACACCGTTCAGCGCATCGCGGACCTCGAGCGCGATGGCGGGAGGCCGGGTGCGCGACACCACGATTCGCGGAACCTCGGGTGCGGCGGGCGGTGGGGACACTGAGCCGGTGGCGAGCGTGACGCCCTGCGCCGGCAGCGCGACGGCGCCGGCGATCAACTCGCCGGACTGCCACAGAGCCACGTGCACCGCCCAGTCGACGCGCCCGAGCTCGGAGAACTCCCGGGTGCCGTCGAGCGGGTCGACGATCCAGACCCGGTCGGCGGTCAGCCGCACGGGGTCATCCACACCTTCCTCCGACAGGACCGCGTCCCCGGGGCGTTCGCCGGCCAGCGCGGCCATCAGGAAGTCGTGGGAACGCTTGTCCCCGGCGGCTTTCCGTTCGTCCGCGGTGGCCTCGGCGAGTTCGGCGCGGACGCCGAGCAGCAGCTCACCGGCCTCGGTGGCCAGGCGTGCGGCGAGCTCGTGATCGCTCACTGCTGACTTCCCTCGAGGAGCTCGATCACCGAGGAGGCCAGCTCGTCGGGCGTGCGATCCGGGGTGAGGCGCAGATCCGGACTCTTCGGCCGCTGATACGGGCTGTCGATCCCGGTGAAGTGGGTGATCTCACCGGCGCGAGCCTTGGCGTACAGGCCCTTGGGATCCCGCCGCTCGCAGTCCTCTAGCGGCGTGTCGCAGAACACCTCGAAGAACTCGACTCCGGCGTCGTTGGCCACCTTGCGGGCCAGCTCACGGTGCTCGGCCAGCGGGCTGATCGCCGGGACCAGCACCACCTGACCGGAATCGGCGAGGATGGCGGCCACGTGGGCCAGCCTGCGCAGGTTCTCCGAACGATCGCCCATCGAGAAGCCGAGATCGGCGTTGAGACCGTGGCGCAGGTTGTCGCCGTCGAGAACGTAAGCGGGAATGTCCTTTTCGAGGAGCTTCTGCTCGACAAGCACGGCCACCGACGACTTGCCCGATCCGGACAACCCGGTGAACCACACCGTCCGGCCCTTCGTCAGCCGGTCCTCGGCGGTGCACAGGGATTCGTGGCGCACCGTGTTCGGGCTGGCGGCCCGCGCGGTCACGTCGCGCAGCACCATGCCCGCAGCGACGGTGCCGTTGGTGTTCGGGTCGATCAGGATGAACGACCCGGTCGCCGCGTTGCGGCTGTACTCGTCGAGCAGCAGCGGCACCTGGGTTCGCAGCGAGATGCGGCCCAGCTCATTGAGTTTGAGCGCCGTCGCCGACTTGTCCCGGTGCAGGGTGTTGACGTCGAGTCGGTAATCCAACCCCATCACCTTGGCGCGGGTGGTTCGTGTCGTCTGCTTGATCAGGTAGTCGCGGCCGGGTTCGAGTGCTTCGGCGTCGGCCATCCAGCACACCGTGGCGTCGAAGTCCTGGGTGACCCTCGGCTGGTTGTTCGGTCGGGCGATCATGTCACCACGGGAGATGTCGATGTCGTCGGTCAGGCTGACCGACACCGCCATCGGCGGGAAGGCCTCCTCGACCGGGCCACCGGGCCCCTCGATCGCAGCGATCCGCGACGTCTTGCCTGCAGGCAGGACGACGACGTCGTCGCCGACCCGCATCACACCGCTGGCCACCGTACCCGCGTAGCTGCGGTGATCATGGTGATCCCGCGTCTGCGGCCGGATCACGTACTGGACCGGGAACCGCACGTCAACGAGGTTGCGGTCCCCGGCGATGTACACCTCTTCGAGGTGGGCGAGCAGTGCCGGCCCCTCGTACCACGGAGTGAGATCGGACTTGGTGACCACATTGTCGCCGGTGAGCGCCGACAGCGGAATGGTCGTCACGTCGTGGACGTCGAGGCGCGCGGCAAAGTCGTGGAAGTCGTCGCGGATCTTCTCGAAACGCTCCTGGTCCCAGTCGACGAGGTCCATCTTGTTGACCGCCAGCACGATGTGCTGAATGCCGAGCAGCGACGCCAGGAACGCGTGCCGACGCGACTGCTCGAGCAGTCCGTGGCGGGCATCCACCAGCACGATCGCCAGTTGCGCAGTCGAGGTTCCGGTGACCATGTTGCGCGTGTACTGGATGTGCCCCGGGGTGTCGGCGATGATGAATTTCCGCTTGGCCGTGGCGAAGTAGCGGTAGGCGACGTCGATCGTGATGCCCTGTTCGCGTTCGGCCCGCAGGCCGTCGGTCACCAGGGCGAGGTCGGTGTAGTCGTGTCCGCGCTCCTTGGAGGTGCGTTCGACGGCCGCCAGCTGGTCCTCCATGACGGCCTTCGAGTCGAACAGCAGCCGGCCGATCAAGGTGGACTTGCCGTCGTCGACCGAGCCGGCGGTCGCGATCCTCAGAAGCGTCGCCATCAGAAGTACCCCTCGCGCTTGCGGTCTTCCATGCCTGCCTCAGAGATCCGGTCGTCGGCGCGGGTCGCGCCGCGCTCGGTCAGCCGCGACACCGCGGTCTCGGCGATCACCTCGGACACTGTGCTCGCCATCGATTCGACGCAGCCGGTGCAGGTGACGTCGCCGACGGTGCGAAACCGCACGACCTTCTCGAGCACCTTCTCGTCCTTGCGGGGCTGCAGGAATTTGTGGACGGCCAGCAGCATGCCGTCGCGTTCGAAGACCTCGCGCTGATGGGCGTAGTAGATCGACGGCAGCGTGATCTTCTCCGCGCCGATGTAGGACCAGATGTCGAACTCGGTCCAGTTCGAGATCGGGAACGCGCGGATGTGCTCGCCCTTGTGGTGACGGCCGTTGTAGAGGTTCCACAGCTCGGGTCGCTGCGCCTTGGGATCCCATTGGCCGAACTCGTCGCGGAAGCTGAAGACGCGTTCCTTGGCGCGGGCCTTCTCCTCGTCGCGCCGGGCACCGCCGAACGCGGCGTCGAACTTGTTCTCCCGGATGGCCCGCAGCAGCGTGAACGTCTGCATCGGATTGCGCGACGGAATGGTCTCGACCACGCGGCCGGCGTCGATGTCGTCCTGCACCTTGGCCACGACGAGGCGGACCCCGGACTCCGCGACCAGCTCGTCGCGGACGGCCAGCACCTCGTCGAAGTTGTGGCCGGTGTCCACGTGCATCACCGGGAACGGCAGTCTTCCCGGCCGGAAGGCCTTGAGCGCGAGGTGCAGCATGACGATCGAATCCTTGCCGCCGGAGAACAGCAGCACCGGCCTCTCGAACTCCGCGGCGACCTCTCTGATGATGTGGATGGCTTCCGCCTCCAGGGCGCGCAGATGGCTCAGCTCGTATCGTCCCGCGTTCTGCGTGACTTCCTCGGTAACGGTCATCGCTTCCCCATTAAGTTGGTAGAAATGACCAAGATAGCAATCATGGTTTGGAATCTAGCTACTCGACGGTGGTCGTGTCAACGTCGGATGGCCCGCACGGCGGGGACATCGGTACCGGTGACGCGAGGCGACTACCTCTGAGGTAATTGAAACCCGTTCGCGGTACCGACACCATGAGGTCATGTCGACTCCCAGCGGCGCCGATGTCATGGCGCAGTTCCTCCCCCAGTCACCGTTCGTCGCCAAGCTGGGCGTCGTCGCCGAGGCACTCGACGACGGCGAGGTGCGCTTGCGGCTCCCCTGGGATCCGACCAACACCACGATGGGTGACATGGTCCACGGCGGCGCGGTGGCGACGCTCGCCGATCTCACCGTCATGGCGGCGGCGTGGTGCGGAGCGCAGGTGCCTGACAACATGCGCGGGGTGACGGTGTCGATGGCGCTGGACTACATGGCCCCGGCGCGCGCCACGGACCTGATAGGCATCGGCCGCGTCCTGCGACGCGGGCGGTCCCTGGTCAACTGCGAGGCCGAGATCGTCGATACGTCCGGAACGCTCGTCGCGAAGGCGATCGCGACCTACAAGGTGGGGTGACTCACGCGGGGGCTACAGCAGCACCTCGTCGAGCTTGCCGGTGGCCACGTCGAACACGAAGCCGCGCAGCGATTCGTGCTTGGTGACGAACGGGCTGGCCTCGATGCGACGCAGTGACTGACGGACGTCCTCCTCCACATCCTGAAACGCCTCGGCGGCCCACTCGGGCTTGAGGCCCGTCTCGTCCTGGATCTGCTGCTTGAACCCGTCATCGGTGAACGTCAGCATTCCGCAGTCGGTGTGGTGGATCAGGATGATCTCTCTGGTTCCGAGCAGCCGCTGACTGATCGCCAGCGAGCGGATCTCGTCATCGGTGACGACACCGCCCGCATTACGGATGACGTGCGCCTCACCGTCCTTGAGCCCCAGGACCCGGTAGACATCCAGCCGGGCATCCATGCACGCGACGACCGCCACGTGCTTGCTCGGCGGCAGCGGTAACGGCCCCTGGAACGTCTTGACGTATTCCTCGTTGTTCTTCAGGTACTCGTCTGTCACCGTCATGTCGCGAAGCTATCAGCGTCGCCGCGTCTGGTCACGGGTGAAAATCAACCAGATCTTTGGCGTTCATCCTGCGCTCAGGGCGGGGCCCACTCGTAGATTGGCGCCGCCAGCGCAGCCTCACCGCGGGCTGGGGCTGGTTTGCAGGTCGTAGACGGTGGCACCGCCGACATCGGTCGGGGCGAAGTGCTGCTCCACCCAAGCGGTGATCTCACTCGACGAACCCGAGTTGCCTCCCGGTCCACCGTGGCCGCCCGCGATGAAGTAGCGGACCTGGCCGTCGGCCACATAGCTCTGAAACTGCTTCAGCGTCGGCGAGTTGTCACCCCCGGTGAAACCGCCGATCGCCATCACCGACGCACCCGTCTCCAGTTCGAGGCCAGCCGTGCCCATCGATCCGATACTCGCTGCGGCCCAACGGTTGTCCGCTGATGTGATGAGTGCCTGCAGATCGGTGTTGCCGGAAATGGACGCGCCGGGGCCATCCGGCGCACCTGGATTCCCAGATCCACCCGGCCCGCCGAACCCGCCCGGACTGCCCGGCCCGTTTTGCGCCGACACCGGGCCCGACATCGACCCCGGCCCTGTGGGCGCGTGCGTCGCGGTCTCGATCGCATAGGCCGCGGATCCTGCGCCACCGAACAGGATCGCGGCGGCGACCACCACCACCGCGGCGCGGCCGAGTCTGTGCGCGCCGGCCGCGATGATCGCGGCCACCACGATGGAGCCCACGAGCACCACCCAGCGCAGCCAGGGCATCCAGTCCGGGGTGCGGTCGAGCAGGATGAACGCCCAGACGCCGGTCACCGCGGACATCGCGGCGAGAACGAGCCGCGCAGCCAGAAACTTTCTGCCACGCCAGAGTTCGACCACCGAGATCCCGACGAGCGCGGCGATCGCCGGCGCCAACGCCAAGGTGTAGTACGGATGCACAATGCCGTCCATGAAGCTGAAGACGGCTCCGGTGACCAAAAGCCAGCCGCCCCACAACAGCAGGCTGGCGCGAACGCTGCCGGTGCGCGCCGTGCGGCGGGTGAACCACAGGCCCGCCACCAGACCGATCAGCGCAGCCGCCAGCAGCCAGGAGGCCTCGGCACCCATCGACGCACCGAACAGCCGGGTGATCCCGGGCTCACCGCCGAAGAACAGGTTGGCCCCGCCGCCCGGGCCGCCACCGGGACCGCCCGGTGGGCCGCCGGCGGCACCGCCACCGGGCATGCCTTCACCGCCGGCGATGCGCTGGATTCCGTTGTAGCCCAACGCAAGCTGCAGCAAACTGTTGTCGGTGGAGCCGCCGATGTAGGGACGTGAGTCCGCGGGCCACAGGCTGACCAGCGCCAGGAACGATCCCGCGGTCACAATCATCGCGGCGGCGCCAGCCAACAGCTTGCCGATTCGCGGCCACAGCGCCACCGGTGCCGCGACCAGGAAGGCCAGCGCCAGCCCGGGCATCACCAGGAACGCCTGCAGCATCTTGGTCAGGAAAGCGAATCCGAGGACCACGCCGACCAGCACGACCCAGCGGGTCCGGCCCGTCTCGATGGCGCGCACCATGAGGTAGGCCGACACCACGAGCAGCAGCACCAGCAGCGCGTCGGGGTTGTTGTAGCGGAACATCGAGGCGGCCACCGGGGTGACGGCGAGCACGGCGCCGGCGATCAAGCCCGCGCCGGGTCCGCTGACACGGCGAACCGTCGAGAACAGCACGCCGACCGAGGCCACACCCATCAACGCCTGCGGCAACAACATCGTGAATGCGCTGAAGCCGAAGAGCCTGCCCGACAACACCATCAGCCACAGCGCGGCCGGCGGCTTGTCGACGGTGATGGCGTTACCCGAGTCCAGCGATCCGAACAGCCACGCCTTCCAGTCTTGGGTGCCGGCCTGAACGGCAGCCGCGTAGTACTGGTTTGCCCAGCCCGAGGAGCCAAGGCCCCACAGGTAGAGGACCGCGGTGGCGGCGAGCAGCGCCAGGACGGCGGGCCGCACCCAGCGCGGCTGCGTGGCGTCTCCGAACATCGCCCGGCTGAACAGATTCGGCCGGGCGGCCGGTTCAGCGGAGTCCGCGGTGGTGCGCACAGGCACATCTTCGGCGACTGTCATCGTGGGGCTCCTTCAGTGGTCGCGCGGCGCGGATGGAACACCCAGCCGCGCAGCAGGACGAATCGCACGACGGTGGCGAACAGGTTCGCGGCCACGAGCACGGCGAGCTCGAGGAGGTGGTGAGGTGACTGCGTGGTCAGGTGAAGCAGCGCCAACGCGCCGCTGGTGATCGACAATGCGATACCGAAAACGATGAGGCCTTCGACATGGTGCCGGGCCAGATCAGGGCGCCCGGCGACACCGAAGGTGAAGCGCCTGTTCGCCGCCGTGTTGCCGATCGCGGTAAGCAGCAACGCGATCAGGTTCGCCAGCTGCGCACCCGCCCAGCCCTGCATGAGCACGAAGAGCACCACATAGGCCGCGGTGGACGTCACCCCGACAGCGCCGAAGCGGACTGCCTGCCGCAGCAGCGACCGGGGTTCGGTCGCGGCTTTCGCAGGCGCAAGCTGCCCCGCGATCGTGTTGATCGGGATTGCCCCGGTGGCGAAACCGCGAAGCAGCCGGCTGATGCCCCGCAGGTCGGCGACGGCCGTCGACACGATGTCGACACGGCTGTCCGGATCGTCGATCCAGTCGACCGGCACCTCGTGGATACGGAGCCCGCTGCGCTCGGCCAGCACCAGCAGCTCGGTGTCGAAGAACCACCCGGTGTCCTCGATGTGGGGCAGCAGACGCGCGGCGACGTCGGCACGGATCGCCTTGAAACCGCACTGCGCGTCGGAGAACCGCGCGGACAGCGTGGATTTCAGGATGAGGTTGTAGCCGCGGGAGATGATCTCGCGCTTCGGGCCACGCCGGACCCGGGCGCCGCGGCCCAGCCGGGTACCGATGGCTAGGTCGGAATGTCCGGAGATCAGCGGCGCCACCAGCGGGGCCAGCGCCGCGAGATCGGTCGACAGGTCGACGTCCATGTACACCAGCACGGCCGCATCGGACTCCGACCAGACACGCTGCAATGCCCGTCCGCGTCCCTTCTCCTCCAGCCGGACCACGCGCACGTCGGTCAGCTCGGCGGCGAGTTCGGCGGCGATCCGAGGGGTGTCGTCGACGCTCGCGTTGTCGGCGATCGTGATCCGCGAGCGGAACGGCACCGTCTCCAGCAGGTAGCGGTGCAGACGCCGAACCGAGGCCGCCAATGCCACCTGCTCGTTGTAGACGGGCACGACGACGTCGAGCACGGGTGCGCCCGTGGCACGAGCGGCCAGGGCGGCATTCGGGCGGCGAGCGAACGGTCTCTCCACGGGCAGTGGCGCCGGCTCGAGAGCGGTGTCTGTCATGACGTTCATGGTCGGCCCCGCAGGTGTGCTCACCGTTGGCCCGAGCTATGCGCCGGCTGTGAGACCGCGCCGGGTTGCGTCAGGTCGTAGACGGCCACGCCGTCGACGGTGCGTGCGGGATAGTGCGCCTCGACCCATTTGGCGATCGCCGACGATTCGCCTTTGTGGCCACTGCTCCAGGGCCCCAACATCATCCGGCCCTGCAGGAAATAGTGGATCTGGCCGTCGTCGACGTAGCGGATGAACTGTTCGAGCGTCGGTGACGGGTCGGTGCCGTTGAAACCCCCGATCGCCATCACCGGCACGCCGGAGGCCAGTTGGTAGCCGGCGGCGTTGTTCGATCCGATCACCGCTGCAGCCCAGGTGAATTCGTCGGCACTCGTAGTGAGCAGCCGGGTCAGGTCCGGATGCGGTGTCGGTGAGGTCAGCAACCCGCCCCCACCTCCGCCGCCGCCGGGTCCGGCGATCGGGCCGCCGCCCCGCGACGGTCCGACGGTGGGGATGGACCCCGTGTGCGGCGTCGCGGCGGTGGCGAGGGTGAACGCGCCGGGCGCTGCCAGGCAGGACACCAGCGCGAGACCGGCGACCAACCGGGTAGCCGTGCCACCCAGTCGACCTACGACGAGGATCAGCACGGCCGCGCCCACTCCCGCGACCGCGACGGACGCCCGAAGCCACGGCATCCAGTCACCGTGCCGGGACAACAGCACCGCCGCGAGGATGACGGTGACGAGCACCGCGCCTGCCAACGTGGTGGCCGCACGAATATCGTTGCGCCGCTTCCACAACAGAGTGGCGCCGATGCCTATTCCGGCCGCGATCGCCGGAGTGAGCGCCACGGTGTAGTAGGGGTGGACGATGCCGTTCATGTAGCTGAGCACCACGGCCGTCACCACCAGCCAGCCGCTCCAGAGGACCAATGCCGCGCGGGTGGGGTCGGTGCGTGGCGCGTGCCGGGTGAGGATCAACCCCGCCACCAGGCAGATCACCGCGGCGGGTAGCAGCCACGCGATGTCAGCACCCATTCCCAGGCCGAACAGCCGACCCCAGCCCACATCGTGGTTGAGGTTGCCCAGCCCTCCGGGTTCGTCGCCGGTCAGCCTGCCGAATCCGTTGTAGCCCAGCGTGAGTTCGATGATGCTGTTGTGCTGGGAGCCGCCGATATAGGGCCGCGACGACGCCGGCCACAGTTCCACGAGCAGCAGGTACCAGCCCGCCGATAGCACCACCGCCGCACCCGCGGCCGCGGAGTCGAGGACACGGCGGCCGAACGGCCGGTGCCCGGCGACGAGGTAGGCGGCGGCGAGCGCGGGAAGCACCAGCAGCGCCTGCAACATCTTGGCCAGGAAGGCGAACCCGACCGCGACGCCCGCGGCGACCAACCACCACCGGTTGGCGTCCTTCTCACACGCCCGCTGCGTGCAGTAGGCGGACACGATCAGCAGCAGGACGAGCAGCGCATCCGGGTTGTTGAACCGGAACATCAACGCCGCCACCGGCGTCAGCGCGAACACCGTGCCCGCCAGCAGTGCCGCCGAGGGGCTGCTGACGCGGCGCACCGCGGCGTACAGCACAGCGACCGAGGCCACCCCCATCAGCGCCTGCGGAGCCAGCACCGCCCACGAGTTGAGGCCGAATACCCGCACAGACAGGCCCATCACCCACAAGGCGGCCGGCGTCTTGTCCACGGTGATCGCGTTGCCCGCGTCGCTGGAGCCGAACAGCAGCGCCGTCCAGTCGGCGGCGCCGGCCTGCGCCGCCGCCGAATAGTAGGCGTTGGCCCACCCGCTGGCCCCGAGGTTCCACAGGTAGAGCACACCGGTGCCGACGAGCAGCACGGCCAGGGCCAGCCTGTTTCTCCACGTGGAGCGATCCCGTTCGGCCCGGTCAGCGGTGGTCTCGAGGGTCGGCGCAGCAGGGATCACCAGGGTCACCGCTCGATCATCGGCGTCCGCGCTAGGTGCCCGATTGGCCTCCGCTGTGGCTTGGCTGTGGATCTGCGGGCAATCTGACGACGAATTCGGTTCTGCCCGTGACACTGTGCATGGCGATCGTGCCCCGGTGCGCCCGCACCACGGCGGCGACGATCGCCAGTCCCAGGCCCGTGCTGCCGCCGCGCCGCGAGCGCGACGAGTCGCCACGGGCGAACCGTTCGAAGACGTCCGGCTGCAGCCAGGCCGGGATTCCGGGTCCGTCGTCGAGGACTGTCAGCACCACCTCGCCGCGGTCATCGACGGCGAGCGACGTGGTGACCGACGTGCCCGGCGGGGTGTGGGTCCGCGCATTGGCGAGCAGGTTGCTCAGCACCTGATGCAGGCGCGCCTCGTCGCCGGGAACCAGGACGGGTTCGTCGGGCAGGTCCAGCTCCCACGTGTAGTCGGGTCCGGCGATGTGGGCGTCGCTGACGGTGTCCACGACGAGCCGGGTGAGATCGACCGTCTCCTGTTGCAACGGCCGCCCGGTGTCCAGACGGGCGAGCAGCAGCATGTCCTCGACGAGCTGGGTCATCCGCTCGGTCTCGGACTCGACGCGGTTCATCGCGTGGGCCACGTCGTCGGGGAGCTCGTTCTGCTTGCGTTGCGCCAGTTCGGTATAACCGCGGATGGCGGCCAGTGGGGTCCGCAGCTCGTGGCTGGCGTCGGCGACGAACTGCCGCACCCGGGTCTCGCTGGCGTGCCGCGCGGACAGCGCCCCGGCGATGCGGTCGAGCATCCGGTTCAGCGCGCCGCCGAGTTGCCCGATCTCGGTGTGCGCGGCAGCCGGATCGACCTCGACGATCGGTGTTGGCAGCCGTACCTCACCCCGATCGAGCTCGAGGTCAGCGACCTGTTGCGCGGCCGCCGAAACCCTTGCCAGCGGCTCGAGTTGGCGGCGAATGATGACGACGCCCGCCGTCGCCGCAGCGACCAGCGCGACCGCGGCGACGATGCAGAACATCACGAGCACCCACAGCAGGGTGTCATCGACGTCGGCGGTGGGCAGGCCGGTGACGACGGCCTCGCCCCGGTGGTGGGCGGGCGAACTCACCACGCGGTAGCGCCCCAGCCCGTCCAGATCGACTGTCCTGGGGCGCATGTCGGCAGGCAGCGCCGCGAGTTGTTCGGCGGCGGCGGAGGAGATCTCGGCGCGAGCCCCGTCGGCGGTGATGATCCCGGCATCCAGAGCGGCGCCCCCGGACACTACCGCCCCGACGGTGCGGATGGCCTGCCCCGGGGCGTTCAGGAACTCCGGACCCGGTCCGTTGTCGTCGCGGATGATCACGCGGCGCCCAGAACCCGGCCGCGGCCCGGGGAAGACGTCCGGAGGTCGCATCATGGGCGGGCCCATGCCCGGCGGCGGTGGCGGTCCGAAGTCGAAGATCGCCGCCGAGCGCCTGCCCGCCTCGACCACCTGCTCGTCGAGCTGGTTCATCAGGAAGCGTTGCAGGGCGAACTCGGTCGCGATGCCGATACCCGCGCACACCACCGCGAGCAGTAGTACCTGGGTAACGAGAAGGCGCGTCCGCAGCGACCAGGCGCGGGGTGAACGGAGGCCTGCCCGCCTGCGCTCAGCGCGCGGGCTTGAGGACATATCCCGCGCCGCGCAGGGTGTGGATCATCGGCTCTCGCCCGCTGTCGATCTTCTTGCGCAGATAGGACACGTACAGCTCGACGATGTTGGACCGGCCGCCGAAGTCGTAGCTCCACACCCGGTCGAGGATTTGCGCCTTGCTCAACACCCGCTTGGCGTTGCGCATCATGAAACGCAGCAGCTCGAACTCGGTCGCCGTCAGCGAGATCACGTCCCCGGCCCGCGTCACCTCGTGGCTGTCCTCGTCGAGCACCAGATCGCCGACGACGATCTTGGCGCCGCCGCTCTCGGTGGCCACCCCGGTGCGCCGCAGCAGGGCCCGCAGCCGCAGCACCACCTCCTCGAGGCTGAACGGCTTCGTCACGTAGTCGTCGCCGCCCGCGGTCAGACCCGCGATGCGGTCCTCCACGGAATCCTTGGCGGTCAGCAGCAGAAGGGGCAGACCGGGGATCTGCTCGCGCAGCTTGCGCAGCACCTCCAAGCCGCTCATGTCCGGCAGCATCACGTCGAGCACCACGACGTCGGGTGGCGTCTCGCGGGCCAGCGCGATCGCGGACGCGCCGTCGCCGGCGGTCGCGATGTCCCAACCCTCGTATCGCAGTGCCATCGACACCAGCTCGGCCAGCACCGGTTCGTCGTCGACCACCAGCACGTGGATCGGGCTGCCATCGGCGCGGCGCATCACCACCCGCGCGGCGTCGTCACCGCCGACGGCGGAAGCAGGGGGGTTGGCCACTGACCCATTATGTGTCCAGGCCCTAGGCGTTCTCTGTGCCGTCCCTATGTGCACGCTGTGAAACGTCTCGGGCACATCTCGTGCTGGGTGCACTCACAGCACCTGCACATCGACACGGTCCACCCTGGCGTCATGAGCACCGACCATGTGACGTTCGACAATCCCGGCTGGGGAAGTCCCGAGCCTGCGCCGCGCGGCTGGGGCCGGCGCGAGACCGCGGTGGCGGTCGGTATCGCGGCGGTGATCGCCGGCCTGGGCGGCGCCGCGATCTACGCGGCGACCGGGCAGTCCTCCCCCGCGATCGGCCCGCCCGGTCACCAGGCGTTCGGGCCCACCCACGGCGGCGCCGCAGGCCCCGGCGGCCCTGGGGGCGTCGTCCCCGCCGGTCCCCACGGTTTGCCGTTGCACGGCCAGTTCGTCGTCGCCGGCGACTCCGGGGGCTACACGACGGTGCTGACCCAGACAGGCACGGTCACGGAATCGTCGGCCTCGTCGGTGACGGTGCGCAGCGAAGACGGATTCAGCCAGACCTATCTGCTGTCGCCGGATCAGGCCGCGTCGACCCCGGCAGTGCACGACACCGTGATGGTCCGCGCGGTTGCGCAGGGCGACACCGCGACTTCGGCCGGATCGTCGGCACCGCCGACAGCGACGGAGGTCATCGACCCGCGGTAGGACGGCGTCGGCGCGCCCCGTTGCGCTGTACCAACACATTTCTCATAGCCTGTCCGCATGCAGCACGGCGGCGGACTCACCGCATGACCCGCTTTCTGGCGCGTCGGCTGCTCAACTATGTCGTCTTGTTGGCCATCGCGTCGTTCCTGACCTTCTGCTTGACCTCCCTGTCGTTCAATCCACTCGACAGCCTGCTCGAACGGAACCCGCGGCCGCCGCAGGCCGTGATCGACGCCAAGGCCGCCGAGCTCCGTCTGGATCGGCCGATTCCGATCCGCTATGTCGACTGGGTGTCGGGGGCCGTCCGCGGGGACTTCGGCACCACCGTCACCGGGCAGCCGGTGTCCGACGAGCTGTGGCGGCGCGTCGGTGTCAGCCTGCGACTGGTGATCATCGGGTCGGTGGTGGGCACCGTCGTGGGTGTCGTGGTCGGCGCGTGGGGCGCCATCAGGCAGTACCGGCTTTCGGACCGTGTCATCACGACGCTGTCGTTGCTCATCCTGAGCACCCCGACCTTCGTGGTGGCCAACCTGCTGATCCTCGGCGCGCTGCGGGTGAACTCGGTGCTCGGCGTGCAGCTTTTCGAGTACACCGGCGAGTACTCGCCCGATGCCGTCGGTGGCCTATGGAGCCAGTTCGTGGACCGCCTGCAACATCTGGTGCTGCCCACCTTCACCCTGGCCATGGCATCCATCGCCGGGTTCAGCCGCTATCAACGCAACGCGATGCTCGACGTGCTGGGACAGGACTTCATCCGGACGGCACGGGCGAAAGGGCTGACCCGACGCCGGGCGTTGTTCAAGCACGGCCTGCGTACCGCGCTGATCCCGATGGCGACGCTGTTCGCCTACGGTGTCAGCGCACTGGTGACCGGCGCGGTGTTCACCGAGAAGATCTTCGGATGGCACGGCATGGGTGAGTGGGTGATCCAGGGCGTCGCCAGCCAGGACACCAACATCATCGCCGCGATCACCGTGTTCTCCGGGGCGACCATCCTGATCGCGGGGTTGCTCTCGGACGTGATCTACGCCGCGCTCGACCCGAGGGTCCGGGTCTCATGAGCGCGCCGCCGGTCGAGTACCAATTCGTTTCCCGACGCACGCTGGTGTTGCGCCGGTTCCTGCGCAACAAGGCCGCGGTGGTGTCGCTCGTCGTGTTGGCGGTGTTGTTGGTCGGCTGTTACGCGCTACCTCCGCTATTGCCGTACTCCTACACCGATCTCGACTACTACGCCCTGCAACAGCCGCCGAGCCCCACACACTGGTTCGGCACCAACGCGCTGGGCCAGGACCTGTTGGCGCAGACGCTGCGAGGCATGCAGAAGTCGCTGCTGATCGGTGTCTGCGTGGCATTCATCTCGACGATCATCGCGGCCACCGTCGGCGCGATCGCGGGCTACTTCGCCGGCTGGCGCGATCGGACCCTGATGTGGATCGTCGACCTGCTGCTGGTGGTTCCGAGTTTCATTCTGATCGCGATCGTCACCCCTCGAACCAGGGAGTCCGGCACCGTCCTGTGGCTCATCCTGCTGCTCTCGGCGTTCAGTTGGATGATCAGCTCGCGGATCGTGCGCGGCATGACGATGAGTCTGCGTGAACGCGAATTCGTCGTGGCCGCAAGGTATATGGGCGTCAGCAATTGGCGCATCATCGCGCGCCACATCATCCCGAATGTGGCGTCCATCCTCATCATCGACACCGCACTGAACGTCGGTGTGGCGATCCTGGCCGAGACCGGCCTGAGCTTCCTCGGCTTCGGGGTGCAGCCGCCCGACGTGTCGCTGGGCACCCTGATCGCCGACGGCACCCGGTCGGTGACGACCTTCCCCTGGGTGTTCCTGTTCCCCGCCGGAATCCTGGTGCTGATCGTGTTGTGCGCCAACCTGATCGGTGACGGACTGCGCGACGCGATCGACCCGTCGGCGCGCCCCTCCCGCAAGCGGCGGAACCAACGATGAGCCTTCTCGAGGTGCGTGACCTGACGGTCGGCTTCCCCACCGATGCCGAACGCGTCGCCGCCGTGCGGGGCCTGAACTATCACGTGGAGTCCGGCGAGGTCGTCGCGCTGGTGGGCGAGTCCGGTGCGGGAAAGTCGGCGGGAGCCATGGCCGTCGTCGGCCTGCTTCCCGAGTACGCCGAGGTGTCGGGCTCGGTGCGGCTACACGGCGACGAACTGCTCGGGCTGTCCGACCAGCAGATGTCGCGCATCCGGGGCGACAAGATCGGCACCGTCTTCCAAGACCCGATGTCGGCGTTGACCCCCGTCTACACGGTCCGGGACCAGATCGCCGAGGCCATCCAGATCCACCGTCGCGACGTCGGCGGCCGGGCAGCCCGCGCCCGCGCGATCGAGCTGCTCGAACTCGTCGGCATCGCCCAGCCGGAGCGTCGTGCGCGGGCGTTCCCGCATGAGCTGTCCGGCGGGGAACGTCAGCGCGTCGTCATCGCGATCGCGATCGCCAACGACCCCGATCTGCTGATCTGCGACGAGCCGACGACGGCGCTGGACGTGACCGTGCAGGCGCAGATCCTCGACGTGCTGCGTACAGCGCGCGATGTCACCGGTGCCGGGGTGCTGATCATCACCCACGACCTCGGAGTCGTCGCCGAGTTCGCCGACCGCGCGCTGGTCATGTACGCCGGCCGTGCGGTGGAGACGGCGCCGGTCGCCGATCTGTACCGCAGCCGCCGAATGCCTTACACCGCAGGCCTGCTCGGGTCGGTACCCCGCCTGGACGCGCCCCAGGGGGCTCGCCTGGTGCCCATCCCCGGCGCTCCCCCGTCGCTGGCGGCGCTGCCGCCGGGCTGCCCCTTCGCCCCGCGGTGCCCGCTGGCTGTCGACGAGTGCCGCACCGCCGAACCGGAATTGGCGCCGGTCGCCGCCGACCACCTGGTCGCCTGCATCAGAAGCGAACACGTCGCGGACCGCAGCGCGGCCGAGATCTACGGCGTGTCCACGGCTCCGCCGCGGGCCGCCGATGCGGCATCGGACCAACCCGTCGTGCTGCGCGTCGCCGACCTTGTCAAGACCTACACGCTGACCAGAGGCGTGGTGCTGCGCCGCCGGATCGGCGAGGTGCGGGCGGTCGACGGAGTCAGCTTCGAACTGCAGCAGGGCCGCACCCTCGGCATCGTCGGTGAGTCGGGCTCCGGTAAGTCGACGACGCTGCACCAGATCCTCGACCTGACCGCACCCCAGGCCGGGACCATCGAGGTGCTCGGCGCCGACGTCGCCGCGCTGGACCGACGCGGCAGGAAAGCACTGCGGGGCGATCTGCAGGTGGTGTTCCAGGACCCCGTCGCCTCGCTGGATCCGCGGCTCCCGGTGTTCGACGTGCTGGCTGAGCCGTTGCGGGCCAACGGCGTCGACAAGGCCACCACCGAGGACAGGGTTGCCGAACTGCTCACCGTCGTCGGGATGCGCCGGGAGGACGCCGGGAGGTACCCGGCGGAATTCTCCGGCGGGCAGAAGCAGCGCATCGGCATCGCGCGGGCGCTGGCGCTGCAGCCCAAGATCCTGGCCCTCGATGAGCCGGTGTCAGCATTGGACGTGTCGATCCAGGCGGGCATCATCAACCTCCTACTCGACCTGCAAGAGCGCTTCGGCCTGGCCTATCTGTTCGTCTCCCACGACCTGTCGGTGGTCAAACACCTCGCCCACCGGGTGGCGGTGATGCACAAGGGCGCGATCGTCGAGCAAGGTGACAGCGAGCAGGTGTTCGCCCACCCCCGCGACGAGTACACGCGCAGGTTGCTGTCCGCCGTCCCGCGACCGATGACGGATGGCGATTAAAGTCGGCCACATGACCTATCTGAGGCCGCTCAAGAGTGCGATTTTCCGTCTGTTCGCCATCGGGACGGTGGCGGGCCTGGTACTGACGGGCTGCTCGAGCGGCGACACCGAGGTCCCGTCCGCCGGCGGCAACGCCGAGATGGGCGCCACGGCCGACATCAACCCGCAGGATCCGGCGTCGCTGCAGAAGGGAGGAAACCTGCGGCTCGCGCTGACCGGCTTCCCGCCCAACTTCAACTACCTGCACGTCGACGGCAACCTCGCGGAACTTGGAAGGATGTTGCGGGCGACGCAGCCGCGGGCGTTCTTCATCAAGCCCGACGGGGAGATGACGGTCAACAGCGACTACTTCACCAGCGTCGAACTCACCAGCACCGAACCCCAGGTCGTCACGTACACGATCAACCCGAAGGCGGTGTGGTCGGACGGTACGCCGATCACCTGGGAGGATCTTGCGGCCCAGATCAACGCCACCAGCGGCAAGGACAAGAGGTTCCTGTTCGCCTCACCCAACGGCAGCGAGCGCGTCGCGTCGGTGACCAAGGGGGTGGACGACCGGCAGGCGGTCATCACCTTCGCCAGGCACTTCGCCGACTGGCGGGGCATGTTCGCCGGCAACGCGATGCTTGCGCCGAAGACGGTGACCCAGAACCCGGAGGCGTTCAACAAGGGCTTTCTCAACGACCCCGGCCCGTCGGCCGGACCGTTCATCATCACCACCGTCGACCGCGGAGCCCAGCGAATCGTGTTGAGCCGCAACCCGAAATGGTGGGGCGCCCCGGCGCTGCTGGACTCGATCACCTACACCGTGCTCGATGACGCCGCCACTATTCCGGCGCTGCAGAACAACGCCATCGATTCCGTCGGTCTGGCTTCGCTGGACGAACTCACCATCGCCCGGCGCACCGAGGGCATCGCGATCCGGCGGGCACCCGCGCCGAGTTGGTATCACCTGACGTTCAACGGCGCCGAGGGGTCCATCCTGTCCGATCCGGCGTTGCGGACCGCGGTCGCCAAGGGCATCGACCGCAAGGCCGTCGCGGCGATCACGCAGCGCGGCCTGGTGGACAACCCGGTACCGCTGAACAACCACATCTACCTGGCGGGCCAGGAGGGCTACCAGGACAACAGCATTGGATTCGACCCCGAGGCGGCCAAACGCGAACTCGACGGCCTCGGCTGGCGGCTGAACGGTCAGTTCCGTGAGAAGGACGGCCGCAAGCTCACCATCCGGGACGTCTTTTACGACGCGCAGACCACCCGGGCGATCGGCCAGATCGCCCAGAACAATCTCGCGCAGATCGGCGTCAACCTCGAACTTGTCCCCGTTGCCGGCGGCACGCTGTTCAGCGATTACGTCACGCCGGGTAACTTTGACATCGCCCAGTTCGGTTGGGGCGGTGACGCTTTCCCATTAGCCAGCCTGACCCAGATCTACGCCTCGCAGGGCGAGAGCAACTACGGCAAGATCGGCAGCCCCGAGATCGACGCCAAGATCGAGGCGACGCTGTCCGAGCTCGATCCGGCCAAGGCCCGCAGCCTGGCCAATGAGCTCGACCAGATGATCTGGAAAGAGGTGCACAGCCTGCCGCTGTTTCAGTCCCCCGGCAATGTCGCGGTGCGCAGCACCCTGGCCAACTACGGCCCCGCGGGAATCGGGGACATCAACTACTCCGCGATCGGGTTCATGAAGGAGTGACCTGACGCACCACCCGCGGGACGGCATCGGGTACCACGGACTCGGCCTTGGCGGCCACGGCGAGGGCCCGCACCAGCAGTCGCACCGTCAGGTTCGCCGGCATGGCGTCCAGTTCGGCTGACCGGGAAGGCAGTTGGCGAATCGCTCCGGCGCTGACCTGGCGGCAGATCTCCAGGGCGGCATGCTCGCGGGTGTCGAGCATGCTGTGCCCGGCGGTCGGGAGCTCGACGAGTACCGAATCGGGAATGAGGTCCGCGATCTGCCGCGCCACCGCCGGTGGAGTGGTCAGGTCGCGTCCTCCCGAGACCACTGCGGTCGGCCACGCGAAGGCCGGCATGGCCGATACGAGGTCGTAGGGTTCCGCCGCGAATTCGACGTCCCCGGTGGCCATCTCACGCAGTGCGATGGCCGGGTCGATCGGGCCGCCATCAGGGACGGCGCCGTAGTTCAGCTCGCGGTACGCGATGCGCTCCACGAGATCGGGCTCGTGGTGGTACGGAGTCTTTCGTTCCAAGAGCTTCCTGGTGCCCAATCCCACCGCCGCCCACAGCCAGTCGTGGCCGGCCAGCAGCAGGTCCAGTTGGCGTCGGAGCACCTCCGGGCCCGCAGTCCCGTACAGGTCGGCCACCATCTGGACGTCCTTCGAGGTGAGGATGCCGTCGGCGACCAACCGGCGCACCTTCGACGCCAGGTCCTCGCTGCCGGGGACGACGCCGTCCCACAGCACCCGGCGCGTCTCCGCCCGCACGTCGTCGATGTCGTCGGCCGACAGTAGCGGCGAGTCCAGCACCATCGTGTGGATCCGCGCCGGATGGCGCACGCCGAGGCCGGCCGCCAGGTAGGTGCCGTACGACGTGCCGTAGACGTTGGCCCTGTCCACCTGTGCGTCGTCGAGCACCGCGGCGATGTCGTCGACGGTCGCGTCGACGCTGAGCGCCTCCGGCGGCAGATCGGTACCGAAGTCGTCATGGCGGGACAAACCGACTCCGCGGTGTTCGACCATGATCACGTCGAGGCCGGCCAGTGCGGCGCGGCGCCGGAACGACCGGTACAGCGCCACCGATGCCGCACCAGGACCGCCAGGGATGATCACCAGGGGGTGCGCGGACTTGCGGCCGGTGCGCACGTAGTAGACGTCGAACTCCTGGTCATCGCCCTGTCGGAGGGGCCTGCGGACAGGGCGGACGCCGGGCAGCGCAGCGAGCTTGTCGTGCGCCCGCCGCCGCTTGGCGTTCATCGTCATCGACTCCATTGTGCCCCGCCGCACCAGACGGCCACGAGTCAGGTGCGGCGGATCAGGTCGGCCGCCTTCTCGCCGATCAGCACGCTCGGCGCGTGGGTGTGGCCGCGGATGATGCTCGGCATCACCGACGCGTCGGCCACCCGCAGCGCCCTGACACCACGGACGCGCAACTCGGGATCGACCACGCTGGCGTCATCGGTTCCCATCCGGCAGGTACCGACCGGGTGATACAAGGTGTGCGACAGCGATTCCAGTGCCCTGGAAAGGGTTTCGTCGTCGAGTTCCTGCGCGTGCAACGGGCGGGCGATCCTGCCGATGGTGCCCTGCAACGCCGGTGCCTTGGCGATTTCGGCGCACATCCGCAGTCCCGCCATCAACGCCTCGCGGTCCGCCCCGGCGGAATCGCTCAGGTAGCCGGGGTCGATCAGCGGCTTGTCATACGGGTCTGCCGTGCGCAAGGTGATCGACCCCCGACTCTGCGGTTTGAGCAGGATCGGGCCCATCACTACGGCGTGACCCACGTACGGGTCACCGATACCTTCGTCGAAATACGGTGCGGGAGCGAAGATCAGCTCGAGATCCGGCAACGCCAGATCCGGCCGGCTCCTGACGAATCCGTAGGCCTCCCCCACGTTCGAAGTCAGCATGCCTCGGCGTCGAAGGAAGTAGTTGAGCAGTTCCAGCGGCTTCTGAGCGCCGAACAGAGAGTCGTAGGGAACATCGAATCCCAATGGCACGACGAGATGGTCGAGCAGGTTGGCGCCCACTTCCGGCGAGTGCGCGGTGCCGACGATGCCGTGGCGGGTGAGCTGGTCGCTGTCGCCGATTCCGGACAGCATCAACAGCTGCGGAGTGTTGATCGCTCCGGCGCACAGCACCACCTCTTTGCGTGCGGTGGCCACCGCACGCCCTTTCTTGCCGTCGAACTCGACGCCGATCGCCCGGTCACCGGCGAAGACCACCCGGGTCGCGGTGGCCTCGGTGACCACGGTGAGGTTCCTGCGCTTGCGGATCGGCTTGAGGTAGGCATCGGCCGAACTCCACCTGGCGCCTCGGCGCTGCGTGACGCGTGTCTCGCAAAAGCCTTGTGGCTCAGGCTGGTTCGGCTCCTCGACACGGTGTCCGCATTCTTGTACCGCGGTGAGCCATGCGGCGGTCGAGGCCCGCGGGCTGCGTTGGCGCGAGATCACCAACGGCCCCGACTCGATGCCCTGCAGATAGGGCTCGAGGCGAGCGTAGGCCCATTCCGGGCCGGCGTGCTCTGCCCACTCGTCGTAGTCGGCGGCGAAACCACGCACCCACATCATCGCGTTCATCGAGGAGGAGCCACCGAGCATCTTGCCGCGGGGCCAGTAGATGCGGCGGCCGCCGAGACCCTGCTGGGGCTCGGTGAGGTAATTCCAGTCGAGCGGACCACGCATCAGCTGGGCGAAACCGGCCGGAATGTGGACGAACCTGTCCTTGTCGCGGGCTCCCGCCTCGAGCACAACGACCTTGACGGAAGGATCAGCGCTCAGACGGTTGGCGAGCGCGGCCCCGGCCGAGCCTGTCCCCACAATGACGTAATCGGCGTCCACAACCCGGAGTCTAGAGGTGCGTCATCCGACCAATTCGATGTACTTCGCGCAGCGAACGCCCTCATAGCGCTGCGGGCTGCACGTCAGGATGATGACCTGGCCGTCGCCGCCGACGGCATCGAACACCTCGGCCATCCGCGTCAGCCGCTCGGCGTCGGTGAACCCCAGCGCGTCGTCGATCACCACCGGCACGCTGTCCTCCTTGGCGACCAGGGTGGCGCCGGCCAGTCGGGCCACGATGCCCAACTGCTCCTTGGCTCCCCCGGACAGCGACTCGTAGGGCACCGTGCGCCCCGACAGCGTGCGGTGTCCGATGCGTAACTCGCTGTCGACGTCCACCTCGAAGCTCTCACCGAAGACGATGCGGCCCAACCGTTCCACCTCACTTCGGAACGGGTCGACGTAGCGCAGACGCATGGCGTCACGATGCCGTCCCATCACGGTCCTGAGCAACTGGGCGGCCCGGGCACGACCCTGCACCCGCCGATACTCGCCTTCGGCGCGCTCACGCTCCGTCTCGGCGGCATCCAGCCTGCCCTTACGTCCCTCGGTGCCGTACACCTTGAGTTGCGTGGCGACCTCTCGCAGAGCCTCGGTGGCCTGCTCGTGGCGCACCCGGACGGTGGCGGCGCCCCGCTCGGCAATCTCCAGGGCGGCGGCGACCGCGTCGGGGCGATGGCGGGCGAGCTCGTCGGCGAGTCCGGTGACCCGTGCCTGAGCCTTGGCCGCCACCTCGGCGTCGGCCTCGGCCTTGACGGCCATCTCGTCGTCACCGACCGCCTCGCGCTGCTCGGCGAGGCGCTGCGTCGCGACGCCCCACTCAGCCTGCGCGGCCTGGAGCTTCTCCTTGGCGCGGGCCGCCGTCATGCCACGCTCGGCGAGCAGCTTGGCCGCCTCCTCGGCGACCTTGCGGTGAGTCTCGGCGTCCCGAACGGCCTGCTGATGCGCCGTCGTGGCGGCATCGAGTTCGGCGCGCATCGCGGCGGGTTCGTGCGGTCCTCCCGCGGCGGCATCCCAGAGACCGTCGTCGGCGGGCATCCCGGCCTGCAGGGTGGACAGCCGCGACCGCAGGTCCCCGACGCTGTCGTCTGCGGTCAGGACTCCGAGGACGCTCCGAAGCCGATCGCGCGCGGCGACCAGACCGCGGCGGCGCTCATCGAGCAGCCGCGCGGCGGCGACGTCGGCGACAGCGGATTCCCGGAGGGCAGCCGTCAACGCCGCCTGGGCTGCGTCAAGCGCCGCCTGAGTGGTGGCGGCTTTAGCGCCCGGCGTCACCCGCATCGACAGCACACCGGCGACGTCTACCCCCGCCGGGCCACTGACCGCCGACGACCACGTGTCCCCTGCTCGAAGCGCCACGGTGTCACCGCCGACCATTACCTCGAGATCTGTCGCGGCGAGCAGCTCGATGTGGGCCGAGGCCTGCTCGACGGCGGCACTGGCCCGGTCGACGGCGCCCGCGGTGCTCTCGATGGTCTGCATCAGCTGCGGGGTGAGCTTGATCGGCGCGAGGTCGCGCAGCACGGAATCGAGTTCGCGTTGCTGGGCCTCGATCGTCCTGATCCGACCCATGAGGCGGTCGGCCTCGTCGCGGTCGGACAGCCGCTGCACGGTGCTGCGCACGGCGTCGACGCGAGCCTGACTGATTTCGAGCGCCGACCGCGCCTGCACCGCCGCCTCGTCGGCGGCTGCCTGCACCTCGGAACTGGTGGCCAGGTCCTCGGCGGCTTCGTCGGCTACGGCCTGCAGAACGTCGATCGCGGCTGTCCGTTGATCGACGTCGGCCCGGGCGCGCCGCCGCTCGGTGAGCGCGGCCAGCGACGCGGTGTACGTCGACTTCGCCGCGGCCGCGACAACGGTGGCCTGGTGCAGCTCACCGCTGAGCCTCGCGACGGCTCCGGCGTCCGCCTGGGCCGCCGTGAGTCGCTCGGCCGCGGCAGCGGTCTCGATCGTCAGCTCTGCGAGCTCGCCGGTCAACGCCGCGTGCTTGCGAACCGCCTCATCTACCTGCGCGATTGCCGCCGCGCAGGCGGCGACATCCTCGTCTGCCGCCCGCAGCCTGGCGCCCGCAGCCGCCCACTCACCGGTCGGGCGTCCGGTCGAGGTGAAGTAGCGCCGGTACTCCTCATCGATCCGATCGATCAGCAGCGTGTCCACGGCACCGGCGGCGGCGGCGTCGCCAACGGCGCCGGCCACCACGTCGAGCGCGCGGGACAGCGCATCGGATCCCGACAGATCCGCCGCCGACGTCGACGCCGACTGCAACACCCGCTGCGCCTGCCACAAATCCATGTCGACGGTCTCGGCGAGCATGGCACGTACCCTCTCGTGCGCCTCGTCGCCGGTGAGCTGCTCGCGGCGCGGCGCCAGCATTGTCAACTCTGTCTCTGCGCGCTTGTGGAACCGCTTCCGGTAGACGAAACGGTAAGGGCCGGTGGAGATCTCAGCGATCACCTCGGCGCCGACGTCGGCGTGGGTGGGCTTGACCTGTTTGACTTCCTTTTTGGTCGAACGGTCCTTTGCCTCCAGCAACAGGTCGAGCGCCTCGAGCATCGAGGTCTTGCCGATCTCGTTGGCCCCGCTGACGATGACGACGCCGTGGTCGGGGAATTCGATGTCGCGGTGGGTGATACCGCGATAGTTCGTGAGGGTGAGGCGGTGCAGTTTCACGCGGCACCCCCGTCATGCAGACGCAGCAGCAGAGCCAGCGCCGCCCGGGCGTCGTCGGCGTCCTCGCCGGTGGAGCGAGCGGTGGCCACCAACTCCTCGACGGCGGCGGCCGCGAACCCACCGATGCCGAGGTCGTCGAACTCACCATCGGCGGGCATCACAGCGATATCGGTCTGCTTGTCCCACGGGATCAGCGCGGCGAACAAGCGCGCGTACCGGTCCAGGCAGGCATCCAGCGCCGCCCTGTCGGTGACCGTCAGCGACCCGGTGAGCCCCAGCCGGATCACGGTGCGCTCCTTGTCGGGCATCAGGTCCAGATTGATGTCGAGGTCGGCGATGTCACGGCCGTTGTCCACCGAATGGCGCAGCGAGACGAACCGCCAGACGCCGACCCGGCGGGCGTCGACCTGCACGGCCCGCGCCGGATCGGTCTCGTCGACGTCGACGACGAGCACCTGCCCGGGGTCGGGTTCGATATCGTCGTAGTTCGTCACCTCCGGCGAACCGGAGTACCAGATCCTGCCCGTCGAGCCGACGCTCATCCGGGAGTGCTTGTCCCCCAACCCGACATAGTGAACCGCGCCGCGGGCGATGGCGGCCTCGAGCGCCGCGAGCCGGATCAACGATGCCCGGTCCTTGTCGGGAACGAGGATGTCCACCGCGCCGTGGCCGACGACAATGCGGGTGACCCCATCGGCGGGAAGGGACTCGAGCACCTGCGCGACGAGGTCGGTGGTGGGCGCCTTGGAGTACCAGGGTGCGGCGACGAGCTGAAGACCAGGGCGCACCTCGTGCACGCCGGGACGGTCCAGCACGATCACGTTGTCCGGCCGCTCGGCGGTGAACAGCGCGCTCGAGTAGACCGACGATGCGTCCAGCGGGTCGTGGTTGCCGGGAAGCAGGTACACCGGCGCCCCGATGCCGCGCATCGCCTCCAGAGACAGGCTGACGTCGCGCGGGGCGAGCTGGTTGTGCTCGAACACGTCGCCGGCGACCACCACGAATTTGGCGCCGACCTCGCGGGCGATTGGGCCGAGCGCCGTCACGACGTCCCGTCGGGCAGCCGAATACCGGGGCTGCGCTTCCCCGTTGAGGTAATGACGGGTCATGCCGAGTTGCCAGTCGGCAGTGTGCAGAAACCGCATCTCAACCCGTCCTTCCGTCAGTTGTCCATCCAGGCAACGCGAGTGTAGGGCGAGCCCCCGACAACATCAGGGATGCGCACCGGCATGCCCTACCGTTATCCCAATGACCCGCACTCTGCTGTTGCTCCGCCACGCCAAATCGGACTATCCGTCGGGGGTCGCCGACCACGAGCGCCCGCTGGCGGACCGGGGTATCCGGGAGGCCGCCCTGGCGGGTGACTGGATCAGGGCCAATGTGGGAGACGTCGACGCGGTGCTGTGCTCGACGGCGACCCGCACCCGACAGACGCTGGAGCGCACCGGTATCACCGCGCCGGTGCAGTACGTGGATCGCCTCTACGACTCGACCCCTGGCATCGTCGTCGACGAGATCAACAGCGTGCGATCGCGGTTCGCCGAGGAAATCGGCGGCCATGGGGACATCTCCACCCTGCTCGTCGTCGGACATGAGCCGGTGATGTCAGGGCTCGCACTCGGCCTTGCGAACGGCGAGACCGGCGATGGTCCTGTCGCTCAGGAGATCTCGGCGAAGTTTCCCACGTCATCGATCGCGATGCTGCGCACTGCCGGGCCGTGGGATCAGCTGGCGCTGGGCACTGCCGAGCTGTTCGCGTTCCACATCGCGCGGTAGCGCGGGTGGCGCTAGGCGCGGGTCGCCAGGGTCAGCTCCATCAGCTTGATCGCCATCCCGCAGGCGTCGATGCCGGGCGACTGGGGGTTGACCCACCAGCCCACGACACCGGCAGCGTCGCTGGCGACACCGCACGCCCCGTTGGGATCGTTGGGCCGCATCACGATCGACTGAATACCGGCGATCGACCGATCCTCGATCTGGTACTCCAACTGCTCGGCGGTCTTGCGCTCGTTGTCCAGGGCGCCCTGCTCGAACCAGAAGCGGGTGATGTCGACGAGGCCAGCGGGATTGGCCGCCTGCCACCGGCAGACCGCGCCGACGAACGTGCTCTGGATGTCCAGAGGGTCAGCGCCGACCGTCTCGGCGAGGATGTCCTCGGTCAGCACCTCGCATTCCTTCAACAGGTTCGGGTACTGACGTTGCGAGTCGTTGTTGCGGGGCACGGTGCCGGTGCCCGACTTGGCTGCGGTGCCCTCGACGGTCTGCGTACAACCGGACAGCACGACGAGACCGGCCATGGCTGCGGCGGCGGCCCCGAGTGCACGGTGGCGGGCGCTCATTTGGAGTTCACGATCGACTGACGGGTGAGCTCCTTGGCGACGTCGCACGCGTCGGGGAACGGCTGCTGCGAGAAGCTGATCGACCATTCGATGAAGTCGTCGTCGAACTGGATGCCGATCTCGCACAGGTTCACACCCATCGTCGGATCCTCGTTCAGCGCGATGAAGCCGTCGTGTCCTTCGATGTTGATGTCCTCGACACTGGTGCGCGACAGCTCCTCGGTCTTGCGCTCACGCCCGATGGGGCTGCCGCGGAACCACGTGAAGGAGAAGTGCGGACCCAGGATGCTGCCGCCGGCAAGCCACTGGCATCCCACCGATGTCGCGGCGGTGTTGACCAGCCCGGGCACCCGCGTCTGCTTGATCATCTCCTCGTCGCTGATCCCCCCGCACTGCGGGAAGAACGGACCGTGCGTGATGTCCTGCGCGGGCGCCTCCGTCGAGGGCACCTCGGGAGAAGTGGGCTCCGAACTGGAGCACGCCGCAAGAACTGGGAGGACGGCGGCAGCCGCCACTGCCAGCGCCTTCGCCGACTTGCTGGGTGTCACGCCATGCACTGTAGCGGCAGCCCACAGAGGGAACCACCGACATGCCGATTGACCAGCTTATTTAGGGAATTCTCAGGTGGGGCAGCCGAACACGGGTCACAGCCGTCGGGTATGCGACAGTAGCGGGATGCTCTGGGGGCTGCTCCGAAAGCACGTGCGGCCGTACCGGCCGCTGCTCGCGGTGGTTGCTGCGCTCCAGGTCATCAGCTCGTTGGCGACGCTGTACCTGCCGACGGTCAACGCCGCGATCATCGATGATGGCGTCGCACAGGGTGACCTGGGTCGCATCGTCGAACTGGGCGCGGTGATGCTGGCAGTCACCGCACTACAGGTGGTGTGCGCGATCGGGGCGGTGTATTTCGGATCGCGGGCCAGCATGAGCGTCGGCCGGGATCTGCGCTCGGTGATCTTCCACCATGTCACCGGCTTCTCCGCCGAGGAGACCGCGCGATTCGGCGCACCGTCGCTGCTGACGCGGACCACCAACGACGTCCAACAGATCCAGTTGTTGGTGCAACTCACCTGCACGATGCTAATCACCGCCCCCATCATGTGCGTGGGCGGCATCTTCATGGCCATCCACCAGGACGCGGGCCTGTCGTGGCTGCTGCTCGTCAGCGTGCCGCTGCTCGCGGTCACCAATTACTGGATCGTGTCGCACCTGCTGCCCATCTTCCGGCGACTGCAACGCCAGATCGACGGGATCAACCGGGTGATGCGCGAGCAGCTCACCGGCCTGCGGGTGGTGCGCGCGTTCGCGCGGGAGCCGTTCGAACGCACCCGTTTCGCCGAGACCAACCGTGCCCTCTCGGACACCGCGCTGGAGGCCGGACGCTGGCAGGCGCTGATGCTGCCGGTGACCACTCTGGTGATCAACGTGTCCAGCGTGGCGTTGATCTGGTTCGGCGGAGTGCGTATCGACGCCGGCGAGATGCAGGTCGGCTCGCTGATCGCGTTCCTGTCCTACTTCATGCAGATCCTGCTCGCGGTGCTGATGGCGACGTTCATCCTGGTGATCATCCCGCGGGCGTCGGTGTGCGCGGAGCGGATCACCGAGGTGCTCGACACCGAGCCGGCGATCACCAGCAGCGCCGGGGCCGCCAGGCCCCACTCGATCGCGGGCGAGATCCGGCTGGAATCAGCGACATTCAGCTATGAAGGAGCCGACCGTCCGGTCTTCGAGGACGTCTCGCTGACGGCGCTGCCCGGCAGCACCACCGCGATCGTCGGCTCCACGGGGTCGGGCAAGTCCACGCTGCTGTCGCTGATCTGCCGGATGTACGACGTGACCGGCGGTTCGGTGAGCGTGGACGGAATCGATGTGCGCGACTTCGACATCGAGAGACTCTGGGCGGCGATCGGGCTGGTTCCTCAGCGCGGTTACCTGTTCTCGGGCACCGTCGCCGACAACCTGCGCTATGGGAAATCCGATGCAGGCGAAGAGGAGATGTGGGACGCACTACGGGTGGCCGCGGCCGACGACTTCGTCGCCGCCCACCCCGACGGCCTCCAGATGCAGGTGGCGCAGGCGGGCATGAACTTCTCCGGTGGACAGCGGCAGCGCCTTGCCATCGCCCGCGCCGTCATCAGGCGTCCCGCGATCTATCTCTTCGACGACGCGTTCTCCGCGCTCGACGTGCACACCGACGCACGCGTTCGCGCGGCCCTGCGCGATGTCTCCGCCAACGCCACCGTGGTGATTGTGTCGCAGCGCATTTCGACCGTCGCCGAGGCCGACCAGATCGTCGTCATCGACGACGGCCGGGTCGTCGGCGCAGGCACTCACGAACAGCTGCTGCGCACCTGCGGCGAGTACCGGGAGTTCGCGGATTCCCAGTCGGTCAGTGCGGGCCAGTCATGACGGGGCCGATGGCGCGAGGGATCCGCACCACCGAGCCGCCGGAAGTTCGGTCCCGCGACTTCAAGGGCTCGGCGATCCGGCTGCTCAGACGGCTCACCCCCCAGCGCGGCCTGGCCATCTCGGTGATGGTGCTCGGTGTCTTGGGCATCGCGATCGGCGTCGTCGGACCGCGCATTCTCGGCCACGCCACCGATCTGTTGTTCAACGGCGTCATCGGTCACCAACTGCCCGCGGGCCTGACCAAGGAGCAGGCCGTCGACGCGGCGCGGGCGCGCGGCGACGGCACCTTCGCCGACCTTCTGTCCGGCATGAACGTCGTCCCCGGCCAGGGTGTCGACTTCGGTGCGGTGGGCCGCACGCTTGCACTGGCGCTGGCGCTGTATCTCGTTGCAGCTCTGCTGATCTGGATGCAGGCACGACTGCTGAATGTCGTGGTGCAGCGGACGGTGATGGCGCTGCGGGCCGATGTCGAGAACAAGGTGCACCGGCTGCCGCTGAGCTACTTCGACTCACGCAGGCGCGGTGAAGTGCTCAGCCGGCTGACCAACGACATCGACAATCTTCAGCAGTCGCTGTCGATGTCGATCACCCAGCTGCTGACCTCGGTGCTGACAGTGTTCGCGGTGCTGGTGATGATGCTGACGATCTCGCCGCTGCTGACGTTGCTGACGGTGGTGACGGTGCCGCTGTCCCTGTGGATCACCCGCTCGATCGCCCGGCGATCCCAGAAGCTGTTCGTGGCGCAGTGGCGCAACACCGGTCGGCTCAATGCGCACATCGAGGAAACCTACAGCGGCTTCACCGTGGTCAAGACCTTCGGCCACCGGGCACACGCCGAGGAACAGTTCAGCGAACTCAACGACGACGTCTACCACGCCAGCTTCGGAGCCCAGTTCCTGTCGGGACTGGTGTCACCGGCGACGATCTTCGTCGGCAACCTCAGCTATGTCGCGGTCGCGGTCGTGGGCGGTCTGCAGGTCGCCACGGGTCAGATCACCCTCGGCGGCATCCAGGCGTTCATCCAGTACGTCCGCCAGTTCAACCAGCCGCTCACCCAGATCGCGGGCATGTACAACACCCTGCAGTCCGGGATCGCCAGCGCCGAGAGGGTATTCGAACTTCTCGACGCGCAGGAGGAGCCCCCGGATCCGCCCGCGGTGATGCCCGCGCCCGAGAGCCGCGGCGGGGAACTCGTCGGTGGGCGCGTCGAGTTCGACCGCGTCTGGTTCGGCTATCTGCCCGACACCCCGGTGATCGAGGACCTGTCGCTGGTCGCCGTGCCGGGCACCACCGTCGCCATCGTCGGCCCGACGGGGGCAGGCAAGACGACGCTGGTGAACCTGCTGATGAGGTTCTACGACGTCGACTCGGGACGGATCCTGCTCGACGGCGTGGACATCTCGACGGTGAGCCGTGGATCGCTGCGTTCGCGCATCGGGATGGTGCTGCAGGACACCTGGCTGTTCGCGGGCACCGTGTACGACAACATCGCCTACGGCCGCCCGGACGCCACCGAAGAGGAGGTGATGGAGGCGGCCCGAACCGCGTTCGTCGACCGCTTCGTCCAGACGCTGCCCGACGGCTACGACACCCGGATCAACGACGGCGGAACGAACATCAGCGCCGGCGAGAAGCAGCTGATCACCATCGCGCGGGCGGTGCTCGCCCGGCCCCAGCTGTTGATCCTCGACGAAGCCACCAGCTCCGTGGACACCCGCACCGAGGTGCTGATCCAGCACGCAATGGCCCAGCTGCGCCGCGATCGCACGAGTTTCATCATCGCGCACCGGCTTTCGACGATCCGCGACGCCGACGTGATCCTGGTGATGGAGGCGGGCAGGATCGTGGAGCGGGGCAGCCACGCCGAACTGCTCGCCCGCCGCGGCGAGTACTGGACGATGACGCAGGCCTGAGCCGCGCCGAATGTACGCATTCTGATGGATCTGGCCCGAACTCCGTCACAAACCGTACGCTCGACGCGATGAGCAAGACCGTCCACACATTCTGCAGGTACTGCCTGGCCTCCTGCGGCATCGACGTGACGGTCGAGGACAACAGGGTCACCAAGATCTCGGCCGACAAGCAGAACCCGCACACCTGGCACGACTTCTGCGCCAAGGGCCGCACCGCAGGCCAGCTCGTCGAGCATCCGCGCAGGATCCTCAACCCGATGCGCCGCGTCGGCGACTCCTACGTCGAGGCCACCTGGGATGAGGCCATCGCCGACATCGCGGCGCGGATGAACGCCGCCATCGATGCGGACTGTCCCGACGCGGTCGGCGTGTACTACGGCAATCCGTCGGGCTTCTCGTCGTCGAACATCATCTTCATGAACGGCTGGCTGGATGCGGTCGGCACCAGAAGCCGGTACTTCGTCGGTTCGATCGACCAGAACGCGATGCACGTGGTCGCTTCGGCCATGTACGGGTCGATCCTGATGGCGCCGGTATCCGACGTCGACAACTGCGACTACTTCCTGCTGGTCGGCACCAATCCCGCTGTGAGCGCATGGAACTGGCTGGAAACCGTGCCCGGCGGCTGGCGGCGCGCGCTGGCACGACAGGCCCAGGGGGCCACGATCGTCGTCGTCGACCCGCTGCGCACCGAGTCGGCGGAGAAGGCTGACCATCATCTGGCGGTGCGCCCCGGCCAGGACTGGGCGCTGCTGCTCGCGATGGTCAAGGTCATCCTCGACGAGGGCCTCGAGCACCAACAGGACTGCACCGACCTCGCCGCAGGCATGGCGGAACTGCGCGCCCTTGTCGCCGAGGCCGACATCGGAGACCTCGCGCGGCGTTGCGACATCGAACGCGAGCAGATCGTCGGTGTGGCAAGGGAGTTCGCTGCCGCTGAGCGGGCGATGGTGGTCACCCGGACCGGTGTCTCGATGCACCTGGCCGGCACCGTCGCGGAGTGGCTCGGGCACGTGCTGAACGTGATCACCGGGCGGATGGACAGGCCGGGGGGTCGCCGCTTCGAGCCGGGGTATGTCGATGCGATCCGGATGTCCGCAATGGTCAAGACGAGTCCACACCGAAACCGACTGTCGGGTCGCGAGATGGTGGCCGGTGCGCACGCACTGTCCGAACTGCCCGCCGAGATCACCACGCCCGGCCGCGGCCAGATCCGCGCGATGGTCATCAACTGCGGCAACCCGGTGGTGTCCGGACCTGACGGCGCCGGACTCGACGCGGCGCTGGCGCAACTGGATCTGTTGGTGGCGATCGATTTCGTGCAGCGGGAAAGCCATCGACACGCGCACTGGCTTTTGCCGGCCGTGCACTGGCTGGAACGCGACGACCTGCTGGCCTTCACCAGCAACATGCACGACGAGCCCTACCTGCAGTACGGGGTCAGGGCCGTCGAGCCGCCACCGGGTGCGCGCCAGGAATGGCGGATCTTCGTCGACCTCGCGATCGCCATGGGTAAGCCGCTGTTCCGCGCCAGAGGGGTCAACGGATTCATCAAGGCCACCCGCCGGGCAGCGCGGGTGGCGCGGAGGCCCGGCCTCGAGTTCAACCCACACTGGATCGACCGGCTGGTGGTCGCGACCGGGCGAAAGTTCAACGGCCGCAGGATCAGGTGGCGTGACGTCCTGGCCCACCCGCACGGTTGGGTGCTGGGACCGCGGGAGTTCGGGCACTTCAGGGAGGCGCTTCGCACCCCCGACAAGAAGGTTCGGGTGGCCCCGGCCGAGTTCGTCGCACGGGCGCGCGAACTGCTGGCCGAGCCGCAGCCGGAGGCGCCCGCCGACTATCCCTTCCAGATGGCCAACCGGCGCCACCGGCACTCGATGAACTCCTGGCTCAACGAGCTGCCCGGCCTGCACCCGGGGGGCAGACGCAATGAGGTCCTCATCCACCCGGACGACGCGGCGGCACTGAGCGTCACCGACGGCGATCGCGTCACGGTGTTCTCACCGGTCGGCGAGATCGAGCTGTCGGCGGCGCTGAGCGACCGGCCCCGACGCGGCGTGATCATCGTCGATCACGGCTGGGGTTCAAGGATTTTCGATCCCCGCGGCGGCGCCGAACCGGTGTCGTACGGGGCGAATCGAAACCTCCTCGTCGACGCCGGCCCGATCGACCCGCTGTCGCAGACGTCGGCGCTGAGCTCGGCCTACGTCGGCGTGAAGCGCGCCTGACCCCAACCGCCGAAACGGCATTCCAGCAGAACATTTGCGAGAAGGGACCTGCTGGAATGCCATTTCGGCGAGGGTCAGACCTGGGGTCCTTCGGCGCGCAGGTCGTCGACGTTGCGCATGGCGTCACGCAGCTTGCCCAGCCACTCGTCGGCATGCTCGCCGACCAACCGGACCGACCATACGAGCGCGTCGGAGCGTGACCGGGCCACACCCGCATCGACAAGAGTGTCGAGCACCTGGCGCTCGGGCTGGCGCAGCCGCGTCATCACCGGTACGGCGATGTGTGTGAACAGGATTCGCTCCGGCTCACCGTCGCCGCCGCCAATGTCCACGCCCCACGCGACCTTGCGGTCATACCGCGCCTCGGCTTCGTCGGCAATGCGCATCCGTTCGCTGCGCGTCTGCTCCCGAAAGCGCGCCGCGCGGCCCGACGCGCGGGCTTCACTTTCAGGGCTCTCGGCGTCTTCGGGTTCGGGCAACCGGCCGATCACGGTGATCTCTTCGCGGTCGACGATGACCTCGGGATCACCGGCGAACCAGTCGGCGGGCAGTCGGCCGGCGAACCAGTCGGCGGCGTCGGATGCATCGGGTTGGTCGGCTTGCTGCCAGCCGCCGGAGCGGCCCGACCTTCGGCTATGGGGATGGTGTCTCATGATTACATGATTACACCGTTACAGGCGTGATGGGCGCGTGTTCACCGCCGGCGAAACGTTCGAAAGCTGACGGCCTCAGTTTCGCTTGAGCAGGACCGCCGCCCCGGCGCCGAGGACTCCGGCGATCAACAGCAGCGCCGCCCAACCCGCACCGAACACCCACCACACGACACCCAGCGCCAGCAGCGCCGGCGACAGCGCGAACACCACCATGCCGGGGTGCTCCTTGATGACCGCGAGGGCGCCCTGCGCCCGCTGGCGATCGATTTCTTTTGCCATCACCCAAGGATGCCAGTCCGCGGGCCCGTCGCGGCATAGTGTGGGAATCCGGTGAAACACAAAGGAGGCAGCGGTGACAGGACCTGGACAAGGCAGCTGGCAGCCCGACCCCGAGGGCCGCTTCGAATACCGGTGGTTTGACGGACAGCAGTGGACCGATCAGGTCTCCAACCAGGGGCAGGTGAGCCGCGCACCCCTGGGAGCGGCGCCGGCCCGCCAGGCGACGGACCAGGCCCAAGCACCGGCCCAGGCGCAGGCCCAGACCCAGTACCAAGGCGGCCCCGCGCAGCAGGTTCCAGGCGGTGCCGACGGGTTCTCAGGTATCAGCGGCGACCTCGTCGACGGCCGTTTCAGCGAGAAGGAAGCCAAGGCGATCGCCAACCAGAACTCGAAGCTTCTCCGGGTTCGTCTCGGTGAGCCGTTCATGGCCAGGCAGGGCTCGATGGTGGCCTATCAGGGCAACGTCGACTTCGCCTTCGAGGGCGGCGGCGCGTCGAAGTTCATCAAGAAGGCGCTCACCGGAGAAGGACTGCCGTTGATGCGCTGCCAGGGGCAGGGCGATGTCTTCCTCGCCGAGCGGTCCTACGACGTTCACCTGCTCAACCTGACCAACTCCGGGCTGTCGATCAGCGGCAAGAACGTGCTGGCGTTCTCGACGAGCCTCGACTGGAACATCGAGCGGGTCAAGGGCGGCAGCATGGTCGCCGGCGGACTGTTCAACACCACGCTGCGCGGTACCGGCTGGGTCGCATTGACGACGGACGGACCACCGGTGGTGCTCAACGCGGCCGAGGCGCCGACGTTCGCCGACACCAACGCGGTGGTGGCGTGGTCGGCGAACCTACAGACGCAGCTGAAGACGAGCTTCAAGGCCGGCGCCCTGATCGGCCGCGGCTCCGGCGAGGCCGTGCAGGTGTCGTTCTACGGCAACGGGTTCGTGATCGTGCAGCCGTCCGAGGGCTTCCAGATCACGACGACGCAGTAGGTCACAGCTCGAGCAGGAGCGTCACCGGTCCGTCGTTGACGAGCTCGACGGCCATGTCCGCGCCGAACACACCGGTCTGGACGTGGGCTCCGAGTGCCTTCAGCGCGCCGGCGAACGCGTCGACCAGGGGTTCGGCGACCGCACCCGGCGCCGCGGCGTTCCACGTCGGCCGCCGACCCTTGGTGGTGTTGCCGTACAACGTGAACTGACTGACCACCAGGATCGGCGCGCCGACGTCGCTCGCCGACTTTTCGTCGTCGAGAATCCTTAACTGCCAGAGCTTTTCGGCAAGTCGCTGCGCCTTGGCGGCGTCGTCGTCGTGGGTGACACCGACCAGTGCGAGCAACCCCTGGCCGTCCGGCTCGATGGCGCCGATCGTCTCGCCGGCCACCGTCACCCGGGCGGACGTGACCCGCTGCACGAGGATTCGCATGACCGCGATGCTGCCACGCGCGATCCGACCCGACGACCTACAGCGAGCCGAGGATCTGCTTCATCGTGCCGATCTCGCGCTGCTGGGTGTCGATGATCTCCTCGGCCAGATGCTTTGCATCGTTGGACTGTCCGCTGTCGAGCTCGGTCTGCGCCATCCGCACCGCGCCCTCGTGATGGGCGATCATGCCGGTCAGGAAGAGCCGGCTGGCGTCGACTCCCTGCGCCTGGCGAAGGGCCTCGAGCTGCTGATCGCTCATCATGCCCATCTGCGCGGTCATGTCGCCGGACATGTCGTGGCCTTCGTGCCCGGACGGCATCTGCGGGGTGCCCCATTCGGTGAGCCACTGTTTCATCGTCGCGATCTCGGGTCCCTGCGCAGCCTTGATCTGAGTCGCCAGCTCGACCACCCGCGGGTCGATCCCCTGCTTGGCCAGCATGATGTCGCTCATCACGATCGCCTGCTCGTGGTGGGGAATCATGTCGCGGGCGAACGACGCGTCGGCGTCGTTGTGGGCCGACGCCCCGTCGGCTGCCTGCGACGTCGACTCGTGGTCGGTATGGCCATCGTCCTGCGCCTCGGTACCCGTGGTGCTGCACCCGGACAGCAACAGCACCAGGGTGGCGCCCACGGCTCCCGCTCCAGCCAGCAGACTGCGTTGTGACATCAGATCCACGCTCCCTTCCAACGTATTGAATACCCTAGGGGGGTATGGTACACATGGGTCAAGCGGCCGCTTCACCCCGCTGCTTCGAAAGGGACCCGCATGAGCACCACCACCATCACCATCGACGGCATGAGCTGCAGTGGTTGCGCCTCCTCGGTGCGCGCCGAGCTCACCACCATTCCCGGCGTCGTCGACGTCGAGGTTGACGTATCCAACGGTACGGCGACGATCGCCAGCGCCGCCCCGGTGGACACCGCGGCCATCCGCGCCGCCGTGGAAGAGGCCGGCTACCAGCTGGCCGGCTGACGGGACCGCCATGACCGTCGTCCAGAGGATCGCCGTCTTCGCCGCCGTGCTCGTCGCGGTGTTCGCGATCGCGTTCTGGGTGGGCGGCACCTTCGGACCCAACCCCGACCTCGTGGTGCCCCACCCGGACACCACCGGCGAGCACCAGTCCACACACGGCGGCGCAGGATGACCGCCGTCGACCTGGCCATCGACGGGATGACCTGCGCGTCCTGCGCGGCGCGCATCGAGAAGAAGCTGAACAAGCTAGACCACGTCACCGCCACGGTGAACTTCGCGACCGAGAAGGCGCGCGTGGAGTACGGCGACGATGTCGCTCCTGAGCAACTGATCGCGGCCGTGGAGGCCGCGGGCTACCACGCCCGGCTGCCGGACCCCGCCCCCGCGGCCGACGAGCCCGCCGACGATCCGACCGCGACGCTGCGTCAGCGGCTCCTGATCTGCCTCGCGCTGTCGATCCCGGTCATCGCGATGGCGATGGCGCCGGTGCTGCAGTTCACGAACTGGCAGTGGCTGTCGCTGACCTTGGCGGCGCCGGTGGTCGTGTGGGGTGCGTGGCCGTTCCACCGGGCAGCGTGGACGAACCTGCGCCACGGGACCGCGACGATGGACACGCTGATCTCCGTCGGCACGCTGGCTGCGCTCGGTTGGTCGGTCTACGCGTTGTTCTGGGGCACCGCGGGCACACCCGGAATGACGCACGGGTTCGAGCTGACGATTGCCCGCACCGACGGCACCGGCAACATCTACCTGGAAGCGGCCGCCGGGGTGACGACGTTCATTCTGGCCGGGCGGTACTTCGAAGCGCGCGCCAAACGCCGTTCGGGCGCCGCACTACGGGCGCTGCTGGAGATGGGCGCCAAGGAGGTGTCGGTTCGCAGAGACGGTGTTGAGCAACGCATTCCGGTCGATCAGTTACGCATCGGCGACGTCTTCGTGGTTCGTCCGGGCGAGAAAATCGCCGCGGATGGTGTTGTGGTCGAGGGCAGTTCGGCGGTCGATGCCTCGATGCTGACGGGCGAGTCGGTGCCCGTGGAGGTGACGCCCGGAGACCAGGTGGTGGGCGCGACGGTGAACGTCGACGGCGCACTCGTGGTCCGGGCCAACCGTGTCGGCACAGACACCCAGCTGGCGCAGATGGCGCGGTTGGTCGAGGACGCACAGAACGGCAAGGCGCAGGCGCAACGCCTTGCCGACCGGATCTCGGCGGTCTTCGTGCCAATCGTGATCGCGTTGTCGGTGGCCACGCTGGGGTTCTGGCTCGGCGCAGGGGTTTCGGTCGCCGCCGCGTTCACCGCAGCGGTCGCGGTGCTGATCATTGCGTGCCCGTGTGCGCTGGGGCTCGCGACGCCGACGGCGCTGATGGTCGGCACGGGTCGCGGCGCACAGCTGGGCATCCTCATCAAGGGACCTGAAGTCCTGGAGTCCACGCGGCGGGTGGACACGGTGATCGTCGACAAGACCGGCACCGTGACGACCGGCACGATGACGCTGATCGACGTGCTCGCGGTAGGCAACGAGCAGCCCGACGAGGTGCTCAGAATCGCCGGGGCCGTGGAGAGCCCGTCCGAACATCCCATCGCCCGGGCCATCACCGCCGGCGCCCGGGAGAAGCTCGGCGAGCTGCCGGGCGTCGACGCGTTCGCCAACCTGCGGGGCCTTGGTGTCGAGGGCACGGTCAACGGCCGGACAGTTCTGCTGGGCCGCGTCCAACTGCTCACCGACCGGTCCTATGACATTCCCGGTGAGCTGACCACCGCGGCGCAGCGGGCGGAGGCCGATGGCCGAACGGTGGTCGCGGTGGCGTGGGAGGGGCGCGCCCGCGGGCTGCTGATGGTGGCCGATGCCGTGAAACCGACCTCTGCTGAAGCCGTTTCGCTTCTGAAGGCCCTTGGGTTGACGCCGATCATGGTGACCGGCGACAACGAAGCGGTGGCTCGCACCGTGGCCGCACAGGTCGGCATCGACGAGGTGATCGCCGGGGTGCTGCCGCAGGACAAGGTCGAAACGGTCAAGCGCCTGCAGAGCGAGGGCAAGGTCGTCGCGATGGTCGGCGACGGCGTCAACGATGCTGCCGCGCTCGCGCAAGCCGACCTCGGGCTGGCCATGGGCAGCGGCACCGACGTGGCGATCGAGGCGAGCGATCTGACGATCGTCGGCGACGACCTGCGAGCGGTGCCCGACGCAATCCGGTTGTCCCGCAGGACATTGAGCACCATCAAGGGCAACCTGTTCTGGGCGTTCGCCTACAACGTCGCCGCCCTTCCGTTGGCCGCAGCGGGTCTGCTGAACCCGATGATCGCCGGTGCCGCCATGGCCTTCAGCTCGGTGTTCGTGGTCAGCAACAGCCTGCGCCTGCGCAGGTTCACACCGTCGCGCTGATCACGGGCCGTGGTGGTCTTCGGCAGCATGTCTCGCCCGGGGTGACGACCCACCCGCGAAGACGACTGGCCAAAGTGACAGAGGAGCGTTGACCTACTTCGACTCGGCCGGCGCCCTGCGCGCCCGGAAGAGCTTTGTATCCGACTTGATCCCCTTCAGGCGTCGTGCACCCGCGAACGACCACGTAAATCCTTGGTCGTCGCCGATCGCCTCCCGCGTCGCCTCGGACACCAGAACCGTGCCCGGTCTGGCCGCACCCGTGACCCGGGCGGCGAGATTCACGGGGCTGCCGAACCAGTCCCCCGCCCGGCTCACCGCCATACCGGTGGCGACACCGACTCGCAGGCTTGGGAAGTTCTCCGCGTCTTCGGTGGCGTCCACGAGTTGCATCACGGCATCGAGCAGCGGGATGGGGTCTGTGCTGACCAGCATGACTTCGTCGCCGATCGTCTTGATGAAACGCACCGGCGCCGTTGCGAACTCACGGGTCAGATCCGCCAGTCGCTGTGACAACTGCTCGAGATCCTCCGGCGGCACCGCCTCACCGAGCCGGGTGAACCCGACAAGGTCGGCGAAGGCGATGGTGACCAGCCTTGCACCGGGCAGGTGCTGGCCCTCGGCCCGCTCCGTCGCGTTGATGGCCTCCGTCTCGATGGCGTGACGCAACTGCAGCAGGAGTACGTCCTGGATCATCGGTCCGAGCTCCGGCGCCAATTTCGCGACGAGCACCTCCGACGCCTCGGCGATCTCCAATTCGGTTGCCCCCGGGCGCATCACGGCGGCCAGCGCCGCGTGGCGCATCGCCTCGGCTGCTCGGGACAGCCCATCGCCGAGCAGCCGGGTGATCTGCAGCAGTTCGTCGGGGCTGATGCCCGCGTCGAGGAAGCTGCGGGTGAACTTGGCCCCCTCGGCATCGGCACGCAGAAACACGGCGGCGTCCGGGTCCTCCACCCGGGGCAATCCCATCGCATGTTGAATCCGCTGGAACAGCTCCAGATCGACGCCGGATTTCTCCGCTGCCGCGCGCGCGGAGACGTATTCACCGTCGTCCCCGATGACGCGGCGCGATGCGAGCATCATCGGTGCGGACGTGCCACGGATCTGCTCGACGCTGACGCCCCGTTCGAGCAGCCACGGAATCAGCTCGGCGCGCTCGTCCCGCGCCGTACCTTCGAGCCCGTCGAGCAGCCCGGATGCCTCGAGATCGAAATCGTCGGCCACGTGCCCAACGTACTTGAGGTAAACACGAACGGTGACGTCGCCGATCCTGCAGGGGTTCCCGCCCATCATCACGCCGGGCGCACGGATCCTGATTCTTGGCAACATGCCCGGCGTGGCGTCACTGGATGCACACCAGTACTACGCGCACCCGCGCAACGCGTTCTGGCGCATCACCGGCGAGCTCTTCGGGTTCGACCCGGCAGCCCCTTACGGCGACCGCACTGCGGCGCTGACCACTGCCGGCGTCGCGGTATGGGACGTCCTGCGGTCATGCCGACGAAAGGGCAGTCTGGATTCGGCGGTCGAGCCGGAAAGCATGGTGGCCAACGACTTCGGCACTCTGTTCGCCGCTCACCCGACGATCGCCACCGTGTGCTTCAACGGAGCAGCCGCCGAACGCAACTACCGTCGACTCGTCACCGCGGCGCACCCGTCGCGGTACACGACGCTGCCGTCGACCAGCCCGGCGCACACGCAGCGCTTCGAAGCCAAGCTGGCGGCGTGGCGCGAGGTACTCACCGGCTGACCTCGCTGTAGGCGGCGGCGTACTCCACCGGGGTGGCGCCCAACATCGAGCGGAAGTCGTTGATGAAGTGAGCCTGGTCATACCAGCCCAGCCGTACCGCCAGCTCGGCGAAGTCGACTTCAGGCTGGGTCTCGATCTCCAGGGCAGCGTTCTGCAACCGGTAACGGCACAGCACCCACTTCACCGGCACCCCCACGTAGCGCCGGAACACCCGCTGGGTGGTGCGCAAACTCCACGGCGAGTGGGCCATCACCTGTTCCACCCGATGAAGCCGGCTGTCATCACGCATCCGGTCCACGAGAGACGTCAGTGCCTCATAGGTCGGATCGGGTCCGCCGACACGGGCGATGAGCCGATCCAGCTGCGCAGCGGCACCGTCCACCTCATCGTCGAGATCAACCGGCGCACCGAACAGCTCGTCACTGACGGGTCGGACGCGTCCCGTCATCGTCGATGCATCGCCACCGAATCTCGCGGTGAAACCGCCCGGCCGAAAGCGCGCCCCCACCACGGAACCCCGCTCGCTGATAGTGGTGCGGAAGACCTGCTCGACGACTCCGTGGACCAGCGTGTTGGGCAACGGAAAGCCATGCCGCGCACCATCTTCACCCCACTCGTGGGTGAGGTGAATCGAGGGAAACGTGATCACGGCGCTGTCGAACGGTCGCTGTCCGCGCAGATCCCACGACACGGACCAGAAATGTTCGACGAACTGCCCCGTGTCATCGCTTGGCGCCCACCGCTGCAGGTCATACGCGGACGAGGCGCTGGGACGACCGACCACACCCCGCGTGGGCGGATCGCCTGTCGTGTTTTTCCAAGCGCCCATGACGAGAGGCTACGAGACTCGCCGGTATGACTGTTGAACCTATTCCCCCGGGATACACCAGCCTGACGCCATTCCTGTGCATCAACGGAGCGTCGGCCGCGATCGAGTTCTACACATCGGTGTTCGGCGCCACGCTGGTCGAGAAGATGGACGGACCCGACGGTAGCGTCGCGCACGCCGAACTGAATTTCGGCAACGGCCGCTTGCAGCTCGGCGACCCTGCCGAGGCGTACAAGATCGCCGCGCCCGACGCCCGCGACGATGTCGTCACGTATTCGATGGCGCTGTACTGCGACGACGTCGACGGCGTGGTGGCGAGGGCGAAGAAGGCAGGGGCGGCCGTCCGAGAACAGCCGCAGGACTTCGCGACTGGCGACCGGTTCGCTTCGATCGCTGATCCCTTCGGTATCCGGTGGACCCTGGTGACGCGCATCGAGGACGTCTCGCCCGAGGAGCGGGACCGCCGAATGAGCGAATGGGCGAAGGAGAACGTGAACTGAGCACCCGCTAGCGTGGCGGCATGTCCTGCGTGTTCTGCGCCATCGTCGGCGGCGAGGCCCCTGCCATCCGGATCCACGAGGACGACGAGTACCTCGCCATCCTCGACATCCGCCCGTTCACCCGGGGCCACACCCTGGTAATCCCGAAGCGTCATACCGTCGACCTGACCGACACACCACCGGAAATTGTCGCCGGCATGGCGACCCTCGGGCAGCGCATCGCCAAGGCCGCCCGCAACTCGGGCCTGCACGCCGACGGCAACAACATCGCCATCAACGACGGCAAACCGGCGTTCCAGTCCGTGTTCCACATCCACCTGCACGTGGTGCCACGCCGCCAGGGCGACAAGCTCTCCTTCGCCAAGGGAATGGTCCTGCGACGGGACCCGGACCGCGAGGAATCCGGCCGGGTCCTGCGGGAGGCACTGGCGAAGATCGACGCCGGCGACAAGGATTGAGAGCATGGGCATCGGGCTGTGGATCGAACAGAACATCGGGTATCGGCTGCTGATGGTGCACGACAAGATCTACAAGAGCACCGACGGACGGATCGGCCATCGCCTACCCCTGCCCGGGGTGGCACCCCACCTTCTTCTGCACACGGTGGGCGCCAAGACCGGCGCGCAACGCACGAACACGCTGTCCTACTTCCCCGACCGCGGGGACTATCTCGTCGTCGCGTCCAAAGGCGGAGACCCGAAGGCCCCCGGTTGGTATCACAACCTGAAGGCCAACCCGGACATCGAGATCAACGTCGGCCCAAAGAGATTCGCGGTGACAGCTAAGCCTGTGCTGCCCGATGACCCCGACTACGCCCGGATCTGGGCATTGGTGAACAAAGGGAACTCGGACCGCTACAACGGCTATCAGAAGCGGACGACGCGCCCGATACCGGTCGTCAGGCTGACGCCGAAGGCCTAGAACAGTTCCTTGGCCACCAGCTCCAGCGTGGTTTCGCGGCCCGGCGAGCTAGCCGGGTCGGTGCCCCGGTACGCCGACGCGACCGGGTTGATCATCACCTCGTCGACGTCGAACTTCGCCGCCAGCGCGTGCAGTTGGTCGGCCGCCTCCGCGGGTGAGCCCACCACGGCCTGACGCAGACCCGCATCGACGACGGCCTGGGCGCGTGGGCTGACCTGTTGCTGTTCGGCGTCCTCGACGAGGTCGAGCGGCCCCAACGGCTGACCTGTGCGCAGCCGACCCATCATCTGCAGGTTCGGCAGGATCAAACGCATTGCCTCGTCGCGGGTTTCAGCCACCGCGGCGTTGACGGTCAGGAATGTCACCGGTTCGGATGCCAGGTCGCTCGGACGGAATTCGTCGCGGTAGATCCGTAACGCCTCCGCGGTGCCCTCACCCGAGAAGTGGTGGGCGAACACGTACGGCAACCCCTTGGCCGCGGCCAGCCGCGCCGAGTACATCGACGAGCCGAGCAGCCACAGCGTGGGCACACTGGCGGCGGCCGGGGTCGCCTTGAGGATGTAGTTGTCGCGCATCAGGTCGCGCGGCAGCGCTACCCGCACGCCGTTGGCGCCCATCAGCGCCATCACGTCGTCGAGGTACTCGGGGAACGCCTCGATATCGCGGTCGTCGCGGCCCGCCGCACCGCGCAGCGCCATCGACGTCACCGGGTCGGAGCCGGGTGCGCGCCCGATGCCCAGGTCGATGCGTCCCGGATGCGCGGCTTCCAGCAGTGCGAACTGCTCGGCGACGGCCAGCGGCGCGTGGTTGGGCAGCATCACGCCCCCCGAACCGAGCCGCAACGCCGACGTATGCGCGGCGAGATGGGCGATCAGCACGGGCGGGCTGGTGGCCGCTACCGCGGCCATGTTGTGGTGCTCGGCGATCCAGTAGCGGGTGTAGCCGAGCCGGTCGGCCGTCTGGGCCAGCCGCGTGGTCGCGGCCAGGGCATCGGAGGTGCTCTGGTCGGAGCGCACGGGGACGAGATCGAGAACAGAAAGACGCATTGAAGGGTCAACGCCGAACGGCGGCCGCTCGTTCCCGGCGATTCGGGTGTCGTTCGTCGCGCACAGCGTGACCAACTACCCCGAAATCGCCAAGGCGGTGGCGAAGACGTCGTCGATCATGGCCGGGGTCAGCCTGCCGGTGAAGGTGTTCTGCTGGCTGGGGTGATAGCACCCGAGCAGTTGCACCACACCGGCCGGCGTGCTCAACGCCGCGGTCACGCCGTGGCCGAACTTCGGCGCCGGCGTCCCCACCGAACCACCCGTTCGACGGATCATCGCCAGGGCCGCCTGCCACGCGAACCCGCCCAGTGCGACGATCACCCGCACGTCGGCACCCGTGAGGCGCCATTCGGCGTCCAACCACGGCGCGCAGTCGCTGCGTTCGGCCGGCGTCGGCGCATTGCCCGGCGGCGCGCACCGGACCGCCGCGACCACGCGAACGTCGTTGAGCACCAACCCGTCCGCGCTGTCGGTGCAGTCCGGCTGGTTGGCCAGCCCGCTGCGGTACAGCGACCCGAACAGGAAATCGCCCGACCGATCACCGGTGAAGACCCGTCCCGTTCGGTTGGCGCCGTGGGCAGCCGGGGCGAGTCCCACGACCATCACCCGCGGACGCACCGAACCGAAGCCGGGCGCGGGCCTGCCCCAATACGGTTGGTCGGCATAGGACTTGCGCTTGGCCAGGCTTTTTGCGGCGACCTCTTCGCGCCACTGCACCAGCCGGGGGCAGGCGCGGCACATCGACACCTCGGCCTCGACCTGCTCGACAGTGCGCGCCGCCGCCGCCAACGCCGTCACCTGCGCGGGCGTCGCGGCAACCGCGGTGCGCGTCGTCGCCGGGTCGCCCGGCCATCCGGCGCCGGGAAGGACCGGCGAATCGAACAGTTCCCCGGTGCGGGGGTGCGGCAGCTTCACACGTCCACTCTGGTCCACGGCGTCAGCGATTCGTTACCAAGAAGGCCGTTCATCGTTACCACGAAACACCCTTTCCCTCACGTGACGGTCGACGGCATTGCCGCACCATTGATTTCTCGACCGGGCTGGACTGTGGGAGAGCACATGCGACGATCAGCGCTTGCCATTGCAAGCCTCTGCCTTCTGGCCACTGGCTGCGGCTACTCGATAAGCAACGCGTCATCACCGACGCCCACCCGAACGATGATCCCCCGTCCCCTCGTGGAACGGGAGTTGACGGGGTTGCTTCTGAGTCCCGAACAGGCAGCGGCAACGATGGGAGCGACCGCGTTGATGGTCACCGAGTCCCAGACGTCGATGTCGGACCACAGCGCCATCATGGCGCCGCCGGAGTGCCTCGCGATCGACGGCGCGGCGGAACTGCAGGTGTACGCGAACAGTGGATACCGGGCCGAGCGCGATGAGAGCCTCAACGACGGGGACGACTTCAAGCACTACCTCAAGCAGTCGGTGGTGCTGTTCCCGTACCTGGAGAAAGCAGCAGAATTTTTCCAGGCCTCCGCCGAACAGTGGCCGGCCTGTCACCAGTACACCCACACTCAGAGCGGGTCGCAGTGGACCGTCGGCGAGATCACCAACGCCAACGGCGCGCTGAGCGTCGTCGCCACCCAACAGGACGCCGCCGCCCCCGGCTGGGGCTGTGGGCGCGCGCTGGTGCACCGCAACAACGTCATCGTCGACGTCAACACCTGCAGCGCCGACCCTGCCGACACCGCGCTGAAGATCGCCGATCAGATCGCCACCAACGTCACCGCGCAGTGGTAGGGCGCTGACGAAAAGCGATCGTGCTGCGGCACGCTGCGCTGCTACATTCACCGCGATATCCCATGACGCCAGACCATGCGCCTACGAACAGGCGCGGCCCGATGATGCTGATCCTGTTCGCCGCGTTGATGGCGGGGGCGGGCAACGGCATCTCCATCGTCGCGTTCCCCTGGCTGGTCCTGCAGCGCACCGGATCCGCGCTGGACGCCTCGATCGTCGCGATCGCGGGCACGCTGCCGCTACTGGCCGCAACGCTGATCGCCGGGGCCGCCGTCGACTTCCTCGGCCGCAGGCGAGTGTCGATGATCTCCGACGCGCTCTCGGGGCTGTCAGTCGCTGCGGTGCCGGTGCTGGCCATGGTGTTCGGCGCCGACGCCATCAACGTCGCGGTGCTGGCCGGGCTCGCGGCCCTGGGCGCCCTCTTCGACCCCGCAGGCATGACCGCCCGGGAGACGATGCTGCCCGAGGCGGCCACCAAGGCCGGCTGGACCCTGGACCACGCCAACAGCGTGTACGAGGCGGTCTTCAACCTCGCCTACATCGTCGGACCCGGCATCGGCGGTCTGCTGATCGCGACGCTCGGCGGCGTCAACACGATGTGGGTGACCGCCGGAGCCTTCGGTCTGTCCATCGTCGCCATCGCGGTGCTCCGCCTGGAGGGTGCGGGCAGGCCCGATCCGTCCGCGGCATCCGACGGGGTGTGGGCCGGGATCGTCGAGGGTCTGAAGTTCGTGTGGAACAACCGGGTGCTGCGCACGCTGGCGTTCGTCGACCTGGCCGCTACCGGCCTCTACATGCCCATGGAATCAGTGCTGTTTCCCAAGTACTTCACGGACCGCAACGAGCCGGCACAGCTGGGCTGGGTGCTGATGGCGCTGAGCATCGGCGGGCTCATCGGCGCACTGGGCTACGCGGTGATGTCGAAGTACATGCGCCGACGCACCGTGATGCTGACTGCCGTGCTGACCCTCGGCGTGGTCATGACCATCATCGCGTTCCTGCCGCCGCTGCCGGTCATCCTGGTGCTGTGTGCGGTCGTCGGGTTCGTCTACGGTCCGATCGCGCCGATCTACAACTACGTCATGCAGACCCGCGCGCCGCAGCGCCTGCGCGGCCGGGTGGTCGGGGTGATGGGATCGCTGGCCTACGCCGCGGGACCGCTCGGGCTGATCCTGGCGGGGCCGCTGGCGGACGCGGCAGGGCTGCACGCCACGTTCCTCGCGCTGTCGTTGCCGATGCTGCTGCTGGGCATCGTCGCGGTGTTCCTGCCCGCACTCCGCGAGCTGGACGCGCAGCCGCCAGCGGGCCTATAGGGGGCTGAGGTACTCCCTGAGGAACCGTCCGATGGCGCGCATCCGGCGCCGCCCGACCGGTTCGGCCAACCGCTCGACGAGATCGAGGTCGGCGATGACATAGCCGTCCGATGCGCGGTACCACAGCCCGGCCAGGCACAACTCGAGGGCGGCCATCGTGGTCACGCGACCCGGGCCGACGGTGTCGAGCCGCTCGTCGGGGATGAACGCCGGGTACCTCGTCCCGACCCGGTCCATCACCGAACGCACGTGGATCTCGAGCGCTGTTGACGACAAATTCGCCGACCGGTCCCGGCTCTTCAATGACCTGACCTCGGCGAAGACCACACTGTCCCGCATGCGAAGAGGATAGCGGTAACACGCTCGTAACATCACATCGCACCGTCGCCGGCCGCGATCCCGAAAATGGCCCCTCACCTGCGCAGGGTTAAGACTCCGACCGACCCGGGTAGTCCTCGGAGCGGAATGTGATGAGCACCACAATCGAGGTCAGACGTGTATCAGCAAGTACTTGATCCGGTCGCCGGTTCACTCGCATGGAGTGCCCTGGTCGCCGCCGTGCCCCTCCTGCTTCTGTTCGTCCTTCTCGGCGTGCTGAAGATGACCGCGTGGGTGGCGTCGGTGATCTCCCTCGCCGTCAGCATCGTCATCGCGGTGGCCGTCTACGGCATGCCGATCGGACAGACCTTGCTGGCGGGGACCGAGGGCGCGGCGTTCGGCTTCTTCCCGATCCTGTGGATCGTGATCAACGCGATCTGGGTGTACCAGATGACAGTGGAGACAGGACATTTCGATGTTCTGCGACGGTCCTTCAGCTCCGTCAGTGACGATCAACGGATCCAGGCCATCATCATCGCGTTCTCGTTCGGCGCGTTGATCGAGGCACTCGCCGGTTTCGGTACCCCGGTGGCGGTGACGTCGGTGATGCTGATGGCCCTCGGCTTCGCGCCGATCAAGGCCGCGGTGCTGGCCCTGGTCGCCAATACCGCGCCGGTGGCATTCGGCGCCATGGCCACGCCCATCATCACGCTGGGCAAGGTCACCGAGTTACCCGTGGACACCCTCGGCGCGATGGTCGGACGACAGACCCCGATCCTGGCCTTGTTCGTGCCGCTGGCTCTTGTCATGGTCGTCGACGGCTGGCGCGGCATCCGTGAGACGTGGCCGGTGGCGGTGGTCTGTGGCTTCGTGTTCGCGGTTGCCCAGTACGCCACGTCGAACTTCCTGTCGGTGCCGCTCGCCGACGTCGTCGCCGCGCTGTTGTCCGCAGCAGCCGTCGTCGGGTTCGTGCGGGTCTGGCAACCGCGCAACTCCTACACCGAGCAGCCCGTCACCGTCGGCGCTTCCGGATCACCTCCCGACGTCGGCGCTTCCGGATCGCCTCCCGACGTCGGCGCGCGCGATACCGATGACCCCGAGCAACCCGACTCCCGGGCCGACGTCGTCCGCGCGTACGCGCCGTACGGAATCATCATCGGCGTCTTCGTGATCTGTCAGATCCCCGCGGTGAAGAGCCTGCTCGACAAGGCCACGATGGCCTTCAACTGGCCCGGCCTCAACATCGTCGATGCCGACGGCGACCCGTCGACCCTGACGAAGTTCACCCTCAATCTGCTCACCACGCCGGGCACCCAGATGCTCATCGCCGGCCTCTTGACGATGGTCGCACTGCGGCTGTCCGTACCTCGGGCCCTGAAGGCCTACGGGGCGACGCTGCATCAGCTGCGCTGGGCGATAGTGACCGTGATGACGGTCTTGGCGCTGGCATTCGTGATGAACATGTCCGGGCAGACGATCACCCTCGGTACCTGGATGGCGGCGGCAGGCGGAATGTTCGCCTTGCTGTCGCCGATCCTGGGTTGGCTCGGCGTCGCGGTCACCGGCTCGGACACCTCGGCGAACTCGTTGTTCGGCGCGCTCCAGGTCACCGCCGCGAACCAGGCCGGCTTGTCCGACGTCCTGATGGCCGCGTCCAATAGTTCCGGTGGCGTGCTGGGCAAGATGATCTCGCCACAGAACCTCGCCATCGCGGCCGCCGCGGTCGGTCTCGACGGCAAGGAAGGCGACATCTTCCGCCGAGTCATCCTGTGGAGCCTCGGGTTCCTGGTCTTTTTGTGCATCCTGTCCGGGCTTCAGGCGTCACCCGTGTTGTCCTGGATGGTGCCGTGACGGACATCGGGCACCTCGTAGCATCGAGAGGTGGCCGCCGACATGCTCGATGAGCTGATCTCCGCACTCCCCGACGGCACCGTCGTCACCGATCCCGACATCCTCGAGTCCTACCGGCAGGACCGGGCAGCGGACCCGAATGCGGGCACCCCGATGGCCGTCGTCCGGCCGCGGCGCACCGAAGAGGTCCAGGCTGTGCTGCGGTGGGCCACCGCCCACCGCATCGCCGTCGTTCCCCGCGGCATGGGCACCGGGCTGTCCGGCGGCGCGACCGCGTTGGACGGCGGCATCGTGCTGAGCACCGAGAAGATGCGCGACATCACCGTCGACCCCGTGACCCGCACCGCCGTCGCGCAACCCGGACTGCTCAACGCCGAGGTGAAGAAGGCCGTCGCCGAATACGGCATGTGGTACCCGCCCGACCCGTCGTCGTTCGAAATCTGCAGCATCGGCGGCAACATCGCCACCAACGCGGGCGGCCTGTGCTGCGTCAAGTACGGCGTCACCTCCGACTATGTGCTCGGCGTGCAGGTGGTGCTGGCCGACGGCACCGCGGTGCGTCTCGGTGGGCCTCGGCTCAAAGACGTTGCGGGACTTAGCCTGACGAAATTGTTCGTGGGTAGCGAGGGCACGCTCGGCGTTGTCACCGAGGTGACCTTGAAGCTGCTGCCCGCCCAACACCGCGGCTGCACGGTCGTCGCGACGTTCGACGCAGTGGGCGCCGCCTGTGATGCGGTGGCCACCATCACCGGCAAGATCCGGCCGTCGATGCTGGAGTTCATGGACGGCGTGGCGATCAACGCGGTCGAGGACAAACTCAAGATGGGCCTTGACCGCAACGCCGCCGCGATAATGGTCGCCGCGACCGACGACCGCGGACCGGCCGGCATCGAGGATGCGGAGTACATGGCGAGCGTGTTCACCGAACACGGTGCCACCGAGGTGTTCTCGACCGATGACCCGGACGAGGGCGAGGCATTCGTCGCCGCGCGGCGGTTCGCGATCCCCGCCGTCGAGGCGAAAGGGTCGTTGCTGCTCGAGGATGTCGGTGTTCCGTTGCCCGCGCTGGCCGACCTGGTCTCGGGCATCGAGAAGCTCGCCGAACAACACGACGTGATGATCTCGGTGATCGCGCACGCCGGCGACGGAAACACCCATCCGCTGATCGTCTACGACGCAGCAGATGCCGCCATGACCGAGCGGGCCAACACGGCCTTCGGGGAGATCATGGATCTGGCGGTGAGCCTGGGCGGCACGATCACCGGGGAGCACGGCGTCGGCCGGCTCAAGCGGCCCTGGCTGGCCGGCTATCTGGGCCCCGAGGCGATGGAGCTCAACCGCCGCATCAAGGCCGCCCTCGACCCGGAGAACATTCTCAATCCCGGTGCGGCAATCTGACACCATCTATTGACACAGGTAGTGCCACTGTCGTACCCATAAGACATGACCGCGATTCTGTCTCAGGACTCGCCCGCGCAGTTCCGGCTGGCCGACGCCACCACCTGGGCTGACCCCTGGCCGATGTACCGGGCGCTGCGCGATCACGATCCGGTGCACCACGTGGTTCCCGAGGACAGGGACGGCGCCGTCGAACCCGGGGACTACTACGTGCTGTCCCGGCACGCCGACATCTGGGCCGCGGCGCGGGACCACCAGACCTTCTCGTCGGCTCAGGGCCTGACCGTCAACTACGGCGAACTGGAGCTCATCGGGCTCGCGGACAATCCGCCGATGGTCATGCAGGACCCACCCGTGCACACCGAATTCCGCAAGCTCGTGTCCCGCGGGTTCACTCCCCGGCAGGTGGAAGCGGTCGAACCCAAGGTCCGCGAGTACGTAATCGAAAGAGTCGAGCGCATCCGGGCCGACGGCGGCGGAGACATCGTGGCCGAGCTGTTCAAGCCGCTGCCGTCGATGGTGGTCGCGCACTACCTCGGCGTGCCCGAGGAGGACCGCGGCCAGTTCGACGGCTGGACCGAAGCGATCGTGGCGGCCAGCACCGCCGAGGGCGGCATCGGCGGAGCGCTCGGGACGCTGGGGGATGCACTCGGCGGCATGATGGCCTACTTCACCGCGCTGATCGAGCGGCGCCGCGTCGAACCTGAAGACGATACTGTCTCGCACCTGGTGGCCGCGGGCGTCGGCGCCGACGGTGACATCGCGGGGGTGCTGTCGATCCTGGCGTTCACGTTCACGATGGTCACAGGCGGCAACGACACCACCACCGGCATGCTCGGAGGCTCGGTGCAGCTACTACATCAGCGACCCGACCAACGACGCCTGCTGGCGGCGCAACCCGAGCTGATCCCCGACGCTGTCGACGAACTGTTGCGGCTGACATCGCCGGTGCAGATGTTGGGCCGCACCGTGACCCGCGACGTGACGATCGGCGACGTCACGATTCCCGAAGGACGCCGGGCGATGTTGCTCTACGGCTCGGGGAACCGCGACGAGCGTCAGTACGGCGACAACGCAGGCGAGCTCGACGTCACCCGCAAGCCACGCAACATCCTGACGTTCAGCCACGGAGCGCACCACTGTCTGGGCGCCGCGGCGGCCAGGATGCAGTCGCGGGTGGCGCTCACCGAGTTGCTTGCTCGGATCCCCGATTTCGAGGTGGACGAATCCGGAATCGTCTGGGCCGGTGGTAGTTACGTGCGACGACCGTTGTCGGTGCCCTTCACGGTGACGACCTGATGGCGGGCGACTGGCTGGCGGAGCGGCGCACCGAAGTGGCCGCCGACCGCATCCTGGACGCGGCGGGCGAGCTGTTCGCGCAGCAGGAGGCCGCCACCGTGGGCATGCACGAGATCGCCTCGGCCGCAGGATGTTCACGCGCCACGCTCTATCGCTACTTCGAGAATCGCGACGCGCTGTACACCGCCTATGTGCACCGGGAGAGCTACCGGCTCTACCGCGAGATGACCGACCAGATCACGTCTGTGGTGGACCCGCGGGAACGGTTGATCGAGGGCATGCTCTCGTCGCTGCGCAATGTTCGCGAAAGCCCAGCTCTCTCATCGTGGTTCGCGACCACGCAGCGCCCGATCGGCGCGGCGATGGCCGAGGAGTCGGAAGTCATCAGGGCGCTCACCGAGGCGTTCGTGATCTCGCTGGGCCCCGACGAGCGGCACCTGGTCGAGCACCGGGCACGCTGGTTGGTGCGCGTGATGACGTCCCTGATGCTGTTTCCCGGTCACGACGAGGCCGACGAGCGGGCGATGCTCGAGGAGTTCGTCGCGCCAATCGTGCTGCCGAGCCGTCAGGCCACCCAGTAGGCCTGGGCCTTGACCGATTTGCGATTGATCTTGTAGTCCTCGCGAAGCACCTTGGCGACCGCGCGCGTGGTGCGGTTGTCGCAGGCCACCCAGCCGAAATGGTCTCCAGCGTCGAACGCCGCCGACTGCACGGCCTGCACGAGAGACTCCCCTGCGTTCTTGCGGTCCACCCACGTCACGTCGGCTGCGCGCGCAACGGGCAGCTGCTTGTCGTCGTCGTGCGCGGCCTCGAGAAAGACCCGCGCCGGTGCGTCACCGATCGCGGCCAGCAGGGAATTGATCGCGGGCAGCGACGCTGTGTCGCCGACGATGACGTACCCCGCCGGGCGCGGCTCGGGAAGACCGAAGTTACTGCCGAGCACCGTGACTTCGATGGTGTCACCGGGCCCTGCCTGTTGCGCCCACCGGGATGCGACGCCGTCATGCAGCGCGAACTCGATGTCCAGGGTGTCGTTCGCCGGATCCGGGTTGACCAGCGTGTAGCCGCGCTGATGGAGCTTGTCCCCGTCGGAGAACCACATCCGGACCCACATGGTCGGATGCAGCGATCGGTCGGCCAGCAGACCGCCCGCCGCGAAGCTCAGTCGCAGGTAATGGGAGCTGACCTGGGTCGTCGCCGTCACCGTCATTTCGTAGTCGCCCGCGCGCATCAGCTTGAGAACCGCGCCGGCGAATCCGCGCGACGGCTTGGTGTCCGGCATGGCCCCTCGATCCCGAGATCAGTCCCTCAAATTACTTAGGCCAGCGTAACCTAACTGCATCGTTCTGAGCGGGGTTGCTCACCTCACCCGCGTGAACCGGTGCAACAGCCAGGCCAGCGGGATCGTCAGCACCAGCGTCCCGACGAACAACACCGCGGCCGACCCCGTGTAGATGGGGTAGTGCACGATCTCCACCATCACCAGCTCCATGACGATCAGGTGGATCAGAAAGATCTCGTAGGAGATCTCCCCGAGGAACACCATCGGACGACTAGCCAGCATCCGCGTGTACAGACCCTGCGTCCCCGGGTGCCCATTCAGCGCCAACGGCGCCACCAGCAGGGTGGCGATCACCGCGTAGAAGGCGGTCTTGATCAGCGCCTCGCGCAGCTCGGCCGGTGAGGTCGTGGGCTCGCCGCCGATCGGGGTGGCCACGATGAAGTAGCTGACGATCGCCAACGGCACGCAGGCCATCGCATAGGCCCGCACCCCCAACGGTTGCAGCGCCGCCAACAGCATTCCGCCGACGAACCACGCCAGATAGCCCGGCAGCCACAGCCGCGAACCGTCGGGCAGAAAATCGGTGGTGTGCACCAGGATCAGCCACGCCGGCGACACCATCGCCAGCCCGGCCAACCCGGCCAGCAGGAGGCCGGGGCGCCACCGCCGTCGGCACAGCAGCACCAGCAGCAGGTAGGCCATCAGCGGAAGCGTGATGTAGAAACCGACCTCGACCGCGAGGCTCCACATCTGGGTAAGACCTTGGTGCAGAAACGAATACAGATAGTTGTCGGTATAGATCTGAGTCAGCGTGAGGTTGCGGAACAAGCCCTCCCAGGTATGCCCGGGGTTGGGTCCCGCCGACCGAAAGTGGTACAGCAGGTAAGCCGCGATAACGGTGACGGCGTAGGCGGGCATGATGCGGCGCACCCGATGCCAGGCGTAGCGACGCAGGGACGGCGGTGGTGCGCCCCGGGCGGCAGCGTTCACCCAGGGTGCGAACAACAGGAAGCCCGACAGCACGAAGAAGATCGGCACGCCGATCTCCATCCGCGAGTACACCAACCCCACGTAGCCCTGCGGATACTTGCCCGTCGTGTACGCGGCGTGCGTCAGCACCACCAGAAGCGCTGCGACGGCGCGGATCCCGGTGAGCGAGCCGATACGCCCGGCAGCCGTGATCGACTCCAGGCCACCCTGCTCTTCGAGCCGCTTGGGCGCGGTCACATGAACCAGCGCCTCAGTGGGTCTTGCGGTGCCCCTTGGGCCCGCGATCGGGTTCGAGATGGATCAGCTGTCCCTGAATCCTGGTGCTCTCCAGCTTCTTCAGGGTCTCCCGGGACAGCTTCGCGGGCAGTTCCACCGTCGAATGGTCCACCTTGATGGAGATGTGCCCGAAGTCGCTGCGGTGCAGCCCGCCCTCGTTCGCGATGGCACCCACGATCGCGCCCGGCATCACCTTGTGCCGTTTGCCGACCGCGATCCGGTAGGTGGCGAGATCGGTGCGGACCTCGCGGCGTTTGCGTGGCGGGCCGTCGTCGCGCGCCGGGCGGTCGGCCCGCTCCTTGCGCTTCTCCGGCGGCGGCTCCGTCATCAGGAACTCGGCACCGTCGCGGCTCTGCAGCGCCAGCGCGGCCGCGATATCGGCCATCGAGACGTCGTGGTCGCGTTCGTACCCTTCGACCAGCTTGCGGAACAGGTCGAAACCCGGTGCGGCCAGCGCCGTAGTGATCGAGTCGCGGAACTTCTCGACGCGCTGGGCGTTGACGTCGTCCACCGTCGGCAACTGAGATTCGATCAGCTTCTGCCGGGTGACCCGCTCGATCGAGTTCAGCAGATGGCGCTCCCGCGGCGTGATGAACAGCAACGCCGTACCCGAACGCCCCGCCCGGCCGGTGCGTCCGATGCGGTGCACGTAGGACTCGGGGTCGTGCGGGATGTCGTAGTTCAGCACGTGCGAGATGCGCTCCACGTCCAGCCCGCGCGCAGCGACGTCGGTGGCGATCAGGATGTCGAGCTTGCCGTCCTTGAGGGAGGCGATGGTGCGCTCGCGCTGGGCCTGGGCGATGTCTCCGTTGATGGCCGCCGCGGAGAACCCGCGGGCGCGCAACTTCTCGGCGACCTCTTCGGTGGCCTGCTTGGTGCGGACGAACACGATCATCGCCTCGAACGGCTCGACCTCGAGAAGGCGGGTGAGCGCGTCCATCTTCCGATGTCCGGAGACCTGGATGTAGCGCTGCGAGATGTTGTCGGCGGTCGCGGTCTTGGATTCGACCTTCACCTGGACCGGGTCGTGCAGGTACTTGTTGGTGATCTTGCGGATCGCCGGCGGCATGGTCGCCGAGAACAGCGCGACCTGCTTGTATTCGGGCGTGCCTTCGAGGATCCGTTCGACGTCCTCGGCGAAGCCCATCTGCAGCATCTCGTCGGCCTCGTCGAGCACCAGGTAGTCCAGGTGCGACAGGTCGAGGGTGCGCTTCTCGAGGTGGTCGATAACCCGGCCCGGGGTGCCGACGACGACCTGGGCGCCACGCTTGAGCCCGGCCATCTGGGGTCCGTACGGAGATCCGCCGTAGATCGGCAGCACGTTCACGGACAGATGCGCGCCATAGCGGCTGAATGCCTCCGCGACCTGCAGTGCGAGCTCCCGGGTCGGCGCCAGGACCAACGCCTGGGTGGTCCGGCTGGCGGTGTCGATCTTCGACAGGATCGGGATCGCGAAGGCCGCGGTCTTGCCGGTTCCGGTCTGCGCGAGGCCCACCACGTCGGAGCCCGCCAGCATGGCCGGGATGGTCGCGGCCTGGATGGGCGAGGGCGACTCGTATCCGACATCGGCAACGGCCTGCAGCACCGCGGGGTGTATCTGCAGGTCAGCAAAGCTCAGGTCGCCGGGCATCTCGACGGTGTCGGACTCCGTATTCGAAGACGTCATCGAGGTCGCAGTCTAGTGCCAGTCGCGGGTCTTTCCCGCCGCGCGCCTTACAGCACGCCGATGACGGTGGCGGTACGGTGCGCAGTTGTGAAATGGGCGGTGGCCATCGGCATCCCGATCAGCGTCGTCGCGCTGACCGTTACCGGCTGCGGTTCGGGCGACTCGACGGCGTCCAAAACCCCCGGACCGACCGCGGCACCTGCGCCTTCCCAGGCGCCTGCCGCGCCGCCGGTCGTCGGCGAAACACCTGATCCTTCGGGGCCCGTCGATCCGTGCGCGACGGACCTGGCCGCACCGGAAATCGTCAAGGCGGTGTCCGCGCTGCCCCGCGACCCGCGGAGCAATCAGGCTTGGAATCCCGAGCCGCTTGCGGGCAACTACAACGAGTGCGCGCAGCTGTCGGCGGTGATCATCAAGGCTAACACGAACTCCGAAAATCCCAACACCCGCGCGCTGCTGTTCCACCGGGGAAAGTTCATCCCGACCGGGGTGCCCGACACGTACGGCTTCAACGGCCTCGACGGCATTGGGACCACCGGCGACACCGTCGCACTCAAGTACTCCGGCGGCGTGCCGGGGCTGGACAGTGTGGTGAAGTTCCGCTGGAACGGCAGCGGTGTCGAACTGATCGGCAACACGCCCGGCTGAGTTCCCGCGAAATATCATTCCGGGTCGTTGGCGCGGCCCAATTCACAACCCGGAATGATATTTCGCGGCCGATGAGGCTGTTCCACGGCGCTGAGGGGTGTCGGTGGATTCGCCTACAGTGGCGGCGTGTTCGTCGCAGCCGACGCGGGCGAAGATCGCGTCATCTACAGCGCCTCCGACCTCGCCGCCGCCGCGCGCTGCGAGTACGCGCTGCTGCGCTCATTCGACGCCCGACTCGGCCGCGGACCCGACGTGTCCACCGACGACGACCTGCTGGCCCGCACCGCCGAACTCGGCGACCAACACGAACAACGCCATCTCGACGAGCTGCGCCTCACCGACGACATCACCATCATCGGCCGTCCGCAGTACACGGTGGCGGGACTGACGGCCGCCGCCGAGCAGACGATGCGCGCCATCGAGCGCAGGGCGCCCGTCATCTACCAGGCCGCGATGTTCGACGGCCGATTCGTCGGCTTCGCCGACTTCCTGATCCTGGAAGACTCCTCCGACGGTCCGCGCTACCGGCTGCGGGACACCAAGCTGGCGCGTTCGGTCAAGGTCGAAGCCCTGCTGCAGTTGGCGGCCTACGCCGAGACGCTGGCCACCGCGGGCGTCCCGGTGGCTCCCGAGGTCGACCTGATCCTGGGCGACGGAACCGCTGCCAGCTATCCGATCGATGAACTGCTACCGGTGTACCGGCCGCGTCGCCGAGCGCTGCAGCGCCTGCTCGACGCGCACCTGGCCGGCGGCGCCGCGGTGTCGTGGGAGGACGACGAGATCCGCGCCTGCTTCCGCTGCTCCGAATGCGAGGTGCAGGTCCGTGCACACGACGACCTGCTGCTGGTCGCGGGCATGCGGGTCAGCCAGCGTGCCCGGCTGATCGATGCGGGCATCACCACCCGCCACGACCTGGCCCGCCACCGCGGCCCGGTTCCCGAACTGTCGAAACGCACCGTCGCGTCCCTGACCGCACAGGCGCGGCTGCAAGTCACCGACCGGGCCGACTGCATGCCGCCGTACGAGGTGATCGACGCGCAGCCGCTGATGGTGCTGCCCGACGCCGACAAGGGCGATCTGTTCTTCGACTTCGAAGGCGACCCACTGTGGACGGTCGACGGCCACGAATGGGGGCTGGAGTACCTGTGGGGCGTGCTGACCGTCAAAGGTGACTTCCACCCGTTCTGGGCACACGACCGCGCCGAGGAGCGGCAGGCGCTCACGGACTTCCTCGCCATGGTCAGCACGCGGCGCCGCCGCCATCCCGGCATGCACATCTACCACTACGCGGCCTACGAGAAGAGCACGCTGCTGCGACTGGCCGGACGCTACGGCGTCGGAGAGAGCCAGGTCGACGCACTGCTTCGCGAAGGGGTGCTCGTCGACCTCTATCCGTTGGTGCGCAAGAGCATTCGGGTCGGCACCGAGAACTACAGCATCAAATCCCTCGAGCCGCTGTACATGGGCAACGAGCTGCGCAGCGGAGAGGTCACCACCGCCACCGCGTCCATCACCGAGTACGCCCGCTACTGCGCGCTGCGGGAGTCCGGTCGCGTCGATGACGCCGCGACGGTGCTCAAGGAGATCGAGGACTACAACCGCTACGACTGCCGGTCGACGCGCCGGCTGCGCGACTGGCTCGTCGCGCGGGCCATCGACGAGGGGGTGCCTCCCCGCGGCCCGGTCCCGGTGACCGGCGGTGGCGCACCGGCCATCGCCGCGGACCCGCCCGACCAGGTCGAGAAGAAATTGTTGAAGTTCGCAGGCGACAGCGTCGAGGCGCGCACCCCGGAGCAGACCGCCGTCGCGATGTTCGCGGCCGCCAAGGGTTTTCACAAGCGCGAGAACAAACCGTTCTGGTGGGGTCATTTCGATCGGGTGAACAATCCCGTCGACGAGTGGTCCGACAGCAGTGGCGTCTTCATCGCCGAGGACCACGAGATCGTCGCCGATTGGCATCAGCCGCCACGGGCGCGCAAACCGCAGCGGCACGTCCGATTGTTCGGTGAGATCGCGAGCGGAGACCTTTCACCGGACATGTATGCGCTCTACGATCCGCCCACACCCAGCGGCCTTTCCGATGATCCGGATCGCCGGGGGTTCGGCCGGGTGACCGTGCTCGAGTGCGACAACCCGGCGGCCCCGACCGAGGTCGTCATCTGCGAGCGCCCACCCAAGAACGGCGACGTGTTCGACCGGCTGCCCTTCGCGCTGACCCCGGACGCGCCATTCAACACCAAACCACTCCAAGATGCGATCGCCCGCTGCGCCTCATCCGTGGCCGATGGCCTGCCTACGCTGCCGGCCGATGCGGTCACCGACATCCTGCTGCGTCAGGCCCCTCGCACCGTCAGTGGAACTCCATTGCCGCGCAACGGAAACGATGTCACTGATATCGGCGCCGCGCTGCTCGACCTCGACTCGTCGTATCTCGCGGTGCACGGACCGCCGGGCACCGGAAAGACCTTCACCTGCGCGCAGGTGATCGCCACGCTCGTCAACGCCCACGGCTGGCGGATCGGCGTTGTCGCACAAGCGCATGCCGTCGTCGAGAACCTGTTCGCCGGTGTCATCAGCGCCGGCGTGGCCGGGACGCAGGTGGGCAAGAAGCTGCAGACCGCCAGCGCGGGGTGGACAGAGCTCGGCAAGGACGACTACGCCGGCTTCATCGCCCAGCCCGGCGGTTGTGTCGTCGGTGGCACGGCATGGGACTTCGCCAACGACAACAGAATTCCGGCCGGCAGCCTCGATCTGCTGGTCGTCGAGGAGGCCGGGCAGTTCAGCCTCGCCAACACGATCGCGGTGTCGGGCGCGGCGCGCAATCTGCTGCTGCTGGGCGATCCTCAGCAGCTGCCCCAGGTCAGTCAGGGCACCCACCCCGAGCCCGTCGACGGCTCCGCCCTCGACTGGCTGGTCGACGGGCACAACACGCTGCCCCCCGAACGCGGCTACTTCCTGGACCTGTCCTACCGCATGCACCCCGACGTCTGCTGCGCCGTGTCGCGGCTGTCCTACGACGGCCGGCTGCACTCCCAGGAAGCGGTCACCGCCGCGCGCCGGCTCGACGGTGTTGCGCCCGGGGTCCGCGCGCTGGTCGTCGATCACGACGGCAACGCCACCGAGAGCCCCGAGGAAGCCGACGCGATCGCCGCGGCCATCGACGGCCTGATCGGCACGGCGTGGACCGACGAGGACGGCACCCGGCCACTGGCCCAGAAAGACATCCTGGTGGTCACCCCCTACAACGCCCAGGTCGTGCTCGTCCGCAGCCGGCTGGACGCCGCGGGCCTCACCGACGTGCGCGCCGGCACCGTCGACAAGTTCCAGGGACAGCAGGCGCCGGTGGTGTTCGTCTCGATGACGGCGTCCTCGATCGGCGATGTGCCCCGCGGAATCGCGTTCCTGCTCAACAGGAACCGGCTCAACGTCGCCGTCAGCCGGGCCAAGTACCTCGCGGTGATCGTGCGCTCCGCCGAGTTGACGGAGTATCTGCCCGGCACTCCGGACCGCCTGGTGGAGTTGGGGGCGTTCCTGGCGCTGGGCCCATGTGATACACCGGCGGGGTGACCGAAGCGCTAACCGAACGGCTGGCGGCCATCGTCGGTGCCAACTACGTGAGCACGGATTCCGACGTGCTCGAGGGCCGCAGCGTCGATTACACCGGGCGATATCGCGGCCACGCGAGCGTCCTGGTGCGCCCGGGTTCCACCGACGAGGTCGGCGGGGTGCTGCGGGCCTGCCGTGACGCCGGTGTCTGCGTCACCGTGCAGGGCGGCCGCACCTCTCTGGTGGCCGGTGCGGTGCCCGAGCACGACGACGTCCTGCTCTCGACCGAGCGGTTGCGGGAGATGAACGAGGTCGACATCGCCGAACGCCGCGTCCACGTCGGGGCGGGGGTGACGCTGGCCGAGGTGCAGCGCGTGGCCACCGCCGCCGGACTGGTGTTCGGCGTTGATCTGGCGGCGCGGGACACTGCGACGGTCGGCGGGATGGCGTCCACGAACGCAGGCGGTCTGCGCACCGTCTGCTTCGGCAACATGGGCGAGCAGGTGATCGGCCTGGACGTGGCGCTGCCCGACGGATCGGTGGTGCACCGGCACAGCCAGGTCCGCAGCGACAACACCGGCTACGACCTCGCCTCGCTGTTCGTCGGCGCTGAGGGAACGCTCGGGGTGATCACCGGCCTGGATCTGCGCCTGCATCCGGCGCCACGCCAACGCGTCACCGCCATCTGCGGATTCGCCGATCTGGACGCGCTCATCCAGGCCGGGCGGGTGTTCCGCGACATGGAGGGCATCGCCGCGTTGGAGCTCATCGACGCCCGCGCGAGCGCGCTGACCGCCGAGCATGTCGGGGTTGCCGCGCCGGTTCGGGGTGCGTGGCAGTTGCTGATCGAACTCGCCGGGGACACCGACCTGACCGAACGGCTCGCCGACGCGCTGGAGGACGCCGAGCTGTCCGACGAGCCGGCCGTCGGCGTGGACGCCAACGCCCAACAACGACTGTGGCAGGTCCGCGAGGCGATCGCCGACGTGCTGGGCGTCTACGGCCCCCCGCTGAAATTCGATGTCTCGCTGCCGCTTTCATCGATCCGGGGGTTCGCCGACGCCGCCACCGAGCTACTGGCCGAACACGCTCCCGACGCGATCCCGGTGCTGTTCGGGCACATCGGCGAAGGCAACCTGCACCTCAACGTCGTGCGCTGTGAACTGTCCGGCGACCGCGAACGCGACCTCTACGCGGCGATGATGGCGTTGATCGCGCGCTGCGGCGGCAACGTCAGCTCCGAGCACGGCGTGGGCACCCGCAAGCGCGACTACCTGTCGATGTCGCGCACCGCTGCCGACATCGCCGCGATGCGCGCGGTCAAGTCCGCGTTCGATCCGGACGGCTATCTGAACCCCGCAGTGCTGTTCGGCTAGCGTGGCGTCGGTGACCGGTATCGAAGCTGACTATCTGGTCGTGGGGGCGGGTGCCATGGGGATGGCGTTCGTGGACACCCTGCTGACCGAAACGGACGCATCCGTCGTCCTCGTCGACGAGAACCACCAGCCCGGCGGTCACTGGAACTGGGTGTATCCGTTCGTCCGACTGCACCAGCCATCGGCGTATTACGGCGTCAACTCCTACCCCCTGGGCAACGAGGACTCCGTTGACACCGCCGGCTGGAACGAAGGATTCTTCGAGTTGGCCACCGGCCACGAGGTGTGTGCGTACTACGACCAGGTGATGCGGCATCAGCTGCTGCCGACCGGGCGGCTGACGTACTTCCCCGCGGCGCGCTATCTGGGGGACAACACCATTCGCACGCTCGACGGCGCCGAGCACTCCGTGACCGTGCGGCGCCGGGTGGTCGATGCGACGTACCTGCTGACCGTGGTGCAGTCCATGAGGTCCGCGCCGTTCACCGTCGCCGACGGCGTCGACGTCGTCACCCCCAACGACCTGCCGCGTCGGGCGGCAGGGCGGCAGCACTACACGATCGTGGGCGGCGGCAAGACCGGCATGGACTGCTGTCTGTGGCTGATGCGCAACGGCATCCCGGCCGACCGGTTGCGCTGGGTGATGCCGCGCGACTCCTGGCTGCTGAACCGCGCCAACGTGCAGCCAGGACCGCTGTTCGCCAAACGGCTCAAGGAGTCGATCGCGACGCGGATCACGGCGCTCGCCGAGGCGGACTCGCTGGACGCCCTCTTCACCCGGTTGGAGGCCGACCACAACCTGCTGCGCCTTGATCCGACGGTGCAGCCCACGATGTATCACTGCGCCATCGTGTCGCTCAACGAGTTGGAACAGCTGCGCAGCATCACCGACGTGGTGCGACTCGGCCACATCGAGCGGGTGGAACACGATCAGCTGGTGCTGCGGGACGGCTCGGTGGCGGTCGGTGAGCCGTCCCTCTACGTGGACTGCACCACGCAGGGTCTGCCGCGACCACCGTCGGTACCGGTGTTCGACGGTGACCGGATCACGCTGCAGAGTGTCCGTGGATGTCAGCAGGTATTCAGCTCGGCGTTCATCGCCCACGTCGAAGCCGCCTACGGTGACGACGCAGCGCGCAACGCCCTGTGCGAGCCGATCCCGCACCCCGATGCGCCGGTCGACTGGCTCCGGATCTTCTTGTCGGACAACCACGCCCTGATCCGCTGGGCTCAGGATCCCGAGCTGATGGAATGGCTGAGAACGAGTCGGCTCAACGTGCTTCGCGACCTGTTCCCGCATATGCCGGACAAGCCGCGGGTGCGAGAGAAGGCGATCGGCGCGCTGACGGTGCAGTTGCGCAAGACCAACGAGCGGCTGGCCGAATTGATGGAGGGCTAGCCTTCGCCCCGCGAGTGCCTGCCGCGGGGACCGGGTTCCTCCCGAGAGTACCGGCCCTGCTCTCCTTCAGCGTGAATTCCGTTGTGCCCGAACCGGTTTGTCTCCGGCGATGGCGCCGGCTCGGCCAGCAGCTGATCGAGGATGCTGCGCCACTCCTGATGCGGGGCTTCAGGATCCGAATTCGCGGAGGCGGGCCGAGGGGCCCCACCCGGCGGTTCGGTGACCGGGGGCAGCATGTCGGTGTCGACAGCGCCGACGGTGTCGGCGGGGGCGTAGTGCTCGAACTCGGCGGGGGCGACCAGCCGGGGTTCCACGTCGTCCCGGTTCACGAGGTACTCGACGTACTCGTCGTCGTCGACGAACGGACCCTCTCCCCAGTCGTCGCCCCAGTCGTCGTCGCCGACTTCGTCCGCTGCAACCGGCTCGGGTGGCCGCACCGCCCCGGGAGTGCCGGATCCGAGCAGGAACAGCGCGGCGACGACACCGAACAGCGCGACAAATGCGGGCAGCAACATGGCCTGCGACATCGCCGCCGCGAACGGAGCATGCAGGAACTCCGGCAGCTGCATCACCGAGCCTTCGCCCGGGGCCCCCGGATCAGCCCCGCCGGGCATCTCGGCGGACAGCCGCGAAGCCATGAACGCAGCCATGCCTGCGCTGCCGAGCACCGACCCCACCTGGCGGTTGGTGTTGTAGACACCGGATCCCGCGCCCGCCAACTGTGCGGGCAGGTTCCTGGTCGCGGTGGCGGCCAGCGGCGACCAGATGAAGGCCATGCCGATGCCCATCGCCGTCAGCGGCAGAACGAGGCGCCAGATCGCGGTGGTCGGCGTCATCTCGATCGACAACCACGTCAGGGCGATCGCCATCACCGCGAAGCCGAAACCGACGATCGGACGCGGGTGTGAGCGGTCGACGATCCTGCCGACGAGCGGCGCGAGCACCCCGGACGCGACGGCCATCGGCGCCGTCAGCAGGGCGGCCCGGGTCGGCGACAACCCGCACACCGCCTGTGCATAGAACATCAGCGGCACGATCATCCCGGTGACGACGAAACCGATGGTCGCGATTCCCAGGTTGGACATGGAGAAGTCACGGTCGCGGAACATCAGCAACGGGATCAGCGGCTCGCCGGTGTTGACCGACTGCCAGTACACGAAGGCCGCCATGATGGCGGCACCGATGGCGATGGTCGCCCAGATCCAGGGGGCCCAGTCGTAGGACTCGGCCTCCTGGAGCGCGAACACGATCAGGAACATGCCCACGCCCGAGAGCACCACGCCGGGGATGTCGAACCCGCGGGTGCTCGTGGGCAGTTGCGGCACCAGTCGGAAGGCCACCGCCAGGCCGATGAGACCGACGGGCACGTTGACGAAGAAGATCCACTGCCACCCGAGGTGCTCCACCAGGACGCCGCCCGCCAACGGGCCGATCAGCGTCGCCACCCCGGCGGTCGCGCCCCACACGCTCAACGCGACCCCTCGACGGCTGGGGGGAAAGATCCTGGTGATCACCGACAGCGTCTGCGGCGTGAGCAGCGCCGCACCGACCCCTTGCACCACCCTGGCCGCGATCAGCATGCCGATGCTGTCGGACAGCCCGCACCACAGCGACGCCGCCGTGAACACCGCCAGGCCGATCAGGTACAGGTTCTTCGGGCCGTACCGGTCCCCCAGCCGCCCGGCAACCAGCAGCGGCACCGCATACGCCAGCAGGTAGGCGCTCGTCACCCAGAGCACCGCGTCGTAGTCGGCGCCCAGGCTCGCCATGATCGACGGGTTCGCGACGCTGACGATGGTGGCGTCGACCAGGATCATGAAGAAGCCGGCGAGCAGTGCCCACAGCGCGGGCCACGGATCGGTCTCGGGGGCGCGCGGAGTCACGGTCTCGGACAGGGGCGGGGGCGGTGTCGTCGGCAAGAGTCGGCAGGTATCCAGTACGAAGAGGAGCGGAAGATCAGCGGGGCCGACGCTACGGACCGGTGACTATCACGACAAGTCCAGGACGCGGCCGGTGACCGTCATGCGGCCTCGGCGACGGCCTTACCAGGGATGACATCGACGTTCGCACTCCGGTGCGCACCCGTCAGCAGCAGAGCCGCCAGCGCGATGATGACACCGGTCGCCATCACCAGTGCCATGGCGAACTCGTCGTTGCCCAGCACGCCGACCAGGGGCGCGACAGCGGCGCCGAGGCCGAACTGAACCGCCCCCAGCAGTGCGGCCGCGGTGCCCGCAGCCTCCTGATGCCGGGTCAGCGCGACCGCCGGTGCATTCGGGATCACCAGGCCCATCGACGCGAGGATGGCCCAGACCGGCAGGATGAAGCCGAGAAGACCGCCGGCGTGCGCGGCGGACAGCGCCACGAACACCGCCCCCGACACCGACGCCGCGACCAGCGCCCACATCATGATCTGCTGCGGCGCGAACCGTTTCAGCAACACGACGTTGAACTGAGTGGCACCGATGAGCGCGATGGCACCGGCACCGAACACCAACGCGAAGGCCGTCTGGCCCAGCCCGTAGCGATCCTGCAACACGAACGAGGCGCCGGCGATGTAGGCGAACAGGCCGGACATGCTCAGCGCACCGATGAGCACCAGGATCACGAACCGGCCGTCGCGGAGCAGTCCGAGGTAGGTCGTGGCGATGCCCCCGACCTTCAGCGGGCGCCGGTGATTCACCGGCAGGGTCTCGGGCAGCGCGAACACCGTCATCACCAGAAGCGCCCCCGCCAGCACCACCAGTGCGGCGAACACCCAGTGCCAGGAGGCATGCAGCAGCACCGCCGCACCGAGCGACGGGGCCAGCACGGGCGCCACGCCGAGCACCAGCATCAGGCGCGACATGACCGTTGCGGCGGCGTTGTCGGCGAACAGATCACCGACCACAGCGATCGCCACCACCATGCCCGCCGCAGCGCCGAACCCCTGCAGGCCGCGAGCCAGGCCCAGCACCGTGATGTTCGGGGCGAACAAGCAGATCAGCGACGCCACCATGTGCACGACGATGCCGGCGATCAGCGGCCGGCGTCGGCCCAGCGAGTCCGACAGCGGACCGATGATGAGCTGACCCAGCGCCAGCCCCGCCAGCGTGCCGGTCAGCGTCAGCTGCACCACCGACGACGACACCGAGAGGTCCTCGGCGATCTTCGGTAGCGCGGGTAGGTACATGTCGATGGTCAGCGGGCCGAGCGCCACCAGCAGCCCCAGGACGACGATCATCCGGGTACGGCTCGGTTGCTTGACGTCCACGTCCAGGGATACTGCCATGCAATTGATTAGCGTCGCTTTCCAATTATCTGTTCCCCTCACGCCAGACAGTGACCGCGATCACGTTCGGGCACGGTGTGTATGCCGCCGTTCGTTTGACAGGCGTTAGCCTGAAGAACCCGTCGACGACGGTTCGAAGGTCGGTTCAGCGGAATCGCACAGGAGGGGCCACCCACATGAGTGCCCGATCACGCACCAAGAATCTGCCCGCGGTACAGAACGAAGATCCGAGCACCGCGGCCAAGGTGCTCTCCCAGATCATCGAGCGCGGTGCCCGCGTCCAGGGGCCCGCGGTCAAGGCGTATGTCGATCGCCTGCGCGAGCATTACCCGACCGCCTCACCCGCCGAGATCGTCTCGAAGCTGAACAAGCAGTACATGGCCGCCGTGATGGCCAGCGGCGCGGCCGTCGGTTCCGCCGCGGCGTTCCCCGGCATCGGCACGCTGATCGCCATGTCGGCCGTCGCAGGCGAGACGGTGGTGTTCCTCGAAGCGACGGCCGTCTACGTGCTCGCGGTCGCCGAGGTCCACGGAATCCCCGCCGACCACCGCGAGCGACGCCGCGCACTGGTGCTGGCGGTCCTCGTCGGCGACGACAGCAAGCACGCCGTCGCCGAGCTCCTCGGGCCCGGGCGCACCAGCGGAGCGTGGATGTCCGACGGCGCCGCCACCCTTCCGTTGCCGGCCGTGGCGCAGCGGAACAACCGGCTGCTGAAGTTCTTCGTCAAGAAGTACACAATCAAGCGCGGCGCGATGATGTTCGGCAAGATGCTGCCCGTCGGTATCGGCGCGGTCGTCGGCGGCGTGGGCAACCGGATGATGGGGAAGAAGATCATCGCCAACGCCGAGAGGGCTTTCGGCAGCCCGCCGGTGCGGTGGCCGTCGCCGTTGCATCTGTTGCCTGCGCCGGCGCCCGATCGCGCCGCTGAGTGACCGCAATGTCGCCGAGCGTACGGTTTCTGATGATTCCAGCCCGAAATCCATCAGAGACCGTACTTTCGCCGTTCGCGCCGCGGCCCTGATCGCGCCCCTGAGTGACCGCAATGACCATAACCACGTTGCATGGTCGGGCCAGAGCCTGAAGCGCTAGCCTTTATACGGCGGAAATGCGGGACGACCGCACACCGGGGTTGGAAAGGGTGGCCGGCTGCCGCACGGCGCCGGCTCAAAGCGAAGAATTGAGGCGAATAGCAGCCGTGAGTTCACCTTCACCATTCGGTCAGAACGAGTGGTTGGTCGAAGAGATGTACCGCAAGTTCCGCGAGGATCCCTCGTCGGTCGACCCCAGTTGGCACGAATTCCTCGTCGACTACTCCCCTGAGCCCACCAACGAAGTCGCCCCGAGGGGCAACGGGAAGCCCGCCGCCGCCCCGACCAGCCCGCCCGAACCCGCGCCGGCCCCTCCGCCGAAGGCCGCGAGCAGCAACGGCGCCGCGAAGCAGAAAGACGCCGAAGCGGCCACGCCTGCCGCGAAGTCGGCACCTCCCCAGAAGGCCGCACCCGAGAAGGCCGAACCGAAGAAGGCCGAGCCCAAGCGGGACGAACCCCAGAAGCCCGAAGCGAAGAAGCCCGCCGCGCCCGCCGCGAGCAAGCCCGCCCCGGCTGCCGAGGGAGACGAGAACCAGGTGCTGCGCGGTGCCGCTGCGGCCGTGGTGAAGAACATGTCCGCGTCGCTGGATGTGCCGACCGCGACCAGCGTGCGCGCCATCCCGGCCAAGGCGATGATCGACAACCGGATCGTCATCAACAACCACCTCAAGCGCACCCGCGGCGGCAAGATCTCGTTCACCCACCTGCTGGGCTACGCGATCGTGCAGGCGGTCAAGAAGTTCCCGAACATGAACCGCCACTTCGCCGAGGTGGACAGCAAGCCCAACACGGTCACACCGGCCCACACCAATCTGGGTCTGGCGATTGACCTTCCGGGCAAGGACGGCAAGCGGTCACTGGTCGTCGCGGCGATCAAGAACTGCGAGAACATGAGTTTCGGCCAGTTCATCGCGGCCTACGAGGACATCGTGCGTCGCGCCCGCGACGGCAAGCTGACCGCCGAAGACTTTGCCGGCGTGACCATTTCGCTGACGAACCCGGGCACCATCGGCACCGTGCACTCGGTGCCGCGGCTGATGCAGGGTCAGGGCGCGATCATCGGCGCCGGGGCCATGGAGTACCCGGCGGAGTTCCAGGGCGCCAGCGACGAGCGCATCTCGGAACTCGGCGTGGGCAAGCTGATCACGCTGACGTCGACCTACGACCACCGCATCATCCAGGGCGCCGAGTCGGGCGACTTCCTGCGCACCATCCATCAACTGCTGCTCGCCGACGAGTTCTACGACGAGATCTTCCGCGAACTCGGAATCCCCTATGAGCCGGTGCGGTGGCGCATCGACAACCCGGATTCGATCGAGGACAAGAACGCCCGCGTCATCGAGCTCATCGCGGCGTATCGCAACCGCGGTCACCTGATGGCCGACATCGATCCGCTGCGCCTGGACAACACCCGGTTCCGCAGCCACCCCGATCTCGACGTCAACACCCACGGGCTGACGCTGTGGGATCTGGACCGCGAGTTCAAGGTCAACGGTTTCGCCGGCAAGACGCACAAGAAGCTGCGCGACATCCTTGGCCTGCTGCGGGACGCCTACTGCCGCCACGTCGGCGTCGAGTACACGCACATCCTCGAACCCGAGCAGCAGAAGTGGCTGCAGGAACGCATCGAGATCAAGCACGAGAAGCCGACCGTCGCCGAGCAGAAGTACATCCTGTCCAAGCTCAACGCAGCCGAGGCTTTCGAGACCTTCCTGGCGACCAAATATGTTGGGCAGAAGCGGTTCTCGCTCGAAGGTGCCGAGACCGTCATCCCGATGATGGACGCCACCATCGACCAGGCCGCCGAACACGGGCTCGCCGAGGTCGTCATCGGCATGCCCCACCGCGGGCGGCTCAACGTGCTGGCCAACATCGTCGGCAAGCCGTATTCGCAGATCTTCACCGAGTTCGAGGGCAACCTGAACCCGTCGCAGGCGCACGGATCGGGCGACGTCAAATACCACCTGGGTGCGACCGGCACCTACATCCAGATGTTCGGCGAGAACGACATCGAAGTATCGCTGGTGGCCAACCCCAGCCACCTCGAAGCCGTCGACCCGGTGCTTGAAGGGCTGGTCCGCGCCAAGCAGGACGTGCTGGCCGCCGACAAGGACGCCGACGAATCGGCCGTCTTCACCGTCGTGCCGCTGATGCTGCATGGCGACGCCGCGTTCGCCGGTCAGGGTGTGGTCGCCGAGACGCTGAACCTGGCGCTGCTGCGCGGGTACCGCACCGGCGGAACCATCCACATCATCGTCAACAACCAGATCGGCTTCACCACCTCGCCGAGCGACTCGCGTTCCTCGGAGTACTGCACCGACGTCGCGAAGATGATCGGCGCTCCGATCTTCCACGTCAACGGCGACGATCCCGAGGCAGCGGTGTGGGTGGCCAAGCTGGCGATGGACTTCCGGCAGCAGTTCAAGAAGGACGTCGTCATCGACATGCTGTGCTACCGCCGCCGCGGGCACAACGAGGGCGATGACCCGTCGATGACGCAGCCCGACATGTACGACGTCATCGACACCAAGCGGGGCGTCCGCAAGACCTACACCGAGTCCCTGATCGGCCGCGGCGACATCTCGATGAAAGAGGCCGAGGACGCGCTGCGCGACTATCAGGGCCAGCTCGAGCGGGTCTTCAACGAGGTGCGCGAACTCGAGAAGCACGCCATCGAGCCGAGCCACTCCGTGGAGTCCGACCAGATGGTGCCTGCTGGGATGAGCACCGCGGTGGACAAGTCCCTGCTGGCCCGCATCGGCGACGCCCATTTGGCCGCCGGCGAGGAGTTCAGCGTCCATCCCCGTGTCAAGCCGGTGCTCGAGAAGCGCCGAGAGATGGCGTACGAAGGCAAGGTCGATTGGGCCTTCGCCGAGCTGCTGGCGCTGGGTTCATTCCTGGCGGAAGGCAAGACCATCCGGTTCACCGGGCAGGACGTCCGCCGGGGCACATTCACCCAGCGGCACGCGGTGATCATCGACCGCAAGACGGCCCAGGAGTTCACCCCGCTGGACCTCCTGACGGTCGACGCGGACGGCAACCCGACCGGCGGCAAGTTCATGGTCTACGACTCCGCGCTCTCGGAGTACGCGGCGGTGGGCTTCGAATACGGCTACTCGGTGGGCAACCCGGACGCGCTGGTGTTGTGGGAGGCCCAGTTCGGCGACTTCGTCAACGGGGCGCAGTCAATCATCGACGAGTTCATCAGCTCCGGTGAGGCCAAGTGGGGCCAGCTGTCCGACGTCGTGTTGCTACTGCCGCACGGTCACGAAGGCCAGGGTCCCGACCACACGTCGGGGCGCATCGAGCGGTTCCTGCTGCTGTGGGCCGAGGGATCGATGACGATCGCGGTGCCGTCGACGCCGGCGAACTACTTCCACCTCCTGCGCCGTCACGGTCTCGACGGAATCCACCGTCCACTGATCGTGTTCACTCCGAAGTCGATGCTGCGCAATAAGGCTGCGGTCAGCGATATCAGGGATTTCACCGAGAAGAAGTTCCAGTCGGTGCTCGAGGAGCCGACATACACCGATGGCACCGGCGACCGGTCCAAGGCCACCCGGGTTCTGCTGACCAGCGGCAAGCTGTACTACGAGTTGGCGGCCCGCAAGAGCAAGGAAGACCGCGAGGACGTCGCGATCGTCCGGATTGAGCAGCTGGCTCCCCTGCCGAGGCGCCGACTGGCCCAGACGCTGGACGAGTACCCCAACGCCAAGGAGTACTTCTGGGTCCAGGAGGAGCCGGCCAACCAGGGCGCGTGGCCGACGATGGGCCTGACGCTGCCGGAGGTGTTGCCCGAGAAGCTCACCGGCATCAAGCGGATCTCGCGGCGGGCGATGTCGGCGCCGTCATCGGGTTCGTCGAAGGTGCACGCCGTCGAGCAGCAGGAGATCATCGACCTCGCATTCGGCTGACTACCGGAAGAACGAGAACGGCACCCCGTCGGTCAGCGCCGTGACCGCGCGCGGGCACAGGATCTGGATCGCCAGGCCGGTGAACATCGTGGCCGGGCCGAGCGGCTGACCGATCTCGTCGGCGACGCGGGCGGCGACGTTGGCGGTGTTCTGGCCGGGTTCCACCAGCATCGGACAGATCGACTCACCGACGCGCACCGCGGTCGCCGGATCGATATTGCCGAGACGGTAGTGGTCCAGCGCCCCCAGGAATACGTCGGTGCTGGTGTCTGCCTGTGCGGGGGCTGCGGTCATGGTGGCGGCCACGGCGACTGCTGAGGCGGCCGCAGCGACAACCGAGTACGTGAACTTCATGACCTGTCTGTCGTCGCTGGAGGCTCCGGCATTACCAGTGACGGGCGCCACTCCGCCCTGACATATCGGGGACCACGGGTACCGGCTAGCCTCGACACGAGTCAACCAGTGACGAGGGAGTGGATATGCAGGGCTTCGCCGGAAAGGTGGCCGTCGTGACCGGCGCCGGCTCGGGAATCGGTCAGGCGCTGGCTGTCGAACTGGGACGGTCGGGTGCCAGCGTGGCGATCAGCGATATCGACGCCGAGGGGCTGGCCGTCACCGAGGAGCGCCTCAAGGCCATCGGTGCCCCCGTGAAGACGGACCGCCTCAACGTCACCGAGCGCGAGGCGTTCCTGCTGTACGCCGACGCTGTGGCCGAGCACTTCGGCAAGGTCAACCAGATCTACAACAACGCGGGCATCGCGTACGTCGGCGACGTCGAGGCCACCCCCTTCAAAGACATCGAACGCGTCATCGACGTCGACTTCTGGGGCGTGGTGAACGGAACCAAGGCGTTCCTGCCGCATCTGATCGCCTCCGGCGACGGCCACGTCGTGAACGTCTCGAGCCTGTTCGGGATCTTCTCGGTTCCGGGTCAGGCGGCGTACAACTCGGCCAAGTTCGCGGTGCGCGGGTTCACCGAGTCGCTACGGCAGGAGATGGCGATCAGCGGGCAGCCGGTGGCGGTCACGACCGTGAATCCCGGCGGTATCAAGACAGCGATCATGCGCAACGCGACTTCGGTCGAAGGCTTCGACCGCGCGAACCTGACGACGTTCTTCGACAAGAAGCTCACGATGACCACGCCCGAAAAGGCCGCGAAGATCATTCTCGAGGCGGTCCGGAAAAAGAAGGCCCGCGTGCTCGTCGGTCCGGACGCCAAGGCGCTGGACCTGATCGTGCGGGCCGCCGGACCCAGGTATCAGACCCTGTTCTCCGGCGCCATCGCCCGGTTCCTGCCGGCCGTGCACTAGCCTCGACCGGGGCCAGACCAGACCATCAGCGAGGAGTATTCATGGACGGCTTCGCCGGAAAAGTGGCGGTCGTGACCGGTGCCGGCTCAGGCATCGGCCAGGCGCTGGCCATCGAGCTGGGGCGCTCGGGTGCCCTCGTGGCGATCAGCGACATCGACACCGAAGGGCTCGCCGTTACCGAAGAGCGGCTCAAAGGCCTAGGGGCGCAAGTGAAGTCCGACCGCCTCAACGTCACCGAGCGGGAGTCGTTCGAGGTATACGCCGACGCTGTAGCGCGACACTTCGGCAAGGTCAACCAGATCTACAACAACGCGGGCATCGCGTTCACCGGTGACGTCGAGGTCAGCGAGTTCAAGGACCTCGAGCGGGTGTTCGACGTCGACTACTGGGGCGTCGTCAACGGAACCAAAACGTTTCTGCCCCATCTCATCGCCTCCGGCGACGGTCACGTCATCAACATCTCGAGTGTGTTCGGGTTCCTCGGGATGCCCGGTCAATCTGCCTACTGCGCAGCCAAGTTCGCCGTCCGCGGATTCACCGAGGCGTTGAATCAGGAGATGGCGATGGCCGGCCATCCCGTCAAGGTCACCAGCGTCCATCCCGGCGGCATCAAGACGGCGATCGCCCGCAACATGACGACCGCCGAGGGACTCGACAAGCAGACGCTTGCCAAGGATTTCGATACACAATTGGCCAAGACGACGCCGGAGAAGGCCGCCCGCATCATCCTCGACGGCGTCCGCAAGAAGAAGGCACGGGTGCTCGTCGGAGGCGACGCGGTGGCGTTCGACATCGCCGTGCGCGCCACCGGCTCCGGCATCCAGCGCTTCCTGCCCAAGATCCTGGCCCGGGCCAACCACCCGACGAAGAACTGAGTGTCATAAGCACCGCATTCCCGCTGTCGTAGCTGACACACTGTGCCGATGGGCGGATTCGCGGGAAAGGTGACCGTGGTGACGGGCGCCGGATCGGGCATCGGGCAGGCACTCGCCACCGAACTGGCTCGACGCGGCGCAATCCTCGCGATCAGCGACGTGGACACCGACGGTCTGGCTCGCACCGAACACCAGATCCGAGACCACGGTGCGCGCGTCCGGACCGACCGGCTCGACGTGACGGAACGGGAATCGGTGCTGTCCTACGCCGCCTCGGTCGCCGAGCAGTTCGGGAAGGTCAACCAGATCTACAACAACGCGGGCATCGCGTACTTCGGCGATGTCGAGGTCACCGAATTCAAGGACATCGAGCGGGTGATGGACGTCGACTACTGGGGCGTCGTCAACGGAACCAAGGCGTTCCTGCCACACCTCATCGCCTCCGGCGACGGCCACGTCGTCAACATCTCCAGCATGTACGGACTTTTCGCCGTTCAGGGGCAGAGCGCCTACAACTCCGCCAAGTTCGCGGTGCGCGGGTTCACCGAAGCGCTCCGCCAGGAGATGATCGTCGCCGGGCATCCGGTGAAGGTCACCTGCGTGCACCCCGGGTACATCAAGACACCCCTCGTCCAGAACTCAACCGCTGCAACGGGTCTGGATAAGACCGCGCTGGGAGTGATCTTCGACAGAGTTGCCATCACCAGCCCGCAGCGCACCGCCGAGATCGTCCTGCGGGCGGTCGCTGCCAATAAAGCGCGAGTACTGCCCGGCGCCGATGCCAAACTGTTCGATGCGATTGTGCGCCTGGCGGGTTCGGGATACATGCGGGTGTTCATCCCGATGAACCGGCGACTGCTGCCGCCGAGCCGCTAGCCCCGGATCAGTTACCGACGCCGAGTGGGTGCGCGTCCAACCACTGCCCCGCCACCAGGCCCGGATCGGTGCCCTCGGCGACCTGGCGGCGCATGTCGGCCAGCGATCCGGTGTCCAGCACCCCGGCGATCTCGTTGAGCGCGAGCACCTGCGACTCAGTCAGCTCGTTGCGCCGGTACAGCGGCACCAGGTTCTCGGCACGGATCAGTGATGTCTTGTCCGCCAACACCACCGCCTCCGACGGCACGTCCGCGGCGGCTGTCGTCGTCCACGCCGCATCGATCTCTCCGGACTGTAGCGACGCGAAAAGCGTTTTATCGTCCGGGAATTCGCGCGCCTTGGGCAGTGTGCACGCACCGATGGACGCCGGCCGCTGCGCCCCCTTCACCGCGCCGATCGACACGTCGTCACATCGGCGGACCAACGCCGAAAGATCACGACCGCTCCAGTCCTCGGCGGTCTTCTCGGTCACCGCGACGGCCGGTTTGTCCTCCGCCGACGTGGTGTAATCGCCGGCCGCGACACCCTCGGGCAGCGACGAGACCAACCTGCGGTACACCTGCACATCGGCTCGCGCCGATGCGTCCGGCTCGAAACGCTGCAGCAGCCGCCCGGTGAATCCGGGCGCGACACGGATCTCCCCCGAGTCCAGGCGACCGAGCGGATCCTGATCCGTCTGCACATGAGCGGGGTTGCCGTAGAACCGCAGCGCGGCCGCGTACAGGTGGGCGACCAACGCCGACTCCGGATCCGGCGTCGCCCCGACAGAGATCGACGGCGCCGGTTCCGGCCCTCCGCAACCCGCCGCGACCAGCACGGCGACCAGTGCGGCCGCCAGTCGGCTCGGGATGCGCGTGCGGGTCAGCCGACCGAATCCTCGGACGCCGCGGCGACCGCCGCGGCCACCGCGGGACCCACCCGCGGGTCCAGCGCGCTCGGCACGATGTGGTCGACCGCCAGGTCGTCACCCACGACGGAGAAGATCGCCTCAGCCGCGGCGACCTTCATCTTCTCGGTGATCCGGCGCGCCCCCGCGTCCAGCGCACCGCGGAAGACGCCCGGGAACGCCAGCACATTGTTGATCTGGTTCGGGAAGTCGCTACGCCCGGTGGCGACGACGGCGGCGTACTTGCGCGCGACGTCGGGGTGGATCTCGGGGTCGGGGTTGGACATCGCGAACACGATGCCGCCCGGCGCCATCGTCGCGATCAGATCCTCTGGCACCAGCCCGGCCGAGACGCCCATGAACACGTCCGCACCGGCGAGAGCCTCGGCAAGGCCACCGGTCAATCCGCGCGGGTTGGTCCTGGTCGCCAATTCGGCCTTGAACGGGTTGAGGTCGCTGCGGCCCGTCTGGACGATGCCCTTGCTGTCGATCACCGTGATGTCCACGATTCCCTTGGCCAGCAAGATGTTCGCGCACGCGATACCGGCGGCGCCGGCACCGGAGATGACGACCTTGAGCGCGTTCATGTCCCGATCGAGGACCTTGCTGGCACCGAGCAGCGCGGCCAGCACGACGATGGCGGTTCCGTGCTGGTCGTCGTGCATGACCGGGCAGTCCAACGCCTCGATGACGCGCCGCTCGATCTCGAAGCAGCGGGGCGCCGAGATGTCCTCCAGGTTGACGGCGCCGAAGGTCGGGCGCAGTCGGATGATCGTCTCGACGATCTCGTCGGTGTCCTTCGTGTCGAGCACGATCGGGATCGAGTCCAGCCCGCCGAAAGTCTTGAACAGCGCGCTCTTGCCCTCCATCACCGGCAGCGACGCCGCGGGTCCAATGTCGCCGAGACCGAGAACGGCGGTGCCGTCGCTGATCACCGCCACCAGTCGGTTGGCCCAGGTGTACCGCTTCGCGAGCGTCGCGTCGGCGGCGATGGCCCGGCTGACCTGCGCGACCCCGGGGGTGTACGCGATCGACAATGCCCGCTGGGTATCCAGTGGCGATTTCAACCCGACCGAGAGCTTGCCGCCCTCATGGGCCTCGAAGATCTCGTTGTCCGCGATGACAACCTGGGGCGTGCGCGCCTCTGACGAGGGCTCACGCGAGGAATCGACCACACTTTCCGGCACGGCGTCAGAGTACGTCACGGGCCCACCCCCTCGGCACCCCCATGGCCGGCGGAGATGCCTGCTCACATAGCGCCCTATGCCAGTTTTCGGCGCGTAGCATTTCCGTGATCGTTTCGAAGGGAGGTGGAAGCAATGCCGTCGTTTCGTGCGATGCCGCCGTCGCGGCTGCGACAGGGAATCCGCGGCGACGGGCCGGACGCCAAAAGCATCCACGTCCCCGTCGCCAGGGCCATGGTCGACTGCGGCGTGTACTGCGACGGCACCCGACTGCCGGGGAAGTACACCCATGCCGCGGCGCTCAACAAGGTCCATGAGATCGAGGCCGAGGGCCGGGACGCGTTCGTCTGGATCGGGCTGCACGAACCCGACGAGCACCAGATGCAGGCCGTCGCCGACGTCTTCTGCCTGCACGATCTCGCAGTCGAGGATGCGGTGCACGCGCATCAGCGGCCCAAGTTGGAGCGTTACGACAAGACGCTGTTCCTGGTGCTGAAGACCGTCAAGTACGTCGAGCACGAGTCGATGGCCAAGGCGCGGGAGATCGTCGAGACCGGCGAGATCATGATCTTCGTCGGACCGGACTTCGTCGTCACGGTGCGCCACGGCGAGCACGGCGGACTGGCCGGGGTGCGGAAACGCCTGGAGGCCGCTCCCGCGAACCTCAAACTCGGGCCGTATTCGGTGATGCACGCCATCGCCGACAGCGTTGTGGACACCTATCTGGATGTCACGGATCTGATCGAGACCGACATCGACAGCATGGAGGAGGACATCTTCTCGCCGCTGTCCCAAACCGATATCGAGAGCATTTACCTGCTCAAGCGCGAGGTCGTCGAATTGCGCCGGGCGGTCAGCCCGCTGGCGACCGACCTGGAGCGCATGGGCACCCACCACGACGATCTGATCAACGTTGAGATCCGTCGGTACATGCGCGACGTTCTCGACCACACCATCAAGGCCGCCGACCGCATCGCCAGCTATGACGAGTTGCTGAGCTCTCTGGTGCAGGCCGCGCTCGGCAAGGTCGCCATGCAGCAGAACGTCGACATGCGCAAGATCTCCGCGTGGGTCGCCATCGCCGCCGCGCCCACCGCGATCGCGGGGATCTACGGCATGAACTTCGAACACATGCCAGAGCTGCAGTGGACGTGGGGTTATCCCGCGGTGCTGCTGCTGATCGCGACCGTGTGCACAACGCTGTACCGCACGTTCCGGCACAACCACTGGCTTTAGATCCGCCGAAATGGCATTCCAGCAGGCTTCCTCTCGATTTTCTTCGGCCGGAATGCCATTTCGCCGGAATTGATCAGGAGGGGCTCGCGGCGCGCCGGTATGGGTCTGCGGTATCGACCCCGTCCTGAATCCAGGCCTCCCTCATGGCGTCAGCGCCCTTGAGTCGCACCCAGGCCGCCTCCGTGGCCGTGATCGGTACCGCCGACAGCACGGTGACCGGCGACAGCGGATCGGGCAGCACGACGTCGTCGATGTTGCTGCGGCCCAACAGGTATGCCGTGAACGGCGCTCCCTGCCACAGCGGAGTCTCCAGATCGATGAGCGCATCGGGTTCCAGGATCAGTCCCTCGACAGCCGGCGCGGCGGCCACCACCGCGATCGAACGCGCCAGTCCTGTGGGCGAGGGGCCGCGCAGCGCGACGACGACCTCTGCCCGCGGGCCGCGCACGGGATCGGTGACGAACTCAGCGGGGTCGACCATCGGACTTCGGGAGCATCCGATCGAAACATAGTGCGCTGCAGCGCTGCCCGGCGTTGCGAAACGCATCACGGTGATCGGGTCGGCGCCGAGGAATGTCACGCCGGCCTCGTCGGCGTCGGCGGTGATCCCCCTCTGCGTGAAATGCTCGACCAGATGGGCGCGAACCAGAGCGAGGACGTTGTTCACTCAGCGCCCGCCTCGCGGGCGTCTTCGTAGCGCATCCGACGCGGGTCAGATCTTCAAGCGCGCCAGTAGATCCCGGCCCTGCTCAGCGGCCTGCGGATCGCACAGGACGTCATAACGCCCGGCGACCAGCTGCATGGTGGAGCTGAAATCTCTTGTGCCCCGCGCCATCGCGTACGGGATCGCCGAGGTGATCAAGCCGAAGAACACGCCCGCGATCAGACCCGTGATCAGCGAGCTCCAGGGGTTGGGGCTGAAGAATCCGAGGATGAGGCCGATGAACAGGCCCAGCCAGGCGCCGGTGAGCACGCCGCCGCCGAGCACCTTGGGCCACGACAGCCTCCCGGTCACGCGCTCGACCTGCATCAGATCGACCCCGACGATGGTCACCTGCTCGACGGGGAACTGCTGGTCGGAGAGATGGTCGACGGCGCGCTGGGCTTCGGCATAGGTCGGGTAGGACCCGATCGGCCATCCCTTGGGCGGAGTGGGCAGGCCGACCGGGCGGCCACGCCCCGCGGCGGGAACGCCGGCTGCCGCCCCGGGGTTCTGTCCAGGCTGGAACGGGCTGGTCATTGTCCTTACTCCTTCGTCTGCGCGACGTGCACCGCGTGTCTTCCCCACAACGCTCGGGGCCCGGCGAAGGTGCCCCGACTCGCGCTCACCCCAGTCTTCCTGGGCTTCCCGCACTTTGCGCTAGGTTGATCAGCATGACAAATCCGGACAACGACGCAGGCCGAATCGACTCTTCCGATTCCACCGCGGGCGGGTCCGAGCCGTCCCCAGCCGGTTACGAAGCGCCCCCGATCGAGCAGTCCGCGGGCGAGCAGTCCTCAGGCGCGCCGACGCCGCCGCCCGAACCGTCCGATAACCCGCCGCCGGCCTACAACCCAGCCCCCACGTACACCCCACCGCCGGCCTACAACCCCCCCACGTACACCCCGCCCTCCTCGGGTTATGACACCCCGGCGTACACGCCGTCGTCCGGGTATCCGCCGTCTGGCGATTTCGCGGCACCCGACTATCCGCCGCCCCCGTCCGGATACCCGCCGCCGTACCCCGATCCAGGGGCGCCGCCGTACCCGAATCCGGGATACGGGGCGTACCCACCGCCACCGCCGTACGGGGCCTACCCGCCGCCGGGTGCCGGCTACGGATATGGCGCCCCCGTCCAGTCGGGCAACAACTCGTTGGCGATCGCCTCGCTGGTGTCGTCGATCGTCGGGGCGTGCTGCGGCATCGGCTCGATCATCGGCATCGTGCTCGGCGTCATGGCGCTGAGCCAGATCAAGCAGACTCGCCAGGCCGGCCACGGTCTGGCGGTCGCCGGCATCGTGGTGGGCGTCGTGACGTTGCTGATCAACTTTGCGTGGGTGGTTACCACGATGGCCTCCTGACTGGGTGGTACCGCATGACCACCAGTGGGGACCAGCCGCCCGGGGGTTTCGAACCTCCGCCGCTGGACTACCCGGCGGATTCCGGGCTGCCGCCGCCCGTGTACCCGCCGCCTGGGTATCCCCCGCCCTATCCTGGACAGCCGAATCCTGGCTATTACCAGCCCTATCCGGCGTATCCACCGGTGAACCCGCCGGGTACCAACGGCAAGGCCATCGCCGCTCTGGTGACCTCGCTGGCCGGCCTGCTCTGCTGCGGCCTGCCCTCGATCGTGGGCCTGGTGCTCGGGATCATCGCGATGCGCGAGACGAAGAGCACCGGGCAGGCGGGATACGGTCTCGCCGTAGCCGGCGTGGCCATCGGCGCGCTCGTGGTGGCCGGTATGGTGCTCTACCTCCTGCTCACGACGGTCCTCTACGCCAGCAACTGGCAGTGGGCGCCCTGAGAACCTAGGCGGGCGGCCGGAACGGCTCGCCGGTGCGCTGCATGCCCGCTGCGCGGCCCTTGCCGACGATCACGAGCGCCATCTTGCGGCTGGCCTCGTCGATCATCTCGTCGCCGAGCATCACCGCGCCCCTGGCACCGCCCGCCCCCGACGTGTGCCACTCATAGGCCTCCAGGATCAGCTCGGCGTGGTCGTATTCCTGCTGACGCGGGCTGAAGATCTCGTTGCCCGCCGCGATCTGATCGGGGTGCAGCACCCACTTCCCGTCGTATCCGAGCGCGGCCGACCGCCCCGCCACCCGGCGGAACGCGGCGGTGTCGCGGACCTTCAGGTACGGCCCGTCGATGGCGGCGATGCCGTTGGCGCGCGCGGCGACGAGGATCCGCATCAACACGTGGTGGTAGGCGTCGCCGACGTCATATCCCTGCGGCTGCTCGCCGACCTCCAGCGTGCGCATGTTCAGGCTCGCCATCAGATCGGCGGGCCCGAGCACCAGGGCCTGCACGCGCGGGGCGGCCGCGATCGCGTCGATGTTGGTCAGCCCCCTGGCGTCCTCGATCTGCGCCTCGATACCGATGCGGCCGACCGGCAGACCGTGGGTGGCCTCCAGCTGGCCGAGCAGCAGATCCAGGGCGTGGATGTGCGACACGTCGGTCACCTTGGGCAGCACCACGATGTCCAGCGCCGCACCCGCACCCGCGACCACGTCGATGATGTCGGTGTGGGTCCAGGGCGTCGTCCAGTCGTTGACGCGCACGCCCCGCAGCTGACCGGCCCAACCCGGCTCGGCGAGCGCGGCCGCGACCTGTGCGCGCGCTTCGGTTTTCGCTTCCGCGGCGACGGCGTCCTCGAGGTCGAGGAACACCTGGTCGGCATGCAGTGTCTTGGCCTTCTGGATCATCTTGACGCTGCTGCCCGGCACGGACAGGCATGTCCGTCGGGGTCGGTACCGGTTTTCCACAAGAACACTCTCTACCCTTTACAACCATGGCGTCGGTCAACAGGGTCTATGCGGCCCGGCTCGCAAGAATGGTGGTGCTCGGCCCCGACGGCGAATCCATCGGCCGGGTCCGCGATGTGGTCATCGGTATCAGCATCGTGCGCCAACAACCCCGTGTTCTCGGTCTGGTCTGCGAGTTGCTTACCCGCAGAAGGATTTTCGTGCCCATCCTGCGCGTCACGGCGATCGAGCCCGGGGCTGTCACGCTGTCCACCGGAAACGTGTCCCTGCGCCGGTTCTCCCAACGTCCCGGCGAGGTCCTGGTTCTGGGCCAGGTGCTCGAAACCCGGGTGCGTGTCGACGACCCGGACCTGACCCAGCTCGAGGGGATCGACGTGGTCGTGGTGGATCTCGCCATCGAGCAGACCCGTACCCGGGACTGGATGGTGACCAAGGTCGCAGTGCGGCCGCAGCGGCGGCTCGGCCGTCGCAGCAACGTCTACGCCGTCGACTGGCAGCACGTCCAGGGGCTCACCCCGTCCGGTCTGGCGATGCCCGACCAGGGCGTGGCACAACTGCTCGAGCAGTTCCAGGGGCAGCGCGCCGTCGAGGTCGCCGACGCCATCCGCGAGCTGCCCGCCAAGCGCCGCCACGAGGTGGTCAACGCGCTCGACGACGAACGGCTGGCCGACGTCCTCCAGGAACTGCCTGAGGACCAGCAGGTTGCGCTGCTGCGGCAGTTGAAGACCGACCGCGCCGCCGACGTGCTCGAGGCGATGGACCCTGACGACGCCGCCGACCTGCTCGGCACGATGACGCCGGCGGACGCCGAGAGCTTCCTGCGCAGGATGGACCCGGAGGACTCGGAGGACGTGCGCCGGCTGCTCAGTCACTCTCCGAACACCGCGGGCGGCCTGATGACCTCGGAGCCGGTGGTGCTCGCACCGGACACCACCGTCGCCGAAGCCCTTGCGCGGGTGCGGGATCCGGATCTCACGCCGGCCCTGGCGTCGCTGGTGTTCGTCGTGCGCCCGCCCACCGCCACCCCGACCGGCCGTTACCTGGGCTGCGTGCACCTGCAACGGTTGCTGCGAGAACCGCCGGCCGCGCTGGTCAGCGGGATCGTCGACAAGGATCTGCCGTTCCTGCGTCCGGAGGACTCGTTGGGGGCGCTCACCCGCTATTTCGCCGCCTACAACCTGGTCTGCGGTCCGGTGGTCGACGAGGAAAACCATCTCGTGGGCGCGGTCTCGGTCGACGACGTGCTCGACCACCTGCTGCCCGACGACTGGCGCGAACGGGAAGCCGAGCTCGAGATCGTCACCGCCGAGAGGACGACATGAGCGACTCGTCGGCCCGGCAGCGCCTCGACACGCCCAAGACCGGCCGCTCGTTCACCCCGAAGTTCGACGTGGAGGCCGTCGGCCGGGTCAGCGAGCGGATCGCCCGGTTCCTCGGCACCGGGCGCTACCTGGCGATCCAGACGTGCCTGGTGATCGTCTGGGTGTTGCTCAACATCGGCGCCTTCGCCTGGCAGTGGGATCCCTACCCGTTCATCCTGTTGAACCTCGCGTTCTCCACCCAGGCCGCGTACGCGGCGCCGCTGATCCTGCTCGCGCAGAACAGGCAGGAGAACCGCGACCGGGTGTCCTTGGAGGAGGACCGCCGACGCGCCGAGCAGACCAAAGCGGACACCGAGTACCTGGCGCGCGAACTGGCGGCGTTGCGCCTTGCCGTGGGCGAAGTGGCCACCCGCGATTACCTGCGTCGCGAACTGGAGGAGATCCGCGATCTGATCGCTGACCTTCGGCATCCATCCGAACCCGGCACCGGAACGGTGGAGAAGAGCAAACACGACGGTGATCGCCGCTCCAAAAAGAACGGCTGAGACTCCTGTGGCCAATGCTGTTACAGCATCGTTGCCAAGTAGGTATGGTGACTTGGTTCACAGGCGATCACACAGCTAGGACGGCGGAGTGCACATAGGGGGAGGATCGACCCTCCAGGCAGCGCGTAGTCGCGCAGGGCGAGTTGTACGTTCGCCGGCTTTCGGCGTAGCCATCGTGCTCACTCCTCTCCTGCTCGCCGGTGCCGTCGGAGCGGCTTCGCCGTCTGCCAACATGCCGACCCGCGATTCCGCGGTGATGCCCCTCGCCGCCGTGGTGCCCTCCGGCGACTCGGGCGCGTCGGTGGTGGCCGTGACGAAGACGCCGACACCGTTCCGCGTCGCCGCCAGCGCCTCCTCATCTCCTCCGCCCGCGGCCGTGGTGAATTCTCCTGGAACACTTCGTATTCCGTCGATGGCATTGGCCGCATACCGCAACGCCGAGAGCATGATGGCGGCCGCCTATCCGGGGTGCGGGGTCAGCTGGAACCTGTTGGCCGGGATCGGCCGCATCGAGTCGATGCACGCCTACGGTGGCGCGACGGATGCCAGCGGTACCGCCGTGCGCCCGATCTACGGCCCCGCTCTGGATGGCACCCTGCCCGGCAACGAGGTCATCGTGCAGAGCCGCAATGCCGAGCGGGTCACCTACGCCAGGGCGCTGGGGCCGATGCAGTTCCTGCCCGGCACCTGGTCGCGCTACGCCTCCGATGGCGACGGAGACGGCAAAGCGGACGTGCAGAACATCTACGACGCCTCGCTGGCGGCCGCACGCTACCTGTGCAGCGGCGGCGTGAATCTGCGCAACCAGGCCGACGTCATGAGTGCGATCCTGCGCTACAACAACTCGATGGCCTACGCCCGCAACGTGCTGAGCTGGGCAGCGTCATACGCGACGGGGGTCGTTCCCGTCGACCTTCCGCCGATCAACGGTTCGGTTCCGACGTTGAGCTCCGCGTTGGGTCCCGCGCTGGGTGACGACCATCTCGACCTGATGGAGGGGCTCGGCCCGGGCCTTCCGATGAACGCCACCGGCCTGCCCGCCAACGATCCGCTGTCGCTGCTGCCGCTGATGGGGCGGACTGACGCGGCCAGCCAGATCTCCACCAATGTGCCCGGGTTCGTGCCCGGGCAGTCACTCGGCCCGCTGCCTGGACCCGCCCAGGCGTTGCAGGCAGCGCCGCAGCCGGTGGCCCCGCCGCCGCCCGCGTGGCTTCCTCCGTGGATGCAGCCGCCGCCGCAGCCGGAATGCGCGGTGTTCTGCATCCAGAGCACCGTCCCGCCCGCCGCACCGGCAGCCGCACTCCCGCCGCCCGGCGCCTTCCCGCCGCCCGGCGTCTTCCCGCCGGCAGCGCCGGTGGCCCAACCGCTTCTGCCGCCGGGCCCGCCCGTCGCGCCTGCACCGCCGGGCGCACCGGTTCCTGGTCCGGTGCCGCCGGCGCTGGGTCCCGCGCCCGGACCGGTGAGCTGAGCCGAATTCGGATCGTCACTGGCCCGCGGCCTAGACTCGCAGGTGATGTCTCCAACTCCGACTGACCTCGAATCCGCAGTGCGTGCCGCACTGGCCAAGGTGATCGATCCCGAACTACGGCGCCCGATCACCGAAGTCGGCATGGTCAAGGACGTCACCGTCGCGGCGGACGGGTCCGTGCACGTCGAGGTGTACCTCACCACCTCGGCATGCCCGAAGAAGACCGAGATCTCCGACAGCGTCAGCCGGGCCGTCAGTGACGTGCCGGGCACCGGATCGGTCAAGGTCACCCTCGACGTCATGAACGACGAGCAGCGCACCGAACTGCGCAAACTGTTGCGTGGCGACGCGCGTGAACCGGTCATCCCCTTCGCCCAGCCCGGCTCACTGACCCGCGTCTTCGCCGTCGCTTCCGGGAAGGGCGGTGTCGGCAAGTCCAGCGTCACGGTCAACCTGGCCGCGGCGATGGCCGCGCGCGGACTGTCCGTTGGCCTGCTCGACGCCGACATCTACGGCCATTCGGTGCCCCGGATGATGGGCACCTCGGATCGGCCTGTCCAGGTCGATTCGATGATCATCCCGCCGGTCGCGCACGACGTGCGGGTGATCTCGATCGCGATGTTCACCCAGGGCAACACCCCGGTGGTGTGGCGGGGGCCGATGCTCCACCGCGCGCTTCAGCAGTTCCTCGCCGATGTCTACTGGGGCGACCTGGACGTGCTGCTGCTCGACCTGCCGCCCGGCACCGGCGACATCGCGATCTCGGTGGCGCAGTTGATCCCGGGGGCCGACATTCTGGTCGTGACGACGCCGCAGATGGCCGCCGCCGAGGTCGCCGAACGTGCCGGCGCGATCGCGCTTCAGACCAAGCAGCGGATCGCCGGTGTGGTGGAGAACATGGCCGGGCTGGTGCTGCCCGACGGCACGACCATGCAGATCTTCGGCGAGGGCGGTGGCCGCAAGGTCGCCGAGAGCCTGTCGCGGTCTGTCGGCGCCGATGTGCCGCTGCTGGGCCAGGTTCCGTTGGATCCTGCGCTGGTCGCCGCAGGCGACTCCGGGGTCCCGCTGGTGTTGTCGGCTCCGGATTCGGCGGCGGGCAAGGAACTTCTCAAGATCGCCGACGCGCTGTCGAGCCGTAAGCGCGGACTGGCAGGCATGTCGCTCGGGCTGGACCCCGCCGGCCGCTAAATCCTGTGCCGAAACAGCATTCCGGCAGGGTCGCTCTCGAACTTCCGCTGCCGGCCCTCTTTGCCACGCTCGTTGTGAGTCAGTTCGAGTGAGCGCGAAGGGGTTGGGTTGTGTCGATCAGTGCAGGGTT
>NZ_STGE01000003.1 GCF_005222675.1 Mycolicibacterium sp. CR10 | reverse complement strand
AACCGCCCACGACGTGTCGCGCTACCAACTCAAAACCATCACCGAATACCTCAACAAACACCGCTGACCCACCCGCCGGAGCCCGCGCGACGTGTACTAGCCGTTCATACTGCGCTGGCGGCGGGGTTCACTCGAACTTTGTCGCCGTGGCTGCAGTCTCAACGTGTACTGGGCCGGCGGCGGCGACCGCTGCCATCGCGTGGCGCGTAATCGTTGGTGTTACTTGTTCTCCCGGTGTTCTCATTTCCGAAAACCGGTGGCCACGCGTGGGGCGTCCTTGGCCGGGGCGCTGAACACGATTTCGGCCACCCTGGCCCGGTGCTGCTCGGCGGTGCCCAGAAGGGCCGCGTCGGTATAGGCGCGTTTGTAGTACAGGTGTGCCTGGTGCTCCCAGGTGAACCCGATGCCGCCGTGGACCTGGATCGTGTCAGTGGCGATCCGGGCGAACGCCGCCGAACACGTCGCCTGCGCGATACTGACCGCGAGGGCGGGGTCGTCGGAACCGTCAGTCAGTGCCCAAATAGCATGGTAGGCAGTCGATCTCGCGTGCTCGAGCGCGACGAGATCGTCGGCGAGCCGATGCTTGACCGCCTGAAACGACCCGATCGGCCTGCCGAACTGGAGGCGACTCTTCGCGTACTCGACGGACAGATCGAGCAAGTGCTGCGCCGCACCTACCTGCTCGACGGCCAGCAGCGCCGACCCGACCTGTAGTGCCTGGGTGATGACCCGTTCGGCTTCGTCGGGGCCGGCGGTGAGCAGGCCGGGTGCATTCTGCAGGACGACGTTGGCCTGTGGGCGTGTCAGGTCCAGCGTATCCAGCGGAACACGTTGCACCCCAACGCTGTCGGCGTCGACGGCGAATAGCCCGACGCCTTCGGGTACCTTCGCGGCGACCACGATGCTGTCGGCCGCACCGGCATCGACGACCCGCTTCACAGTTCCGGTCAATGCCCAACCCTGGTCCTGCGGTGAGGCAACGACGGTGACCGCCGCGGCGTCGAACGCGCCGGCTACGTCTCCGACGGCGAACGCCGCGGTGCGCGTACCGTCGACCAGCGGGGCCAGCACGTCGTCACCGCTGGATGCTGCGACCAGGGCGGGGATGGCGAGGTACACGGTCCCGAAGAATGGGCCGCACGCCAGGGCGGCCCCGAGTTCCTCCACCGCGACCGCTTGATCGACCAGGCTTCCGCCGGCTCCGCCCCTGGACTCGGGCACGGCCAACCCCAGGACGCCCAGTTCGGATCCGAGGCGCGCCCACACTTTCGCGTCGAACGGCGGATCGGACACCATCAGCTCGCGCACCGAACCTTCGTCGACGTGTTCGGTGCAGAAGGCGCGCACTGCCGCGCGCAACTGGCCCTGCTCGTCGGTGAACCTGAACTCAGTACCCGCAACCTCCTCAGCGCTTCGGTTGGGCTGATCCGCAAGCTCCTCAGCTTTGTTGTTGGGCTGATCCGCAAGCTCCTCAGCCACGCGGGATCTCCTTCCACGGCATCCCGGCATCTGCACGAAGGTCGCCGGGCAGCCCGAGCACTCGTTCAGCGAGGATGTTGCGCATCACTTCAGAGGTACCGCCCTCGATCGTGTTGGCGCGGCTGCGCAGGAATCGCTGCTGGATCGGGCCACGCCAGTCCTCGACTCCATCGTCCTGGTCGTCCCCGCTGTCGCGGCCACGCATCCGGTAGCCGTCGTACAGAAGTCCCTCCGGCCCGAGGAGGTCCATGCAGAACTCGTAGATGTGTTGGTTGAGCTCGGCGCCGACGAGTTTCCCGATGGATCCTTCTGGCCCGGGCCCTCCGACGATGGCGGCCGCCCTGGAGCGCTCCGATGTCAGGCGCTGGGCTTCGGCGCGCAGCCACAGGCTGGTGAGGCGGTCGCTCAGCACGGGGGTGTGGAGGTCCGGCCGGGATGCCCAGAGGGCGACGGCGTCGCTGATGGTGCCTGCCCCGCGACGGCTGCCGCTGGCACCGAGGGCACTGCGCTCGTTCATCAATGTGGTCATGGCGACCCGCCAGCCGTCGCCGACAGCACCCAGTCGGTACGCGTCGGGGATGCGCGCATCGGTGATGTAGACCTCGTTGAACTCAGCGTGGCCGGTCAACTGCCGCAGGGGGCGGGTCTCGACGCCGTCCGCATGCATGTCCAGCACGAAATAGGTCAGGCCTCGATGCTTGGGCACGGTGGGATCGGTGCGGGCCAGGAGCAACCCCCAGCGGGCGCGGTGAGCCAGGCTCGTCCAGACCTTCTGGCCGTTGACGATCCAGTTGTCGCCGTCAGGGACCGCCGAGGTCGCCAGGCCTGCCAGGTCCGAACCCGCCCCAGGTTCGGAGAACAGTTGGCACCAGATGTCCTCGGTGGTCGCCAGCGGCCGCAATAACGTCGTGCGGACCTCGTCGGTCTGGGCGTGCTCGCGCACCGTGGGGGCCGCCATTCCGTAGCCCATCGGGTTCAGCGCCAGCGGCACCGGTCCGCCGGCGTCCTGGAGGATGCGGTCGGCGACGGCCTGGAGTCCGCGGGAGACGCCGAGGCCACCGAGCCCTTCTGGAAAATGCACCCACGACAACCCGGCGTCGAAGCATGCCCCGAGAAACTGCGGGATGGGCACCGAGCGTGGATCGTGTTCCGCGACAACCCGGTGCGCGGCCTCGGTCACTTGATCAGAAGCGGCGCTCATAGGAGCACAGTAGATCGTGGCGCGTCGACCTAGGGCCGACTCGGCGGTCTGGGGCGAACAATCAGCCGATCGTGAGCGCGAGGCGCTCGGTTTCTGACTTGTGGCGGGGATGAATCAGGTAACGGAGCCACCGGACGTCAATTAACACAGGGATCCTTTACGCAGTCTTGGTGAGGAGCGGAAGCAGTTGGCGCCGCGCGACCATCGCGTCGGCGAAGTGATTGAGAGCTTCGGGAACAGAACCGGCCGCCGTGAACTCGATATCGCAGTCGCGAAGGGCCTGCTCGACGGAGCGGCTTGCGACCAGCGACCAGTCGACGCCGGCGGCGGTGCAGACGTCATCGACGGTGAACAGCAATGAAATCGCTTCGTGGGTAAAGGAAGTGACCCCGCTGACGTCGAGCACGAAAGGCTTCTCGGCCAGAATGAAGCGCTGGGTGTACCGGCTGGCCCGTTCCACATTGAGATCGTCGAGAGCGCCACTGATCGTCACCACGGTGGCCAACTGTCGGCAATGCGCCCGAATGTCGGCGCCACCGCAGCTGAACGTCGGATTACCGTACATTGCTGCCTCCTCGATCTAGTGCTGGAGTGCCCCCCCGTGGGCCTTACAACAGTCAACGTAGTGAGGCAACTTAAGGCCGCGAGGAGTAACTACTAATACTTCGCTAAGAACTGCATTCGCCGTCGCCAGCAAACTCGTCGGTAACTTAGCGTCAGCCACTGCGTTGCTGCTGCGAACCGGTGTAGCCCGCCCACGGGTTGTTGGGCCTCGATCCGGATGGTGGGCACGGGATTTGTGGCTATGCGGGTTTCGGGCAGCGCAGCGGGCGTGCGGGTCCTTTCGTCGTCGACGGGGCTGACATGGCGGCAGTGGGAGGGTCGTCGTGCCGTCGCTTCGATGCTCTATAGCCAGTGGGGTAGCGGTCAGTATCCGGTGGGGTAGCGGTCAGTATCCAGAAGGGGTAGCGAGATGTTCCGACGATGGCCAAATTGCTGGAAGTTCCTGGTAGCGGCGTGCGTACCATCGCACTAGCAGGCGCGGTGACCGCCGTGCCGCGCAGCGGAGGGGTCGTCATGGCAATCGATTCGCGGGCGTCGGCTGACGGCGGGGCACAGCTGAATTACCGATCCCACCGACAGGCGCGCGAAGCCGCCTGTCGTCTCATTGACGCGTCATATGGCCTCCAGCGCGCGGGTCGAGCGCTCGAAGCACTGGCTCCGTCAAAACAATCACACCTCGTGACGGTCCTGCGCGCGCAGGACCGCGTCGATGGGATTGCAAAACTGGTCAGCGCCGTGACCAAAGATCTCCGCCTGGCGGGCGTCGACAAAGACGAGCGCATCTTCGAGGTCGGCAACGAGACGATGAGTCTGCAGGAGGCTACGCGCCGACTCCGCGGGATCCGCGCACAGTTGGACACCGAGGCGTTGCGCGCCCGCTCGAGCTCGGGCCAGCCACCGACACCGGGTGAACCACCGCAGGACCCCAACGATCCCAATCACCCGCCGAGCACCTGGGACGAGGCCAAGAAAGGTGTGGGATGGGCGGCCGAGTCTGGAAGCCGAATCGGCGGGTGGGTCGCGCTGGCCTATGTACTCGGAGGCTGGCTCGCCGAGCTGTTCAATGGTGTCGGTGATGACAATGCGCGCACCCAGATCGACAATTCATCTCCAGACCAGATTCGCCAGATCCCCAATGAGGAACTTGTCAATCTGATCAACGCGATGATCGACGGCTTCTGTGGCGACGACGACGAACGCTCCATCCTCCGGATCCTGGATGCACTCGATTGCCAGCGCCTCAGCGATGTCGTCTCCCGTGTCGGAGTGAATAGTTTGTTGGACGCGATCGATGGTGGAGAGTGGGATCGCCTGGTGAATGTACTGACGAACTGCGGAATCATCGGGGCCGACAGAATGGACGACGACGCATCCCGGCTCTTCATCCTTCACCGATCCAACGCGCAGCTCGCTCAGTTGCCGCTCGGCGTTGTCCGCCAGCTGATCCTCAATATGTTTTCGGGATCCTGCGGGGACGACGACGAAGACTCGATCCTCCGGCTGCTCGCCTGCCAGTCCGGAGTGCGGATCCACCAGTTGATCGCGATGCCGGGGACCAGCGTCGGCGCCTTCGACTACAACTTCGACGGTGACCAGTGGGACGATCTCGAGACGCTTTTCGCCATTCACGGCATCGACCTGGACACCTGATTCACAAAGAACCTCGGACGGATTGCACTTCTACCCCTGCCTAGAAATCCATTGTTACCCAGCGTTATTCGCCACAATCGCGAAACATTTCCATAGCGTCAGCCCCTGCGTTGCTGCTGCGAACCGGTGTAGCCCGCCCACGGGCTGTAATCGGCCAGCAGGGCCTCCTCTGGCGGGCGCACATCCTCGGCAACGTGCTGCAGATTGATCCGGATCCGGTACCAGATCGAGCTCGGGCCACGCATTCCGTCGACGAGGACATCGGCGGGCTCCAGCTTACCGGCCGCCTCCGGATACTGCTCACGCCATTGCTGCAGCGCCGCCATCGCCTCGTCCTTGGTCTTGGTGCGCGCGATCTCGATCAGCGGCATCGTGGATTCCCGGCGGCCGTCGACCGATCTGTGCGCGCCTTTTGGCGCCTTCTCGGCCGGCCCCAACCGATCCGCGAGCTCCAGCAGCGAGTCCAGGCCACCCGCGGTGTCGTCCATGCCCTCCCACGGGTCTCCGAGCTGCGCGAAGCGTTGTGGCACGGTGGCGACGGTGAAGTTCTCCGGCCGGCAGTCGGCGACTTCGTCCCAGAACAGCGGCGTCGACACCCGCGCGTCCGGTACGGCGCGCACCGAGTACGCGGAGGCCACGGTGCGGTCCTTGGCGTTCTGGTTGAAGTCGACGAAGACGCCGTGTCGCTCTTCCTTCCACCACCGCGCGGTCGCGGACTCCGGGGCGCGGCGCTCGACCTCGCGGGCGACCGCCTCGGCGGCCAGACGCACCGACTTGAACGGCCAGCGGCGGTGAATGCGGGCGTAGATATGGAAGCCCTTCGAGCCTGACGTCTTGGGCCAGGCCACCAGCCCGTGATCCTCGAGCACCTCCCGGGCGACGAACGCAACGTCGAGGATCTGCCGCCAGTCCACGCCCGGCATCGGGTCGAGGTCGACGCGCAGTTCGTCGGGATGCTCGAGATCGTCGGCCCGTACCGGGTGCGGGTTGAGGTCCACACAGCCCAGGTTCACCGCCCAGATCAGGCCCCCGGCGTCGCGGAGGACGGCTTCCTTCGCCGAGGTTCCCGACGCGTACTTGAGCTCGGCGACGTCGACGAAGTCCGGCCGCTTCTCGGGGGCGCGCTTCTGGAATACGGCCTCCACATCGATGCCTTTGACGAACCGCTTCAGGATCATCGGCCGGTCCCGCACGCCGCGCAGGGCGCCCTCGGCCACCGCGGTGTAGTAGTGCATCAGGTCCAGCTTGGTGAGTCCGATGTCGCCGAACACCACCTTGTCGGGGTTGGTGATGGGCACCTGCTGCCCGCCGATCTCCAGATGCTGGCGAGCAGGCATTCCTTCATCGTAGGTTCTCGGTCGATATGCGATCGCCGTCACATATTGTTGACGGATGTCCAAGCTCAGCGATCTTCCGTTGCAGGCCGTCGCCAAGGTTCAGCAATCGGCCGGTAAGTACTGGGAGCGTGGTTCGGCTGAGCTGCACTACGCCCGCAGAATGTTCGAGGCGGGTGCCCTGAAGCTGGAGCCGCCGCAGGACATGCTCGCCTTCATCGGCGACATGCGGCGCTGGGGTGAGATCGGCATGATCCCCGCCCTCAACGCCCGCCGCTATCCGAACCGGGCCGCGGTGGTCGACGACGACGGCGAGATGACGTTCAAAGAACTCGACGACGCGTCCCACGCCGTCGCCAACGCTCTGCTGGCCAAGGGCGTCAAGGGTGGCGAGGGCGTGGCGATTCTCGCCCGCAACCACCGGTGGTTCCTCGTCTCGGTGTACGCGGCCGCGCGCGTCGGCGCCCGCATCATCCTGCTCAACAGCGAGTTCTCCGGCCCTCAGATCAAAGAGGTCTCCGAGCGCGAGGGCGCCAGGATCATCATCCACGACGACGAGTACACGGCCGCCGTCGCGCAGGCCGAACCCGAGCTCGGCAAGCTGCGCGCTCTCGGGGTGAACCCGGATTCCGATGTGCCGTCGGGCTGCACCGACGAAACACTGGCCGAGTTGATCGCGCGCACCGACGCCCGCCCGGCGCCCAAGGTCACCAAGAACGCGTCGATCATCATCCTGACGAGCGGCACCACCGGAACTCCGAAGGGCGCCAACCGCAGCGCGCCGCCGTCGCTGGCGCCGATCGGCGGGGTGCTGTCGTCGGTGCCGTTCAAGGGCGCCGAGGTGACGTCGCTGCCCGCGCCGATGTTCCACGCGCTGGGCTTCCTGCACGCCACCATCGCGATGATGCTGGGCTCGACGCTGGTGCTGCGCCGCCGATTCAAACCGGCCACAGTGCTGGCCGACATCGAGAAGAACAGGGCCACGGCGATGGTGGTGGTACCCGTGATGCTTTCCCGACTGCTCGACGAGCTCGAGAAAACCTCCCCCAAGCCGGACCTGTCGTCACTGAAGATCGTGTTCGTGTCCGGCTCCCAACTCGGTGCGGAGCTGGCGACCAGGGCGCTGAAGGACCTCGGCCCCGTGATCTACAACCTTTACGGTTCCACGGAGGTCGCGTTCGCGAGTATCGCTCGGCCACAAGATCTTTCCATCAATCCGGCGACGGTCGGACCGGTGGTCAAGGGCATGAAGGTCAAGATCCTCGACGACAACGGCAACGAGCTGCCTCAGGGCGAGATCGGCCGGATCTTCGTCGGGAACTTCTTCCCGTTCGAGGGCTACACCGGTGGTGGCGGTAAGCAAATCATCGACGGGCTGCTGTCCTCGGGCGACGTCGGCTACTTCGACAAGAACGGTCTGCTCTACGTCAGCGGCCGCGACGACGAGATGATCGTCTCCGGCGGCGAGAACGTCTTCCCGGCCGAGATCGAGGACCTCGTCAGCGGCCACCCGGAGGTCATCGAGGCGACGGCTCTGGGCGTCGAGGACAAGGACTGGGGTGCCCGGCTGCGCTGCTTCGTGGTCAGGGTCGAGGGCTCGGAGATCGACGAGGACGTCATCAAGGCCTACGTGAAGGACAACCTGGCCCGCTACAAGGTGCCGCGCGAGGTGGTCTTCCTCGACGAATTGCCGCGCAACCCCACCGGAAAGATTCTCAAGCGCGAGCTGCGGGAGATGGACGTCGAATAGCGCCCACCTCCCGCCGGAATTGCATTCCAGCAGGCGTCTTCTCGATCTTTGTCGCGTGGAATGCAATTCCGGCGCGGCGCTGGCTATTCGACTCCGCCGACCATGAACGCCGATCCCGGCAGTGACAGCGCCGGGAGGAACAGCAGCAGCAGGAACCAGCCCGCGCCCTGCCACGCCGCCCAGCTGCGGCCGGCCTTCCATTCGCGGTACGTCCGGATGACTGCGCCGACGCCGCCGATGAACAGGAACAGCGGCACCAGCGCTGCGGCGTACACCGAATCCCGGGCGCCGAACGCGTAGAACGCGAACGCCACACCCGCCAGTGCGACGACCGTGACCGCGTACGTCGCCGCGGCCCGGAAGGCCCCGGATCCGTTGAACCGCTTCTCAGCGAAGTCGCGGTCACTGGTCATGGGTGTGGAGTTCCCGGCATCTGCGACGTGAAACCGCGGCTACGGATCGCGCGGGAGTCCGAGCAACCGTTCGGCGATGATGTTCAGCTGCACCTCGGAGGTGCCGCCGTAAATGGTCGTCGCGCGGCTGGCGAGCAGGTACTCCGCCCAACGGCCGGACAGCTGTTCGGGATCGCCGACGACCGCGTCGGTGCCGAACGAGGACACCGCGAACTCGGCGTAGCCCTGGCCGGTCTTCATCGACAGCAGCTTCGAGATCGCCGCCGCGGGCATCGGATCGGCACCGGCGAGCGTCAGCAGCGTCGACCGCATGTTGAGGATCTTGGCGGCGTGGCCCTCCGCGATCAGCACGCCCGCATGGTTCTGGGCGATCTGATCGAAATGACCTTCGCCGACGAATTCGACGAACTTGTCCAGGCTCGGCAGGAAGGGTGGCTCGCTGCTGCCGATCGAGACCCGTTCGGCAGTAAGGGTATTGCGGCTCACCTCCCATCCGCGGTCGACATCGCCGAGCACCATGTCGTCGGGCACGAACACGTCGTCGATGTAGACGGTGTTGAACATCGCGTTGCCGGTGAGCTCGCGCAGCGGCTTGACGTCCACCCCCTCGCTCTTCATGTCGAGCAGGAAGTAGGTGATGCCGTTGTGTTTTGGAGCGCTCGGATCGGTGCGAGCCAGCAGCGCTCCCCACTCGGAGTACTGGGCGCCGGTGGTCCAGATCTTCTGGCCGGTGATGCGCCACCCGCCGTCGACCTTGGTGGCCTTGGTGGACAGGCTCGCCAGGTCGGAGCCCGCGCCCGGCTCGGAAAACAGCTGACACCAGATCATCTCGCCGCGGAAGGTCGTCGGCAGGAACCGTTCCTTCTGCGCATCGGTGCCGAACGCGACGATCGACGGGATGATCCATGCGGCGATGCCCATCGCGGGGCGCCGCACCTTTCCTGCGCTGAACTCCTGGGCGATGAGGATCTGCTCGATGGGGTTCGAGGCGCGACCCCACGGCACCGGAAGATGCGGCTGCACCCAGCCGGCCTCGGCGATCGCGGCGTTGCGCTGCTCGCGCGGAATCGCTTTGAGCGCATCCACTTCCGCGCGGATCTCGGCGCGAAGCTTCTCCGTGTCGGGGTCGAGGTCGATGTTCAGGCTGCGCATGCCGGTCGTGGTGGCGATGTCGACGACGCGCTGCGGATACTGCGCGCTCCGGCCGAAGCAGGCTGCCAGCACCAGCGCGCGGCGGTAGTAGACGTTGGTGTCGTGTTCCCAGGTGAAGCCGATACCGCCGTGCACCTGGATGCAGTCCTGCGTGCAGTGCTGCGCGGCGACCGGTGCCAGCGTCGCCGCCACCGCGGCGGCGAACTCGAAGGCGTTACCGCTATTTTCGGGGGCGTCACGAATCTCGTCGATGGCGCGGGCCGCATCCCACACCGCAGCGGTGGCCCGCTCCGTCTCGGCGATCATGCCCGCGCACTTGTGTTTGATCGCCTGGAACTGGCCGATCGGCCTGCCGAACTGCTCGCGGATCTTGGCGTAGCCCGCCGCGGTGTCGGTGGCCCAGCGTGCGACACCGATGGCCTCTGCGGACAACAGCGTGGACATCAGCGCCCGGGCGTGACCGCGGCTCAGGTTGCTGAGCACCCGGTCGTCGCCGACCTCGACGGCGTTGGCCCGCACATGCGCCACCGGCCGCAGCGGGTCGACACTGCGCACCGGCTCGATCTCGAGCTGGTCGGCGTCGAGCACCACCCATTCCTCACCTGATTCGATCGACACCGGCAGCACCAGCACCGACGCCTGCGCCGCCGCGGGCACTGCGCGCACCTCGCCGCGGATCACCAGTCCGTCGCCGTGGCGCGTCGCGGTCAGGCCGGAGTCGATGGCGTAGGCGGCGATGACGTCGCCGGACGCCAGATCGTTGAGGATGGCGGCGCCGGGGTCGTGCGCGGAGATCAGCGCACTGGCGATGGCCGACGGCACGAACGGGCCGGGTACCGCGCCGTAGCCGAACTCGGCCACGACGATCGCCAGCTCGAGGATGCCGAAGCCCTGCCCGCCGACAGACTCGGCGAGATGAACACCGTGCAGCCCCTGCTCGGCCGCGGATTTCCAGTAGGGCGGCGGGTTCGGGATCGGCGTTTCGAGCGCTTCGTGCAGAACCTCGGACGGAGCGATGCGCTCCACCAGGGAACGCACCGAATCTGCGAGGGCGTTGTGCTCTTCAAGGATCGCGATGGGCATGGCTTGCACCCCTTCGTGCTGGCTAACCGGTTGGTTGGGACCGAGGTTACCCCGCCACCTGGTTCACCAGGTTGGCGAGGTCCCGGCCGTCACGAAGGCGTTCGCAGTTGTCGACGGCGAACTCCAGGTAGCGCCGCATGGTGTCGGCCGTGTACCAGGTGACGTGCGGGGTCAGCACCACGTTGTCCAACTCGAGCAGCGGGCTGTCGGCCGGCACCGGTTCGACGGCGAACACATCGAGGCCGGCCGCGGCGAGGCCACCGGAACGCAGGGCGTCGACGAGGGCGTCCTCGTCGACGATGGGCCCGCGGGACGTGTTGACGAGCACGGCGCTCGACTTCATCGATGCCAGGGCGTCGCGGCCGAGCAGTCCGGCGGTGTCCGTGGTCAGTGGCAGATGCAGAGAGACGATGTCGCTGACGCTGAGTAGTTCGGTCAGGTTGCGCCAGCCGGGGAGTCCATCGTCGCGGGTGCTGGTGTGCACGACGTCGGCACCCATCGCCGTGACGATCGTCTCGACGCGCTGGGCGATGTTGCCGTAGCCGACGAGCCCGACCGTGCAGCTGCCGATGTCGCGCACCGTCTCGCCCAGCGTCGGGTCGGACGGCCAGCCTCTGCCTTCGCGGGTGATCCGATCCAGTTCGGGCAGCCGGCGCAGCGCGGCCAGCATCAGCAGCACCGCTCCTTCGGCGACCGACGCCGCGTTCGCGCCCGGCATGTTGGCGACCGCGACGCCGCGGGCCGTCGCGGCATCGACGTCGATGGTGTTGACTCCGGCGCCGAGCTTGTGGACGAGCCGTAGGCGCGGCGCTTGGCTGAGGTCGTCGCCCGAGATGGGGCGCAGCACGTGCCAGATCACCTCGGCGTCGGGTAGTTCGCGATGGAACGTCTCGTCGTCGTCCTCGGCGCAGTACCGGATGTCGAGCCAGTCCATCTGCGGCTCAAGGAATTTCAGGACCTTCTCGCCGGGAACGAAGTGCGCAAGAACCCTCACCAGTGGCGCGCAATCCACTTGGCGATGGTATCGGCCTTCTCGGTGCGGGCCCCCGGCGTGGTGAAGTAATGATCGGTGTCGATCGCGCACTGGGTCTTGTCGGTGCTGCCGAGTGCGTCGTAGATCCGCTGGGCGTCCGACGGGTACACGCCAGTGTCCTGCTCAGCGTTGATCACCAGTGCGGGACAGTCGATGCGGGCCAGGTGCGGCTCGGCCCGGGTCTGCGCATGACGCAGGCTCCACATGCCGATCCAGTTGCGCAGTGTGCAGGCCGAGGCGATGCCGTGAGTGGATCTGTTGGCTTTGGCGGGAATACCGGCGTAGCACATGTTGGCGGGGCGCTTGGTGGGTTCGAGGGCGGGGTCGACCATGCGCGGGTCCGCCCAGGTGCGCATCACGGTGAACGGCCGGTCGGAGAACCCGGCGGCACGCACCCGGACCAACTCGGCTTGCGCCCAGTCGGTGATCGCGTCGTTGCGCGCGACCTGGGCTGCCCGGTACCGCTGCACAAAGTCCGCATCGTAGGGCGGGCCGTTGCGTTCGTTGAACAGGTCGAGGTCGGGATCGGTGGCGATCGCGTCGCTTTCGTCGATCACCGCAGCGTCCATCCACGCGGTCAGGACCTCCGGCCGACCCGGGTGCGCGGCGCTGGCCACGTACCCGTCGGCGGGTGGCAGATCGTCGAGCCCGACGGCGGGCCGCATCCCCTCCATCGGGGTGACGTGCCGGTCCAGGGCGTTGGCCTGGTAGGCAGCCATCAACGATCCGCCGCCCGAATTGCCCAGCAGGATCACCGTTTCGATCCCCTGAACCTCGCGGAGCCAGCGCACGCCGACGCCGATGTCCACCAGCGCGTGGTCGAGAAGAAAGCTGCTCTCGAACCCCCGATACCGGGTGTTCCAGCCGAGGAAGCCGATGCCCCGGGTGGCCATGTAGTCGGCGAGATAGTGCTCGGAGAAGTCGATCTGGTAGTGGGTCGCGATCATGGCCACCTTGGGCCTGCGACCCACTCCGCGGTGGTAGAGGCCTTGGCACGGGTGCCCGCCTGAGCCCGCCTGCCGGGCGGTCGTGGAGTCGAGACCCACGAAGTCCCGGGTGACCCCGGGTGTTCGTGTCGATGGTGATCTACTCATGGTGTCCGTCCTCCCGGTGATAGATCGTCCGGTAGAAGATGTCGGCGAGCGTCTTGATGCAGGCGGCGTCGTCGATGCCTTCGGCGGCACGACCGGCCTGACCGGCCTGACCGGAGAGTTGGGTGTAGCAGAACTGATTGAGCATCGACACCAGAGCGATCGCGACGAGCCGGGGGTCGCTGTCTGTGCAGAAGCCCTGTCGTTGCGCCTGTTTCACCATCGAGGTGATCAGACTGATTGGTAAAGAACAGATTTCGCTCCAATACTCCGCGAAGTCCTCGTTGACCGTCGCCATCTGGGACACACTGATGATCTCGGCCAACCTGTTGCGGTAGGTGTCCCAGTGCGCGGCGACCGCCTGATGCGAGCGCTCCCAGTCGCTGAGTCCCGGTTGGGCCGCCGCCATCGAGCGCTGTCGCGCCTCGTCACGGAACCGCACCGCCCACTCGCGGACCATCGCTTCTTTGGAGTCGTAGTAGTTGTAGAACGATGCGGTCGACCTGCCCGCCTCAGCGGCGATGTCGGCGATCGTGGTGGCAAGGATGCCCTTGCGCGCGACGACCGTGCGCGCGGCCGCGTCTATCGCCGCCTGGGTCTGGCGTCCGCGCAGCGTCGGCAACTGCTCGCGGGGACTGACGCTCACCGACTACTCACCCGGGACTGCGCTCCTCGCCGGTCGTTGATTGACAACTGAACCTGATGTTAGATTCAGTTTCTGCCCGTGACCAGTCCCCACTGGTCCGCACTTCGCGCAAGCGCTGATCGGTGGAGGCACGACATGATCAAGCCGCACAACACCAATACCGAGTTCGAGTTCGGCGGGATCAACCATGTGGCTCTGGTGTGCTCGGACATGGAGAAGACCGTTGACTTCTACTCAGGCGTGCTGGGCATGCCGTTGGTGAAGTCGCTCGACCTGCCCGGCGGCATGGGGCAGCACTTCTTCTTCGATGCCGGCAACGGCGACTGCGTGGCGTTCTTCTGGTTCGCCGAGGCGCCCGACCGGGTTCCCGGCATCTCCTCACCCGAGGCCATTCCCGGTATCGGGGACATCGTCAGCGCCGTGAGCACGATGAACCACTTGGCGTTTCACGTGCCCGCGGAGAAGTTCGACGAGTACCGGCAGCGACTCAAGGCCAAGGGGGTGCGCGTCGGGCCGATACTCAACCACGACGAGAGCGCGGCCCAGGTCTCGGCAACTTTGCATCCCGGCGTCTATGTGAGGTCGTTCTACTTCCTCGACCCGGACGGCATCACGCTCGAATTTGCCTGCTGGACCAAGGAATTCACGGAAAGCGACACGGTGACGGTGCCGAAGACGGAGGCTGACCGCCGGGTGCGCACCGAGGCCTGACTTTGTCGCCGAAATGGCATTCCAGCAGGCTTGCTCTCGATCTTTTGCTGCTGGAATGCCATTTCGGCGAAAGCTGGGCTAGTCGCGGTACAGCGCGGGGTCGGCCACTTGGTCGATGAACGCCGCGAGCTGAACGGCCAGCTGGGCGGGAGTGAAGTCGAGGTCACCGGCAAGCCACGCACTCAGTGTCTGTCCCGCGCCGCCGACCATGAAATGGGCAGCGGCCTTGATCCGGTCGCTCTGCTCGAGGTGCAGGGCGGAGCCGGCGTGCTGGCCGGACAACAAGGCGAACAGTGCCCCGGACTCGGCGCGTTTGCGTACCACCACGGGGTTGGCGAGGTGAGCGCTGAACAGCAGCCGTCCGATCCGCACGTCGTCGGAGATGGTGCGCACGATGTTGGCCATGGCCGCCCGGCTCTGGTCCCGGGCCGGGGCGGAGGACACCGCCGCCTGCGTGGTGGTGGCGATGTCGGCGATCACCCAGTCGAACACCGCACCGACGAACTCGTCCTTGTCGGTGAAGTTCTCGTAGAAGTACCGCGCCGCCAGACCGGACTGCGAGCAGATGGCCCGAACCGTCAGATCGGCCGGGATCGCCTGCCCGCCGAGCAGATCCAGGCCGGCCTCCAGCAGTCGGCGCCTGCGCTCGGCGATCCGCTGCGGGGCTTCCACACCGCGGTACGGGCGGACCTGGGACATCTATCCATATTGACACTCGCCCGGGGGTGGGGGCAATATCAGGAAACACGCGTTCGCACTTTTGGTGCGTCGTCGAGAGGAGTGTCATGACGGTGAGCGGGTCGGTTCGTGCGCAGGTGCCGCAGGTCGAGCGTGCGGTGAGCGATGCCGACGTCCGTGTGCGCCCGCGGAAGTCCCGGTCGGCGGGAGCCGACGACGGCATGCTGGGCCTCGGCCTGCTGGCAGGCCCCGCCAACGTGATCATGCAGCTGGCGCGTCCCGGCGTCGGATATGGCGTGGTGGAGAGCCGAGTGGAGCGCGGTCGGGTCGACCGGCACCCGATCAAGCGGGCCCGCACCACCTTCACGTATCTGGCCGTGTCGACCAATGGCACCGAAGAACAGAAGGCCGCGTTTCGCCGGGCCGTCGACGGTGCGCATGCCCAGGTGTACTCCACCGAGACCAGCCCGGTCGAGTACACCGCTTTCGACAAGGACCTGCAGCTCTGGGTCGGGGCGTGCCTCTACAAGGGGGTCGTCGACGTGCACCGGTTGTTCGTGGGCGAGATGGACGAGGAGACCGCGGAGCGGCTGTATGTGAAGGGCCGGGCACTGGCGACGATGCTGCAGGTGCCAGAGAACATGTGGCCGACCGACCGGGCCGCCTTCGACCGCTACTGGCAGGACTCGCTGGCCAAGGTGCACATCGACGACACTGTCCGCGACTACCTGTACCCGATCGCGGCGTCGAGGTTGCGTGGGGTAACTCTGCCCGGGCCAGTGCAGCGCCGCGCCGAGAAACTCGCCTTGCTGATCACCACCGGCTTTCTGCCGCAACGGTTTCGGGATGAGATGCGGCTACCGTGGGGCCCGGCGAAGCAGCGGCGGTTCGACCGGCTGATGGGCGTGCTGCGCGTCGTGAACACGGTGTCACCGAAGTTCGTGCGCCAATTTCCGTTCAACGTGCTGCTCAAAGACGTGGACTGGCGCATCCGAACGGGCCGGCCACTGGTCTGACCCGGCCGGGGGACGACGCCGTCGCTGCAGGGTCCGGTGTCCGTGCCGGTGCGGATCAGGCGGCGGTGAACACTTCCCAGGTTCCGGGCGTATAACCGCGTGGGTGCGTACCGATGGAGACACCTGGGACATCAGCACCAGCGTCGGCTCGACGGCACTTTTTGTCGCGGCCGCCCGCGCGCTGGAGGCCGGCAGGTCCACCGCGGTGGCGGTCGATCCGTTCGCCGAGGTCTTCTGCCACGCAGCAGGCGGCCAGTGGGCCGCCCTGATGAAAGGGCTGGCGCCCCAACACAAACTCCACTCCGAGTTCGGCGAGCGCTTCGTGGATTTCCAGGCGGCGCGGACCCGCTACTTCGACGACTACTTCCTTGCGGCCGCGCGCTCCGGCATCCGCCAGGTGGTGCTGCTGGCGGCAGGCTTGGACTCTCGCGCCTACCGACTGGGGTGGCGCGACGACACGGTCATCTACGAACTTGACCAGCCCCGGGTCCTGGAGTTCAAGCGCACCACCCTCGCCGATTACGGTGCCGCCCCGCGCGCCACCCGCGTCGAGGTGCCGGTAGACCTGCGCGACGACTGGACACAGGCATTGTGTGACAACGGTTTTGACCGGACAGCACCGACGGCGTGGATCACGGAAGGGTTGTTGATCTATCTGCCGGCGGACGGTCAGCAGAAGCTGTTCGCAGGTATCGACGCGTTGTCGGCGCCGGCCAGCCAGGTCGCTGTCGAGGAATCCGTCCCGATGAACGCGGCGGCATTCGAGGCCGCGAAGCAGCAGGAGCGGGCGGCGGGCGAGGACGGCACATTCTTCACGCTGGTGTACAACGAGCAGCACAAACCCGCGGCGCAATGGTTCCAGGAGCGGGACTGGCAGGTGTCTGCCACGCCGCTGCCCGGGCTTTTGACGGCCCTGGGGCGGCCCGTCCCCGCCGTCGATTCCGCCGCCGGTCAGATGACCGGGAACATCACTTTGGTGAGCGCCATCAAGCCGCGCTGAGCGGTGACCCGGCTCACCCGAGGATCCACACCCGTGCGTCTCGACAGTTTGGTTATGCAATGCTAACTTCAGCGAAAGTTAGCTTAGCCATACATAAGATTCGGGCAAGGGAGAGGGTGGGGGCCCGCGGTCTCAGGCGAATGGCCTGGGTGCGGAAACTCGCGACACACAGCTGATGGAAACGGGAAGTGACACGCTCGCGGCTGCACCCACCGGCGCCCCCCGCGTCGACCCTGAGGTGGTCAGCCGGTTCGCGACCTGCTGCCGCGCGTTGGGGTTGGCCGTGCACGACAGGCAACGCCCGGCCGACCTGAACGCCGCGCGGTCGGGTTTCGCGGCGCTGACCCGGGTCGCCCACGATCAGTGCGACGCCTGGACGGGCCTGGCCGCTGCGGGCGATGCCTCGCCCCGGGTGATCGAGGCGGTCTGGCACACCTCGGCGACCGCCGGAGTGCTGCAGCGGCGGATCTCGCTCGCACCCGAAGTGCTCGGCTTCAGCTACGACACCGGGCTGTACCTCCAGTTCCGTGCCACCTGCCCTGACGACTTCGCGCTGGCCTACGCCGTGCAGCTGTGTGACGGACCCGATGGGTCTGCATCCTGGGCCGCGGCGGATCGTCTGGTCGGCGAACTCCTCGATCGCAAACCTGGCTGGCTGCAAGCACGTTGGGTGCGGGTGGCGATCCACTACCGCGCCGCGCGGTGGTCGGATGTGGTGCGGCTGCTGACCCCGGTGGTCACCGATGAGGCGCTCGACGACACGTACGCCCACGCCGCACGGGTTGCGCTGGGCGTAGCGCTGGCGCGGTTGGGAATGTTCGCCCCGGCGCTGTCGTACCTCGAGCGATCCGAAGGACCGGTGGCCGTCGCCGCCGTCGACGGTGCTTTCGCCAGGGCGCTGGCGCTGCGCGCGCTGGGGGAGGACGAGGACGCGAGCGCGATGCTGCAGGAGCTGTATGCGGCCAATCCCGAGAACACCCAGATCGAAGACGCGCTGTCGGACACGTCATTCGGCATCACCACCACCACCGCCGCGCGGATCGAGGCGCGCGCCGACCCGTGGGATCCGGACAGTGAGCCGGGGGAGGCCGATTTCGTCGATCCCGGCGCCAAGGACCGCAAGGCCCACCTGCTCATTGAAGCCGAGGCCGAGCTCGCCGAGTTCATCGGTCTCGACGAGGTCAAGTACCAGGTCGCGCGGCTGAAAAGCTCTGTGGCGATGGCGATCAGGCGGCAGGAGCGCGGCCTGACCGTCGCGCAACGCACCAACCATCTGGTGTTCGCGGGTCCCCCCGGCACTGGCAAGACCACCATTGCCCGCGTAGTGGCCAAGATCTATTGCGGCCTTGGACTTTTGAAGAAGGAGACGGTCCGGGAAGTGCACCGTGCCGACCTGATCGGCCAGCACATCGGTGAGACCGAGGCCAAGACGAACGCCATCATCGACAGTGCGCTCGACGGCGTGCTGTTTCTCGACGAGGCGTACGCGCTGGTGTCGACCGGCGCCAAGAACGATTTCGGCCTGGTGGCGATCGACACGCTTCTGGCCCGTATGGAGAACGACCGCGACCGCCTGGTCGTGATCGTCGCCGGGTACCGCAAGGACCTCGACGCGTTCCTCGACGCCAACGAGGGTCTGCGATCCCGGTTCACCCGCAGTATCGACTTCCCGTCGTACTCACCGAAGGAGCTCGTCGAAATCGCCACGCGCATGGCCGAAAAACGCGATTCGCGCTTCGAGGAGGCGGCCCGCGCCGACATGAAGCGGCTGTTCGCCCACCTGGCGGAGTCGTCGACACCGGACGCCAATGGCGTGCAACGCCGCAGCCTGGACGTCGCAGGCAACGGCCGGTTCGTCCGCAACCTCGTCGAGCGCTCCGAGGAGGAGCGGGAGTACCGCCTGGACCACTCCGACGCCGAGGACTTCACCGACGACGAGCTGATGACGATCACGGCCACCGACGTCAACAACTCCGTCGCGCCACAGTTGCGCGGCCTCGGCCTGTCGGTGCCGCCGAGCCAGTGGGAACAACGATGACCGCACCGGACGGGGAGCGGCGCTCGTTCAGCTCCCGCACCCCGAACAACGAGAACCCCGAACGGATCAGCTATCGCCGTGGGTTCGTGACGCGCCACCAGGTGACCGGGTGGCGCTTCCTGACGCGCCGCATCGCGTCCGGTGTGGCGTTGCACGACACGCGGATGCTCGTCGACCCACTGCGCACCCAGTCACGCTCGGTTCTTGTCGGCGCACTGATCCTGGTGACCGGTCTCATCGGATGCTTTCTGTTCTCGATGATCCGCCCATCCGGCTCTGCAGGAACGGATTCGGTTCTCGCCGACCGGGAATCCGCGGCGCTGTACGTGCGGCTCGGCGATCGGCTGCACCCGGTGCTCAACCTCGCCTCGGCGCGCCTGATCACGGGGCGCCCGGACAACCCGACCCTGGTGAAGAGCAGCGAGCTCGACAAGTTCGCGCGCGGCAACATGCTGGGCATTCCCGGCGCGCCGGAACGCATGGTGGCCAACACCACTCGCGATGCGTACTGGACGGTGTGCGACGCCGCGACGGGCGCGCCGGGCTCGACCGGCGTCACCGTGATCGCGGGCGAGCCGGCGACCGGCGGCGAGCGGGCGGCCTCGCTGCCCGCAACCCACGCCGTGCTCGCCGAGAGCGACGGCCGCACCTGGTTGCTGTGGGACGGCAGGCGCAGCCCGGTCGATCTGGCCGATCGCGCGGTGGTCGACGGCCTGGGCATCGGTGGCGCTGTCGCCGTCCGGCCCATCGCGACAGGACTTTTCAACGCGCTGCCGGAGGCGCCCCCGCTGATCTCGCCGGTGATCCCCGACGCCGGCGCACCCGCGCGGGTGGACCTGCCTGTCGCCGCCCCGGTGGGCGCGGTCGTCGTCTCCTACGACGCCGACAACACCCTGCGCCACTACGTCGTCCTCTCCGACGGCCTGCAGCCAATCTCGGGAGTTCTGGCGTCGATCCTGCGCAACACCAATTCCTATGGATTGGACCAGCCACCCCGTCTGGGCCCCGACGATGTCGCACGGATACCCGAAGCCCGCGCACTCGACACCACCGCGTACCCGAGAGATCCGGTCACCCTCGTGGACTCCGACGCCGATCCGGTCACCTGTGCCGCATGGGCGAAACCCGCAGGTGCACAGACCGCTTCACTGACGATCCTGTCGGGCGCGGCACTGCCCGTTCCCGACGGTCTCCGGTCGGTCGAGCTGGTGAGCTCGGGAACCCCGGGTGGCCCGGCGGACCGCGTGGTGCTGTCGCCGGGTACCGGCTACTTCGTCGACAGCGGTGGCGCCCGGTTCTGGGTGAGCGACACCGGGGTGCGCTACGGCATCGATACCGGCGATGACCCGGCAGGCATGGACACCGTCGGCGCGCTGGGCCTCACCTCGCCGCCACTGCCCGTCCCGTGGTCGATGCTGTCCCAGTTCGCCGCGGGCCCCACGCTGTCGCGCGCGGACGCGCTGCTCGCCCACGACTCGTTGGCGCCCAACCCGGCACCGGCTCGGATGGAGATCCCATGAGCAGGTTGATCTTCGAGCACCGCAAGCGGGTGTCACCGCCGGTGACCCGCAAGGGCACCATCACCATCGAGCCACCCCCGGAGCTCCCACGGGTGGTGCCGCCGTCTCTGCTGCGCCGGGCGCTGCCGTATCTGATCGTCATCCTGATCGTCGGAATGATCGTGGCCCTCGTCGCGACCGGGATGCGGTTGATCTCGCCGACGACCCTGTTCTTCCCGTTCGTGCTGCTGCTTGCGGCGACTGCGCTCTACCGCGGTTCGGACAACAAGATGCGCACCGAGGAGGTCGACGCCGAGCGCGCCGACTATCTGCGATACCTCTCGGTCGTCCGCGACAATGTGCACGCCCACGCCGAGGAACAGCGCGCGGCTCTTCTGTGGTCGCATCCGGAACCTGCGGTGCTGTCGGCCATTCCGGGAACCCGTCGGCAGTGGGAGCGCGATCCGCGCGATCCCGACTTCCTGGTGCTACGGGCGGGCCTGCACGATCAGGCGCTCGACGCCGCATTGCGGGTCAAGGACACCGCCGACGAGATCGACCTGGAACCGGTGGCGCACACCACCCTGCGTGGGCTGCTCGACACCCAGCGCACCCTGCACGCGGCGCCTACCGGTATCGACCTGACCAGAGTCTCCCGGGTGAGTGTCATCGGCGACGACGACGAAGTCGACGGGGCATTGCGCGCGTGGATCGCCCAGGCGATGATCTGGCACGACCCCTCTGTCCTCGGAATCGCCTACGCCGGAGCGAATCTGGAGGACGATCGCTGGTCCTGGCTCAAATGGCTGCCGCATTGCGACGTGCCCGGTCAGGTCGACGGTGTCGGCCCGGCACGCTATCTCGCCACCGAGCCCTCCGCCCTGCGCCGACTGCTGACACCCGCGCTCGCCGATCGCGACGAGTTCACCGGCGACGGCGCCGCCGGGGTCAAGCACCTGCTCATCGTCGTCGACGATCCCGACACCGATCCCGACGACTTCGCCGGTCGCGGACTAGCGGGCGTGACCGTCATCCACCGGGCGGTCAACGAGCCGCACCGCGAGCAGTATTCGGACCCCGAACGTCCCATCCTGCGCATCGCCGACGGCGAGATCCGACGCTGGCAGAACGGAATCTGGAGCCCCTTCGTGGCGGCGGCCGACCGGCTGGCACCCGCAGACGCCAGGCATATCGCCCGTCGGCTGTCCCGCTGGGACTCCAACCCCAGCCACGGCAGGTCCGCAGGCACCGGCGGTGCGGCGTTCACCACGCTGCTCGGCATCCCCGATGCCTCCGCCCTCGATGTCGCGTCGCTGTGGGCGCCGCGGCATCGTGACGACGAGCTGAAGGTGCCGATCGGCGTCACCGCCACAGGCGAGCCGCTGTACTTCGACCTGAAGGACGAGGCGGAGGGCGGTATGGGCCCGCACGGGCTGATGATCGGTATGACGGGCTCGGGCAAGTCGCAGACGCTGATGTCGATATTGCTGTCGTTGTTGACAACCCACTCCGCAGAGCGGCTGATCGTCATCTACGCCGACTTCAAGGGGGAGGCGGGCGCCGACATCTTCCGCAACTTCCCGCAGGTGGTGGCCGTCATCTCCAATATGGCGGAAAAGCGCTCCTTGGCAGACAGATTCGCCGACACGCTGCGGGGCGAGGTGTCGCGGCGCGAACAGCTGCTCAAGGAGACGGGACGCCGGCTTCAGGGCAGTGCGTTCAACTCGGTTACCGAGTACGAGAACGCGATCGGCGCCGGCCATGATCTGCCGCCGATTCCCACGTTGTTCGTCGTCGCCGATGAGTTCACCCTGATGCTGGCAGACCATCCCGAGTACGCGGATCTGTTCGACTACGTTGCGCGCAAGGGCCGTTCATTCCGCATCCATATCCTCTTCGCGTCGCAGACGCTGGACGTGGGCCGCATCAAGGACATCGACAAGAACACCTCCTACCGAATCGGGCTCAAGGTGGCCAGTCCGAGCGTGTCACGCCAGATCATCGGCGTGGAGGACGCATATCACATCGAGTCCGGTAGGGAACACAAGGGAGTCGGGTTCCTGGTGCCGGCACCGGGTGCGCTGCCGATCAAATTCCGCAGTACCTACGTGGACGGGATCTACGAGCCGCCGAGAGTCGATCGGTCCATCGTCGTGCACGCCATCCCGGAGCCGCAGTTGTTCGACGCCGGCTGGGTGGATCCCGAACCCGACACCGTCATCGTCGACGACGGGGCGGACGTCCAGGTTCTGCCACCGCGAAAGCTGATCGCCACGATCGGCGATCAGCTCGCGCACTACGGACCCCACGCACCGCGGCTATGGCTGCCTCCTCTGGACGAGCCGATCGCGCTCGACGACGTGCTCGAGCGCGCTGAAATCCCTGCCCGGCAGTGGCGCTGGCCGCTCGGGGAGATCGACCGACCCTTCGAGATGCGACGCGACCCGCTGGTCTTCGACGCCAACTCGGCTGCTGCCAACATGGTCATCCACGGTGGGCCGAAGTCGGGCAAGTCGACGGCGCTGCAGACCTTCGTGCTGTCCGCGGCGGCGTTGCACGCGCCGGGGGACGTCACGTTCTACTGCCTCGACTACGGCGGCGGGCAGCTGCGCGCGCTCGACGGTCTCGCGCATGTCGGCAGCGTGGCCTCGCCGCTAGAGTCGGAGCGCATTCGCCGCACCTTCGGCGAGCTCGATCAGCTGCTTCGGGAACGCCAGAAGCTCGGCGCACTCGCCCGCGACGGTGAATACCGTGACGGCTTCGGTGAGGTGTTCCTGCTCATCGACAACCTCTACGCCTTCAGCAGGGACAACACCGACACGTTCAACACCCGAAACCCGTTGTTGGCCAGAGTTACCGAGCTCGTCAATGCCGGGCTGTCCTATGGGATCCATGTCGTCATCACCACTCCCAACTGGCTCGAGGTGCCGTTGGCGATGCGCGATGGACTGGGGCTGCGGCTGGAGTTGCGGCTGCACGACGCGCACGACAGCAACGTCCGGGTCGTGGGTGCTCTGCGTCGGCCCGCCGACTCACGCGCTCTTCGTCGGCCCGCCGACGGGGTGCCAATGGACCAACCGGGACGCGGCCTGACGATGGCCGCCGAGCACTTCCTGTTCGCCCGTCCCGCACTGGAATCCATTCCTGCGATCAATGCCCGCTACCCCGGACTGAGCGCACCGCCGGTGCGGTTGCTGCCGGCCAGCCTGTCTCCCGACGCTCTCGGATCGCTCTACCCGGCACCAGAGCGGGTGATCATCGGCCAGCGTGAAGAGGACCTGGCCGCGGTCAGTGTCGACTTCGCCGACAACCCGTTGCTGATGGTCTTCGGTGATGCGAAGACGGGCAAGACCACGCTGTTGCGTCACCTCATCCGGACGATCCGGGAGAACTCGCGACCTGACCAGGTGGCGTTCACGGTGATCGACCGTCGGCTGCAACTGGTCGACGAACCGATCTTCCCCGACAACGAGTACACGCCGAACATCGACCGGATCCTGCCCGCGATGCTCGGCCTGTCGGCGCTGCTCGACAAGCGCCGTCCGCCTGCCGGAATGAGCCCGCAGGAACTGAGCGGGTGGGACTACCGTTCGGGTGCGGGCCGCACTGAAAGCCACATCCACTATCTGATCGTCGACGACGTCGATCAGATTCCGGACGGCCCGGCGGCAGGCCGGCCCTTTGTCGGACAGCGGCCGTGGACGGCGTTGATCGGCCTGCTGGCACAGGCCGCGGATCTGGGGCTGCGGGTCATCGTCACCGCGAGGGCGGCCGGGTCGGCGCATGCGGTGATGACCGCTCCGCTGCTGCGGCGTCTCAACGACCTGCAGGCGACCACCCTGATGCTGTCGGGAAATCCGCAGGACAGCGGCAAGATTCGGGGCCACCGCTTCCACCGGCTGCCCGTGGGCCGCGGTGTGTTGCTCGATGCTTCTGACACCCCGACGTTCGTTCAACTCGTCAATCCCCTGGCCGCGGCGACGACGGCGTCGCGGGCGGGACACCGCGGAGAGGAATACAGCTGATGACCCTGCGAGTAGTTCCGGAAGGCCTGACCGCCGCCAGTGCGGCCGTGGAAGCGCTCACCGCGCGGATGGCGGCCGTCCATGCTGCCGCTACTCCGCTGGTGAGTGCCGTCATTCCACCCGCGGCCGATCCGGTGTCCCTGCAGACCGCTGCCGGATTCAGCGCACACGGCGCCCAACACCAGACTGCGGCGACACAGGGCGTGCACGAGCTCGGCCGCTCCGGAGTCGGCATCGGCGAATCGGCGGCAAGCTATGCCAGCGGCGACGCGATGGCCGCGTCGGCCTACGTGATCGCCCGCGGCTGACCGTGTCATCTCCCGTCTCTTCGCTCGCCCCGGTGTGGATGGCGCTGCCGCCTGAAGTGCACTCGGCGCTGCTGAGCAGCGGCCCGGGGCCCGGATCGCTGATCGCGGCGGCGGCCGCCTGGCAGTCACTGAGCACCGAGTACGCCGCCGCGGCAGCCGAACTGACGGGCATCCTCGGCTCCGTGCAGGCGGGATCCTGGGAGGGCACCAGCTCCGAGCAGTATGTCGCCGCACACGCGCCCTACCTCGCCTGGCTGGCGCAGCAGAGCGCCAACAGCGCCGCGACGGCGGTCCAGCACGACACGGCGGCCGCGGCGTACACGTCCGCGCTGGCGACCATGCCGACACTGCCGGAACTCGCGCTGAACCACACCACCCACGCGGTCCTGCTGGCCACCAACTTCCTCGGTATCAACACGATCCCGATCGTGCTGAACGAAGCCGACTACGTCCGGATGTGGATCCAGGCGGCCACCACGATGAGCGCCTACCAGGCCGTCTCCGGTGCGGCGGTGGCCGCGACCCCGCCGTCGACTCCCGCCCCGTTCGTCTTGATTCCCGGCGTCGGCGAAGCCGGCAGGGTCGCAGCGGATCTGATGAGCTCCGCAGCTCAGGTGCAGGCCGCTGAAGCAGGTGCGGCGCTGAACATCAGCGACATCATCAACGACCTCGTCAAGTTCTACGGCGAGTTCCTGCGGTTCCTGTTCGAGCCGATAATCAAGTTCCTGCAGGATCCGATCGGCAACACGATCCAGTTGATCACCGACTTTCTCACCAACCCGGCGCAGGCGTTGATCACCTGGGGGCCGTTCCTGTTGGCCGTTGTCTACCAAGCGGTCTCGTGGGTCGGCGCCTCGATTCTCTATCCGTCCCTGCTTCTGCTGCCCCTGGTGGCGACGACGCTCGGGATCGTTCTCGGAGTGGGGCAACAGCTGCTGGAACAGCTTCAGGCTCCGCCCGCCGACGCGCCCGCCGAAGAGGCGCCCGCATCGCCGGCACCGTCGGCGCGAAGCGAACAGCAGCCGTTGCCGATGGCGAGCATCGCCCCGCCGGCTCCGGCGGGAACCGCTGCGGCGCCGGTGAACACGGTGTCCGCGGGCTCCGGCTCAGTCGCGGCGACACCGGCCGCCGGTGTCGCTCCGTTCGCGCCGTATGTCGTCGCGGGCCAGGACCCGGGAGAGGGCTTCACGCCGACGGTCCGAGACACGACCGGCGCCAAGGCTCCCGCCGCCACCATCCCCGCGGCGGCATCGGGCGTGGCTGCCTCGGCAGCGGAACGGCGCAAGCGTCGGCGCCGTCAGCAAGACGACATCAAGGGCCGCGGATATGCGGACGCCTACATGGACTACGAGGACACTCCGGGCGACGACGGGCCGCCGGCATCCGGGCCCCGGGTCACCGCGTCGACACGCGGTGCGGGACCGATGGGCTTCACCGGCACCGTGCCCACGGGCACTGCCGAAGCCTCCGGGCTGGCCACATTGGCGGGGGACGCATTCGGCGGCGGCCCCAAGAGCCCGATGCTGCCGGGCACATGGGATCCGACGTCGGAAGAAGAGACCGACCCAGAAGATCACGACCACCACGATGAAAGGGAAAAGCCATGAGCCTCTTGGATGCTCACATACCGCAACTCGTCGCGTCGGAAGCCGCGTTCGGAGCCAAAGCCGCGCTGATGCGCTCCACCATCGCGCAGGCCGAGCAGGCTGCGCAGTCATCGCAGGCCTTCCACATGGGCGAGGCCTCGGCGGCGTTCCAGGCCGCGCACGCCCGCTTCGTCGAGGTGTCGGCCAAGGTCAACGCCCTGCTCGACATCGCGCAGGCCAACATCGGCGACGCCGCGGGTTCCTACGTCGCCGAGGATGCCGCCGCCGCCAGCAACTACACCGCCATCTAACAGCGCGCGAACGAACGCCGACGAGAGAGAGAAGGGGATTTCGATGTCGCAAATCATGTACAACTACCCGGCAATGATCGCTCACGCGGGCGAAATGAACAGCTACGCAGGGGCTCTGCACGCCGTGGGCGCCGATATCGCCAGCGAACAGGCCGCGCTGCAGGGCGCCTGGCAGGGCGATACCGGCATGACCTACCAGGCTTGGCAGGCCCAGTGGAACACCAGCCTCGAAGAGCTGGTCCGTGCCTACCGCGCCATGGCGAGCACCCACGAGATGAACACCACGTCGATGGCGGCTCGGGACCAGGCCGAAGGCGCGAAGTGGGGCTGACGGGGTCCAGTGCGTGCTAACGCCGTCGAGCTGACTGCCGGGGCGGCCTGGTTTCTCGCCAACTCCCTCGGCGCCGGATCCTTCCCCTGGGTGCTGGCCGTGACACCGCCCTTCAGGGACATGGCGCAGCGGGCGGAGTTCGAGGCCGATCAGGCCGAGCGGCTGAGAAGGCTCAATGTCATGACCGCCGATCGGACAGTGGAACCGTTTGTGGCGCAATGGATTCAAACGGTGTGTCGGCCCAGTCAGTGGCTCGAACTCAGATTCGTCGCCGGCCGCGGAGCGATACTGCGTGGCATCATCGCCCGTAATCCTGCGGGCACCGTTGTCGCGCTGCGCAACGCCGAGCTCCTCACGTTCACGGCCATGGACATCGATCACCCGCAGGCGTTGGTGCCGGTGCTGTCGGCCGGCCTATCCGGGAAGTCGCCTGCCCGGTTCGAGGAGTTCTCATTGCCCGCCCGCGCCGGTGCCAAGGCCGACGAGCGGATCCGCAAGGGCGCCTCGGTGCGCGACCTGCTGGACTACATGGGAATCCCGTCGTCCGCGCGTCCGGTGGTGGAGGCCGCGTTCGAGGGCAGCCGCACCTATGTCGAGATCGTAGCCGGCCAGCACCGGGACGGGCACCGGGTCAGCACCGACGTCGGCGTGAGCATTGTCGACACATCCGTCGGTCGCGTCCTGGTGAGTCCGACGAAATCCTTTGATGGAGAGTGGATATCAACATTCGCCCCCGGTACCCCGCTGGGCATCGCCGCAGCAGTCGAGCGACTGACGGCCGCACTACCTGACGGGCCGTGGTTCCCCGACCACGCCGTCACCCGTGACTTCACCGATGCTACTCGCGCGAGCGCTCGTCGGTAACAACCACCAGCAGCAGAGAGAAGACAAATGCCAGAGCCCGCTGTACGGCAGATCGTGCGTGTCGCCGTCCTGTCCGCCGCCGTGCCGCACGGAGAATCCGATGGCGGTGGCCGACTCACCGAGGCCGCCTTGCCCGCCGAGCTGCCCCTGAGAGAGGTCGTCCCGGCCATCCGGCGCATCGTGTCCCCCGGCGACGAGGGGGCAGACACGGCGGAGCTGCTGAGTCTGGCGCCGATCGGAGGAGCTCCATTCAGTCTCGACGCCACTCTCAACACGGTCGGCGTGGTCGACGGTGATCTTCTTGCGCTACAGGCTGTTCCCTTGGGCCCACCCGCTCCGCGGATCGTCGAGGACATCGCCGACGCCGCGTCCATCTTCTCCGTCGCCCGTGAACGACCCTGGGGCACAGCACACATTCAGCGCGCCGCCGCACTCGCCGTCATCGGCCTGATCCTCGTCGTGACCGCATTCGCCGCCGGACACCGGATCGTCACCGGCGCCCCGGTCGGCTTGTTCACCGTCGCGGGGGTGGCGGTGGCCGCGGTGCTCGGCGCCCTGCTGAGCCGGGCCGCGTCGCCGCGGTTGGCGACGGCGCTGGCCGTGGTCGCGCTGGCTCCGCTGGCGGCAGCATTCGCGCTCGCGGTGCCGGGGGCCTTAGGCGCGGCCCACATCCTGCTCGCGGCGGCAGGCGTGGCTGCCTGGTCGGTCATCAGCGTCACCGTCGGTGAACGCGCGATCGCACTGTTCACCGCTGCGGCCGCCACAGCGCTGGGGGTGCTGTTGGCTGCCGCGGCGGCGTCGCTGTGGAGTCTCACTCCCGTGAGCATCGGATGCGGACTGCTCCTGGTGGCGCTGCTGTTCACGGTGCAGGCCGCCCAACTGTCGGCCCTGTGTGCCCGACTGCCGGTACCGGTGATCCCCGCCCCCGGGGATCCGGCGCCGTCGGCGCCGTCGCTGCGGGTGCTCGAAGACCTGCCCCGCCGCATCCGCGCCGGCGATTCGCACCAGACCGGCTTCATCGCCGCGGGGGTGCTGCTCGCCGTCCTCGGATCCGTCGCCGTCGTGTGGCCCGCTGTGAGTGGGGCGGGTGCCACATCCCCATGGGCGTGGTACCTGGTGGTCGCCGCCGCACTGGGTGCCGCGTTGCGCGCCCGCGTGTGGGACTCCGCGCCGTGCAAGGCGTGGCTGCTCGGGCACTCCTCCCTGATCACCACGGTGCTGCTCGGATTGTTCGCCGCCACCGGGAATCGCACCGCGGCATGGTGGGCGCTGGCCGCGCTCGGCGCGCTGACGGCGGTGTGGGTGGTGGTTGCGCTCAACCCGCGCATCGCCCGTCCGGATACCTACTCGCTGCCGGTGCGCCGACTGCTCGGTTTCGCGGCCGCCGGCCTCGACGCGTCGCTGATCCCGGTGATGGCCTACCTGGTGGGACTGTTCGCCTGGGTGCTGAACGGATTGTGAGCATGGCTTCTGAGTCGGTGATCCGGCGGGTAGGCGCCGTCGCGGCGGTGACGCTGACGGTGCTGGCAGTCGGTGGACCGTCGGCCGGGGCGATCACGCCGCCGCAGATCGACCCGTCGGTGACGCCTCCGACCGGGAACACGGGACCCACCCAGGCGATGGCCCAGCGCGGCGAGTGCGTCACCAGCGGCCTCATCGCCGGGACTGCCCCGGCGGCGCTGAACCCGAATCAGTTGTCACTCAACCTTTCCGACGCGTGGCAGCACAGCAGAGGTGACGGCCAACTCGTCGCGGTCATCGACACCGGCGTCAAGCCCGGTCCGCGGCTACCCAATGTCGACCCCGGCGGCGACTTCGTGGAAGCCTCCGACGGCCTGACCGACTGCGACGGGCACGGCACGCTGGTCGCGGGGCTCATTGCGGGACAGCCCGGCGCGGACGGCGTCTCGGGTGTCGCGCCCAACGCGCGCATCATCGCGATCCGGCAGACCTCGTCGCGGTTCGCGCCGCGCAGTCCCGGTGAGGACCCAGCCGTCACGCAGGCGATCCTCGAGGTCGCCACGCTGGCACGTGCGGTCGTGCGTGCCGCCGACCTGGGCGCGCGGGTGATCACGGTCTCCGCAGTGACGTGTGTTCCGGCGAACAGGAACATCGATCAGAGCGAACTGGGCGCGGCACTGCGGTATGCGGCTGTCGAGAAGGACGCCGTGATCGTCGCCGCCGCCGGGGACACCGAGGCCGGCAGTTGCGAATCCAACCCGCTCACCGATCCGGCCCGGCCGCCCGATCCACGGAACTGGGCGAGCGCGACCTCGGTGTCCATCCCGTCGTGGTGGCAGCCGTACGTGCTGTCGGTCGGTTCGCTCACGACAGGAGGCGGGCCGTCGCGGTTCTCGATGGCGGGTCCATGGGTGGGCATCGCGGCGCCGGGGGAGAACATCACGTCGGTAAGCAACGACGCCGCAGGCGGATTGGCCAACGGCATGCCCAACGACGAGCAGGGGCTGTCCCCGATCAGCGGGACCGGCTACGCGGCCGCCTACGTATCCGGAGTTGCGGCCTTGGTACGCAGCCGGTTTCCCGAATTGAGCGCCGAGCAGGTCGTGAAACGTCTCACGGCAACCGCCCACACCGCTTCCCGATCACCGTCGAACCTCGTCGGCGCCGGAAGCCTGGATCCTGTCGCGGCGCTCACCTGGCAGGTGCCCGCCGAGGCCGACGTCGATCCGACTGCCGTGAGACACACGGCGGCACCCCCGCTGCCCGCCCCCGAGGATCCGCGGCCGCGCATGGTCGCATTCGCGGGCGTCGGGATCGTGGCGGTTCTGGTGCTCGCCGCGCTGGTGGCGGGCGCGAAACGGAAGGACAAGACCCTGTGATCGTCCGACTCACCCTGGCGCTGCTCGTCGCCATCCCGGCAGCCATGGCCTATCCATGGCAGTCGAGCGCCGACCGCTGGCTGCTCGGTGTGGCGATCGCCGTCGTCATCGTGCTGTTCGCCTGGTGGCGCGGGCTTTTCGTGACGACGATGATCGCCCGCAGGGTCGCCCTGTGGCGCCGCCGGAATCACACCGACGGCAGCCATCGATCCTGTGAGTTCGCCACCGTGGTGCTGCGTGTCGAACCCCGGGAAACTGGAGACGTCCCGCTCGCCCTGATCTCCGGATATCTCGACCGCTACGGCATCGCCTTCGACAAGGTCCGGGTGACCAGCCGTGACGTCGGAGGTGCGCGCACCACCTGGGTCGCACTGACCCTGGCGGCCGCCGACAACCTGACGGCGCTCGCCGCGCGATCGCCGCGAATCCCATTGCAGGACACAGTAGAAATCGCCGCACGCCGCCTTGCTGACCACCTTCGCGAGACGGGCTGGGAGGTCACCGTCGACAACGATGGCACCACCCCGATGCCTGATCAGGGCACCGAGACTTGGCGCGGCGTGAGGGACCAGCAGGGATATGTGGCGGCCTACCGGATCAGTATCGACGGACGGCTCGCCGAGACCCTGGGCGCGGTGTGGAAGTCCGATTGCGCCGAGATCTGGACGGCCCTCGAATTCACCGGCAGCAGAACTCATCCGGAACTGTCGGCCGCATGTGTCCTTCGCACCGACGAAAGGCCGGATAGCCACGCACCGCTGCCGGGCCTTGCGCCCGAGAGAGGTCTGCACCGGCCCGCACTTGCGGCGCTGGCACCGGGCTCCGACCGGCGACTTCCCGTTACGCCCGTGCGTGCCCCTGCGGATCTGTGGTCGCAGCTGCGCTGGCCGGCAGCGCAGCGCTCAGTCGAACATGAACGGGCCCATGAAGCGGGTCATCCGGCGTAGATAGTCCGGCTGGCTGACGTGCAGGACATGGTTTCCGGGGAACCAGTGGAATGCGCAACGATCCCAGTGCTTCCAGAGTATTTCGGCTTGCTCTGGCGGAGCCAGGCGGTCGCCCAGGCCGGCGATGATCAACCGTCTGTCCTTGGCGGGCAGCGGGCGGTAGTTCAGCGGTGACGAGTACATCGTCGCCGCGTCGGAAAGGCTCTTGTCGGTTCCGGCGATCCTGTCGCGCAGCGCCACCACCTTGTTGGCGGGGAACCATTCGTCGACCGTCTTGTCCGGGGTGACGACGGGAACATTGGGGATCACCGCCTGGATTCGGTCGTCGACGCTGGCGATCAACGCCGAGGTGTAGCCGCCGAGCGACATTCCCGTCAGCGCGACGCGGTCGACACCGGTGTACTCGAGATAGTCGATGAGCGAGCGGAAGTCGTGCACCGCCTGTGCCATCGCCTCGGCGAACCCCGCGAACCCGTGTGCAAAATATCCGTATCCGCTGAAGGGCGAATACTTCTCGGCCCGGCGGCCATGGAACGGCAGCGTGTAGAGCATCACGTCATAGCCGGAGCGGTAGAACCACGGCAGGGAGAAGAACAGCCCGTTGAACAGATAGGCAGACCCCATGAAGCCGTGGATCAGGCACAGTGTCGGGCGAGGCCCGTCGCCATGGCACCAATGCTGGGCGTGGACGACGTTGTTGCGTTGGTAGCTTCCGCACTGATCGCGCAACGCGGGGTTGACTGCCCGGAAGCTGCTCTGGAAGCGAATGTTCCGCACATTGCCGTGCGCGATCCACTCGGCGACGGGGTTGGCGGGCCGCGAAGACACCCGGGGCACGGATGTCGGAGCAGGAAACGACAACTGCGGATCCTTCGCCGCGGCCAGTTCGGCGTAGAACTCCAGGTGTTCGTGCTCGGTGCGCGACTCTGAACGCCGCAGTGCGCCGACCACCGAGGGCGCCATCGTCGCGCTCAGCAGTGACGCGATGGATGTGCGTAGCGCCAGATCCGCGATCGCCGAGGAGTCCACGATGAGCCGTTGTCGCGCGGTGAGGTCGACCCGGCGCGGCAGCCCGCGCGCGGTCGCGTCGGCACCGGGGACGTCGGGCACCGGGATGGGCGGTGCTTCTGCGTCGGGACTGACCTGGGGCGCGCCGTTGGACTCCACCTTCGCATGCTAACTCCAGCGACAGATCGTCCCGGTGCACACTGGTGTCATGTGGAATCCCGACGTTTACCTCGCCTTCGCCGATCACCGGGGCAGGCCGTTCTTTGACCTGCTGGCCCGGGTCGGGGCCGTCAGCCCGCGGCGAGTGGTCGATCTCGGATGTGGACCCGGCAATCTCACCGAGACCCTCGCGCAGCGGTGGCCGGACGCGGTGATCGAGGCGGTCGACAGCTCCGAGGAAATGGTGGCCGCCGCCCGCGAGCGCGGTCTGGCGGCGGTGGTGGGCGGGATCGACGAGTGGACACCTCAGCCCGACGCCGACGTCGTCGTCTCGAATGCCGCGCTGCAGTGGGTGCCCGAGCACCGCGAGCTGATGGCGCGTTGGGCCGGTTCACTTCCGGCCGGTGCGTGGATCGCCATGCAGGTGCCCGGCAATTTCACCGCGCCGTCGCATCAGGCGGTACGCGAGGTGGCCCGTCGTGAGGAGTTCGCGGATGCGTTGCGAGACATGCCATGGCGGGAGGAGGAAGTTGTCGGAACCCCCACGAGCTACGCCGAGCTGTTGACTGACGCCGGATGCTCGGTCGACGCGTGGGAGACGACATACATTCACCAGCTGACGGGGGAGACGCCGGTGCTCGACTGGATTACGGGTACGGCCCTCACCCAGGTGAAAAGCCGACTCTCCGAACGGGAGTGGCAGCGCTACCGGGAATCGATCATCCCACTGCTCGCCGAGGCCTATCCCCTCCGCTCGGACGGCACCACGTTCTTCCCTTTCCGCCGCATCTTCGTCGTCGCCCAGGTGGGAGGCTAGCGCCGCTCCTCGAGTAACGCGATGACCCTGGCGACGAGTTCATCGATGTCGGCCCCGGTGGTGTCGAGCACCAGATCGGCCTCTTCCGGCGGCTCGTAGGGCGCATCGATTCCCGTCATACCTTTCAGCTCACCTGTGCGGGCACGCTTGTAAAGCCCCTTCGGATCGCGCTTTTCGCACTCCTGCAGGGAGGTCGCCACGTACACCTCGATGAAGGGCAGTTTCGCGGCCTCGTTCAGGGCGCGCGCGATCTCGCGGTCAGACTTCAGCGGCGACACCAGCGACGCCAGTGCAACGACCCCGGCGTCGGCGAACAGTCGGGTGAGATGTCCCACCCGCCGGATGTTCTCGGCCCGATCGCCGGCCGAGAAGCCCAGATCGTCGGACAGTCCGTGGCGGATGTTGTCGCCGTCGAGCAGGTAGGCGACGTCGCCCGCTTCGACAAGCGCACGCTCGACCGCGACGGCCACCGTGGACTTACCCGACGCAGGCAGACCGGTGAACCAGATCGTCGCGCCGCGCTGCTTCGTCTTGCCCCAGCGATAGTCGCGGTCCAGAGACGACGGGTGCCAACGGATGTCGTTGCGTGTCTGCTCGCCGGGCTTGACCTCACGCGCCTCGAGGATGGTGCCTGCGCCGACGGTGTCGTTCGACGTCTCGTCGATCAGGATGAAGGCACCGTTGTCGCGGTTTTCGGCGTACTCGTCGGCCACCACGACCGAACTGGTGCGCAACGTCACCGAGCCGATGTCGTTGAGCCCCAACTCGACTGGCTGATCCAGATCATCGAGCGTCTCGGGATCGAGCCGGCTGTGCAACGCCTGGACGGTGGCGCGGACCGTCCTGGCGCCGTGCTTGAGAGCGACCCGGTCACCCGCGCGCAGCGGGGTTTCGGTGAACCAGCACACCGTCGCGTCGAGTTCTCGGGCCAGGACGGGGCGCACCGCATCGTCAGCGCCACTGACGAACACGTCGCCGCGGCCCACGTCGATGTCGTCGGCGAGTTCGATCGACACCGACAGCGGGGCGACGGCCACGTCCCGGTCGTCGTCGAGGGTGTCCAGCGCCGTGACCGTCGACGTCGTCCCGGCGGGAAGCGAGACGATGGGATCGCCGACGCGCAGGGTTCCGGCTGACAGTCGGCCGGTGTAGCGCCTCCGCTCCTGTGCGGTGGGCCGGGACACCCACTGCACAGCGAGCCGCAGATTGGACGCTTCCGGATGGGGCGCGGAAAGTTCGATTCCCTCGAAGTACTCGAGTAGCGTCGGCCCGTCATACCAGGGTGTGTTGGCCGACCTCGTCACGATGTTGTCGCCGAGTTTGGCCGCGACCGGGATCACCGTCAGCTCGGCGGCACCGAGCCGTTCCGCCAGCTGCCGGAGGTCCGCCTCCACTTCTTTGAACCGTGCCTCGTCGAAGTCGACCAGGTCGATCTTGTTAACCGCCGCAACGAAGTGTTGAATACCAAGGAGTTTCGCGATGCGTGCATGCCTGCGGGTCTGGCGCAGCACGCCCGCGCGGGCGTCGACGAGCAGCGTCGCGACATGCGCGTTGGACGCCCCGGTGAACATGTTGCGGGTGTAGCGCTCGTGGCCGGGCGTGTCGGCCAGGATGTAACTGCGATTCTCGGTCGAGAAGAAGCGGTACGCCACGTCGATCGTGATGCCCTGTTCCCTCTCGGCGCGCAGGCCGTCGGAGAGCGCGGCGAGGTCGGCGATGCCCTCCGCGTCGGTGACCGCCTCGAGGTGGTCCAGTGGCAGGCTGTCGGTGTCGTGCATCAGCCGACCGATCAGCGTGCTCTTGCCGTCGTCGACCGAGCCCGCAGTGGTGATGCGCAGCAGTTGGCGTGTCATGTCACATCCCCCGTCGCTTCGCTCGCCCCATCAGAAGTACCCCTCGCGCTTGCGGTCTTCCATCGCCGCTACCGATGTCCGGTCGTCGGCGCGCGTCTCGCCGCGCTCGGACACCGTCGCTGCGGAGATCTCGGTGATCACCCCGGCGATGTCGGTGGCCCGGGATCGCACCGCACCGGTGATGGTGAGGTCACCCACCGTGCGGTAGCGCACCCACTCGACGTTGGCGGTCTCCCCGTCGGCAGGCTGCACATACTCCGATACGGCGAGCAGGATTCCGTCCCGCTCCACGACCCGGCGCTCGTGCGCGAAGTAGATCGACGGGAGCTCGAGGCCTTCCAGCTCGATGTAGCGCCAGATGTCGAGCTCGGTCCAGTTGCTCAACGGAAACACCCGGACCTGTTCGCCCTTGCGGATCCTGCCGTTGTACAACGACCACGGCTCGGGCCGCTGCGCGCGCGGATCCCACTGGCCGAACTCGTCGCGAAAGCTCAGGATCCGTTCCTTGGCGCGCGCCCGCTCCTCGTCGCGCCGGGCACCGCCGAACGCCGCGTCGAACCCGCCTGCTTCGAGCGCGTCGAGCAGGGTGCGGGTCTGCTGACGATTGCGTGACGCATTCGGTCCGGGGTCGGGGACGCGGCCGCTGTCGATGGTCTCCTGAACGGAACCGACGATCAGCCGATGCCCGTGGTCGTTGAGTCGGCGGTCACGGAACTCGATCACCTCGTCGAAGTTGTGGCCGGTGTCGACGTGCAGCACCGGGAAAGGCAGAGGCGACGGCCGAAACGCCTTCTCCGCCAGCCGCAGAAGGACGATCGAGTCCTTTCCGGCCGAGAACAGCAGCACGGGCTTCTGCAACTCGGCGACCACCTCCCGGATGATGTGCACCGACTCGGCCTCGAGGAGACGAAGTTCGTCGACGTGGGTGGTGTCGTATGTGGTCGCGGTCATGTGGGAAGGCCTTCCTGCTCGGCCTCCGCGCGGTAGCGGTCGACCCAGTCGTCGGAGCGTTGATCGGCTTGGCGTTCCAGCACCGGTCGCGGCGCCAGGCGCGGATCCAGTCCCAGTGCCTCCAGCACGGTGCCGACGACCTGGGTCAGGTTGCGCCACAACACCGGATACGGCACGTCGATCGGCGCGATGTTTTCCTCGGCGAACCAGTTTCGCCAGCCGTCCTCCTGGGCGCGCAGCATCGTCACCACATGGGCGATGGCCCCGGCGTGGTATTCGGCGCGGGCGTCGCGTACGGGGTCGGGCCGACCGCGCCACACCCGTGTCTGCACGGCCCGCCAGAAGGAGACGGCCTGGGATACGACGTCGGGACGGTAAACGTGGATGAGAACCGGGTCGCTGCCGACGACGTCGCGGATGGCGGCCAGCAGTCCGTCGCCGGAGCGCTCGGGAAGCCCTCGGGCCCTGTCAAGCAGCAGCGGCGTCTGGTTCCACATCAGCTTTCCGCCCCACACCCCATTGGGCGTGCGCCCGACGGTGCGGATGTAGTCGCGCCAGATCTCCGCGGGGGCGATGTCGGGCTTGCCCTCGTCGAGGGGATCGAGCAGGCGCAGGATCGTGTCGTCGTCGACGCCCTCGAACCACTGCCGGGGTTGCGGGGACTGGCTGGTGGTCGGCAGGTACTGGAAGAACTCCTGCGGTTCCCCGGCGACGCCGGTGGCCCGCAGCGATTCGACCAGCAACGTGCTGCCACTGCGCTGTGAGGCGAGCACCAGATACGCCGTCGGGCTGGCTGACATGCGCGAGAGCTTAGCCTCAATCGCCGGGGTAGGCACTGCCGGGTTTTGCGATCACGGTGAGCGAAACTATTGCCCGGATGTGCGCTCGCCTTCGATGCCGCGACCAGCGGCTACCGCTGAGCGACTTGGGATCTGGAGATCGTTGATGCGGGCGTAGGTGGCGGTGTACCGGTCAGCGATCCGGGTGCCCGCGAAGTCGGACGGAATGACGTCGTTGACGTTCTGGCGCCAGTCGTTGAGGAGTAGGGCCAGATCGCTGCCGATCGCCTCCGCCTGCTCCGTCGCTTCAGGTCCCAGCAAATTGTGCGTCTCGGTCGGATCGACGGTCAGATCGTAGAGTTCGCGCTCGGGGCGTGGCCCCTGCGTCAACGGTTCGACCACTCGCCCCGGTGCGCTGTCGGCGATGTCCCACGGCAGATCCAGCAGGGGTCGCGCGGCGTAGTTCTCGATATAGCTGTAGTCCTTGGTGCGGATCGCGCGGATCGGGTCGAACGAATCGTGGTAGGTCTTCATGGTGTAGACCGCGTCGCGAACCGGATCCTGGTCCTGCGGCTGCCTCAATTGCGTTGCGTGCGAGAGCCCTTCGATGTCCGGCGGGATGCCCACGCCCAGCAGTTCCAGCAGGGTCGGTACCAGGTCGACGCCACTGAACAACTCGTCGTACACCTGCGATGTGGAATCGGTGCAGCGCGGCGGGCGAACGATCATCGCGATGCCGGTGCCGGCGTCGTAGAGGGTGGATTTCGCACGCGGCAGTGCCGGCCCATGATCGGTGACGAAGACCACCCAGGTGGTGCGGTCCAGTCCGGTGACGGCCAGCGTGTCGAGCAGTTCGCCGACCGCGGCGTCGGCGACCGATATCGATCCGTAGAAGTCCGCCAGATCCTGGCGGACGTCGGCGGTGTCGGGCAGGTAGTCCGGGAGCGTGACCGCGTCGGCGTCGGCGGGTTGATAGCGATCGTGTGGGTAGGGCCGGTGGGTCTCGAAGAAGCCCGCGGTCAGCAGGAATGGTTGGGGCGGTGGGTCGGCGAGCCACCGGGTGGCCTGCTCGACGACGTATTCACAGTAGGAGTTGGAGACGTCGAACTCGTTGAAACCGAGCGACGACGGGTATGACGTCTCGTGTTGCATACCGAAAAGTGCTGTGTACCAACCGCTGTCGGACAGGATGCGCGGAAGGGTGCGAACCCCTGCGCGGTACTCCCACCCGTGGTGGGCCAGTCCGACCAGCCCGTTGCTCTGCGGGTAGCGGCCGGTGAAGAGCGAACCGCGCGACGGCGAACACAGCGGAGCGGTGGCATGCGCGGCGGTGAAGAGGATTCCCTCCGCGGCCAGTTCGTCGAGGCGGGGGCTGGAGACGTCGTGGTGGCCGTAGACACCCAGATAGCGACCGAGGTCATGCCAGTGCACAAGAAGCACGTTGTCGCGGTGCTGGTCAGTCACTGAGGCCCTTTCTTGTGCTGGCGCTTCACGCAACGTGGTCCGCGGCGTCGTCGCAACCCTTTCATTCGCGCAGAGTCACCCAAGGCAACCTACGGGTGATAGGGCACGCCCACCGCGCGGAAGATGAACTCCGCAGGGACGTCGAACGCGAGAGACCGCCGCGGCAGTCGGCCGAGCACGTCGGCGGGGATGTCTTCCTTGTAATGCAGTGACAGCTCGCCCGAACAGCGCGGGTCGACCGCGGCCACGTCGACGTCGAGCGTCAGTCCGGTCGCCGAGATCTCGGCCTTGACCGGACCGGATTGCGGGGCGTCCCAGCGAAGGTCGATCGTGCGCCCGGCCAACTTGGGCACCGACGACAGCGTGCCCAGCACCCGCTCGTTGGTCAGCACCAGCGCACCGACGTAACTCGCGATGCTGCCCGAAGATCGCAGCCCTGGCACGGCGCCACGGAAGCGACGCGTGACGGCGACGTACTCGGCGATGAACAGGATGCCCTCAGCCTCGACCTCGGCACGCAGCTCGCTGGGAAGCCTGCCGATCCGGAGGAGCTTCCGAAGTAATACGGCCATGCAGGCACGGTAGCTCAGCCGCGCGGAACCCCGAGGACGCTGTAGACGAAACTCGGGTGGTACATCTTGTCAGGTGATGGCGCGCAAAGGCTTGCTGCTCGGCACCGCCGCCGCGGCGCTGGTCGTGTTCGCCCTGATGTGGCTGGGATACGGGTCCGCCTGGATGGCACGCATCGACGCCTGGGCTCTGGAACCGATGCACCGGATCGGCGAGGCGCACCCCGGTTGGGTGACGGCGTGGGACGTCTTCTGCACCGTGTTCGGCCCGTTCGCCTTCCGGATTGTCACGCTCGGTGTGATCGTGGTGGCGTTTGTCCGACGCCAGATTCGCATCGCGATCTTTCTGGTGATCAGCGTGGAGTTCAGCGGGTTGGTGACCGAGATAGCCAAGCGATCGGTCGACCGTCCGCGACCGGCGACCGCGATGGTGTCGGCGTATGGCACGTCGTTCCCATCGGGACACGCTCTCGGCCTGATGGTCTCGGTGCTGGCGCTGCTCACCGTGGCGCTGCCCCTGGTCCGTGCGTCGCGGCGCGGCTGGCTCGTCGCGCTCGGCGTCGTGATCGTCGTCGCGGTCGGTGTCGGTCGGGTGGCCCTCAACGTGCACCATCCGTCGGACGTGCTCGCCGGTTGGGCGCTGGGATACGCCTACTTCGTGCTCTGCCTGTTGGTGGTGGCACCGCAGGGTCGACTCGACCGCCCGGTCACACAGCCGGACGAAATACCGGCAGCGCCCGGTACCGCACGCTGAAGCTGGCCTTGGACAGCTCGGTGCCGACCTCGCCGTCGAGCGCCAGGACCGTGGGTCCGTCCACCGATTCGAAGGTGAATTCGGGCACTCTCAGTTCGCGGTAGAGCGGGCTTCGGGTCAGCCGGCCCAGCGCGAGCGAGGTCACGATGCGCAGCCGGCTGAACGGGCGTCCGGTTTCCAGCATCCGGATGTCGATGAGCCCGTCATCCAACCGGGTGCGACGCGACGGCGCGAAGCCCGACGGGAGATAGATCGAGTTGCCGAGGAAGAACAACGAGGTCTGCAGCGTCTGGTTGTCGTACGTGATACGAACCGGCTGATCGCGCAGAAGCGTGTGAAACATCGCGTAGATTCCGGCCAGCGGTTTGCCGATCTTGTGCTCGAGCTTTTCGCGGGTCTGCACGAACTGCGGGTACGAGCCGACGCTGGCGGTGTTGACCACCATCTGCTTCTCATTGAGGCAGACCATGTCGACGCAGGAGATGTCGCCGCCCTGGATCGCCGCGACGGTCTTGGCGGTGGTGTCGCAGCCGATGTCCTTGGCGAAATGGTTGAAGGTTCCGCCGGGGAAGACCGCGAGCGGAACACCCTGCTCGACCGCGATCGACGCAGCGGCCGCCACGGTGCCGTCACCGCCGGCGATGCCGAGTACCTCGGCGTCCCGCGCCGCTGCCCGCAGCACTTCCTCGACGTCGTCGTCCTCCTTCAGTTCCACGATCTTGGCCTGAGGCAGAGCTTCGTGAACCTCGTCGAGCACCCGGGCGCCGGTGCCGCTGCCCGAGGCCGGATTGACCACGAGCGTCACGCCCGCGCCCTCGGGGCGCTCGGTGGTGTCCACCCGCAGCGGTGCGACTCCGGGCAGCCGCTCCTCGACGATCGGCGGCACCACCTTCGCCCCCAGTACCGCGATGCCCGCCCCGAGACCGAACCCTGCAAGCACATCGCCGGGGTAATGCGCGCCGGTGGCCACCCGAGACATCCCGACCAGGCCCGCCAGCAGTGCCAGGCCGAGGCCGACCGGTGGGTTCTCCAGCCCGACCCCGACCGCGAACGCGGCGGCACTGGCCGAGTGTCCCGAGGGCAGCGAATTCGACGTCGGGAACCGGCGGGTCTGCCGGGCCAACGGCACCAGGAGGCGGCTCGGCCGTTCGCGGCGCCAGATCCGCTTGGCTCCCTGGTTGGTGATCAAGCTGGTCAGCCCCAGCGTGACGACACCGCGTGCGGCGCCTCGCTTGACCGACGGGGATCCGAAGGCGGTCAGCGCCGCGGCGAGGGCGAACCACAGCTTCGAATGGTCGGCGGCCTTGGTCAGGCGCGGCATCACCGCGTCCAGGAGCGGGCTGGGCGACTCCGCGACAGCCTCGAACACCTCGCGGTCCAGCGTGCCGAGGCCCTCGCCGATCTGACGGATTCCACGGTGGCGACGAAGCAGCGGCGGCAGGTCCATGCCGCCAACTTAGCGGCACCCGTCCCTTGACAATATTATTTGTCAAGAGTCACCATGGTGACCATGCTCGATGTCGAGGTCATCGCCGATCCGGCCGCTGCGATGAGCGCGCTCGACCCCATCCGAGGCCGGCTCCTCGCCGAGCTGAATGAACCCGCGTCGGCGGCAACCCTCGCCTCACGGGTCGGCATCGGCAGGCAGAAGGTGAACTACCACCTGCGGGCGCTGGAACAGCACCACCTCGTTGAGGTGGCCGGCGAGCGACGCTGGGGCGGACTCACCGAGCGTCTCCTCGTGGCCACCGCATCGTCGTATGTGGTGTCCCCCGGCGCGCTGGGGCCGGTCGCGGTCGACCCGGGCCGGGCAGTCGACCGACTGTCGGCGAGCTATCTGATCGCCGTGGCCGCGCGCACGGTCCGCGAGGTCGGTGAACTCTGGCGGACCGCACGTGACACCCGCAAGCGGCTGGCGACGCTGACCATCGACACCGCGGTCACCTTCAGTTCCGCTGCGGACCGCGCTGCCTTCACCGACGAACTGTCCCGCTCGGTGACCGCACTGGTGGCGCGCTATCACGACCAATCCAATCCGCGGGGACGCACCCATCGGGTGGTTCTCGCGGCCTATCCGATGCCGACAGGAGGAAAGTAGAGATGCCGCTGAAGAAGGACGACGACGGACGCCGCTGGGTCGAGCTGGAGTTCCTGGTTCCCGGCACACCCGAACAGGTGTGGCAGGCGATCGCCACCGGACCCGGGATGAGCGCGTGGTTCACGCCGACCACGGTCGACGAACGTGTGGGCGGTGCTGTCGAATTCGACTTCGGTGAGGGCACGGGCACCTCGCGCGGCGTCGTCACCGAATGGCAGCCCCCGGTGCGTTTCGGCTACGAGGAACACGACTGGAGCGGCGAGGCGCCGCCGGTCGCGACCGAGGTGGTGGTGACGAGCCGGTCCGGGGATCGCTGTGTGGTGCGAATGGTGCACAGCCTGTTCACCGACCGTGACGACTGGGACGACGAACTCGAGGGCTTCGAGACCGGCTGGCCGGGATTCTTCGCGGTGCTGCGCCTGTACTTGGCGCACTTCCCTGGGCAACCCGCCGCCAACGTCCGGGTGATGACGGTCCATTCCGCGGGCACAGACCAGGCGTGGTCGACGCTCGCCTACGCGCTCGGGGTGGCCGGGGTCGACGTCGGTACCGTCTGCGAAGCGCGGCCGGGACCACCCCGGCTGCGCGGTGTGCTCGAGCGGGTCCATCAGGACGCGCAGAGCCGTGAAGTCCTGCTGCGCCTGACCGACCCCGTCCCCGGCGTTGCGGCGATCGGCAGCTTCACCATGGGTGACCAGGCTCGCGTCATGGTCAGCATCTACTTCTACGGAGCGGCGGCAGGCGACACAGCCGCGGCCGAACTGCCGAAATGGCAGGCCTGGATGGCACAGTTGGAGGATGCCGACAGCGCCGCGTCCTGATCGCGCCAGGAATCCCCTGCGCCGACTGCTGATCCTGCTCTGCGTGGCAGCGGTCTCTGCGGTGACGGGCTGGCTCGCCCCGCAGGCACAGGCGGAGTTCACGCCGTGGTTCGCGAACTCGGTCGGCGGCGCCACCCAGGTGCTGTCCGTGACCGGCACGGGCGGTTCGGACGCCAAGCTGGATGTCTGGGAGAAGACCGCAGCTGGCTGGCAACCGGTGGCCGGTGGTGTCGGCATTGCGGCGCATATCGGTGAGAAAGGCATGTCGCCCAACCACTTCGACGGGTCGATGATGACACCGAAGGGCATCTACAGCCTGGACTTCGCCTTCGGCACTGAACCCAACCCGGGCGGCGGCCTGCAGTACGTCCAGGTCGGCCCCGATCACTGGTGGGACGGCGACATGAAAAGCCCGACCTACAACACCATGCAGGTGTGCAAGGAAGATCAGTGCCCGTTCAACACCTCACTGAGCTCGGGCACCGAGAATCTGCAGATCCCGCAGTACGCGCACGCCGTGGTGATGGGTGTCAACAAGGAGCGGATTCCGGGCAAGGGCGGGGCGTTTTTCGTGCACAGCACCGACGGGGGACCCACCGCAGGATGCGTGGCGATCGACGACGCCAAGCTGGTGGAGATCATGCGATGGCTGCGGCCGGGCGCCGCGATCGCCATCACCGAATAGCGTCAGAGGTTTAGCGCGCGACCGGCCTTCACCTTGAAGTTCAGCGCCTCCAGCGACATCGACGCGTCGTAGGTCCGGTCGTAGCCGGTCTCGCAGATCTTCCAGCCGTCGTCGGTCCTGCGGTACCGGTCGTGGTAGAAGCCCGCGCCAATCAGCATGAAGTTGAAGTCGGGCGCGATCACCCGATCCTGGAGGTACCACGTCGCTTTCGCCTCGTCGCCGTCGACGGTGATCTCGGGGTGGTTGACGCGATGCTCGGTGAGGATCTCGGGTCCCAGCGAGTTGCGCATGAAGCCGACCAGCTCGTCGCGGCTGGTGAAATGGTGCTCCTCGCCGATCGACTCGCCGTACCGGCCGACGACATCCTCGGTGAGCGTGTCAGCGAAGTCGTCCCAATGCTTGGTGTCGAGCGCGCGGAGATACCGGTACTTGACCTGCTTGATGTCGTCGATGTCACCCATGGCCGTCATTGCAGCACACGCCGGCACCGGAGGATAGAGCGGCACCGGGCCCGAAGTGTCTGACTGGCGGGGATGGGTGGTGCCGCTATCGTTGCCTGGGTCATGAGCGATCCGCTGGGGTTGTCCATCGGGACGACCAACCTTGTCGCGGCGAGCGTCGGACAGCAACCCGTGATTCGACGTTCGGTGTTGACCCTGTTCGGGCACGCCCCACCCGAAGTCGGTATCCCGACTGCTTCGGGGGTGGTGCTGTCCGGTTTCGTCGACCGAGTCGGCGACTCGGTGCCGTTGGTCGCCGCCGACGGGACGAGCTACCCCGCCGAACAGCTGTTGGTCGAAGCGCTGGAGTCGATGGCGGCGCTGGCCGGCCCCACACCGCCCTCGGACGTCGCCATCGCCGTGCCGTCGTACTGGAACCAGGCGATGACGGGCGCATTGCAGAACACGCTGGCGGCCAGCGAGATCCTGTCGCCCCGCGGTCTGTCGCCTCGGCTGATCCCGGATGCCGTGGCGGCGCTCACCGCGCTGAATGCCAACCCGGGAATCGACCGGCGTGGCACCGTGGCGCTCCTTGACTTCGGTGGCGGGGGCACCAGCATCACTCTCGCCGACGCGGCGTCGGCGTTCACCGTGATCGGCGGCACCGACAGGTTCGCCGAGTTCGCCGGGGATCAGATCGATCAGGCGCTGTTGGGTCACATCCTCGACGGAATCGCCGGTGACGGTGATGTCGACCCCGGCCAGACCGCCGCGGTCGGATCGCTGACCCGGTTGCGGGAGCAGTGTCGCTCGGCTAAGGAGCAGCTGTCCCGGGAGACCGTCACCGAGCTGACCGTCGACCTGCCCGGTTACCGCGCCGACATCCGGGTGACTCGCGCCGAGCTGGAGGAACTGATCAGACGCCCGCTCGACGGTGTCGTCGGTGCGCTCGAAGACATGCTGGGGCGCAACAACTTCGGCTGGCCCGACATCTCCGCGGTGATTCTCGTCGGCGGTGGGGCGAGCATTCCGCTTATCGTGCAGCGTCTTTCGGAGCGGTCCCAGGCCCGGGTGGTGACCACGCCGCAGCCCGCGCTCGATGCGGGGGTGGGTGCGGCTCTGTTCGCCGCCTACGGGCGTGGTGCAGACACGGCGACGTGGGTCGCCCCGGCCGCCCCGGTCGTGCCCGGCCCACCCGCCGACGAACCGGGATCGGCAACGTTCCGCGCGCTGGCGTGGTCCCAGGATGACGACGCCGGTGGTGACGTCGTGCCGTACGCGGGCGAGGACCACGACCCGTATGTGACCAACGACGCCTACGTCACCGATGTCGTGGCGCCGCCGCCGTCGCGATACGGCCCGCCGGCAGCCCCGCCGCCGGACGACTCGCGGCCCTGGCAGCGATTGCCGCTGTCCGTGTTCGGGATCGCCGCGGCCCTCGCCCTTGTCGCGGTGGGCGGCGTCGCGATCGCGTTGACCAGCGTCGGCAGCAGCGATCCGACGACGCCGACCCCCGGCAACATCCCCTTGAGCAGCGCATTCACGCCGCCACCGGCGACGGTGACCGTCAGCAACGAGTCCCGTCAGGCGCCGGCACCCGCCCCGACGACCGCGGTGGAACCGCCGAGAGTCGTCACGACCACGCCGGTCACCACGCCGGCGCCGACGACCACGACGACGACATCGCCGACCACGACGACGACCACCACCACCACGACGACGACCACCACGACAACAACCACAACGACAACCACCACGACGACGACGCCGACGACGACAACCACGACGATGACCACCACGACGACGCCTCCCACGACGCCGCCGACGACGCCGCCGACGACGCCGCGGACGACGCCGATGACGACGTCCTATTTGACCGTGCCGTTCGTCCCGGTGCCCATTCCCATCCCGGTACCGCAAAGTCCGTGACGTGCGGCGATAGCCGGCCCGCGTCGTCACCCCCTCAGATTTAGGGTTTTCCCCGATTCCTCCCGGGGACCCGCGCGCCTAAATTTGGCACAGTCGGTTCGATCGGCTGAGGAGGGGACAGCCGATCGAACCGACTTTCGTTATCCGGCTTGCGTGTTCCGCGGATGGTGGCATGCGGCGGCGTGGCCGGGATCGTAGAGGGACAGCGCGGGCTCGTCGGCCGCGCAGATCTCGGTGCTCCACGGACAGCGGGTGTGGAAGCGGCAGCCCTCCGGCGGGTTCGTGGGGCTCGGGACGTCGCCCTCGAGAATGACCCGGTCCCGCGCGGCGTTGAGACGCGGATCCGGAATGGGCACCGCCGAGAGCAACGCATTCGAATACGGGTGGATTGGGCGGTCGTAGAGCCCGTCGGTGTCGGAGTTCTCGACGACCTTGCCGAGGTACATCACCGCGACGCGATCGGAGACATGCCGGACCACGCCGAGATCGTGTGCCACGAACAGGTAGGAGAGGCCGAGGTCGCTCTGCAGATCCTTGAGCAGGTTGATGATCTGGGCCTGCACCGAGACGTCCAGCGCGGATACCGGCTCGTCGGCGACGATCAGTTTCGGCTCGAGTGCCAGGGCACGGGCGATGCCAATGCGTTGCCGCTGCCCGCCGGAGAACTCGTGGGGGAAGCGGTTGTAGTGCTCGGGCCGGAGACCGACGCGGTCCAGCAGGCCCTGCACACGGCGGTTGAGTTCGGCACCGCTGGCCAGACCGTGCAGATCCATCGGGTCGCCGATGATCTGGCCGACCCGCTTGCGCGGGTTCAGCGAGGCGTACGGATCCTGGAAGATCATCTGCATGTCCCGGCGCAGCGGGCGCAGATCCTTGCGTGACGTGCCGACCAGCTCCCGGCCGAGAAACCGGACCGAACCCGAGGTGGGCGGCGTCAGCTGCAGGATTGCCCGGCACAATGTCGACTTGCCACAGCCGGATTCCCCGACCAGGCCGAGTGTTTCACCTTGGTTCAGCGTCAGGCTGACGCCGTCGACGGCGCGCACCCGGCCCACCTCGCGTTCGACGACGATGCCCGACTTGATCGGGAAGTGCTTGACGAGGTCGGTCACCTCGAGCAGCGGTTCCGATGCCGTCATCGACGCACCCGCGCTGTGTCCTCGAGGTCGAGCCAGCACCGGTCCAGATGTGCCGCGCTCGCGGTCGGCTCCAGGGCGGGCGGCAGCCCACACTTGTCGAACTCGAACGTGCACCGCGGCGCGAACCGGCAGCCAGGCGGCGGGTGCAACAACGACGGCGGTTGGCCGGCGATCTGGGTAAGCCGCTCACCGCGCGGTCGATCCAGCCGGGCCAGAGACCCCAAAAGCCCCCAGGTATAGGGATGTTGGGGAGAGTAGAAGATGTCATCCAGGCTGCCGTCCTCGACGATCTGGCCCGCGTACATCACCAATACCCGGTCGGCGACCTCCGCGACGACGCCGAGGTCGTGGGTGATCAGCACGACCGCCAAGTCCCGGTCGCGGTTCAGGTCGGCGATCAGCCGCAGGATCTGCGCCTGCACCGTCACATCCAGCGCGGTCGTCGGTTCATCGGCGATCAGCACGGCAGGCTCCAGTGCCAGCGCCATCGCGATCATCACGCGCTGCCGCATGCCTCCGGAGAACTCGTGCGGGTAGCAACGCACCCGTGCAGCCGGATTCGGAATACCCACCGATCCCAACAACTCGACCGCGCGCGCCAGCGCCTCCTTCTTGGAGACGTCGCGGTGCGCCCGGATCATTTCGGCGATCTGATCGCCGACTCGGTACACGGGGTTCAGCGACGACATCGGGTCCTGGAACACCATGGCGATCTCCTCGCCGCGGATGTCGCGCAGGCCATCGTCGTCGATGCCGGTCAGCTCGCGCCCACGGTAGGTGACCGACCCGGCGATCCTGCTGTTGGATCCCTGGGTCAGCCCGGTGATCGTCTGAGCGGTAACACTTTTGCCGCAACCAGACTCACCCACGATGGCCAGGATCTCTCCGGGGTCCAGCGAGAACGACACGCCGTCGACGGCCTGCACGGTGCCGTCCTCGGTGGCGAAGCTGACGTGAAGGTCGGTGACCTGCAGAAGTGGAGGGCTCATGCCGGCGCCGCTTCCCCGAGCCGGATCCGCGGATCCAGCACCGCGTAGGCGACGTCGACAAGGGTGTTGAACAGCACGATGAAGAACGCCCCGAACATCGTGACCGCCATCAGCGGTGGCAGGTCCAGGCTGCGGATCGCCTCGCCGGCATAGAGTCCGACACCATCGAGGTTGTAGACCGTCTCGGTGAGGATCGCGCCGCCACCCACGACCATCCCGAAGTCCAGGCCGAACAACGTCACGATGGGAATCATCGAGTTGCGCAACACATGCCGGAAGCGCACCTGGCGCTCGCTGAGTCCTTTCGCGCGGGCGGTCCGTACGTAGTCCTCGTTCATCGCGTCCAGCATGTTGGACCGCAGCACCCGGCTGTAGAAACCGATGAACAACACCGCCAACGTGAACCATGGCAGCACAAGGTGATACAGCCAGTCGAGGGGATCCTCGGTGAGGGGAACGTAGCTGCCGCTCGGGAACAACTGCACCTTGTAGCTCAGGAAGTAGAGCAGGATCGCCGCCAACCAGAACACCGGCACCGAGATGCCGACGAGCGACAGGATCGTCAGCGCGCGATCGGCGAAGCGGCCCGAGTGCACCGCGCTGAGATAGCCGAACAGTACCGCGACCGACATCCACAGCACGGCCGCGCCGATGCACAGCGAGAATGTGGCCGGCAAGCCTTCCCAAATCTGTTCCATCACATTGCGATTGCTCGCATACGAGGTCAGCTGGCCGGTGAAGATCTGCTTCATCATCGTCAGGTACTGCACCGGCAGCGGCTGATCCAGGCCGAGGTCGACGTTGACCCTCGCGATCAGATCCGGGTCGGCGTTCTTGCCCGCGATCCGCGCTGCGGGGTCGGAGTTGGGGATCACGTTGAAGATCAGGAACACGATGACCGAGATCGCGAACAGCACCGTGACCATGCCGATCACCCGTCTGGCGACGAAGCGGCCCACTAGTGTTGCCCGCTCATGCTCGCCGCCTCCTCGGGCCTTGGGGGCCCGCATCGTTGGCTTCGATCCGAATCTTGGCCTTCGGGTCCAGCGCATCCCGCAGCCCGTCCCCGAATACGTTCAGCGACAGCACCGTCACGACGATCATCAGGCCCGGCACGATGGTCAGGTGCGGCGCGGTATAGATCAGCTGGTACCCGTCGGCGATCATCGTCCCCCACGAGGCGTTCGGGGGCCGCACACCCGCACCGAGGAACGACAGCGCCGACTCGAGCAGCATGTTGTTGGCGATATTCAGCGTGAAGAACACGATGACCGTCGACACGATGTTGGGCAGGAGTTCACCGAACATGATGCGCAGCGGCCCCATTCCCTGCGCGACCGCGGCTTCCACGAACTCCTTCTCCCGCAGTGCGAGGATCTCACCCCGCAGCGGTCTGGCCATGTACGGGACGTAGACCAGCCCGATGATCAGGATCGGCACCCAGATCGAATCCCCCGCGATGGCGATCGGCCCCAGCTTGAGGCCGCCGATCGCCAGCGCCGTGCCCAGCGCTATGCCCAGCAGCAGGACGGGAAACGCCCAGATGACGTCGAGCACCCGCGACAGCAGCGCATCGATCCATCCGCGGTAGTAGCCCGCCAGCAGGGCGACGACTACCGCGAGCACGGTGGTGACCGCCGCGGCGGCAAGGCCGATGTAGATCGACGTCCGTCCGCCGTACATCAACCGCACCATGACATCTCGCCCGTTCTGGTCGGCGCCGAGCAGGTAGCGCCCGTGCAGTCCCGGACCCAGTGGCGTGCCGTCGGGCGCGACGATGTCGGTTTCGGCTCCGTCGATGACGACGGTGTCGGTGATGTGGTTGTCATTCGGCCCGGTCTGTGCGACGTACTCGGCCCACCGGGGCGCGGCCAGGCAGAACAGCACGATCAGGACGAAGAAAACCCCACATCCCAACGCAACCTTGTTGCGGCGCAACCGAAGCCACGCCAGATACCAGGGACTCCGGCCCTGGATGTGCGACTTCGGCACCCCCGCGGGCAGCGGCGGCTCGTCGGGCACCGCGACCTCTCCCAGTGGTCTCACCACCGTGATGCGCCCGGGCCTACTTGATCGCGAACGACGAGTAATCCTGATTGAAGAGAAGGTGATGATAGGACTTGTCGAAATCCATCCGCTCGGACAGGAACGTGGAGAACTGCTCGTTGCCGTAAGGGGCCCACACCGCCTGCTCCATGTACGCCCGGTCCAGATCCGAGTATTGCTTCTCCACCCCCTCGGCGGTGAGCTGCTTGGTGAGCAGCTCGTCCATCGTGGCGTTGTTGGCCGGAATGTTGGCGCGGGAGAGGTTGTTGCCGTTCGTCGGCAGGATGCTGTCGCCGTGCAACAGCGGGCGGAAGAAGTCGTCCGGATGCGGGAAATCCTGGAACCAGTCGGCGAACCCGGTGTCTACGTCCGGTGTGGACTGGTTGCCGACCGTCGTCCAGTAGACGTCGCCGGCGATCACCTTGAGCGTGGCGTTGAAACCCAGCTGGGTGAGCAGGTCGTGGTAGTACTCACCAATCCGCTTGCGGTCGGGCTCGTCGTCGGTCCACACGGTGATGTCACGGTCGGCCGGATTCGCCTCGGCGAGTAGCTGTTTGGCCTTGTCCATGTCGGGCCCGGGATAGAGCGTGTACTCCTCGTAGCCGGGCATCCCCGGTGGCAGGACCTGCTGAGTCGGATGCAGCCTGCCGCCGAAGATCCTGTTGAACGCCTCGGGATCGATCGCGTAGTTGATCGCCTGACGCACCTTCAGGTCGTTGAACGGGGCGCGCTCGGTGTTCATGAACATGTAGTAGGTGTTGATCGAGTCCTCCATGCGGAAGCGATCCGAGAAGCGCGTCTTGAGCTCCTGTAGCCGGTCCGCGGGCGGCGGGTCGATCATGAAATCGACCTTGTTCTGGATGATGTCGGTCACCTGAGCGCTCTGGTTCTTGTTTTCGATCAGGGTGATCTTGTCGACACCGGCGTCAGGGACCTCCGTGACGCCCGCGTCCAGGACGGTTTGGAACTGTGGATTGCGCTCCATCGTCAGATTGCGGGGGGCGTCCACCTTGCTGATCATGAACGGTCCGCTCGACGGCGGCGGGCTGTTGGTGGCATCGCTGTCCAGCGGCGTGCTGGGAGGCACGGGCGCGGCGAACATCAGGCCGAGGAGGTTCTCGAACGTCCCGTTGGGTGCGGCGAGCTGGATGGTGATGTCGCCGGTCGTGTCATCGGTGGTGATGCCGGTGATCGTGTCGGCGGTCCCGTCGGCGTACTCCTTGGCGCCGACGATGACGTCGTAGAAGACCGAACCGCCGGAGTCGGCCTTGAACAGCCGCTGGATGGCGTAGGTGAAGTCGGAGGCCTTGATCGGTGTTCCATCGGAGTACTTCATGTTCGGCCGCAGCTTGAGCTTGTAGGTCAGACCGTCGTCAGAGATCTCGGGAAGCGCCTCCGCCAGGGCGGGAACCACCTCTGTGCCTTCCTCGCCCCGGGCGTGCCGGTAGGTGAGCAGCGGGGTGTAGACGTTCCACAACACCTCCCAACCCTCGAGCGTGTAGGAGAGCTGCGGATCGATGTAGTCGGGGAATGACGTCGCGTTGATGGTGATCTCACCGCCCGCAGAACTGGCGTCGTCCTTGCCGCACGCGGCCACCCCGAAGGCGATCAGCGGCACGATACAAGCAATGACGAGGGCTTTACGGGCTGTGCGCAGTGTCTTCATCACGATTCCCCTGCTGGGCTCGACGGCGGTTTCCTGTACAGCTCTACGCCTTCGCGCGGGCTCTTATGCATCTTTGAGGAAATTTCCCGATCGGCAACTCGAGATTCACAGGTTCAGGTACATGCGTACGGCGGGAATGGATGGTCGATGGGCCGGGAAGGGCAAATGGCGTGAGAGCGATTCTCCAACAGGATGTTTCAGTTGTGCGATACGCGGGTACCGCCCGCTACACCCAGTATTCGTTCATGGGATTGGCGAATTTGTCATTGTTGGTGAGCGTGGGAAGTCCGAGGGATTCCTCGATGGTGCGCAGCAGACTGTAGTGGTTGTTGTAGTCGTCGGCGATGAAGTGCCCGCTGCGCATCCCACTGGCCACCGCTCCCGCCGACGGGATGACGATGGTCGGGATGTGGTTGCCCTGGTTGCCTATTCCCAGTGACAGGTTGTCATAGTCCTCGTCGAACGTGAGGATGATGGCGCTCTTCTGCGTCGGGTCCTGCCACACCGCTGAGTTCAGGATGATGGGCAGCGTGTCCTGGAGCCACTTGTCGCCGGCCTTGACGTTGTATTGATGATCGGTGAGCTGGCTCCAGGTCCACGCGAGAATCTCGGCGAAGGTGCCGACCGGTCCTTCCATGTTGGTCGCGTCGTTGGCGGCAAACCACACGAAGTTCGGCGCGGTGGCGGTTGACGCGAGATCCGTGGCCATCTGCGTCAGCGGGAAGAGGTGCGCGGCCGCTCGGGCAGGGTCGTTGTAGATGTCGCTGAACGCGAGGAAGGGGATCGAGTCCGGGGCATATCCGGGTGCGGATTCACGGGCACCGGGGAACGGCATCCCCTCGACGTAGCCTGCCCATGTCTTGCCGGCGGCTTCGATGTTGTCGGCAAGATTGGGCTGGTCGAAACAGTTGACGGGGCAGTTGTAGTTGGTGCCGAAGTCGGATCCTCCGAGGATCGGATAGTAGTTCGGGTCGCTGGGGTGGGTCAGTGCGTAGTAGTTCGACCCGAAGCCGTAGGCGTTGATGATGCTGTTGAGGTACGGCGCGTTGGGGCTTCCGACAATGTCGGTGTAGCCCTTGTTCTCCAAATACAACATGAACACGTGATCGAGTTCGCCGACATTTGACGCCGGCGGCGTCGGTGGGGGCGGCGCGGGCAGCGCGGCCCCGACGGTGAACGAGACGTTGTCGGCGTAGGCGTTGTTGTAGGTGCCGATATCGAGGCTGTTGTCCTTCAACGTCACGACCACCCGCGCACTGCGGGTGCCGACGGGGATCGTTCCAGTGGTCCCGCGTTCGAGCAGCTTTGTCCCGAACCAGCGGTCGAACGCGTTGACGGGCCGGACTTTGCCGGTGCCCAGCCATAGTTGGTTGGCGTCGAGGAAGTCGACGGTGATCCCGGCCGCGGACGGGTCGAATCCGAAGCCGCCGAGCCAGCCACTGAGGCTGTAAGGCACTGCGCCACCGTCGATGTCGGCCGCTGCGGCGTGGAGGTCGACGGTCTGGGCGAGCGAGGATGTGGCGACGTTGCCGCCACCGAAGAACTGCGCGCCGCCGTCCGGGGGTCCGCTGCTCGCGCGCGGAAATCCCAGGAACCGCGGCAGGGTTTGGCCCGGAGTGGCGAACGGCGAGGGTTGCCGGCGCAGAGTGTCGTATTTGATCACCGTCGGTGTGCCGGTGACCGTCCAGCCCGGCACGGTCACCGAGCTGTACCCCGACAGTGACGGGTCGCCCAGTTCCGCACCCGCGTTCGTCAGCAAGTTCGGGCCAAGGGGATCAATGATCAGCGAATTGAGGTGGTGCTTGCCCGTGGGTCGCGTCAGGTTGAGCAGGCTCTTCTCGATCTCGCGGCCGACGCCCGCCAACACGGTCCACAGCATCGGCGTGTGAATCGGCGCGGAAGGACGTTGGGCGGTGGACGGTCCCAGCCCCATCCAACCAAGCAGGGTGGACACGATCCGAGTGACGATATTGCGCGACGGGGCCTTCGCCGGGGCCGGATCACTCTGCACCACAGCAGTTTCGGTGGTTGTGGTGGCTGCGTTCGGCAGGGGCGCTGCAGCCGATTCCGCGACTGTGGGCGGTCGAAGCGTCGTGCTCGGCGTGATGGTCGTCGACCGACGTGAGGTCGGCGACCACTGCGTCTGGGCGCTGGTCGGTGCGTCCGGCAGGGCCGGGGCTGCGGTCACACGTTTCGGCGCAGTCGGCAACGCGGTTCGGGATGACCGCTGATCGGATCTCTGTGACGGGGCGGGCGTCGGCGTCGGGGCCGTGACTTGCGGGACGGCGGTGCCGGCCGATGGAGAACTGGCTTCCGCCGGAGTGGGCGTCGACTCGCCGGCCGGCACCGACTCCGCGGCAGTCTCGGATGCGGTGTCCGGGTCGGCCGTCGCCGACTCATCCTCGGGGGCCGAGTCGCCGGTCGCGGCAGATGCGTCCGACGAATCCTTCTCAAGCGAAGGTGAATTCGGTGCCGGCGGTGTCTGGTCGGATGGACTGCTTTCGGGCCCGGGCGAGGAGTCTGACGGTTCCGCGGACGTAGTCGATGACGAGGTGGAGTCCGCGGGTTGGGCCAGCGCTGGTGGCGGCATGGTCCCCAGCGCGGATGCCACCCCCAGCGCAATCGCCAATGCCCCGACGCGGCCGACAAGACTGACGTTCCTCATCCTGGCTCCTTGTGTGGAAGGGGGATGGCAGCGCTGAACACTACGCCGACGGTCAATCTGCGAAGGTCGAATTGATCAACCGTCTAGACTACCGAGGACCGCCTTCGGATGTCGGCATGAGTGGTCGATTCCGCCTGCGATTCCCAAGGATCCAACGGCGTTGAAAGCGTCTGCGAGGGTGGCAGTTTCGCGAGAATTCAGTTCGGTGGGGTGCCGCGGCTGCCATTCCGGGGTGAACGCCCGCGTGGGGGCAGTGTGCCCCGGGTTGGGGAACGGCGAACTAGGGCAGTTGGGGCGCCCGGCGCGCAAAATCCGGCGCACGTTCAGGCCGCACACCGACGCCCACAAGATAACCGGGGATGACGGAGAGCCACGGCATGAGTTCCACGGCTCGGACCAAGATGGGCGGCAGACCAGCCTGACCCTCACCGCGCACGATCGGCCCCAGCAGCCGCTTGTCGATCTGTCGCTGCAGCGCCTGGGTGACGGCGGTGGGGAAGATGCGGCGACGTCGAACGGCGGCCAGCTCGCGGTCGGTCATACCGCCCCGTCGCAGCGGCTCGGCGAGCAACCTGGCGGCCGCCACCCCGTCCTGCACGGCCACGTTGATTCCCACCCCGCCTGCCGGCGACATGGCGTGCGCGGCGTCACCGATGCACAGCAGCCCGTCGGTGTGCCAGCGGTGCACCCGATTCATGTGCACATCGAGATGCTTGACGTCGTCGAGCGTAGTGATCGTGTCGACGGTGTCAGCGGCCTCGGGAAGCAACTCCAGGACATCGGTGTGGAACGCGTCGAGGCCGCGCGCCCGCAGCCTGTCGTTCGATCCCTTGGGGATGAGCAGAGCGATCTGTAGATAGCCCACCCGCGGGATCACGATCATCGCTTTGCCCGGGGCCACGCGCGGGAACAGGGTGTAGCCCTGGTCGTCCTCTCGTCGCGGCAAGCGGAACCACCAGGCGTCGAAGCTGACCGGCCACTCCCGGACTTGGAATCCGGCGTCGCGGCGTACCAGTGACCATCGTCCGTCGCATCCGACGGTCAGGTCGGCGCGCAGCTCACCGGGGCCGTCAGTGCCCTCGTACCGCACGCCCACGACCCGGTTGCCCTCGTGCAGCAGGCCGGTGACCTCGGTGCTCATCCGTAGCGTAAAGGTGGGCTCGGACTGACCGGCCTCGGCCAGAAGGTTGAGCAGGTCCCACTGCGGCACCATCGCTACGTACGGATGCGGCTGGCGGCGCAACCGCTCGAAGTCGACCAGCGTGACGGAATGCCCGGGGGCGACGTCGAAGGTGGCCTTCCGGAGCTGGCTCTGCGGCAACGCAGCGAACTTCGGCCACAGCCCGAGCTCGTCAAGGAGCCGCAGGGTGGTGGGATGCACGGTGTCGCCACGGAAGTCACGCAGGAAGTCGGCGTGCTTCTCGAGAACGGTGACGTCCACGCCGGCGCGGGCCAGCAGCAACCCGAGCACCATCCCGGCGGGACCGCCGCCGACGATGGCACAGGTGGTCTTCTCGCTCACGCCACCATGGTTGCGGAATGTCAGGGGTGGGGGATCGGATTTCGGTAATCGGCGTGGTCCTTGACCCACCGCTGTCCTGCTTTCGCGGCTCGGGCGAGCGCACCGCACTCGCCGAAATAGGCGGCGATCGCACCGAGTGCGGGCAGCATTCCCAGATACCTGAAGGGCGCCCGCGGATGGGGGCGCTTGCCGAGCTCGTCGCTGACCGCGTCGAACAACCCCACGAGTTTCCACAGTGCTTTCGCGACGCCCAGCGGGGTGTGCGGGATGTCGTCCGACGGCGCGTCGACGTCCGCGCCGCCCTCGACGCGGGTGAGGTCGCGGTGACACAGCACCGTGGCCAGCATGCGAACCTGCTGATGATGATCGGACACGCCCAGTTCACCGGCCACCGCGCACAGCACGATCGCCTGGCTGACGAACCCGAGGAGATCCTGAATCGGCAGCCGGCGCCCCACTGCGCCAAGGACTCCGGGAAAGGCGACCGCGACCGTGTTCAACGCGCCGACGCGCCACACCCACCAGTTGATCCGTGCATCGGTGTCCATGTCGTCCCACGCGAGCGTGCCCGGAACGTCAGCGGCGTTCAGAACCCAACCGACTCCATCAGCGACCTTGTCGAGAGGGCCGTCGTCCCCGTCGTCGGGGGTGCGTCGCTTCAGGCCAAGCGGATCAGTTCCCCACAACACGCCCAGCAGCGGGTTGATGATCCGCACGGCGCGCCCCAACGCGTCCTCGACGGCGTCGTCGCTGATGGTCACCTTGGGTGGCTGCAAGGCTGTCGGTAGCAGGTTCACCGTCTCATCATGTCCTTTCCGGCGACAATGTTTGGGGTGTAGGACCGGTGACGTGCCGACCGTGTCCACCGAATGGCCCAGTTCGACGCGGCCGACCCGGTCAAGGCAGCAGGGGATCGGCCGCGTCCCAGCGGTGCGCGCTGCTACTGCCAACCCCCGATGTCGAAGAGGGTTGACCCGCGCGGATCGAGTGGCGATACCGAGGTACCGGCGCCTGGTGGTTTGACGTCGTAGACCGACGTGATCGACTGTCCGATTTCGGGAGCCCAGTCGTCACCGGTCGCAACCGGCGGTTCCGTCATCGACGGAGTCATCTCCTGCCTAGGGGGCGCCGATCGCCACACGTCAGGGCGCGGCGTGACGCTGTCGGTGTTCGATCCCGTCAGTTCGGTCCCGGTCGGCTTGTCCTCGTCACGGACGGTCGTGCCGCCGGAACTCGACGACACCGGTCCGCCGGACGAGATCGTGTCGTCGTTGGTGTCGGAATGCGCACCAGCCGACGTCGCCACCGCGACCGCCGCGAAACCCACTGCGGTTCCGGCGAACAGCGCGACGCGGGTGCTGAGGCTGTGGTGATTCGTCCTGTGTGCCATGGGGCATCTCCTTCTGGTTGGTAGACACCGACGATGCCGCGTGGCGACCACGATTCCCATCCGCTGATGGGGTGATCTTCCGGTGGAACCAGCTGTCCACCGATTGGTGGACACGCCCGATCTAGATGCGTGTCCCCGCGGGGTCGCCGCCGAACCGCTGTGCCAACCAGACCGGAACGATCGCGGCGATGGTCAGCGCCGCGGCGACGACGTTGATCACCGGAGCCTGGTTGGGGCGGAACAGATTCCCGAAGATCCAGATGGGCAGCGTCTGCACCGCGGGTCCGGCGGTGAACGTCGTCACCACGATCTCGTCGAAGCTCAGCGCGAAGGCCAGGATCGCCCCGGCGACCAGTGCGCCGCGCATCATCGGGAACGTCACGAATCGGAACGTCTGCCACGACGATGCCCCCAGGTCAGCGGATGCGTCTTCGAGGCTGGTGCCGAGGCGTCGCAGCCGCGCCTGGGTGTTGTTGAACACGATGACCATGCAGAACGTGGCGTGGCCGATGATCACGGTCGCCATGCCGAGGGTGATGCCCAGCGCCGAGGTGAACGTCGCGTTCAGCGCGATACCGGTGACAATGCCCGGCAGCGTGATCGGCAGCACCACAAGGAGATTGACGGTCTGCCTGCCGAAGAAGTCGTAGCGTTGCACGGCGAACGCGATCATGGTCCCCAAGACCAGGGCAACGCCGGTGGCCGCCAGCCCGACGACCACCGAGTTACCGAGCGAGGTCCACATGCCCTCGCTGTTCCACGCGGCGCGCCACCACTGCAGCGTGAACCCCGACGGCGGGAAGGCGAACGTCTTGGAACTGTTGAACGCGTTGACGACCACCAACAGCAGTGGCGCATAGACGAATATCAGGACCAGGACGGTCCATCCCCGGGTGAGGGCACGCAGCCGCGTCGACAGCATCAGACGCTCTCCAATGCACCGGTGCGCCGCATGGCGAGCAGGTACAGCACGATCGCCAACAGCGGGATGAGGGACAGCGCCGCAGCCATGGGCTGGTTGTTCGCGGTGACCAGCTGCCCGTAGATGACGTTGCCCAACAGCTGGGTCTTGCCGCCGACGATCTGTACGGCGATGTAGTCGCCAAGCGACAGCGAGAACGTGAAGATCGACCCCGCGGCGATACCCGGAAAGATCATGGGTGCGACCACCAACCGCAGGGTGCTCAGGTCGGAGGCCCCGAGGTCGGAACTGGCGTCCACCAAGGCGTCGGGAACCCGCTGGAATGCCGCGAACACCGGAATCACCATGTAGGGCAACCACAAATACGTCAGCGTGATCACGGTGGCGACCAACCCGTAGCCGGGCGACCATCCGGAGGCCCATGACAGCGGACCGCCCTCCGGCGACAACAGCATCCGCCAGGCGTACGCCTTCACCAGATAGCTCGCCCACAGCGGGGTGGTGATGGCGACCACCAGCGCGATGCGGACCGTCGGTGACGCGAACTTGGCCATGAAGAGCGCCAGAGGGACGGCGAGCACTGCGCACAACACCGTGACAGCGAGTGCTACTGCGACCGTGCGCAGGGTGACGGTCCTGATGACGGGGTCGGTCAGCACCCGGACGATGTTGTCGCCGGTGAAGGTGTGCACGACCTTGCCGGTGAAGCTGTTGGTACCCCAGAAAGCTGAGACCAGTAGCACCGCAAGCGATCCCAGGTAGGCCAGGATCAGCCACCCCAGCGGCGGGATCAACAGGAACGCCAGCGCCGCCCGTTCCCGCAGTCGCGGCGCCAAAGGCATCAGCCCTTGATCTCCTGCCACTTGTTGACCCACTCGTCGTAGCTGGTGCAGTTGTCACCGCTGCCGTCGACGCATTTGGTCTGCGGCGTGGTCCAGTAGTGGATCTGCTCCGCGTACGCGGCGTCGTCGGCGTGGTAGGTGGCGCAGTGCGCCTTGTCCGCGGTCAGATCGCACGACTTCGTCTGCGAGGGTGCCTCACCGAAGTATTCGGCCACCTGCGCGTTGGCTTCCGGCGAAATGATGTAGTCCATCCACTTGTACATGCAGTTGGGATGCGCGGCGTTGGATGCGAGCATCCAGGTGTCCGACCAGCCGGTGGAGCCTTCCTTGGGCAGGACCGTGCCGATCTTGACCTTGGCGTCGGCCTCGATGGTGTTGGCGATCACCTGCCAGCTGGTCCCGATCACCGTGGTGCCGGATTCGAAGGCCTGCACCTCCTTCGTGTAATCCGACCAGTACTCGCCGATGTTCTCCTTCTGTTGTTTGAGCAGATCGACTGCGGCGTCGAGCTGTTCGGCGGTCAGGGAGTAGGGATCCTTGATGCCGAGTTCGGGCTTGGTCTTCGACAGGTACAGCGCCGCGTCGGCGATGTAGATGGGTGAGTCGTACGCGGTGACCTTGCCCTTGAACTCGGGCGCGCCGGGGAACACCGCGCCCCAGGAGTCCGGCGCGGGCGTGACCGCGTCGGTGTTGTACATCAGCAGGTTGGCACCCCAGCCGTGCGGCACGCCGTACATCTGGCCGTCGACGGAGTTCCAGGGCTTGTCCTTCAGGAAGGGCACCACGGTGGCGTAGTTGGGCGTCAGGTCGGTGTTCACCGGGGCCACGTCGCCGGCGTAGATCAGCCGCAATGTGGCATCACCGGAGGCTGACACGCCGTCGTACTGTCCGGTCCGCATCAGTTGAACCATCTCGTCGGAGGTGTTGCCGAGCTTCACGTTGACCTTGCAGCCGGTCTCCTTCTCGAACGGCGTCACCCAGTCGACCGCCGGGTCGTTGGAGCCGTTCTCCACGTAGCCGGCCCAGGCGATGAGGTTGAGTTCGCCCTCACCGTCGCCGACCGCGGTGGCGGCCTCCATCTCGGGTGGACCTTCCGCGGTGCCACCGGAATCGCCCGAACTCGAACAGCCGGCGAGCACCAGCGCGCCCACCGCCAGCGCGATGCCCAGACGGCGAAAGGTGTTACTCATGAGACTCCTTCGGTTGATCCGATGTGAGATCGAGGACGGCCGTGTCGGGCCATGCCAGGACGACAGGGGTGGCGTGTGCGATGGCCGTGGATGCCTCGGCCGACAGCAAGGTCGCGGTGAGTCGCACCGTTTCGGCCAGGCCGGTGACGGTGGCCGCGACCCGGGTGATCGGGCCGGCGTAGACCACCTCGGCAACCTCGGCGGTCACGCTGTGAAGGCCCGACGGGACGGCGGCGGCACCGACGAGCACCTCGATACGTTCGGGCCGGATCGCGAAGGTGCCCCGCCTGCCGAGCACCGCCTCGGCGGCGGCTCCGTCGAGCACGTTCGAGGTGCCGACGAAGTCCGCGACGAACCGATTGGCGGGGTTCTCGTAGACCTCGCGGGCGGCCCCGATCTGTTCGATGCGGCCGTTGTTGAGCACCACGAGCCGGTCGCACAGCGTCAGAGCCTCGTCCTGGTCGTGGGTCACGATGACGAAGGTGATGCCGACCTCGCGCTGAATCGCCTTGAGCTCGACCTGCATCTGTTCCCGCAGCTTCAGGTCGAGCGCGCCGAGCGGCTCGTCGAGGAGCAGGACGCGGGGCCGTCCGACCAGGGCGCGCGCCAGCGCCACCCGCTGCTGCTGACCACCGGAGAGCTCGGCGGGCTTGCGTGTTTCGTAACCGGCGAGGCGGACCATCTCGAGGGCCTCAGCGGCTCGGCGCCGACGTTCGTCTCGTCCGACGCCGCGGACGCGCAGACCGTACTCCACGTTCTGCGCCACGGTCATATGCGGGAACAGCGCGTACTGCTGGAAGACGGTGTTGGCATCGCGACGCGCGGGCGGCAGCGCGGTGACGTCCCTGCCGCCCAGCTTGATGGTGCCCTCGGTGGGCTGTTCGAATCCGGCGATCAGCCGCAGCAGGGTGGTTTTTCCCGAGCCCGAGGGGCCCAGGATCGCGAACAACTCACCGTCGCCGATGGCGAGGTCGGCGCCTTCGACGGCCACCACTCTGTTTCGGGTATCCCCGAACTCCTTGCGTACACCGATCAGCTCGATCTGCGGGACGGCCGCACCCGGGGCAGGATCGGCGCCACGCTGTGACACGGCCGTTCCGGAGGGCATTCAGGCATCCTACGAATCTCGTTGCAATACCGCAGTTCAAGCGAGGATTTCGTGGAATCCAGCGCTATGAGAGGAGGAATCTGGAAGGGCTCAGACGTGCCGCGCGGTTCGGCGAGCCATCCCGCCACACCGGGCGGTCGGCGCGACTGCTGACTAGTCGGGGTCAGAAGTCTCCGGAACACCCAGTGCCACCGTCAGCTCGAGGATGGTCCGTGGGTCGTCGAGTGCGTCGCCATACAGCTCACGCAGTTGCGTCATGCGGTACCGCACGGTCTGGGCATGCACGAACAGGTCTGCGGCCACGGCGTCGCGATGACCCTGGTGGAGCAGCCAGGACCGCAGGGTGGCCGCCAGATTCGCCGCGGTGCCGGGACGCAGTTGCCCCAGTGGCGCGAGTACACGTCGTCGCAGGTCGTCGATCGCGTCGCGGTCAGCGCCGAGCACCAGCTCCACCAGGTGTTCGTCGGTGTCGATGACCTCGGCCGCACCGGTCGGGACCAGCTTGCGTGCCGTGGTTGCGCGTTGATAGGAGAGTTTCGCGTCGGCCCACGGCCGACTCGGCCCCACCCAGGACCGGCGCCCCTCGAGCGCCCGGAAGAGCTGGCGCCGGGCGGGTCCGTCCATGTCGGGGACCAGCACGAGGGTCAGTGACTCGGTGGCGTCGACACCGGGTAGGTCATCGTTGAGTTGCAGTGTCGCAGCGCCGAAACCCGTTGTCACACCGCGTGCTTGCGTGGTGGGCAGCAGGACGGCGGTCAGCGACCTCGGCGGTGTCCAATCGGCTTTCTCCGCGCTGGCTTCGAGGGTTTCGACCGCCTCGCCTGCCAGCAGATGCCGTCCGAGAGCGTCGAGGTAGCGATCCCGGACGCGGCCCGTGGTGGCCAGTTCGTCGGCATGACCGGTAACGCTTGATGCCGACAGTTCGTCGATGAACGCGAAGACGAGTTCGGCGAAGCGCGACATCGTCGTGGCATCCAGTCCGGCTTGCACCGCAGTCGACGACAGCTCGCGCCAGGCCACCCGGGCGCCCACCCGGTAGGCGGCCAGGAGCACGTCGATCGGCCGACCGTGCCGAGCCTCGCCGCGTCCCAGTTCGTACGCGCCGTCCAGGGCGGGCGACAGCTGAACTGCGGCGTCCGAGTCCTCGGCGCGGGTGGCCAGCCTCAGGAACGCGCCGAGTGCCATCTGCACGGCGTTCTCGATGTTCTGACCCATCCGACCGCTGAACGCATCGGCGTAGCTCGGCACCTCGACCGTGACGGCGGCGACGGTGCGCTCCGCCATGTGAGGTAGCACCGCCTGAAGTGCCGATGTGACGTCCTCGCTCAGGGCCAACCCGGTGAAACGGGGTCCCGCCGTCGCTACAACCACCATTTTGTTCCTATTGAATAGTTACTGCCCGGTAATTCACGTCTGAGACGCAAGAACTTATCCTAGGACACAAAGCACTATGGAGGCATGACAACAACAGCACCCCGACCGACCGCTGTCGGCACGTTGCGGGAGCGGGTCATCTCATTCGCAGGACGGCTTACCACCCCGCTGGTGCCCGCCGACTACCTTGACGTCATCGACCCGCTGCGCTCAGCGTCGCTGCGGGGTCGCATCGTCGCGATCGAGCCCGAAACCCGCGATGCGGTCACCGTGGTGATCAAGACGGGGCGCGGCTGGCGGTCGCACACTCCGGGCCAGTACGTCCGGATCGGCATCGACGTGGACGGCGTCCGCCAGTGGCGGGCCTACTCGTTGACCTCGGACACCGCCCGCCGCGACGGGTGCATCTCCATCGCGGTGAAGGCCATTCCCGACGGCGTCGTGAGCAACCACCTCGTTCGGCGCGCCACCGTCGGCACCGTCATCCAACTCGACCAGGCTGCAGGCGACTTCACCCTCGGTGAGCGGATGCCGACCAAGATCCTGTTCCTGACTGCAGGCAGCGGCATCACTCCGGTGATGGGGATGCTGCGCAACATGCAGGCCCAGGACGCGGACGTCGTGGTCGTGCACTCAGCGCCGACCGCCGGCGACGTCATCTTCGGCTCCGAGCTGCGCGCGATGGCCGAACAGGGCCGAATTCGGTTGGTGGAGAAGCACACCGACACCGAAGGAATGCTCGATGTCGCGCGGCTCGACGATCTGGTCGACGACGTCACGGAGCGCCAGACCTGGGCCTGCGGCCCCGCCGGCATGCTCGACGCCCTGGAACAGCACTGGGCCGAGGCCGGCATCGCCGACCGACTGCACACCGAGCGCTTCCGCGCCACCGTCGTGAGCGCCGGCGAAGGTGGCCTCGTGAACTTCACGAAGTCCGACACCACCGTCGACGCCGACGGTGCCGATACCCTGCTGGACGCCGGCGAGGCCGCCGGAGTCCTGATGCCTTCGGGCTGCCGGATGGGCATCTGCTTCGGGTGCGTCGCTCCGCTGCGCCAAGGCGCCGTGCGCGATCTGCGAACCGGCGAAATCACCACGGCCGCCGACGGCGTCGCCATCCAGACATGCGTGTCCGCCGCTGCGGGCCCCTGTGCCATCGATCTCTGAACGACCTCAACGTCAAGGAGTCACCATGACTACTCTGCAAGCCGCCCAGACCGACCCGACCGCCCACCTCACGTCCGAGGACATCGAGAACATCGGCCGCGAACTCGATGCGATCCGCGCCGACGTGCTCGCTGACCGCGGCGAGCGCGACGCCACCTACATCCGCAAGGTCATCGACGGGCAGCGCAAGCTCGAACTCAGCAGCCGCGCCGTGCTGCTGTTCTCGTTGTTCCCGCCGGCGTGGATCCTCGGCACCGCCGGGCTGTCGATCTCGAAGATCATCGAGAACATGGAGATCGGCCACAACGTGCTCCACGGTCAGTGGGACTGGATGCGCGACAACAAGATTCATTCGACCACCTGGGAGTGGGACAGTGTCTCGCCGTCCGGGCAGTGGAAGCACTCCCATAACGAGTTGCACCACACCTATACCAACGTGCTGGGCAAGGACAACGACCTCGGCTACGGCATCATGCGGGTCGACGAGGGCCAGCGCTGGATGCCCTTCTATCTCGCCCAGCCGGTGTGGAACTTCGTCAACGCCTGCCTGTTCCAGTATGGCATCGCCGCCTACGACCTCGAACTCGGCAAGCACTTCAAGGGTCGTGGCGACAAGGAGGAGCTCCGCCGCAACGGCGCCGAGGTGCTGGCCAAGATCGGCAAGCATGTCGCTCGCGACTACGTGCTGCACCCGTTGCTGTCGGGGCCGTCTGCAATCACGACGATCACGGCGAACCTGACGGCCAACGTCGTGCGCAACCTGTGGACTCACTCGGTCATCATGTGTGGCCACTTCCCCGACGGCGTACAGACCTTCGAGAAGACGTCGATTGACGGCGAGACCAAGGCCGAGTGGTACCTGCGTCAGATGCTCGGGTCGGCCAACATCTCCGGAGGACCGTTGCTGCACTTCATGACTGGCAACCTGTCCTTCCAGATCGAGCACCACCTGTTCCCCGACCTGCCCAGCAATCGCTACCAGGAGATCGCCCCGAAGGTCCAGGATCTGTTCGAGCGGTACGGCCTGACGTACACCACGGGATCCATGCCGAGGCAGGTGGCGTCAGCGTGGAAGAAGGTCTTCCGCCTTTCGCTCCCCAATGACTTCGGGCGCAAGGCCACGTCGGCCGTTCTGCCGGAGATGTTGTCCCGCAGGATCTTCGGCCGCGCCCCGGTCGCCGAGATCGCCGCGTAGCCCCTCCGGAGCCGCCCCGCGATCACGTGGGGCGGCGTCCCTGGCCCTAGGGCGTGCCGTCAGTCCCGTCGGCTCCCTTGGAGCCAACGGCCCCGCCGTTGCCGCCCGTGCCGCCTTTGCCGCCGGACGCGGTGCCCGATCCGCCCGTCGCGAGGCCGGCATTGCCGCCGTTGCCACCCTTGCCACCGTTGCCGCCGATCGTGCCGCCGCGGCCACCCGTGCCGCCGTCGCCGCCCTGGGAGCTACCACTGCCGGCCTTGCCACCCTCTTCGTCGGGTTCACCGCCGGTGGCCGCGCCGCCGTCGCCGGCCTTTCCACCGTTGCCGATAGACGTCGAGCGTCCGCCGTTGCCGCCGATACCGCCAGTGGCATCCCCGTCGAAGCTGACCGCTTCGCCGCCGGTCCCGCCGGCACCGCCGTCGCCGCTCGCGGCGACACCACCGCGGCCGCCGGCACCGCCCTGACCGTCAGCGTCCTCATACGCGTCGGCAAAACCGCCGGTCCCGCCGGCGCCACCCTTGCCGCTGCCGGAGTCGCCGCCGTAGCCGCCGGTTCCGCCCGTGGCGGTCGAACCCGCCGCGTAGGCCTCGGCCTCGCCGCCCTCAGCGCCGTTGCCGCCGGTGCCGAAGCTCGTGGAACCGCCGGCACCGCCGACACCGCCGTTGGCGTCGCCGCCCTCGGAGAAGGCGTAGCCACCGGTGCCGCCTCCGCCGCCGGTGCCGAGGGACGAGGAGCCGCCGTTGCCGCCGTTGCCGCCGGTCGCGGTCTTGCCCGCGGCGTACGCCTCGGCCGAGCCGCCCTCGCCACCGACACCGCTGGTGCCGGTGCCCGCGCTGCCGCCTTGGCCGCCGTCGCCGCCGACGGCGTTTCCGTTCTGGGAGTAGGCAAAGCCGCCGGCCCCGCCCTTACCGCCTTGAACGCCGTTGCCGCCGCCCTTGCCACCGATCGCACCGTAGGCGTCGTTGGCCGTGGGATCGGCGAGGTTGCTCTCGTTGATGTCCGAGCCGCCCTCGCCGCCGTCACCACCCTGGCTGAAGCCGCCGGCAGCGCCGCCGTTGCCGCCCTTCAGCGCCGCGGTGTACAGCTCGCCGGTGTCGTAGTACACCGCGTCGCCGCCGTTGCCACCGTTGCCGCCGTTGCCGAACAGGCTTCCCGAACCGCCCGCGCCGCCCCTGGTCGCCTCCCGGGTCACATTGCCCTCGTCGTCGATCACTGCGTAGCCGTCGCCGCCGTCGCCGCCGGTGCCGAAGAACAGCCCGGCCTTGCCGCCGGTACCGCCGTGGGCGCCGTTGCCGCCGTTGCCGCCGAAGAAGCCGGCGCTGCCGCCGTTGCAGGCCGTCCCCAGGCAGTCGTCTGCGGCGTCCACACCGTCACCGATGAACCAGCCGCCGTCACCGAACATCGGTTGAATGGCGGGATTGGCCGACGTCGGCGCGGCGGTCTTCTCGGACGCGTTCGAAGACCCCGAAGTGCCGATGTACCACGGCAATTCCTGCTCGCTGTTGACCAGCTTCACGTCAACGGTGTGCTGCGGCACCTCGGTGTGCGTCAGCGCCAGGGTGCCCAGACCGGCCATCGCGGCACTGGTGACACCTGCGGTGACGCCCACCGTCAGATACGTGCGGATGGACGCGGCCGTGCGCGCGCTCTTGCTCGGCTTGGAATGCTTGGCCACGTCGGGACCCCCTGGGGTGGAGTTGAAGAGCTGCCTTCTACCAAAGGCCCACCGAATCTATGAGTTTGCTAGATCTGGTGTCAAGCGTTTCGTCCGGAGGGCGCAAGTCCGCACGCTAACAGAGTCGGGGTGACACCGCTCGTGCGCGGGTCATCCCGCGCTGGCAACGTGGCACCCCGACCTGCCCGCACATGTCGTCACGCCTGGGCACACGTACCCGGACATCGGTCACCGCGTCACTCCAACGGCGATGGCCCGTCGTCGTCGCGGACAAGCAACTTTGCTGAAGCCGTCTTCTCCACGCGGCGACGACTCAGGACGCTATGCGGCGGCGGCCCCGTCAGAGCTGCTTGAATCGGTGGAGCCGCTGTCAGCTTTCTGACGATCTTCCGCTCGGTGCCGGCCGCCTTGCTCGGCGCGGTGCCGTCCGCCCTGCTGCGTCGCGCTGCCATCGGCCGATGATTCCGAGGACTCGCTCGTCTGTGACTCACGCTTCTTGCGAGTCTGTGACGGGGTGGTCTTCGGCTCCGGGTTCGCTTCTGCGGCAGCCTTTTCCGCGGCGTCGGAATCGGCGTCGGAATCGGCGTCGGCTTCGGCGTCGGCCGTAGCGTCGGCCTCTGTCTCGGCGTCGGGCTCGGAAACTGGCGGCGACACCGTATCGAGTTCTTCGGCAGCCTCAGGCTCCGCCGGCGGTGCCACCGTGTCGGCAGCGGCATCGGCGTCGGAGAGTGTCGCGGTGTCGGTAGCGGCCGGAGTGCTGCCCTCGGTCAGGGTGCTGGTCGCCTCACCGGTCTCATCGCCGACGGCCGGCACATCCAGGGTGACGGTGCGCGCGAGCTTCAGTTGAGGTGCGGCCGCCGCTGACGTCTCCTCGTCCGGCGTCTCTTCGACGTCGGCGGTCGGCACCGCTGCCGGTTTCGGAACGAACAGCTTGACGAAGGTCTCGATCTCATCCACCGCGATGAAGCTGGGCAGATGGCCGGTGACCTGCAGGGCGCGCGCAAGATCCGCATACGCCGAGACGACGTCGTAGAGGGTGGTCCTCTTGACCTGGAATTCTTCCGGTTGATCATCGGGGTCGCGCAGCAGGTACTCGAAGAAGAACTTGATCGGGTCGGACGGGCCGAACTGCGCGTTCTCGCCGAACCACGGCACGGGCGCTCCGCCCACCGGATTGAATTCCGGGGTGTACTGGTCCTCGCCGAACGTGACCCCCTCCGGGCGCCAGAACTGCCAGATCGGGACCTTGAACATCACGCCGAGCAATTGTTCGGGGTTGGGGCACGAGAAGGCAGGGCAGCCGGGATGCATCGGCAGGTTGGCCTTCGCCCACGCGTTCATCTGGTAGGCGAGGGAGTCGGAGAACGGCCGGTACGGCGCAATCATGCGGACAAAACCCTCCAGCATGGGCGGGTTGGCCGGGTCCCACCCCCAGACATTGTTCGGGTTGCCGGAATCGACATTCCAGTTCCCGCTGGATGCCAGAGCGTCCGCGAGCAGCTGCACTCCCTCGACGTGCCACGCGGTGCTACTGGCGAAGGCATTCCAGAGATTCTGCGGAACGTTGAGGATCGAGTTGGCCGCCAAACTCACGGCGGGGCTGGCGGTCCGCACGGCGGTATTCGCCCGGGCATCGAAATCCGCTTGCGGTGGTGCGATCGGTGCGGCGGCGACGACGCTGGCCCCCACCAGCGCGACTCCTGCCGTGAGGTACGGGCGCATAGCTGTACGCATGGAAACTCCCCCAGAGGATGTGTTGTGGCTAACGTTTGTCCACTGCGCAGGACTATAGCTCAGGGGTAGCTGTTAGCGAACCCAGATTGGGACGTTGGTTCGGTTTTCGGCTAGGCGCGAGGTCAAAAAAAAATTTGACGCTCGCGCCAGTTAAGACTGCAGCTAATCTTTCACCCTTGTCTGCTGTTTGCTAGACGTGCAGATCGCCGTTCTCCCCGCTTCTCCGTGAGGTCAGGCAGTCGACCGACGGATCAGATCGGCGGCCTTCTCGCCGATCATGATGGCCGCCGCATTCGTGTTCACCGGCACCACCCGCGGCATGACCGACGCGTCGGCAATGCGCAGGCCTGTCAGGCCGTGCACCCGAAGGTCAGGGTCGACGACCGCGTCCGGTCCGGTGCCCATGGCGCACGAACCGACGGGGTGGAAGTAGGTGGTGGTGCCGCGGGCGACGTAGTTGCGCAGCGCGCCCTCGTCGGTGACGCCGGGTCCGGGTAGCACCTCGCGTGCGCGCCAGGGCCGGAACGGCTCGCCGGCCGCGATGTCGCGGGCGACGCCGATGCCGTGGATCATTCGCCGCACGTCGGATTCGGTTCCGAGATAGTTCGGGTCGATCAGTGGCGGTGTCGCCGGGTCAGGCCCCGCCAGCCGAATCGAACCGCGCGCGTCCGGCACCGTCGTGACCATCAATGTGAAGCTGTTCGGCGGAGTCGACAGCTGCGGCGGATGGAACGGCACGTGGATGAACATCAGCTGCATGTCCGGCCCGGCGAGTGACTCGTCGCTGCGCCACAGCAGTGAGGTCTCGGCGTGGTTGGTCCTTCCGGCGGGGATCGGTTGCGCCGCCTCATAGACGACGCCGCACTGCGGATGATCGTGCAGGTTACGACCCACCCCGGATAGGTCGTGGACGACGCTGACGCCGGCGGCCTCGAGTTCGGCGGCCGGCCCGATGCCCGACAACAGCAGCAACCGCGGAGAGTCCACCGCGCCGGCGCTGAGCACCACCTCGGCATCGGCGTACACCGTGGAGTCACGCCCATTGTGTTCGAAATCGACTCCTACACAGTGGTTTCCGGCGATGCGCAACCGGCGGGCGCGGCAACCGGTCACCACGGTCAGGTTGGCCCTGCGGCTCACGGGGTGCAGGTAGGCGACGGCGGTGCTCTGCCGGGTTCCACCGGCGATCGACAGATCGTGCCAGCCGGCGCCCTCGGACTCGGCGCCGTTGAAGTCGTCGGTCAGCGGGAAACCGGCCGCGACCGCTGCATCGACGAACACCTGGGACAGTGGATTGGCGACCTCGGCCGTGGCGGGCGCCGGCGACATCGGACCGTCCATGCCGCGGTAGACCGGATCACCGTTGCTCACCGTCTCCATCCGCCGGAAATAGGGCAGCACCGACTCGTAGTCCCACCCCACGCAGCCCGACTTGGCCCAGCCGTCGAAGTCGTTCCGGTGTCCGCGCAGGTACACCATCGCGTTGATGCTGCTGCTTCCCCCGAGTGTGTGACCACGGGGCCAGTTGTGGGCGATCCCGCCGGTGCCCGCCTGAGGGACGGTGGTGTAGGAGTAGTCGACCTCGGTGCCCCACAACGTCGGCCACGCTTGTGGCGCCGCGATCTCGGGCTTGGTGTCGGCCGGCCCGGATTCGAGCAGTAGCACCCGGATGGCCGGGTCCTCGGACAACCGGGCGGCGATCACACACCCTGCCGAACCGGCGCCGACCACCACGTAGTCGTAGTCATTGAACTTCATCGTCTGCCTAACTGTCGTTGGCTGGATCTCACCGGGACGTTGGACGAGCGCAGGCCGACGGCGCAGTCAGCGCGGTATTTTGCGTAGTGGAAGGTCCGGTGTCCCGCAGGGAGAAGGTCAAGGAGGCAGAGTTCATGCGTTCCCAACTGACCATCGGGCAGTTCGCCACGGTGACGCACCTGAGCGTGCGGACGTTGCGCCGCTACCACGAGGCCGGACTCCTCGAGCCCGCTACGGTCGACCAGTTCTCGGGTTACCGGTACTACGAGCCCGAGCAGATACCGACGGCGCAGGTCATCCACCAGCTCCGGAAACTCGATGTGCCGTTGGCCGAGGTCCAGTCGATCCTCGCCACCGATGACCCGCAGCAACGGGCCGAGGTGATCACCGGCCACCTCAGCCGCTTGGAGGCCGAGCTGAACCGAACCCAGGCTGCCGTCGTGTCGCTGCGCCGGCTGCTGCGCCCGGACCCGGCCGATCTTCACGTCGAGCTCCGGTCGGTGCCCGCCCGGACTGTCGCCGCGATCACCGGCCATGTGCGCGTGGGTGATTCGCTGCGCTGGTACGACGCGGCGATGACTGAACTGGATGCGGCGTTCCCGCCCGAGGAACGCACCGGACCGCCCGGCGGGCACTACGCGAACGCGTTGTTCGCCCACGGTGCCGGGTTGATGACCGTCTTCCGGCCGGTCCGTGCTCCGCGGCCCTCCGGGCGGATCGACGTCATCGAGCTTCCGGCGGCCGACCTGGCCGTCGCCGTGCATCCCGGGCCGCACGACGACATCGACGTCACCTACGGCCGCCTCGGCACCTGGGTGGTCACGCACGCGCTGGCCGTGGACGGGCCGATTCACGAGACGTACCGGGTGGGTCCCCGTGACACCGAGGACCCCACCAGATGGCAGACGGAGATCGGCTGGCCGGTTTTCCAGCTCGCGCCGGCGACCGGGACGGCCCAGGACGGCGGTGATCACACGCCTGCGGAGCGAGCTGCTTCGCCGATCAGATCGGCGACGGCCTCGGGGTGAGAGACGGTGACGGCGTGGGATGCCTCGATCTCCACCGTCTGGGAGTTGGCCCGCTCACCCATAAACCGCATCGACTCGGCGGGGATCGCGAGGTCCTCGGTGGTGACCATGTTCCACGACGGGATGGTCTTCCAGGCGGCCTCGGTGGCCGGCTCGTTCAGCGCGGCCTCGGTAATGGGTCGCTGAGTTGCGGCCATCAGCCCGGTGATCTCCGGCGCCACGTCCGCGGCGAACACTCGACGGAACTCGTCCTGCTTGATGTAGAGGTCGTTCCCCGTGCCGCCGTGGGGAAGTGGGAAGGGCACAGTGTTCAGTGCCGGGCCGAGCTGGGCGCCGGGGAACTTGCCCGCCATCTGTGATGCGCTCTCGCCCGGTTCCAGGATGAAGCTGGCGATGTACACCAGTGCTTTGACATTCGAGTGACCGACGGCGGCTTCGCTCATCACCGGTCCGCCGTACGAGTGGCCTGCCAGCACCACCGGGCCGGAGACGGAGTCCAGCACGCTCCCGACGTATTCGGCGTCGCTGTGCAAGCCGCGCAGGGGGTTCGCCGCAGCGATCACCGGATAGCCGTCGCGTGTGAGTTCCTCGATCACGCCGTTCCAGCTCGAGGAGTCGGCGAACGCTCCGTGGACCAGCACCACTGTGGGCCGGTTCGCGGGCGCCGGTTGCTCGGGCGCTGCCGGCTGCCCGGATGCCGCACCACCGCAGCCCGAGAGCGCAGCCACTGTGACGCCGACGGCGATGGTTGTCATTGCAGAGGGGAATTTCATTGTTCTCCTTAGGTTTTGAAGGGCAAACGACGCCGAGGTCAGATTTCGGCGGCGGCCTGGAGGATGCAGTCGGTGACCGCTTCGGGTTGTGAGGCCGGGAGCGCGTGCGAGGCGCCGGGAATCTCGATGGCGGCGCGGGCCTCGGCCCGCTCAGCCATGTAGCGGAAGGTCTGCGCCGGGATGGCGAGGTCGAGTTCGGGATAGATGAACCAGGACGGGAGCGTCTTCCACGCCGGCTCGCCCGAGCCCTCGTTGAGCGCGGCGGTGTTGAAAGGGCGCTGGGTGGCGGCGTCCAGTGCGGCTTGCTCGGCGCTCAAGTCGGCACAGAAGTGTTGGTGGTAGGCGTTCTGATGGATGTACACATCGGCGGTGCCGTCGCTGAGCGGCACTTCGTAGAGGTGTTCGCCCAGCGTCGCGCCGGGATACTTGTTGAGCAGATCGGGCGTGTTCTCGCCTTTGTCGGGAGCGAGGCCGGCGACGTAGACCAGGGCTTCGACGTTGGCACTGTCGCGGGCCGCATTGGTGATGACGGCGCCGCCGTAGGAATGGCCCGCCAGGATGATCGGTCCCTGGATGCCGGCCAGAAGATCCGCGATGGCAGCGGCGTCGGTGGTCAGGGTGCGGAGTGGATTGCCCGCGGCGATGACGCGATGTCCGGTGGTGTGCAGGCGGCGGATGACGCCGTTCCAGCTCGCGGACTCGGCGAACGCGCCGTGGACGAGCACGATGGTGGGTTTCACAGGGATTCCTCGGTTTTCGTCGACGGGACGGTGGCGCGGATGCCGTCATCGGCCCGCACACCACACTCTTCCGTCTGCGGCGCATCGCGGAATCAGTCATCCGACTACCGATGAGGTAGGCGCCGATCGCGCGGGGTGCAGTCGTTTGACCTAATGCGTCGTCGCGACTTGCCCGGCGCCATCATTCACCGTCGAGTCCGCGTCGCGGTCGTTCGCCCGCCATCAGAACGCGAGCGAACCTTGATGGGTGGTCAGCCGGCGCTCAATGCGTATGCGGGGGCTTTCGACTGATCGAGGGGTCAAGGCGAGGATCGGCCGACAGCGCGTCACGGAGTGCGGCCCGCGAGGACACGCCCAGCTTGGGGAAGATGCGGTACAGGTGCGCGCCCACGGTCCGGTGCGACAGGTACAGCCGCTCGGCGATCTGACGGTTGGTCATCCCGCTGGCGGCGAGGTGGGCGACCTCGAGCTCCTGCGCCGTCAACGGAACTGAGGCCGGTGGCCCGTGTTCCGAACGGAATCCGTTGGCGCGCAACTCCTGTTGCGTGCGTACCAGCCACGGCTGGGCACCCATGGCGGCGAAGCCCCCGCGGGCCTCGAGAAGGTGCTGCTGCGCCCGGTGCGAGATCTTGCGGCGCCGAAGACTTTCGGCGTATGCGAGGCGGATGCGGCACGCCTCGAACAGCCATCGGTCGGAGGAAGGTGAGGTGAGCAGTTCCTCCAGTCGGGAATCTGCGGCCTCGTCGTCGAGGACCAGCGCCTCAATCCCACGCTGAATCAGTTTCATTCGCGGCGACAGCGCGGCGACATCGGCCTCCTGCAGGGCCCCGAGGTGCGCGCGGGCCTCATCGTCGCGTCCGGTGCGCAACGCCGCCTCCACGAGGTCGAACATCACCCAGGTGCACTGCGGAACGTAGGAGGTGAGAACGCCGGCAGGGCTGAGCGCCGCGGCGTGGCGGAATGCGGCGTCGAAGTCGCCGGCGGCCGAAGCGGCGAGCGCACGGGGATGGTGGGCGTACAGCAGGACGCTGGTGACACCGCGGGGCTTTGCCCAGTGGCTCATCTCGTCGGCCAGCGCGAACGCCTCGTCGGCGCGGCCGCGGCCGGCCGCTGTCAACGCTCGGTTGTACAGGAAGTACCACGTGAAGAAGGTGAAACCGGTTGTGTTGCAGAGCTGTTGCCCCTCGTGGGAGAGTTCCTCGGCTTCGTCCCACCGTCCGGTGAGGTAGTCGTCAAGACACAGGTGCATCAATGCTCCGATATGCCTACGCGGGGAACCGCCGCCGCGCCCCCGGTGGACCACCCGCCAGTGCGCTTCCCGAGTGTCGGCGTGGCGATCCAGGTAGACCGCCGCCGCGCCGATGCGAATGATTCTCGACGTGTCGTTCTCACCGGCCAGTGTGGCGAGGATGCGCTCCAGCTCCGGTGCCGCCGCAGCACCGGTGCGCAACGGGTCGGCGAAGGTCCTGCTCGCCAGCGCAAGAAGCTCCGGTGGTTCGGGAGTCAGTTTGCGGAGCGCGCGGAAGAACGGCTCCCAGTGTGCGGGGGTACATCCGTACCAGGAGAGAAGCAGCAAGGTGTGCATTGCCTCGGTCAGCGCGGTGTCGTCGGCCCGGTAGCCGTGGTCGGCGGTCTCGATGGCACCCACCAGGAGTCGGTGTGCGGTGTTCACATCACCGTCGCCGTTGAGCATCAGGAACGTCGCGGCATTCGCCGCGTGCAGCGACCCACTCGAGTCCGGGCCGGCTCGCCTGGCCTCTGACAGAAGGGATTCCGGGTCGCTGACGGCGCCGCCGGACTCGGCGCCGATGTACGCGGCCTCGGCGAGCCTACGTCCCCGGTCTGCGGCAGTGGTGCTGAGCTCTGCTGCGCGCACGAGCGCCGAGACGGCTCCGAGCGCATCGCCGCGGAGCATGGTGCGATGCGCCACTCGGTCGAGCAGTCCGGCCGCCGCCTCGTCCGGCCCGACCGCGGCCGCCGCCAGATGCCAGGCCCGCCGTTCCTCGTCGCCGTGCAGCGAGTCTGCCAGAACGAGGTGGGCGTGGCGCCGTTCCTCGTGGGTGGACATCGCGACGAGGGTCGAACGAATCAGTGGGTGCCGGAACGTGATTCGGGCGGCACTGTCGTCGACGTGTACCAGTTGCGCCCGCTCGGCAGGTGCGAGATCGCCCAGGCCGGGTTGCTCGCCTGCCGCCTCCCGGAGCACCCGGATCTCACCGGTGCCTTCGAAGGCGGCAACGAGTAGCAACCGACGGGTGGGTTCTGGAAGCGCGGCGATGCGGGAGGCGAACAGCGCGTGGAGCCGGTCGCTCAGTGGAATGACGTCGGCGTGGTCCATCGCGTGCGGCTCCGGTCCGGTCAACGGAGCGGCCAGTTCCACGAGGGCCAGCGGATTGCCCTGTGCCAGGTCGAGCACCCGCTGTCGGGTCTGCGGCGGCAGGTGGGGGAACCGGTCGTCGATCAAGTGTTCGGAGGCGTAGACGTCGAGTGGTTCGACGAGTTGCTCGGTGAGCCCACGCCGGTCGAGGAAGCTCTCGCTGCCGGCACGACAGGACATGACCACGCCGATTGGGTGGCCTGTCACGCGGCGTGCGATGAAACCGAACACGACGGCGCTGGCGCGGTCGATCCACTGGACATCGTCGATGAGGAGCAGCACCGGTTTCTCCTCAGCGACTGCGACGACGAGCGACAGCGCAGCGTTGCAGACCAGCAGCGCGCCGGGCGGCGGACCCGGCCCGAACCCCAGCGCCACCGACAGCGCATCCTGCGCTCCGGGCGGAAGGCGGCCCAGCTCGTCGCGCAGGGGAAGGAGGAGCTGGTTGAGCCCGGAGTAGCTGACGTCGGCCTCGAACTCTGCCCCGGAGGCACGCAGCACCAGCATGCCCGCCGCATCTGCCAGGTCTGCTGCGGCGTCGAGCAGAGCGGACTTACCGACGCCCGGATCACCACGAACGAGGCGGGTGTCGCCGGAGTGTTGTGCCCTGTCGAGGAACCGCGCGATCCGGTGCAGCTCCACGCCGCGACCGAACAGATTCGCCATGCTTGTCAGCACCCCTCGACGATTGCACCATATTGCAGATTGGCTGTGTCAGCTTGTCAAGAGGTACTGGTCAGTCGGTCGGCGGAAAGTCCGCGCCGCGGGATAGCGTCTCGCGGGCGCGGATCTCGGCGAGGGAGTTCTCGAGCGTCTCGACCACGGTGTCGTAGCCGCCACCACCGAGCACCAGCCGTCGAGGAGGCGAGTCCTGGGCCATGGCGGCGACCACCGCGCGGACTCCGCGCTGCGGGTCGCCCGGCTGGGTGCCGTTCTGTGCGACCATCGCGGATCGGACCTGCTCCAGCATCGGCCGGTACTCGGCGATGGATTCGGCGACGGGTTCGTCGGCGAAGCCGGCGTAGGCGTGGGTGCGGAAGGATCCCGGCTCCACCGCCATCACCCGGATGCCCAGCGGCGCAACCTCTTCGCGGAGAACCTCGGTGACTGCCTCGACGGCGAACTTGGTGGCGCTGTAGTACCCGAATCCGGTGACACCGCTCAAGCCCGCCACCGACGACATGTTGACGATCCACCCGCTGCCTCTGGCGCGCATGCCGGGCAGCGCTGCCCGGATGACCGCCAGCAGCGCGAAGAAGTTCAGCTCGAACATCGCGCGAACATCCGCGTCGGCCGTGCCCTCGATCGATCCGTACCACCCGCGCCCGGCGTTGTTCACCAGAACGTCGATGCCGCCGAAGTGCTCCTCGGCCTTGCGGACCGCGGTCTGCACCTGCTCAGCGTCGGTGACGTCGAGGGGTAGGACGAGCACGCGGTCGCCGTACGCCCGGGCCCACGTCTCCAACTCCGCGGGGCGGCGGGCAGTGAGCACCACCCGGTCCCCGATCTCCAGTGCGGCGTCGGCGTAGGCCATTCCGAATCCACCGGGGGTACCGCCGGTGATGAACCAGGTTTTCGTCGTCATCGGTCAGGGCTCGATCACCAGTCGGCTGATCGCGTCGCCGTCCAGCGTGAACCGATAGTGCAGATCGGCCACGCCACCCGGGAAGTCGCCCTCCAGCCGCTGGACGACGTCGATGTGCGCCGCATCCGTCACGGTGGCGCCGGTGAACTCGGTGGTGAAGGTGTACTCGCCGCCAGCACTGCCCAACCAGTTCCCGATCGCCTCGCGTCCGCGGAAGGTCTGGCCCTCATCGGTGACCTCGGCGTCGGCGGTGAAGGACTTGATGGCCGTGGCCACGTCACGAACCCGGTGCGCAGTCAGGTACGTCGTCACCACCGCCGGCAGTGTGTTCCATGTGGTGTTGTTGATCGCTGTCATGCCGCCACAGTGGGGTCTCCCCCGAGGGGAGGGTCAAGTGCCGCGTGCCCACTGTGAACCGTCGACGTGATTTGCGGGCGGGCGTCGATGCGCGTGGCGATCGTGCGGCTGATGGCATCTGTGACGGCGTGCGCGGCCTCATGAAGCAGCATGTGCCCGGCCGTGGGGAGGTGCAGGTGTGCGGCGCCGGGGATGGCGGCGGCCATCTCCTGAGCGTGCGACGGTGGGGTGAGAAGGTCGGCCCCGCCGCTGAGGACGATCGTCTCGGCGCGGACCGCACCGAGCGTCGAGGTTTGGTCGAAGGACCGTAGGCCGGGCAGGAACCCGATGGCGGTGTCGAGAGACGTCGTTGCGGCCAGTGCCGACGAAATCAGGCTCGACAATGTCGAGCGTCCCTGGGCGCCGAACTGGCGCGCCAGGGTGGCGCACACGGGCTTGGTGAACAGATGAATGGCACGCTGCGGCGTGACGGCGGCGAGCCCGCACAGCACGTCTGTGGCGGGACTGGCCAGCAGTCGGGCGACGCCGCGTTCGGCGAGCCGGCCGGCAGCCGTCGCAGCGAGGACCAGCCCGCTCGGCTCCACGGGCCGGTCAGCCGCAGGTCGGCCAAGGTAGGCGAGCGCGACCATCCCGCCCATCGAGTGTCCCGCGAGGGTGAGCGGGCCGGTCACGTGAAGGGCTGTCAGGACATCGGCGAGGTCTTCGGCGAGTTGCGCGACCGTGTACGTCCGCTTCGGGGCCGAACCCGACCTGCCATGGCCGCGGTGGTCGTAGCTGATGATCCGGATCCGGTCGCCCCACTGCCTGGTGAGGTGACGGATCTGGCCGGCCCAGGATTCCTTCTCGAGGCACAGACCGTGCAGGAGGACGACGGTGGCCTCGGCATGGGCGGGTCGCTGGTCCCGCACTGCCAACTGCACGCCGTCGCGGACGGTGACGATCCGTTCTGTGGAAACGAGGTGCCGACGTTCGGTGCATTCCGCGCGGGGGTGGCTCCGCAGGACGCGTGGTGCGTCCGTCGGGGTGCGCTGTGTCGAGGTTGCGGTAGCCATGACGAAATAGTCACGGATTCGGTAGTGGCTCCGTAATGGTCCTCGCGCCAGATTTCACCACCGAGTGGCAACGGTTTCCTATCCGCCGGGAAAGCACGCCACGCCGTACCTAACCTCTCAGGTCAGTACAGCTAGCTCGCGCCCGCCGCGATCACCTGGTCCACCTCAAGGGCCCGGCCTGCCATCTCGGCGTGTGCTTTATCCAGCGCGTCGGCCTGGTCCTCGTCGGCCTTCATCAGCGCCTCGATGTCGGAGCCGGCCATGTCGAGGACACCCATGTCCGAGAAGGCCTTCTGCACCTTGTCACCCCACAGTCCGATGTCCTTGACGATCGGCACGATGCGGCTGAACAGGTGCGAGCGGAACTGAGTCATCACCGGCGAGTGGTCGACCCACTCGGCACACTCCTTGACGTTGAGACCGAGCGTTTCGAAGACCTCCTCGCCGCGGAACCGGTCACGCATCAGGTAGCAGGCGTCGACGACGAACTCCTCCCGCTCGCCCCGTTCGGCGTCGGTCAGCGCGGAGTAGTAGTCCTTCAACGAGATTCGGCCGAACGCGACGTGCCGGGCCTCGTCCTGCATGACATAGGCGAGTAGTTGCTTGGCCAGCGAGCCCTCAGGCGCGAGATCACGCTGCACCCCGAACGCGGCGAGGGCGAGCCCTTCGATAAGAACCTGCATGCCCAGGTAGGGCATGTCCCAGCGCGAGTCGTTCAGGGTATCGGCCAGCAGTGCGCTCAGGTTCGAGTTGATCGGGTAGACCACACCGATCTTCTCTTGGAGGAAGCGTGAGAAGGCCTCGACGTGCCTGGCCTCGTCCATGGTCTGGGTGGCGGCGTAGAACTTCGCGTCCATGTCCGGGACCACCTCGACGATCTTGGCCGCGCACACCATCGCCCCTTGCTCGCCGTGCAGGAACTGCGAGAACCCCCAGGCCGCGTTGTGCTGGCGTATTTCGGCGCGGCGCGCTTCGTCGGCGGCCTCCCAGGCCGGGCTGCCGAACAGCCCAATGAACTCGTCGGGAACCCCGACCGGGTTCATCGGGTCGACGTCGAGGCTCCAGTCGATGCGCGACTGGGCGTCCCACTGCTTGTCTTTTCCCTTCTGGTAGAGCGAGAGGAGCCGGGCGCGCCCCTCGTCGTACTCCCAGGTGAAGCGGGCGTCGCCCGCACTCGGGACCTCCCACGAGTACGGTGCGGGCACGTCGGTGTACTTATCCCTCGTGGTCATGGGCTGCCGTCCCTCTGCCGGATATGACCAGGTGGTCATATGACGAATCTCACAATGCTTTCAGCGCCCGAGGACGCCGTCAATGCCGGCCCGATGCGTTTGCCGAGTCGCCGCACGCCCCGGCGCAGCGGTTCCGTGCCAAATCAGTCTCGGTTGGGCGACACGACGGACACAACCGGGGATCAGGCCGCCCGCCTGCCTCCCTCGAGCCTGACTCGGCCGTAAATTGCGAATCACTATGGCAAAAGTCCTTCGCGCTCTGGCTGCCGTGACCGCGCCCGTGATCGCGGGTATCGCCCTCGCCGGCACCGCGGTCGCCCAACCCCCACTGCTCAATGGCATCTACGGCTCCACCGATGGTGATCCGTACAACGTGTGGACCATCGCCACGAGTTGCGGCCCAGCAGGATGCACCGGCACGGTCGCCAGTAACCAGGGCTGGACTACTCCCACGACGTTGACTGGCGGCCGCTGGGTTTTCACGGTGTCGAAGCCAGGCGGACTCACCTGCGGCGACGGACATTACGAACCAGCTGTCGTGTCGATGTCGATCGACCCGGCGACGCTCGGTGGCGTGGTGTCGTCGGACTCGAACTTCGGGTGCGCAGGCGGCATCGTCACCCAGGCCCCGTTCCAGCTGCAGAAGGTCGGCTGACCTACAGCGCCTCGCGGATGTCGTTCTTCAGCGCCTCTGACTGGGTGCCGAACACCGCCTGGACGCTGTTGCCCACTTCGATGACGCCGGCGGCACCGAGCGCTTTGAGCTGGGCCTGATCGACCTTGGACTTGTCGGCGACCTCCATGCGCAGCCGGGTGATGCAGGCGTCGACGTTGACCAGGTTGTCGCGGCCACCGAACGCGGCGATGAGTTGCTCGGCCTTCGTCTGGGCCGGCGCGGCGACCGTCGTCGTCGCTCCCTGGGCGCCCACCTCCAGGTTGGCCCGCTCCTCGGCCTCGAACTCGGCCTCGGGCTCCCGCCCGGGGGTGCGCATGTTGAACTTCGTGATGGCGAACCGAAACAGCAGGTAGTACACGACGAAGAACACCACGCCCATACCGATCAACAGCGGAATGTTCTTCGCGGCCGGCGCCGTGCCGTAGAGCAGCAGGTCGATCAGTCCGGCGGAGAACGAGAACCCCAGATGGATGTCGAGCAGGTAGGCGATCGCCAGGGACAGTCCGGTCAGCACCGCGTGGATGACGTACAGCGGGAACGCCACGAACATGAACGCGAACTCCAGCGGCTCGGTGATGCCGGTCAGGAACGCGGTGAGCGCCGCAGCTGACAGGATGCCGACCGCCACCTTGCGCTGCTTCTTGTTCGCCGCGTGGATCATCGCCAGTGCTGCGGCGGGCAGACCGAACATCAGGATCGGATAGAAGCCGGCGGTCAGATGGCCGCCGGTCGGGTCGCCGGCGGCGAACCGGGTGAGTTCGCCGGTGACTGTCTCGCCCGACGGAGTCTGGTAGTCGCCGTAGAGGAACCAGATGTAGGAATTCGGAATGTGGTGCAGGCCCAGCGGAATCAGCATGCGGTTGGCGAATCCGTAGACGAACGCGCCGATAGCTCCCGACCCGCCGATGAACTCGCCGAGCCCGGTCAGACCCGCGTCAAAGATGGGATAGAAGTAGCTCATGGCGAACGCGAGGAACAGACACGCCAGCGAGACGATGATCGGGACGAACCGTCTGCCGCCGAAAAAGCCGAGATAGGAAGGCAACACGATGGTGTGGTAGCGGTCGAACAGCCATGCCGTGAGCAGACCGACGACGATGCCGGCGAAGACGCTGTAGTTGATCTGCGCCTGATCGCCGGCCTTGTCCACCTGACCGGCCAGCACAATCGGCGACATGGTCTTGAACACCGCCTGCACCACCAGATAACCGACCACCGCGGACAGCGCGGTCGATCCGTCGGCCTTCCTGGAGAAACCGATAGCGACGCCGACGGCGAAGAGTAGCGGCAGGTTCGTGAACAGGGCGTCGCCGGCAGCGCTCATCGCCTTGAAGAACGGCCCGATGACCGCTACCTCTATCCGGCCCAGCAGGTCTGGCTGCCCCAGTCGCAGCAGTATGCCCGCAGCGGGCAGTACCGCGATCGGCAGCATGAGGCTCTTGCCCAGCCGCTGCAGCTGCGCGAATCCCGGGATCCGCATGCCCGACTTATGTTGATCTTCTGGGGTTTTCGCGGCATCAGTCGTCACAGCTTCGCCTTCTCTCTCGCCGGTTTCGTGCCCTTGCGCAAGTTCGGCAAGCCTATTCTGGGTGCGATCGGCTTTCATCCGATCGGACAAAGGAGTTGCGACAATGAGCAAAACGCCAGTCCTCGCCCCGGTCGCCGGGCGCGCCGTCCCGTTATCCGATGTCCCCGACCCGGTGTTCTCCGCGGGCATGGTGGGTTACGGCGCGGCAGTGGATCCGCCGCAGGAAGTGGTCGAGGCGGTGGCCCCGGTGAGCGGCAAGCTCCTCAAGCTGCTGCCCCACGCATACGTCATCATGACGGCCGACAACGTCGGTGTGTTGGTGCATCTCGGCCTCGACACCGTCGCGCTGAACGGTGAAGGATTCACCACCCACGTCACGCAGGGCGACGACGTCACCGCGGGCCAGAAGGTGATCACCTACGACGTGCCCGCGATCGCGGCCAAAGGCCTGAATCCCATTGTCCCCGTAGTCGTGATGGACGAACGGGAGGCCGACAACATCACTCCGTCAGAGGCCGTGCTCGAGGGTGCGGTGCTGGCTCCGGGTGACGACCTGTTCACCGCTGCCGGCTGATGGAAGTCGTTATCCTTCAGGACCGTCCGCAGATCGGCAGGGTTGCCGCCGATGCGGTGGCGGGCTTGCTGAATCGGAAGCCCGACGCGGTTCTCGGGTTGGCCACCGGCTCTTCGCCGCTGATGATCTACGACGAACTGGCGGCGCGCTACGAGGCCGGCGAGCTGTCATTCCGCCAGGCCCGCGGCTTCACCCTCGATGAATACGTGGGTCTGCCAGCCGATCACCCGGAGCGTTACCGCAACGTCATCGACGCGGTGCTCGTGTCCCGCGTCGATTTCGCTGACGGTGCGGTGCAGGGTCCTGACGGCCTTGCCGCCGACATCCCGGCCTCCTGCGCGGCATATGAGGCAGCGATCCGCGACGCGGGCGGCGTGGACCTCCAGATTCTCGGCATCGGGACCGACGGGCACATCGCGTTCAACGAGCCCGGGTCGTCGCTGGCCTCGCGGACTCGCATCAAGACACTCACTCGGCAGACCCGCATCGACAACGCCCGGTTCTTCGACGACGACGTCGACGCGGTGCCGACGCACTGCCTGACGCAGGGTTTGGGCACCATCCTCGAGGCACGGCACATCGTCCTGGTGGCGACCGGTCGCGGGAAGGCCGAAGCGGTGCACCACCTCGTCGAAGGCGCGGTGAGCGCCATGTGGCCGGCGACGGTGCTGCAGCACCACCCGCACGTCACCGTGCTGCTCGACGACGCGGCGGCACGGCGGCTCCAACTCGTCGACTACTACCGCGAGACCTACCGCTGCAAGCCGGACTGGCAGGGCATCTGAGGTGCTGCTGCGCGCCGACACCGTGCTGACCGGCCGAGAACTGTTGCGCCCGGGATGGATTGACATCGCCGACGGCACGATCCGCGCGCTCGGCGCCGGGCCTGCGCCCGCCCTGCCTGATGTGGATCTCGGCGCGGCGACGGTGGTTCCGGGCTTTGTCGACACCCACCTGCACGGCGGCGGCGGTGCCAACTTCTCGGCGGCGGACCCCGCCGAGACGGCGACCGCGGTGGAGTTGCACCGCAGACACGGCACCACCACCCTGGTCGCGTCGTTGGTCACCGCCGGCCCCGCCGAACTCTTGCGGCAGGTCGAGGCGCTGGCGCGCGACGTCCAGGCAGGCGTACTCGACGGGATCCACCTGGAGGGCCCGTGGCTGTCGCCGCTGCGCTGTGGTGCCCACCAGCCGTCACTGATGCGGGACCCCGAGCCCGCCGAGATCGACGCGGTGCTGCGCGCCGGTGACGGCACGATCCGCATGGTCACCATCGCGCCGGAGCGCACCGGGGCCGTGGTTGCGATCGAGCAACTCGCGTCGTCCGGCGTGGTGGTCGCGGTCGGGCACACCGAGGCGACGTACGACCAGACCCGAGCGGCGATCGACGCGGGTGCGACGGTCGGCACACACCTGTTCAATGCGATGCGCCCGATCGACCGGCGGGAGCCAGGACCGATCGTGGCGCTTCTCGAAGACCCGCGTACCACGGTGGAACTCATCACCGACGGGGTGCACATCGATCCCGCGATCTACCGATTTGTCGCTAAAGCCATTGGCTCTGAACGTATCTCGTTGATCACCGATGCCATGGCCGCGACCGGTATGTCCGACGGCCGCTACCACCTCGGACCGTTGGCGGTGGACGTGGCCGGCGGTGTGGCCCGGGTGGCGGGCACCGACACCATCGCCGGCAGCACGGCGACGATGGACCGGGTGCTGCGGTTCGCGGTCACCCACAGCGGGGTGACGAGGGACGAGGCGTTGCTGGCCGCGGTGGCGCAGACGTCGGTCACACCCGCCCGGGCGCTCGGGCTGCCGAACCCCGAGCTGACCGCCGGCTCGGCCGCCGACATGGTGGTACTCGACAACGACCTCGCCGTCATCGGCGTGCTGGGGAAGGGCCACTGGGTGGTCAAACCTGCGTGACCGCGGACGCAGATCGTGGAAGCGGAGGTCGTGACGGAACCGCCCGCGAGCCGAAGTGCAGCAACGTTATTCCGCTACAAGGTTAGGAGGTCCTGAGGTCATGAAGACCCGCCGACGCAGCCTCCGCCTCCTCGTTTGGCCTCGTACATGGCTCGGTCGGCCCGTTCCAGGGCGTGATCCAGTTGGCCCGGCCGCAGCATGGCGATGCCGATGCAGACGCTTCCAGGTGAGTTGGCCTTAACCATGTCGACAATCCCGCGGGCCAGTTTCTGGGCCTGGCCGGCGGAAGTGTGCGGCAACAGGACGGCGAACTCGTCGCCGCCTACGCGGGCGAAAACATCAGAAAGGCGCAGCCGTCGACTGACCACTTCGGCCACACTCTTGAGGTAGTCATCTCCGGCCGCATGGCCGTCCTGGTCGTTGACGTCCTTGAGGCCGTCGACGTCAATCATGAACACCGCCGCTTCATCCTCGTAGTCGTCGCGGCGGGCCTGTGCCGTGTAGCGGGCAAGTTCCTCATCGAATCGGCTGCGGTTGTACACCCCGGTCAAGGGATCGAGAGTTGCCCGGCGCCTAAGGAGCTCCTCGTCGCGCTTACGAGCCGAGATGTCCTCGATGTGCGCGATGAAGTGCAACGGCTGACCATCCTTGTCGCGCACGATCGAACCCGACAGACGAACCCAAATGAGGTGCCCGTCCTTGGCGTAGTAGCGCTTGTCCATCTGATAGCTGCTGGTCTCGCCCTGCAACAGGCGCGTGGCCTCGTTCACGTCGATGTCGACGTCATCGGGATGGGTGATGTCCTGAAACCTCAACTCGGTCAACTCCTGCCTGTGGTATCCGGTGATCCGGCACAACGCCTGGTTGACCCGCTGGAAGGTGCCGTCGAGACCGACGAGAGCAATCCCAATGGGGGCATTGTCGAACACTGCTTCGAACGTGGCCTCACTGCCGCGCTCGGTAGGCCACGACCCCGCCGATACGCTCATATTGCGCGCGAAGGCGTGGAAGGTGAGTTCCTGCCCGGAGCCGACTGCATTCACCACAAGTTCAACGGGCACTTCGGTGCCGTCTTTACCGAGCAGCGCGAACGTTGAGATCTGACCGACCACGTGGGATTGGCCGGCGTCCCGGTACGTCCGCATATCCTGTGAAACCCATTCGCGCTGATCGGGAGTAAAAAGTAACTCCGTCACTAGCCGCCCGATCGCTTCTTCCCGGGTCCAACCGAACATCTGGACCGCCGCCACGTTCCACTCCAACACACGACCACCCGCATCAAGCCCCCAATAGGCGTCCACCGACGAATCCAGCGCCGCGCGGAGGAAGTCCCGATGCGACGCAACTCCCAACTCCAGGTTTGCGGCGGGATCTGATGGACACGGGAGACTCTCGCATTGCGAAGACCCGTCTTCGCATTTTGGGCCATCGACGAGTTCCACAGCCCCATGATGACCGGGCTGATTGCCCCCATTCTCAATATCGCTAACATCCAGCAAAATCGGGACCCTGGTCATTTGCGGAGTTACCTCTCGGCCTTCCGCCGGTGAGGAAACTGTCGGTGGGAGCAGGCTTGACGGCGTCACCATCGCGACCAACCGTGAGGACAGTTCGCTGCTGTTTGCGCAATGGCCGGGCGGGTTCCAAGACTGAGTACGGGACCGGTACGGGGACCGCCGCCTCCGACCGCATGAGTAAAGCCGAAAGGCAGTTCTTCGTGGAGCCGATGACGGGAATCGAACCCGCGTATTCAGCTTGGGAAGCTGATGTTCTGCCATTGAACTACATCGGCACTTTCGAACAGGAAGGCTAACACCCTGCGGGTATGTCTCGTCGACGTGTCCGCCGAGTCGGACACAGAAGCGCGCCGCCCGCCGGTGGCCCGGAGGTCGGCGGCTACGCTCGTGCCGTGCTGCTCTCCGACCGCGATATCCGTGCTGAGATCCAGGCCGGCAGGCTCGGTGTCGATCCTTTCGATGACAGCCTGATCCAGCCGTCCAGCGTGGATGTCCGTCTCGACAACCTGTTCCGGGTCTTCAACAACACCCGCTACACCCACATCGACCCCGCGCAGCGTCAGGACGATCTGACCACGCTCGTCGAGCCGAAGGTCGACGAGCCGTTCGTCCTGCACCCCGGTGAATTCGTGCTCGGCGCGACGCTGGAGCGCTGCACCCTGCCCGACGACCTCGCCGGTCGGCTGGAAGGGAAGTCCTCACTGGGCAGGCTGGGCCTGCTCACCCATTCGACAGCCGGATTCATCGACCCGGGGTTCACCGGGCACATCACCCTCGAGCTGTCGAACGTCGCGAACCTGCCCATCACGCTGTGGCCCGGCATGAAGATCGGCCAGCTCTGCCTGCTGCGGCTGACCAGCCCGGCCGAGCATCCCTACGGCAGCGCGAAGGTCGGCTCCAAATATCAGGGTCAGCGCGGTCCGACGCCGTCGAAGTCCTATCAGAATTTCATCAAATCCATCTGAGGCGGAAACGTCACAGACGAGTCGTCGGGCACGCGAGTAGGGTCGGAAAACACCGGCGCCATCGTGCATCCACACCGTCGCGTTCCGGCCAGGTCTTCACCGCTGTCAGCTAACAGCGCCAGGTGTAACGCGTCAGCTGCTCAGACCGATGAAGTATCTAGTTGTCGGCTCGTCGTGGCTGGACCAGCGGTGGCGACAGAGAAGGCTCAGCAAACACTTTGGAGGGGTCAGTGGACATCGTACTAGGTGTGTCGATGACACCTACGACGGTCCGCCTGGTGCTGGTCGAGGGTGAAAAGGCCGACGGCATCACCGTCGACCATGACACTTTCGACGTCGCGCCGGAGGGGGGCTCGGCAAACGTCGCCGAGCAGGTTCTGGCGGCCGTTCTGGGCACCAAGGAGAGCGCCCAGGCCAGCGGTCATCACCTCAAGTCGATCGGCGTCACCTGGAGTGACCACGCCGAAGCGGCCGCCCTGCGCGACGCGCTCGCCGCACACGACATCGACGACGTCATGTTGGTCTCCGAGGGCCACGCGGCGGCCTCGCTCGCACAGGCCGTCGGGCGGGCCGTCGGATACGACAAAACCGCGCTGCTGTTCGTCAACCGTGACACCGCCACGCTCTCGGTCGTGCAGACCGACGACGGCTCCGTGGTCAAGGTGCTCAGCCGGACTCTGCACAGTGCGGACGCAATGGCCGTCCTCACCGAGATGGCCGAGGCCGTCACCGCCCAGGACGCCCCGCCCGACGGCATGTTCGTCGTCGGGTCCGGCGTCGACGTCAGCTCGGTGAAGGCGCACCTCGAACACCTCGTCTCTATCCCGGTCAACGCGCCCGAGGACGCGGAACTGGGCTTGGCCCGCGGTGCCGCGCTGGCATCGGCCGCAGCGCCCGCCTTCGAGGCGTCCACCGTCGGCCTGGCCTACTCCCAGGATCCCGACGGCACCACCGCGGGCTCGGTGTATGCGGGCCTGGCCGGATCCGAGACCCAGCTAGCGCCGGTGTCTGCCGCAACAGCGGATGACGCTGACGAGATCGTCGACGAATTCGCGATGACGCAGGCTCGCCCCGTTGAGGAGGAACGCAAGCCGTTTCTTCTGGTGGGCAGCGCGCTGACGTCGGTGTTCGTCATCGGCGTTGTGGCGCTGGTCATTTCCTTGGCCATCAGCATCCGGCCCACCGCGGACCAGCGTCCGAGCCCGGCGGAGGCCGTGATCGTGCCCAGCAGTCAGGTCCCTGCGCCTGCGCCGGTGCAGCAGGAGGCGCAGCCGGTGGTGGACCCGCCGTCGGCCGAGACCATCAAGCCTCCGGTGCCCGTCGTGCAGCAGGCACCCGCACAGGCTCCGCGGACAGTCTTCGTGGAGCAGGCGCCCGCACCGGCCGCGCCCGCACCGGCCCCTGCGCCGGCTGCGCCCCCACCCGCACCTGCCCCGGCCGCTCCGCCTCCCGTGGTTGCTCCTGTGGTGGTGCCGCCGCCGGTGATCGTGTTGCCGCAGCGGCAATGGCCCCGCTGGACGCCGCCGAAGGACAGCTGGACGTGGCCACCGAGCACCCCGGAGGCGCCGCAGGTACCCGAGGCGCCGGAGGAGGAGCCCGAGTCGCCATGGACGCCTCCGTGGAATCCGCCGGTTCAGCCTCAGGTCCCGCAGGTACCTCAAGTGCCCCAGGTTCCGCAGTACCCCGGTAGCGGATCGGGATCAGGCAGCGGTTCGGGCTATCCCGGCAGTGGCTCCGGGTACCCGGGCAGCAGCTCGGGGTCGGGTTCGGGCAGCGGATCCAGCTCGGGCAGCGGATCCTCCTCGAGCGGCGGATCCGGGCGCGGATCCAGCGGCGGGTCCGGTGACTCCGGCTCGTCCCGAGGAGGTTCAGGCAGCGGAGTGCCCGGTGACGTCAATGGAGACGGGTGCTTCCTGATCTTCTGCGCCCCCGGCGGCGGCCGCGGATAGCATTCGTACACCCGCCGTTGGTCTGGCGCTCAGTGTCGCTTAGCAGTTAGCTCATCGCGGCTGCCTATAGAGGCAGTATGCGATGCACCGTCTTCGGCACGGGATACCTCGGCGCGACCCATGCGGTGGGAATGGCCGAACTCGGCCACGACGTCATCGGCGTCGACATCGACCCCGGCAAGGTGGCCAAACTCTCCGGTGGAGACGTGCCGTTCTACGAGCCCGGCCTGCGAAAGATGTTGCAGCGCAACATCGACGAGGGTCGCCTGCGGTTCACCACCGATTACGCCGAAGCAGCGGAATTCGCCGATGTGCACTTCCTCGGCGTCGGTACCCCGCAGAAGAAGGGGGAGTACGGCGCCGATCTGCGCCACGTGTACGCCGTGATCGACACCCTGGTGCCGCTGCTGCGCCGCCCTGCCGTCATCGTCGGCAAGTCGACCGTCCCGGTGGGTACCGCCGCTGAGCTTTGTGAACGCGCCAGCACCCTCGCCCCCGACGGTCTCACCGTGGAGGTGGCCTGGAATCCGGAGTTCCTGCGCGAAGGGTTCGCCATCCACGACACCTTGCACCCCGACCGCATCGTTCTCGGGGTGCAACGTGATTCGGCACTCGCCGAAGACGCGATTCGCGGGCTGTACGCGCCGCTGCTCGCGGAGGGGGTGCCTTTCCTGCTGACCGATCTGCAGACCGCCGAGCTGGTCAAGGTGTCCGCCAACGCTTTCCTGGCGACGAAGATCTCGTTCATCAATGCGATCTCCGAGGTGTGCGAGCTCGCCGATGCCGACGTCACACTGCTCGCCGACGCGCTCGGGTACGACGAGCGCATCGGGCGGCGGTTTCTCAACGCGGGCCTCGGTTTCGGTGGGGGCTGTCTACCCAAGGACATCCGGGCCTTCATGGCCAGGGCGGGGGAACTCGGCGCCAACCACGCGCTGACATTCCTGCGGGAAGTCGACAGCATCAACATGCGCCGCCGCACCAGGATGGTGGAGCTCGCCACCAAGGCGTGCGGGGGCTCCCTGCTGGGCGCCAATGTGGCCGTCCTCGGTGCCGCGTTCAAACCCGAGTCCGACGACGTCCGGGATTCCCCGGCGCTCAACGTGGCCGGAATGCTGCAACTCAACGGTGCCACCGTCAATGTCTATGACCCCAAGGCGATGGAGAATTCCCGGGTCATGTTTCCCACCCTGAACTATTCGACGTCCGCGGTGGAGGCCTGCGACCGCGCCGATGCGGTGTTGGTGCTGACCGAGTGGGACGAGTTCGTGCAGATGCGGCCCGACGAGCTGGCGGCCACGGTGCGGACGAAAGTTGTTGTCGACGGCCGCAATTGCCTTGATGCCGCGGCGTGGCGGCAAGCGGGCTGGCAGGTGTACTCGTTGGGGCGGGCGTCCTGACCTTCCCCGCCGAACTGGCATTCCGGCAGGTCTCCACTCGAAAGATGTCTGCCGGAATGCCATTTCGGCAGGGGTGATCCGTAAGCTCGGGTGATGGCAGCCGATCTGCAGCAACGAATCCGCTGGATGGCCCTTCACGGGGTGATCCGCGTCCTGTCCAAGCTCGGGACCCGCCGTGGCGGAGACCCGCAGGCTCGGTTGATCGCGGACCCCGTCGTGCGTGAGGATCCCTCGACGTTCGCCGACGAACTGCGTGAGCAGGGACCGCTCATCCGGTGCCGTGCAGTGCTGATGACCGTCGATCATCAGGTGGCCAACGAGTTGCTGCGCTCCGAGGACTTTCGGGTCTCGGCCCTCGGCGCCGGTCTGCCCGGCCCGTTGCGCTGGATCAACCGCAAGACGCACCCTGGGTTGTTGCACCCCATCGAGCCGCCGTCGCTGCTGTCGATCGAGCCCCCCGACCACACCCGCTGCCGCAAGCTGGTGTCGTCGGTGTTCACCCCCAGGGCCGTCGCCGCGCTGCGCGAACGCGTCCAGCAGACCGCCGATCAGCTCCTCGACGACCTCGAGCAGGAGTCCGGCACTGTGGACGTCGTCGAGCGGTACTGCTCGCAACTGCCGGTCGCGGTGATCAGCGACATCCTCGGAGTTCCCGAACGGGACCGCCAGCACATCCTGCACTTCGGCGAGCTCGGTGCGCCGAGCCTGGACATCGGCCTGTCGTGGCAGCAATACATGCAGGTCCACGAGGGCATCGTCGGCTTCAACAACTGGCTGGGCGCCCATCTGGAGCGGCTGCGGCGCAATCCCGGTGACGATCTGATGAGTCAGCTCATCCTCGCCAGTGAGGCGTCGGAGGAGGGTGCCCGGCTCTCGGAACGCGAACTGCAGGCGACCGCCGGTCTGGTGCTGGCCGCGGGTTTCGAGACCACCGTGAACCTGCTCGGCAACGGCATCCGGATGCTGCTGGACACCCCCGGTCATATCGAGACGCTGTCGTCCCGGCCCGAGCTGTGGCCGACCGCCGTGGAGGAGATCCTGCGGCTCGACTCGCCGGTGCAGATGAGCGCCCGCATCGCCCGCAAGGACGTGGTCGTCGCCGACACGCCCGTCAGCCGCGGCGAGCTCGTCATCATTTTCCTCGCCGGCGCCAACCGTGACCCCAAGGTCTTCGACGACCCGCACCGCTTCGACATCGAGCGCGACAACGCCGGCAGACACCTGTCGTTCTCCGGTGGCAGGCACTTCTGCCTGGGCGCCGCCCTGGCCCGCGCCGAAGGTGAGGTAGGCCTGCGGACGTTCTTCGAGCGGTATCCGGACGCCCGATTGGCGGGCGCGGGCAGCCGCCGCGACACCCGGGTGTTGCGCGGGTGGTCAACCTTGCCGATCACCCTTGGGAAGGCGCGTGCCGCGCTAGGTTCGTGACGTGGATTTCCGAGCAGCCCTGCTCGAGCAGACTCGAGCATTCGGTGACCTGATTCGATCGGGAGATCCGGCGACGCCGGTCCCCACCTGCGGAGAGTGGACGCTACGACAGCTGTCTCGCCATGTCGGCCGCGGAAGCCATTGGGCCGCACAGATCGTCGCCGAGCGACGCATCGAGCCACTCGATCCGCGCGACGTGCGCAACGGCAGACCGCCCGACGATCCTGACGCGGCGATCGACTGGCTCAATGACGGTGCACAGGCGCTCATCGATGCGGTCGACCGCGTCGGTGCCGACGCCCGGGTGTGGACGTTCCTGGGACCCCGGCCAGCGGGCTTCTGGCTCCGGCGGTGGCTGCATGAGGTCACTGTGCACCGTGCGGACGCTGCGTTGGCCCTCGGCCGCGAGTTCGACCTGCCGCCCGAGTCGGCGGCCGACGCCGTCAGTGAATGGATCGACCTGGTCGCCAGTCGGAAGTCGGCACCCGCGCCCGTGGACCGCGGACAGAAGCTGCACCTGCATGCCGCCGAGACAGCGCTGGGTCCGACGGGCGAGTGGACGATCGTCCACGACGACGACGGTGTGTGGTGGTCGCACAACCACGAGAAGGGCGACGTCGCGGTGCGGGGACCGGTGACCGGCCTGCTGTTGGCGCTGACCCGGCGGCGCACCGCCGCCGATCTCGGCGTCGACGTCCTGGGCGACGCCGACGTGTGGGACCGGTGGTTGGAGCGCACGCCCTTCTGAGTGGCGTAGTTCATCAGAGACGAAGAGGTGGCGTAGTTTCGCCAGCATGACCACTTCGGAGATGGCCACCGTCCTCGCCTGGCACGACGCGCTCAATGCAGGCGACCTCGACACCCTGCTGTCGCTGTCCAGCGACGACATCGAGATCGGTGACGCCCACGGCGCCGCCCAGGGGCACGCCGCCCTGCGCGTCTGGGCGCAGGGACTCGACGGCACAGCCGAGCCCGGCCGGATCTACGTCAACGACGGCGTGGTCGTCGTCGAACAGCAGGTCGTCTCGGTCACCGGGGAGGTCGGAACGGCGGCTTCAGCTTTTCGCGTGGTGCATGACCACGTCACGTCGGTGTTCCGGCACCACGACCTGGCCGCTGCGTTGGCGGCGACCGAGCTGACCGAAGCGGACCTGACCGGCTGATGCGCGGGATCATCCTGGCCGCCGGATCGGGCACCCGGCTGTACCCGATCACCATGGGCGTGAGCAAGCAACTGGCGCCGGTCTACGACAAACCGATGATCTACTACCCGTTGTCCACGCTGATGATGGCCGGCATCCGCGACATCCTGGTGATCACCACGGCGCAAGATGCCCCGGGATTTCATCGGCTGCTCGGCGACGGAGCCGAACTGGGCATCAACCTGACCTACGCAGTACAGGACGAGCCCGACGGGCTGGCCCAGGCATTCATGATCGGGGCTGACCACATCGGCACCGACTCCGTCGCACTTGTGTTGGGCGACAACATCTTCTACGGCCCCGGGTTGGGAACCAGCCTGAGTCGATTCCAGAATGTCAGTGGTGCAGCAATTTTCGCGTACTGGGTGGCCAACCCGTCGGCCTACGGCGTCGTCGAGTTCGCCGAGGATGGAACGGCGCTGTCCCTGGAGGAGAAGCCGGCAACCCCGAAGTCGCACTATGCGGTGCCCGGCCTGTACTTCTACGACAACGACGTGGTGGATATCGCTCGGTCGTTGCGCAAGTCGGCCCGCGGCGAGTACGAGATCACCGAGATCAACCAGAGGTATCTCGAGCAGGGTCGGCTCAGCGTCGAGGTGCTCGCGCGCGGCACCGCATGGCTGGACACCGGAACGTTCGACTCACTGCTGGACGCCAGCGACTACGTGCGGACGATCGAACGCCGGCAGGGCCTGAAGATCAGCGTGCCCGAGGAGGTCGCCTGGCGGGTCGGCTTCATCGACGACGACGCGCTCGCCGCCCGCGCGCAGGCGCTCCTCAAATCCGGTTACGGTGCCTATCTGCTGGAACTGCTGCAGCGCTGACCTGCGAAGTGCCACCATGTCGACGTGGGGGACAGCAGGGTTCGCTATGCCCGCAACGGGGAGGTCCGGCTCGCCTACCGGGTGTTCGGCGATGCCGGTCCGGTGGCGATTTGGACACCGGGCTGGGTGGTCAACGACGTCGACAACATCGAAGAGCCGGACAGTCCGTACGCACGTCTGGTCAATCGATTCGCCGAGTCGATGCAGTTGGTCATCTGGGACAGACGTGGCACCGGGTTATCGGACCCCGCCGACCATGTGCTCACCGTGGAGGAACGTGTCACCGATCTGGTAGCCGTGGTCGATGCGGTGGGTGAAGAACGCCCCTCGTTGACCGGAACCGGTGACGGCGGTGCGCTCGCGATCATGTTCGCCGCCATGTATCCCGACAGAATTCACCGACTGCTCCTGTACGGCGCCGCCGCACGCTTCTCGCAGCAACTGCCGGACCACCCGTGGGGCTTCACCGCCGACGAGATCGCAGCGCAACTTGACGAGATCGACCAGAGCTGGGGCGACGGGGCATTGGTCGATCTCTTTCACAACGAAGCTGCTGAAATCGCCGGTGTGCGTGAAGCGTTCGGGAAACGGCAGCGGTCGATCGCCAGCCCGACGATGGCCAAGCTCTGGTGGCAGGCATTCGTTGACGTCGACGTGCGCGGGTTACTCCCCACGATCCAGGCGCCGACGCTGGTCCTTGCGCGTCCGGGTGACCGGTTGGTGCCGATCGAGGCCACCAAAGCAATGGCGTCGGCCATTCCGCATGCTCGTTTCGAGCAGCTCACGCCAGGTCCCCATAACTCATTCGACATCATCGATGACCTGACCGATCGGGTGTTGGCGTTCCTCTACGGTGAGACGGGTTCACCGGCCGACGAACGCGTGGTCAAGACGGTGATGTTCACCGACATCGTCGGCTCCACCGAAAAGCTCAGTGCGCGCGGTGATGCGCAGTGGCGCAATCAGCTCGACGCCCACGACGAGTTGGTGGAGCGGGTGCTCTCCCGCTACGGCGGAACCCGCGCGAGCCACACCGGCGACGGCTACTTCGCACTGCTCGACGGTCCGACGAAGGCTGCGCGGTGCGCGCTGGAACTCGTGCCAGAACTGGCAACCCGGGGCATCCCGATACGTGTCGGAATCCATACGGGTGAATGCGAACGTCGCGGTACCGAGTGGAGCGGGCTTGCCGTGCACACCGGGGCGCGTATCGGCGCGATGGCAGGCGCGGGGGAGATCCTCGCCAGCCGCACGGTGCGCGACCTGTCGGCAGGATCCGGCCTGGTATTCGAAAGCCTTGGGCTGCATCATCTCAAGGGACTGCCGGAAACGATCGAGGTCTATCGGGTTCGCGGTCGTTGACGCTCGCCGAGCGTGCGTCCAGGGCGGAAAACGGGGCGATCTGACGCCCTCAGCGCACGCTCGGCGAAACGCGAGCAGGTGTCGCGAGCATCGCCGCGATGCCCGTCGTCAGTGGCACCGACAGCGCCAGCGCGATGCCACCCACTGCGGAGCGGGCGACCTCGATGGCCACGCTCTCGCTCGTCAGCACGTCGCCCAGTGAGCGATTCGCCACGCTGAACAACAGCAGCAGCGGCAGCGCACTGCCTGCGTAGGCGAGCACCAGCGTGTACACCGTGCTGGCGATGTGGTCGCGGCCCACCCGCATTGCGCCGACGAAAACCTCACGGCGAGAGGCGCCGTCACCGACTGCGGCAAGCTCGAATGCGGTCGACGCCTGCGTCACGGTGACATCGTTGAGCACACCGAGCGAGCCGATGATGAAGCCTGCCAGCAGCAGGCCCGTGATCGACACATTGCCCAGATACGCGGCCACCTCGTTGTTCTGGTCCTCGGACAGGCCGGTGAGATGCGCGAATTCGATTGCGCCCCAGGACAGAAAAGCTGCCAGCAGCAGCGAGGCCAGCGTCCCCAACAGGGCCGCACTGGTTCGCAGGCTCACGCCGTGAGCCAGGTAGATCACCGCGTACAGGATCGCCGACGATGCCACCAAGGACACCGGAACCGCCGACGCCCCGTCGCGCAGCGCCGGGAGCAGGAACACCACGAGCACCCCGAACGCGATGACGATGCCGATCATGGCCCGCAGACCTCGCCATCGGGCCACTGCCACGATGACCACCGCAAACACGCCAGCCAACGCGATCAGCGGCCATGTCCTCTCGAAGTCGTAGAAGGCGTAGGTCGTGGTGCCGACGTCGTCGACCTGCCTGCTGACGCGGATGTCGTCGCCGACGGCGAGGCTGGGCTGACCGGGCCCGCCGCTGAACTCCAACAGCGTGTTGGCGCCCTGGTTGGGCCCGGAGTCGATGGCCACCAACGTCAGCACGCATTGCCCACCGTCGCCCGGAGCGGTCAACGGGTCGGCGGTGAGCACCGCGCCGGCCGACGGGCTGCCACACGCCCCGGCGCTGGTGGACAGCACATGACCGGCCTCGGTGGTCACTGCGCCACCGGCCGCGTTCTGGAACGGCAGCGGGATGTCGGCCTTCGAACCGCTGGGCCACAGCAGCGCCGCCCCGATCAGCGTCGCGATGCCGCACGCGATAAGGAGCCCGACAACGATCTTGGCGGCCCGTGGGCCCAGCGGTGACGGGCCGTCCAGCGAGTGAGAGTGTGAATGCGCCACCCGCACAGGGTAGGGGTGAGGCTATGCGCGCGGGCAGCGCGGTATGTTTCGGACATCAGGATCGGTGGTCGTGCTTCAGTCGCCGGATCAGTTTGGTGACCGAATCCCCGCCGGTACCGCGTCGAAACTGAAGATATGTGCAAACTTTCGCCAGAAAGTCGAGCAGAAGTTCAGTTTCGGCGGGCACTCACTGCCGGTGGCTGACCGGCAGGCACTCACTGCCGGTAGCTGACCAGGAAGTTACCCAGCCGGTCGATCGCGTTCGCGAGGTCACGCGCCCAGGGCAGCGTCACGATGCGCAGGTGATCCGGTGTGGGCCAATTGAACCCGGTGCCCTGGGTCACCAGGATCTTCTCCTGCAGCAACAGATCCAGGACCAGCTGCTCGTCGTCGGCGATGTCATAAACCTCGGGGTCCAGGCGTGGAAATGCATACAGCGCGCCCTCGGGTTTCACGCACGACACCCCGGGGATCTCGTTGAGCTTCGTCCACGCCACGTCGCGCTGCTCGAGCAGTCGGCCGCCGGGGAGCACCAGGTCATCGATGCTCTGGTGGCCGCCGAGCGCAACCTGAATGGCATGCTGCGCAGGAACATTCGGGCACAGTCGCATGTTGGCCAGCAGGCTGATGCCTTCGATGAAGCTGGTGGCGTGTTCCTTCGGTCCGGTGATGACCAGCCAGCCGGAACGGTAGCCGGCCACCCGATAGGCCTTGGACAAGCCGTTGAACGTCAACGTCAGCACGTCGGGGGCCACGGAGGCCATCGCGATGTGCTCGGCCTCGTCGTAGAGGATCTTGTCGTAGATCTCGTCGGCGAGCAGCAGCAGCTGATGCTTGCGCGCCAGGTCCGCGATCTGGGTGAGAACCTCGCGGGGATACACCGCGCCGGTAGGGTTGTTCGGGTTGATCACGACGATCGCCTTGGTGCGGTCGGTGATCTTGGATTCCAGATCCGCGATGTCGGGCTGCCAGCCCTGCGTCTCGTCGCACAGATAGTGGACCGGGGTGCCGCCCGCCAGCGATGTCGAGGCCGTCCACAGCGGGTAATCCGGCGCCGGGATGAGCACCTGGTCGCCGTTGTCGAGCAGTGCCTGCAGCGTCATCGTGATCAGCTCGGAGACACCGTTGCCCAGGAAGACGTCGTCGATGTCGAAGCGTGGGAACCCTTCGACGAGCTCGTAGCGGGTGAACACGGCTCGGCGGGCGCTGGGGATACCTTTGGAATCCGAGTAGCCCTGCGCATACGGCAGCGCCTGGATCATGTCGCGCATGATCACGTCGGGCGCCTCGAAACCGAACGGCGCGGGGTTGCCGATGTTGAGCTTGAGGATCCGATGGCCCTCGGCCTCCAGCCGCGAGGCGTGCTCATGTACCGGCCCGCGGATCTCGTAGAGGACGTCCTGCAGCTTGCTCGACTGCGTGAACGTCCGCTGCCGCCCGTGCTGGCCCGTGCTGTGCCACGGCAACTGCGAAGTGCTCATGGACACCATCGTCCCATCGCTGTCGAGTGAAATAGGAATCCGTGGCACGACGGTGACCTATGACCTTCCCGTCGCCCGGGGGCTGCGGGCTACCTCTTACCGGGGCGGCGAGCGCCCTTGGCGATACCGAGACCCTTCACCGGCGGCTCGTCGCCCACGACACGCGCCTCACCGTTGCCCGAACCGTTCGAGGGCGCCGTGGATTCTGGCTGAGCGTCGGGCTCGGGTCCTGGCTGCGCCTCGGCCTGTGATTCCGGCTCGGCCTGTGGTTCCGGCGCCGCCTGCGGTTCGGGCTTGGGTGCGGCCGCCGCGGGTGCCTTCTTGGCCCCCGGCCTGCGGGCGCCGGCGGCGATCCCCAGCCCCTTGACCTCGGGCTCCGGCTTGGGTGCGGCAGCGGGAGCTTCTGGCTCCGACGCGTCAGCGGGCGCCTCTGCTTCGGGCGGCGTCGGCGCCGATGCCGCCGCGGTCGGTGCCTTCTTGGCGCCGGGTCGACGTGCGCCCGAGGCGATCCCCAGCCCCTTCACCTCGGGTTCCGGCTTGGCGTCGGCTTCGGCGGGCGGTGCTGTCTGCGCGGTCGGTTCCGGTGCTGCTGCCGGGGCTTTCTTGGCGCCGGGCCGCTTGGCGCCTCCCGCGATACCCAGACCCTTGACCTCGGGCTCGGCCTTGACCGGCGCATCAGCGGCGCCGGGGCGCTTGGCTCCGCCCGCGATGCCGAGGCCCTTCGGGGCTGCCGCAGGTGCGGCCGCCTTCTCGTCGTCTGCCTCAGCCGCTGCGGGCTTGGCGTCGTCCGCCTCAGGCGCGGAGGCCTTCTTGGCGCCGGGGCGCTTGGCGCCCCCGGCCAGACCGAGACCGGTGACGGGCTTGGACTCGGTGGCCGTGTCGGTCGACGTGGCCGCTTCCGCCGGAGCGGCCGTAGGCTCCTCGGTCTTGGCGGGCGCGGTCGGGGCGGAAGCCTCCACGCGCGCCGCGCGCTCTTCGGATTCCTTTGCAGCCGTGCCCTTTTCGGGCAACGTGACGCCGGTCTTGTCCAGTGAACCCAGCAGCAGCTGAGCCACGTCGAGCACCTCGGGCTTGGGAACGTCCCGGGTCGCCGCGACGTCGTCGACGCCGTCGGTCATCATCACGCGGCAGAATGGGCAGCCGGTCGCGATTGCCGACGCCCCGGTGTCCACCGCCTCCTCGGAGCGTTCGACGTTGACGCGCTTGCCGATGTGCTCTTCCATCCACATCCGGGCACCGCCGGCGCCGCAGCACAGGCCGCGCTCGGCGTGGCGGGGCATCTCGGTCAGCTTCGCGCCCGAGGCACCGATCAGCTCACGCGGCGCCGAGTACTCCTTGTTGTGCCGGCCCAGGTAACAGGGGTCGTGATAGGTGATGTCCATCCCGCCGTCAGACGCCTTGACGGGTACCAGCTTCTTGTCCCGCACCAGCCGGTTCAGCAGCTGCGTGTGGTGCAGCACCGTGTAGCTGCCGCCGACCTGCGGGTACTCCCGGCCCAGGGTGTTGAAGCAGTGCGGGCACGTCACGACGATCTTGCGGTCCACCCGCTCGACACCGTCGAACAGGTCGTTGAGGGTCTCGACGTTCTGGGAGGCGAGCTGCTGGAACAGGAATTCGTTGCCGGAGCGTCGGGCCGAGTCGCCGTTGCAGGTCTCGCCCTCGCCGAGCACCAGGTACTTGACGCCGGCGGTGGCCAGCAGCTCCGCGACAGCCTTGGTCGTCTTCTTCGCGCGGTCCTCGAAAGCGCCCGCACAACCGACCCAGAACAGGTACTCATAGCCGGCGAACGACTCAACGTCCTTGCCGTAGACCGGCACATCGAAATCGACCTCGTCGATCCAGTTCGTGCGGTCCTTGGCGTTCTGGCCCCACGGGTTGCCCTTGTTCTCCAGGTTCTTGAAGAGCACACCGAGCTCGCCAGGGAACTCGGATTCCATCATCACCTGGTAGCGGCGCATGTCGACGATGTGGTCGATGTGCTCGATGTCGACGGGGCACTGCTCGACGCACGCGCCGCAGGTGGTGCAGGACCACAACACGTCGGGGTCGATGACGCCGCCCTGCTCGAGGGTGCCCACCAGCGGGCGCGTGGCCTGCTGCGGCGAGTCTGCGGGAATGCGTTCGAAGCCGGACTCCGGCACGTGGTGCTCGTCGTCGTGTTTGGTTTCGACGAAACCGCCCTCGGTCGAATCGAGCTCCTCGGTCAGGCCGCCGTGCGGGGTGTTCTCCAGCGGGCTCTGCTTACCGTCCAGGAAGTAGGGGGCCTTCGCGAACATGTGGTCGCGCAGGTTCATGATCACCAGCTTGGGAGACAACGGCTTACCGGTGTTCCACGCCGGGCACTGCGACTGGCAGCGACCGCATTCGGTGCAGGTGGTGAAGTCGAGGTAGCCCTTCCAGGTGAAGTCCTCGATCTTGCCGCGGCCCAGCACGGCGTCTTCGGCGGGATCCTCGAAGTCCACGATCTCGCCCTTGGACTCCACCGGCAGCAGGGGGCCCAGGCCGTTGGGCAGCCGCTTGAACGTGACGTTGATCGGCGCCAGGCCGATGTGCAGGTGCTTGGAGTGCAGCACGATCAGCAGGAACACCAGCATGATCGCGATGTGCCCGAGGAGCGCCAGCGTTTCGATCCACTCGTTGGCCGGTTCACCGAGTGGGTGCAGGACCCAGCCCATCGCCTGCGAGAAGAACGCGCCGTTGCCGTAGGGCAGGGCCCCGGTGTTGACGGCGGCACCGCGCACCAGGGCGTAGGTCCAGACGACGTTGAAGATCATGAACAGGATCAGCCAGGCGCCGCCGGTGTGGGAGCCGTAGAACCGGGAGTCGCGGCCATGCTTCTTGGGCTCGCGGACGATGCGGATGATCGCGAACGTGATGATGCCGAGCAGCACCGCCACCGCGAAGAAGTCCTGCAGGAAGCCCAGCGCATCCCACCGGCCGACGAATGGGATGTGGAAGTCGTGGTCGACGAGTTGGCCGAACGCCTCGAGGTAGACGGTGGCGAGCACGAAGAAGCCCCACATGGTGAAGAAGTGCGCAATGCCGGGCACGGACCAGCGAAGCAGTCGCGTCTGCCCGAAGACCTCTTCGAACTGCGTCGTGATGCGCTTCTGGAGGTGGTCTTTGCGGTTGTTGGACTCGCTCATCGGCTGACCGGACCGGATCAGCTTTGTCAGCCACAGGACGCGTTTCGCGGCGAACACCCCGACGACGGCGATCATCAGGACTCCGACGACAATCCTGATCAGCATTTGCGTTTCCACGCGCATCCTCCGGTTTCACGGTTACTGGCGGGTAACTTACTGCTTGTTACCGGCGAGTAACTTCAGCTCCTGCCTGCTCATAGTTACATCCTGCGGGGAAACGGCGCTACGAAGGCTGTCCTAAGTCACATCGCGAGCGCTGCCGCCGGAGACTGGCGTCGTCAGGAGTTCATCGACCGGGAAGTCAGCAGCGCGCGCAGCATCGACAGCATCTCCGAACGCGATTCGGCGCCCAGGCGGCGACGAATCCGGGCCACGTGGTGCTCGACGGTCTTGGCTGAAATGAACAGCTGGCTGCCGATGTCGCGGTAGGGCATGCCGAGCAGCAGCAATTCGGCAACCTCACGTTCCCGGTCGGACAGCTGGGTGGAGGCGGGCCGCGCGACGGAACTCGGTACGGCAACCATGGCCCCGTCGAGGGGCCCAGCCTCGACCGGCAGTTCCGGGATCGCGACCGTCTGCTTCAGGTCGCGCGCGAGCTGAAGCATCGCCTGTGACACCCGCGGATCCGCGGTCTGCAGGGCGGCCTGGCCGGCCAGGCGGGTCGCGTCCCAGGTGTGGCCGAACTGGGCCAGCGCCCGCGCCGCGGCCGTCACCTCGTCGACGTCGACGTGGTTGGCCAGCACCCGCAGCCAGGTCCGACCGGCGGTGGCCAGCGCCTTGGCGAACAACGAGTGCGGCGCGGCCGCCGTCAGCGCCTGGCCGTGCGGAGCGACGGAGTCCGGCGAGTTGGCGAGGATGCCGGCGTGCACGCCCGCCCAGTGCAGCGGTACCGACCAGAGCAGTGGATCGCCCAACGCGGCGAGCAGCCCGAACGCCTCGTCGAGAGTGTGCTGTAGCTGATCGACCTGCCGCATCCGCGCCGCAGCAACCCAGAGCTCACCGAGCGGCAGCAGCGCGAACAGGTCGGCCGAGTATTCGGCCAGCACCTCCATCGCGGAGTACCAGTGCTTCTGCATCGCGCCGCTGTCGCCGCTGCGGCGGGCGATCGCGGTCTGCAGCGCCGCCGCCCACAGCGCGTCCCGCCGGTGCAGCGTTGCGTTGCCCGCGGCCGGCACGGCAGCGGCCGCGGCATGCAGTTGCCCGTCCTGCATGTGCGCCCAGCCCAGCAGCAGCCGGTGGCGGTGGGTGACGAAGATCGCATCGGCGAGGTCCGGCTGATCCGATGTGGGTAACTGGCTCACGGCGCGACCGATCACGCTGCGGGCCCGGACGGGATCGCCGCCGTGCAGCGCAGCGAGGGTGACGAGGGCGGCGGGGGTGTCCGGAGCAACATCGGTCTGGGCGAGGTCCGCCCCGATGGACTGGCTCAAACGCGCCACCGCAACGGGGTACGGCTGATCGAGCGTCATGATCAGACCCTCGGTGAGGCTGCGTGCTGCTCGGGCCGTGGAGGTAGGGGGACCGGCGGTCTGCGTTTCCGCGGTCGCCCTTGCTGCGGCGGCGTCACCCGCTGCCAGCGCAGAAATCGTGGCCGCCGCTCCGACGACGGCATCCGGTACCGAGCCGAGCCAACGGAACAGGTCGTTGGCCTGCGCGGCACTGCCGTCGTGCATCGCGACGCTCGCCGCGATCCGCACCGCCGCAGCGCGTTCGCCCGGGTCCTGCGCGGTGAGCAACTCGTCGGCGAGTCGGGCTGCCGTCGCACAGTCCCCGGTCAGTGCGAGCGCGTCCGCGAGCTGTGCACTCAGCGCGGTGGCGCCGGCATCGGCCGCCGCACGGTAGAGGCGCGCGGCGCGTGCCGGATGCCCGCGGGTGCGCGCGGCGAGATCGGTCAACGCGGTGGCGAGGCTTTGTTCGCGCAGACCGTGCTCGGCCAGGCGCAACGCCAGGTCGGCTGTCAGCGTCGACAATTCGAGCTGAGTGCACAGCACCGACACCTCGATATCGTGATGTCTTGCGGCGCCGACGATTTGGGCGAGACTGTCATGCACCGTGCGGAGGAAGCTCTGAGGGTGTGAGGGTTCGATCAGCCCGCTGGCGCGAGCCCGGTCTACCGCCGCGAGGGCCGTATCCGAGGGCAGCCGCAACGCGGCGGCGACGTCGTCGGGTCCGAGGTCGGCACTGAGCGACGACACGAGCAGGGTGTCGAGCAACGGCTCATCGAGGCGGCGAAGTCGTTCGATGAGTGCGAAACGGGCGGCCTGCCGGACGGCGGGTGCACCGTCGCCGGCTGCCGAGAGGGCGGCGCGGAGCAGGAACGCAAGCCCGGCCGTCGCTGACATCAGCAGTCGCACCAATTCCGGAGGGGCGGGCGCCCCGAGCGTCGCCGCCGCGATTCGGGCTACCTCAACCGGGGGCAGCGGTCCCAGGGTGATCGCCGGGTTCTCCCGTTCGAGCGCAGTGGCCAGGCCCCGCAACGCCGGGTGATGTGCGAGCGGTTGGGTGGCGACCACCACGGTCGCGTCAGGGTCTGCGACCAGCGCGGTGAGCCGGTCGAGGTCCGCGTCGTCGAGGAGGTGGGCGTCGTCGACGACTATCACCGCTCGCCCGGCGTCGTCGGGTCGCGCCGGCCGGGTCAGGACGGGGATGCCGGCCGCTCGAAACGATGCGCGCACCACGGCCAGCGCCGTTGACTTGCCGGTGCCGATTCCGCCGCTGATCAGCAGTTTGGTCGTCGCCTGCGGATCGGCATCCACGGCCGCGACCGCCTCACGGGACGCCGGAGGGAGATCCGTCGACCGATACGGCGCCGGACTCGTCATCGCCGTGGGTCAGGCGCCGTCGTCGGGAACGATGATCGTCGTTTCGATCGGGTCCGGTGGATCGACGGTGGTCGGTGGCGCCGCCGTGGTCGTCGGTGGCGGCTGCGTCGTGGTCGGTGGCGGCGTGGTCGTCGGAGGTGTCGTCGTCGTCCGCGTCGTCGTGGTGGTGGGCGTCGTCGTCGTGGTCGTCGTGGTGGTGGTGGTCGTGGTCGGCGACGTCGTGGTGGTGGTACTCGTCGACGACGACGGTGTCGTCGTCGTCGGAGGAGGCGGGGGCGGCTGGCTGACGGTGGTGGTCGCCTGACCGTCGGGTCCGATGGTGACCGTGGTAACCGGAGGTGGCAGTGCGGGCGGCGAGGTGTCCGTCGACGTCGTCGCGGTCTCGGTGACCGTGGTCGAGTCACCGTCCGAACTGGTCAACGTGATGGCGAGGCCGCCCACCGCGAGCAGCGCCGCCGCGGCCGCAAGACCGAACAGCAGGGGCGGTCGCTTGTACCAGGGAAGTGGGGCAAGCTCGTCGGGGTAACCGTCGTCGTCGGGGGAGAACGCCACCGGCGGTCGGGCAGCGGTGTCGCCCGCGTCGCCGTAGGCGGCGGGCGAGGTGTAGTCCTCGCCGGTATAGGGAAGCGGATCCCCGGCCGATACGTCGTCCTGCGACCAGGCCAGCGCGCGGAAAGTCGCCGAAGATGCTCCGTCGCTTGCGGATTCACCGGCAGCCAGCCCCGCCGCGCCCGCTGCCCACGCCGCGGGGCCCATCGCGGTCGGGGAGTCGGCGGCGGGGGCCATACCGGTCGGCGCGTCGGCGGCCAGGCTCTGGTTGGCCACCAGCGCCGCGCCGGCGGCCACGTTGAGTTGCGATTCCGGGGTGGTGACGACGGGTGCGCGCAATCGCTCGGACAGCCGCTGCGTCACCAGCGGGATCGCTGCTCCGCCACCGACGGTGGCCACCGCCGATACGTTTGCAATCGGAATTCCGTTGCGCTGCAACAGGTCTTCGATCGCGTTGACCAGCCCGGCGAACGGTTCGGAGATCAGCTGCTCGAGCTCGGGCCGGGTCAGCCGGACATCGGAGCGGAACCCCGGGAGTTCGGCGGGCAGCACCGTGGCGGTCTCCGCCGACAGACGTTCCTTGGCCATCCGGCACTCGTCGCGCAGCCTTGCCAGCGGTCCGACCGCAGCGGTGCCCGCGGGATCGACCTTGTTCGCGTCGGCAACCCCGGCGAGCACGTGATCGAGCAGCGCCTGGTCGATCGCGTCGCCCGAGAACTCCGGGTAGCGGACCGTCGGGCCGACCGCATTGAGGTTCGCGCCCGCGTCCGCGAGCGTGATGCTGGATCCGCTGCCGCCGAGGTCGACCAGCACGACGACACCCTGGTCGGGCAGTCCCGGTGCGGCCTGAAGCGCTGCCAGGGCAGCCACCGAGTCGGGGATCAACACGGCGGGCACGCTGTTGGGTGCCAGACCGGGCTTGCTTCGGAGCGCCCCGCGCAGCGCGCCCACCGCCCCGGGACCCCAATGCGCCGGCACCGCGACGGCGATGGGGGAACCCCCGTCGACCAACCTGGCCATCGCGTCCAGCGCCTCGGCCAGCACCACCTCTCCGCGGTGAGCGGACCCGTCGGAGGCCACCAGCGGAACCGGGTCACCGACGCGTTCGACAAAGCCGCTGAGAACCAGGCGGGGACCGGTGAAGTCGGAGATCTCGGCCGGCACGCCGACTTCGGGCGCCCGGTCGGCGAAGATGTTGAGGATCGATCGCCGCATCACCGGAGGGCGGCCAACTCGGGCCGCCACCAGATTGGTCATCCCGATCGACAACCCCAAGGGTTCGGTCATGGTGGCGTCTCTCCTGTCTTGGCGTCACCTACCTTAGCGGCTGATCCCTGACACGTGACGGAGGTTCCCCTAGTGTTCCGAACCCCCTAATGATCAATCCCCTAATGGCTTCGGATCAGGCCTGGGCTGCGCACCGATCCGGGAGGGTGGCCGGGTGGCTAGCATCGTGAACAGCAGTCACCGGCACGGTGAAACACAGACATACCCGGGAGAGATGGGGCCATGGCGAACTCGCTACTCGACTTCGTGATGTCGTTGTTGCGAGATCCCGACGCCGCCGCCCGCTACGCCGACGATCCTGCTCAGGCCATCGCCGATGCCCACCTGGTGGATGTGACCAGCGTTGATGTTCAGAATCTGATCCCCGTGGTGTCGGAGTCGCTGTCGATGACCACCCCGACGCACGGTCTGGACGCCTTCGGTGCCGACCCGGCGGGCAACGTATGGTCCAGCGGTGCGGCCACCGCGGCGTTCGACGCGTTCGCCGACCATCTGCCGCAACAGGTCGTCACCGACACCCACGCCGCGGTCCCCGAAGTCGTCGTCGACGACGATCAGGTCTTCGATGTGCTGACCACTGCCGATCAGCTGGACCCGGTGGCATCGCTGCAGTTCGACGAGCCGCTGGTCGAGGAACCCAGCGAGGTGATCATCGCGACCGACGCCGGCATGTCCGACGATTGGGCCGCGCCGGTGAGCGAGCCCCATCCCGGGGACCACACCCCGGGGTTTGACGTCTTCGACTGACCGCAGTACCTGAATACGAGCCGCGCGGATCCCCGGATCCGCGCGGCTTTCTGGTGTTGAACTGGTGAAACAGTGAAATTCCCCGTATGACTGCACATCCCCCAAGTTTGCCCCTAATCCCCTAATGGGGGCGACGCCGCATCCCTAGTTGGATCTCCTCTCGAAGGGGAGCCGACCCCGTTTGCCGAGGGTGCAGAACTCCATAACGTGGTGTCCAGATCGCCGGGAGGTCCGGCGAGAAACCTCCCCCGATGGACCGGTAGGGCCCACGGAGAACACGAAAGGCAGTTCCATGACAACGCTCATCGACTTCATCCTCGACCTGTTCCGCAGCCCCGCCTCGGCGGCCGCCTTCGTCACCGACGCCGACGGCGCTCTGCGCGACGCCGGCCTGCCGAACGTCACGGCCGCACAGCTGGCTTCGGTGGCCGCCACGGCCGCCCCCGCCGGCTACGCACTCGGCGGCGGCGACCCGGTCCTCGGCCTGCAGCGCGCGGTCGCCGATCACCACCAGTTGGCGTCGAACATCGCGTCCCCGTTCTCCCCGCAGACGTCCTGGGCTCCCAACTTCGCCCCCGAGACCAACACCGACCTGCTGAGCGGCAACAACCTGCCGATCGCCAGCCCCGATCAGGCCGCCGGCGCCAACGCCCAGAACGGTGCGTTCAACCTGGGCTTCGGTGACATCACCCTCGGCGACAAAACCAGCAACACCGCCACCAACGGCGGCGTGGTGGTGGACGGCGACAACGACGGCGACATCGTCAGTGGCGACGGCGCCGCCCTCGGTGACGGAAACACCATGAACAACGGCGACATTCTGGCGGGCTCCGGCTCCAACGTCGTCGTCGGCAAGGACAACGAGGTCGAGGACAACTCGCAGACCGCGGGCGGCGACCTGATCGCCGACAACGACGCCCCGGTGCTCAACGACGTCGACACCAGCGGCGGCAACGGCGGCGGCGCGGCCGGCGGCGACAGCCTGATCGGCATCGGCAGCGGCAACGCGGCGGGCGGCGACGGCGGAAGCGGTGGCGGCATCATCATCACCGACAACGACGTCAACGCCGGCACCCAGATCGACGGCGACTACGGCAGCGACAACGTGGAGGACAACTCGGTCAACACCGCGGTGCAGACGGAGACCTCGACGTCGACGGAGAGCTCGCTCGAGGACAACTCGACGAACTTCGAGTCCAACATCGGGTCGGGCAACGAGACCGCGATCGGATCCGGCAACGAGACGAACACCGATCTGTTCTCCGACAACAACACTGGCTTCGAGACCAACACCGGGATCGACACCGACATCGCGTCCAACAACACCGCGGACGTGGACGCGTTCTAGATCCACCACGATCGACAACTGCGCAGCTGGCGGGGACCGCAATGGTCCCCGCCAGTACGCGCGCCTACCGTGGGAACACCCGCGCCGCACAAAGGGGCCACCATGACGCAGCCGAACGACAACCCCCGCAAGTTCGCCGACAAGAAGGTGATCGTCGAGCTCATCGACCACACCACGAAGGTCGCCGACACCCGGGAGCGCGGCGACCTGGTCGCCAGGCTCGCGCGGGCCAAGGGGCGCATCACCGACCCACAGATCCGGGTCGTGATCGCCGGTCAACTCAAGCAGGGCAAGAGCCAGCTGCTGAACTCACTGCTCAACATGCCCGTCGCGCGCGTCGGTGACGACGAGTCGACGGTCCTGGCGACCGTGGTGTCCTACGGGGAGCAGGCCTCGGCGCGCCTGGTGGTGGCGCGGCCCGACGGCGAGGAACCCGAGCTGGTCGAGATCCCGCCCGCCGACCTGACCAAGGATCTGCGCCGGGCCCCGCAGGCCGGCGGCCGCGAAGTGTTGCGCGTCGAGGTGACCGCCCCGAGTCCGCTGCTCAAGGGCGGCCTGGCATTCATCGACACCCCGGGCGTCGGCGGGCTCGGCCAGCCGCACCTGTCGGCCACGTTGGGCCTGCTGCCCGACGCCGACGCGATGCTGATGATCAGCGACACCAGCCAGGAGTTCACCGAACCCGAGATGACGTTCATGCGTCAGGCTCTTGAGGTCTGTCCGGTTGCGGTCATCGTCGCCACCAAGACCGACCTGTACCCGCACTGGCGCCAGGTCGTCGACGCCAACACCGCCCATCTGCGGCGCGCCCGCATCGACACCCCGATGATCCCGGCGTCCTCCACGCTGCGCAGCCACGCCGTACAGCTCAACGACAAGGAACTCAACGAAGAGTCCAACTTCCCCGCGATCGTGAAGTTCCTGTCCGAGGGGGTGCTCGCACGCCAGCACGACCGGGTGCGCGAACAGGTGGTCTCCGAAGTCCGGGCAGCTGCACAACATCTGAAGCTCGCCGTGGAGTCGGAATTGTCGGCGCTCAACGATCCGCAGGCCAGGGAGGGCCTGACATCCGACCTCGAACGTCGCAAGCACGAGGCGCAGGAGGCGCTGCAGCAGACCGCGCTCTGGCAGCAGGTGCTCAACGACGGCATCGCCGACCTGACCGCCGACGTCGACCACGACCTACGACAACGCTTCCGCAACATCACCTTTCACACCGAACGGGTCATCGACACCGGCGACCCGACGCTGCACTGGGCCGAGATCGGCGCCGAACTGGAGGAGGCCGTGGCCACCGCTGTCGGCGACAACTTCGTGTGGGCGTATCAGCGTGCCGAAGCCCTGGCGGCAGAGGTGGCCAGGACGTTCATGGAAGCCGGCCTGGACGCCGTGCGGATGCCCGCCATCGACGCGCGGGACATGGGCGCCGAGTTCGGTGAGTTCAAGTCGCTGGCCCAACTCGAGGCCAAGCCGCTCAAGATGGGCCACAAGATCGTCACGGGGATGCGCGGCTCCTACGGCGGTGTGCTGATGTTCGGCATGCTGACCTCGTTCGCCGGCCTGGGCATGTTCAACCCGCTGTCGCTGGGCGCCGGCTTCGTACTCGGGCGCAAGGCGTACAAGGAGGACATGGAGAACCGGATGCTGCGGGTGCGCAGCGACGCCAAGACCAGCGTGCGCCGGTTCGTCGACGACGTCGCGTTCGTGGTGGGCAAGGAGTCACGCGATCGGCTCAAGGGTATTCAGCGCCAGCTTCGCGACCACTACCGCGAGATCGCCAACCAGACCACCCGCTCGCTCAATGAGTCGCTGCAGGCCACCCTGGCCGCGGCCAAGCTCGAGGAGAACGAACGCAACACCCGCGTCAAGGAACTCGAGCGTCAGCTCAATATCCTGCGACAGGTCGTCGAGCACGCGGACAAGCTGGGCACGCCGACTGCTGTCGCGACGCCGTGACGGTGCCGCGGGGTCATTAAGCTCGACGGGTTAGCAGTCAGGCGATCGATACGGGACTGAGCGAACCCTGAGCACAAGCGATCACGTGCGGATGATCCTGGGCGGCACGATCGCCGCCTACCGGGCCGACCCCGCATACCGACAGCGCCCCGATGTGCACAACGAACTCGAACGCATCGGCCGCCGGTTGAACCAGCCGATGCGGATCGCGCTCGCCGGAACCCTGAAGGCCGGAAAGTCCACGCTCGTCAACGCCCTGGTCGGGGAGAACATCGCGCCGACCGACGCCACCGAGGCCACCCGCATCGTCACCTGGTTCCGGCACGGCCTGACGCCCAAGGTGACGGCGAATCACCGCGGCGGGCGCAGGTCCAACGTGCCGATCACCCGCGACCCCCACGGCGGGGGCCTCACGTTCGATTTCGCGTCGCTCGACCCCGGTGACGTGATCGACCTCGATGTCGAATGGCCGGCCGCAGAGCTCATCGATGCCACCATCATCGACACTCCCGGCACGTCGTCCCTGTCGCGCGATGTGTCAGCGCGGACGCTTCGGTTGTTGGTTCCGGAGGACGGTGTACCCAGGGTCGACGCGGTGGTGTTCCTGCTTCGGACCCTCAACGCTGCAGACATCGCGCTGCTCAAGCAGATCGGTGAACTCGTCGGCGGTTCCGCAGGCGCGCTGGGCGTCATCGGAGTGGCGTCGCGGGCCGACGAGATCGGTGCGGGCCGCATCGACGCGATGATGTCGGCGAAGGACGTCGCACAGCGATTCACCGCCGAGATGGACCGGACCGGCATCTGCCAGGCCGTCGTGCCGGTGTCGGGTCTGCTGGCGCTGACCGCCCGCTCGTTGCGGCAGAGCGAGTTCGTCGCGCTGGAGAAGCTCGCGGGCGTGGAGTCCGCCGAATTGGCGAAGGCGATGCTGTCGGTGGACCGGTTCGTGCGTGAGGACACCGGAGGAAGCCCGGCGCTGCCTGTTGATGCCGCGACCCGCGCCGCACTCCTGGACCGGTTCGGAATGTTCGGCCTGCGGATCTCGATCGCGGTGCTGCGCGCCGGGGTGACTGACTCGGTGGCGCTGGCCGACGAGCTGCTCGAACGCAGCGGACTCGTGGCGCTCCGGGAAGTGATCGATCAGCAGTTCGCCCAGCGCTCCGACCTACTCAAGGCGCACACCGCGCTGCTCTCGCTGCGGCAGCTCGTGCAGCGCAACCCGGTCTACGCGACGCCCCACATCCTGGCCGACATCGACCCACTGCTCGCGGACACGCACGCGTTCGAGGAGCTGCGGTTACTCAGCCAGCTCCGGTCCCGGGCGACGACCCTGAACGATGACGAGATGGCCTCGCTGCGTCGCCTGATCGGGGGATCGGGGACGGATGCGGCCAGCCGGCTGGGTCTGCAACCGGACGCCCCCCACGACGGACCGCGGGCCGCATTCGCCGCGGCGCAGCGCTGGCGGCGACGTGCAGAACATCCCCTCAACGACCCGTTCACCCGGCGCGCGTGCCGCGCGGCGGTGCGCAGCGCGGAGGCACTGGTCGCGGAGTACGCGGCGCGGGCCTGACGCTTAACGTTTCGGCGCCTCCGAACGACTAATAGGTATGCGCAGTTCGCTGGGCGTCTCGCTGGGCGCAGCCAACCTCATCGCCGTCACGGATGGACGACCCACCATCCGGCGTGCGGCCCTCACCCTGTCCGCACATCGACCGCCGGAAGTCGGCACGTCATCGGTGCCAGGCCTGTCGGTGACGGGCTTCGTCGACCGCGTCGGTGACCCGGTGCCCCTGGTGGCCGCCGACGGTTCCAGCCATCCCGCTGACCGGTTGGTCGCGACCGCGATCGAGGCGATGACGCGCGAGGCCAGGCCGCAGCGTCGACCGGATGTCGCGGCGGTCGCGGTGCCTGCCTACTGGCCGGAGTCGAGGGTGGCGGCACTGCGTGCCCGGGTCCCGCACCTGACCGTGGTGTCCGATGCCGTCGCGGCGCTCACGGCGCTGCAGGCCAACCCGGGGCTGCCGACGCGCGGGGTGGTGGCGCTGTGTGACTTCGGCGCGACGGGCAGCAGCATCACCCTGGCCGACGCCGACGGCTTCGCCGCCATCGGGCCGACGGTCCGCTACGACGACTTCTCCGGTGACCTCGTCGACCAGTCCGTGCTGCGCCGCGTGCTCACCGACCTCGACGTCGACCCGTGCGGTACGTCGGAGGTCACCTCGCTGACCGATCTGCGCGAACAGTGCCGCGCCGCCAAGGAGCGGTTGAGTCTGGAAACGGCCACCGGGATTGTGGGTGCCCGCACGACGATCCGGTTCACCCGCGGGGACCTCGAGTCGGTGGTGGGCGGGCCGCTCGACGGGTTCGTGCAGGTTCTCCTCGACACGCTGCACCGCAACGGCATCGCCCCGGCGCAGCTCGCGGTGATCGCCACGGTCGGCGGCGGTGCTCGTATTCCGGTTGTCACCCAAAGACTTTCGGAAGTCATGCGGCGTCCGGTGGTCACCACTGTGGCCGCGCAGGTGGCGGCCGCGGCCGGTGCTGAACTGCTCGCGTTGCGTGGCACCGAAGTCGAGACGCGCACCACGGTGGTGCCGGCGTCCGACGCGGCCGAGACCGTTGCCGCCGCGGTTCCACTGGCATGGTCGGCGGAAACCGTCGACCTCGCCGCCACCGAGTTCGTTCAGCCGGTCTACGACTCCGCCCAGGCACGGCCCGAGGTCCACTTCGACGATGAAGGCTGCGACGCCGCAGAACTGGAACCGCCGGCGTTGTACCGGCGGCCGGGAGTGTTGTTCGCGGGCGCGGCGTGTCTCGCGGCAGCGGCGCTGACGGGTCTGCTGTGGACCTCGCAGGCCAGCACTGCCCCCACCGGGGCGTCGGGGATTTCCACGCCGGTCGCGACACAACCGGTGGAGGTGCCCGTTGCGGCCGACCTGCCGGCTGCGCCGCCGACGATCACCGAGACGGCGGTGGCGGGTGCGCCCGCACCGCAGGTGGCGCCTCCGCAAGCTCGGGTGGAGCGGCGCGGGGAAGTATCCAAACAATCTGCACCGCAACAGGTTCCGCTGCCTGCGGCTCCGCCCGTCGCAGCGCCGGCACCTGCACCTGAGCCCGCGCCTGCCCCCGCACCGGAACCAGAACCCGCACCGGAGCCAGAGCCAGAGCCCGCACCGGAACCCGCCCCCGCACCGGAACCGGAGCCCGCGCCCGCGCCGGAACCCGCCCCCGCACCGGAACCAGAGCCCGCGCCCGCACCGGAACCGGAACCCGCGCCCGCACCGGAACCCGCGCCCGCACCGGAACCCGCGCCCGCACCGGAACCCGCGCCCGCACCGGAACCAGAACCCGCACCAGAGCCGTCGCCGGAGCCGGAAGCTACGCCGGCACCGGAGCCCGTGGCCGAGCCGCAGCCTGAACCCGTGCCCGCGCCGTTGGCGGAATGCGTTCCGACACCTGAAACTGTCTGCTAGGCAAGCTCACTGGGCGGTTTTATCCGCCACGCGTCCGATCAGGGTGTCGGCGGCGGGGGCGTTTCCGTAACAGTTTCGGTTTCGGTCTGTGTCACCACGCTCGTGCTCGTGCTGGTGCTTACCGAGGTGCTCGGCGTCGTGCTGGTCGTGGTGGTGGTGGTCGTCGTGCTCGGCGTGGTGGTGGTGGTCGTCGTCGCGGTGGGCTCGGTGGTGGCCGTCGTCGCGGTTTCGGTCGCGGTCGGGGTCTCTGACGGGACCACCGCCGGCGCGGAGGTCGACGTGAGCGGCGTCAGCGTCGCGGTTGTGGTCGGGTCGGAGGTGGAGTCGCCGGTGATGGCCCTCGCCAGGCCGAAGACGATCAGAGCGATCAGCACAGCACCGACGGCGCCGAGCCCCACCAGCGCCGCGGGCTTGCGGTACCACGGCGAGTCGCCCGGAGGCGGCGGCGGTTCGTCGTGACCGCCGTAGCCGTAGTTGCTGAGTTGCGTCGGGTCGTCGTCGGAGTAGTTGTTCTGGTCGTCGGGAGATCCGTAGCGCGCCACGAATCCCGATAGTAGGCGCTCGGCGCTACGGCACCGGGTTCAGCGTGCGTGTCACGTTCGTTCTCGGCCGATTGCGTGTCGTGCGCGTGGTGGACCCGTCGTCGCTCTCGGGTTCGCGAGTTCTCGGGGGCCGGAAATTGGGGTTCCGGCTCGTCGTTGACGAGGAATCCGACGGGCTGGTGGGCGTCAGCCCCGGGTTGATGTCGGTGGTCAGGGGCGGGCTGGTGCTGGTGATCGTGCCCGTCGTCGTCGGTGTCGCCGATCCGGATCCGGTCGAGGACGAGAAGGCAGGCTCCACGTAGTTGATCGGCGCCTGGGTGGGCTCACTGAACTGGCGGGCGACGTAGCCGATGGACGCGACGACGATCGCGATCGCCGCAACCGCCGCCACGCTGGCGCCAAGCAGTGTCGACGTCCGGTTGTGCCACGGTACGGGCGGCGCCTCCTGCTCGGCGGCGTGGTCGCGATCCCGGCTGGTCACGGCCACCGATAGTAGCCGGGGGCACGGCGGAGACGCTGGGTCAGCGGAGTTGGGGAAACACCTTCTCAGCGAAGAACTCGACATGAGCCAGATCAGACATGTCGAGAAGCTGCAGGTAGACGCGCTGAACGCCCGCTTCGATGAACGGTCCCAGCTTGTCGACGATCTCCGCAGGCGTCCCCACCGCGGGAGAGTTGGTGCGCAGCTCGTCGACCTCGCGGCCGATCGCGCCGGCACGCCGCGCGATCTCCGCGTCGTCGCGGCCGGCGCACACCACGAACGCCGCGGAGTAGGTCAGCGAATCCGCCGCGCGCCCCGCTTTCTCGAGCGCCGCCGCCACCCGGGCGTACTGCGTGGTCAGCGTCTCCAGCGGCACGAACGGGATGTTGAACTCCGAGGCGAACGTCGCCGCCAGCGCGGGGGTCTTCTTGGCGCCACCGCCGCCGATGATGATCGGCGGGTGCGGGGACTGGACCGGTTTGGGCAGCGCGGGGGAGTCGGAGACGCTGTAGTGCGTTCCGGAGTAGTCGAACGTCTCGCCCGAGGGCGTGTTCCACAGCCCGGTGATGATCTCCAGTTGCTCGGTCAGGCGGTCGAATCGTTCGCCCAGCGGCGGGAAGGGGATTGCATAGGCGAGGTGCTCGGCTTCGAACCACCCGGCGCCGATACCGAACTCCACACGGCCGCCTGACATTTCGTCGACCTGCGCGACCGAGATGGCCAGCGGTCCGGGGTGGCGGAACGTCGCTGAGGTGACCATCGTGCCCAGCCGGATCGATGAGGTCTCGCGCGCGATACCGGCGAGTGTCACCCACGAATCGGTGGGGCCGGGCAACCCGTCACCGGCCATCGCGACGTAATGGTCCGAGCGGAAGAAGGCGGAGTAGCCCGCGCTCTCCGCGGTCTGGGCGACCGCGAGCTGATCGGCGTAGGTGGCACCCTGCTGGGGTTCGACGAAGATTCTGAAATCCACTGGGTTCACGATGTTCAAGCCTAGGCTCACAGCCCGCCGCGGGCCTTCTTCACCGCCTCGATCAGGTCGGTCGGTCCGTCGATCGTCACCCGGCCCTCGCCGCGCGTGACGAACATCAGCAGCTCACCGGGATCGCCGGTCACGGTGACCTGCTGCCCCCGCCCCACGGTCGCGAGCGTGTCGCCCTCGGGGGTGCGCAGGGTGACCTTCGCCGGCGCTTTTCTCAGCGTCAACCGCGACATCATCGCCACCGGCCTGCGGAGCGCCGCCATGGTCTGGTCGTCGAGCTTCCTGGGCTCCCAGTCCGGACGCGCGCGGCGGACGTCTTCGTGGTGGATGAACATCTCGGCCACGTTGGCGATCGGATCAAGCAGCTTGAACGGCGAGTACAGCGGGGGTCCGTCGGCTACCTGCCCGACCAGGACGTCCCAGTCCGTCGACGCCGACACCTGGTGCTGAACCCGCTCGGTGTAGTCGGCGAAGGCTGGGATCAGGATGCCCGGGGCGGCATCGAGTCGACGTTCCCGGACCACGAGGTGCGCGGCCAGGTCCCGAGCGTCCCAGCCCTCGCACAGGGTGGGCGCGTCCGGCGTCGATTCCCGAAACGTCGCCACCAGGGCGGCGCGTTCTCGCTGTGCAACGGTCATGTCAGTGTTCCCTTCTGTCGTCGGGACCAGCATGCGGGACGCGGATCAGAAGCCTTCGACGCCCTCGACGCTGATGACCATTCCGCGGCCGGTGCTGTCATTGGTGAAGCGCGTGCCGTCCTCGCTGGCGTCGATCGTCCAGCCCACCGCGGAGTAGGTCCGGTAGTCCAGGGTCACTGCCGGGATGGCGCCCAGATTGCCGAGCACCCAGCTGATCTGCCCGCCTGAGCTGAGCCGCACCCCGTTGGCCGGCGCCCCGTCGACGTCCGGGGCATTCGTGAATGCCGCCTCACAGCCGACCTCCTGTTCGTCGACCTGACAGCGGGTCTTACCGGTCTTCGTCTGGATGAACACGAAACCGTTCTGGGGCTGCAGCACCTCTCCGCCGGATGGTCGGGGTGCCGACGGCGACGGCCGCGGCTCCATGGTGGACGGCGGTGCCGCGGTCGGTCGGCTGGGTCGGGGTGTCGGGAAATCGGGCTCGGCGAAGGAGTCCGGGGTTTTGGTCGCAGTGCCTTCGATGGTGGACTGGCAGCCTGCGAGCACGGCGGCGCAGGCCAGCGCACCCACGATGGCCAGCCGCTTCTTCATTGCTTCCAGCGTACGCAGAATGTGGTGAGAGTGACGGAAGTGACGCGCGGACAAGCAGTGAGGGGCAGATGTTCGGTCCGTGCCCCGCTGCCCCGCTGCGTCGCCCTAGGCCCGGTGTTGGCCGAACCAGGCGGCGAGCGCTTCGACGCCATGGCGCTGGGTTTCGCCGCCGCCGAGCGTTCCGAACATGCCGGTGCCGCGCATCATCGTCAACTTCAGTGTGTCGCCGTCGGTGGTGCGGATCTTGAGCTTCACCGCGGCTCCGTCCATGATCGCCATCGCGACGTTGGGCCACCCGCCTCCGGCACCGCCGACGGACGCGTGGGCGATTCGCTCCGGCGGCAACGAGATGGCGTCGCCGATGGGCTCAAACTTGCGGTTCAGGTCTTGCACGAGCAGGCGGCCGCCGGTGACGGCAAGCAATACCTGCCGGCCCCTGAACATCCCGACCTGCGTCGCGACGCAAATACCCCACAACTGTTCGCCCGGGGTCACCAGTGCTTCGGCGATTGGCCGCAACTTCGCCTCGAGGTCCGACATCACTGGTCCGAGCTGATTCCGGGAAACGTGCTCCGGGTGGTGGCGGGCGTGTGCGTCATGGCGGCCCTTTCGGTCACAGAGCCAGCTTAGGGGTGGTGTGGGGCCTCGCCGAGCGAGAGTTCACGGCTGTGGTTCGGGGTCGGATCGCGACCCGGAGTGCTATTCCGCGGGCATTTCGAACGAATCTGGCGCGGTCGACGGGAACAAATGCGACGGAGGTGCCGTTGACCCCTTCGATAGTTGAGTGCATAAGGCTCAAGTCGGGCTTGACACGGAGTGTCAACAGGAGCAGTCTTGAGCGCGGTGCACTCAGAAGTTGAGAAGACCATCGAAACGTCTATTCAGGAGGCAGTAACTATGGCTCGTGCGGTCGGTATCGACCTCGGGACCACCAACTCCGTCGTCGCAGTGTTGGAGGGTGGCGACCCCGTCGTCGTCGCCAACTCCGAGGGCTCTCGGACCACGCCGTCGGTTGTCGCGTTCGCGCGCAACGGCGAGGTGCTGGTGGGTCAGCCCGCCAAGAACCAGGCAGTGACCAACGTCGACCGGACCATCCGTTCGGTCAAGCGTGAGATCGGCACCGACTGGTCGGTGGAGATCGACGACAAGAACTACACGCCGCAGGAGATCAGCGCGCGCATCCTTCAGAAGCTGAAGCGCGACGCCGAGTCCTATCTCGGCGAGGACATCGAGGATGCGGTCATCACGGTGCCCGCCTACTTCAATGACGCCCAGCGTCAGGCCACCAAGGAAGCCGGCCAGATCGCGGGCCTCAACGTGCTGCGCATTGTCAACGAGCCGACCGCGGCGGCACTGGCCTACGGCCTGGACAAGGGTGAGAAGGAACAGACCATCCTCGTCTTCGACCTCGGCGGCGGCACGTTCGACGTCTCGCTGCTGGAGATCGGTGAGGGCGTTGTCGAGGTGCGCGCCACCTCAGGTGACAACCACCTCGGTGGCGACGACTGGGACGACCGGATCGTCGAATGGCTGGTCGACAAGTTCAAGGCCAGCGCAGGCATCGACCTGACCAAGGACAAGATGGCGATGCAGCGGCTTCGTGAGGCCGCCGAGAAGGCGAAGATCGAACTGTCGAGCTCGCAGAGCACGTCGATCAACCTGCCCTACATCACCGTTGACGCCGACAAGAACCCACTGTTCCTCGACGAGCAGCTCACGCGGTCGGAGTTCCAGCGCATCACTCAGGATCTGCTGGATCGCACCCGGCAGCCGTTCCAGTCCGTCATCAAGGACGCAGGCATCGCGGTTGGCGACATCGACCACGTGGTGCTCGTCGGTGGTTCCACCCGCATGCCCGCGGTCTCCGAGCTCGTCAAGGAGATGACCGGCGGACAGGAGCCCAACAAGGGCGTCAACCCGGACGAGGTCGTCGCCGTCGGCGCCGCGCTGCAGGCCGGCGTGCTCAAGGGTGAGGTCAAAGACGTTCTGCTGCTTGATGTCACGCCACTGAGCCTGGGTATCGAGACCAAGGGCGGGGTGATGACCAAGCTGATCGAGCGAAACACCACCATCCCCACCAAGCGGTCGGAAACCTTCACCACCGCAGACGACAATCAGCCGTCGGTGCAGATCCAGGTGTTCCAGGGTGAGCGCGAGATCGCCTCGCACAACAAGCTTCTGGGCTCCTTCGAGCTGACCGGTCTGCCGCCGGCCCCGCGCGGCGTGCCGCAGGTCGAGGTGACCTTCGACATCGACGCCAACGGCATCGTGCACGTCACGGCCAAGGACAAGGGCACCGGCAAGGAGAACACGATCCGCATCCAGGAAGGCTCCGGCCTGTCCAAGGAAGAGATCGACCGGATGATCAAGGACGCCGAGGCGCACGCCGACGAAGACCGTCAGCGTCGCGAAGAGGCCGACGTCCGCAACCAGGCCGAGTCGCTGGTCTACCAGACGGAGAAGTTCGTCGCCGAACAACGCAGTGCAGCGTCCGAGAACGGGTCGAAGGTTTCCGAGGACACCTTGACCAAGGTCGACGGCGCGATCGCCGATGCCAAGTCGGCGCTGGCCGGCAACGACATCGGCGCGATCAAGACCGCGATGGAGAAGCTCGGCGAGGAGAGCCAGGCCCTGGGCCAGGCGATCTACGAGGCCACCCAGGCCGAGCAGGCCGCGGGCGGCGGAGAAAGCACTGGCGCCACCGGTTCCGGTGACGACGATGTCGTCGACGCCGAGGTTGTTGAGGACGACCAGGAGCGCAAGTGAGTGGCGCCGAGCAGGAGCGCGAAGAGCCGATCACCTTCACCGACAAACGACGCATAGACCCCGACACGGGTCAGGTGCGCGACAACGCGGCCTCCGGGCCGGCCCCCGGTGGGCCGGCATCGGAGGTGCCCACCGTCTCTGAGGAATCTCAGGACGAGGCCGCCGAGTTGATCGCGGACCTGCAGCGCGTCCAGGCCGACTTCGCGAATTACCGCAAGCGGGCGATGCGCGATCAGCAGGTGGCCACGGAACGGGCGAAGGCCCACGTGGTGACCCAGCTGTTGCCGGTGCTCGACGATCTCGACCGGGCGCGCGCGCACGGCGATCTCGATACGGGTCCATTGAAGTCGGTCGCCGACAAGCTGGTCGGCGTACTCGAAGGTCTGGGACTGGTCGCCTTTGGCACCGAGGGTGAGGAGTTCGACCCCGGGCTGCACGAAGCGGTTCAGCACGAAGGTGACGGGTCGCATTCGGTGATCGGCACGGTGATGAGGCGCGGCTACAAGGTCGGCGATCACGTGGTCCGGCACGCAATGGTCGGTGTCGTGGACACCGTGCCCGACGCGTCCGGAGCCGCCAATGCCGACGCAGGGGCCGAAGAGCCCGCAGAATCATAAGAATTGATCAACCGATATCGACGAGCAGCGTGAGGAGGTGACCCGATATGGCCCAGCGAGAATGGGTTGAGAAGGACTTCTACAAGGAGCTCGGCGTCACCTCCGACGCCGATGAGAAAGAGATCAAGCGGGCCGCCCGCAAGATTCTCTCGGAGAACCACCCCGACCGGAACCCCGGCAACGCCGCGGCCGAGGAGCGGTACAAGGCCGCATCGGAAGCCAAAGAAGTGCTCACGGATTCGGCCAAGCGCAAGGAGTACGACGAAACCCGCCGGCTGTTCGCAGGCGGCGGGTTCGGTCGCGGTCGTTACGGCGGTGGCGGTGGCGGCAATTTCGGCGGTTTCGGCGGCGGCGGGGACGGTCAGGAATTCAACCTGAACGATCTCTTCGATGCCGCAGGCCAGCAGGGCGGCGCGAATATCGGCGACCTGTTCGGCGGACTGTTCGGTCGCGGTGCGCAACAGCCTCGGCCGTCGCGTCCTCGTCGGGGTAACGATCTCGAGACCGAGACCGAGCTCAGTTTCCTGGAGGCGACCAAGGGCGTGGCGATGCCGCTTCGGCTCACCAGCCCAGCTCCGTGCACCAACTGTCACGGCAGCGGCGCACGCCCGGGTACCAGCCCGAAGGTGTGCCCGAACTGCAACGGCGCCGGCGTCATCAGTCGCAACCAGGGTGCGTTCGGTTTCTCCGAGCCATGCACGGAATGCCGTGGCAGCGGGTCGATCATCGAGAATCCGTGCGACGAGTGCAAGGGCACCGGTGTCACCACCCGTACCCGCACCATCAACGTCCGGATACCTCCCGGCGTGGAAGACGGTCAGCGCATCCGCCTCGCGGGGCAGGGCGAGGCCGGTCTTCGGGGGGCACCCTCAGGCGACCTGTTCGTGACCGTACATGTCAAGCCGGACAAGGTGTTCGGTCGCAATGGTGATGACCTGACCGTGTCGGTACCGGTGAGCTTTCACGAATTGGCCTTGGGCACAACGCTTTCAGTACCCACACTGGAGGGCAAGGTCGGGGTCAGAGTGCCCAAGGGCACCTCGGACGGCCGAATTCTTCGGGTGCGGGGTCGTGGCGTCCCCAAGCGCTCCGGCGGTCACGGCGACCTCCTCGTCACCGTCAAGGTGGCGGTGCCGCCGAACCTGGAGGGTGAGGCGGCGGAGGCGCTGGAGGCATACGCCAAAGCCGAGCGCGCCAGCGGGTTCGACCCGCGGGCGGGTTGGGCCGGTGTGTGATGACCTGCGTGCGCCGCGATGAGCGCTTGCGCGAAGAGCCCTTGCTGAAGAACCGAGGGCACCGATGAGCGCTCGCCGCAACGACGATGCCAGGACTTTCTTGATCTCGGTGGCCGCCGAGCTGGCCGGTATGCATGCGCAGACGCTGCGCACGTACGACCGGCTCGGCCTGGTCAGCCCTCAGCGCAGTTCGGGTGGCGGACGGCGCTATTCGGAGCGTGACGTCGACCTGCTGCGCGAGGTGCAGCGGCTGTCACAGGACGAAGGCGTGAATCTCGCCGGAATCAAACGCATCATCGAGCTGACCAATCAGGTCGAGGCTCTGCAGGCGCGGATCCGGGAGTTGAGCGCAGAAGTCGACCACCTGCGAGCCCAGCCCCGGGCCAAGAGCACCGCGCTGGTGGTGTGGCAGCCGCGCAACCAGCGCTAGCTTCCCCACGCGCCGAGAGTACGGTTTCTGACGGCAGCACTCGGCGGATGCGTCATAAACCGTACGTTCGCCGCGCTAGGTGACCTTGATCCGGAACTGGGCCGTCACCGACTCGCCCGGCTGCACCTCGTGGTAGCCGCCGCGCCGCAGGGCGTCGGTGGGTGCGGCCATCGGTTCGAAGCAGACGACGTCGTCGTCGCCGGGTGCGAACACCTGCGCTGCGGTGAACCCCTGGTCGAAATGCACCTCGATCCGTCGGTCACCGCCGGAGAGGGCGAACACCGAACCGGGCGCGACTTCGTCGTAGCCGTCGTCGATGAACTTGTCGCCCAACGCCTCCGAGCTCGCCGGGCGATCCTCCACCCGGCCGGTGGGGATGCCCCACGCGTTCACCGGCTGGTAGCGCATGGCGGGTGTCTCGATCTGCCACTGCGCCCGCGGAACACCGGGCAGTTGCAGGTAGGGGTGGAAACCGAAGCACAGCGGCACCCGCGAACCCGTCGTCGCTGAGACGGTGGTCTTCACCGTCAGCGTGCGGTCCAGCAGCGAGACGTCCAACGTCAGCAGATGCGGGAACGGAAAGGTCGCGAGCAGTCCAGGCCGGGCCGCGAAGTCGAGCTCGGCGGTCAGCTGCGACTCCAGGAGCGTGGTGACGGTCCAGTCCTTATAGGCGGCCAACGTGCCGTGGATCGGCACACCGTGCTGGTCGGTGCGCACGCCGCCGGTGCCCGGGGTCAACGTCACGACGGCTCCGTCGACTCCGTAGCCGTTGCTGCTGAGCCGGTTGGCCCACGGGTACAGGATGGGAATGCCCATGGTCTTGCCGTTGGAGACGTAGCCCTGCACGCCGCGGCGCTGGCCCAGCAGTTCCACGCCGTCGTCGGTCAGCGACGAGGCGACCATGCCTGCAATGGGAACGTACGTGGCGGTCAGCGCCGATGACGGATCGCGCAGCGTGACGGTTTCAAACTCGTCCATGCCAGCGATCCTGCCACGTGCAACTAGCTTGCTAGCGGATCGTGGCGAATTCGTTCAGCAACTGCGCCTTTGGCAACGAGCGCCTCCTTGGTGGCCAGCACCATCTCCGGCTTGCCGCACAGCAGGATCTGGCGGTCGCTCCAGCTGCCGTAGCGCGTCACGATGTCGGGCAGGGTCCCGGTCTGGCGCACGTGCAGCCCACGCGGTGGCGTTACGTCGGGGAACTGGGAGGCCCACGGCGGATTGATCCGATGCTCGGACACCGGGGTTACCGACAGCCACGGGTTCGTCGACGCGATCTCCCACAGGGTCCGCAGGTCGTACAGCTCGCACGGATACCGTGCGCCGAAGAACAGGTGAACCCGGGGGTTCTCGCCGAACCGGGCCAGATCCATGATCAGCGTTCTCAGCGGCGCCAGCCCTGTCGAGCCCGCGACCATGAGCACGTCGCCGTCATCGCGGTCGATGTGCATTGCGCCGTGGGGATTGGAGCACCGCCACCGATCGCCCGGGCGCGCTTCGCCGACGATGGCGGTACTGACCATCCCGCCGGGAACCGAACGGACATGGAACTCGATATATCCCTGGGGGTCGGCCGGGATCGACGGGCTCAGGTAGCGCCACCGGCGCGGCCACTGCGGGACCTGGACGGGGACGTACTGGCCGGGCAGATAGGACAGCGGATGGTCCATCTTCAGCCGGATGATCGAGACGTCGCGGGTGGGCCGCAGATGTTCGAGCACGGTGCCGTCGCAGAACGGCGGGCTGGTCTCGGCGTCCGCGGCGCCGCTCATCACGCCGACGACCAACTCGACGACGTCGTGGACCGCCTCGTTGAGACGGCGGTCCCAGCTCTCGGCGAGATGCGCTCTCAGGGTGGTGAGCAGCGCCACCTGCAGCGTGGCGTAATGCTGTTCGGTGACGCCGTACTTGCGATGGTCGCGGCCGAGTTGAGCAAGGAAGGCCACCGGCTCCTCGGCGCGCTGGGCGATCAGCTGGTCACACAACCAGCAGAGGGCGTGCGCGAAGACCTGGCGCTGCTTCTCCATGTCCGGCGGGAAGAGGTCCCGGGCCGACAGATCCGTGCCGAACCACCGGGAGTAGATCTCCCGCACCAGCGCCTCGGACCCGTGGTCGGGATCGACGGCATCGCGGAGGATGCGCATCGATTCCCGGTCTTCGAGTCCCACGTCGCACGATACTAAGTCACTTCGGCGCCGGGCTCCGGTCGGCGAAGGGCGGCGACGACGCCGAGCGCGGTGCCGGCCAGTGCCCAGCAGGCCAGGACGGCGAGCGCGGTGGTTGCTCCGGCTCCGTCGAATGCGGCCGCCGATCGCAGCAGGGTGGCGGTGGCGCCCTGGGGCAGCATCTGGCCCAGCTGGCCCCAGCCCGTGGGCAGCAGCTCCGGCGCGCTGCTCAGTCCCGACAGCGGGTTCCCGACGAGCAGCGCCAGCACGCCGCCGAGGGCCAGACCGGCCTTGCCGAACAGTGACCCCAAACCGAGGATGAACAACAGTCCGGCAGCCACCCCGAGGGTCAGCGCCCCCGCGACGCCCCAGAAGTTCTGGTCGATGGACCCGAGAACGTACCGCAGCACCGCGGCGATCGTGAGGCCCGCACTACCGGCGAAGACCACCGCGGCGGCGAACCGGGTCCAGATCTCCCGCCGCAGGAGCAGAACCAGCGCGATCGCCGGTACGAAGGTCGCCAGCGTGATGGGCAGCGCCGACGCCGCGAGCCCGGCTCCGCGTGGATCGCGTGGCGGCAGCGGAGCGAGGTCCTCCATCTGTAGCGGCATCCCAGTCCGGTGGCCCACCTCGCTGCCGAGCTGCGTGAGCAGCTGCGCGACGGCCGGGCTGCCGCCCGAGGCGACGAGAAGCGTGGCTTGTCCGCCCGGCTGCGACGGCAGTGCGATGCCGCCGTAGACGTCGCGGTGCCTGATGGCATCGGTGAGCGCGGCCTGGCTGGGGTAGTAGGTCACGGCGAACGCCCCCGGGGCGTTCTGATCGAGCATCGCGGAGATCTGGCCGCCTGCGGCGGTGGGGCCTGCGGCGCCGATGGGCACGTCGTGTGGGCCGGAGCGAGACGCGGGCAGGGCGAACGCGATCGCCAGGATTGCCAGCACGGCGGTGATCCCGATGATGATGCCTGCGGCGCGCACCGCGGCGGGCACCTCGTGCGTGGGCACCGGGTGATGGGCGTGCTTCGGGCTCGTGGTGACCATGGCCTGTCCCCTTTTCATTGGCTGTTGAATTAATGCGGTGTACGCAGCGTAAGCGCAGTGGGTCAGGATTTCAACAGCTATTGAAATGTTAGGGTCGCCGGGTGGCACCACCAGCAAAAACGACCGGTCGCAGAGGCCGGCGGCAGGGCGAGCCGGTGTCCAGGGACGTCGTACTGGCGGCGGCGAAAGCGCGCTTCGCCCGGGACGGTTACGAGAAGACGACGCTGCGGGCGATCGCCGACGATGCGCACGTCGACGCCTCGATGGTGCTCTACCTCTTCGGGTCCAAGGAGCGGCTGTTCCGCGAGTCCCTCCGGCTGATCATCGATCCCGAGGTCCTGGCTGCCGCGGTGAGCGGGTCCGGCGGCGACGAACCTGACGTCGGCACCCGGATGGTGCGGGCCTACCTGGGTGTCTGGGAGGCACCGGAGACCGCGTCGACGATGCGGGCCATGTTGGCTTCGGCGACCTCGAACCCCGACGCGCTGGCTGCATTCCGGGGCTTCATGCAGAACTATGTGCTGACCGCGGTGTCCGCCGAGATCGGCGGCGACGCGCAGGCGCGGCTGCGGGCGATGCTGGCGGCGAGCAGCCTGGTGGGGACGGCGATGCTGCGCTACCTGATGGCGGTGCCGCCGCTGTCGGAACTGCCGACCGACGACGTGGTGCGACTGGTGGCTCCGACCGTGACGCGGTACCTGACGGCCGACGCCGACGAGCTCGGGCTTCCCGCGTTATAGCCCGTGAATTCCCTTGTACAGCACCAGAAGACCGATCACGACCAGGATCACGGCAACCAGCGTGGCGTGCTGTCGTTCCATCCAGGCCTTGAGCCGGTCGAGCGCGGGGTCCAGCCGGTCGCCCGACACCGCGTAGCCGAGGATGGGCAGCGCCACCGTGGATCCCGCCGCCGCGACATACCACAGCTCCGCGAACCACACCGCAGGTGTGCTCAGCCCGGCTGATCCGATCGCCAAACCGGCTGCGGCGCAGATGAAGAGCACCTTCGGGTTGGCCACGGTCAGTGCCGCGCCGGTGATCGCCGCCTTGCCGGGTGTCAGCGTGCTCATGCGCGTCATCCAGCCGGGCATGTGCTCCGAACTCTTGCGCGTCGCCCAGCGATAGGCACCGAACACGATCAGTGCGACACCAATGGCGATGCGCAGCCACGACGCCCAACTCGGCGGGCTCTTGCCGATTCCGCCGATCAGATTGGAGGCCATCAGGAAGATGCCGGTCAAGGCCGCCAGTCCGACCAGCCAGCCGGCCAGAAACGCCAGCCCGGTGGGCCGGGGATGCGGGGTGTGCAGAACCAGCACTGCCGGGATGATCGACAACGGAGAGAGCGCGACTATCAGGGCCAACGGAATGAGCTCGATGAGGATCGAACTCCAGTGGTCCGTCATCCGGGATCCCTTCGCTGCGTCGATCGCCGATCTTGCCCAGAGGGCCGATGCGGCGGGACAGTGTTTGCTCGCCCCGCTGCCGCGACGCCGGTGCAGATTCTGCCACCCTGGGCGCGAGTTGAGGCAATGTCGGCGCAAGCCGGTGTTGGGCGTTCCGGGGTACTCTGCTCACAGTTGAACGGTCAGGCAGTCGGTATGGTCACCACGAACCTCGGGTTGGTGGGCGGAATCGTCTGTGCCGTCGCCTATCTCATCGGCGGCGCGCCACTGTCCGGTCGACGGACAAAGGGGGTCTCGCATGGCTGATCGGGTGCATCTGGGCCATATCTTCCACCTGGCCGGGAACCCGAAGATCATCGACGCGGCAACGGCTCTCGTCGCTGTTCCCGACGGCGCCTTGGTCGTCGCCGGCGATGGCACCATCGTCTACTGCGGGCCACGTGATGGGCTGCCCGACGAGTTCGACACCGCCTCGGTGCACGACCACCGACCGGGGTTTCTGTTGCCGGGTTTCGTTGACACGCACATCCACTTTCCGCAGACCTATGCGGGCGACTCCTACGGCGGCGGCCAGCTGCTGGAGTGGCTGAACCTGTGCATCTTCCCCTCGGAGGCGAAGTTCGCGGACCCCGAGTTCGCGCAGCAGGCAGCCGTCGACTTCACCAACCGGCGGATCGCGGCGGGCACCACCGCCGCCATGGTGTTCGGGTCGGCATTCCCGCACGCGCAGGATGCGCTGTTCGCCGAAACGCGAAAAGCGGGGCTGCGCATCGTCTCCGGCCGCGGTATCCAGACGGTCGGCGGACCGACCGCCGAGGCGTTGGTCACCTCCGAGCAGGACGCGATCCGGCTCACCCGTGTGGAGATCGACCGATGGCACGCGGCCGACACCGGCGACGTGTCCACCGCGCTGCTGCATGTCGCGATCGTGCCCCGGTTCTCGCTGTCGGTGACCACCGAGACGCTGCGCAATCTCGGCGAGCTGTACGACGAGGTGCGCGATCGCGGTGTGTATGTGCACAGTCACCTCAACGAGAACAATCGCCCGGGAACCGGTGAGGTGGACACCACCAAGCAGGCGTACCAAGTGAATTCGTATCTGGACACCTACGACGGGAAGTTCCTGCCAGGATCGGCCGTGGGCGGAAAGAGTCTGCTGGGCCCGCGGACCATCCTGGCGCACTGCGTGCACTGCCAGGATGTCGAACTGGAGCGGATGGCCGAGACCGGCACCTCCATCGCGCACTGCCCGATCTCGCAACTCTTCCTGGGGTCGGGCACGATGCCGTGGCGGCGAACTGTCGCCTCCGGCGTGAACATCGCGGCGGGAACGGATTTCGGTGGTGGAGACGAATGGCTGATCCCCCGGGTGCTCGGTGATGCGTTCAAGGTCCACATCAACGAGCCCGGCGACGAGGGTGTCTCGATGCACCCCGCCGAGATGCTGTTCCTCGGGACTCTGGGTGGTGCACGCGCCCTCGACATGGAAAGCCGGTTCGGCAACTTCGATCTCGGCAAGGAGGCAGACTTCGTCGTCGTGGATCCCACCGGCACTCCCGCGCTCGACGGAACATTGCGCCACGGCGTCCGCGCCGAGGATCCCGACCTCGCTCGTGACCAGACTCTTTTCGCACTCCTGATGGGCATCAGGGAGTCCTCGATCGCGGAGGTCTACGTGCAGGGTCGGCGGGTCGTCGCGGATGCGGCGGGTCGATGACGTCCGCGACGGCGGTCACCGTCTTCCACCGGGAGGGAGACGCGGCCGGCTTCGGGCTCTGGTCGCAGGATCTGCTGGATTCTGCCCGGTCGGCGTCGGGCCACCTGGCGGGCAATGTTTCCGAGCATGCCGATCCGCGGCTGGATTGGGCTGTCGCCGTGACGTTTTCCGACGAGGAGCGCTTGCACGGCTGGCTCGACAGTTCGCACCGGGCAGAGGTGCTGCGTGACGGGCAGCGGCGAGGCTACTGGCGCAGCTCGGCGGACGTGATCCTCACCGACGAGGGGCCGGCACCGCCGGGCGTCGGGTTGTTCCGGCACGCCGTCGCGTCCGGCCGCGAGGGCGAGTTCCGCGAGATGCAGGTGCGGCTGACGACGGCGGCCCTCGAGCTGCCCGGCTATGAAGGCACCATCCTGTTGCCGATGGACCAGCACGGCGAATGGCTGTCGATGGTCAGGTTTCGGACCGCGGCACACCTGTCGACGTGGATGCGTTCCGCCGAGAGGACCGACGCGCTGCAGGGGCTGCGGTCGACGCTGAGCAAGGACTTCTCCACCGTCTCGAACACCACGCCGTTCGGCACCACGGTGCGAATCGAAGGCGGCCGCACCCTGATGACGCCCAATTGGAAGTCGGTGATGCTCGTCCTGCTCGTGCTCTACCCGACGGTGATGTTGCTGTCGCGATTCGTCGGCCCACCCCTGGACCGCATCGGCGCCGAACCCTGGCTGGCGTTGTGGATCAGCCAGATCATCAGCGTGACCGCCCTGCAGTACTGGTTCATGCCGGGTGTATCCCGGCCGTTCCGGCGATGGCTGGACCCGGTCGACGGGGCCGGCGCACGCATCAGCGTGGTGGGGGCGTCGGCCATCGTCGTGCTCTACGCCCTCACACTCGTCCTCTTCGCCACCGTGCACGAACTGCAGTTCTGGGACTACGCAAGCTGACGACGGCACCGGCTCGGCCGGTGTCGCACTTCTCGGGGGCCTAAGTCCCTAGCGCTGGGCGCCGAAAAATGTCAGAGTTGAGTGGAACAGACTCAACCTTGACTGCGTTGAACAAGGCGACAAGCATTTGAAGGGCCTTTTTGCGGGCCCCTGTACATGGAAAGAGAGGCGTCGTGGATTCGTTCAATCCGACGACCAAGACCCAGGCGGCGCTGACTTCTGCACTGCAGGCCGCGACGGCGGCGGGCAACCCGCAGGTTGCGCCCGCGCACCTGCTGATGGCGCTGCTGACGCAGAACGACGGGATCGCCGCACCTCTTCTGGAGGCCGTCGGAGTCGACCCTGCGACGGTCCGTGCCGAGACCCAGCGGTTGATCGACCGGCTGCCGAGCGCCAGCGGATCCTCGTCGACACCGCAACTGTCCCGCGACTCCCTCGCCGCGATCACCGCGGCGCAGCAGCTCGCGACCGAGATGGACGACGAATACGTCTCCACCGAGCACCTGTTGGTCGGGCTTGCCACGGGTGACGGCGACACCGCCAAACTCCTCACCGGCCACGGCGCGTCGCCGCAGGCGCTGCGCGAGGCGTTCACCAAGGTGCGCGGCAGCGCCCGCGTCACCAGCCCGGACCCTGAGGGCACATATCAGGCGCTGGAGAAGTACTCCACCGATCTGACGGCCGCAGCCCGTGAGGGCAAGCTGGACCCGGTCATCGGGCGCGACAACGAGATTCGTCGCGTTGTGCAGGTCCTGAGCCGACGCACCAAGAACAACCCGGTGCTCATCGGTGAACCCGGCGTCGGCAAGACCGCGATCGTCGAGGGCCTGGCCCAGCGCATCATCGAGGGTGACGTGCCGGAGAGCCTGCGCGACAAAACCGTGGTCTCGCTGGACCTCGGTTCGATGGTGGCGGGTGCGAAGTACCGCGGCGAGTTCGAGGAGCGGCTCAAGGCCGTGCTCGACGACATCAAGAACTCGGCCGGTCAGATCATCACGTTCATCGACGAGCTGCACACCATCGTCGGCGCCGGCGCGACCGGGGAATCCGCGATGGATGCCGGCAACATGATCAAGCCGATGCTGGCACGCGGTGAACTGCGACTGGTCGGTGCGACCACCCTCGACGAGTACCGCAAGTACATCGAGAAGGACGCCGCCCTGGAACGCCGCTTCCAGCAGGTGCTGGTCGGCGAACCGTCGGTCGACGACACCGTCGGCATCCTGCGCGGGCTCAAGGACCGCTACGAGGTGCATCACGGCGTGCGCATCACCGACTCGGCGCTCGTCGCCGCGGCGACGCTGTCCGACCGCTACATCACGTCCCGTTTCCTGCCCGACAAGGCCATCGACCTGGTCGACGAGGCCGCGTCGCGGCTGCGGATGGAGATCGACTCCCGGCCCGTGGAGATCGACGAGGTCGAGAGGCTGGTCCGTCGTCTCGAGATCGAGGAGATGGCGCTGGCCAAGGAGGAGGACGACGCGTCCAAGGACCGGCTGGATAAGCTGCGTGCCGAGTTGGCCGATTACAAGGAACAGCTCGCCGAGCTCACCACCAGATGGCAGAACGAGAAGGGTGCCATCGACATCGTCCGCGACCTCAAGGAGCAGCTCGACACGCTGCGCGGTGAGGCCGACCGTGCCGAACGCGACGGCGACCTGGCCAAGGCTGCCGAACTCCGCTACGGGCGCATCCCGGAGTTGGAGAAGAAGCTCGATGCCGCGCTGCCGGTCGCCGAGGCCCGCGAGAACGTCATGCTCAAGGAGGACGTGGGTCCCGACGACATCGCCGACGTGGTGTCTGCGTGGACCGGCATACCCGCAGGGCGGATGCTCGAGGGTGAAACCGCCAAGCTTCTCCGGATGGAGACCGAGCTCGGCAAGCGTGTGGTCGGGCAGACGAAGGCCGTGCAGGCTGTCTCGGATGCGGTTCGCCGCACCCGCGCGGGTGTCGCGGATCCCAACCGGCCTACCGGCTCGTTCATGTTCCTGGGCCCGACCGGCGTCGGTAAGACCGAGCTGGCCAAGGCGCTGGCGGAGTTCCTGTTCGACGACGAGCGGGCGATGATCCGCATCGACATGAGCGAGTACGGCGAGAAGCATTCCGTCGCGCGTCTGGTCGGGGCGCCTCCCGGCTACATCGGCTACGACCAGGGTGGTCAGCTGACCGAGGCGGTCCGCCGACGGCCCTACTCGGTGGTGCTGTTCGACGAGGTGGAGAAGGCGCACCCCGACGTGTTCGACGTGCTGCTGGCCGTGCTCGACGAGGGCAGGTTGACCGACGGCCAGGGCCGCACGGTCGATTTCCGCAACACCATCCTGATCCTGACCAGCAATCTCGGCGCCGGTGGCACCGAGGAACAGGTGATGGCGGCGGTGCGCGCGGCGTTCAAGCCCGAGTTCATCAACCGGCTCGACGACGTGATCGTCTTCGACGCCCTGCAGCCCGACGAGCTGGTGTCGATCGTCGACATCCAGCTGTCTCAGCTGCAGAAGCGGTTGGCGCAGCGCAGGCTGACCCTTGAGGTGTCGCTGCCGGCGAAGCAGTGGCTGGCCGAGCGCGGGTTCGACCCGCTCTACGGCGCCCGGCCGCTGCGCAGGTTGATCCAGCAGGCGATCGGCGACCAGCTGGCCAAGCTGCTGCTGGCCGGCGAGGTGCACGACGGCGACGTCGTTCCCGTCAACGTCACCCCCGATGGCGACGGGCTCGTCCTGGGCTGACGCGCAAGCCGTTACGCCGAGACTGCGGTCAGATCGCGAAAATCCGACAGAATGCGATCTGACTGCAGTCTCGCGTCATGGGAGGCGGCGAACCGGAACTAGGCTCGCCGCGTGATCACGCCCGTCCCCGGTAAGCCCAATCTGCTCCTCGGCGCCTACGACCTGGCCACACTGGGTTATCGCGCCGAGGAGTTCTTCGTCTCGGGCGTCGCGAAGGCCTTCCCGTCACATGTGGAGGCGGACTACGTCACGCGCATCGTCGCGCTGACACCCCTCGACCAGCCCGGCACTGCGGCGTTCAACGGAACCGTGCTCGTCGAATGGCTCAACGTCAGCGGCGGCATCGATGCCCCGGCGGTGTGGATGATGGCCCACCGCGAGATCGCCCGTTCGGGTTTCGGCTACGTCGCCGTGTCGGCCCAACGCGTCGGCGTGGAAGGCGGCGACAACCTCATGGGCCTCGATCTGTCGCTGAAAAGCCAGGATCCGCAACGCTATTCGCACCTCAGTCACCCCGGGGACGCGTACTCCTATGACATCTACACCCAGGTCGGTCGGCTGGTCAGGGACGGCGCGATCCCGGGACTCGAGCCGGTCGCCACGGTCGCCGTCGGTGAATCGCAGTCGGCGATGTTCCTCACCACTTACATCAACGAGGTCGATCGCGACGCTGCGGTCTATGACGGATTCCTGGTGCACTCCCGGTTCGGCACAGCGGCATCGCTGGACGGCGGCAGTGCGCTGGAGGTGTCGGAGCCGTCGCCGTTTCGCGACGACCTGCGCGTCCCGGTCCTCACGGTGATCACCGAGACCGACCTGCTCGACGGCCACCTGCTCGGCTACCACCGTGCCAGGCGCCCCGACACCCCGCTCCTGCGGGCGTGGGAAATCCCCGGCTCCGCACACGCCGACAACTACACGATTCGAGTCGGCGGCATCGACAACGGTCACGCGCCACTCGAGCAGCTCGCCGCGGCATATGCGCCGACGACCGAGTTGATGGGCACCAAGCTGTCGTACGCAATCAACTTCGCCCCACAGCACCACTACGTGCTGCAGGCGGCGATCGCGAACCTGAACACCTGGGTTCGTACCGGAGTACCCGCGCCGACTGCCGAACCCCTGGCCTTGACCGATGACGACCCACCGGCTCTGCTGGCTGACGGCCACGGGCTCGCACGAGGCGGGGTTCGCACTCCGTGGGTCGACGTCCCGGTGGCGAAAACCTCGGGTCTGGCCCCGGATGAAAGCCCGATGTCATTCCTGTTCGGTTCGGGTGAGGTGTTCGACGCCGCGACCGTTCACTCGCTTTACCCGGGGGGCTCGGTGGAATACCTCGAGCGCTTCAATGAAGCGTTGGATCGGGCGGTCGCCGCCGGCGTCATCCTGGCTGCGGACCGGTCGGAGATTCTGGAGCTGGCTGCCGCGACATATCCCGTCTAGGTGTGTCGAGTGTGCGTCCAGGGTGAGATTCCGCACCAATTTCCGGCCTGACCGCTTATTCGGTGCTCGGTGAGCTGGGCTGAGACGGGGTTGTGATCTGTTCGAGTTCGGGATTAATCGGCCTGAGCGGATACTCTTGAGCCAATGGTTCCGCTCTGGTTTACGCTGTCCGCACTCTGCTTCGTGGGTGCGGCGGTCCTGTTGTGGGTCGACCTCGACAGACGCCGCGGTCTCGGCCGGCGCCGCAAGTCGTGGGCCAAGTCCCACGGATTCGACTACGAGCACGAGTCCGCCGACATCCTCAAGCGCTGGAAGCGCGGGGTGATGTCCACGGTGGGCGACGTCACCGCACGAAATGTGGTCCTCGGCCAGATCCGCGGCGAGGCGGTCTTCATCTTCGACCTCGACGACGTCGCGACGGTGATCGCGCTGCACCGCAAGGTGGGCACCAACGTCGTCGTCGACCTGCGGCTCAAAGGCATCAAGGAGCCCCGGGAGAGCGACATCTGGCTGCTCGGAGCGATCGGCCCCCGGATGGTGTACTCCACCAACCTGGATGCGGCCCGCCGCGCCTGCGACCGCAGGATGGTGACGTTCGCGCACACCGCGCCCGATTGCGCCGAGATCATGTGGAACGAGCAGAACTGGACGCTGGTCAGCATGCCGGTGACCAGCACCCGCGCCCAGTGGGACGAGGGCCTGCGCACCGTGCGCCAGTTCAACGACCTGCTGCGGGTGCTGCCGCCGCTGCCCACCGCCGCCGCCGGCCAGCCCGTCGCGCGCCGCAGCGGTTCGCCCAGCCGTCCGCTCACCCCTGCACCCGCGGGGCGTTCGGAGCTGCCGGCGGGAATGTCCGACCAACCGCCCGGCCGCGCCGACGTGGGCCGTTACGCCGCTCGCCCCGAGGCCGGTAGGCCCGAGGCGGGACGCCCCGACCCGCTGCGCCGGGCACAGCCGCCGGCCCATCCGACCCAGCGCAACGGTCGGCAGTCGGCGAACTATCCGCGGTAAGTATCCTCTGGGGCATGCCACGCCCCGTCGCTCTGATCACCGGGCCGACGTCCGGGTTGGGTGAGGGATTCGCGCGACGCTACGCCGTGGACGGCTACGACCTGGTGCTGGTCGCGCGCGACGTCGAACGCCTGGAACGGCTGGCCGCGGAGTTGCGTGACGAAGCCGGCGCGCAGGTCGAGGTCATTGCCGCCGACCTGGCCGTCGCCGCTGACCGGGCCAGGGTCGCCGAGCGACTGCAGGCAGGTGTGCGGGTCCTGGTGAACAACGCGGGATTCGGTACGGCGGGCGAGTTCTGGACGACGCCGTTCGAGCAGCTGCAGGGCCAGCTCGACGTCAACGTCACCGCCGTCATGCAGCTCACCCACGCCGCGCTGCCACCCATGCTGGCCGCAGGCGCGGGCACCGTGCTCAATGTGGCCAGCGTCGCCGGCCTGCTTCCGGGGCGCGGGTCCACCTACTCGGCCTCCAAGGCGTGGGTGGTGTCGTTCTCCGAGGGACTCGCCAACGGGCTGGGTGGGACGGGCGTCGGCGTGCACGCACTGTGCCCAGGGTTCGTGCACACCGAGTTCCATGCGCGGGCCGGGATCGACATGGCGGGCACCGCATCGTTCCTGTGGCTCGAGGTTGACGATGTGATTCGGGAGACGATGGCCAGTGTCGCGAAGGGCAAGGTGGTGATCATCCCCGGCCTGCAGTACAAGGCGCTGACCACCGGTGGGCGCATGGTGCCCCGAAATATGGTGCGCGCCTTGACAAGAGTTGTGGGCAAGGGCCGTGACCGTACCTGAGGCCCAGTGCGGCTAATCGCGATGCTGGTGGCGATCGTGCTCGCCGCCACCGCCTGCTCGGGTGACTCGGGATCCGGCGACAGGGCAGACGTGTTCTCTTCCGCCACAGCATCTTTCGGTGAATCGCTGGCGATACTCGGCTGGAACATGTCGGTGGCCAACCTTCGCTTCGACGCCGACTACGTCCTGGTCGACGTCGACGCCGCACCGTCAGGTTCAGGCGGGCACGCCAAACCCGAAGACATCCGGTTCGGCCTCTACGGTGCGCTGGCTCATCCGGTCGAGGCGCCCGGCATCGGCGGTTGTGGGGACGTGACAAGCCTTGACATCCAACCGTTGTCGGCACCGACGCCGGACCGGCTGACGGGCACGGTGTGCATGGGTCCGCTGCGTGACCAGTCCCAGGTTCGCGGGGTGTACGTCTATTCGCCGCGTGATCGCATCGCCGGTACCACCGTCGCCTACCCCGCGGCATTCCCGGTCGGGGTCGCGGCCACCAGTGACACCGACAGCGGATTGACCCTGACGACAACGAGTGTGGATGCCTTTCGGGCGGACGGCGCCCAACTCGACCCCAGCGCCCTCGGTGATCCGACGGCGTTCGAGGGCAACGGCTACATGCTGCTGGGGCTCGAAATCGGCGGTCTGGCAGCGCGATACCGCGACGACTCGGCACAGCGGGGCGGTCCGATGATGGTGCTGGCTGCCCCGACGCTGCCCGGTCGAGGTCTGAGTCACGCGTGCAGCATCTATGGGGCTTCGGTGCTCGTGCTGCCCGAGGCCTCGCGGGATGCGGTGCAGATCCGGGCGTCGCTGTGCACCCAGGGTGAGATCAATGCCGCGCTGCTCTATCCGACGGTGTCGGTGGCGGGGACACACGCGGCGCTGTGGACCACGGATGACTGACGGGGCCGTCGGTCCTACCGAGTGGGGCGACGGACCCGGCGTCGGTCCGTGGGTGGGTCCGCCGCCGGAGGACGCCCGATACGACGCGGAGTTGTTGCGTGCCGGCGACACCCGCAATGTCGTTGACGCATACCGCTATTGGACCCGCGAAGCCATCATCGCCGATATCGACGGGCGCAGGCACCGGCTACACGTGGCGATCGAGAACTTCGGCAACGATGCCAACATCGGCGCGGTCGTGCGCACCGCGAACGCCTTCGCCGTCGACACGGTCCACATCGTCGGCCGCCGGCGGTGGAACCGGCGGGGAGCCATGGTGACCGACCGCTATCAGCGGCTGTGCCACCACGACACCACCGCCGGCCTGCTGGAGTTCGCCGGACAGGCCGGGTTGACGGTCGTGGCCGTCGACAACGTCCCCGGGGCGTCGCGCATCGAGGACGCCGCACTGCCGCGCGACTGCCTGCTGATCTTCGGTCAGGAGGGGCCGGGGATCACCGCCGAGGCGAGCGCCGGCGCCGACTCAACCGTGTCGATTGCCCAATTCGGTTCCACACGCAGCATCAACGCGGCGGTCGCTGCGGGGATCGCGATGCACACCTGGATCCGGCAGCACGCTGATCTCGACCGAGCCTGGTGACCGCGGAGCCGGGCCGCCGGCGACATTGGACTGAGGAGCCGGGCCGCCGGCGACATTGGACTGAGGAGCCGGGCCGCCGGCGACATTGGACCGCGGCCGCAGTAGCAACCAGACAGCGACAGCCGAGGCGAGCAGCAGCGCCGCGCCGACCCCGGACGCGATGGCCAGGCCGTGGGTGAACGCCGTCTTGGCGGCGCTGATCAGCTCGGTCGCCTGGTCGGCGGGTAGCGCGTCGGCGGCCTGGATCGCGTTCGGCAGGGAGTCGCGCGCGTCGGCGGCGACATCGGCGGGAATGGCCGGTCCGACGACGACCGTGCGATAGACGGCGGTGACGATCGAGCCCAGTGTCGCGATGCCCAGGGCCATCCCGAGCTCGTAGGCGGTCTCCGACATGGCTGCCGCCGAGCCGGCTCTCTCCTTCGGCACGCTGGCCAGGATGACGTCGCTGGCGACGGTGAATGCCAGACCGAGTCCGACACCGACGACGAACAGCGCGACGCCCAGCGGCAGGTACGGCGTGACGGGGGTGAACAGGGTCAGCGACGCGGCCAGCGAAGCCATCGCGACACCGACCAGCGTCAGGCCCGTGGTGAGCACCATGCGGTGCGAGACATACCGCACAGCGACACCGGCGAGCACACCGAACACAGTGGCCGTCACCGCGGCAGGCAACTCCGCCAGGCCCGCCTTCAGCGGCCCGTACCCATGGACGAGCTGAAAGTACTGGGACAGGAAGAACACCAGCCCGGACAGGCCGAGGACCGAAAGCAGGTTGGCGGACACCACACCCGAGAACACCGGGTTGCGGAACAAGCGGACGTCGATCAACGGCACCGGCAGCCGCAGCTGGCGCCGCACGAACATCGTCAACGCAGCCGCCCCGATGACCGCAGCGAGGACCGCGTCGATGCGCAGGCCGTGCACCAGCCCGGTGAAGCCTTCCTTGATTCCGTAGACCACGCCGAGCATCCCGAGCATGGACAGGGCGACGCTCGGCAGATCCCACGGGCCGGGCTGCGGGTTGCGGTGCTCGGGCAGCAGCACGATGCCGCCGACGAGCAGGACCAGCATCACCGGGATGTTGATCAGGAAGACCGAGCCCCACCAGAAGTGCTCGAGCAGCACGCCGCCGACCACCGGTCCCAGCGCGGCGCCCGCGGAGAACGCCGACGCCCAGATGCCGACGGCGATGCTGCGTTCCCGCTGGTCCGGAAACAGTCCGCGGATCAGCGCCAGGGTTGCCGGTGCCAAGGTCGCGCCGGCCACACCGAGCAGCGCACGCGTCAGGATCAGAGTCTGCGGGGTCGACGAATACGCGGCCACCGCCGAGATGATCGCGAATGCCGTAGCGCCGCAGAGCAACAGTCTCTTGTGGCCGATCCGGTCGCCGAGGCTGCCCATGCTGATCAGCAGCGCGGCGAGCACGAACGAGTAGATGTCGCCGATCCAGAGGATCTGGGTGCCGGTGGCACCGAGGTCGGCGCTGATGAACGGGGTCGCCAGCGCGAGCACGGTGCCGTCGATGCCGATGAGCAGGACGGCCATGGTCAGGATTCCGAGAGCGAACCAGCGGCGGTTCATGAGGTGCGTACTCCGTTGAGTAGTAGTTCGGTGATGAGTCGGTCGAAGTCGCGGCCGGCGACGCGGCCCACGCGGATGGCCCATTCGGTCGCGCCGAACAGGCTGTAGAACGCTTCGGTCAGCCACGCGGCGGTCAGGTCGGGCCGGAACTCGCCGTCGCGCTGCCCGCGCTGGAACAGCGAGGTGATCTCGTCGTCGATCTCCTGCCACGCCTCGATCGTGTTGTCCAGATCGAGTTCCTGGCTCTGGCTGTACAGCAGGGCGAGGTAGGGGGACACCGGCCGGCAGGCCGAGACCAGCCGGCGCAACGCCTCGACGGCGGATCCGTCCTGCAGTCGGACGTTGCGGAGCACCTCGCGCATCTCGGCGACGGCGAGCTTCTCGAGCGCCTCCATCAGGGCGTGCCTGCCGGAGAAGTTCCGGTGCAGGGTGGCTCGGCTGACGCCGACGGCGGTGGCGATCTCATCCTGGGTGGCATTCGGGCGTCGACCCAGGAAGTCGGCCGCTGCGCGCAGCAACTCGTCACGGGTCGAAGACATAGAACAAATATAGCTCAAATGAGACAAAAGTGTCTCATGCACTTCCCGTGTGCTCTCCCCAGCCTGCGGCGGGTAGGGCAGGATCAACACCATGGATCAGTTGTGGGCCAACCGCGCCGCCAGCGCGGAAGCGGCGGTTTCCAAGCGACATCTCAAACGGCTGTGGGGTGTGCCGGGCACGCAACTCGGCGTGGTCGCGTGGCCCGCCGCTCAGCAGCAGCGGCGGTTCGGGACCTGGCACTACTGGTGGCAGGCCCATCTGCTGGACAACCTGGTCGACGCGCAGGTCCGGGACCCCAAACCGGAGCGGCTGACGTCGATCGCCCGGCAGATCCGCGGGCATCGGCTGCGCAACACCGGTAAGTGGACCAACGACTACTACGACGACATGGCGTGGTTGGCGCTCGCGCTGGAGCGTGCCGGCCGGCTGACCGGGGTGGACCGGCCGAAGGCTCTCGACAGGCTCGCCGATCAGTTCCTCAACTCCTGGGTGCCCGAGGACGGTGGCGGGATCCCCTGGCGCAAGCAGGATCAGTTCTTCAACGCACCGGCCAACGGGCCTGCCGGAATCTTCCTGGCCCGCTACCTGACCTCCCAGGGCGAACGTCTGCGACGTGCCCAGCAGATGTCGGACTGGATCGACGAGACGCTGATCGACCCCGAGACCCACCTGGTCTTCGACGGCATCAAGGCCGGCTCGCTGGTTCGCGCGCAGTACACCTACTGCCAGGGGGTGGTGCTGGGACTGGACACCGAACTGGCGGTGCGCACCGAAGACGGCGAGCACGCCGAGCGGGTGCACCGTCTGGTGGCCGCGGTCGCCGAGCACATGGCCCCCGACGGCGTGATCAAGGGTGCCGGGGGCGGTGACGGCGGGCTGTTCAACGGGATCCTGGCGCGCTACCTCGCGCTGGTGGCCACCGATCTTCCGCAGCGCGGACCCGACGACGAGAAGGCGCGCGAGACCGCGCGTTCGATCGTGATCGCGTCGGCCCGGACCGCCTGGGACAATCGGCAGACCGCCGAGGACCTGCCGTTGTTCAGTGCCTTCTGGGATCGGGAGGCCCAATTGCCGTCGGCCGGGTCGAAGGACGCGCAGTTCGTCGAGGGCGCCGTCAACTCGTCGGAGATTCCGGAACGTGACCTGTCGGTCCAGTTGTCCGGGTGGATGTTGATGGAAGCCGCCCACACCGTCGCCGGCGACGACACGGATGTCGTCGCGCAGGACGAATCGGAGACGCCGATCAGTGACTGAACCGACGGCCCAGAGGGGGTTCCCTCTGCTTCCGTCGCGGCTCAGTCGCGGCAGCAAGGCCACCAAGACCACCGACAACACCGCAGCGGCGCTGCTGCTCGCCGCCACCGTCGTCGCGATCCTCTGGGCCAATTCCCCTTGGGCGCAGAGCTATTCAACGTTGCTCGACACCCATCTCGGCTTCAGCTTCGGTGCACACCACTTTGAGATGACCGTCAAGCATCTCGTCAACGACGCCCTGATGACGTTCTTCTTCTTCATCGTCGGACTAGAGGTGACCAGGGAGTTCACCATCGGCGAGCTCACCGACCGGTCCCGCGCCGCGGTGCCCGTGGTCGCTGCGGCCGCCGGGCTGGCGATACCCGCGGTGGTGTTCCTGCTGTTCAACCCGTCGGGCGAGGATGCCCACGCCTGGGGTGTGGTGATCTCCACCGATACCGCGTTTCTGGTGGGTGCGCTTGCCATCATCAAGCCCAAATTCCCGGCGCGCCTGCGGATCTTCCTGCTCACCCTCGCGGTGGTGGACGACGTGGGTGCGCTGTTCGCGATCGCGGTGTTCTACTCCGACAGCGTGCAGATCGGCCCGCTGGTCGTGTCGGTGGCGTTGATCGTCGCGCTGGCGTTGGTGCGCTACCTGCCGCCGGGAGTGCGTGGTCCGGCCTACGCCGTGCTGGGCGTGGCGCTGTGGATCGCGTTGTACATGGCGGGAATTCATCCGACCCTTGCCGGAGTCGCGGTGGCGCTGCTGATTCCGGTGTTCACGCCGGAGCGGCGCCCGGTCGAGCGGGCCGTCGATCAGATCCGGGCATTCCGTCAGTCGCCCAACTCCGAGTACGCGAGGGCCGCGAGTCGCTCGCTGAGGGAGTCGATCTCGATCAACGAGCGGTTGCAGACCACCGTCGGGCCCACGGTGGCGTTCGTGATCCTGCCGCTGTTTGCGCTGGTGAACGCCGGAGTGCGGTTGGACGAGCAGAGCCTGGCCACCGCGCTGCGATCACCGTTGACGTGGGGGATCGTCGCCGGCCTGGTCATCGGCAAGTTCGTCGGCATCACCGGGGCCACCTGGTTCATGCGGAAGACGGGCTTCGGGGTGCTCGCGCCCGGCCTGACACTGCGCCGAATCGCGGGCGGCGCAGCACTTTCCGGCATCGGCTTCACGATCTCGCTGTTCATCGTCGATATCGCCATCTCCGAGCCCGGCCGGCAGGACCAGGCGCGCATCGGTGTGCTGGCGGCCTCGATCATCGCGTTCGCCCTGGGCTGGGCGATCTTCCGGATCACCGACTGGCTGAGTCCGCCCGAGCAGGTCGGGATGACGCTGTTGCGCCCCGTCGATCCCGAACGTGATCACGTCCGGGGTCCGCATGACGCGCCCCTGACGCTGGTCGAGTACGGCGACTTCGAGTGCCCGTTCTGCAGCCGGGCCACCGGGGCGATCGACGAGGTGCGCGCGCACTTCGGTGACGAGCTGCGATACGTCTGGCGGCACTTTCCGCTGGAGCGGGCCCACCCACGAGCATTCAACGCCGCTCGGGCCAGCGAGGCGGCGGCGCTGCAGGGACGCTTCTTCGAAATGGCGCACGAACTGTTCGAGCATCAGGACGACCTCGAGTGGTCGGACATCTACCGCTACGCGGTGGCCGCAGGCTGCGACATCGAGCAGTTCGACCTGGATGTGCGGGTGCACTCGACGAAGGTGGCGCTCCGGGTGCAGGACGACGCGGACGACGCCGAGGCGATGGACCTCAATGCCACGCCGACACTGTTCGTCAACGGAAAGCGGCTCAAGGGCCCGTGGGACGCCGCGAACCTGATCCGGGTCCTCGAAGAGAAACGCCGCTAGCGGCCCCGATCCGGGGCAGGTGCGACACCAAATCCCTTGAAGCACAAGGCTGTAGTTCGATAGAACGGTGCGGCGGTACCGATCCTGCGATCTGCACGGCATGACGGCCTTCGGGCCGCTATTGTCATGTCAGACGTAGATGCTCGGTCGAGGGGGGACGATCGCCGGATATCTCAATCCCGATGACATTGTCGACCGACTGGTCAACCTGACGCTCGACAATCCGGGGTTGTGCGCGCCGGTGCCGCTGGCACCGTCTGCGGTCGGGGATCCACAACGGGCGCCGAACGGCTTCCGCATCATGGCCGTCCGACTGCGCGACGCCACGGTGACGACGAAGAAGATTCCCGTCCTGTTCACCGGTGGCATGCATGGGCGGGAGTGGGTACCGCCCGATGCCCTGCTGCACTTCGCCGAACTGCTCGTCGAGGCGAAGAAGAACTCCCGCGGTGTCGCCTACCCGACGGGCTACGCCGACGGCGTGTACTACGAGAACCCGGACAACCCTGAGAACTCTCCCTACGTTGTCAGTGCGCAGGACGTGCGGAAGATTTTCGACCGCTTCGACATCATCGTCCTGCCCTTGGTGAATCCCGACAGTAGGTGGGTCTCCGGCACCGCACCGGCCACCGACCGCGGGCGTCTGATGTGGCGCAAGAACCGGCGCCGCGTCGCGCCCGGCGCCTGCGTCGGTGTCGACCTCAACCGCAACTTCGATATCGGCTGGGACTTCCAGACCTACTACGACGCTGCCGGCGCACGCCAGGCGGAGATATCGGATCAGCCGTGCAGTGAACGCTTCCGCGGCCCGGCAGCCCATTCTGAGCCGGAGACCCGCAACGTCATCAAACTGCTCGACGACCACAAGATCGAGGTATTCGTCGACGTCCACATGTTCGGGCGCACCGTGACCTACCCTTGGGCAGTCGAAGGCAACCAAAGCACCAACAGCAGCAAGTCTTTCACCAATACGGCATTCGACCACCTTCGTGACGGCATCGCGCCCACGGCGACCCTGTACGGCGAATACCTCGACGACGATGTCCACGGCTTGCTTGCCGATCTTGCGACAGCAATGGTGAAGGAGATCGCCGGGTCCGGGGGGGTGTCTCCTGTCGCGCGCCTGCGATCGACCTATCGGGCGTCGCAGTCGGCCGGGTCCGAGGGTCGCAACGAGACCTATCCCGGCGGCGCCGACGACTTCGCCTTCAGCCGCCAGTTCACCGCACCACCGCACCGATGCGTGGCCTTCACCATTGAATGCGGGATGGGCAAGCATCAGAACCCCGACAACCGGATGGAGGACGAAGGCGGCTTCCACCCGGAGTACGGGTTCGTCTTCCCCAAGATCGAACGCGAGGTGCACGCCGGTCTTTTCGGTCTGCTCAAGCACCCCTCCTGGGCGTCCTGGAATCCGCCATGATCCGCTTCATCGGCATCACGGGATCGCCGGCCACGGAGCGGTTGGTGCACCGGGCCGGGCTGTTCATCACGGGCACCACCGCGGCGGCAGGCGGCGGCTGGACGGTCCTGGCCTACGCCGACGACGTGGCTCGACAGTCGTTGAGTCAGGACGGTATTCGATTCGACACGCTGGAGGACGACGACGTAGCCGAGGCGCGGTTCACCGCCGCTGCCAGCCAGGTCGTCGACGGACCGTCGGCTCCGGAGGGCATCCGTAGCGACATCTCGGTCGAACTGCTGCTGCGGGTGTTGACTCACGTCCGTGACCGGCTGAACCGCGTCGCTCTGGATGTCCTGCGGTCCGCCGAGCGCCTGTCTGCTGCTGTCGGCACGCCCGTGCCGCCGGCCGCCTTCGACGCGGTGGTCGCGGCGATGGACAGGTTCTCGTCGTCGACCGTGAGCGGGTTCGACGTTCGGCAACTCGACTTCGTCGACGACGCGTTGACCGAACTCTCGGCGGTGCTGGCCGCCCTCAAGGCTGCCGTCGGCATCTCCGGGCTGCGCAGAGTCGTCGCCCTCGTTCTCGACAGCAGTGCCATCAGAGGCGATTTCGCCGGTCTGCTCGGTCTAACGGGGTCCGCTCCTGGCGTTCAGGTGACAGATTCCCGCGTCGATCTGACGGTCGGTACGGGCAGCAAGAACGTGCTCGGCGTGCTGTCCGCCGGTTCCGTCGCCGTGTCCGGCAAGTTGACCTACGTCGGCCAACCGAAGTTCGCACTCACGGTCACGCTGAAGGACCTGAAACTCGCCGGCGGGGCCGATGGTGCGCTGCTGCAGGCGCTCGGCCTCGACAACGCCACGGCATCCCTGAGCGTCTCGCTGACATCTGCGGACGGTCTCACCTTCGACGGTGGCGCTCGCGGCGGCCGCATCACAATGGTGCCGCCGAAAGCCAAAGGCCCCGTGCGGATCACGAGCTTGGCGCTGGACGTGGTCCCAACCGGCAGCCGGCTCTTCGTCGCGCTGACCAGCTCGGTGCAGGGAACGCTCGGGATTCCACTCCAGCTCTCCGCTAACAGCCTGGGCATCCAATTCGAGATCGACCCGTTCGGCGAGCAGCTCGTGCGCAATGCCAAGACGACGACCCCAAGCGGCTTTGGGGTTGCACTCGACGCCGGCCCGGTCCGGGGCGGTGGTTTCCTGGAACGCAAGCCGGTTGCCGGGCATCCCGACTGGACGCGTTATTCCGGTGCCCTGTCGCTGCGCCTCGGGCCGGTGGCGGTAACCGGGTTCGCGGTCCTCACCGACCGGCCGCAGGACTTCACGTTTGCGGTGTCGATGTCCGTGCAGATCAATCCGCCTGTCGAGCTGGGGCTGCTGTTCACACTCAACGGGGTGGGCGGGATCATCGGTGCCAACGTCACGGCCGACACCCAGGCGCTGGCAGCCGGTGTCGGTAGCGGCGCCATCAGCCGGTTGTTGTTCCCCGATGATCCTGCGGGGGCTGCAGCGGCCATCCTCGACACCTTGGCGGCGGTCTTCCCCAGTCACGCAGGCGGATTCGTTGTCGGTCCGATGGTGAAGCTGGGTTGGGGCCGTCCGGTCTCGTTCGTCACCGCCGAACTGGCCCTCATTCTGTCGTTGCCGGATCCGAAGGTTCTCGTCCTCGGCCGGGTGCGGGTCGCGATACCCGCTGAGTTCGCACCGATCATCGACCTCAAGGCCGAGATCTACGGCGAGTTCAGCGGTGACCGGGTGCTCATCATCGCTGCGCTCACCGATTCGCGAGTCGGGTTCTTCTCCGTCGCAGGACAATTCGGTCTTCTGCTGCGCATGGGCGACGATCCGACTTTTGTTCTCTCGGCGGGTGGGTTCCATCCCCGCTACCAGCCGCCCGGCGAACTCGCGACGCTGCAGCGCATCAGCGCCGAAATCTCGCCGCCCGCCTTTCATCTGCGCGTCGAGGCGTACGCCGCGATCACCACCAACACGGTCCAGTTCGGCGGCGCGGTCGACATTCGTTATGGGTTCGATGGCACCGGCATCTACGGCACGGCCGCGCTCGACGCACTGATCCAGTTCGATCCCTTTGGTTTCCAGGCCGATCTGATGGCCGGGGTGTCGGTGCGCGCCTTCGACATCACCTTGGTCGCGGTCACGTTGCGCCTGCACCTCGAGGGTCCCTCGCCGTGGCGGGCATGGGGGACCGGCGAAGTGCAATTGCCCTGGCCGTTACCCGACATCTCGATCGACGTCGGTCCGGTCACCTGGGGAAGCGACCGGCCGGCCCCGGCACCTGTGATCTCCGCCCGCACATTGGTCATTGACGCGCTGTCCCGGCCGGAGGCGTGGCGGGCCACCAAGTCAGACGGACGCCACGGCGTCGTACTCACCGAGGCCGCCGCCGAGACCGAGTTGCTCGTCGACCCGTGGTCCTTGCTGACCGCGACCCAGAGTGCGGTACCGCTGAACGTCGACATCGTCCGGATCGGCGCCAGCCGCCTGGCCGAGGGCGAGCGACGGGTGGTGCTGGGCGAAGCCACGATTTTCCAACCCTCGACGCCGGGGTATCAGGTGATGCCCAGCATCGTCCCCGACGAGTTCGCTCCAGGGCAGTACCTCGACCTATCCGATGACGACATCCTGCGTCGGCCGTCGTTCGAGCAGATGGCCGCCGGAGCGACGATCGACCCCTCGGTCGCGGATGCGGTGCCCGGGGTCGTCTGGGTGCAACCCCACTACGTCACGTCGTTCCCGCATCACCGCACCGGCGGCTTCCTCGAAGCCGTGGACGCCGGAGGGGTCAGCGGACTGGCCGTCACGGCCACCGCCGCGGGCAGCAGTCCGATCCGGGCCCCCTACGACACCGGCGGCGAGGAATTCCCGATTGCCGACGCCGCACAGATGGTCGTGCTCACGGCCGACACCCTGCAGGGTGTCCCGGGCGGGCCGGCGACCGCCATGACCTACACCCTGGCCGAGCAGCACGTGCTCGCGCTCGGGGCCGCTGCGGCGCAGCTGGTGGCACTGGGTGGGGTCGGGTGACCGCGCCCCGACCGGGCGGGGCGCGGTCGGCCTTCCTGCCGTACTACCGCACCGGCATCGCCGCGGCGCTGCGCGAGCCGTTCGACACGGGCGCACGGGCGCGGGCCACCATGGCGGTGTCGCTGGAGGTGCGGGCGCTGCCGGCCGACCGGGATGTGGCTCAACCGGCCACCGCCGACGTGAACGTGACGGTGCGCGGTCCGGGCGATGTGGTGTCGCTCGATCCGCGCCAGATCATCCGTCGGCACCCTGTTCCCGGCACGGTCAACGCCGAACCCGGCGACCTCGCGCACATCGAGTTCGACAGGCCCGACCTGCCCTGGCAGTTCACGCCGACCGGTCCCCGCAGCGACGGAAACTTGCCGCCGTGGTTGCGGCTCGTCGTCGTCGAGGCCGACGCCGCGACGTTCACCGAGCGCACCGCAGACCGGTTGGCCACGCTGCGGGTCGCGGCCTCCGAGCTCCCACCTCCGGACGACGCCTGGGCGTGGGCGCACGCCCAGGTGCTGGGCGCCGACGTAGCGGTCGGCCTCGACGAGAACGAGCCCGCCCGCAACCTGTCTCGCCTGCTGTGTCCGCGCCGCCTCACCGAGGACAAGGATTGGATCGCCTGCGTGGTGCCGGTGTTCCAAGCAGGCAAGGAGGCCGCCCTTGCTGGTGCCGCGTCGACGACGACGTTGGGATATTCATGGACCGCAGGCGGCGACGTGACTCTGCCGGTATACGACTCGTGGAGGTTTCACACCGGACGCGACGGTGAATTCGCCACTCTCGCCGGTCGACTCTGGCCGGCCGACCACCCCCCGCCCGGAGTGAAGATCGGGATCCGCGACGTCGACGTCGGCCAACCGGGCAACGGAATCAGTGCCGCGGGAATCCCTGAGTTCGACGCTGCGCGCGGCGTCCGGGGCGCGCTGGTGACCGCCGAAGATCGGCTCACCGACGGCAAGGAGTGGCCAAGGCCGATGATCGCCCAGCTACGCCAGCAGCTCGAACTGGTGGCCGCATTTCGTTACGGCACGTCGGTTTCGGGCAGGCCGACCGTCGGGCCGCCGCTGTACGGTAGCGCACACATCGCGCGGGGCGACGTCTCCGACGCCGCTCCGGGCTGGTTTCGTACCCTGAACATGGACCCCGCCGACCGGATCGTCGCCGGCCTCGGCACCCGCGTCGTGCAGATGGACCAGGAAGACCTGATGTCGTCCGCGTGGGCCCAAGTGGGCGGCGTGGTGGCCACCAATCAGGCGCTTCGCCTGGCGCAGTTAGGTCGCTACCTCAGCGAGTCGCTGCACAAGCGCCTCGAAAAGCTGGATGTGTCAGACCTATTGGCGGTGACCAATCCGGTCACCGGACGTCTCCCCGACCCCCAGTACGGTACGGTGCGAGCTCGGCTGGCCGAGAGCGTGCTGCCGCTGGCCGCGATGGGTCAACTGCGTCGCTTCGCCGCGCCGCGGGGGCCGGCCGCCCGCTTCGCGGGCAACGCGGTGACCCGCAGCACGACCGTGCGCCGGCTTCTGACCGACAACTCGGGCCGGACGCGCAGCTGGGTACGCCCGCTCGGCGACGCGCTCGGCCCTACGGGACCCGCTGTGTTGGCCGACGTGGGCCGGGAACTCGACGTCGACCCCGATGATCTGGCCCTCCTGAGCACGCCCGATCTCCGCGTGACGGCCGATGGTGGCGCGGGACTACTTCGCCACCTCGCTCCGGTGCAGGACGTCACCGCCCGACTCCTGAGCGCCACCCTGGACCGGTTGCTGGCGGTGCTGCCCGACGCCGGCGCGGACGTCGACGAGGTTACCGACGTCGGGCCCAGAATTACTGAGACATTGCGCATGGCGCGGCAATTCGATGTGACGGACCTCCATCTTTCTGAGGAGGCGGCCCGTACGCTGTCAATCGCTACCGCCGTTGACGACTTCGGACGGCCGATGCTGGCGCTGTCCGAGGTCGTCGCATGGTGGACCGAGCGGACGCCCCTCCCGGAAGTAGTGGCGGTGATTCCCGCTGCGGACCGTTCGGCGGACTGGCAACGTGCCGCCACCACGCTCTTCGCGGCTGCCGCCCCTGCTGCGACCGTCGAAGCCGCGCGCCCGACCGTCACAGTGACCAACCTCCAACTGGTTCCCAAACTGAAGCCCTCGGTCACTGCCACCCGGCGGGTGCTCGGCCGGTTGCCGCGGGCGGCGGACTGGCCGGTGTGGTTGCCGCAGAACTGGTTCGGCGACCACCGCATCGAACCGGTGCTGGCCGGTCCGACGTTCCGGCATCCGATGTACGAAGCGCTGCACCGCTACGACCCGGAATGGCTGATGCCCGGCGTCGCCGACATCAAACCCGCCGAGATGGTCACCGTGCTCACAGCCAACCGCCGATTCATCGAGGCCTTCCTCATCGGCTGCAACACCGAGTTCGCCTCCGAGTTGATCTGGCGGGGCTACCCGACCGACGGCAGGGTCACGTCCTTTCGGTCGTTCTGGACGCCCACCGAGGAACTGGAGCAGCCGCTGCACATGTTCGACCCACAGGTGCCGCTCGGTGAGCATCTGCGTGACGACGTCGCCAACGCCTTGGTCGTGGTCGTCCGAGGGGAGATCGTGCGCCGGTATCCGACGATGCTGGCCGCGCTGGTCACCCAACGCGGCCAAGGTGACCCGCCGTCGGGGTTTAACCCGCTCGGCGCTGCCGATCCATTGTTCCGGCTCTACCTCGACCCCGACATCCTGCTACTGGGTTTCGGTTTACCCGGTGATCCACCGAATCCTGCGGAGCAGCTGAAAAATCCGCTGCCGGGCAAGCCGATGTCGTGGTGGTTCACCCTCAGCGAGCATGTCGGTGAGCCGCGCTTCGGACTGCTCGAAGGGGACGGGCACCCTTCCACGGCACCGCTGCAACGCGACACGCTGACATGGGATGACCTGCCTACCAACGCAAGTGGTCACCTGGTCGCCGAGAGTCCACCCCGCCCCGTCGGTGGGTCTGTCATCCCCGCAGACGGCGCGCACCTGGCGTGGCTGCTGTTCCGGCATCCCGAACGGGCCGCTTTCGCCGCCCGCGACATGCTGATCGCCAACGGGTGACGGCAGCTATGGTCGACCGCTACGAATGGAACCCAGCCTCGCTCGATCCGAGCACCCCGCTGTTGCTGCTGCCCATCCGGATTGAGACCCGGCTGACGGCGACCCACACGAAACTGAGGGTGCGCATCTATCCCGACGACATCCATGTCGACCGGCTTGGAAGCGGATTGCTCACGGCCGAACAGAGCGCCGGTAAAAATTATTGGCGCCGTCGGTGGACCGAAGGCGACGACGATCCGGCATCCGACCGGTGGCAGACGCTGGTCAAAGAAGTCGGCCCGCGCCGCGCCGCGTGGGTCGCGGCAGTGCTCACCCCGACCAACTTCGGGACTGCCGCGGCGCAGCCCCTCTTTCCAGGCGTAACGACGATCGCCATCGCCGACCGGGTGCGCGCGGCGCTACTACCCGAGCGGTTCTGGGTCATCGTCGACACCTTTCAGCCCAAAGTGCAAGAGGGCAAAAAGATTCCGCGATCACCGGCGCTCGGGCCGGCACCCGCTGCCGACGGCTCGACACCGGCAGACCCGGAATCGCTGGCCGCGGTGGCGCATGCGTTGGCGGGCGTGACCGGTGCGCGGCAGGACGATGAGTTGGCGTGGCTCACCGACTACGACGCGGCGGTCGAGGCGGGGATGGCGGTGACCGTGGATCTACAGGCAGACACTCGGCAGGTCCCGCCAGTATGGGTCGTCGGTGTCAACCGTCTGCGTCCCGAGGCAGCCACCGCCGAGTTCTGTCGACTTCTCCATAAGCACGCCCACAGCGACGGGTTCGAGTTCGTCGCGACCGGAACGATCACGAACAACACCGAGCAAGCCCGCTCGGCGTGGAGTCGCGCTCCCGGGTTTCCCGATGAACCCCACTTCCGGCCGGTGCCGCCATCACCACCCCCGCCACCTCCCGCCGCCGGCCCCGGCGGGGTGGGCATCCTCGGGGGACAGGAAGAAGAAGGCTCCTTCGGCGTGGGCGTGGCTGAACCGCAGCCACCCGTCGAGGCGCCGCCTCCTCCACCCCCGATGACGCCGGCTACCGCGCTGGCACACGCCATCGGGGCGCCGCCGGCGTCGCTGGCCACACTTGACGAACCCGACCGGCCGGAACAGGACTGGGCGCAGGCATTCAACGCGGCGCTGTGGCCGGTCACCTGGGCGCCGCTGCTCGACCGCATCATGAAACCGACACTGCAGGGCAGCGCGATGCCGGTGTGGGCGCGGGAAGCGATGAAAGAGCACGCAATCCGTCACGTGCGGGGGCGCGGTCCGCTGCCGACGATCCGGATCGCCAAGCAACCCTACGGGATTCTCCCGGTGTCGAATTTCGCTACCGGCCTCAACATTTCGCACAAATGGGAACCCGACCCCAAGGATCCCGAGGACGTGCAACTGTCGAAGATCGTGCCGGGCGTGCGGGCGCTGTGGGCGACACAGTCGAATTTCGTTCCCAATGTGATGGCCGGACAGCTCGAGCGCGATCTGCCCCGCATCTTGGCCATGCTGCCGACGTCCCGTGCGCTGCGGATCCGTCAGGTGCTCACCGGCGAGGCGGATAAGACGCTGTTCATCCCCGACGTCCTCGAGCCGCCGAGAATCAAGGCGCTGCGCGAGGTGATTTTCAAAGTGGTGCAATGGACGGAGTTGCCGTTCAACGACTTCCGGATACCGGAGCTGGTGACGGACCACACCCGCATGCTGCGGCTACCCCTGGCGCACGACAGCGACCCCCAGGTGTGCGCCGAACTGCTGGACGGTCACGTGGTGATCGAGGCCGCGAGTGTATTGCAGGCCCTGCTGGGTCTGTCGCTGATGACTGCGCAGTTCGACGTCGACACCTTCCAGGCGCGCCGTGGCGCGTTGCTGAGAGCCGTGGGCGCCAATTGGGGCGACGGTGCGCTGGCGCACACCACCCGGGTGCTCGAGGACATCGGTGACCCCGACCGCGTCGACCATCCGCTGACGGCGGAATGGGCGAAGTTCGTGGCAGGGCAGGCCGAGAGAATCGAGCCCTGGTCGGCATTGGTGCTGTTCTTCGATATCGACTGGCGCTCAAGGCGTTTCGACCCGGTCGCGTTCGCCGCGCGCTACCCGGGCGCCATCCCGCATCCCATCGACGTGATGGGCACCGCCGGTTCCGGAATCACCGTGGGCAAGGCGCTCAGCGCGACGATGCGCGCGGTGATGAAGCTGCTGGAGATCCGCCGCGCCGTCCGCACGATCGGCGGTATCACCGACACCCCCGACCGCACGCTGCTGATGGCCGAGACGATCGACTGCGCGTCCTACCGCATGGATGCCTGGCAGACCTCGCGCGCCACCCGGCGGTTGGCCAAGACGCGCGAGCACCGTGGCCCCGGGGTGGCGGTCGGGGTGTACGGCTGGGTCAGCGGCTTCCCGGCCGACGAGACGCCCACCACGACCGGCGCCGGGGACGGCGGCTACGTGCTGGCTCCGAGTCTGTCCCACTCCGCCACGGCGGCCGTGCTGCGGGGCGCCGCGCTTACCCACGATCCGGACGGACTGGGCAAGGGGCCGTTGAACATCGACCTGTCCAGCACCCGGGTGCGGGAGGCGCTGACGGTGCTCGACGGGGTACGCGCCGGCCAGCCGCTGGGCGCGCTGCTGGGATACCGACTCGAGCGCTGGCTGCACGAGGACAGCAGTGGGCGGTTGGACCGATTCATTTACACGCTGCGGTCGATCGCGCCGCTCGTCGCGGCCAAGGACACCAACCGGACGGCCGGTGTCGCCGATCCCGGACTCGAGTCAGCCAGCGTCAGTGACGTCGTCGACGGTATCCGAATCCTCGAATTGTGCGTCCCCTCAACCGTAGCCGCGGTGCGTGTGAGGCTCAAGAAGCCTCCGACGGCCTACGCGAAATACCTCCAGAGTTTCCCGCTCGTGACGGACGCCGAAGTCGACCAGGTCCTCATCTACGTGACCCGGCTCCGCGGTGTCCACGACGCGATCGCCGACGTGCTGCTGGCCGAATCCGTGCATCAGCTGCTGCGTGGGTCGCCGACGCGCGCCGCCGCGGCGGCGGATGTCCTGGCGGGCGATGGGTCTCCACCACCGATTGAGGTGACGGCCCATCCGTCCGAAGGCTCGGCTATCACCCACCGGGTGCTGGCCCTGCTGCCGCCGAGCGACGGTCTCTCGATGTTCTGGGCCCAGACCCCGCGCGCCCGTACGCACCCGCACCTCGAGATGTGGGGGCAGACCTTGCTGGGCAGCGCCCGCGACATCAAGCTCGGCGGGTCGAAGTCGATGGCTCAATCCAGGCTCAGCGCAATCGATTTCATCGTTCTGGCTGGCGGAGTCAAATCCGAACTCGAGATCTGGCGGCTGGTGGCGCGCCGCGTCCCGGGACTGGCCGGCAGACCGCCGCTCGCCTTCACTGAGGCCTGGGTCCTGGCCGCCGCCGCTTTCCGGTTGCTCAGTACCGCGCGGCCTGCGACGCCCGACGACCTGCGCCGACCCAGCGAGGCCGGCGTGGACGACGCGCAGCGGCGCCGGGTCAATCTGGCCGGGCTTCAAGACCGGCTACAGAGAGCCCGCGACGACCTGGCCGATCTGCTGGCCCACGAGAGCGGGACAGATCTCGTGGATGACTTGGTGTGCCACTTCGGCCGAAGCAAACCTGACGATGCGGCATCGGCGGCAGCGGTGATCGCTGCGCAGAACCAAGCGCGTGTAACGGCGTTCACGGAGGCGATGGCCGCCTACACCGTCACACCGCCTGCGTCAGAGGCGGGTTCCTTGTCCGCACTGCGCGACATGGCGGCGCTGTTGTTCGATGACCGGACGCCCGTGGTGCCAGAGCTCCTCGCACAGGTCGATGATCCGTTTCTCGCTGCCTTGAGGGACGGGCCACCGCAGGGGTTGGAGGCGGATGTCGTCGCCGAGTGGCTGCACAAGTGTGCGACCGTGCGTCCGGACCTGTCCCGGTATACCGAACTTCACGTGCTCGTCGACACCGTCGGGCGGCCGCGGTCACTGACGGCGTGGCAGCTGCCCGCCGACGCGTTGCGGACGTGGATCGGTGCGCCGTTCGAGGCGGGACCCCCCGAACAGCCGGTAACCGGATTCGTCGTCGACGGCCGCCTGCCCTCCAGTGATAAGGAGCCCGTCGCGCTGCTGGTGCTTAACGGCTGGACCGAGGTGATCCCGCGGCCGTCGGGTCGGCACGAGCTGGGGCTGGCGGTCAACGCGAACGGTCCCAATGCCCGCGCGCCACAAGCGCTGTTGCTCGCCGTCAACCCGAACACCGAGCCATGGAGCCCCGAGAAGGTGAGGAACATCCTCGCCGACGTGCTGCTCTCCGCACGACAGCGCGGGGTGGCGCTCGAGGACGTGCCGATCGCCGGCCGCATCGTGCCGGCGACATCGGTCGCCGACTGGTCGCTACAGGGCGAACCCGTGCTCAACGTAGGCGCGCTCGTCGACGAAGGGTTCGACATCGGCGATGTGCTGTCCCACGTCAGCGAAGAGGACCAACCATGACCGGAGACAGCGTGTGGCGGGAGCGAACGTGGCCCGTGGGCGTGGGCGTGGGCGTGGGTGTGGGTGTGGGAGAGTCGCCGACGCTGACCCGGCTCGAACCCCTGACCCGTTCGGGTAACCCGGCGGCCGCGTTGTCCGCCGCGGTGGCGGATCCGTTGTGGTTGTTGTTGCGCCAGTGGCAGTTCGGTGAGTTCATGGGCGAGGATGCCGGAACCCCCGTGAGTGTGCAGGTGCAGACCACCTCCGCCGCCGCCCACTCGCTGCGACCCACCGGCGGCATCGCCCCCCACACCGGTGATGACGGCGACCCGATGACTGCCGCGGTGGAACGGGAATCCCGGCCACCGCTGGACTACCTGACCCTGGCGCGGTACGGATTCGACTTGATCAAGGGATTGCGGGCGGCCGGACTCGGTGCCGTGGCCGACGGTCTGCCTCGGCTGGCGCCGCTGCCTGCCCCGCCGCCCGGGGCGCCCGCCCGGGCGGTCGCCCCGCTGCTGCAGTCGCGATGCGCGGACCCCGACCAACTGTTCAACGCATTGCAGAACGCTGCGCCCACCGGCGTTCCCCCGTTGTGGGGCGTCAAGCCTGCGCAGGTGCCGGCGTTCCACAACGTGGTTCGCCCATGGAAGGCCGCGTACGCCGCCGCCCGCTTCGGCCCGACCGCGTCGGCGTGGAGCGGGCCGCGACTGGAGTACGACTACCAGTTCGACGTCGACAACGCCGCGAGGAGCACCACGCTGACGGCGACCGAAGCCACCAGCGGTCGCGGGGAGTGGTGGTCCTTCGATGCTGCCCCGGGATCGTTGGTGCTCGACCCCGCCGAGAACGTGACCACGCACACGTCGGCTGCAACACCGCTGCGCTACCCCGGCATGCCGGCAGACCGGTTCTGGGAGTTCGAGGACGCCAAGGTGAACCTCGGCGCGCTGGAAGTGCAACCGCACGATCTGGCCCGGTTACTGGTCGCCGAGTGCGCGTTGATCTTCGGCTGCGACTGGCTGAACATACCGATCGACGCCGACGCCTCATCGCTGGTTGCCGTACGAAAAGTGCAGTTCCGAAACACGTTTGGTGAGATCATCACCGTCCCTGCCTCGCTGATATCGAACAGGTCGGATCCATGGCGGATGTTCGTGGTGTCCACCAAAGGCGGAGTCATCGACGGACTGGTGACCCCTCCGTCCAGCAGCACACCACTGGAGGGTCCACCCATCGAGGAGGTGCTGTTCATGAGGGACGAATCGGCCAACCTGGCGTGGGCGGTGGAACGCATCGTCCCCGACGGGTTGGGGCGCGGGATGCCCCGGGAGACGGTGCGCGTCGACGCCGCGCCCACGCCTGGCCACGCCCCGGAAACCGACCTGCGCTACCTCCTCGCCACGTCGGTGCCCTCCTGGTGGGTGCCTTACCTGCCACGTCTGATGCGCACGGCGCAGTCTGAAGGGGCGCCCGATCGGGTGGCCATGCACCTGGTGCAGGGAGCGCTGAACTGTGACGCGTCATCGGCGACAGAGATCTGGGGCCGGCTCTTAGCCGACGATCAACACAACGTGATCTTCGACGCCGAGGTGCCGCGCGAGGGGGTGCGAGTTCAACGGGTGCCGATGCTCGCGCGCCGACCGGACGGAGCCTATGTCAGCTGGACCGCCAGGCGCGTGGGCGTCGGGCGGGGTGAGGGCCGCAGCGGTCTTGCGTTCGACTCGGCGGTGCCGCACGGCTGAGGTTGGAAAGGCCGATCCTAGGTCGGCTGCTCGTCGGCCTCCATCGGCGGCGTCGGGATTCCGGCGTCCTTGGCCGCCTTGCGGCGCTTGTACCACTCGAGGGCTATCGGCAGCACCGACAGCAGGACGATGCCGATGATGATCGGCTCGAGCAGGCTCTGGACAACCTCGAACCGGCCGAGCCAGTAGCCGAGCAGCGTCAGGCCGGCGCCCCAGACGATGGCCCCGACGGCGTTGTAGATCGTGAACACCGCGTAGTTCATCTTGGCTGCGCCCGCGGTGATCGGTGCCAGCGTGCGCACGATCGGGACGAACCTGGCGATGACGATCGCGAACGGCCCGCGCTGCTCGAAGAACAGGTGGGCCTCGTCGAGGTACTTCTGCTTGAGGAACCGCGCGTTCGGCTTGAACATCGCGGTGCCGACATTGCGACCGATCCAGTAGCCCACCTGCGCGCCGAGCACGGCCGCGATCGGGATGAAGACCAGCAGCTGCCACAGCTGGAAATCCGCCTGCACGGTGCCGTCCTGCGCCGCCGCGGCGGTGCCTGCGGCGAGCATGCCCGCGACGAACAGCAGCGAATCGCCGGGAAGGATCGGGAACAACACTCCGGACTCGACGAACACGACCACGAGCAACCCGACCAGCGCCCAGGTACCGAAGTAGCTCAGGAGGTTGATGGGGTCCAGAAAATCGGGCATCAGCGCGAGAGTGTCGACAACCACGGGTTCCAAGGGTACCGGGGTGGTCCCGCGGGCCCAGAATTCGTGCGATCAGCCCTCGGCGGGTTACGCCGGACCGCGCTGCGTTCTAGGGTCGGGTATGCCCACCCACAAGGCCGTGCAGGTCGCCGGCGCCAACGAACCGCTGACCCTCGTCGATGTCGATACGCAACCGCCGCCCCACGGTCACGCGCGCATCGCCGTCGCCGCCTGCGGGGTGTGCGGCACCGACCGGGAATTCCACGCCGGCCACTTTCCCGGCCTGCAGTGGCCGATCACGCTGGGGCACGAGATCGCAGGAACCGTGGCCGAAGTCGGGGACGGTGTCGAGGACTTCGCGGTCGGTGACCGGGTGGCCGTCGGCTGGTTCGGCGGCAACTGCAACCGCTGTGTCCCCTGCCGCAGGGGCTATTTCATGCAGTGCGAGCGCATGCAGGTGCCCAGCTGGCAGTACCCGGGTGGCTACGCCGAGTCGGTGACGGCCCCGGTCACCGCGCTGGCGCGGATCCCGGAGGGGTTGTCGTTCGTCGAAGCCGCACCCATGGGCTGCGCGGGTGTGACGACGTTCAACGGGCTGCGGCAGACCCGCGCCAAGGCCGGCGACGTGGTCGCGATCCTGGGTATCGGCGGGCTCGGGCATCTCGGTGTCCAGTGGTCGCGGGCGATGGGGTTCGAGACGGTGGCGATCGGCCGAGGCACCGGTAAGGCCGAGGAGGCCACGCAGCTGGGTGCCCACCACTACATCGACTCGACCGCGCAGGATGTCGCCGCCGAACTGCAGAACCTGGGCGGCGCCGCCGTCGTGCTGGCCACTGCTAACAACGCCGCCGCGATGGCCGCGACCGTTGGTGGCCTGGGGCCGGCAGGTGAACTGGTCGCCGTCGGGGTCACCCCCGAGAACCTGCCGATCAGCCCGCTCGACCTGATCAACTCCGGGCTGTCGGTGACAGGTCACCCGTCGGGCACGTCGCGCGACGTGGAGGAGACGCTGCACTTCGCGCTGCTGTCGGGGGTGCGGGCGCTGATCGAGGAGCGCCCGCTGGCGCAGGCCGCCGAGGCCTTCACGGAAATGGACGAGGGCCGTGCGCGGTACCGAATGGTCCTGACCGTCTAGGTACGGGGGAGACGCGCTGCTCGTAGGCTAGGTGCACTGCGATACTGAGGACACTGCACGGGACATCTTTCGGAAGGGAACCACCATGCCCATCGCCACGCCCGAGGTCTATGCCGAGATGCTGAGCCGAGCCAAGGAGCACTCCTTCGCGTTCCCGGCCATCAACTGCGTCGGCTCGGAGAGCGTCAACGCGGCGATCAAAGGCTTTGCGGATGCCGGGTCCGACGGCATCATCCAGTTCTCCACCGGCGGTGCGGAATTCGCGTCGGGACTCGGCATCAAGGAGATGGTCACCGGCGCGGTGGCGCTCGCCGAGTTCGCGCACATCATCGCCGCCAAGTACGACATCACCGTCGCGCTGCACACCGATCACTGCCCCAAGGACAAGCTGGACACCTACGTGCGACCGCTGCTGGCGATCTCGGCCGAGCGCGTTGCCAAAGGACAGAACCCGCTGTTCCAGTCGCACATGTGGGACGGCTCTGCCGTGCCGATCGACGAGAACCTGGAGATCGGCAAGGAGCTGTTGAAGCTGGCGGCCGAGGCCAAGATCATCCTCGAGGTGGAGATCGGGGTGGTCGGCGGCGAGGAGGACGGCGTCGAGGCCGAGATCAACGACAAGCTCTACACGACCGCCGAGGACTTCCAGAAGACCATCGATGCCCTCGGCGCCGGCGAGCACGGCAAGTACCTGCTCGCGGCGACCTTCGGCAACGTGCACGGCGTGTACAAGCCGGGCAACGTGAAGCTCAAGCCGGAGGTCCTCAAGGAAGGCCAGGAGGTGGCCACCGCCAAGCTCGGCCTCCCCGCGGGCAGCAAGCCGTTCGACTTCGTCTTCCACGGCGGCTCCGGTTCGCTGAAGTCCGAGATCGAGGACTCACTGAAGTACGGCGTGGTCAAGATGAACGTCGACACCGACACCCAGTACGCCTTCACCCGGCCGATCGTCGGGCATATGTTCTCCAACTACGACGGCGTGCTGAAGGTCGACGGCGAGGTCGGCAACAAGAAGGTGTATGACCCGCGCAGCTACTTCAAGAAGGCCGAGGCGGGGATGAGCGAGCGCGTCGTGGAGGCGTGCAACGACCTGCACAGCGCGGGCCGCAGCGTGACGGCCGGCTAGCCGGTCGGAGCCTGGCAGATCTTCCACTGCTCGTCGCGGAACTGCAGATCGAAACTGCGCGTCGAGCGGGTCTGCGGTGCGTAGGCCATGAACGTCGTGACGTTGGCCTCGGCGTGGTCGCCGTTGATCACCACCTGATCGATGCTGGCGACCACGGGGTACTGCTTGGCGGCGGCCACCCGCGAATGAGTCTCCGACCATGCCTTCTGGTCGTAGCGGACATAGCTGTCGCGGGTGGTCCCGCAGGTGATGCTGCGCAGCGTGGCGAGGTCGCCGTTCTGCACGGCGATGTCGAATTCCTGGATCGTCGAACGGACCATCTCCTCCTGCGATACCGCGGGCGCACTGTTGCGTGTCAGCAGGATCGTGCCCAGGATCGCGATGGCCGCCAGCGCCGCGATGATGACCACGATGGCCACCACCCAACCCCAGCTGCGTCGCTTCTTCGGCGGCTTCGGCGCCTCGCCGCGCGGCGGGATCATCTGTGGCGCAACAGGTTTCTGCGCGGCGAACGCTTCGGTGTCACCGGCTGCCGTCGTCGAGAACACCTCGGTGGCCGGGTCCGGCGTCCGGTGGATGACCTGTGTGGAACCCGCGTCGAACCCCGACGGCGCGGTGAAGCGCCGCTCGCCGGGCGCCGCCGAGGGATCGTCGGTCTCGGTGTGGGGTTCGAAGATCTCGGTGGCCGGTTCGTGTTCGGGATCCGGCTCGGGCAGGATCTCCGTCTCGGCGTCCGAGCCTTCGGGGGGATCGGCCACCTCGTCGGTGGTCTTTTCCGGTTGTTCAGGCCCTGTGGGGTTCGACATCCCTGTTGCAGTCCTCCCTTACGAACGCTACGGCGGAAGCTTAGCCATCCGCGGTGCCGAGCGCCCGCAGCCGCACGGCACAATGGGGTCCATGACTCGGATGGGCGATCTCCTCGGACCGGAACCAACGTTGCTGCCAGGCGATCCTGAGGCAGAAGCCGAGCTGGACGCCTCCGAGAACCCGGCCATCGTCGCGGCAGCGCATCCCTCGGCCTCGATCGCCTGGGCCACCCTTGCCGAGGACGCCCTCGACGACGACAAGGCGATCACCGCGTACGCCTACGCCCGCACCGGATACCACCGCGGGCTCGACCAGCTGCGGCGCAACGGCTGGAAGGGCTTCGGTCCGGTGCCCTACCGCCACGAACCCAACCGCGGCTTCCTGCGGTGCGTCGCGGCGCTGGCGCGCGCCGCGGAGGCGATCGGCGAGACCCCCGAGTACCAGCGCTGCCTCGACCTGCTCGACGACTGTGACCCGTCGGCCCGCGGGGAGCTCGGACTGTCCTGACCGGCGCGTTTAGCGGTTGCTCTCGCACTCGCAGTCGGCCGCCGCGTCCGGTGGCTCCACCTGAACCGTCGAGTGGGCCAGGCCGCGGGCGCTCAGCACGGCACGGGCGTCGTCGAGAACGCGCGCGGAGTCGCCGCTGCTGGTCAGGTGCGCGGTGACCATGTCCTTGCCCGGCACCAGGGTCCACACGTGTAGATCGTGCACTTCGGTGACGCCGTCCACCGCACACAGCGCCGTGCGCAGTTCATCGACGTCGATGTGGCTGGGTGACGTCTCGGACAGGATTCGCAGCGCGGCCCGGGCCAGCGCGATGGCGCGGGGCAGCACCCACAGCGCCACGAACACGGCGACGACCACGTCGGCGTACGGCCACGACGTCGTGACGGTGACGATGCCGGCGATCAACACCCCGACGCTGCCCACGGTGTCGGCGACGACCTCCATGTAGGCGCCCTTGACCGCGAGGCTGTCCTTGGAATGCGAGCGCAGCAGGAGCACCACGATGGCGTTGGCGAGCAGGCCCGCCAGCGCGACGACGATCATCGGGACCCCGGGGACCTCGGGTGCGTCGCCGAGTCGACGGAACGCCTCGTAGAGGATGAAGCAGGCCATCCCCAGCAGCAGCACGGCGTTGGCGACCGCGGTGAAGACCTCGGCGCGATGCCATCCGTAGGTCCGTGACGGTGAGGCGCTGCCATGCCTGGCCAGCAGCACCGCGGTCAGTCCCATGAACATGGCGACCAGATCGGTCAGCATGTGGCCCGCGTCGGCCAGCAGCGCGATCGAGTTGATCGCCAGCGCGGTGGTCAGTTCGATCAGAAAGAAGACGGTCAGGATGGCTGCGGCGATGACCATCCGGGAGACCCGGGTGTCCCGAGTGCCGTGATCGTGTCCCGCTCCCATGAGAGGCAATGTATGCGAAAAGTCGCATATGTTGCAAGCCTCAGAACCAGGCCGACCAGAACCTCGTCAGCCGACCTCCGTCGCCCGGCAGTCCGGCGGGCACGCCCGACAGGTCGAACAGCCAGTACACCGCCGAGAAGAACGCCTGATTGAGCGGCGGCGCGATGAGCAGGATCAGCAGGATGAAGAAGCCCCACTGCTTGGCGGGCTGCAGCGCACGCTGCGTCTCGGGGCTCAGGTGCGGCTCCAGCGCGCCGTAGCCGTCGAGGCCGGGGATCGGGAGCATGTTCAGCAGGAACGCGGTGACCTGCAGGAAGCCCAGGAACGCCATCCCCGCCCAGAACACCGCGTGCGCCGGGTCGTACAGCAGCCGGGTCACCACGAGGATCAGCACCGCGAACACCAGGTTGACGGCCGGACCCGCCAGGCTGACCAGAGTTTTCTGCCGCTTCGTCATGAACCCGGTGCGCACGTACACCGCACCGCCGGGCAGGCCGATGCCGCCCAGCGCGATGAACAGCACGGGCAGCCCGAGCGAGAGCAGCGGGTGGGAGTACTTCAACGGGTTGAGCGTCAGGTATCCGCGCGCGGCGACGTCGCGGTCCCCGAACCGCCACGCGGTGTAGGCGTGGCCGAATTCGTGCAGACACAGCGATACCAGCCACCCGAAGATGACGAAGACGAACACGCCGACGTAGGCGATGGGCCTGATCTGTTGCGCCGAGAGCCACGCCACGACCCCGCCGACGGCCGTGAGCGCGACGATGGCCAGGAAGATCGGGCTGGGTCGCACCGACTGGCGCAGCGGGCGGATGCTCACGTCACGAAGCTACCCGCAGCCACCCCTCGGTATGGCGATAGAACGTCGAGCGCCGCACGGCTCGCGGCGCCTGTTGGCCGTCGCGGACCACCAGCGCGCCCGGCGTCCCCAGCTGGGCCGCCCGGCCCGTCAGCCAGCGGTTCGGCCGCATCCGCCCCGACAGCGTGCTGGCGCGAAGCCCGGGCAGCACCGCGATCGGCTGGATCTGCACGCCCGTCACTTCGCCCTCGAACAACACCGTGTCGTCGACCACCGCTTCACCGCGGATCGTGACTGCTCCGTCCTCAGGCAGCCAGAAGGCCGCCTCGGTGATGACGGTGCCGGTCTCGTCGCGGATCAGGGGCACCCGGGTGGCGGCGCCGGTGAGGCCGCGACGACCCTGCCACGGCCGGGTCACGTGGGCGACCTCGATGTCCAGCCGGTCGGCGCGCAGCAGGCGGGTCAGCACCGCGGACAGGTCGGCGTGCGGGCCGACCACGATGATGCGCCGGAAGGAGGTCAGACCTGCGACGTCAGCGGCGTCGTCGACGACGGGGAGGTGGCGCAGACCGTGGGGGACCCTGCGGCCGCCGAACCGCGCGACCGCGAATTGACGGGGGTCCAATCTGCTCCTTGTAAACGGGCCTCGATCAGGTCGGATAGGGTGTCTCACCGGCTGCACACAGTACGACGCGAAGGATACTGCCATGCCGGCAATCGTCCTCATCGGCGCCCAATGGGGCGACGAGGGCAAAGGAAAGGCCACCGACCTGCTCGGTGGTCGCGTCCAGTGGGTCGTTCGCTACCAGGGGGGTAACAACGCCGGCCACACGGTGGTGCTGCCAACGGGGGAGAACTTCGCACTCCATCTGATTCCCTCGGGAATCCTGACCCCCGGCGTCACCAACGTCATCGGCAACGGTGTCGTTGTCGATCCCGGGGTGCTGCTCACCGAGCTCCAGGGTCTGGAGGCTCGCGGGGTGGCCACCGAGCGGCTGCTGATTTCAGCCGACGCGCACCTGTTGATGCCCTATCACGTGGCGATCGACAAGGTCGTCGAGCGCTACGCGGGCAGCAAGAAGATCGGCACCACCGGCCGCGGAATCGGACCCTGCTATCAGGACAAGATCGCGCGCATCGGTATTCGGGTCGCCGACGTGTTGAACCCCGCTCTGCTGGCCGAGAAGATCGAGGGCGCACTGGATTTCAAGAACCAGGTGCTGGTCAAGATCTACAACCGCAAGGCGCTCGACGCCACCGAGGTGGTCGACGCGCTGCTGGCTCAGGCGGAAGGGTTCAAGCACCGGATCGCCGACACCCGGCTGTTGCTCAACGAAGCGCTCGAGCAGGGGGAGACGGTTCTGCTCGAGGGTTCGCAGGGCACTCTGCTCGACGTCGACCACGGCACGTATCCCTTTGTCACGTCGTCGAATCCGACCGCGGGTGGGGCTTCTGTCGGGTCCGGCATCGGGCCGACCCGGATCACCACAGTGCTGGGGATCCTCAAGGCGTACACGACGCGGGTCGGCTCCGGACCGTTCCCCACCGAGCTATTCGACCAGTACGGCGAGTACCTGGCCAAGACCGGCGGCGAGATCGGCGTGACGACCGGTCGGCGGCGCCGCTGCGGCTGGTTCGATGCCGTGATCGCGCGCTACGCCACCAGGGTCAACGGCATCACCGACTACTTCCTCACCAAGCTCGACGTGCTGTCCAGCCTGGAGACCGTGCCGATCTGTGTGGGCTACACCGTGAACGGCAAGCGCACCGACGAGATGCCGATGACCCAGAGCGACATCGCCCACGCCGAGCCGATCTACGAGGAGATGCCAGGGTGGTGGGAGGACATCTCCGGTGCGCGTGAGTTCGACGATCTGCCCGCCAAGGCCCGTGACTATGTGCTCCGGCTCGAAGAGCTTGCCGGAGCACATGTGTCGTGTATCGGTGTCGGCCCGGGGCGCGACCAGACCATCGTGCGGCGAGACATCCTGGCCGCTAAGTGACGGACGACCCAAGGGCCGTCGACCCAGATTACGACAAACACGGCGGCTTCCCGAATTTCCAAGCGGCGCAACCAGGTCCGGGTTTCGGACGGTTTCTGACCGCGATGCGCCGGGCCCAGGATCTGGCCGTGTCAGCCGATCCCGACCCTGACAATTGGGAGCGGGCCGCCGATCTCGCCGACGCACTCGTCGAACTGTTGGGCCCGTTCGAGGCGGCGGAGGGCGTCGGACCCGCCAACCGGGTGCCCACGCTGCCGGGTGCAGGCAGCCTGCTGATGCCGCCCTACAAGGTGATCAGGTTCGAACCCGACGGGGTCGAACTGGAAGTCACCTTCAGCCGATTCTCGGTCGGTGGCAATCAGGCCGTCCACGGGGGAGTGCTGCCCCTGCTGTTCGATTCGGTCTTCGGCATGGTGATCCACGCCGCCGGGCGCCCGATCAGCAGGACCGCCTTCCTGCACGTGGACTACCGCAAGGTCACGCCCATCGACACGGTGCTGACCGCACGAGGATGGGTGCGGGAAGCCGAGGGGCGCAAGGCGTTCGTCAACGCCGAGTTGCTCGACCCCGGCGGCGCGCTCCTGGCCGAGGCGAACGGTTTGATGATCCGGCTGCTGCCGGGTCAGCCCTAGCCGGTCACGAGGGGGAACGGTGGAAATCAGCGTCCGGGAGTACCTGCGGACGTGGTTGCGTCAGCCGTTCGAGTTCGAATGGACCGCAAGGCATCTGCGTGCCCGCGGCGTGCTGCGGGTGCATCAGGTGTTTGTCGGGAGTATGAGCCTGATGTACGGCGGCACGGCGCTGTTGACGATGCTCGGCGGTCTGCTGCGCGAGGGGGTAGTCGCGCCGGCGGTGGTGCTCGTCGTGGCGGGCAGTTCGGCCGTTCTCGGGGCGTTGTGGATCTGGGGCCCGTGGCCGACCGAGCGGCAGTCCGCTGCGTTCACGATCTACGCCGACGTCGCCGTGTTCTTAGTCGTGGTGTGTTGCGCAGACGCGTTCACCGCGATGCCCGGCCTGGCCCTTCTCGCCGCCAACGGCCTCTATGTCGTGATCACGCACGGGCCACGCGCGCTGCTTTTCCACCTGATGTTCACGGCCGCGGCGTTCGCGTGCATCAGTGCGATCGCCGTGGCCGAGGCAACCGCGCCGAATGTGGTGATTTCGGTGCGGCTGCTCTCGTTGCTACCGACCGTCATCGGAGTTCCGGTGATCGTCCAGTCCTATCTGTTGGCATTGCGCATCGGCGCGGTCGACGCCCATTTCGATCCACTGACCAGGCTGCTCAATCGGCGGGGCCTCGATGCCGACAGCGAGGAGCTGGTGTCTCAGGGCGCGGCTCAGGTCGGCGTGCTGGCCGTCGACATCGACAAGTTCAAGGCCATCAACGACAGCCATGGTCACGATGCCGGTGACCGGGTGCTGGTCGCGGTGGCCAACGCGGTGCGGGACGCGGTGTCGGTCGCCGGGGTCCGGTCGGTGATCGCGCGTACCGGCGGCGAGGAGTTCGTCGTGGTGATCGACGCCGGCACCCGTGCCGTGCTGCGGGTCGCCGAGCTCGTGCACCGGGCGGTGGCTCAGTGCGACGCGGCGGGCGCGCCGACCGTGAGCATCGGGGTGTCGACGGCCGGCGTCCGGGAGGGGCAGGCGCGCGGTGTGGTGCGCGCCCTAATCGAACAGGCCGATACGGCGATGTATCGCGCCAAACACGACGGCGGAAATCAGACGGCGGTGGCCGACGGCGTCGTCACGACCGGAGACTGACCGGAGACCGGAGACCGAAGAGCCGCTTGCGGTTCGCACGAAGCCACAGCGCCAAGCAGCCGCACGCCCCTATGCTGCCCGGATGGCCGATCTCGCCCCCGCTCCGCCCCCGCAGCTCGACGACGTTCCCTGCGCCGGTGCGACGCTGCCGACGCCGGCGGATCTGGTCGGCCGACCCTATGCGCTGCCCGTCGACATCCTCGCCGAGCTTCACGGCCCGCTGTTCTACGCCGACTACAGCGGAGTCCGCAAACTGTATGCCTGCTCGCTGGATCTGGTCGAGGAGCTCTGCGACGAGAGCAGGTTCGCCAAGAACCCGACCGCGGGCCTGGCACGGGTTCGTGCGCTTGCCGGTGACGGGCTGTTCACCGCGTACCACGGCGAGCCGAATTGGCAGAAGGCCCACGATGTTCTGCTGCCCGGTTTCAGCTATGCCGGTCTGCGCAACTACCACGCGGCGATGCTCGAGATCAATGGCCAGCTCGTCGCCCGCTGGGACGCCTCCGTCGGGAAGCAGCCGGTGGACGTCTCCGGCGATCTGCAGAAGCTGGCCATGGACACCGTCGGGTTGGCCGGGTTCGGCGCCCGGTTCGCCTCCTACGACCACGACGGGCTCGCACCGGTGCCGCAGAGCTTCACCGATGCTTTCGACGAGCTGGTAACGCACGGCACCACAGCGGAATTCGAAGCTGAGCTTGCCAACCTGCACGCATACTTCGACGAACTGATCGACGGGCACCGTGCCGGCTCCGACGGCGTCGACGATCTGCTGTACGTGATGCTCGGCCACGACGCCGACGGCGCGCCGGTGCTCGACCAGGACAACATCCGCAACCAGATCATGACCTTCCTGATCGCCGGACAGCTGACGACATCGGAACTGATGCCCAACGCCGTCTACAACCTTCTGCACCACCCGACGGTACTGTCCCGCGTTCAGGCCGAGGTGGACGCCGCGTTCGGTGCCGACGACGACCACCTGCCCAGCTACGACGACGTCGGCAAACTCACCTATCTGCGACAGGTGCTCAGCGAGACCCTGCGGCTGTCCCCGCCTGTCCTGAACTTCGACCGGATGGCGTTGACGGACACCGTCATCGGTGGCAGGTACCCGATCGGCGCCGGCGAGGCCGTCACCGTGCTGACCGGGGCTCTGCACCGGCAGCCCGAATGGGGCGACAACCCCGAACTCTTCGACCCGGACCGGTTCGAGCCCGCCCTGGCAGCAGCCCGCCCCGGCGGATTGTTCAAACCGTTCGGCACCGGGGCACGGTCGTGCATCGGGCGCCAGTTCGCCCTGCACGAGGCCACGCTGGCGATCGGCCGGCTGGTCCATCGCTACCGCCTCGTCGATTCGCGACACTATGTGCTGCACTGGGATAGCCAGCTCAGCCGCCGTCCGGTCGGCTTCCATCTGGATCTCATCCGTCGCACCCCGGCCGAGCGCCGCAGCCCGGCACCGGCGACGACGACACCCGTTGCCCCGGCTGCCGCGTCGTCGTCGGCGTCCCGCGTCAAGGCAGGAACCACGCTGGCCATCCTGCACGGTTCGAACCTCGGCACCTGCCGGGCGCTGGCCAGTCAACTGGCCGAGGAGGCCACCGACTTGGGTTGTGCGGCAACGGTGGCGCCGCTGGACGACGCTGCGGGCAGACTGCCCGAGGCCGACGCGATCCTGATCGTCGCATCGTCCTACAACGGTCAGCCGACCGACGACGCGCGCGCGTTTGTCGCGTGGCTGCTCGGCGACGATGCCGCGCTGGAGGGCACCCCCCGGTTCGCGGTGCTCGGTGTCGGGGACCGCAACTGGGCAGACACCTACCAGGCGGTGCCCAAGCACATCGACGAACGACTGACCGAGCTCGGCGGCCAACGCCTGGTCCCCCGCGCCTCCGCCGACACCTCCGGCGACCTCAACGGGACCGTCGAAGAATTCTCCACGGCGCTGTGGACGGCGATGTCGCAGCACTACGGCGATCCGGACGCCGTCGCGGTCACCACCGACGACGAGCCGCTCTACGATTTGCACCCCATCGTCGGTCCGGTGACCGCGGCCATCGACGCCCGGTTCGAGGTGGAACCGATGACCGTGCTGGTGAACGACGAGTTGGTCAGCGCCGACAATGCCCTCGGACAGGCCAAACGTTATGTCCGAGTGGCCCTTCCCGAGGGGCTCGAATATCAGACCGGTGATCATCTGACGGTGCTCGCGGACAACCCGCCCGATGACGTCGACGCCGTCCTGAACGCCCTCGATATCGACCCGGAGTTGCGGCTGTCGATCAATCCCCGGCGCACCTCGCGCCGGCTGATCGCACTGGACCGCGAGGTCAGCGTGCGCGAACTGCTCACCCATTTCGTCGAGCTGCGAAAGCCCGCGACGCGCAGCCAATTGCGACGGCTCGCGGCGACCAATCCGTGCCCACCGGAGCGGCAGCGCCTCGACGAGCTGGCGGAGGCGGCCGACCCGTGCGTGCTCAGTCCGCTGGAATGCCTGCGGGATTTCCCGGCCTGCGAAGTCACCGGCGCCGAACTGTTGGAACTGCTCGAGCCGATGACGCCGAGGCATTACTCGATCGCGTCGTCGTCGCGGCGCTCGCCCGACGTGGTTGCTCTGATCGTCAGCGTGCTGGGTTCGCCCGCCCGTTCGGGTGCCGGCCTGTTCAAGGGCGTGGCGTCCAACCACCTGGCCGGCGTCGCCCCGGGAGCACAGATCCGCGCCCGGGTCGACCCGGCACGGCAGGCGTTCCGGGCTGGCGCAGACCCGGAGAAGAACGTGATCCTGGTCAGCGCGGGGACCGGCGTGGCCCCGTTCTGCGGCTTCCTCGGCGACCGCCTGGCAGCCCAACAGGAGGGCGCACCGTATTCGCCCGCGTTGTGCTTCTTCGGAGTCCGCGACCCCGATGTGGACTACATCTTCCGCGAGCAGTTCGAGGACGCCGACGAGCTGGGCGTCGTCGCGATGCGGCCCGCCTTCTCGCGCGCCCCGCAGAACGGGGTCCGCTACGTGCAGGACCGCATCGCCGCCGAGGCGGACGAGGTCTGGGAGCTGCTCGGCGACCCCGCAAAGGACACCCACGTCTTCGTGTGCGGCGACGGCGGCAAGATGGCCCCGGCGGTGCGGCAGTCGTTCCTCGACATCTACCGCGCCCGCACCGGCGCCGACGAGAGTGCGGCGCGCGACTGGCTCATCGGCCTGGTGGAGTCCGATCACTATGTCGAGGATGTGTGGGCAGGGTGATGTGCGCGTGCCACGATGAGTCGGTGACGAATCCGGTCGACCACAGCCTCCGTCGCCTCACCACGCCGCGGGCGGCGGCGTTGGCGGGCGTGTTGTTCGCGCTGCTCTTCGGAACGGTGCTGGTGCTGCTGCGCACGGCGCTGCCCGCCGGCGCGGAATTCGGTTCGCAGTGGGTGGACGGGTCCGAGGGACGCCTTCGCACCGCGATCGTGTTGATGCCCTTCTCCGGTATCGCGTTCCTGTGGTTCATCGGGGTGATCCGGGACGGGCTGGGCAAGCTCGAGGACAAGTTCTTCTCCTCGGTGCTCGTCGGCAGCGGCCTGCTGTTCCTGGCGATGACCTTCGCGTCGACGGCCGTCGGCGCCGGACTGCTGGCCAGCAAACACGTCGCCGCGCCGGGCGCCCGCACCGAGGTCGCGGCGTTCGGTCAGGGTCTGCTCATCGCGCTCAGCAACACCTACGCGCTGCGGATGGCAGCGGTCTTCATGATGTCCCTGGCCACCATCTGGCTTCGGACCCGCATCATGCCCCGCTGGCTGGTGTGGGTGACTTACCTTGTCGCAGTGTGTGTTCTGGTCGGCAGCGACATCAGCCGGTGGATGGCGATCGCGTTCCCGGTATGGGTACTGGTCGTGAGCCTGGTGATGCTGGGACGAGCCGGTGTCATCGACCTACCCGGTGACGACCCGAAACTCAGTCCTCCGCCAACAACGCGCTCGCCGGACACAGCTTGACCGCTTCACGGGCGTGCTCGGCCTCCACACCGCTCACCTGCTCGGCGAGGACCACCACAATGCCCTCGTCGTCCTGATCGAATACCTCGCCGGCCACCATGACGCAGTTGCCTGCCTGGATGCACAGCTCACGATCGGCGGAGATCCGCAATGTCTCACTCATCTCCAGCTCACCTCCAATGACTTCAGACCGTAGATGAAATGGAACGACCGGAACTCGACATCCTCGAATTCCTCGGCGAGCGACAGGGTGGGGAACCGGCGCAGCAGCGCGGGGAACGCGATCTGCATCTCCATCCGGGCCAGCGGTGCCCCCAGGCAGTGGTGCACGCCGTGACCGAACGCCAGATGGCCCGGTGCCCCGCGGCCGATGTCGAAAGTATCTGGTAAGTCGATGAATTCGGTGTCCCGGTTGCCTGACGGCAGCGAGGCGAACACCAGCTGTCCGGCTGGGATCGCGACCCCCGCGATCTCCACCTCGGTGGTGCTGATGCGCGGAATCGCGGTGTGGATGATCGACAACCAGCGCAACAGTTCCTCCACCGCGGGTGCCACCGCGCTCGGGTCGTCGCGCACCGCCGCCAGCTGCTCCGGGTAGCGCAGCAACGCAAGGGTGCCCAGTCCCAGCATGTTCGAGGTCGTCTCGTGACCAGCAAGCAAAAGCAGGCCCGCGATCCCGATCAGCTCGTCGTCGGTGAGTTCGTCGCCGTGCTCGCGGATCAGCATCCCGAGGATGTCGTCACCCGGGCGCACCCGTGCTCCTTCGACCAACGAGCTCATGTAGGCCCTGCCCTCGCTTGCCAGCTCCAGGCGCTCGGGTATCGGGATGGACAGGTCGAGTTGACGTGCGCTGCGCCGCTGGAAGTCGGCGCGGTCCGCGTACGGCACCCCGAGCAGTTCGCAGATCACCAGCGACGGGATCGGCAGAGCGAAGTGCTCCACCAGATCGGCGGGCGAACCGGCGGCTGCCAGCGCGTCCAACTGTTGATCGACGATCTCCACGATGCGCGGCTGCAGCCGCTTGATCCGGCGGATCGTGAACTCGGGGGTGAGCATGCGACGGAGCCGCTGATGCTCGGGTGGGTCCAGAGCGAGCAGGTTCCCGGCCCTGGCACGCGCCTGCTCCTCTTCGGGCATCTGCGGCGCCCCCGGCACCACGAATCCCGCGGGCCGGGCGTTGGAGAAGCGGGCGTGATCCGACAGCACGGTCTTGACGTCCTCGTACCGGGTGACGAGGTAGACCTGCATGCCGAACGCGTTGGTGACGGTCGTTACTCCAGCCCCCGTCCGGATGGCGCCCAACTCGGGCGAGGGGTCGAAGGCGTCGCGCCGCATGTGAAGCGGTGGCAACGTGGGTGCAGCCATGCATTCGACGGTACTCACGCCAGCGGAGGCCGTCACGACGCCAGGAAGTCGGCCACCAACCGGTTGACGAGCGTCGGGTTTTCCAGCCCTGCCAAATGCGCGACGCCGTCGAGCACGACGAACCGGGAGCCGGGGATGGCGTCGGCCATCGCCCTGGTCTCGGGGTTGGGGAACGTGGCGTCCTCGGCACCGGCGACGACGAGCACCGGCGCCGTCACGTTCGACAGCAGCGCGCATTGGTCGGGCCGGTTCGGTACGACACTGCGCACCGCCCACGCCGCCGAGGCCAGGTCCACCGACTCGACGGTGGCGCGAACGAATCGGACGACGTCCGGGCGGGTGCCGAAGGTCGTCGGCCCCAGGAACGCCTTGAGCACCGACCGGGTCAGCGGTGGCCGGATGCCGCCGAACAGCGTCGCCATCCCCAACAACAGCCCGTATTCGAGTTTCTGCCGTCGCGCCGCGGGCGACGCCGTGCAGTTCATCAGCACCGCCCGATCGATGCGATCGGGGTGGTGCGCGGCGAAGGTGGCGCCGATCATGCCGCCCCACGAGTTGCCGACGAAATGGGTCTTCGGCACGTCGAGTGCGTCGAGGATGTCGACCACGCACTGCGCGCATTCGGCGAAGGTGAAAGGGGCGGTGAGCCGCTCGCTGCCGCCGTGGCCGGGCGGATCGATGAGGATCACGTGCCGGTCGGTGCCGAAATGGTCGGCCTGAGCCGCCCACATGTCACCGGTCATCAGCAGGCTGGGCCAGAAGGCGATCGCTTCTGCGCCGGCCTGCCCGCTACCGCGGGTGCGTATCCGCAGCCTCCCGAGCGCGGTGTCGACCAGTCTGCTGTCCACCGTCGGAACGGTAGTCGTCGGTCTGTAGCGCCGGCCACCAGATCTTGGGTCCCATGAGGGTGAACAGCGACGGGATGATGACGGTGCGCACCAGGAAGGTGTCGAGCAGGATGCCCAGGCCGACGATGATGCCGACCTGCGTGAGCGCGATCAAGGGCAGCACGCCGAGCACGCAGAACACCGCGGCCAGCACGATGCCTGCGCTGCTGATGACGGCGCCGGTGGCGGAGACCGCCCGGACGATGCCGTCGCGGGTGCCGTGTTCCGGGGTCTCCTCGCGGGCACGCGTCACCAGGAAGATCGTGTAGTCAACGCCGAGGGCGACCAGGAACAGGAACGCGAACAGCGGCACCGTGTTGTCCAGGCCGGGGAAGCCGAAGATGTGCACACTCGCCCAGCCGCCCAGGCCGAGCGCCGCCAGCGCGCTCAGCACCGTCACCGCCACCAGGACCACCGGCGCCAGCACCGAGCGCAGCAGCACGAACAGCACGAGCAGGACCACGGCCAGGATGGCGGGCACCACCACGGCACGGTCTCGTCCGGCGGCGGCCGACGCATCCCGCGCCTTGGCGTCGGATCCGCCGACGAGGCCGCCCTCATCGGCTTGATGCACCGAATCCCGGAGCGCGTCGACGGTGTCGAACGCCTCGTCGGAGGCAGGGGCGGCGGACAGGACGACCGACCACTGGCTCAGGCCGTTCGGCGCCGACCCCGTCGGGATGACCGAGACGACGCCGGGGGTGGCCTCGATCGCGCGCTGGACTTCTGCCGCCCGGTCGGTGGACGCGATGACGGCGGTGGGATCGGTCAGCCCGCTGGGGAAGTGCGCCGCCAGAGTGTCGAATCCGTTGACCGATTCGGCCTGGACGCGGAACTGTTCGGTCTGCGACAGCCCGATCGGTGTGCTGAGCAGGCCGGTGCACAGCAGCGCCAGCGCGCCGATGGAGACCACCGCGACTCGCCCAGGCCGCTTGGCGACCGCGGCGGCTACCCGGTGCCACACCCCGCTGTCGGTGAGGGCTCGATCTCCGACGCGAGGGACAAACGGCCAGAACAACTTCCGACCGAACAGGCCCAGCATCGGGGGCAGTACCAACAGGACGAACACCGCCGCGACCACCAGCCCGGAGGCGGCCTGGACGCCGAGGCTGCGGGTACTCGGAGACAACGCGAACAGCAAGGTGAGCAGCGCCAGCACCACGGTGGCATTGCTGGCGATGATGGCCGGACCGGCGCGGCGCACCGCGATGTCCAGCGCCTGTTGATGGGACTCGTTGCGGCCCAACTCTTCTCGATAGCGCGAGATCAGCAGCAGCGCATAGTTGGTGCCTGCGCCGAACACCAGCACGCTGGTGATGCCCGATGTGGAGCCGTCCGGTGACATCCCGACGGCGTCGGCGACCGCCGCGCCGACGACCGACCCGACGCGGTCGGCGAACGCGATCACCAGCAGCGGCACCAGCCACAGCACCGGGGACCGGTAGGTGAGGATCAGCAGCAGCGCGACCACCGCCGCGGTGACGATGAGCAATGTCACGTTCGCGCCGGAGAACGAGTTGGCGATGTCCGCGCCGAAGGCCGGACCACCGGTGACCTCGGCCCGAAGATCGCCGGGCAACCCGTCGCCTGCTGCGGTCCGCAACGCCTTCACCGTGTCGCTGAGTGCGAAGCCGGACAGGTCTGCCTGCAGCGGCACGGTCGCCACCGCCGCCTCGCGATCCTCGGAGACCTGCGTCGGCGGGCCTGCCGGGGCCGCGCCCGCGACAGCGAGCATGCGCTCACGGGCCTGATCGGCGGCCGCGAGATCCGCCGGGCTCAGCGCGGCGCCGTCGTCGCGGCTGATCACCAGGATCGCCGGGACGCGGTCTCCCCCGGGAAACTCGGTGCGCATGGCGTCGGCGCGGGCGGACTCCGCCGAAGCGGGTACCGGCACCGGGGACTGCTCGGCGGAGTCGCCGCTGCCGACGAGTCCCATCAGGGCGCCGGAGGCAATGACGATGACGAGCGCGATGAGCCAGGACAGGCGGCGGTTCATGGTCGCCAACTATTTCAGATAATTAACCATTAAGCAATCGAAGATTCTGGTTAAGGTGGAGCGGTGCAGGATGAACGCCGGGCCGTGCTGGAGGCGCAGATCGCCGCGGACGCCCGCGCGCTGACCGCAGAGTCCGACCAGATCGGCCACAGCTTCGCGGGCCTGCACGCGCTGACGGCCAATGATTTTCGGGCGCTGCTCCACGTCACGGTGGCCGAGAACGTCGGAGAGCCGCTGACTGCCGGCGATCTCCGAAAACGCATGGGGATGTCCGGTGCCGCGATCACCTATCTCGTCGAACGGATGATCACCTCGGGACATCTGCTGCGCGACTCGGACCCCGCGGATCGGCGCAAGGTCATGCTGCGGGTCTCCGAGCACGGTACGGACGTCGCGCGCGACTTCTTCACGCCGCTGGCCGACCACACTCATGGCGCCCTGGCGACGGTCTCGGACGACGACCTGGGCGCCGCGCACCGCGTGTTCGCCGCGCTCATCGCCGCGATGGGAACTTTCCGGGCACAGCTCGACAACCCCGTTCAGCATGGCGCGACTCATCGCGCGGCCGGTTCTGGCAGGGTGGATGGTCGATGAGTGACACAACGGACGGCGAGACTGTGACAGGCCCACCGGCCGCGCCCGCGACCGGTTCGGCTTCGGTGATGCTGCTCGGAGCCGGGGAGCGAAGTCGCGAGCTGGCCCTGGCATTCCAGCGGCTCGGCGCCGAGGTGATCGCCGTGGACCGCTACCCCGACGCGCCGGCGCATACGGTCGCGGACCGGACGGCGGTGGTGCGGATGACCGACGGCGACGCGCTCACCGCGCTGATCGACGAGGAGAAGCCGAACTACGTCGTGGCCGACGCCGGTGCGATCGCCACGGATGCGCTGATCACGATCGCCGAGCGTGGCGACGTCGAGGTGTTCCCGACACCGCGCAGTGCCCGGCTGTCGCTGGACGGGGAGGGACTGCGCCGCCTGGCCGCCGACGAGCTGGGGCTGCCCACCGCACCGTTCTGGTTCGCCGGATCCGCCGAGGAGCTCACCGCGATCGCTCAGCACGCCGGCTTTCCGCTGGTCGTCAAGCCGGTCGCGGCCGCCCCCGGTGAAGGCGAGTCGGTGGTGTTGAGGCCCGACGACGTCGAACCTGCCTGGCGACGGGCCGTCTCGGGGGGTCGTCTCAGCATGCAGCGGGTGATGGCGGAGACCGTCGTCGAGGTCGATGTCGAGGTGACGCTGCTGACCGTCCGTACGACGGGTCCCGCGGGTCCGGTGGTCCATTTCTGCGAGCCGATCGGTCACCACCAGCCCGGCGGCAACGTCCTCGAATCCTGGCAGCCCCAGCAGCTCTCGCCGGCGGCGTTGGACGCCGCGAAGTCGATTGCCGCCCGCATCGTCAACTCACTGGGCGGCCGCGGGGTGTTCACCGTGGAGCTGCTGGTGCGCGGCGACGAGGTGTACTTCACCGATGTCCGGCCACGGCCCCATGACAGCGGGCTGGTGACCCTGCGCTCGCAGCGCCTCTCCGAGTTCGAGCTGCATGCCCGTGCGATTCTCGGTCTTCCCGTGGACACGATCATGATCTCGCCGGGCGCCGTCCAGGTGAGCTATGCGGACTCAGATGCGCACGCTGTTGCGGACTCAGATGCGGACTCAGCCGGGGACGACGTGGCCGACGCCCAGGTACGTCTCGTTCTCGCAGATGCGCTGGACGTCGCCGAGAGCGATGTGCGGCTCTACAACGCTGCGAGCGCCGACGATGGGAGTCCCTGGCGCCACCTCTCCATGGCGACCGCACCCGATCCGATCGTGGCCCGCGACCGCGCCCGTCGGGTCGCGGCGGCGCTCCGCAGGCTTAGGTGATCGGTGAGCGAACCGACGGGGTCCTCGGACACCGGGGCGAGTCCAGGCCCCTTCCTGGGCGCACTGGTGATCATTGTGCTCGTCGTGGGCGCAATCTGGTTGCTCAACGTGTTCGACAGTGACGACCTGTCCGCAGATCAGCTGATCGGCCGCGCCGTGGCAGGACAGAACGATGCGCTGCAGCGGCAGGATTACCCCACGTTCCGCACCTTCACGTGCGCAGAGCAGCAGGATGTGGAGCCCGAAATCATTGACGAACAACGGGTTTCGTCCGACAAGCGGGGGGAGCGCTTCGTCGAGAAGGTAGGGGTGGTGAGGGTCGACGGCGACCGTGCCACCGCCGAGGTCACCTACTACTTCGACAAGGATCGTGAGGCCAAGGAGACGGTCGAGATCCCCTTCGTCCGCGAGGACGGGGCGTGGAAGGTCTGTTCGACCGGCCCCAGATAGCTGTGGGAGACTCACGACCGTGAGCTATGCGGGAGACGTCACGCCTGAAGAGGCCTGGAAGCTGCTGAGCGAGAACCCGGATGCCGTGCTGGTCGACTGTCGCACCGAAGCCGAGTGGCGATTCGTCGGGGTGGCCGACACCTCCAGCCTCGACCGCGATGTCGTGTACGTCGAGTGGAATCGCACCGACGGCACCCGCAACGACGGCTTCGTCGACGACCTGGTGGCCTCGGGGGTGGCGCCCGGCGAGCGGCCGGTGGTCTTCCTGTGCCGTTCGGGGAACCGGTCGATCGGCGCCGCGGAAGCGGCGACGGAGGCCGGCATCGCGCCGTCCTACAACATCCTCGACGGGTTCGAGGGAAACCTCGACGAGTCCAAGCATCGCGGCGGCGCCGGCTGGAAAGCCGTGGGGCTGCCCTGGAAGCAGTCATGACCGGTTCCGAGAAGCCCTCGGTCCCGTCGGTGCGGGTCCCGGCCGCGCTGCCCGAGGGCGTCAGCCAGGCCACCATCGGGGTGCGCGGCGGGTTGCTGCGGTCCGGCTTCCAGGAGACCGCCGAGGCGATGTACCTGACCTCGGGTTACGTCTACGAGACGGCAGCCGACGCGGAGAAGGCGTTCACCGGTGAGATCGACCGCTACGTCTACTCGCGGTACGGCAACCCGACGATCTCGATGTTCGAGGAGCGGCTGCGGCTGATCGAGGGTGCGGCCGCCTGCTTCGCGACGTCCTCCGGGATGTCCGCGGTGTTCACCGCGCTGGGGGCGCTGCTGGCCACCGGCGACCGACTGGTCGCGGCGCGCAGCCTGTTCGGGTCCTGCTTCGTGGTGTGCAACGAGATCCTTCCCCGCTGGGGTATCGAGACGGTGCTCGTCGACGGCGACGACCTCTCCCAGTGGGAGGAAGCGCTGTCGGTCCCCACTCAGGCGGTCTTCTTCGAGACCCCGTCCAACCCGATGCAGCAACTCGTCGACATCGCCGCGGTCAGCGAGATCGCGCACGCCGCCGGTGCAAAGGTGGTGCTGGACAACGTCTTCGCGACGCCGATCCTGCAGCAGGGCTTTCCGCTCGGCGTCGACGTCGTCGTCTACTCGGGGACCAAGCACATCGACGGCCAGGGCCGGGTGCTGGGTGGGGCGATCCTCGGGAGCAAGGAATACATCGACGAGCCCGTGCAGAAGCTGATGCGGCACACCGGGCCGGCGCTCAGCCCGTTCAATGCGTGGACGCTGCTGAAAGGCCTGGAGACACTGGAATTGCGTGTGCAGTACCAGAATTCGTCCGCTCATCGGATCGCCGAATTCCTGGAGGCGCAGCCATCGGTGAGTTGGGTGAAGTACCCGTTCCTGGAGTCTCATCCGCAGTATGACCTCGCCAAGCGGCAGATGAGCGGCGGCGGGACCGTCGTCACGTTCGAGCTCAAGGCCTCCGGGGGAGCCGGCAATCCCAACGCGAGCAAGGAACGCGCCTTCGAGGTGTTGGACAAGTTGCAGCTCATCGACATCTCCAACAATCTGGGCGACTCCAAGTCACTGATCACCCACCCGGCCACCACGACGCACCGGGCGATGGGCCCGGAGGGCCGTGCCGCGATCGGGCTGGGAGACGGCGTGGTGCGGGTGTCGGTCGGCCTGGAAGGAACCGAGGATCTGATCGCCGATCTGGATCAGGCGCTGGGTTAGGTGTCCAAGCGTTCGGACGCGAAGAAGGCGCGCCGTAGGAAGCGGCAGGTGGTGCGCGGTCAGACCTGGCTTCCCCACGATGCTGACGAACGCGTTGCCGAAACTATCTCTGCACTTGAGGATTTCGACGCCAAACTCAATGAGCGCGGCTGGGTCTCCAACGCCGAGGTTGACGAAGAGGCGGGGGTGATCTGGTTCTGGCCGCCGTCGTACGCCGAGGTCGATGATTCCGAACTCGCCACCGCGACCGTGGTCGCGTTGATCGAAGCCGAGGGTGGCGAGATCGCGCACGTGGTGTTCGTCGGCAGTGACGATGACTACCAGTTCAATCTCGAGGAGCTCTTCGAGCACATCGAAACCGTCGAGGCCTACCGGTTCGGCAATCCGCTGCCGCGGTTCGACTAGTCCTGGCTACCCTGAGGCCATGGCGGACCTCGCAGACACCATCTTCGTCGGCGCGGACATCGTCACGCTCGACGACGCCAATCCCGGTGCCGAGGCGTTGGCCGTGCGGGGCGGACGGATCACCGCCGTGGGGGATCGCGCGGACGTCACCGCCGCGCAGCAAGGGCCGGCGACGACCGTCGTCGACCTCGGCGGTGCGACGCTGCTGCCCGGGTTCATCGACCCGCACAGCCATTACATCAACTCGCTGAGCGTCGCCAACCAGGTCAACGTCTTCGCGCCCCCCGCGGGACCGGGTGCCGACATCGACGCAATTATCGCTGCTCTCAGAGGGTTTCGTGATACCCATCCGATAGCCGCGGGGGACATGCTCGTCGCCTACGGGTACGACGACACGATGATGCCCGGCGGTCGCACCCTGAGCAAGGACGATCTGGACGCCGACTTTCCGGATATTCCTGTTCTGGTGGGCCATGTCTCGATGCACGGTGCGGTGCTCAACAGTGCGGCGTTGCGCAAGTTCGACATCACCGCCGACACCGTCACTCCGCCCGGCGGGGTGATCGTCCGCAAGGAAGGCTCCGACGAGCCGGACGGCCTGGTGATGGAGACGGCGTTCCTGCCGATCTTCGCGGCCATGCCCAAGCCGACGCCGGCTCAGGAGGTCGAATGGAGCCGTGCCGGGCAGATGCTCTATGCCGCAGCCGGAATCACCACCGCGCATGAGGGCGCGTCACACGCGGCGGACATCGCGCTCATGCAACGCGCTGCGGCCGGCGGCGCCACGCTGATCGATGTGGTCGCCTATCCGTTCATCCTCGATCTCGAGGACATCCTGCAAGCCAACCCGCCCGAGACGTTCGGCAGGTACGTCAACCGTCTCAAACTCGGTGGGGTCAAGGTGACTCTCGACGGCTCACCGCAGGGACGGACCGCGTACTTCACCACCCCCTATCGGGTGGAAGGCCCTGATGGACAATCGAACTGGTGCGGCGAGCTGCCGTTCTCCCAGGACACCGTCAACGGGTGGTTCAAGCAGGTCTACGACCTCGGGCTGCCCTTGGACATCCACGCGAACGGCGACGCGGCGATTGACGTCGCCCTGACCGCCCACGAGTTCGCCGCGGCCGGCGATGTCGGTCGGGAACGGCGCACGGTGATGGTGCATTCGCAGTTCGTTCGCACCGATCAGCTGGACCGCTTCGTCGAGTACAGCATCATTCCGTCGTTCTTCACCGAGCACACCTACTACTTCGGTGATGCCCACATCCATCTGCGCGGGAGGGAACAGGCGGATTTCCTGTCCCCCATGCGGGCCGCGATCGACCGCGGCCTTCGGCCCACCAATCACACCGATTTCGTGGTGACGCCCCTCGATCAGATGTTCCTGGTGTGGACCGCGGTCAACCGCGTCTCACGCAGCGGCGTCGTGGTCGGTGCCGACCAGCGCATCACGCCGTGGGAGGCGCTCAAGGCGATCACCGTCAACGCGGCCGCCCAGTACGGTGAGGCCGACCTCAAGGGGTCGCTCGAGGCCGGCAAGCTCGCCGATCTGGTTGTGCTGGATGCCAATCCGCTGAAGGTAGATCCGGCCGCGATCAAGGACATCACGGTCCTCGAGACCCTCAAGGAGGGCGAGAGCGTCTACCGGGCCTAGTCCGGATGCCTAGGTCCTGGCTCCGGCGGTCTGCATGATCGCGTCGCTGACCGCGGTCGGGTTATCCAGCGGGACGAACGTCGATGCGCCCGGCACGTCGATCATCGTCGAATCGGGGAACAAGGCGGCAAGACGCCGTCCCAGAGCGGGTGTGAAGCAGCGGTCGCCGAGACCCCACACCACCGTCACGGGTTTGGTGAAGCGGTGCAATCGCGGCGCGACGTCGGTGAGATCGGTGCCGCCGATGCCACGGGCCAGCGCGGCGAAGTCGCCGGCGATCCGCCGGTCGGTACGTGTCGGTTGCAGCCAGGACGCGGTCACTGCCGGATCGAGGTTGTTGGCGAGTAGTCCGAAGCCGAGGGGAGAGTGCCGCAGCGCTGTCGGACCCATCGTCTTCATGAGTGCCGTGACCGATATACGCGTGCGCATCACCGCGAAGATGGCGTTGAACGGGAACGGCGGGAACTTGTCGAAGGCATCGCAATTGGTCAGGACGAGCCGGCCGATCCGCTCGGGATGAGCGTCAATCAGGAACTGGCACAAGCCACCGCCGGTGTCGTTGCCGACCAGCGTGACGTCGTCGAGGTCCAGTGCGACCAGGAAGTCGTGCACGATACCGGCGACGCCGGGGGGAGTCAGGGCGCCGCGGTCATTCACGGGGATGGTGTGCGCGCCCAGGGGCAGGTTGGGTTGCAGGCATCGAAAGCCCTGTTCGACGAGTCGGGCAGCGACGGCATCCCATAACCGGGAATCCACGAGAGCACCGTGGACGAACACCACCGGAGGAAACGCGGAATCCTTCGGGCCCGACTCTCGATATTCGATCGTCGCCGCAGGCAACGTGACGGTTGGCATCTCGGTTATCCTTTGGGTCGACATTTACAAACAACTAGTATGAAAGTTACGTACACCCTGTATGGAAGTCAACCCCCCGGCTCGCAGGTCGCAAGCGCAACGCACTGCGGCCACTCGCTCCAGCCTGCTTGCTGCCGCTCGAAAGCTGTTCTCAGAGAACGGGTTCGCGGAGGTTTCCACGCAATCGATCGTCGAGGCGGCGGGCGTGACCCGGGGCGCGCTCTATCATCAGTTCGCTGACAAGGTTGAACTGTTCGCGGCGGTCTACGAGGAAATCGAAGCCGAGATCGTGGTGCAGATCGCCGAAGGAATCGTCGAGGCGGCTCCGTCCGATCAGCTCGAAGCGATGAAGGTGGGCGCCCGCCTGTTCCTTGACTTCTGCTCGGCGCCGGACTTCCAGCAGATCGGTTTGGTCGATGCGCCCGCGGTGCTGGGCTGGGATCGGTGGCGCGCCATCGGTGTGAAGTACGGCCTCGGGGTCATCGAGGCGATGCTCGGCCAAGCGGTCGCGGACGGCGTCATCCCCGCTCAACCGATGCGGCCGACCGCGCACATCCTGCTGGGTGCGCTCGACGAGGCCGCACTGTACGTGTCGCGCGCCGAGGACCCGGTGAAGGCAAAGGCGGAAATGTACGCCGTCTGCGACCGGATCATCTCGGGGATCGCGGGCTGACGGCGCCTAGTGCAGCGTCAGTTTGTCTCGTCGACGACGCCGAGGGCGGCCTGCGCGCGCCGCTCGTAGCCGTCGCGGGCGGTGCGGTCGTAGTCGAGGAACACCGTGTCGTTGCCCATCTTGTGGGACAGCCAGCGCCGCGCTTTCGGCGCGAGCGTCGGCGTGATCGCGCTGACGAACCGCAGCGCGGGCGGAACCGATACCAGGGTGGTGGGCTTGTCGAGCACCTTGACCACCGCCGCGGCGATGTCCTCGGGTTCCACCGGCTTCTGCGCCGACGACGTGTGGGTGCCGGTGATGAGGTCGGTATTGGTGAAGGTCGGCATCACGGCGCTGACGTCGACGCCCTGGGGGGCGAACTCGTCGGCCATCGCGGTCGATAGGCCAACCACCGCGAACTTGGTGCCGGCGTAGACCACCTGGCCCGGCAGCGCGAGCATTCCCGCCAGCGAGGCGATGTTGACGATGTGGCCGCTGCGCCGCTTTGTCATCTCCGGCAGCACCAGCTGGCACCCGGTGAGCACGCCGTAGAAGTTCACCTCGATCGCGGACCGGATCGACTGCTCGGACTGTTCGAGGAACGGCCCGACGGGCATCACGCCCGCGTTGTTGATCAGCACGTCGATGTGGCCGTGCCCGTCGGTGCGGGCCTTGTCGAGGAAGGTGGCGAACGACTCGCGGTCGGTGACGTCCAGTGGGTAGCCCGACACCTGCCCGAATGCGCCCAGCTTGGCGACGGCTGACTCCTGCAATGCGACCTCGCGATCGCCGATCACGACTCGTGCACCACGCTTGAGGAGCGCGGTTGCGGTGGCGTAGCCGATGCCCCGGGCGGCGCCGGTGATGGCGATGGTCTTACCGCGAATGTTGTCCATGCGCCGAAACTTTACATGTGTCAAGTTTTGGGTGGAACCCCCTGAGTCGTCTTGATGACGTCGTTGACGACGACGGAAAGTGCCGGCCCGGATTTGTCCGGGATGCTCGAGTCGTTGTTCGGCGCTGACGGGTTGCGTGGCGTGGTTTCGGGGTAGCGAGGGGCGCTGCTTTTACCTGAAATTGTTGGGTCTCGCCGGGGTTATCCACAGGTTTGTGCGGTGGGCGTAGTTGTCCACAGGGTGGGTTGTTGCCGCGGGTCCTGAGTCGGTGGAGTCACTAGGATCGAATGTATGTTCGAGGGTTCGCTTCCGGGGTTGGGTGGGCTGCACCGCCTCTCGGATGCCGATCTGGTGGCGGGGATCGCGGGGTGGTCGTGTGCGGCGGCGGTGGCCGAGGCGCGCAAGTTGGCGGCGGTGGCGGAGTGGGCGCGCCGCGCGGCGCAGCGTGCGGTGCATCCGCGGGGGGCTTGTGATGACACCGATGCGGCGGCCGCGGAGTTGGCGTGTGCGTTGACGATCT
>NZ_STGE01000002.1 GCF_005222675.1 Mycolicibacterium sp. CR10 | reverse complement strand
GGAGACTAAACGCACCGGCCGACAAGTTGAGCCTGCACAGCCGCACCACGTGGATCATCCAACTGCAGTTAACCGCACCCTGGCCTATCTCGTAAAGGCCGACGGATGGAACTACAGCGTCGAAGCGGCGCGTGCCGGTACCGCTCGGTCGTATGTCTACGGCGATAACCCCGTCAGCCTGTACTCGCAGATCTTCGCCGCCGAACAGCAAGCCCGTGCGATGCAGCGCGGCCTCTGGGGACCCCCGTGCTTCGGCGGCACCGACTCGGTGCCGGCATGAAGCTGCATCTCCGATGTGGTTCGTAGCGCTGAACTCACATCGCTGTTCACGATTCCGCACGTGGCCAGTTCGGACTACATCCCCACCGCCGGTCAGAAAGTTCTAGCCCGGATGTGGGCGCTTGGCCGCGGCACTATTTGATGCGCGGGATCAGCCTGACCCGGCGAAGTGTGATTTGTACACCTGCCCGTGCACGCCCACGGTGCGATCGACCACCTGTGACACCGAGAAGTCAGCGGCCGCAGACAGATACGCGTATGCCGTGGCCCGATCCATTCCTTTGTCGGCCTCGAGGAAATCCAGGGCGTTGACGACGGCGCGCTTCATGGCGACATCGAGGTCGGTGCCGTTGCCGCCGACGGAGCCGTCCGGGTCCGACAGCCCGATCGGCACCCACGCGTCGGCGGTCTCGGCGAACGGATACCGGTAGGACACCGATGGCGCGTCGCCTGACCCCGGTTTGCACACCGTCAGCCGGTACGTGCCCCGAAGCGAGCCCTCCATCGCGGTCAGCGCCACCTCCCCGTCGCCCATCGCCATGTGCGGATCGCCGACGTAGAACAGGGCGCCCTCGGCGAGCACCGGCAGATAGAACGTGGCGCCCTCGCCCAGCAGTCGGATGTCGATGTTGCCGCCGCCCAGGGTCGGCGGCACCGAGTTCGCGGTCGCCGCGGTCAGTTCGGTGTCCTGCGAGAACGCCACGCCCATCATGCCCATGAATGGCCGCAGCGGGAATCGAACCTCTGCGGTCCCGTACTCCATCACGCCGTGGCCGTCCTCGACCGCAGTAAAGGTCGACACGTTGCCATAGGTCGGCGGCTCCTTGGTGGAACGTCCGTCGGTCGCGACCGGTGGCATGACCTCGTCGAGGCTGATACCGGTCGGGGCGGCGCCGTCGGCGGTGCGCGCCAGCGCACCTTTCCCATGTCTGCTCGAGACCACGCCGTAGGGCACCCGCGGAACCGCCTGCAGGATATCGATTTTCAGCACATCACCGGGTTGGGCACCTTCGACGAAGACAGGCCCGGTCACCACATGGGGTCCGTCCTTGTCGAAATCCCGTGGAGTGCGTCGATAGTCGGCTGCAATGTCGACCGCGTCCTGCAGCACATCGCCTTCGGAAACGCCCTGCCGACCGAAGTACTCGACGGGATTGCGGCCCTGGTCCTCAAGAATTCCTTCGTGGCTGACCGCGTCGATGGTGACGGTCTGGCCCGACGCCATCTGCATCACCGACGCCGCGTGGACATTCGGCACGTATCCCCACAACACCTGGTCGGGCGTGGACTGCAGGTAGTGGTCCCCGGCCGGATCACCCTGACCGGGTTGCAGGATCGCTAAGCGGGTCGCCGACGGGGCTTGCGAGGACGACCCAGCCGACGAGCACGCGGAGGCGACGCCTGCGACACCCGCACCCGCGCCGACCGCGCCCACCGCACGCAGGAAATCTCTTCTGCCGATCCCCGCCCACAGCCGTTGGGCGGCTTCACGGCCCGCTTCCGGCGTCACCATCGGTAATCCAGGAACTTGCCGTCGAACGTGATGACCACGCGGTCCCCGTCGGGGTGCTCGCGACGGGCGAAGTCGACCTTGAAGTTGATGGCGCTCATGATGCCGTCACCGAATTCTTCGTGCAGGAGTTCCTTGAGCGCGGGACTGTACACCGCCAGCGCCTCATGAAACCGGTAGATGGTCGGGTCGGACATCAGTGCCGGATCGATACCCCGCGAGGGTTGTCGCTGCAGGCTTTCGGCCACCGCAGAATCGAGTTCGAGCATGCTGCAGGCCCGTTCGGCCTGAGCCGCGGTCATCGGATGCTGGCCGAGCAGGGCGGAGACACACCAGACCAACGGCGCGTCGACCTCCTTCGCGAGATCGTCCCAGCTGACTTTCTTGCGAATTCGGGCCGCCGTGATCAGCTCGGCTGCTTCGCTTTTCGGCATGATCGGGGTCACTTGGCCACCCCGTTTCCGGCGGTCGCCAGCGGCCGCTCCGGCAGCGGCGCGTCGATCGTGCGCGCGGCACCCGTGCGGGCGTGCGTGGCGAAGAGGGTCAACCCGACGAATGCGAGGCCGCCCACCAGATTGCCGATGACGGTGGGAATCTCGTTCCAGAACAGATAGTCGGTGATGGTGAAGTCGCCGCCGAGCATCAACCCCGACGGGAACAGGAACATGTTGACGATCGAGTGCTCGAAGCCCATGTAAAAGAACAGCATGATCGGCATCCACATTGCGATGACCTTGCCCGACACGCTGGTTGACATCATGGCGGCAACGACTCCGGTGGACACCATCCAGTTGCACAGCACCCCTCGGACGAACAGCGTCAGCATCCCGGCGGCGCCGTGTTCGGCATAACCTACGGTTCGGCTCTCGCCGATCTGGCCGAGTTGGCGGCCGATCTCGTTGGGGTCGACGCTGAAGCCGTAGGTGAACACCACCGCCATCATCACCGCCACCACGAAGGCGCCGAGGAAGTTACCCAGGAACACCCATCCCCAGTTGCGCAGCACCGCACGCACCGTCACACCGCGACGTTTGTCCAACAGCGCCAGTGGCACCAACGTGAAGACGCCGGTGAGTAGGTCGAAGCCCAGCAGGTAGAGCAGACAGAAGCCGACGGGGAACAACACCGCTCCGGCCAGGGCGTTGCCGGTCTGCACCGTGATCGTGACGGCGAACGCCGCGGCGAGGGCGAGAATCGCCCCGGCCATGAACGCGCGGATGAGGGTGTCGCGAGTGGACATCATTGCCTTCGACTCGCCGGCATCGATCATCTTGCCGACGAAATCAGGCGGACTGACATAGGACATGAGGAACCTTCCGAGGGGAGAGAGGACTGCCCGGAGGTTTCCCACTGCGTATTGCCGATTCGCAAAGAGTCGTATTCGCCTTTGTTGCCGCCTGCTCACAGTTCCGTCGGGCGCGTGTGAGGTTGTGGTTTCACCGGTGACGCAACGGCTCGTGGCCTTCCGATGCGCGCCGATGGGTTGTCGATCTGCCACCAATCAGAATGTGTGCGTTTCAACACAGCGCGGCCTACAGTCCGATCATGATCAACGGGGGACGACGGGCGATCGTGGTGTGCGCAGTCGTGGCCTTGGTGACCGCCGGCTGCACACGCGATCAGGAAGCCACACCGGCGAACAAGGCCGCCGACTACGCCGAAGAACTCCAGTCGAAGGTCACTGTCGACGCAACGATGGCGCATCTTCAGAAACTCCAGGAGATCGCCGACACCAACGGCGGCACCCGCGTCGCCGGTTCCCCCGGCTACGACGCCAGTGTCGACTACGTTGCCGAGACGTTGCGCGACAAAGGGTTCGACGTCGAGACTCCCGAGTTCACGATGGGGCTCTTCAATGTCGGCAACGAGTCGCTGAGCGTGAACGGCAAACCGGTCGAGGCTCACGTCATCGACTTCAGCGGCGCCAGTCCCGCGCAGGGAGCAACCGGACGATTCGTCGCGGCCCCCGCGGACGACGACCCGGGATGCACCGCATCGGACTATGACGGCCTCGACGTCGCCGGTGCCGTGGTGCTGGTCGACAGGGGAGCCTGCTTCCTGTTCGAGAAGGCCGTCGCCGCGACCGAACGCGGTGCCGTCGCACTCGTCGTCGCCAACGACGTGGAGGAGGAAGCTTTCAGCGGCGGCATGAGTGAGGAAGATGCGATCACGATCCCGGTTCTGAGTGTCACCAAGGCCGACGGCGCCCGATTGCGATCGCAGACCGGGACGGCGACCGTCGTCGCCGACACCTCCGTCGACCAGGTGACGACCCGCAACGTCATCGCCCAGACGAAAACCGGGGCCACGGACAACGTCGTCATGGTCGGCGCCCACCTTGACAGCGTCCGACAGGGGCCGGGCATCAACGACAACGGCACGGGTGTGGCGACGGTGTTGGAGACGGCGCTGCAGATGGGTCCGTCACCCGAGGTGACTAATGCGGTGCGGTTCGGATTCTGGGGAGGGGAGGAGGAAGGTCTGCTCGGGTCGCACGCCTACGTCCAGTCGCTGGACATCGAAGCCCTGAAAGACATTGCGCTGTATCTGAATTTCGACATGATGGCCTCCCCAAACACGTGCTACTTCACCTCCGATGCCGATCAGTCGCTGCCGCCGGACCCTGAACTCGATTACGACCTGCTGATTCCCGAAGGCTCGCCGGGCGTCGAGCGAACCCTGGTCGACACCATCGAAAGCGCGGGCAAGACGTCGCAGGACCTGCCGTTCGACGGCCGCAGCGACTACGACAGCTTCTCCCTCGCCGGCATCCCGGCCGGTAACTTCGACACCGGTGCCGACGAGATCAAGACACCGGAGCAGGTGACGCTGTGGGGCGGCATCGCCGATGAGCCGTGCGACCCCAACTACCACTCCGCCGCCGACACGATCGAGAACGTCAACCGCGACGCACTGGCGCTCAACGGCGGCGTCATCGGGCACGTCGTAGGCCTCTACGCCCAGGACGAGGGCGGGCGTAACGGCGTGCCGGCACGCGAGGACCGCACCCGCCATCTACTGCCCGACGAGTAACGCGCGGAACGTCATCGGGTGAGCGTCTCGAGGAGTTCAGCGAAGTGAAGGTGGGCCACGAAATGACCACCCGGACGACGGTAGTGAGTCGCATTCGGGATCCGCTGCGCCAGTTCGTCGCCCCAGGACGAGGGCACGAGCGGGTCTTCGGTTCCCGACCAGATGTCGACCGGCACCTCGATGTCCTCGGGCGCGAACCCCCACGGCAGCGCCCAAGCCCGGTAGTCGTCGATGACGCCGGAAGCGCGCCGCAGTCCCTCGTACGAGATAGCGGAGAAGGTGTCGACGCCCTCTGCTCGCAGCACCCCCGCGTCCGCCCCGCCCAGGCCCCATGCGGCCAGTCGACCGTTGAGTGTCGGAGCTGAGTGCGCCATCAACGCCATCGTCCGAAAGCACTGCCGCGCAACCCACGGCGCCCGCTGCGACAGCCGGGTGTACGCGCGATCGAACAGGGGTAACTGCGCAAATACCCCCGATTCGGTCAGGGGCAGGGCGCCCGCGACTATCGCGACACGCCGCACCCGCGACGGCATCGCGTAACCGAGCGCCGCGGCATATTGACCGCCCATCGACCACCCCATCGCGGAGAACCGATCGACACCAAGGTGGTCTACGAGCTCCACGATGTCGTCGGCCCAATCCAGCAACGTGCGCCCCGGCAGCCGATCGGACAGTCCGATCCCCGGCCGATCGGGAGAGATCAGCCGTATTCCGACCTGATCGGCGACAGCTCGGGCGGCACTGACATCGAGCCGACCGACCAGGCCGCCGTGCGCATTGACGACAACCACTCCGTCGGCGCACCCGTACTGGGCGAAACCCAGCGATCGCCCGTCCCGTAGGCGGACGACATGATCGTCACCGCCGAGGTGAGTCATGGAGCCAGCATCGCAGCGCACGGACGACGGAATCGTCGAACGAACGATTGACGAGCCGAAATGACGTCTCGCTGACGTCAATGACAATTTATTTCTGGATTCTGGCAAACCTCAGCTAGAGTCCGGCCGTGACCTCAAGACGGTGGGTTTACTGGCTAGGAGCCATGGGCGCTGGTGCATGCCTGTCGCTCGGCGCCGGACACGGCGTCGCCGCCGCCGACACGGACTCCTCTTCCGACGATGCTGGTTCGACCAGCAGCTCCGCTGACAACGACTCGTCCGCAACGGACGAGTCGTCGACGGGGAACCCCGATACCGACAAGACGTCAGACGATTCGTCGGATCCGGCGACGGTTCCGTCGTCCGTCAAACAGACCGACGCAGACCTGACGGAAGCCGACGAATCCGAGCCGTCAACGTCGCGTACCAGGCACAACAGGGTGTTCACTCTGAAGGGCGACGTCGCAGACAACAGTGGCGTCCGCACTCTCACCGAGGTGTCCGACGACGATGCGCCGGACACCGCGGTCGACGCCGAAGTCGACACTGCCGAGCAGCAGGGCGAGTCGACGCCGGCCGTCACGGAGTTGGATGTCCTTGCGCCGGAGGTGGCCAGCCCGACCGTGGCCCCGACAGCCGCTGAAACACCGGTAGCGGTCACTGAAGCGCCGGTCAAGACCGCGACGATCCAGACCGACGCCAAGGCCGCCACCAAGCCGCGTTCGCCGGGCCCGGTCGCAACCGTGGTGCTGAACGTGATGTCGGCCCTCGGTTGGTCGGCACGCCCGGAGGCGGTGGCGGCGTTCCCGGCTCTGGCTCCGTGGGCCGCAACCACCCCCGCCGCCCCGGCGGCGACGACGTCGGCTCAGGCCGCGGCGATCGCGGTCGGTTCCACGACGGTGACCGGCGTTCAGACCGGCCGTGCCCAGCTGACGATCCCGATCGGCACCAACGGTTACACGACCCGCGCGGATTGGTACCTGCCGACGCAGGCCGACGGTTCGGTGGCGGCGACCGGCGTGATCTGGCTGCAGCACGGCTTCCTGAACGACAAATCGTTCCTGTCCGCGCTGGCCAAGACGCTCTCGCAGCAGACCAACAGCATCGTCGTGGCACCCAACCTGCCGTCCTTCCCGTCGCTGCGGTGTTCCGGCTGCTGGATCAACGGCGTCCCGATGCAAGAGGCCGTCGCGACCATGTTCCTCGGCGATCGGGCGGCGCTGAACGCCAGCGCGCTCGCCGCCGGCTATCAGGGCGTGGTGCTGCCGGAGAATTTCATCCTGTCCGGTCAGTCGGCGGGTGGCGGCTTCGCCGCAAACGTCGGCGGGTACTACGCCGTCGACCCCCTCAACAACGACAGCCTGCGAGGCGTCGTGATGTTCGACGGGGTCTCGTTCAGCGGTGCGATGACCGCTTCCCTGGAACGCTTGGACACCCTGGACATCCCGGTCTACCAGGTCGCGGCACCGCCCCAGGCCTTCAACTCCAACGGCGCCACCACCAAGGAACTGGTGGCGGGTCGCCCGGGTCAGTTCGTCGGCGCGACGCTGGCAGGTGGCTCGCATGCCGACGCGATCCTCGGTAGCAGCCCGCTCATCGACTTCTTCGCCCAGTTGGTGACGAGTTTCTCCCCGCCCGGCAACACGGCGGCCACCTACACGTTGAGCACCGGCTGGATCAACGACCTGTACCAGGGTCTGGGCCCCGCCGACGGCACCGGCATCTACGGCGCCCCCGATCAGTACATCGTCATGGGCGACACCGCCGCGGTCGTGCTCGCCCCCCCGCCGGTCGTGGACGTCGCCAGGTACCTCGGCACCTGGTACGAGGTGGGCAGCGTCAAGCAGTTCTTCTCGATCGGGCTGGTGAACACCAAGGCCGTGTACGGCCTCGATCCCGAGGACGGCTCGATCACCGTCGAGAACTCCGGCAACTACTTCTTCAACAACGGGCCGGAGTCGACCATCACCGGCTCCGCGCTGCCGGTCAACGCCGAGAACAACAGGCTCAACGTGACGTTCTTCGGTCCCCCGTCGGCCCGCCCCCCGGGCAACTACTGGATCGTCGACCTCGACTCTGGCGCTGACCCGGAGTACCAGTGGGCCATTGTCAGCGATTCCACCGGCCTCAGCGGGTTCCTGCTCACCCGGAGCCCCACCGTCTCGGACGATTTCTACCAGGAGCTGCTGGACCGGGCGTCGGTCAAGGGTGTCAAGGGATGGATCACCCGGACCCGGCAACCTGCGGCGGAGCAGTCCACGATCTCGGTCTGACCGAATACCGACGGCGGTCGCCGCCCCAGATGACCGGGAAATGCGGCCGCCCCGGGCCGGCATCATTTATGGTTTTGCCGTGCCAGACGTGAATCGCCGCCATGTGATGGTCCTGCTCGGACTGGGCGCGGCCGCCGCCGCGCTCCCCGCCGCCACGGCCAATGCTCAACCCGTCCCCGGTGACATCCCCCCTGGTCCGGCGCCTCTTCCGGCTGCGCCCGGGGCGCCGGTACCGGCCGCGGACGTTCCTGCGTTCCTGTTCCAGGACGAGTTCAACGGCCCTGCCGGCGCGCCGCCCGACCCGGCGTGGTGGTTCATCGTCCCGGCCCGCGAGACCATCAAGAATCCGGTCGAGTGGGACAAGCCCTTCAACATGGGCCGCTACGTCACCGACCAGGAACACGTGTTCCAGGACGGCAACGGCAACCTGGTCATCCGCGCCACCCGCGGCGAGGGCACCACCATCCAGGAGAAGTACGCCAGCGCCAAGATCGTCGGCAACTGGCGCGGCGGTGTGGGCACCACCTGGGAGGCGCGCGTCAAGCTCGACTGTCTGACCGACGGCGCCTGGCCCGCCTTCTGGCTGATCAACGACAACCCGGTCCGCGGCGGCGAAATCGACCTCGTCGAGTGGTACGGGAACCGCGACTGGCCGTCCGGCACCACCGTGCACGCCCGACTGGACGGCACCTCCTTCGCCACCCACCGCCACCCCATCGACAACGCGTGGCACACCTGGCGGATGACGTGGCTTCCGACCGGCCTGTACTTCTGGAAGGACTACGCGCCGGGCATGGCGCCGTACTTCGAGGTGCCGGCGAACTCCATCGCGGACTGGCCGTTCAACGACCCCGGCTACACGCTGGCGCCGGTGTTCAACATCGCCGTCGGCGGCTCGGGTGGCCGCGAGCCTGCGGCAGGCACCTATCCGGCCGAGATGCGCGTCGATTGGATCAGGGTCTTCTAGACCCTATTGCGGCGACGAACGCGCCACGCCCACACCGAGGCCACAGCGATCGATGCTGCGAGCACGGTGAGCCACGGCCAGTACCCGTGCTGATAGACCCATCCGGCGATCGCGCCCTGGAGCCGTCCCGCTCCCGCGATCACCGGATCGGCGGGATCCCCTCCCGCAGTGAACAATTGGACCTCGTAGTAGCCGTAGTAGGCGACATATAGCCCCACCAGGATCAGGACGGCGCCACCAATACGGTTGACGTACGGCAGGATTCGCCGCATCCGATCGGTCAGAGCAGAGCCCGCGAGCGCGACCGCGATGGCCAGCGCGCCGACCACCAGTGCGAAGCCTCCCGCGTAGGCCGCGTAGATCCACACCCGGCCGGCGAGGGAGCCACCGCTGAGACCGGCGCCGGTCACCGCGAGAAACGGACCGACGGTGCACGTCAGCGAGGCGACCGCGTAGCCCACGCCGTAGCCGAACATCGAACCGAGCCTCGATGTCGGCGACCCCGAGGCGCCGCGCGTCAACCGGTTCGGCAACAGTACGGTCAGCTCACGTCCGCTGACCAGCCAGATACCCAGCGCCACAAGGGCAATGCCGATGACGATGGTGGCGTACGGGACGTACCGCTGCACCGTGGATGCCAGCGACACGGTCAGCAACCCGAAGGCGCCGAACACCACGAGGAAGCCGAGCGTCATCGCCGCAGTCGCCGCCACGGCGCGTCCGACCGCGGCCGTCGCACTGCTTCCGGTGCCCCTGACCACCAATGCGAGGTAGGCGGGCAGCATCGCGAAGCCACACGGATTCAGCGCTGCCACCATGCCGGCGGCGAACGCCAAACCGATCAGATCTTGCGGCACCCGGTGTGACCGTTACGTGCTGAGTGCGGAAACCCGCTCCTGCAGTTCCTGCTGTGGCATCGCGGCGGTCGGGTTGTTCACGAAGGTCGATGAGCCGTCGGCGCGATAGAACACGTACGCGGGCTGCCACGGCACGTTGTAGCGCGTCCAGAGGGAGCCGTCGGCGTCATTGATGATCGGGAAGTTCAGGTTGTACTTGGACACGAAGCCCTGCATGGCCGCGACGTCGGAGCGGGCCGCGACGCCGACGAACGACACCCCGGGGTTGGCGGCGGCGACGCTGCTCACCGACGGCGCCTCGGCGTTGCAGAACGGGCACCACGGCGTCCAGAACCACAGCACGGCCGGCTTGCCCTGCAGTGACGCACCGTTGAACGGCGCCCCGCTGAGGGTCGTTGCGGTGAAATCCAGGCGGTCGTCGGCGAGCGCCGCCGGGGGACTGGTCAGCGCCACCGTGAGCATGGCTGCGGCGATGGCGATGATCACTGACCTGACCAGGCGTAGTGGACGAATCATGACGGCTCCTATCTGCGCCCACCGATGTGGGGATAGATCATGCTTCACCGGTTTGGCCACGGGTGGACGTGTTCGCGGGTCGCTGTCGGCGGATCGTAAGAAATTCGCCTCGGCGGTACCAGACGGCGGTGGCTCAGCGCCGCGGCACAATCATCGTCGGCACCGGCGAATGGCGCAGGATTCTCCCAGCGGCCGAGCCGAGGAACACCTGGGCGGTTTGGCCTGCTGCTCCGGAGCCCAGCACCAGGATGTCTCCGGCGGCCCACTCCACGGCCTCCACCGCCTCACGCCACGACGCCCCGGAGCCAATCACCACCTCGGCGTCGAGCGTGTCGATTCCCGAGCGGACGTTCTCCAACTGGGCAGCAATGCCGTCCTGAGTGCGGCGCGCCCACTGCTCGACCACGAGGTCCTCGGCGGACGTTTCGATAGCGCTGCTGAACATGGACGCCGGCCGCACCGTGAACGACGCGATACGCAGTCGCGCCGACCACTGCTCGGCGAGTTGCGCAGTCGTCGCGACAAGCCCGACCTCGTCCGCGTGCCCGCCGTAGGCCACCGTCAAGCGTTCGATCGTGGCGCTCTGTGCGGTATAGCCGCGCGGCGCGATGGCCACCGGAACCGCCGCGGTGTGGACGAGTCGGTCGGTGACGCTACCCAGGGCGATCCTGCCGCGCAGACCTGACGACGACGATCCGACGACGACGACGGAGGCGCTCACCTCTGCGGCGAGCTCGGTCAGCCCCACCGGGACGGACAGGGCCTGGCGAACCATCGGCTGTATATCGACCTCAGCGGGAAGCTGGTCGATCATCTGCTGGAGCGAATCCTTGGCTTGCCCCTCAACGTAAGTGAAATATTCGCCCTCGAAGGGATCCAATTTCCGCGGCCAGGGCCGTTCGATGATCGCCGCGGCGATGACGTTGTCGCCTGTGCAGCGCGACAACTGGGCCGCCAGATGCAACGGCGCCGGCCCGTGACCACTGGCGCTGAAGCCTGCGATGATTGTCATTTCGGAACCCGTCTGCCCGCCAGCGACTTCGCGACCACGTGCGTCACCGGCACCTTGAACTGGGCGCGGGCCCGGTCCACGACGTCGAAGCGCTGCCAGGCTGAGAACTCCGACGGCAGGGTCGAGATCACTATCTGGTCCGGATTGAATTTCTCGGCAGCGTCGGCGAGCGCATGGAGCGGTCGATAATCGCCCAATTCGCCTTCCACTGACTGGTTTTCGGTGCGCAGCGCAGCCAGCGTGGTTTCGAGCCGGGCGGTCGCTGCCTCCTCGGTGGCCTCGGAGACATCGCGTGGACCGTGTGTCTCGGCGGCGCCGGTGTCGACCGCACTGACCGGAACGACCACCAGATACTGCGCGTCCTTGTCGGCCCCTATCCGGTGCAGTTCCCCGAGGAGTTCGTCGGAGTCGACCGTCTGATTGGCCAACACCAACACGCGGTGCGGGGTACCGGTCGGAGTGTCGTCATCGTGCATCGGGCGTCTCTTCACGAACCACTTGTTGGCGGCGAAGAGCAGCAACACGACGGCCCACGACAGGAGGCTGAGCACCAGCTGGGACCGCAGTTCGGTGTCGACGAACATCTGCACCAGGATTGCGACGATGCCCAGTGCGGTGAGCACAGAGAGCACCGGGAACAGCCACATCTTCACCCGCAGTTCGGAGTCCGGCGTGCGGTACCGCAGGACGATCTGCGAGATCGAGATCAGCAGATAGACGAACAGAATGATCGCGCCACTGGAATTCAGTAGGAACGCGAAGATCGTGTCGGGCGAGACCGCCGCGGCGATCACGCACAGGAACCCGACCACCGAGGACGCCAGGATCGCATTCATCGGCACACCGCGGCTCGTCACCTTGACGAGTGCAGGCGGCGCCTCCCGGCGCGCTGCGAGCACGAAAAGCATCCGCGACGCGGTGTACATGCCCGAGTTCAGACAGCTCAGGACGGCTGTCAACACGACGGCGTTCATCACGTGGTCGGCGTAGGGAATGCCCATCTCGGTGAACGCGGCGACGAACGGAGACGCGGACACGCCTTCGTCGTTCCACGGCAGAATGGTCACCAGCAGCAGCACCGCTCCGACGTAGAACACCAGGATTCGCAGGATCACCGAGTTGGCGGCTTTCGCCACCGCCCGTTCCGGATCCGACGATTCGGCGGCCGCGATAGTGGCGATCTCGGCGCCGACCATGGAGAAGATCACGGTCACGATGCCGACGGTGATCACGCTGAATCCCAGGGGCATGAATCCGCCGTGACTTGTCAGGTTCGAGAAGTCCGCCGACTTTCCCGGCCACAGCCCGAACACGAATGCCGCGCCCAGCGCGATGAAGGCGACGATCGCCGCCACTTTGATGCCCGCGAACCAGAACTCGAACTCGCCGTAGGACGCGACGGAGAACAGATTGGTCGCGGTCATCAGCACCATGAAGATCAAGGCGGACAACCACAGTGGTACATCGATCCAGTACTGCACGATCTTGGCGCCCGCAATGGCTTCGAAGCCGACCACGATCACCCAGAAGTACCAGTACAACCACCCCACCGAGAAGCCGGCCCAGTGGCCCAGCGCGTTGCGGGAGTAGTCCGCGAACGATCCTGTCGACGGGTTGGCCACGGCCATCTCCGCCAGCATCCGCATCACCATGATGATCAGGACGCCGGCCATCCCGTAGGTCAGGAACGCGCCCGGCCCGGTGTCGCCGATGACCACGCCGGACCCGACGAACAGGCCGGCCCCGATGACACCGCCGATGGCGATCATCGTCAACTGGCGCTGATTGAGCGCCTTCTTCAGGGTTGGTGCCGCGCTCATGTGAACCCTCCGACGCCGATGGGACATCAACGCGGGCCGGGTACCCACACGTGAAGCAAGTCACACGGTGCTTTTTCTCGTCATTTCTCGTCGGGGACGGCTGCGCCGCCATCGGGCGTGTGATGCCGAGACGGTGCTGCTGAGAAGCTCGATGGGACCAAAGCCGGCGCGCATTCCGTCACGGATGGGCGACCAGATAGGTGTCGTTGTCCAGGCCGGCGGTCAGTTCGTCGACGTCGAAGGGGCGGTCGAGGCGCGCGTGCAGCTTCGCGGGATCGAGGAGTCGGCTTATCTCGACGGTTTGGCGGGCGAAGAGCCGTCCGATGAGCGGATAGAGCCGACGCATGATCGCTCTCTCTGCTGACGTGCACCGCGATGCGCAGTAGCCGACGTGGCCGACTTCGTCGGTGAGGATTTCGCTGTAGAGGTTCTCAATGCGTTGGGCGACGTCGGGCTCGTCGGCGAACAGCTGGATGCCGAGACGGCGCAGTTCATCAAACATCACGCAGCCGGCCATTTCTGCCGCGCCTACGAACATGAATCCGAGGCGTTCTGGGAGAAACACCCCGATCTTGACGAATTGCCGCATGACGAACGGCGGCGGCACGACCTGAAATGTCAGGTCGAAGATGTCCAGCACGTAGGCGAGCAACCTTGTGTGGTAGTGCTCTTCGAGCTCGAGGTACACCCGTTCCGGTGGCAGATCCTCGTCGCTGTTCATTCCGTACGTCTCGCCGAGTCCGACGCCGAACCGCTCCGCTTGATTGAGTTTCGCGGTGGCGAGCAGGAACAGCATCTTGTCGTTCAGGCCCGACTCCGGTGTGCGGCGGCGCAGGTTTCGCATGAAGGTGGGGCGGTCGGCCGGGTGGGCCGATCGGACCGGGTTGGCTTCCAGCCCGCGGAAGTACTCCTCGCGGTTCGCCAGGCGTCGGTTGAGCAGGTCGGCCTCCCCGTCGCGCGCCCTCAAGAAGTCCCGGTAGCCGTCGATACGTGTGGTGCTCATTGCGCAGTCACTCCTTCGAGAATCGTTGTCACATAGCGGTCCAGCAGCGCGGTCCGGGTCCGGGATGCGGGCCCTGCCGTCGCAAGCAGCGCGAACAGGCCGGTCATGAAGATCACCCCGAGCTCGCCGGGGTTCGCATCGGTTTTCACGCGGCCCGCGGTCTGTGCGTCCGCGATCGCCGCGATGACGAACTCGGCCAGAGGATGGCTGCCGATCTCGTCCTCGATGGGCCGGGTCGAGGAGAAGTGCAACCCCAGCATGTCCCGAAAGATCAAGGGCCCCAGGCGCCGCTCCGCCGCGACCACCTGTCGCACCAGGGCTACTAGTAAGGACGCCAGATCGCGAGCCGCCGGCGCGGAGCTATGGAGCCGTTCCACGATCTTGACCTCTTCGGTCCGTTCCAACTCGACCAGGACGTGCTCCTTGGTCGGGAAGTGGAAATAGAACGTGCCCCGGACCACCCCGGCCGCCCGCGCGATGGTGCTGACGTCGGCGCCCGCCAACCCGGACCGGCCGATCTCGGCCACGGCTGCGGCGAACACCCGTGCCCGGGTCTCGAGTCGCTGTGCCTCCCTGACGTTCGCGCCAGACGGACCGCGCTCAGTAGTGGAGGTCGTCGACGGCATGCAGTGAAGCTAGAAGATTCATTGCCACCTGTCAATGACAGGCGTCAATGAGATGGGTGACGGTCGTTTGCCCCAATGGTGTGATCCGCAGTTCCCCGACGCGCACCCCTGGGTCCGCGCGGCCGTGTCCGCACGGGTGCGAAGGTGCTGGTGAAAGGTGCTATCGGCACCGGGAATCCGTTGCTTTCGAAAAGACCGAAATGATCTTGAATCCGCGGTGCCGCGACGATTGCTGCGGTACCGTTAGCTCCGCTTTTCCTGATCTACCCGGCCGCAAAGGAAGTCACGATGACCCAACCACCGCCTGGTAACTACCCGCCTCCACAGCCGCAAGGCGCGCAGCCGAGCACCCACCTGGTGTTCGCCATTCTCACGACGCTGTTCTGCTGTCTCCCTTTCGGTGTCGTCTCGATCGTGAAGGCGAGCCAGGTCAACGGTCTGTGGGCACAGGGCCGCTTCGCCGACGCGCAGGCGTCGTCTGACGCCGCCAAGAAGTGGGCGACCTGGAGCCTCATCGCCGGCGTCATCGTGTTCGTCATCTACGGCGTCCTCTACGCCACCGGCGCACTCACCTTCGACATGGACACGTCGAGCTACTGAGTTCGTTGTCTGTTCGGCACGTCGTGCCCGGTCGCCTGGGCGCCCCGCTGTTGGTGGGCGCCCTGGCGGCGGGTGCGTGTGCGGTGATCTGGGTCGGGGACCCGACGACGCCAGGCGGATTCCTGCCCATCTGCCCGACGAAAGCCCTTCTGGGTATTGACTGTCCGGGATGCGGCACGATGCGAATGATCTATTCGCTGCTGCACGCCGACTTCGCGTCGGCGGTCCGGTTCAATGCGCTCGCGTTCGTGGCGCTGGGATTCTTGATCGTCGCCTACGCGACGTGGACCTACGGCCGCGTCGTCGGCCGTACGGTCTCCGGCTGGCAGCATCACCGGTGGGCCGTTCCTGTGACGATGGTGCTCGTCGCGCTGTGGTTCGTGGCGCGTAACCTGCCGTTCGAGCCGTTCACCGCCCTGCGTGTGTGACCGGGGCCGCTGACCGAGACTTCCCGCGGGCGCCCTGGATCGACCAGATTTCGGTGGTGCGAGTGGTGGCTCAGTCGCCACGAGACTGGCCCGCATTGACGTTTCCGCGGGGCCGGTTCGGGGAATAGCGTGATATGTCACGTAGTTGACCACGGCACAGGGCTCGAAACTCTAGGAGGAACAATGAACGAACTCATCGGAAAGACTGCACTGGTGACGGGTGGCACGTCGGGTATCGGGCTGGCCACGGCCCAGCGGTTCGCGGCCGAGGGTGCACACGTGTTCGTCACCGGCCGTCGACAGGACGGCGTCGACAAGGCCGTTGCGTCCATTGGCGACTCGGCCACCGGTGTCCAGGGCGACATCACCGACGCTGCTGACCTCGGACGTCTCGCTGACGCGATTCGCGAGCACGGACGTGGCCTCGACGTCGTGTTCGCCAATGCCGGCGGCGGCGAGTTCGCGACGCTCGAGGACGAAACCCCCGAGCACCTCGCCGACACGCTGGGCCGGAACGTCGGTGGCACGGTGTTCACCGTGCAAGCGGTATTGCCACTGCTGAATGAGGGGGCCTCGATCGTCCTCGCCGGTTCCACGTCGGCATACGCGGGCGTGCCGGCCTTCGGCGCCTATGCGGCGTCCAAGGCGGCCATCCGGTCGCTGGGTCGAACCTGGGCCGCCGAACTGGTAAGCCGCGAGATCCGGGTGAACACCGTGGTGCCCGGACCCGTGGAGACACCTGGACTGACAGGACTCGCACCCAGTGGTGAACAGCAGGCGCTCTTGGACGGTGAGGCCGCCACCGTGCCCATGGGTCGTGTCGGCAAGCCGGACGAAATCGCTGCTGCAGTGCTGTTTCTCGCCTCGGATCAGAGCAGCTTCATGACGGGTACCGAGATGTTCGTCGACGGCGGGTCGCGCCAGCTCTAGTTTGGGCGCGGCAGGGTGCCCTCGCGCAGGATGCTGCCGTAGACCGTCGCGAGGATGTCTGCCAGCTCGTGCTCCTGGTGGGTGTCGATATCTGAGAAGAACAGTGTCCGCACCCACGCGGCGTGTTGCGGAGCCGCCGCGCGGAGCGCGTCCCAACCGGTGTCGGTCAACACCGCATCGGAGGCGCGGCCGTCGATCTCGGACGGCACCCGATCCACCAGACCGCGACCCGCCATCCGCTTCAGGTGGTGGGACAGCCTGCTGCGTTCCCAGCCGATGGTGGTGGCCAGTGCGGTCGGCTGAGCACGTCGACCTCGTGACTGGGACAGCGCGTTCATCACCGTGTAATCGCTCAACGACAAGCCGCATTCGGCGAGCAGTTGCCGGTTCATCTCATATTCGAGCCGGTGGTAGACCTCCATATAGTTCCGCCAGGTCCGCTGCTGCGACGCATTGAGCGGATACGCTTTCCGGCGACCGGCCATAGCTGCGGTCCTCCCGCTAAGGTGATGTGTCACGCATCCTATGCCCGGGCGGTGGTCCCAAGGCCGTTCGCGATGCTCGAGCGTCAGCCGAAATGCGTGTGGGGGCGGGCCAGTCTCACGCCGTCGACGGCGATGTCGACCTTTTCGTTGTAGAACGCGACCATGGTGGCGATCGGCGCCACGGCCGGCAGCGGTGTGTCGTAGGTCCATGCGAGATCGGCGTGCACCGCGTCACCGACGCGGACCGACCAGTAGCCCGACGTGATGCCCTTGTACGGGCACAGCGTCTGGGTGTCCGACGGTACCAAGTGCTCGAACACGACGTCGGTGCGGTCGATGTAATACCTTGTCGGCAAACCGGTTTCGAAGAGCAGCACGGGACTATGGGTGTCGGCCACCGTGATGCCGTCGAGCTCGACGGTGACATGGCGATGCGAGCGAAGCGCATCCACCCGTGAGTACGGATTGCGAGGATGTCCGTATATCGGCTCGTCTTCTTCGAACCAGTCCAACGCATCCCACTGGAACCGCACCAGTCCGGCAACCCGGCTGTCACCGTCGTCGAACACGCGTGCCGCGGATTCGTGGGTCTGCGAATCCCCGAGCAACGTGAACATGCGCGAGGGGCCGAGTTGCACGCGTTGAGGGTGGTCGTCGTCGCGCAGAAAACCGGGCCGGACGTCCGCAACCGGGATGTAGTACTGCGGGTAGTACGGCACCTCCCACACGTAGCGCGCCGACGTCGTGTCGAAGACCAGCTGGTGCCCGAGGAACCCACGGACTCGCCTTGGGGCAGGTTCGATGCGTCCACGGGTGGCCGCCATCGACGGATAGTCGGGCGAGGGCTGCTCGGAGGTGGCGGTCACGGGGAACTCCTCACTCGTCATGCACAGATCCCCGTCTGCGAGGACTCTAATCCCGATGGCCCGATGGCCCGATGGCCCGATGGCCCGATGGCACGCTGAGCGTACGGTTTTTGATCGATTACGCCCGATTTGCCGTCACAAAGCGTACTTTCGGCGCACCGTGGTCCTGCGCCATTGTTGGGATCGGTAGCGGCCGGCGGGGCGTTGACTGACCTCACTGGCGAGCCCACCGGCGCCCCACCGAGGACTTCGAGAAGAGCCGATCATGAACCGATTCATGCGATTCGCCACCACCGGGTTGGTGTCGGGCGGTCTGTGTCTTGCCGGTCTGGGTCTGGGTGCCGGCACCGCGCAGGCGCAGACTCCGCCGGGCGGGCCCTATCAATGGTGCCCGGGCCAGGAACTGCCGAGGACGGGCAATCAGCGTGTCAACCCGGTCATCTGGGACATGAACGTCTGCCACACGTACTGGTACGTCTATCACGGGCAGGGCAACGCAGCTCAGAACATCTGGGATGGCGACAATCCGCCGGCGCCGCCGCCCCCTCCGGTGGGGTTCACTCCGCCGCTGCCGCCGGGGCAATGCTGGTACCTCTTCATCCCCGGACCGTGCTAACGGGGTCGGGTCCGGCTCGTCCGAGCGCGAACCCCCAGACGCGGCACAGCCCGCAGATGGGCGTCGAAGCAGCCATCTGCGGGCTGTGAATCCGTTGCCGGGAAGCGGCTGAGACTGCTAGGCCGGGCAGTACGACTGGGTCGCTGCGCCTACGAAGAAGCCACTCTGTTCCACCGACCAATTGGCGGGGCCGCTGATCTCCACCGCCACTTGCTCCGGAGCCTGGCCCGCACCCACGTACTCGCACACGGCCTGTGCGAGCGCGATCGCATCGCCTGAGGTCGAGAACGGGATGCCCTGGTCCTGGATCACGCTGATGAAGACGTCGTCGGTCTCGTCGGCGAAGGCTGGCGCTGCCGTCACCGCGGCGAGGCCTGCGGCGGCGACCACCGCGGAAAGAATGATTGTGCCGCGCATGCGGACCCTCCTGCTTTTAGTTGATGATGGCGATACGCTACGCCCGGTGGCGCATTCGTGTTGTTATTTTTCTGAAATCTGAGTGGCAAATTGTTGTCAGCTGATTAATGCACCAGTGAATTACATATGTGTCATTCCTCGCCGAAACTCCGAGTCGTGGCCGGGACACCGAAAGAACGGCCGGCGGCACCGGTCGACCCGACGGCCATGAAGCGGGCTCCGCGGGGTGCATCTGCGGAACACGGCAGGTCACCGCGCTGGAAAGCGAGCCGGGCGGCTGCGGATGACGTCGGAACCGACAGCTATGTCAGGACCCGGGCAGGTAGCCGTTTCGACGGTTGACACTGGTGGCGGCGCCGCCCGCGGGCGCCCCAACTGAATCTCCAGTAACACCAGGTGCATTCGCCACAGTTCGTCATCTGGCTAATTGACGATAGATATTGCGACAGGTAAATCCCTGAAACGACGTCTAGCAAATGTTCGAGTGGGTGCTCTAGATGAATCGAGATTAAACGGCGACTGACTTCTTTACGACTCGTCCGGGATCTGATGCCGCGATTGGGTCCGGGCGGGCGCGTCCGGGTCCTCGTCCTGGTGCTCCAACTTGTCCTGGAGTTCGCGCTGCTCCGCTGTGGCCTTGGTGGCGTCCTTCGGCGTGCGCGGCGGGATATTGCCGTGTTCCATTGCTGGCCTCCAAACGTCATCGGCGGGCGGTGCGCACGGGTGGGATTCTCCGGTTTGGCGCGCGGTGAAACACCCGCAGGTGGGACGGCTCATGCAGTGCCGGGGAACGCGCTCCGCGCATAATCGCCCCGTGACCGGATCCCCGCTGTTCTGTGGCACATCACTGGCGCACCGGATCGAGGCCGCGGAAGCCAAGCTGATCGTCGCCGCCACCGAGGCCGCCCGCGCGCGGGGCGCCCGAGGTCTGGTGATACCCGTCTGCGGGGGCTTCGCGTGTTCGGCTGAGGACGGGTCGCCCATGAACAAGGTGGTCGGACTCGGGTTCGGCGGAGTTCCCTCCGCCGCGGCCATGGATGACGTCGAACGGACGCTCGCGGGCGTGGGTGACGCTGTCCAGGTGGAACTGTCCAATCTGGCCGATCCCGAGGTTGCGGCGCTGTTGTCGGGTCGCGGCTACCACCTGGTGGGCTTTGAGAACGTGCTGGGACGCGAGCTGTCCGCAGCGACACAGCCGGTGGCCCCGCCCGGGGTCGAGATCCGTCGCGGCAATGCCGCCGACATCGATGTGTGGGTCGACGCCGTCGTCGAAGGGTTCGCCCATCCCGATGACGTCGGTGTGCCCAGTCATGAAGATTTCCCGCGCGACATCGTCGAGAAGGCAGAGCGAGACTTCGAGAAGGCCGGCGCCACGACGTATGTGGCGATGTGCGACGGAGCGGTCGCCGGAGGCGGGGGTATGCGGCTGACCGACGGCGTCGCCCAGCTGACCGGCGCTGCCACCGTCCCGAGGTACCGACGCCGAGGGGTGCAGGGCGCACTGCTGGCCACCCGACTGGTCGACGCCGCAGCGGCGGGATGCGATATCGCCGTCGTCACCACCGCACCCGGTTCGACCTCACAGAAGAACGTGCAGCGCAGTGGATTTCAGCTGCTGTACACCCGCGCGGTGATGGTGAAAGAAGCCGGGCCGCGCTAGGTGCGTTCTCGTGTCTCGACGGTGTCGGCGAGGGTGGACAGCGACCTATCGAGGAAATCGGCCCCGAAGGGAGGTAGGCCAGGGAGCCGCTCCCGGAGGGCCTGCGGGGTGCCACTCCAGTCGTAGGTCAGGGTCACGTCGGTACCGTCGCCGGCGGGCGCCAGGTCGTATCGCCATGACCATCCGCCCGCCTCGTGGTTGCCGTCGCCGTTGACGTTGCCGGGTAGCCACTCGATGGTGCGGTCCGGTTCGAAGGCGGTGACCAGGTTGTGCACCACGTAGTGGCCGCCGATGCGCTCCAGGTACATGTTGACCGCGAAGATCTGCCCGGTGCCCGCGATGATCTCGGTGCTCACCGCATCGCGGACCCAGTCGTTCGGCTCGGTGTCCTGGTGTCTGTTCGGGTCGGCCAGCACCGCGAAGATCTCGGACGGTGTGGCGGCGATGTTGCGGGTCGCGACGAAGCGCTCTTCGGTGCTCACGTGCTGTCTCCCTCGTTCACCCGGACTCAGTGCGGTGTGGTCGATTATGTCGACTCGCCTGGCGCCGATGCTCGGGTATCGCGAGTCTGGGTGCACCACAGAATGAGTGAGGGTACCCGAAACAATCGACTCGTACTCTCAAACTTATTGCACCAGAGCGCTTTTCGGCCCGGTTGAGTTGCGCGATCCCACGCGTGTGGTTAGGCTTATCTCAGCGAAGGGGAGTAGCCCCCAATCGGGAAATCGACATACTGGCCGTGCAGCAGCATTCGCACGGCCCGGTTCCCCGGACCGGATCATTGACCGGTGGGCGAGACCTTCGGCCGTACAGACCATTGTGGTCGCCGGCCGGAGGCATCTGATGACCCCCGATCGGCAGCCACCAACCAGGGAGTTGTGGGTTGTGCTCGCCGCATTGTTTCTGAGCTTCGCAGTCATCTTCGTCGCCGAGATGGGCGACAAGAGTCAGCTGATGGCGATGATGTTTGCGCTGCGCTATCGCTGGTGGGTGGTGCTCGGCGCGATCGCCGCCGCCACCACCGCGGTACACATCCTGTCGGTCGCCATCGGCTACTACCTCGGCGCGGCGCTGCCGACGCACCTGCTCGGCATCATCGCCGGCGCGGCGTTCGTCTTCTTCGGGTTGTGGACCCTGCGGGGCGACAAGCTCAGCGACGAAGAGGCGACCCGCGCGCAGAAGGCCACGGCGCCCGCCTTCTTCGTAGTCACCTCGGCCTTCGTCCTTGCCGAACTCGGGGACAAGACGATGCTCGCGACAATCACCCTCGCCGCGGACAACGACTGGTTGGGGGTGTGGATCGGCTCGACCCTCGGCATGGTGGTCGCCGACGGGCTGGCCATCGTGGTCGGGGCCGTCGCAGGCAAGCACCTTCCCGAGCGGCTCATCCAGCTCACGGCGGCGGCGTTGTTCCTTCTCTTCGGTGCCTACATGCTGCTCGACAACCTCTTCCCGACGGCCCCCAGTGCGCTCGTCGTCGGGATCTCGGTGGCCCTCGTCGCCGCGTTCGCCGCGGTCCTCCGTGCTCTGCCTGAACGGCTGCGCCCCACGGTGATGCGGGGGCGGGTGTCGCCCGCCGAGGGAGAGCGGCCCGAATCAGACGAGAAGTCAGGCCTACCGGGAGAACATGCCGACCAGCGCAGTGGCGGCGTCCCCCGCTAGCTGATCTGGCCCAGCGTGTACTGACGGGCCCACGCGACCACCATCTGCGCGCCGCTGCTCAGATTCAGAGGTCGCTTCTCCGACGCGTCGAGTTGCAGTGTCAGGTGCATCGGTCCGGGCGGGAAGTGCGACGTGGTGATCGACTGGTAGACCGGTGCTCCGTCGATGTAGATCGTGATGGCCTGCGGGGTCCAGCTGACCGCGTAGTTGTGCCACTGGGTGGCATCGACCGCGCTGGCCGCCACCTCCTGGAGGTTCTGCGCCGAATAGTGCAGGAAGTGACTGACCCGCTGCCGCTTCGAGTCGCCGATGATCTCGACGAAGTCGATCTCCCCACCGACTGGCCAGTTTTCGGCATCGGGCCACAGCAGTGCGACTGCGTGGTAGTCGGCGGCGCCTTCGGGGACACGCATGCGTACTTCCCAGGCGCCGTACTTCTGGCCGCCGCCCCACGCCATGCCGGCCGTATTGCCTGCGGCGTCGCCGGTGATGACCATGTTGCCGTCGACGAACGAAACCGCTTGCGGGGTGCGTCGTCCCCAGCCGTTGTGGCCGGGGGAGTCGTAGATGGACCAGCCGGTACCGGATAAGGCTGCCAGTCCGGTGAATCGGGTCTCGCGCGGTGAGACCCACCCGTAGCGCCCTCCCGCGGTCGAGTTCGCCGCGCCGATGCTGACGCTGGTGGTCGCCGTCGACCCGTATCCGGCGATCAGGAAGCCGAGAAATCCGTGGACATGCCATCCATTGGCCTTGGCGTTGTCGCTGACCGTCACGGTGAACAGATCTGTGCCGTCGTAGGCGAATCGGGCTCCCGGTTTGTACACGAAGCTGCCGTTGCCGCTGATCGTCACGGTGCCCCCATTGGCGGGCCGCCCCGCCGTGTAGACGAGAGCGTCGCCGTCCGGGTCGGAGCCGAGTACGGCTCCGGTGATGGTGCCATCCGCTTGCGGTGCGAGGGTGCCCGGGTCGAAGGAGACGGTGGGGGTCTTGTTGAAGAACATCCGTTGGATGCGGGTGAAAAGCGAGGGCTGTGCGGGTGTGGTCGCTGTGGTGATGATGGCGGAACGTGTCGCTGAGGCCGCCGGGTCGTGATCGGAAATGGTTGATACCGAGGCGGTCTCCGGGATTTCAGAAGAGTCGTCCGATACGAGGGGGCTCTCGAGGGTGGCGTCCGTGTCCGTGTCCGTGTGCACGGTGTCGGGGGTTCCGGTGGCCGAGGGCGGCGGGTCAGAATCTCTCGTGTGGGAAGGGACTTCGCGAGTAGCGGGTGCAGATTCGGTGTCGCCCGACTCTTCCGCTGGAGCCTCGCGTTCGGTTATCCGAGGTTCGTGCTCTTCTGCGGCCTCCCGAGATTGCCCTGAAGCAGCGGCGATCTCGCTCGACTCGTCGTTGCTGGATCCCGACGTTGACGTCGAGTTGCCGTCCGAGGCTTCGGTGCGTGCGCTACTGGTAGCGCTCTCGGCTGACCGATCCGAATCGGCACCCGTCGGTGAATCTGCCCACGCCTGACCCGAGGCTCCGCCGATGAGCATGCAGATTGCCAGCGCGGCAACAAATCCCGCCACTTGACTCAGTGCCCTGAGCAAGCGCGGAAAAGTCGCAGATATGCGGACTGTCACGCGGTCGACACTAAACCTCGGGAACGCCCTTTTACGGACATTGCCCAAGCAGGGTCCGTTCTCGAGACACGCCGCTGAGGGGGAACCCGCTAAATGGGCTTCACTGAGCGGATCGCGATCTGGTCCGTCTCGCACAGCCGACACGTCAGAGGCCGGACTTTCAATCGCAGATTGGCGATCCGCAACGCGCGCTGGCACATCGGGTAGGGGCATCCGCACGACAGGGTGACCCACCACTGAGCGGGATGGGCGAGCGGACCGCAGAACTTGCGGCAGGTGCAGAGGATGTCGGGCTCGAAGTCCAGCTCCGCGAGCGACGGCTCGAGCATTGTGGTCACGGCCACCAAGGCTAAAGTCAAGGTCGAGACTTCTGCGGTAGGCGCGCGCAAGGATCTTGCGCCTATGGAGACTCCGCAACGGCCGAGTCGCTCGCGGCGGAGTCCGCATAGCCGCTGGGCTGAAGGCGGATCCACCGCCCGAGGAACCGGAAGCTCCAACCGTCGCCGTTGCCTGCGGGCAACGGCTGGACCTGATGGCCGCGGAATGGGAAGGGCCGGTGCTCCTGTCGTGCCTGACCGATGTCGCCGACGGCAGGCGTCGGATGTACAACGCGTAGCAGACCGAAAACTGTTCGCTGACAGGGCCGTTACGAACTCAGCGGCCGCTGCTCACGTGCGCACCCGCGTCCCCCGGCAGCCGCAGCGTTTCCACGAGCGTCACCGCCAGCAGCATCCCGAGTGCGGCGAACGCCCACATGTAGGAGCCGAGAACGGTGACCAGCAGTGCGGCGATGGCGATCCCCAGTCCGGCGGCCAACTCCTGAACAGTGGCGTTCAACGTGTTTGCGTGGGTGAGATCGTCACCGTCGACGTCGGCGAACGCCAGGCTGTTGTACGCGGTGAAACCGATGGAGCGCAGCGCACCGCTGACGTAGAGGATCGCGACGATGAGCACCACCGGCATCTCCGGTCGAAGAGTGGCCAGTAGCCCGAACCACGCCACCGAGACCACGGCGTTGACCAGGAGAACCCGCTTGATACCGAACCGTCGCATCAGCGGTGTGGTGACCGGTTTGATCGTCAAGTTGCCCACGAACAACGCCGCCACCATGAGCCCGGCGGTGAACGGCGACCAGCCGAACTCGAGCTGAAACAGCAGTGGCAACAGGAACGGCACCGCGGTGATGACGAGCCGGTACAACGACCCGCCCGATACGGTGATGCGCAGCGTACGAACCCGCAGCACGGTCAACTGAACCAGAGGCGACGCCGTCCGGCGCAGATGCCACACGGCGACGGCCAGACACGCGAGCGCCACCAGGACGCCGGATCCCACGAAGGTCCAGTCGGTTCCGCTGACCCGGATGTGCTCCAGTGCGACGAGCGCGGCCGTGATCCCGCCACCCAGGAGCAGCTGCCCGCGCCAGTCGAAGCGTCTCACCGATGCCGCGCGCCCACCCTGAATCAGTCTGAGCGCGAACAGGAATCCGATGATGCCGATCGGGATGTTGACGAAGAAGATCCACCGCCACGATCCCACGGTGGCGATCGCGCCGCCCAGGACCGGGGCCACCACGGGCGCCGCGAGTGCCGGCCATGTCAGGAGGGCGATGGCCCGCACCAGATCGGACTTGGGGCTGTAGCGCAGCACGGCCAGCCTGCCGACGGGCACCATCATCGCGCCGCCGAGGCCCTGCAGCACCCGCATCGCGACGAGCATCGGCAGGGAGACGCTCAACGCGCATCCCACCGAGGAGAGGGTGAAGACCGCGATCGCAACGATGAACACCGGCCGGATACCGAATCTGTCGGCCATCCAGCCGCTGGCCGGAATCAGCACTGCGACAGTCACCAGGTACGCCGAGATGGCGACGTTGACGTCGACGGCGGCGACACCGAACGAGGCGGCGATCGCCGGGATCGCCGGGATGATGATCGTCGCGTCCAGAATCTCCATGAAGAACGCCCCGGCAACGAGCAAGGCCATCCCCCTCGGGAACGAGGGGGATGGCGGGTCGGGCTCTGCGTCGGCCCCGGAGCCGGCCGTGGCGTCGGGCACGGCTCCCCAACCTAGACGTCGGGCGGTGGCTTCGCCCGCTCGGCATCGGTCAGCGTGAGCAGTCCAGGGAGACGGTGATCTTCGGCGTCGCAGGGGCGTTGAACACGTTGATGTCGTCGTCGTCGTTGATCACGAACGGCTGGTTGGGCGTCGGCTGGCTGCGCACGCCGATGACCGAGCACTCTTCCAGAGGTGCGTTGCCGATGCGGCTGACACGGACGTCGTTGCCCTGGGCCCGGAGCTGGCTGATGGTGGCGGCGGCGCCTCCGGACTGGTCCGGGGCGGCCTGCGCCGGTGCGGCGAAGGCCAACAGTGCGCCGATGGGCAGAATGCTGGCGGCGATGAACTTCTTCATGGTGGATCTCCCTGCGTTGGTGTGGCACTGCCGTGACCACGGTGAACTTGACTGACACCATGTTCTCGAGCCAGGCAGTGCAACGCTTGGAGCTTGTGTGGAGATTCCATGGAGAAATGGGGCGAGTCCGGGCCGGGCCGAACTCTTACCCCCTCTAGAGCACTTTGGAGAGGAACTCCTGCAGCCGGGGATGCTTGGGATTGTCGAACAGCTCCGCCGGGGGTGCGTCCTCGACGATGTTGCCGCCGTCCATGAACACCACCCGGGAAGCGACCTCCCTGGCGAACCCCATCTCGTGGGTCACCACGACCATTGTCATGCCGCCCCGAGCCAGGGCGCGCAGTACCTCGAGCACGTCGCCGACCATTTCCGGGTCGAGCGCGCTGGTGGCCTCGTCGAAGAGCATGATCGACGGGTTCATCGCCAGGGCCCGCGCGATCGCGACACGCTGCTTCTGCCCGCCCGACAGCGTGGCGGGCTTCACGTGTGCCTTCTCGGCCAGGCCCACCTGGTTGAGGAGTTCGAGCGCCTTCTTCTCTGCCGCCGCCTTGTCCATCTTCTTCGTCATCAGCGGAGCCAGGGTGACGTTGTCGATCACCGACATGTGCGGGAAGAGGTTGAAGTGCTGGAAGACCATGCCGATGTGCTGGCGGACCTTGTCCAGGTCCACCTTCGGGTCGGTGAGGTCGTATTCGTCGACCACGACCTTGCCGCCGGTGATGTCCTCCAGCTTGTTCAGGCAGCGCAGGAATGTCGACTTGCCGGAACCGGACGGGCCGATGACGCAGACGACTTCGCCCTGGCTCACGGTGGTGTCGATGCCGTTGAGCACCACCAGATCCCCGAAGGATTTCTTGAGGCCCTCGATCCGGATTTTGACGGTGCCCTCCGGGCCGGCGGCGGCGGCCTCGGGAACGAGATCGGTCATTTCACGAGCCTTTTCTCTAGTCGGTCAGAGAGTTTGGTGAGCGCCATGATGACGACGAAGTAGATGATGCCGATGATCAGCCACATCTTGAACGACTGGAAGTTGCCGGCGATGATGATCCGTCCGGTCTGCGTCAGTTCGGCGATGCCGATCACCGACAGGATCGACGTGTCCTTCAGCGTGATCACGAACTGGTTGATGTATGACGGAATCATCGTACGGATCGCCTGCGGGAGAATGACTTTGCGCATCGTGGGCAGGTAGCCGATACCGAGGCTGCGGGAGGCCTCCATCTGCCCCTTGTCCACCGAGAGGATGCCGCCGCGGACGATCTCGGTCATGTAGGCGCCGGCGTTGAGTGACAGCGTGATGATGCCGGCGGTCAGGGCCGACATCTGGAATCCGAGCGCCGACGGAACGCCGAAGTAGATGAAGAACGCCTGCACCAGAAGCGGTGTGCCGCGGAAGATGTCGACGAAGGTGGTGCCGATCGCACGCAGCCAGATCGCCCGCGAGACCCGCATCAACCCGACGATCACGCCGAGCACCAGCGCGATGGCGATCGACACGACCGTCAGGATGACGGTCATCCTCAGGCCTTCCATCAGGATCGGGAAGGTGCTCTTGATCAGGCCCAGGTAGGAGGTATCGGCGGTGGAGGCCTCTTCGCCGAGGTAGCTGTTGACGATCTCGTCGTACTTGCCCGACTCGCGCAGGTTGTTCAGGCCCTCGTTGAATTTCGACAGCAGTTCCGGGTTCTGGCCCTTGTTGACCGCGAACCCGTACCCCGTCGGATCCTCTTTGGGCGTAACGGTCTTGAAGCCGTTTCCCTGCGCGATGCCGTAGAGCAGCACGGGATAGTCCTCGAAGACCGCCGCGGAGTTGCCGGTCTTGACCTCGTCGAACATCGTCGAGGAGTCGGCGAACGAGACCACTTCAAAGCCGTACTGGTCCTTGATCGAGTTGGCGAAATCCGAACCCTGCGTGCCGTTCTTGACCGACACCCGCTTGCCTCTCAAGTCTTCATACGACTTGACGTCCTCGTTGTCTTCCAGCACGGCCATCTGCACGCCGGACTCGAAATAGGGTTCCGAGAAATCGAATACCTGCTTGCGTTCGTCGGTGATCGACATGCCTGCGATGACGCCGTCGACCTGGTTCGCCTGGACGGCCTGTAGTGCCGCGTCGAAACCCAACGGCTTGATGTCGACGTTGAAGCCCTGATCCTCGGCGATCGCCCTGATGAGGTCCATGTCGATACCGACGAAATTGCCTTGGGCATCCTGGAATTCGAACGGTGCGAAGGTGGTGTCGGTGGCGATGACGTACGTCTGTTCCTGCGCCGATGCGGTCGCCGGCGACAGCATGGCGACGCCGACGAGGCCGAGCATGACGGCCGTCAGGAGGACGGCCAGACGACATCGGGGGGTGTCTACTGCGCCGGGTCCGACGTTGGGTGACCGTTCGGCTCGCATGGTTTGCCTCCCGCGTAGGTGCTTCGACACGACCAACTTACGAACGTCACGCTAACGCCCACCCAACAACTCGCGCCGGTGATCGGTGAGATGGCCGTCGCGTCGGTCAGTCGCCGACAACGGCGTTGCCCTGCGGGCCGTACGCGTCGACGGCACCCCCCCGGCAGATTCGCGGCGGCGCCGTTGTCGAGGCCTTCGCCGGGAAGGGAAGCGATGATGCTGCCGCGGGTGACCCGGGAGTTGCGCGCCGACACCCGCGCCCAGGCGTGTGCGCGTCCGGCCTGCGGTCCGATAGCCTGTACGGGGTCGTCCGTATTTCGACACCGTGCCGGGTTCAGACTGCAGCCTCACGAAATGATCCGCGACAGCGCCTACGGACGCCACCGCGTGAAATGAGGCCATGACGTGCAGCAATTCTTCGAACATCACATCGACGGCGTCACCGTTGTCGCAGCTACCGGCGCCATCGACATGCTGACGGCACCGCATCTCCAAGAGGTGATGAACGCAGCGCTCGACCGCGATCCTGCCCGCTTGATCCTCGATATGACCGACGTCGATTTCCTCGGCTCGGCCGGAATGCAGGTTCTGATGGTCACTCGCAACAATCTCGGTCCTGGTACCCGGTTCGCCGTGGTCGCCGACGGCCCCGCTACCAGTCGACCGCTGAAGATCACCGGGGTCGCGGACGTCGTGGAGATGTTCTCGACCCTGGAGGTAGCCCTGATGAACGTCACCGAAGAGGCGCCGTCGAGTAGCTAGGTCGGTCAATGTTTGAACCGCATGGACAGCGGGAACTGCCGATTCGCTGACGCGGCCATGCCGCCCCGCGCAGAAAGGCGAATGTCATGGGTGATATCAACTTCGGTCCCGAAGGGGCCGCCAAAGGCGTCGTCGAAGGCGTGGCGGGTAAGGCCAAAGAGGTCATCCAGAAAGCCGACCAGTAGCACCCGAACGGTGCTGCCGCGGCGATGAGTTTCACGTCCATCCGGAGCAAGTCGGCCGACCATCGGCTATTCCTGGTCGCGTCGACGTCGCTGGAGGTGTCGTGCCGGACGCGACGCACCAGCCACGGCACGGAGGCCACGGTCTCGGTGGCCGGCGAGGTGGACGCGGCCAACGCCAAGAGGTTCGCGCGCGCCGTCCGTGACGCCGCGGAATCCTGTTCCGGGGTCGTCCTCGACCTCAGCGAAGTGCCGTTCCTGGCTTTCGACGGCGTCTCAGCGTTGTACGCGATCAGCGCACACCTCCTGCGCGAGGACGCGTCGTGGTGCGTCGTGGCCAGTCCGGCGGTGTCCCGCGTGCTCAAGCTGTGCGACCCCGAGGGGCTGATCCCGCTGGCGAGCGGAGTTCCGTCGCTCCGGGGCGCGGAGCCGGCCTGATATCAGCGACGGTCGGGTCCACGGCGGCGGCTTCAGCGAATCATCTGACGTTGCGGGACTGGTCTTCGCGACGTCCGCGCCGGGCGGAGGCATCATCGGACCACGTCGGTGCGGTGGTTTGCTGCCGTGTCGCCTTGTGATTTAGCACTCACTTTATGCGCAAAAGCTAAGAACGCGTGATCTGCAGATTTTGATCACAGTCGACGACGCCTGTTGCGGAATTACGCGTCCGGCCATTTCACGCGGGGTTTTTCGATTGCTGATAAAAGGTAACAATGCCATAACGAAGAATTACCTAAGCGTCGTCTGAGAGGTATTTCCGCCGTGGCCAAGCGCGGCGAATTCGACGCGATGGTTCGCGAAATTCCGTCGCTACACTCGATTCAGGTCGCGCCCGAACGGGCGGTAACGACAGCGAATCTAGTGCCGGTGCAGGTCAGACCGGCGGAGGTATCACGATAGATGGCAAACTTTTTGATGCCCGTGGGGCACACGATCAGTACTGACACGCGTGAGACTGATGATGCGCTGGTGGACACCGCGCGGAACGACGTCGTTCTCGAGCGCCGGATCACGGTCGGTCGAGGCCCGATCGGCGACATCGCCGCGGGTGACGCGGGCGTGGTGGTGGCCAACTTCGGCTTCGACAGCGTCTCGATCCTGGATCCCGCCGGCCGGGCACTCGGCGCCGACGTGTCCGTCGAGGGCGAGCCCACCGCGGTCATCGCCACCCGGGACCGCGCTTTCGTCGCCACCGCGTCGGCAAGCCACGACGCGGTGTCGGTGATCGACCTCGAGACCAGGTCCGTCGTCGCGACGTTCCCCGTGGCATTCGGCGTGACCGCATTGGCCGTCAGCCCGGACGGCAAGCGTGTCTATGCGGGCCGCACCTTGGGGGACCGCGTCGACATCGCCGTCATCGATGTCGTTGCCGAGCGCGTCGGCACCATCGACATCGGCCACGGCCCCGCCGCGGCCATCGATGCCCTGACGGTGGATCCGAGCGGCAAGCGGTTGTTCGCGGCGATCACCGATGCCGGCGGCAGCAGGCTGGCCATCGTCGACGCCGAGACATCGCGGGTGCAACGCGTGGTGGCCGTCGGCTCACCGATCCGCGACATCGCTCATATCGACGGCACGGTCTATGTGCTGACCTCAGATCGTGCGGTCGGTGGCGCTGTGCACGTGATCGAGCTGTCGACCAACAAGGTGACCGATACGGTGGAAATCGGCGGAGCTCCCACCCAATTGGTGATGAGCCCGGACCACGCCCGCGCCTATATCGTCGACTACGACCGCGTGGTGGTGCTGTGCACGCTGAGCCTCGAGGTCATCGATGCGCTGTCGGTCGATGCGCGTCCGTCCTGCGTGGCCCCGGGAATCGACGGCTCACAGCTCTATGTCGCCGACTACTCCGGCACCGTCAACGTGTTCTCGGTCGAGTCGACGATGGAGATGCTCTACTCACAGTTCCTGGCGACCGACCCGATCGCTCTGAGCGCGCCGCGGTCGTTGCAGCCGGTCGCGGTTTGACCGGACGGGTTTCCCTCAGCGCCACTGGTACCTGGTCTTCGGTCGGCCCGCCTTGCCGTAGTCGGTGTTGCGGTTGACGGTGCCCTCGTCGGCGAGCCGTTCCAGGTAGCGCCACGCCGTCACCCGGGACACCCCGACCTGCTTGGCCACCTCGTCTGCGGTCATGCCGGCCCGGTTGTCTCTGAAATCGCGCACCGTGCGGGCGATTTCGTCGTTGGTACCGGGTGCCGCGCCCTTGGGAGTCGCGGAGCGGTCCGAGCCGATGCGCAGTTCGGCGAGCGCGCGGTCGACCTCGGCCTGGCTGGCGGCATCGGTCCCCGCGGGCAGTGCGTCGCGGTAGCGCTGGTAGCGCTGGAGCCGGTCCCGGAACGCGGCGAAGGTGAAGGGTTTCAGCAGATATGCCAGGGCGCCGTGTCCCACGGCCGCGCGCACCATCTCGAGGTCGCGCTCGGAGGTGATCGTGATGATGTCAGGGGCGGGCCGCAGCCCGGACAACGCGGAAGCCAGCGCGATACCACTGGCGTCGGGGAGGCCGATGTCGAGCAGGACGAGGTCGACAGGCGCCTCGGAGGCCGCCGCTTCGGTTGCCGCGCGCATCGCGTCGCGTGCGGTGTGGGCGACCGCCGCTACCGAAAAGCCCTGTATGCGAGCAAGATAGGTCTGATGCGCCTCGGCGATCAGGGGTTCGTCCTCGACGATCAGAACATTGATCACGAGCAGGCCACCGTCACTGTCACGACCGAACCGTAGGTCACATCCGCGGTCAGCAGTCCGTCATGGCGTTTCACCACTTGGGCCACCAGCGCCAGGCCCAGACCGTGCTGCTCGGTGTCAGTTCCGGATTTCGTCGAGTAGCCGCGTCGCATCGCCTTCTCAAAGGTGTTGGCGTCCATGCCGTCGCCGCTGTCGGCCACCCGGATCAACAATCCGTCGAGATCCTGGGTGACGGTGACCTCGACCCATGGATCGTGGCGATCGCAGGCATCCATCGCATTGTCGATCAGGTTGCCGAGCACGGTGACCATCTCCTGACCCGTCAGCAGCAGGTCCTCGCCGTCGGTTGGCAGGTGGGTGTCCTCGGTGACCGTGAGCTCGATGCCGCGTTCGTCGGCCTGGGCGGTTTTTCCGAGTAGCAGTGCGACCAGTGCGGGTTCGCCCACGGCGGTCGACAGCCGGTCGACGAGCTTCTGGGACAGTTCGAGTTCGGCGGTGGCGAACTCGACGGCCTCGGCGGCGCGGCCCATCTCTACCATCGTCACGATGGTGTGCAGCTTGTTGGCCGCTTCGTGAGCCTGCGACCGCAGCGAATCGGTCAGGACCTTCAACGAGTTGAGTTCGCCCAGCGCGCCCTGCAATTCGGTTCTGTCGCGGATCGTCACCACCTCCGAGCGGTCGGATTCGGCGCCGCCGGGTTGGTCGACGAGGGAGCGGTTGACGACGAGCACGCGGTCGTCGGTGACGTGTACTTCGTCACGGGCGCCGGGGTTGCGCGTGTGCAGGAACTCGGGCAGGTCGGACTGGTCGACCCGGCCGGGTGGCAGCGCCAGCAGGCGGCGGGCCTCGTCGTTGACCACCGCCACGCCGTTGCGGTCGAGCACGATGAGCCCCTCCGACACCGAATGCAGGATCGCGTCGTGGTGTTCGTACATCACCCGCAGTTCGTCGGGGCGCAACCCGCGGGTCTGGCGAAGTAGCCGTCGCCGGATCGCCCACACCCCGGCCATCGAAACGGCCAGCGCCGCAAGGCTTACGGCGGCGATGATCGGCCATTGCGCGCGCCATCGGTCAGCAAGGCTCTGCTGCAGGATGCCCGCGGAGACCACGCCGACGATCTGGCCGTCGGCCCCACGCACCGGGGCTACCGCGCGGATCGACGGTCCCAGGGTGCCGGTGTAGACCTCGGTGAACGTCTGCCCGCGCAACGCGGGTTCGATCGTCCCGAGATAAGCCCCGCCGATCTGAGAGGGATCAGTGTGGGTGAACCGGGTCCGGTCGGGCGCCATGATCGTGATGAATGCGATGTCGGTGTGGGTGCGCACCGCCTCGGTGACCGGCTGCAGGATCTCGGTGGCCCGGCCGGCCTCGATCGCCGTGGCAGTCGACGGCGAATCGGCCAGGGCGGTGGCGATTCCCAGGACCTGCTCTTCGGCCGCGGCGTCACCGTCACGGCGCGCGTCGAGCAGCGCCAGCGCGCTGCCGGCCGCGACGATCAGCGCGATCACCAGGATCTGCAGGGCGATCGCCTGACCTGCCAGCGACCGTGGCCAGGCGGTGCGCGTCGACAGCGGTCGCGGGCGTCGCATTCGGGCAACCGCCTTTCGTTGAACGTAATGCACTAAAGCGTGACCTGGCTCACGTCCTCGCCGACCATCCTTTCAGACCACAAATTTTCAGCTAGTCCCTAGTGGACTGAGAGGAAGCAGCGATGACGATCAACATGGACAAGCCGCCGGCGCCCGAGGCGCCCAAACGGCGCGACCGAACCCACTGGCTCTACATCGCGGTGATCATCGCGGTCGTCGCCGGAGTCGGCGTCGGCATTCTGGCCCCGGACGTCGGCAAGAGCGTCGGTGTCCTGGGGACGATGTTCGTCGCGCTCATCAAGATGATGATCGCCCCGGTCATCTTCTGCACGATCGTGTTGGGCATCGGATCGGTCCGTAAGGCCGCGACCGTCGGCAAGGTCGGTGGCCTGGCCTTCGTCTACTTCCTGGCGATGTCCACCTTCGCGCTGGCGATCGGCCTGGTCGTCGGCAACATTCTGCATCCCGGTAGCGGGCTGAACCTCTCGGAAAGCTCGGCGGGCAAGGGTGCCGAACTGGCCGAGAAGGCCCACGAATCCGGCGGCCTGCTGGACTTCATCCAGGGCATCATCCCCACCTCGCTGTTCTCGTCGCTCACCGAAGGCAGCGTGCTGCAGGCCCTGTTCGTCGCTCTGCTGGTCGGCTTCGCCCTTCAGGGCCTCGGGTCGGCGGGCGAGCCGATCCTGCGGGGGATCGAGCACCTGCAGCGACTGGTGTTCAAGGTGCTCATCATGATCCTGTGGCTGGCCCCGATCGGCGCGTTCGGCGCCATCGCCAACGTGGTCGGCCAGACCGGGTGGGCCGCTGTCGGGCAGCTGATGGCGTTGATGCTCGGCTTCTACCTGACCTGCACGATCTTCGTGTTCGGTGTGCTGGGCTCCCTGCTCAAGCTGGTCTCGGGTGTGTCGATCTTCAAGCTGGTGCGCTACCTGGCCCGCGAGTACCTGCTCATCGTGTCGACGTCGTCGTCGGAGTCGGCGCTGCCGCGGCTGATCGCCAAGATGGAGCACCTCGGTGTCGACCGCTCGACCGTCGGCGTCGTGGTTCCCACCGGCTACTCCTTCAACCTGGACGGCACCGCGATCTACCTGACGATGGCCTCGCTGTTCATCGCCGGTGCCTTGGGCGACCCGCTGTCTCTCAGCGAGCAGATCGGCTTGCTGGTGTTCATGATCGTCGCCTCCAAGGGTGCGGCGGGAGTCACCGGAGCAGGTCTGGCCACGCTGGCCGGCGGCCTGCAGGCCCACCGCCCCGACCTGCTCGACGGTGTCGGCCTGATCGTCGGAATCGACCGGTTCATGTCCGAAGCGCGGGCGCTGACCAACTTCTCGGGCAACGCGGTGGCCACCCTGCTGGTCGGGTCGTGGACCAAGACCATCGACAAGGACAAGGTGAACAACGTTCTGGCGGGCAACGATCCGTTCGACGAGCTCACGATGCTCGACAGCGATCACGGCTCACGCGTCGACGAGCCGGCGCAGGCGAAAGTCCCTGCGGCGGTGTAGGGCGCGCTCCAGGAAAGACCCGGTCGGTCCCCTCCGGCCGGGTCTTTCCGCGTGCCTACGGGTCGGCCCGGGCGGACTTGCCGAGAGTACGGTTTCTGACGATCTCGAGGCTTCATCCGTCAGAAACCGTACATTCGGCGTTCCGTGCTTTCAGCGCGAGCAGTCCAGCGACACCGAGATGGACTGGTGCACGACGACGTCGATCACGTCGACGTCGTCGAAGTGGCCGTGGTGCCCGAATCCGCCTCCGTCGACGGCCACCGGCCGGGTGACCTGTTGCGGATTGCGGACGCCGATGACCGTGCACTCCCCGATCGGTGCGCTGCCGATCCGGTCGAGGTTGACCTGATAGCCCGCCAACTCGAGCTGCTCGATGACGACCCAGGGGTTCTGCGGTTGGGCCGCTGCGATTCCCGCGGGCGCGACCACCACGCCGAGTACCGCTATTGCCGATATCCATGCCTTGCGCATTGTCGCGCCTCCGTCGACCCCGACCCACTCTTCATATCGCCTGCGAAGAGTGACACGTTTCCCGGCGGGAAAAAGTTCAGCGGTCGGCGCGTTGGTAGGCGGTGACGACGGCCGCACCGCCCAGCCCGATGTTGTGCTGCAGCGCGGCGGTGACGCCGTCGACCTGACGCTTGTCGGCGGTGCCGCGCAACTGCCAGGTCAGCTCGCTGCACTGCGCCAGCCCGGTGGCGCCCAACGGGTGCCCCTTCGAGATCAGCCCGCCGGACGGGTTGACCACCCAGCGTCCGCCGTAGGTGGTGTCGTTGTCGTCGATCAGCCTGGGTGCCTCGCCCGGCCCGCACAGCCCGAGGGCCTCATAGAGCAGCAGTTCGTTGGCCGAGAAGCAGTCATGCAGCTCGATCACCTGGAAATCCTCCGGGCCTAGGCCGGACTGCTGGTAAACCTGTTGAGCCGCTTGCACATTCATGTCGTGACCGATGATGTTGGCGGCACTGCCGTCGAACGTCGACGCGAAGTCGGTGGTCATGGCCTGTCCGACGATCTCGACGGCCTGCCCGGCCAGGTCGTGCTTGGCGACGTAGTCCTCACTGGCCAGCACTGCCGCCCCCGACCCGTCGGAGGTGGGGGAGCACTGGAGCTTGGTCAGCGGGTCGGAGATCATCTTGGCGGCCAGGATGTCGTCGAGGGTGTACTCCTCCTGGAACTGTGCGTACGGGTTGTTCACCGAATGCTTGTGGTTCTTGTAGCCGATCTTCGCGAAGTGTTCGGCAGTGGTGCCGTACTTCTTCATGTGTTCGCGGCCTGCAGCGCCGAACATCCACGGCGCCACAGGGAATGCGAACTCGTCGATCTCGGCGAGCGCCTTGACGTGGCGGCCCAGCGGGGACTCGCGGTCGTCGGCGCCGCCGCCCAACGAGCCCGGCTGCATCTTCTCGAAACCCAGCGCCAGGGCGCAGTCGACGAGTCCGCCTCGGATGGCCTGCGCGGCCAGGAACAACGCCGTGGATCCGGTGGAACAGTTGTTGTTGACGTTGACGATCGGGATGCCCGTCATGCCGAGCTCGTAGAGGGCGCGCTGCCCCGAGGTCGAGTCCCCGGAGCAGTACCCGACGTAGCCCTGCTGGATCTCGGTGTAGTCGATGCCGGCGTCCTGCAGCGCTTTGGTGCCCGACTCCTTGGCCATCTGCGGGTAATCCCAGCCCTCGCGCCGCCCCGGCTTCTCGAACTTCGTCATGCCGACGCCGACAACAAAAACTCGCCCCATGGATCCGGTCCCTTCGCTACGTTGCGGTTGCACGAACGTACCTCGCTGCGCTAGCCGTACTGCAGCCACCAGTTGTGCAACGCCTCGAAATCGGGCCCCTGAGCGTCGGCCAGCAGCATGCCGGCGTTGTTCGTCCAGACCACGTCGGGGTTGTCGTTGTAGGTACCGCACGCGATCTGGCCCGCGACCTCATCGGGGGTGTCGTTGTAGTGCCAGGTCGTCGGCGAGTCGATGCCGCTGCCCGGGCACTGCAGCAGCTCGGAGTTCACCTCGACCGCGCCGTCGAAGGCGGCATCAAGTGCGGCCTGGTCGCCGAAAAGGGAGTACCGGGTGCTCTCAGGGCCACCGGGTGTGGTCGCCGGTCCGCAGTCCACCGTGGCGAGCGCGGCACCGGCGGGTGGACTGATGGGCTGGCAGTTCGAGCTGTCGTGTCCGCCGGACAGCAGCGCCATCAGCTGGTCGTCATAGTTCGCGGTCGGCGGTGGCGGCGCGGTCGTGGTCCGGGTTCGCCGGGTGGGCTCGCGCGAACGCGTCGTGGTCTGCGGCGACGACGTGCTGGTGGGGCCCGCCACCGGGGTGGAGCTCGAGTCGTCGGGCTTGACCAGCCACCATATGCCGAGGGCACCGAGGACGACGGCGAATACCGCTGCCGCCGAGAGGATCAGGACCAACGGTGCCTTTGCGCCTCCTTTCTGCGGCCCGGATGGAGGCGGTCCGGACGGTGGCGGCCAGCCCGGCGGTGGCGGGCCCGGCGGGGGCGGTGGCGGGCCCGGCGGGGGCGGTGGCGGGCCCGGCGGGGGAGGGGGCAGGAACGCAGCGGGCCGGGATGCTGAGCCGGCGGACGGTGGTGGCGGCGGCATCGTCGGCGGTGCCGTCGGGAAGGGCGACGGCGGCGGAGACGAAGACGGTGGCGGTGGTGGCGGCGGTAGCGGGGTCTGCATCGTCGCCGCCTGACTGCGCTGCAGAATCGTGGCCGCCTGATCCTGGTCGCGCTGAGTCAGGGCCGCGGTAGCGGCCGTGGCCAGTTCGCCGGCGCTGCCGTAGCGGTCTTCCGGGCGCTTGGCCATGCCCCGCGCGATCACCTGGTCGAGCGCATCCGGGATCCCCGCCCGCAATTGGCTGGGACGGGGCACCGGCTGGTTGAGGTGGGCGGTGATGACGATGCTGACGCTGTCGCCGGGGAAGGGCTGGGAACCGGTGAGGCATTCGTGCAGCACGCAGGTCAGGGCGTACACATCGGCGCGGTGGGTGACGTCCTCGGTGGTGAAGCGTTCCGGCGCCATGTAGGCGTACGTGCCGACCGCGGTGCCCAACTCGGTGAGCTTCTCGTCGGTGGCGGCGTTGGCGATGCCGAAATCGACGAGATAGGCGAAGTCGTCGCGGGTGATCAGGATGTTCTCGGGCTTGACGTCGCGGTGCATGACACCACTCGTGTGTGCGGCGTCCAGCGCCGAGGCGATCTGCCGCACAATCGCGACCGCCCGGGCCGGGGCCATCGGACCCTGGTCCTTGAGCAGCTTGCGCAGATCCGTGCCGTCGATCATCCGCATGTCCACGAAGAGCAGCCCGTCGACCTCACCGTAATCGTGGATCGGGACGACGTGCGGCTCCAGCAGTCGGCCTGCCGAATGCGCCTCGCGCTGCAGCCGCTTGCGGAACACTGGATCGTGAGAAACCGCCTCCGGCAACAGTTTCAGCGCGACGATGCGGTCCTTGACGGTGTCCTCGGCCTCATACACCTCACCCATGCCGCCCTTGCCGAGGAGCCTGCGCAGCCGGTACGGGCCGATCTGGGTGCCGACGCGGGAGTCCCGTGGGGGGTCGCTCATCGTCGCTCCTCGGGTGTGTGTCTACCGGCGAACACACCCTAATCCCGGGGATGCGGGTGCACATGGTCAACCGGTTGACGGGTTCTTCACTTGTTGAGCAGGCATCTGGTGTACATCTGGGTAGAACGTGTTCTAGTTTGCGCTCCCGGGAGGAGATCATATGGCTCTGCGCGTCGTGCAGTGGGCGACCGGCGGAGTAGGCGTCGCCGCGGTGAGGGGTGTGTTGGAGCATCCCGAACTCGACCTGGTGGGGTGCTGGGTGCACTCCCCGGCCAAAGCGGGCCGCGACGTCGGCGAGATCGTCGGCACCGAACCCCTCGGTGTCACCGCGACCAGCAGTGTCGAGGAGATTCTCGCCCTGGATGCCGACGCGGTGATCTACACACCGTTGATGGCCAATCCGGACGAGGTGGCGTCCCTGCTGAGGTCGGGCAAGAACGTCGTCACGCCGGTGGGTTGGCTGTACCCCAGTGAGCGCAGTGGCGCCGTCATGCGGCAAGCCGCCATCGAGGGCAACGCCACGTTGCACGGCACCGGCATCGCCCCCGGAGGCATCAGCGAGAAGTTCCCGTTGATGCTCTCGGCCATGTCGACCGGCGTGACATTCGTTCGGGCGGAGGAGTTCTCCGACCTGCGAACCTACGAGGCGCCCGAAGTGCTGCGGCACGTGATGGGTTTCGGCGAGACGCCGGACAAGGCCCTGACCGGTCCGATGCAGAAGATGCTCGACTCGGGTTTCATCCAGGCCGTCCGGATGTGTGTGGACCAATTGGGTTTCGCGGCCGACCCCAAGGTGCGGGCGTCGCAGGAGATCGCGGTCGCCACCGCGACGATCGATTCGCCGATGGGTCCGATCGAGCCCGGGCAGGTCGCCGGCCGCAAGTTCCACTGGGAAGCGCTCGCCGACGGCGAGGTCGTGGTCCGGGTGACGGTGAACTGGTTGATGGGTGAGGAGAACCTCGATCCCGCATGGTCGTTTGGCGCGGAGGGGCAGCGCTACGAGATGGAGGTGCAGGGCAACCCCGATTTCACCGTGTCGGTCAAGGGATTCCAGTCCGAAGTCGGAGGGGAGGGCCCGGAGTACGGCGTCGTCGGCACCGCCGCGCACTGCGTCAACTCGGTGCCCGCGGTGTGCGCGGCGGCGCCCGGCATCGCCACCTACCTCGACCTTCCACTGATCAGCGGCCAGGCGGCCCCACGCTTTCGTTGATCTAGCATCTGGTATGCCCAAACCTCACGTGATGGAACAGTCACGCGCAATCCCCGTCGACGTGGAGACCGCCTTCGGTCGGACGTTGCCGATGCCGCTGCCCCTTCTGTTCAGCCGCTGGTACGGCCCGATCTCGCCGGTCAAGGCCGTCCGCGACCAGGCGGGCGACTGGAGTGCGGCAGGTCAGACACGCACCGTCATCCAGGTCGGCGGCGGCAGCATGCGTGAAGAGTTGACCGTTGTGGACCCGCCGAACACCTTCGGCTACACCCTGACGAACGTCACGGGTCCGCTCTCGCCACTGGTGGACCACATCGACGGCGAGTGGCTGTTCGCCCCCACCGGTACCGGCACCACGGTGACATGGCGGTGGACCGTCCACCCGAAGTCCGCTGCCGCCGGCCTGGCGATGCCCGGGTTCGCGGCGCTGTGGCGGGGTTTCGCCCGGCAGGGCCTGGAGCAGCTGTCCGACGAACTCCTGCGCTGATGGCGGAAGGCACACGTGCCCTGGTTCTCGCGGGTGGCGGCTTGGCCGGGATCGCGTGGGAAACCGGTGTGCTGCAGGGTATCTGCGACGAGTCTCCGGAAGCGGCGCAGGCTCTGCTCGACTCGGACGTCCTGCTCGGGACCTCCGCGGGCTCGACCGTGGCCGCACAGATCGCGAGCGGTCTGTCTCTTGAGGAGTTGTTCGCCCGGCAGGTATCGGCCGACGGTGGGTCCCGCGAGATACATCCCGGAGTCTCTCTGGACGCCATCACCGAGCTGTTCATGAACGCGATGCTGACGCCGGGGGCGACCAAAGAGCAGAAGCTGCAGAAGATCGGCGCGATCGCTGCCGCCACCGACACCGTGCCGGAATCGGTACGCCGAGAGGTGATTTCGTTTCGGCTGCCGTCCCACGAGTGGCCGGAGCGGGTGCTGCGGGTGACCGGAATCGATCTGGCGACGGGCGAACTCGTGGTGTTCGACAACGAGTCCGGTATCGCGTTGGTCGACGCCGTGGCCGCGAGCTGCGCGGTGCCCGGGGCGTGGCCTCCGGTCACCGTCGACGGGCGGCGATTCATGGATGGCGGCGTGGGCAGCACGGTGAACATGTCAGCCGTGCAGGACTGCGGCGTGGCAGTGGCGCTGGTGCCGTCGGGGGTGGACTCGCCGTCGCCGTGGGGTACCGGTGCCATCGACGAGATCGACGCGTTCCCCGGCGAGACGCTCGCGGTGTTCGCCGACGCCGATTCGCTGGCCGCCTTCGGACCCAACCCGCTGGACCCGGCATGCCGGGAGCCGTCGGCGCGGGCGGGCCGTATCCAGGGGCGCGGCGAGGCCCGGCGGGTGGCGCGGTTCTTAGGACTCTGAGGCCAGCGCTTCGAGCGTGTCCAGCCCCGCGCTGGCGAGTTCCTGCCCGATCTCGATGACCTCGTTCGCGCGATGAAAGTCCAGGCTGCGGCACACCGTGCGCGGCACTTCGATCAGCAGATCGGGTGGATAGGCCGCCAGGGTGTGGCGGGCCAGCGCAGCCTGGGCGATCTCGATGGTGCGGTTGAGCACTTCGAAGCCTCCCAGCCGGGGAGCCGCGGGGATGTTCAGCTCTCCGGCGAGCTCGTCGTCGTCGGTAGCGGTGAAGCGGTCCAGTACCGAGCGACCCGTCGTGGTGTCGAGCAGGGAACGGGCCGTCTTGGTGTCAAGCAGCGACGAGGTGCTGCGCCACATGCGGTTCAGCCATTCCGCGGTGGGCCGGGGTTCCCGTTCGCCGCGCCGTGCTTCCGGGTCGTCCCCGGACAGGCTGACCGCGATCGTGACGTCCGCGTTGACCGCGGCGACCGGCGCCATCGGGATCGGATCGAGGATGCCGCCGTCGGCGAGCAGTCGTCCGTCGAGCACGTGGGGCGTGATGAGGCCCGGAATGGCGATGGATGCCCGGATCGCGTCATCGACCGGGCCGCGTTGCATCCAGACCGACTTGCCGGTGATCAGGTCGGTGGCCACCGACGTGAAGGGCATCGGTAGTTCCTCGATGGTGACGTCGCCGAGAATCTCGCGGACGGCCTCGAGGATCCTCTCCGCGCGCAGCACGCCGGCCGAGGTGATCGACGGATCGAGGAGTCGCAGCACCGCGCGCTGGGTCAAAGAGCTTGCCCACAAGGCGTATTCATCGAGCGTGCCGGCAGCTTCCAGCCCGCCGACCAAAGCGCCCATCGAGGATCCGGCGATGCCCACGATCTCGTGTCCCCGTTCGCGTAACTCGTGGATCACGCCGATGTGCGCGTAGCCACGTGCGCCGCCGCTACCCAGCGCCAGTGCCACCCGCATGGGGTCATTCTGCTCTGCCCCGAAAATACCTGTCGCCGCAACCATTGACATGCAGCCATTTGGCTGCCTAATGTGGACATGTAGCCAAAAGGCTGCATATGTGGGAGAACTAGTGGTTATGGACGAGGTGTTCAAGGCGCTTGGCGACGCGAGCCGGCGCCGCCTTCTCGACAGCTTGAACGCCCGCAATGGGCAGAGCTTGAGAGAACTGTGCGCCGGGCTGGACATGGCCCGGCAATCTGTGAGCAAGCACCTCAAGGTGCTCGAGGACGCCAACCTCGTCAGCATCGTGTGGCACGGTCGAGAGAAGCTCCATTACCTCAACGCCGAGCCGATCAACGCCATCGCCGACCGCTGGATCAACCACTACGACCGAGCGCGAGCGCAGACGCTTGCCGACCTGAAAACAGTATTGGAGCGAGATTCGATGGACCACAACACTATCGATGCCACCAAAGAGTTCGTCTACGTCACCTACATCCGGACCACGCCCGAGCGGCTCTGGCAGGCGGTCACCGACCCGGCGTTCTCGGAGCGCTACATGGGCCACGGGCTGGTGTCGGACTGGAAGGTCGGATCGACGTTCGCGTGGCGCGACGGCGCGCTGAACATCACCGACACCGAGCAGGTCATCCTGGAGACCGACCCCTTCCGCCGGCTGGCGTTCACCTTCCACACCTTCACCCCCGAGCTGACCACGATCGGGCTGTCGGAGGAGGTCATCGCCAAGGCGGCAGCCGAGCCCAGGTCGAAAGTGACGTTCGAGATCGAGCCCATCGATGACAGCCGCGTGAAACTCACCGTCATCCACAACGGATTCCCCTCGGAAAGCATTGTGCGGGAACTTGTTTCCGGTGGGTGGCCGGCCAAGCTTTCAGACCTCAAGAGCAACCTGGAGCTGGAGACTGCACCGGCGATATAGCGGCTATCCGCACAGGGCGTCGGCGCCCGCCTGGACGGCGACGATGACCGCCGACTGCTGCCCCGGTGACAGCTGCGACCAGGGCACGTGGAATGTGCCGGGGCCGACAAACTCCGCGCTCTGAACCATCTTCAGATACGGCTCGATCTGGGCCTTGGGATCCCCGCCCTGCTGCTCCATCCACGCCTTGGCGGCTCGGCAGGCCTGGAAGTAGTCGTCCTCGGTGGAGTCGGCAGGCGCGCCGACCGCGGTGGTGACACCGCCCGGCGAAACGCCGACTTCACCGGGCGGAACCGGTGGTGCCGTCCCCAACTCTGTCTCCATGGACGTGGACGGCGCGGCCGATGACGACGTCGGCGCCGGCTCGGTATCCGAAGAGCAGCCCGACAGGATCGCCACGCTCGCGGCGAGGACGCAGACGGCGCCAAGTGGGTTCCAACGCATGCCGCCAATCTATGCAATGGCCGTCGTCTCATTCGACGGGCGGTGGCCGGTTCCGCCGGCGCCACCTCGGTCGCAGTCCCGTCGAACTGCGCGTTTACAGATTCACGGTGAGGTTAAAGCGCCACGCTGGCGGCCCGCCGGAAGTCCGTGGAACACTGGCGCCGTGACTGACGTGACCCGGTTTCAGGAGTGTTGTCAGGCCTGACCGCCTGACCCCCGAACCTGTCGTCCGTCTCTCTGGAGCCCCCATGGTCACTCACTCCGTCCTGCCCACCCGTTTGAAACCAGCCGACCTTCTTCACGTCACCGATCGGTTCGCCGACGACGTCCTCGGCGGCCAGTACGACCATCTGTTGCCTGCCGGCGGACCACCCAGCGGCGAACGCTGGTTCACCCGCCTGCACGGCGATGAGGAACTGGACGTGTGGCTGATCAGCTGGGTCCCGGACCGCTCGACCGAACTGCACGATCACGGTGGGTCGCTGGGAGCATTGACCGTGTTGTCCGGGTCTCTACGTGAAACCCGTTGGGATGGCCAGGCATTGCGTACCCGGCGGCTCGAAGCCGGTGACCAGGCAGCGTTTCCGCTGGGGTGGGTACACGACGTCGAGTGGGCCCGCGAGACCGTCGCGGTTACCGGTACCGGGGCGAGCGCCCCACTCGCCTCGCCTACGCTGAGCGTGCACGCCTACTCGCCGCCGCTGACCGCGATGTCCTACTACGACCTCACCGAGCGCAATACGCTGCGCCGCAACCGCACCGAGCTGACCGACAAACCGGAGGGGGACTGATGCCCAGCCGCATCGACGCTGTTCTCGACGATGCCCGCACCAAGCTGAGCCGCCTGCCGGCCGACGAGGTGCCGGCGGCGCTGGCGCGGGGTGCGTACCTCGTCGACATCCGCCCGGCGGCGCAGCGCGCGGCCGAAGGTCAGGTGCCCGCCGCGGTGGTCATCGAGCGCAATGTCCTGGAATGGCGTTGCGATCCGACCAGCGACGCGCGGCTGCCGGAAGCTGTCGACGACGACGTGGAATGGATCGTGCTGTGCTCGGAGGGGTACACCTCGAGCCTGGCGGCGGCGTCGCTGAAAGACCTCGGTCTGCATCGCGCCACCGACGTCATCGGCGGCTATCACGCGCTCAAAGAGGTTCTGGTCTAAGAACTCTCGTCGCTACGCAGCAACGGGCGCAACTTCTCGGTCTTCTCCTGTGACCATCCCGGCGGCGACAGGATGGCCGCCCACGCATCGGCGACGTTCTTGACGTAGACGTGGCCGTGGCCGTCGGGGACGTTGACCGCCACCGCCATATCGGCCGACACCTGCAGGAACGTCACTATGGGAATCCACTCCATGTCCGGTGAGACGTCGTAGCCCCGGCGCTCCCGCAGCCAATCCGGTTTGGAGAACAGCAGATCGGGAGTCCACCACGCGATCGGGTCCGATGCGTGCTGAAGGTAGACCGCCCGCGGCTGACCCCATGGATCGCTTGGACGTTGCAGGTCGCGGGGCTCGGCGACGAACCGGACGTTCTCGCCCTTGTCGTAGATCGGAAGCCACTCCGGTGACCCGGCGTCGCGATTGTGCGTCAGGTCCGCCCAGATGGTGTTGTTGAAGGTCGGTCCGCTGAACAGCGCACCGTCGGTGCGCGCGATCAGGTTGTTCAGCGCCAGGAAGGGCGCCTCACCGCCGAACGAGCCCAGGCTCTCACCGAAGACCACCAGCGTCGGCCGCTGGTCTTCAGGCATCTCGCGGACCAGCTCGTCGACCGCCTCGAACAGCGCCTGGCCGGCCTGGCGGGCGTTCTCCTTGTCGACGAGGAACGACAGCCAACTCGGCAGGAACGAGTACTGCATGGACACGATCGCCGTGTCGCCGTTGTACATGTACTCCAGCGCCGAGGCCTCGGCGGCGTTGATCCAGCCGGTGCCCGTCGTCGTGGCGACGGCCACAATGGCACGGTCAAGTCCGCCGGTGCGCTGTAATTCCTGCGCGGCCAGCCGTGCGGTTGCCTTGATGCCGTCCGCGGAATGTATGCCGGCGTAGGCCCGTATCGGCTCGATCGCCGGCGCCCCGTTGAACTCGGTGAGCTGCTCGACTGTCGGGCCGCCGGAGATGAATATCCGGCCCTGGTGACCCAGCGACTCCCAGCTGACCAGTGATTCGGGCCCGCCCGAGCGCAGTCGGGTGTCCGGCCCGGGAAAATCGGGGTCGGTTTCGTCGTTGACCGCGGCGAAGGTCTTGTTCAAGACGCTCATCGCGGACCGGACCACCACTCCGTTGAGCAGCGCGACGGTCAACGCGAACAGCAGCACGACCACGACGACCGCCGAAACCCGCGGCGGTGCAATGCGTTCCAGCTGGCGTACCAGGAAGCGCACCAACCGTCCGACCAACTGGCCGAGTTCGACGAATAGGAACAGCGTGATCAGCGAGATGACGGCGGCCAGCGGGTGGTCCCAGAATCCCAGCCGTGGCACGCCCATCAGGTCGCGGACATCGTCCTGCCACACGTGGAACCAGATGATCATCAGGACCATCCCGACGGCGCCCACGACGACGAGCGTCAGCCACGCCCAGCGCGGCGCCGGCGGGCTGGAGTCCTTCGAGCGCATGTAGCGCACCAGCCACACCGCGAAAACGCCGAGCCCGTATCCGGTCGCGCCCGCGCCGCCGCTGACGAGTCCTTGGAACAGGGGTCCTCGGGGCAGCAGCGACGGCGTCATCGAGAAGAACAGGAACACCAGACCGACGGCTGTTCCGGTGAATGTGTAGTGCCGAATCCACCACGCGCGCTTGGGCGACGACGTGGGTGGCGCCTCATCCCGCGGCGCTGCGCCTTCGGTCACCACAGTGCCCTGGCCGGTATCGGTCACGAACGAACTCTAGCGGTGAGTGAAGTTCGCGGGCCGTTTCTCGGCAAAGGCATTCATGCCCTCGGTCTGGTCGTCGGTGGCGAAGGCCGAGTGGAACAGTCGGCGTTCGTAGAGGAGTCCCTCGGTCAGGGTGGACTCGAACGCACGGTTGACTGCTTCCTTGGCCATCCGTGACGCCGACAGCGACATCCCGGCGATCGTCTCGGCGACGGACTTGGCCTCGTCGAGCAATGTGTCGGCGGGCACCACTCGGGCGACGAGGCCAGCGCGTTCGGCTTCCTCGGCGCCCATGTTGCGTCCGGTCAGGATCAGATCCATCGCCTTGGCCTTGCCGATCGCGCGGGTCAGTCGCTGCGACCCGCCCATGCCCGGCAGCACGCCGAGCTTGATCTCGGGCTGGCCGAATTTCGCGGTGTCCGCGGCGATCAGGATGTCGCACATCATGGCGAGCTCGCAGCCGCCGCCCAGTGCGTAACCCGCGACGGCCGCGACGGTCGGGGTGCGGGTCGCGGCGAATTTCCCCCACGCGGCAAAGAAGTCGGCGGCGAACACGTCGGCGAAGGACAGGTTCGCCATCTCCTTGATGTCCGCCCCGGCCGCGAATGCTTTTTCATTACCGGTGATGATGATCGCGCCGACGTCGGCGTCATCGTCGAGTTCGGCTGCAGCGGTGGTGACTTCGTTCATCACCTGGGTGTTGAGCGCGTTGAGCGCCTTCGGCCTGTTCAACGTGATGGTGGCGACCCGGCCCTCGCGGGTGACCAGAATCGTCTCGTAGGTGTCTGTGGTCATGGTTGCTCCTATTCGAAGGAAAGGTCGGGGTCGGCGGAGACGAAGTACCCGTCGATGTCTTTTTTGGTGACCCCGGCCAGCGACGTCGGTGACCACTGCGGGTTGCGGTCCTTGTCGATGAGAAGTGCCCGGATGCCCTCCACCAGATCATGTGAGCGCAATGCCCCGCACGAGGTTCGAAATTCCTGGCGTAGTACATCTTCGAGCGTGGGCAGGGACGCAGCGCGGCGAACGGCCTCCAGCGCAACCGACACGGCGACGGGGGAGCGCGACGCGATCAGGTCGGCCGCGTCGACGGCGGCGGTGCCAGCCTTGTTCCCCGCGGGGCCGCGCAGCGCCGCGACGATGTCGGAGACCGTCTCTCCGGCATAGCAGTGGTCGATCCACTCCCGCTGGGCGAGTAGCGGACTCGGCGGCGGCTCCTCGGCGTGGGCGGCCACGGCGGCGTCGATGTCCTCGGCCAGGATCGTCGCGGTGAATGCGTCGAGGCGGTCGTGGGGCACGAAATGATCGGCGAAACCCATCGCGATGGCGTCCGCACCGGTGAATGGGGCGCCCGTCATGGCCGCGTGCAACCCGAGCAGGCCCGGCGCACGCGACAGGATGAAGGTGCCGCCGACGTCAGGAATGAAGCCGATGCCGACCTCGGGCATCGCCATTTTGGTCGTCTCGGTGACCACGCGGACGCTTCCGTGTGCGCTGATGCCGACCCCGCCGCCCATCGTGATGCCGTTCATCAGCGCGACATACGGCTTCGGGTAGCGCCCGATGTAGGCGTCGAGCACGTACTCGTCCCACCAGAACTGCCGTGTCGCCGCGCCGCCGACCTTCGCGTCGTGATAGATCGCGACGACGTCGCCCCCCGCGCACAGGCCGCGGTCACCGGCGCCGGAGATGACGACCGCACGGACCGCGTCGTCGTTTTCCCATGCCTTCAGCGCTGCGGAGATCGCCCCGACCATCGGATGGGTCAGCGAGTTGATCGCCTTCGGTCGGTTGAGGGTCAGCAGGCCGACGCCCCGATCGACAGGTCCGCCCACAGAAACTAGGACATCCTCGTTTTCGTCCACGGAATGCAATGTAGTTCGTCGCCCTGGGAAGTGGCGGCCCGGGTAAGGTTTCCTGTGAACGACCTGGGAACAGTCTTTCAGCGTTAAGGGAACTGGTTGGCAAGCCCACACGTTGAAGAACTGTTCGTCTCAGTTCGACACCAGCACAGGAAGGAACCGACGGTGCGCGAAAGCAGCAACCCGGTATTTCGAAGCTTGCCCAAGGGGCAAGCCGGATATGCGCAATTCGGTACCGGCGCCGCCGGTGGCGCGGCGGCAGCGGTACACGCAGATCCCTACGCGGCGCAGCCGTATCAGGAGCAGCGGGCGGTCGACACTCGTCCGCTGACCATCGACGACGTCGTCACCAAGACCGCCATGTCGCTGGGCGTGGTGACCGTGGTCGGCATCATCTCGTACTTCCTCGTGGCGCAGAACGCCGGCTTGATGATGCCGTTCGTGCTCGTCGGCGGCCTGGGCGGTCTCGCCCTGGTGCTGATCGCGACGTTCGGTCGCAAGCAGGACAACCCGGCGATCGTGCTCAGCTACGCCGCCTTCGAGGGCCTGTTCGTCGGCGCGGCGTCGTTCCTGTTCGCCAACCTGGTGTCCACCGGTGGTCCGGGGATGATCGCGCAGGCACTCTTCGGCACTGTGGGCGTCTTCGTCGGCATGCTCGTCGTCTACAAGACCGGCGCCATCAGAGTCACGCCGAAGTTCACTCGGATGCTCGTCGCCGCGATGTTCGGCGTGGTGGCGATCGCCCTGCTCAACTTCGTGCTCGCGATGTTCGGCGTCGGCGGCGGCGAGGGCTTCGGACTGCGAAGCGGTGGTCCGCTCGCGATCATCTTCTCGCTCGTCTGCATCGGGCTGGCAGCCTTCATGTTCCTGGTGGACTTCGACTCGGCTGACCAGTTGATCCGCGCCGGAGCACCGGCCAAGGCGGCATGGGGCATCGCCCTCGGCCTGACCGTGACCCTGGTCTGGCTGTACATCGAGATCCTGCGCCTGCTGAGCTACTTCAACAGCGACTAGCGCTGACCACGAAGAAGGGGCGTCCACAGTGTGGGCGCCCCTTTTTCGTGCCTTCGGGTGGCATTGAGACTGCGCTGGCGGCGGGTGCTACTCGATCTTTGGCGCCATGGATGCAGTCTCAACGCAGGACGCCAAAACCTAGGAGAGGCGCTCCACGACCATTGCCATCCCCTGACCGCCGCCGACGCACATCGACTCGATGCCGAAGGTCTTGTCGTGGGTCTGCAGGTTGTTCAACAGCGTGGCGGTGATTCGCGCGCCGGTCATCCCGAACGGGTGGCCCAGCGCGATCGCGCCGCCGGAAACGTTGAGCTTGTCCTCGTCGATGCCGAGTTCGCGCGCCGAGCCGAGCACCTGCACGGCGAACGCCTCGTTGATCTCGACCAGGTCGATGTCGGAGATCGTCTTGCCGGCGTTCGCCAGCGCCTTCTTGATCGCCTCGATCGGGCCGAGGCCCATGATCTCCGGCGACAACCCGGTCACAGCGGTCGACACGATGCGCGCCAACGGCGTCAGCCCGAGCGCCTTGGCCTTGGCGTCGCTCATGATGACCACCGCGGCGGCACCGTCGTTCAACGGACACGCGTTGCCCGCGGTGATCGTGCCGTTCGGCCGGAACACGGGCTTGAGCTGGCTGATCTTGTCGTAGGTGGTCCCAGCACGCGGGCCATCGTCGGTGGAGACGACGGTGCCGTCGGGCAGCGTCACCGGGACGATCTCGCGGGCGAAGAAGCCGCTGTTGATGGCCTCTTCGGCACGGTTCTGCGAGCGCACGCCCCAGTGGTCCTGGTCTTCGCGGCTGATGCCGGTGAATGCTGCGACGTTCTCGGCGGTCTGCCCCATCGCGATGTAGACGTCGGGGATGTTGCCGTCCTCGCGGGGGTCATGCCACTCGGTGGCACCCGCGGCGGCCTGTTCGGTACGAGCCTCCGCGTCGGCGAAGAGCGCGTTCTTGGAGTCCGGAGCACCGTCAGCGGCGCCCTTGCCGAAGCGGGACACCGTTTCCACGCCGGCGGAGATGAACGCATCACCCTCGCCGGCCTTGATCGCGTGGAACGCCATCCGCGTGGTCTGCAGCGACGACGAGCAGTAGCGATTGACCGTGGTGCCGGGTAGGAAGTCGTACCCGAGTTCGACGGCCACCGCGCGGGCGATGTTGTAACCGGCCTCGCCGGCGGGCTGGCCGCAGCCCATCATCAGGTCGTCGATCTCCCGCGGATCCAGGGCGGGCACCTTGTCGAGCACCGCCCTGACCATCTGCGCGGCGAGGTCGTCGGGACGCATCGAGACCAGCGAGCCCTTGCCGGCTCGACCGATGGGGGAACGGGCGGTGGCGACGATGACGGCTTCGGGCATGGCAAGGCTCCTCGGGACTCGAGACTGTGTGGGACGTGTTCCCAGAAACCTAGCCCGCGGGGACCACGATCGGAGCGGGCACCCCGGTCGAGCGCCGCCACAGCCGGCTCAGCCCGCTGACCCGTGCCAGCAGCGACCCGCCGTCGGCTCTCCGGGACAGGAGTGCCTCATCGTGCGGCACATCGGCCACCCGCTCGCCGAGCGCACTGCACAGCGCAGGCAGGAGCTGCTTGGCCGCCAGTTCGTATCCGGCGGCCGACGGATGGAACATGTCCGGTGAGAACAGCAGCTCCGGGGTCTTGTAGAAATGCGGCGCCAACAGGTCCGAGAACGGCACCGGGCTGCCGCCCGCCGATCGCACCTCCGCCGCCTGCGCACGTGCCAGCCGGAGTCCGCGGTTTCGCGCCACGAAGCGCAACGGCTGCGGAATCGCGGTGATGACCCCGAAATCCGGGCAGGTGCCCACAGCCACCACCGCGCCGCTGGCCCGTAGCCGCCGCACGGCCCGGCCCAGGCGGCGCGCCGACGGGCCGATGCCGTTGGGCTGGGTGATGTCATTCGCGCCGATCATGATGACCGCGGCGTCCGGGGGAGGACCCGCGACGAACATCGCATCGATCTGTCCCGACAGACCCTTCGAGCTCGCACCGACGATCGCCTTCGTGCTCAACCGGATCCGCTCACCCGACACCTCGGCCAAACCCCTGGCCAGCAGCACACCGGGGACTTCATCGGCGTTCGTGCAGCCGTAGCCGGTGGCGGTGGAGTCGCCGAAGATCATCAAGTGCAGATCGAACGGCACCCCGCGGTACCAGCGCTCGACCGGCCCGCCGCCCGGTGAATACACGCCGTCGGCTCGCGGCGGGACGTCCCACGATTTGGGTATGACGCGGCGAGCCTGCTCGGCCTGCCCACTCAGCAGGTTGCGGGCCCCGACGTAGGCGGAGCCAGTCGACGCGAGGGTGGCGGCAGCCGCCAAGGCGACGGCCGACCGACGCGGTGCACGGATGCCCACGCCGCCAAGTTTAGAGCGAGGTTCGGCGGTTGTTGGCGTGGCGACGCGCATCGCCGATCACAGTGCGGTATCAAGTCCGGTACCAATTGCGTTTAACCGATTGTGATAGTGGTTACTAATGCGAAGCTAAGTTACGAGGTTGTCTGAGTAACTCGGCTTATCCCGGCTCTACACAGGCGTAGGAGTGGTGGCGATGACGGCACCTAGTACGGTCCCAAGCTCTGCAGAGCTGCGCGTCAGGCCAGGTCGGGCGCATAAAGCCCGTCGATACCCGGTCAGTGACGGCGCACCCGTCGAGGTTGTCGAGGACGGCCCGAGCATCGCCGGCCGCCTGATGGGCCTGGCAGCGATGGCGACGATCAAGCCGTTTCTGACCGTTGGCAGCTACGCCCCCAAGTTGCCATGGCCCTGGGGTGTGGTGGATTTCGCCGCCCGCGTCCTGCGACCCGCCCCGGGTACCGTGCGCGCCACCATCGCGCTTCCGCACTGCACCGCCCAGTTGGTGCGCGCCGCCGGGGTGCTGCCTGCGGACGGCAGGCGCAGCGTGGTGCTCTACATGCACGGCGGGGCGTTTCTGACCTGTGGGGTCAACACTCATGGCCGGTTGGTGACCGCGCTGTCCAAGTGCGCCGACAGCCCGGTGCTCGTCGTCAACTACCGGATGATCCCGAAGCACTCCGTGGGCACCGCCCTCGACGACTGTTACGACGCGTACAAGTGGCTGCGGGAGACGGGCTACGAGCCCGACCAGATCGTCCTCGCAGGCGACTCGGCCGGCGGCTACCTCTCCCTGGCCCTGGCCGAGCGCCTTCAGGTCGAGGGCATCAACGGCTTCGTGGGCGAGACGCCTGCCGCCATCGCCACCATGTCGCCACTGTTCGAGATCGACAACGAGGCGCGCGCCGATCACCCGAACGCCCGCTTCGATGCGATGTTCCCGCCCAAGGCTTTCCACGCCCTCGTCGAGTTGATCGAGAGCGCCGCGGCCCGACGCCTGGTCGACGGACAGCCCGAGGAGGTCTACGAGCCGCTCGACCACATTGAGCCCGGCCTGCCGCGCACCCTGATCCACGTTTCCGGGTCCGAGGTTCTGCTCAGCGATGCGCGAAAGGCAGCACGACTGCTGGCCGCCGCGGGCGTGCCCGTGGAGATCCGTATCTGGCCTGGTCAGATGCATGTCTTCCAGCTCGGGGCGCCCGCGGTGTCCGAGGCCAGCCGGTCCATCAAGCAGATCGGCGAGTACATCCGAGAGGCCACCTGGTAGTCGCCGGCCGGGCCTGACACGATGGACGCATGCGGATCGCCCGGCACGTCAGTGAGCTCATCGGCAATACCCCTCTGGTACAGCTGAACTCCGTGGTCCCTGCGGGCGCGGGGATCGTCGCGGCCAAGATCGAGTACCTCAATCCGGGCGGCAGCGCCAAAGACCGCATCGCGATCAAGATGATCGATGCCGCCGAGGCGAGCGGTGAGCTGACGCCCGGCGGCACCATCGTCGAACCGACATCGGGAAACACCGGTGTCGGGCTGGCGCTGGTCGCCCAGCAGCGTGGCTACAAGTGCATCTTCGTCTGCCCCGACAAGGTCAGCGAGGACAAGCGGAACGTCTTGCGCGCCTACGGCGCCGACGTCGTGGTGTGCCCGACGGCGGTGGCTCCCGACGATCCGGACAGCTACTACAGCGTGTCCAATCGGCTGGTCGAAGAGATCGACGGAGCGTGGAAGCCCGACCAGTACTCCAACCCGATGGGGCCTGCGAGCCACTACGAGACGACCGGTCCGGAGATCTGGGCCGACACCGATGGCAAGGTCACACACTTCGTCGCGGGTGTCGGCACCGGCGGCACCATCACCGGCACGGGCCGGTACCTCAAGGAGATGTCCCGGGGGCGTCCAGAAGGCCCGGTCCAGATCATCGGCGTCGACCCCGAGGGTTCGGTGTACTCGGGGGGTACCGGCCGGCCTTATCTGGTGGAAGGCGTCGGCGAGGACTTCTGGCCGTCGGCCTATGACCCGTCGGTCCCCGACGAGATCATCGCGGTCTCGGACGCCGACTCCTTCGAGATGACCAGGCGGTTGGCCCGCGAAGAGGCACTGCTGGTCGGTGGATCGTGTGGAATGGCTGCGGTCGCGGCGATCAACGTGGCCGAGCGGGCGGGACCGGACGCACTCGTGGTGGTGTTACTTCCCGATGGCGGACGCGGTTATCTCTCAAAGGTTTTCAATGACGACTGGATGTCGTCGTATGGCTTCTTGCGCACCCGCTTGGACGGCTCGGTGGAGGAGTCGACGGTGGGCGACGTGCTGCGCGGCAAGTCCGGAGCGCTTCCGGATCTCGTCCACACGCATCCGTCGGAGACAGTGCGCGACGCCATCGGGATCCTGCGTGAGTACGGGGTGTCCCAGATGCCTGTCGTCGGCGCCGAGCCCCCGGTGATGGCCGGTGAAGTGGCGGGCAGCGTGTCCGAACGTGAGCTGTTGTCTGCGGTGTTCGAGGGCCGCGCGAAGCTGGCGGACGCCGTTTCCCAGCACATGAGCCCGCCGCTTCCGTTGATCGGCGCAGGCGAATTGGTGAGCACCGCGGCAAAGTCGCTGCGGGACTGCGACGCGGTCATGGTGGTCGAGGAGGGTAAGCCCGCCGGCGTCCTCACCCGCCACGATCTGCTGGGCTTTCTGTCGGACGGCAGCGCCCGCCGCTGACAGTTCTGGCAAACGCCGATCGCGCCCCTGCTTCAAGATCGGGTTAGTGCGCGAAAACGCTGTTCTAAGCCGTTTCTCAGGTATTGTGAGCACGCTCGTTCCCAGCTACTGATCACTGGAAGGCGTCCATGACCGATCAACCGCCACCACCCGGGAACTATCCGCCTCCACCCCCCGGCGGTTACCCGCCTCCGCCTCCGCAGGGAGGTGGCTTTCCGCCGTCCCAGGGTGGTTTTCCGCCGCCCCAGGGTAACTTTCCGCCCCAGGCCGCGGGACCGGGCGCCCCTCTGCCGAAAGAGGCTTACACGCCGTGGATCACCCGCGTGCTCGCGTGGGTGGTCGACTTCATTCCGATCCTGATCATCGAAGGCATCGGCTGGGGAATTCTGATGGGCACTCAGGAGACGGTGTGTGTCACCGATACCTCCGAGTTCGAGCTGGGCGACTTCTGCGCAACGGGCGCATCCACCATCGGTCAGTTGGCGATCGGGCTCACCAGCGTCGTGATCCTGGCCTACGCGATCTGGAACTACGGCTACCGGCAGGGCACCACAGGCTCGAGCATCGGCAAATCGATCATGAAGTTCAAGGTCGTCAGCGAGAAGACTTGGCAACCAATCGGATTCGGTCTGTCGATCGTTCGCCAGTTGGCCCACCTCATCGACGGCGCGATCTGTTACATCGGCTACCTGTTCCCGCTCTGGGATGCTAAGCGCCAGACCATCGCCGACAAGATCATGACCACTGTCTGCGTTCCGCTCTAGCGACTAGCAACTTCGGGGAGATCCATGACTGACCAACCACCACCAGAGGGGTATCCGCCCCCGCAGGGCGGATACCCGCCGCCATCGGAGGGCTACCCGCCACCCCAGCAGGGCGGCTATCCACCGCCGCCACAGGGCGGCTATCCACCTCCAGGCGGCTACCCGCCGCCGCAGGGCGGTTATCCGCCCCCGACGCCCCAGGGCGGCTATCAGCCACCTGCGGGCTACTCGATGCCGCCGGGCGCAGCCGGGTATCCGCCACCCCCGCAGGGATATCCCCCCATGATGGGGCCTCCTGCCTACAGCGTGGGCGACGCGTTCGGCTGGGCGTGGAACAAGTTCGCCAAGAACGCCGTGCCGTTGATTGTGGCCACGTTGATCTTCGCCGTTGTGGTCCTGGTTCTGCAGGGCCTCGTCAACGTGGTGCAGATGCTGGTGTCGCCCGGTGACACCAGCTACAGCGCGGATGGCAGTGGGCTTTCGTTCTCCTACAGCGCCAGCAGCTTTGCGGGGCTGCTCGTCACGATTGTCGGATGGTGTCTCTCCCTGATCGTCACCGCAGCGATCCAGTCCGCGTTTTTCAGCGGGATACTCGATATCGCCAACGGCATACCGGTCACGGTCGGCTCGTTCTTCAAACCGCGCAACATGGGCAACGTCGTCGTCGCAGGCGTGATCGTCGGAGTCATCACCACCATCGGCAGCTTCCTGTGCGTCATCCCCGGGCTGATCGCCAGCGTGATGTTGATGTTCACCGTGGTGGCGGTCCTCGACCGGAATCTGGCGCCCATCGACGCCGTCAAGGCGAGTTTTGACACCGCCAAGAACAACTTCGGCCCTGTACTGGTCACCTGGCTGGTGATGGTGCTGGTCGCCGTCGTCGGAGCGCTGCTGTGCGGCGTGGGCCTCCTTGTTGCCGTACCGGTGGTGTCGTTGATGCTGGTCTACGCCTACCGGGCACTCAACGGTGGCTCCGTGGCACCCGCGACCCCTTAGCATTTCCTGACCGGAATGTCGGCGTGTCCAGATCGTGGGCACGCCGACATTGCATTTCCGGTACGAGATCGAAAGGGTGGAAGGCGATGACTTGGGACGCGCTGCCGCCTGCCGGATACCCGCCACCACCGGCCTGGCAGGCGTTGCCGAGGAAGTCGTACACGTCATGGATTGCGCGATTCTGCGCGTGGTTGGTCGACGTGCTGCCGATTCTGATCGGCCTGGGACTCTGGGAGGCGGTGGCCATCGGCACCGGCGCCATCGACTGCGTGACCTACGACAATGGTGGCGTGGCGTGCACGTCGACGCAGTCGTCGTCCGGCGACATCGCCTTCGGTGCGTTCGCCGGGCTGTCGGTGGCCTACGGCCTGTGGAACTGGGGCTACCGGCAGGGCACCACCGGATCGAGCATCGGCAAGTCGGTGATGAAGTTCAAGGTGGTCAGCGAGAAGACTTGGCAGCCAACAGGCTTCGGTCTGTCAACGGTGCGTCAGGTGACTCACCTCGTGGATGCGATCGTCTGCGGCATCGGTTTCTTCGTCCCACTCTGGGACACCAAGCGTCAGACGTTGGCCGACAAGATGATGACCACGGTGTGTGTGCCGCTGAACCCGCAGGTACTGCCGCCCGGTCCATCGCAGTACTGACGGGGCGCGCGCCGACTGTACGGAAGATGATGGAATTCAGCCGATTTCCGTCAGAAAGCGTACGTTCGGGGTGCCGCGGGCGTCAGCGGAAGGCGCTGACTCCGGTGAGCGCCTCTCCGATGACCAACTGGTGCACCTCGGACGTGCCCTCGTAGGTGAGCACCGACTCCAGGTTGTTGGCATGCCGGAGAACCGGGTACTCCAGGGTGATTCCGTTGGCGCCCAACAATGTCCGACACTGACGAGCGATCTTGATCGCTTCCCGGACATTGTTCAGCTTGCCGACGCTGACCTGCTCCGGCCGGATACGGCCCTCGTCTTTGAGGCGTCCCAGATGCAGCGCCAGCAGCTGGGCCTTGGCCAGCTCGACGGCCATGTCGGCGATCTTGGCCTGCGTCAGTTGGTAGCCGGCCAGCGGCCTGTCGAAGACCTCGCGGGTGCCCACGTAGTCCAGCGTGGTCTCGAGGCAATCCCGGGCCGCGCCCACGGCACCGAAGACGATGCCGAACCGGGCCTCGGACAGACAGGCCAGCGGACCCGATAGTCCCTGAGCGCCGGGCAATCTGGCGTCGTCGGGAAGCCGTACATCGTCGAGGCTGAACTCGGAGGTGACCGATGCCCGCAGCGACATCTTGTGCGTCATCTCCCGGGCGCTGAACCCCGGCGTCGACGTCGGCACCGCGAAGCCGACGATGCTGTTGCGTTCCTCGCCCTGCGCACGCGCCCACACGATCGCCACGTCGGCAACCGACGCGTTGGTGATCCACATCTTCGACCCGTTCAGGATCCAGTCCGACCCGTCCCGGCGGGCCGTCGTGCGCATACCGCCGGGATTGGAACCGAAGTCCGGCTCGGTCAGGCCGAAGCAGCCGATCAACTCGCCCGCCGCCATGCCGGGCAGCCACTGGGTGCGTTGCTCCTCGCTGCCCCAATGATGGATGGCGAACATCGCCAGCGACCCCTGCACCGACACCAGGCTGCGCAGCCCGCTGTCGACGGCCTCCAGTTCCTGGCACACCAGCCCGTACGCGGTGGCCGTCGATCCGCCGCAGCCGTACCCGGTCAGGTGCATGCCGAGCAGGCCGAGCTTGCCGATCTCGACAGCGAGGTCGCGGACCGGCACCTCACCGGTCTCGAACCACTCCGCGATGTGCGGGCGCAGCCGCTGCTCGCCGAACTCGCGGACCATCGTGCGCAGGTCGCGGTCCTCGGCACTCAGCAGTGAGTCGAGGTCGAGCAGGCTTTCGATCGCAGTGGTCGCAGAGGTGGACATCCTCAAGTTCTACACCGTTACCCTGAACCACCATGAGCGAGCACAGGAGCGCGGCCGACCACTACCGGGCCTACGGACCCGCGACCAAGGCCATTCACGCCGGTTACCGCCCCGACCCGGCCACCGGCGTGGTCAACGCGCCGATCTATGCGAGCTCGACGTTCGCCCAGGACGGCGTCGGCGGTCTGCGCGGCGGGTTCGAGTACGCGCGCACCGGCAACCCGACCCGAGCAGCCCTCGAATCGTCGCTGGCTGCCGTGGAGCTGGCGTCTTATGCGCGGGCGTTCAGCTCCGGGATGGCCGCCACCGACTGCGCGTTGCGTGCGCTGCTGCGGCCCGGCGACCACGTCGTCATCCCGGACGACGCGTACGGCGGCACGTTCCGGCTCATCGACAAGGTGTTCACGCTGTGGGGGATCAGCTACACCGCGGTCGCGCTGACCGACCTGCATCTCGTCCGTGCCGCCATCACCGACCGCACCAAGTTGGTCTGGATCGAGACACCGACCAACCCGCTGCTGTCCATCGCCGACATCGAGACGATCTCCGCGCTGGCGTCCCCGACGAACGCCAAGGTGCTGGTGGACAACACCTTCGCCTCGCCGGCCCTTCAGCAGCCGCTGTCGCTGGGTGCCGACATCGTGTTGCACTCGACGACCAAGTACATCGGTGGGCACTCCGACGTGGTGGGCGGCGCGCTGCTGACCAACGACGAGGCCCTCGACGAGGCGTTCGCATTTCTGCAGAACGGCGCCGGAGCGGTGCCGGGCCCCTTCGACGCCTACCTGACGATGCGCGGACTGAAGACGCTGCCGCTGCGGATGCAGCGCCACAGCGAGAATGCGGCGCTGATCGCCGAGTTCCTCGACGGACACCCCGCGGTCGACACCGTGCTCTACCCCGGCCTGCCCTCGCACCCCAACCACGAGGTCGCCGCGCGGCAGATGAGCGCGTTCGGCGGGATGGTGTCGGCGCGGCTGCGCGGTGGCCCGCAGGCGGCACGCGACTTCTGTGCTCGCACAGAGATATTCATCCTCGCCGAGTCGCTCGGCGGTGTCGAGTCGCTGATCGAGTATCCCGGTGCGATGACGCACGCCTCGACCGCGGGCTCACAGCTCGAGGTGCCCGACGACCTGGTGCGACTATCGGTCGGTATCGAGGATGTCGCGGACCTTCTCGGCGATGTCGAGCAGGCGCTGGCGGCGCGCTAGACGAGTTGGACCAACGCTTGACGCACCGCTGACGCGGTGACCGCGAGATTCACCTCGGGCAGTGCGGTAGGCGACTCGTCGACCCAACTGCCACTGGAGATCTCGCCGGCGCGGGCGTGAACCCAGCGCCACCCCCGGTCGTTGAGGCTGAGCAAGGCGCCCAACCCGTCGGCGGCGTGCAGCACGGTGATGACGGCCGCCGTCGACGGCGCGGGCGGCGTGCGGTCGAACAGGGCCGACAGCAAGGCGGCACGGGCCGGCCCCACCCGATCCCGGTTGGTCAGGGGGAACGCGTAGTTTCGGCTGAAACGCTTGGACGGCAACGCAGTACGCCGAATCTGGCCGGTCTGTCCCAGGCGCTCGACCAGACGGTCCTGGACGTCTTTGCCGACCTTCTTGATGGCGGCGGCCGGCGGCAGCGGCCTCGCCGCCAGCAGCTCGAATGCCGGCTCGGCGACGGAGTCGCTGCGCCCGCCGGTGTGCAGGGCCACCAACCGTCCTGGCTGCACCGATTCCCCTTCGACCGCGGGGCGGATACGGCATGCGTGAGCCAGGTCGAGAAGCGTCGCCGCCGCCAGCACATGATCCCGGCGAGGTCTGTCCAGCCCCGGCTGCGCGGACGCGTTGTCCAGCAACATCAAGAACAGGTCCTCGGCGATCTGCGCCATGGGCAGGAGGGTATCCCGCCGCCGCGAACTGCTCAGCATCAGTGAGGGCGGCAGCGCGGCGCTCAGGAGTGGTAGGGCTCCGCGCTGACGAGCGTCACCTTGACGGTGTTGCCGTTGGGCACGGTGTAGGAGCGCGAGTCGCCGACCTTGGCGTCGATCAGGGCGCCGCCCAGCGGAGAGTTCGGGGAGTACACCTCGAGCTTGCCGTCGCTGACGCCTTCCTGGCGGGTGCCGATTAGGAACGTCTCGGTCTCTTTGTCGTCATCGTCGTAGTAGACCTTGACGACCGAGCCGGGCAGCGCGACACCAGACTGCTTGGGGGCCTCGCCCACCTTGGCGTTGTTGAGCAACTCCTGCAGCTGACGGATCCGGGCCTCCTGCTGGCCCTGCTCCTCGCGGGCGGCGTGGTAGCCGCCGTTCTCCCGCAGATCGCCCTCTTCGCGGCGGTCGTTGATCTCGGCGGCGATGACAGGCCGATTGGCGATCAGCTGATCGAGTTCGAGCTTCAGCCGGTCGAATGCTTCCTCGGTCAGCCAGGTGACCTGTGTGTCGGTCATGTCGTAGCGCTCCTGTCGTTCGTTGCTTCCGCGCTTGTCGCGTAGGGCCTGACACGGCGGGCCGGGAGCTGTCGCTCGTGTATTGCCGCGATCGCAAGCGCTCAATCCGCTCACCCAAATGCAGCAATACACGGCCCCAGCAGGAACCGTGTATCGATCCATGATAGCACCGGGGGGATACCCGATTTTCATGAATTCGCAGCTGGAAGTTGGTTGAACGGCCGCCCGCTACGCACCCACCAGGTATGACGGCACGTCGGTCCCGCACCCGTAAACATCGCCGACCACAGCCGGTCTGCTGGTCTTCACCACGGTCTTCACCTGCACGGTCGTCGCCGTCGACGGCGAAACCAGCACCTCGCGCCTGCCGGTCTCGTTGCCGTCGTAGGACCGGGCCCGCACGATGCACACCACCGGTTGTGACGGGTCGTCGCGCGTGACGCTGATGGTCACCTCGACAGTCTGGTCATCGACGATCCGGTAACCGCCGAGTTCGCCCTTCACGTCGCCGGCACCGAACCTGACGAAGGCCACCGCCGCGATCACCACGCCCGTCACCAGCACGAGCGCGGACAGTCCGAGGACGATCCACCGGCGGGTACGCCGGGTCAGCCGCTGCCGTCCATAGCGGGCGGAAGGACGCTCGATCATCTCGTTTTGCATGCCCGTCGTTGGGATGGGTGTACTAGGACTGGAACTATAGGGGCAGTCGGTGATGTTGGACTGGCCGTGAGTTTCAGCGTGGGTGACGTCAGTGTTCATGCAGGTGCGGATCTAAGAGGGAACAGGTTGAGCGAACTGCGGTTGATGGCCGTGCACGCCCATCCGGACGATGAGTCCAGTAAGGGCGCAGCCACGATGGCGCGCTACGCCGATGAAGGCGTTCGCGTCATGGTGGTGACCCTGACGGGTGGGGAGCGCGGTGACATCCTCAACCCGGCCATGGACCTGCCCGAGGTTCACGGCCGAATCCACGAGATCCGAATCGACGAGATGGCCCGAGCGGCAGAAATCCTCGGCGTCGAGCAGCACTGGCTGGGGTTCGTCGACTCCGGGCTGCCGGAGGGCGACCCGCCGCCACCGCTTCCCGAGGGTTGCTTCGCGCTGGAACCGCTGGAAGTGCCGACCGAGGCCCTGGTCCGCGTCATCCGAGAGTTCAAGCCGCATGTGATGACCACCTACGACGAGAACGGCGGCTATCCGCATCCCGACCACATCCGCTGCCACGAGGTGTCCGTCGCGGCATACGAGGCGGCCGCCGATCACCTGCTCTATCCCGACGCCGGCGAACCGTGGGACGTGCTCAAGCTGTACTACAACCACGGTTTCCTGCGGCAGCGGATGCAGGTGCTCCAGGACGAGTTCACCAAGAACGGTCAGGAGGGGCCGTTCGCCAAGTGGCTCGAGAAGTGGGATCCCGACGAGGACCTGCTCACCAAACGCGTAACCACCCGGATCGAATGTGCGAAATACTTCGCACAGCGCGATGACGCCCTGCTCGCGCACGCCACCCAGATCGACCCGAACAGCTTCTTCTTCACCACTCCGATGGAGTGGCAGCAGCGGCTGTGGCCGACCGAGGAGTTCGAGTTGGCGCGGTCGCGAGTTCCGGTGAAGCTGCCCGAGACCGACCTGTTCTCCGGAATCGAGGGACGCGAATGAACGCTGCCGTAGCGCTCGGCCTCAACATGACGACGGCGGTGCTGGCTCAGGAGGAGCCGCGCCAGACCGGCCCTGACTTCGGTAAGGCCAGCCCGTTCGGTCTCATCGTCGTGGTGCTGCTGCTGATCGGGACGTTCGCCCTCGTGTGGTCGATGAACCGGCATCTGAAGAAGCTGCCGAAGTCGTTCGACACCGAGAACCCGGAGGCCGATCAGGCGCCCCGCGACGGGACGCTCGGCACGGATCCGGGCCTCCCCACCGCGCATCCCACCGACAACCCGGCCGACGGGACGAAACGTGAGCCGGGCTGACGGCTCGTCGAACACTCTGGATCGGGCCACTAGCCCGTATCTGAGGCAGCACGCCGACAACCCGGTGCACTGGCAGCAGTGGACGCCCGAGGCTTTGGCTCTCGCCGCCGAGCGTGACGTCCCGATCCTGCTGTCGATCGGCTACGCGGCCTGCCACTGGTGTCACGTCATGGCCCACGAGTCGTTCGAGGACTCCGACGTCGCTGCCGCCGCGAATGCCGACTTTGTCTGCATCAAGGTGGACCGCGAGGAGCGCCCCGACCTCGACGCGGTCTACATGAACGCGACGGTGGCGTTGACCGGGCAGGGCGGCTGGCCGATGACCTGCTTCCTGACCCCGGACGGACGCCCGTTCTTCTGCGGCACCTACTACCCGAAGCCGAGCTTCCTGGAGTTGTTGGCCGCGGTGTCGGACACGTGGCGTACCCGCCGGACCGAGGTGGAGGAGGCGTCTGCCCATATCGCCGACGAGCTGCGGTCGATGGCGTCCGGTCTGCCCGGCGGGGGTCCTCCCGTGGCGCCCGGGGTGTGCGACGACGCCGTGGCGGCGGTGCTGCGCGACGAGGATGTCGTCAACGGTGGGTTCGGGTTGGCGCCGAAGTTCCCGCCGTCGGCGCTGCTGGAGGCGCTGCTGCGCAACCACGAACGCACCGGCGCCGAGGCGCCGCTGACGACGGTGACACGCGCCGCGGAGGCCATGGCGCGCGGCGGGATCTACGACCAGCTCGCCGGAGGGTTCGCCCGCTACAGCGTGGACGCGCAGTGGGTGGTGCCGCACTTCGAGAAGATGCTCTACGACAACGCCCAGCTGTTGCGTGTCTACGCGCACTGGGCGCGTCGCACCCGGGACCCGTTGGCGCGCAGGATCACTGGTGGCACGGCACGGTTTATGCTCGACGAGCTGCGGGCTGACGGGATGTTCGTGTCATCGCTGGACGCAGATGCCGCAGGCGAAGAGGGTCTGACGTACGTGTGGACACCGAATCAGCTGCGCGAGGTCCTCGGCGACGACGACGGACGTTGGGCGGCAAAGGTTTTCGGCGTCACCACCGACGGTACGTTCGAGCGGGGCGCGTCGGTGCTGCAAGTGCGCGTCGACCCGCAGGACAGCGCCCGATTCGAGCGGGTGCGGGTGGCGCTGTTGGCGGCGCGGTCGCTTTGGCCGCAGCCGGCGCGCGACGACAAGGTGGTGACCGCGTGGAACGGGCTGACGGTGACGGCTCTCGTGGAAGCTGCCGTGGCGTCGAGTCAGAGCGAATACCTGAGCGCAGCAGCGCATTGCGCGCGTCAGATCCTTGATCTGCACCTGGTGCAGGGCCGGCTTCGGCGCACCAGTCTCGGTGGCGTGGTCGGTGACAGCGCCGCGATCCTCGAGGATCATGCGGCACTGGCGACCGGCTTGTTGACGCTGTACCAGGCGACAGCGGAGCGGAGTTGGCTGGACGAAGCGACCGCGCTGCTCGACCTGGCACTGGACCATTTCACAGACGTCGAGCGTGACGGCCGCTGGTATGACGCCGCCGACGATGCCGAGCAACTGATGCTGCGACCGTCGGATCCGCTCGACGGGGCCATCCCGTCGGGCGCGTCGTTGATCGCCGAAGCCCTGCAGCTGGCAGCACATCTCGTGCCGGCAGATCGCGCGCCGCGGTATGCGGAAGCCGCCGAGGCCACCCTCGCCGGCGCGACCGTGCTGCTGGCCGGGGCGCCGCGCTCGAGCGGTCACTGGCTGGCCGTCGCCGAAGCCGCGGTGCGCGGTCCCATCCAGATCGCCGTCTCGTGTGACCCGGCCCGCTCCGAGTTGTTGACCGCCGCCCGCCGACTGGCCCCGGGAGGAGCGGTGGTCATCGGTGGCCCGCAGGACTCCTCGGAACTGCTGATCGACCGACCGCAGGTGGGCGGAGCCGACGCGGCCTATGTGTGCCGGGGCCGGGCGTGCGACCTTCCCGTCACGACGGTCGCGGATCTTTCTGCCGCGCTCCAACGCTCCGTGTAGCCTGCGGCACATGAGCTTCGAGCCGGATGTCTTGCAAGGTTTCGTCCAGCGCTACCTCGACACGGTCGCCAGCGGCACCGCTGCAGACGTGGCCGCGCTCTACACCGAAGACGCCACGCTGGAAGACCCGGTGGGCGGCGGCGAGGTGCACATCGGTCGCCAGGCCATCGCCGGCTTCTACAAGGGCATGGCCGGCAACGAGATCAAGACCGAGCTGCTGACGTTGCGCGCGGGCGGTCACGAGGCCGCGTTCGTCTTCGCGATCACGGTGAACGGCGCGATGCGCATCGAGCCCATCGAGGTGATGACGTTCGACGGCGACGGCCAGGTCACGTCGATGAAGGCCTACTGGGGCCCGCAGAACATCACCCAGCTGTAGCGATTTCGCCTCAGTTCGTCACGCTGAGGTTGACCCAATTACATCGAGGTCACTCAGAAGACGGCGAACCACATCGCGATGTAGTGACAGATCGCGGCGACCGCCGTGCACGCGTGGAAGAACTCGTGATGCCCGAACGTCGTCGGCCACGGGTTCGGCCACTTCAACGCGTAGAGCACGCCGCCGATGCTGTACAGCGCGCCGCCGACGATCAGCAGCACGACCGCCGCGACGCCCGCGCCGTGCATGATCGGCACGATGAACCACGCCGCTACCCAGCCGAGCAGGATGTAGAGCGGCACCCCGAGCCACCGCGGAGCTGACGGCCACAGCATCTTGAGCGCCACGCCGGCCAGCGCGCCGCCCCACACGATCCACAGCAGTGTCATGCCGCTGCGCTCCGGCAGCGCGAGAAGCGCGAACGGGGTGTAGCTGCCGGCGATGAAGATGAAGATCATGGAGTGGTCGGCGCGCTTCATCCATTTACGCGCGGTGGGCGAAGTCCAGTTCACCCGGTGGTAGGTGCCGCTGACCGCGAACATCGCGACGATGGTGAACGTGTAGATCAGCGTCGCAATGCCGGCGCGCGTCGACTCCAACGACCACGACACCGCGACCAGAGCGGCGCCCGCGATGAACGCGATGACGGCCGAGTACACGTGGATCCAGCCGCGCGCCCGTGGCTTACCCAGGAACTGTGAGACACCCTCGGCGACGGCTTCGGGAAAGTCCTCGGATTCGCGGATCTCGCCCGAGCCTTCAGTGTGCGTGGTGTCGGTGGGATCGAAGGATTGAGAGGACCTGAAGGATGAGGCCATGTCACCTCCGCTGACTTGCTTGGGCTTTCCCTGAGCCACAGTAGTCTGGACCATCGTGGACCTCATTCCGCGGCGACTCAAAGAGCCGATGTACCGGCTCTACGAGATGCGGCTGCGGCAGGGGTTGGCGCCGGTGCGTTCCGAGCTGCCCCGCCACATCGCCGTGCTGTGCGACGGCAACCGGCGCTGGGCCCGCGAGCTGGGCCATGACGACGTCAGCTACGGGTACCGCGTCGGTGCCCACAAGATCGCCGAGATGCTGCGCTGGTGCCAGGAGGCGGGCATCGAGATGGCCACGGTCTACCTGCTGTCCACCGAGAATTTGCAGCGTGACGCGGACGAGCTGGCGTCGCTCATCGAGATCATCACCGACGTGGTCGAGGAGATCTGCGCCCCCGCCAACCAGTGGAGCGTGCGCACCGTCGGCGACCTGGAGCTCCTCGGCGAGGAGCCGGCTCGCAGGCTGCGCGACGCGGTGTCCTCGACGCAGAACGCGGCGGCTGCTGGGTCTTTCCATGTCAACGTCGCCGTTGGATACGGCGGCCGCCAGGAGATCGTCGACGCCGTCCGCGCCCTGCTCGGCAAGGAACTGGCCAACGGCGCCACCGGCGATCAGCTGATCGAGGCCGTCACCGCCGACGCGATCTCGGAGAACCTGTACACCTCCGGCCAACCCGACCCCGATCTGGTGATCCGCACCTCGGGCGAACAGCGGCTGTCCGGGTTCCTGCTGTGGCAGAGCGCGTATTCGGAGATGTGGTTCACCGAGGCGTACTGGCCCGAGTTCCGCCGCGTGGACTTCCTGCGCGCGCTGCGCGATTACAGCGCCAGGCACCGACGCTACGGGCGGTAAAGGACTCAGCTGTGGTCACTCTCTCCGCCGTCGTCTTCGCACTGAGCTGGTGGCTGGGGCTGTATCTGCTGGCACGCGACCCCCGCAAACTCGTGCTGGTGCTGGCTTCCGTGGGATTGACCAGCTTCGCCGTCGTGGTCGCACTCGACGCCGTCCGCCTGGTCAGCGCCTCCGAGCTGCTGAGCCGCATCGAGATCTACCTTGTCGCGGTACCGGGCATCGCGTGGTTCGCGGTGCTGCTCGAACTGTCACGGCCGCGTGACACCTGGCGCAGCCGGGCAGGAGAGGCTGCACTCGTGGCCGGCGTCGCGGTCGTCGCGTTCACCGGCGCCGCGATGGCCGGCAGCGTCGAAGGCCCGCTGCGGCTCGGTCACTGGGTGATGTTCGCGGCGGTGTCGGTGCCCGCGCTCGGGGCGATGATGTACGCGGTCGTCCGCCGCACCCAACCGGGGCCGGTGGTGGGCTTCATCGTCGTGGCCACGTTGTTCTTCGCCCTCGGCAACGCGATCCTGGTCATCCCGCTCGGGCTCGTCCCCAGCTGGCTGGCCCTGGCGTCCACCGGGTTCGACGTCGCGCTGCTCGGCATCGCGGTGGCGATCGGTGATGCGTTCGACGAGGGCCAGGCGCTGCGCAACGCCATGCTGCGCTCGTTCGTGGGTACCTCGGTGGTGGCGGTGCTTTTCGGTGGCCAGCTGTTGATCGGTCTGATCGTCGCGGGCCGCAACACCACGATGGTGGTGCTGCTGTTCACCAGCCTGGCGATCGCCATCGCGATCAACGTGCTCGCCGACCCGCTCGCGGGTGTGCTCGACCGGTTGGCGTTCTCGCGATCGCCGGCCCTGCGGGCCGATCGGGCCGCGCTGCGCAGCACCGAGTCGGCGCTGCCGTTGCGGTCGGGCAGCCCGTTGGACGGCATGGACGAGGAGACGTTCGTCCGCGTCACCCGTCGCGCTCTCGGCCACTACGGCGATCTGTCCAAGCTCGTCGCCAGTCCGCTGACCGCGCTGCCTGTCATCGACGATCGACTGTCCCGTCGTGGCGCGCCGGATCAGCCGTTGGAGCGGGCCAACGAACTGCGGGCACTGCTCGCCGAACGCGTCGCCGGACTCAAGCCGCGCGACTGTGGAGACTTCGGAACCACCGAACAGTGGCGCCATTACAACTCGCTGTACTTCCCCTACGTCGTCGGCGTTCGGGCCTACGCCCAGAACGCGACGGCCGCCGGACTGGATCCGGTCAGCCGCAAGGCGTGGCAGTGGTTCGCCACGGAGGTGCCGCAGCGCTCGCTGCACAACTGGCAGAACGCGGCGGCCCGGGTCATCGCCACCGATCTGCGCAGCAACCTCGTCTCTGTCCGCTAAGGCTGCGCCGAAACGGCATTCCAGCAGGCGTCCACTCGATCTTTTTCTGCCGGAATGCCGTTTCGGCGAGGGGTGCTGACCTGCGGCTGGCAGTAGTTGGCAGCATCCGGTGTCGAGCTGGCAGTGCGTTCTGCGGACCGTAGGGGACATGACAGCCATCACCACCCGGCCCGCCTCCGGCACCCGCTCGGATGCGCAGCTGCTGCGCTTCGCAGTGCGAGCCGACGCCACCCTGTGCGCCGGACTCGGCTTGATCGTCGCGATGACCGCCGACCCGCTTGCGCGGCTGTCGGGGCTGACCCCGACGGCGGCATGGATTGGCGGAGCCGCGCTGGTCCTGTACGGCGCGGCGCTCTACTCGGCGGCCCGGGTGCCCGACGTACGGATCGTCGGCATCGGCGTCCTCGTCGGCAACATCGCGTTCACCGTGGCCGTCGTGGTCGTGCTGGCAGCCGGCTGGCTGCCGCTGACCGCGTTCGGCGTCGCGGCCACGCTGGCGTTCACCGCCGCCACGGTGGGCTTCGCCTGCCTGCAGTACCTCGGGATCCGCCGCCTGGCGTGATCCCCGCATGACTGGTCCGGAGTCGCCGTCGGAAGAGGTTACGGCGTCGACTCCGGCACCGGTCACCTGTCCGCACCACCCCTGAAAAAAGAAAGGCATCACCATGACCACAGTGATCTCTTCACGACTCAACGAGTCGACGGATTCGTTGTTGCGTTTCGCCATGCATGCCGACGCCGTCATCAGCGGGTTGGTCGGCATTGCCACGCTGATCTTCGCCCGTCAGGTGGCCGAGCTGTCGGGCACCACCCCGGCCATCGAGTACACCGTCGGCGGTTTCTTCGTCATCTTCGCCGCCACGGTCCTGGCCCTCGCGGCACGACCGGCCATCCGCACGTCAGGTCTGGTGCTGGCCATCGGCAACGCGCTCTTCAGCGTCGCCACCGTGGCCGTGGTGCTCGCCGGGGTGTGGCCGTTGACCACGGCCGGTGTGGTCCTGATCCTCGGCACCGGCGTGTACACGCTGGTGATGGCCGAGTTGCAGTATCAGGGCGTGCGCCGCATCTCGAAGAGGTAGCCCTCGGACGGCCACCTCCGGCGCGATTTCTCGCGAAATCGCTGCCAGAGGTGGCCTTTCGTCGTTCAGAGCTTGCGCAGACGCAGCCGGTTGATGGAATGGTCGGCGTCCTTGCGCAACACCAGCGTGGCCCGGGGTCTGGTCGGCAGAATGTTGTCGATCAGGTTCGGCCTGTTGATGGAGTGCCAGATGTCGCGCGCCGCGAACACCGCCTGCTCGTCGGTCAGCGTGGAGTAGTGGTGGAAGTGCGACTGCGGGTCGGCGAACGCACCGGCCCGCATCGCCAGGAACCGGGAGATGTACCACCCCTCGATGTCCTCGATGCGCGCGTCGACGTAGACCGAGAAGTCGAACAGGTCGGACACCATCAGCGCCGGACCCGTCTGAAGCACGTTGAGTCCCTCGAGGATGAGGATGTCCGGGTGCCGGGTCACCAGCTTCTCGGTCGGCACGATGTCGTACAGCAGGTGCGAGTACACCGGTGCGCACACCTGATCGGCGCCCGACTTCACCGCGGTGACGAACCGCATCAGGCCGCGTCGGTCGTAACTCTCCGGAAAACCCTTGCGATGCATCAGGTTTCGCCGAGTCAACTCGGCATTGGGGTACAGGAAGCCGTCGGTGGTCACCAGATCGACGCGAGGGTGATGTTCCCAGCGTGCCAACAGCGCCTGCAGCACGCGGGCGGTGGTCGACTTGCCGACGGCGACACTTCCCGCGACGCCGATGACGAACGGCACCGGCCGGTCCGGGTTTTGTTGCGGCTCCCCGAGGAAGTGGGCGGTCGTCGCGAACAGTGCCTGCCGTGCCGCGACCTGCAGATGGATTAGCCGGGCCAGGGGGAGATAGACCTCTTCGACCTCGAGCAGATCGATCTTCTCGCCGAGACCCCGCAGCCTGACGAGTTCGTCCTCGGTCAGCTTGAGCGGCGTCGACATTCGCAGTGCGCGCCACTGTGTTCGGTCGAACTCCACGTAGGGGCTGGGTTCGCTCAGCCGCGCCATGGTCACAGTCTTGCAGTTAGCGTAGGGCGGCATGGACACCGGTATCGATTCCAGAGCCTCAGCCTCCTTGGTGACCGAATACCTGATGCTCGGTTTGCGCTTCGACCGTGTCGAGGAAGGCTACGTCGACTCGTTCACCGGCGACCCCGCGTTGAAGCGGGCCGTCGAGTCAGAGCCGCAACCCGACCCCGCCGATCTGGTCCGCCAAGCCGAACGGCTGCTGACCGAACTGCCTGCCGGGCTCGACGACGCACGCTCGGCGTTTGTCGGGGCGCACCTGCGCGCCCTGGCCTGCGCGGGCCGCAAGTTCGCCGGCGAGGAGGTCGGGTTCGTCGACGAGGTCGAGGCGTACTTCGATGTCCGGATCGCCAAGGGCGACCCGGAGCGCTACCGGCAGGCGCACGCCCAGCTGGACGACGCGATCGGGGGCTCGGGGGATCTGGCCGAGCGCGTTCAGGCCTATCGCGCGGCCGAGGAGATCCCGCCCGCCCGGCTCGAGGAATGCATCCACGCGTTCTCCAGTGCGCTGCGCGACCGGGTCCGCGCGACGTTCCCGCTACCCGCCCGGGAGACGATCAACTACGAGGTGGTCACTGACAAGCCGTGGTCGGGGTTCAACTACTACCTGGGCGATTACCGGTCCACGGTCGCCGTCAACGCCGACCTCAAGCAGCAGATGTCGAACCTGCCCCGGTTGGTAGCCCACGAGTCGTACCCGGGTCACCACACTGAGCACTGCCGCAAGGAAGCAGGCCTCGTCGAGGGCAAGGGCCAGGCCGAGCAGACGATCTTCCTGGTCAATACGCCGCAGTGCCTGATGGCCGAAGGGCTGGCCGATCTGGCGCTGTATGCCGCGGTCGGGGACGGGGCGACCGCGGAAGGGCACGGGGCGAGCGGAGCGACGGGGGGAGGGCAAGGCTGGGGCGGCTGGGCCACCGACATCTACGCCGACCTGGGATTGCGTTTCGACGGCGAGCGCGCCGAGAAGGTGTCGGCGGCGACGGCCGCGCTGGCCGACGTGCGCCAGGACGCGGCGCTGATGTTGCACGACGAGCACCGCGACGTCGACGACGTCGTCGACTTCCTCAAGCGGTGGCTGCTGGTCAATGACGAACGTGCTCGCCAGATGCTGCGCTTCCTGTCCTCGCCGCTGTGGCGCGCCTACACCAGCACGTACGTGGAGGGCTACCGGCTGCTGCGGGGCTGGCTGGACGACAGGCCGGCCGGAGTGGGTTTGACCGAGCGCTTCGGAACCCTGCTCGACGAGCCGCTGATCCCGTCGTCGCTGCGCACCGCCTAACGCTGGGGGAGGCGTCAGAATCACGAGGTATTAGGCTCGCAACCATGACTGCAGAGCCCTTGACTCCCTCGGCCGTCGCCCCGGGTTCCGAGTATGCCGCCACCGCGAGCGAGGCCTACCGCGCCGCCCTGGCGGTGATCGAGAGCGTGGAGCCGCGTATTGCCGCCGCCACCCGCAAAGAGCTTGCCGATCAACGGGATTCGCTGAAGCTGATCGCCAGCGAGAACTACGCCTCGCCGGCGGTGCTGCTGACGATGGGCACCTGGTTCTCCGACAAGTACGCAGAAGGCACCATCGGGCACCGTTTCTACGCCGCCTGCCAGAACGTCGACACCGTCGAGGCGCTGGCCGCCGAGCATGCCCGCGAGCTGTTCGGCGCCCCGTACGCCTACGTGCAGCCGCACTCCGGCATCGACGCCAACCTGGTCGCCTACTGGGCGATCCTGGCCACCCGCATCGAGACGCCCGGATTGGCCGAGTTCGGCGCCAAGAACGTCAACGATCTGTCCGAGGCCGACTGGGAGTCGCTGCGCGCCAAGCTCGGCAGCCAGCGACTGCTGGGGATGTCGCTGGATACCGGCGGCCACCTCACCCATGGTTTCCGGCCCAACATCTCCGGAAAGATGTTCCACCAGCGCCAGTACGGCACCGATCCCGAGACCGGTCTGCTGGACTACGACGCGGTGGCCGCCGCGGCGCGCGAGTTCAAGCCGCTGGTGCTCGTCGCCGGCTACTCCGCGTACCCGCGCCGGGTGAACTTCGCCAAGATGCGCGAGATCGCCGACGAAGTGGGCGCGACCCTGATGGTCGACATGGCGCACTTCGCCGGGTTGGTCGCGGGCAAGGTGTTCACCGGCGACGAGGATCCCGTGCCGCACGCGCACGTGACGACGACCACCACCCACAAGTCGCTGCGCGGGCCTCGCGGCGGGCTGATCCTGGCCACCGAGGAGTTCGCGCCGGCCGTCGACAAGGGCTGCCCGATGGTTCTCGGCGGACCGCTGTCGCACGTGATGGCGGCCAAGGCCGTGGCACTGGCCGAGGCGCGTCAGCCGTCATTCCAGGCGTACGCGCAGAACATCGCCGACAACGCCAAGGCGCTTGCCGACGGTTTCCTCAAGCGCGGCGCCCGCCTGGTCACCGGGGGCACCGACAACCACATCGTGCTGCTGGACGTGACGTCGTTCGGCCTCACCGGACGACAGGCGGAGTCGGCGCTGCTGGACGCCGGCATCGTCACCAATCGCAACTCGATCCCCGCCGACCCCAACGGCGCCTGGTACTCCAGCGGGATCAGGTTCGGCACGCCGGCGCTGACCACCCGCGGCTTCGGCGCCGACGACTTCGACCGGGTGGCCGAACTCGTCGTCGAGGTCCTCAACAACACCGAACCGACGGCCGCCTCCAACGGCCCGTCGAAAGCCAAGTACACGCTGGCCGAGGGCACCGCGGATCGGGTGCACGCGGCGGCGGCCGAGCTCCTGGCCGCCAATCCGCTCTACCCCGGCCTCACGCTGTAACTGCGCCGCGCTGCAACTGCGCCGAAACGGCATTCCAGCAGGCGTCCACTCGATGTTTCTCTGCCGGAATGCCGTTTCGGCGAGAAGCCCGCGACACTCCGTGCACCCGATTTTAAGAAACATGTGAATTCGGGTTACAGTTACTTTCATGGCACAGAGACCTGTCGCTAACGCGCTGATCACAGAACTCGAGCCGAAGGTTCTGCAAGAGCTGCGGCGCCACCTCGATTCCGAGGACCTGTGGTACGCCCACGACTATGTCCCGTTCGACCAGGGCGAGAACTTCGCGTTCCTCGGCGGCAAGGACTGGGACCCGTCGGAGGTGACGCTGCCCAAGCACGTCACCGACGCGCTGGAGATCCTGCTGATCACCAAGGACAACCTCGCCGGCTACCACCGTGAGCTCGTCGAGCACTTCATCCTCGAAGCCAAGTGGGGTCGCTGGATCGGCCGCTGGACCGCCGAGGAGCACCTGCACGCCGTCGCGCTGCGCAACTACCTGGTGGTCACCCGTGAGGTCGACCCGGCCGCCAACGAAGACGTCCGCGTCGAACACGTGGTGCAGGGTTACCGGGCCAACACCTACACGCAGCTGGAGACGCTGGCGTTCATGGCGTTCTTCGAGCGCGCCCACGCCGTGTTCTGCCGCAACCTGCAGGCCCAGATCGACGAGCCGGCCCTCGAGGGGTTGGTCGGCAGGATCGCCAAGGACGAGGAACGCCACGAGGAGTTCTTCGCCAACCTCATCAGCCACTGCCTGACCTACTCCCGCGACGAGACGATCGAGGCCATCGCGCACCGCGCTGCCGACATCGACGTCGTGGGCGGTGACATCGTCGCGTACCGCGACAAGGTGGCCACGGTCGCCGAGGCGGGCATCTTCGACAAAGAGCAGCTGCGCCGGGTCCTCTCCGACCGCATCACCGCGTGGGGGCTTGCCGACGAGCCGCGACTGCAGCAGTTCATCTGCTCGTAACTCGCGCGCCTCGCTGATTCGGCGCGCCTGCAAGGCGCGAAAGCCGCACCCGGAGTAGCGTCGTTTTCGATGGCTAGCGAATTGCTCTGCTATCCGGGCGGTCCCGATGATTTCGATCATGAAGGGCCGGCCCCGGTCCTGGAGACGGCTGCGTGTCCACCGAGAAGTTCGTGTGGGGTCGCATGAACTTCCTCGCCTCGAGGAGCGCTACGTGACTGATTCGGTCGTCCGGACCTACGTGCTCGACACGTCCGTGCTGCTGTCCGATCCCTGGGCCTGCAGCCGGTTCGCCGAACATGAAGTGGTGGTTCCGTTGGTGGTCATCAGCGAACTGGAAGCCAAGCGGCATCATCATGAGCTTGGCTGGTTCGCCCGACAGGCACTGCGGATGTTCGATGATCTCCGGCTCGAACACGGACGCCTTGATCAGCCGATTCCCGTCGGCGACCACGGCGGCACCCTGCACATTGAGCTCAACCACAGCGACCCCTCGGTGTTGCCTGCCGGCTTCCGTACGGACAGCAACGACTCGCGGATCCTCACCTGCGCGGCCAATCTCGCTGCGGAAGGCAAGCGGGTCACATTGGTGACCAAGGACATTCCGCTGCGCGTGAAGGCCGGTGCCGTCGGATTGGCCGCCGACGAGTACCACGCCCAGGACGTGGTGACGTCTGGGTGGACCGGCATGGCGGAGGTCGAGGTGTCCACTGAGGAGATCGACGGTCTCTTCGCCGAGGGCGACATCGACCTCGAGGCTGCCCGCGACCTGCCCTGCCACACGGGAATCCGGTTGCTGGGCAGCAACTCTCACGCGCTTGGTCGGGTCAATGCGGACAAGCGGGTGCAGCTTGTGCGCGGCGACCGCGAGGTCTTCGGCTTGCGCGGCCGCTCCGCCGAACAGCGGGTGGCCCTGGATCTGCTGCTTGACGAATCCGTGGGCATCGTCTCGCTCGGTGGCAAGGCGGGCACCGGCAAGTCGGCGTTGGCCCTGTGCGCGGGCCTGGAAGCCGTGCTGGAGAGGCGGACTCAGCGCAAGGTCGTGGTGTTCCGCCCGCTGTATGCGGTCGGCGGTCAGGAGCTCGGCTACCTGCCCGGCAGCGAGAGCGAGAAGATGGGCCCGTGGGCCCAGGCGGTCTTCGACACACTGGAAGGTCTCGCCAGCCCCGCGGTGCTCGAGGAAGTGCTGTCGCGCGGCATGCTCGAGGTGCTCCCGCTGACGCACATCCGCGGCCGCTCACTGCACGACTCGTTCGTGATCGTCGACGAGGCGCAGTCGCTGGAGCGCAACGTGCTGCTCACCGTGTTGTCGCGACTGGGCGCCGGCTCGCGGGTGGTCCTGACCCACGATGTCGCCCAGCGGGACAACCTGCGCGTAGGCCGTCACGACGGTGTCGCGGCGGTGATCGAGAAGCTAAAGGGGCATCCGCTGTTCGCGCACATCACGCTGCTGCGCAGCGAGCGTTCGCCGATTGCGGCGCTGGTGACCGAGATGCTGGAGGAGATCAGCCCCGGCGCCCTGCCCTGAGCTTGTCCTGACTTCCTTGCCGAAACGGCATTCCAGCAGGGGTGCTCTCGACCTTTTCCTGCTGGAATGCCATTTCGGCGATCGCTCAGAGACGGCCGGTAGGCTTCCAGCGTGCTGAAGCGACCGGTGCGAACCGCGCTGGGCGTCGCGGCGGCTCTGGCGGTGCTGGTGCTCGGCGGCCTGACAGGGCACGTCCGCCACGCCGCGGCCGACAACGTCGACTGCTCGCAGGTCAAGTGCGTTGCGCTGACCTTCGACGACGGCCCGAGCCCCTACACCGATCGACTGCTGGAGATCCTGCGGGCCAACGGTGCGCAGGCGACGTTCTTCCTGATCGGCGACAAGGTCGCGGCCGACCCCGCCGGGGCACAGCGGATCGCCGGCGCCGGCATGGAGATCGGCAATCACACCTGGGAGCACCCCAACTTGACGACGATTCCCCCGCAGGACATCCCGGCACAGTTCAGCAAGGCCTCCGAGGCGATCGCGGCGGCGACAGGTCAGCGGCCGACGCTGGTCCGCACCGCTGGCGGCCTGACCAACGACGCGGTGCTCGCCGAGGCCGGCCGCCAGGGTTTGGCCGCCATCAACTGGGATGTGATCCCGTTCGACTGGGTCAACGACTCGAACCTCGCCGCGTCGCGCGCCCTGCTGATGAGCCAGATCAGGCCCAACTCGGTGGTGCTGCTGCACGACACCTTCTCCTCGACCGTGGACTTGGTGGCGCAGTTCATCCCGATCCTGAAGGCCAACGGCTACCACTTGGTGACCGTCAGCCAACTGCTGGGGCCCCGCACACCCGGAAGCCTCTACGGCGGCCGCGAGAACGGCCCGCCCGTCAACGATCTGGCCGAGATCCCGCCCGAGCCCTGACCAGAACTCAGGCGGCCCGAACAACGACGCTTGATCGCGGCACGGTCACACGTGAAATTCGATCTACCTGGCGCCGGCCAGCCGGGACCCCGGCGCGAATCCCTCGGTGATCACCCTGCGGTGCGCGAAACGCCAGCCGTCACCGTCGAGATTGCCGTCGGTGCTCGGGACGATGACATCCCGGTAGGTCCCCCAGTGGTCGAGGCCGCGAGTGCCGATGAACTGGAAACACGCATACGTCTTTGCGCTGCCGTCGGACTGCGGATCGACGTGGATGGAGCTCAGGTGGTGACGTGCGGGCAGGAAGTCGGCATCGGAGAACTCCGCGCTGGTGCGCGTGAACAGACTGAGCACTTCCGTTGCGCCCGTGAACTTCTCGGCGCCGATCTGCAGCACGCCATCGGGCCCGAACAGTGCCGCAAGCCGCTCGATCTTGCCGGTGTCGGCGAGGTACTGGTAGGTGGTCAGCAGCGCCGTGACACCCACCCGGACCTCGCTTCTAGTCACCGTCCTTCTTAATGCTCTTCGCGCAAGCGCTCATCGGCGACTTTTGCCATTGCCAGCACATCGAGCCGCTTGTCGAGTTCCTCCTCGGAGAGCTTGTCGCCGATCAGGCCACGGTCGATGACGGTCTGCCGAATCGTCTTGCGCTCCTTGAGGGCTTCCTTGGCGACCTTGGCCGCCTCCTCATAGCCGATCGCGGAGTTCAGCGGCGTCACGATCGACGGCGACGACTCGGCGAGCTCGCGGAGGTGCTTCTCGTTGGCGATCAGACCGTCGATGCACTTGGTGGCGAACAGCTTCGACACGTTGGCCAGCAGCATGAAGGATTCGAGCACGTTGCGCGCCATCATCGGGATGTAGACGTTGAGCTCGAAGGCTCCGGACAGCCCGCCCACGGTGACAGCCGCGTCGTTGCCGATGACCTGCGCGGCCACCTGCGTAACCGCCTCGGGGAGAACCGGATTGACCTTGCCCGGCATGATCGAGCTACCCGGCTGCAGATCGGGCAGCTGCAGCTCGCCGAGTCCGGTCAACGGGCCCGAACCCATCCAGCGGACGTCGTTGGCGATCTTGGTCAACGAGACCGCGATCGTCTTGAGCGCACCGGAGGCCTCGACCAGTCCGTCACGCGCCGCCTGAGCCTCGAAAGAGTCTGCAGCGGTCCGTAGTTCGGCAATCCCGGTGTCGTTCACCAGCACCTCGACGACCTTCGCGCCGAACCCGTCGGGCGCATTGAGCCCGGTGCCCACGGCCGTGCCGCCGATGGCCAGCTCGCCCAGCCGGGGGAGCGTCGCCTTCACTCTTTCGATACCGGCCTCGATCTGGCGTGCGTACCCGCCGAACTCCTGGCCCAGTGTCACCGGCACCGCGTCCATCAGGTGGGTGCGGCCGGACTTGACCACAGTGCGCCACTGACGGGCCTTGACGGCCAGCGACTCGTGGAGCACCTCGAGCGCGGGAATCAGATGCCGCACAGCGGCTTCGGTGGCGGCAATATGTGTCGCGGTCGGGAAGGTGTCGTTCGAGGACTGCGACCGGTTGACATCGTCGTTCGGGTGCACGGACACGCCGTTTGCCGCCGCAATAGAGGCGATCACCTCGTTGGCGTTCATGTTCGAGCTGGTGCCCGAGCCGGTCTGGAAGACGTCGATGGGGAACTGGTCGTCATGCTTGCCGTCGGCGATCTCGGCGGCCGCGGCGATGATCGCGTCGGCCTTGTCGGCGTCGAGCAACCCCAGATCCTTGTTCACCTGGGCGCAGGCGCCCTTGAGCAGGCCGAGCGCGCGGATCTGGGTGCGCTCCAGCGGCCGGAACGAGATCGGGAAATTCTCCACGGCCCGCTGAGTCTGCGCGCGCCACAGCGCGCTCTTGGGTACGCGGACCTCGCCCATGGTGTCGTGCTCGATGCGGTACTCGGTGTCGTCTGCGTTATCGACAGCGCTGTCGGCCATGTGCTCCCTGTTCGTTGAATATGTTGGCGCAGTTACTGATACTGAAGTCTTAGGGCAACGGATACGCGGCGGACTTGTCGCCGGTGAAGTCGACCGCGGAGTACTCGTTCAGCTTGGACAGCCGGTGATAGGCCTGGATCATCCGGACGGTGCCGGACTTCGAACGCATGACGATCGACTGGGTGGTGCACCCGCCCCCGTAGTACTGCACGCCCTTGAGTAGGTCGCCGTCGGTGACGCCGGTGGCGGAGAAGAACACGTTCTCGCCGGAGACCAGGTCCTCGGTGTTCAACACCCGGTCGAGATCATGGCCGCGATCGAGCGCCTTCTGCCGCTCGGCGTCGTCGGTGGGTGCGAGCTGGGCCTGGATCGCCCCGCCCATACAGCGGATCGCCGCGGCGGTGATGATGCCCTCGGGGGTGCCGCCGATCCCGGCCAGCAGGTCGGTTCCCGACCCCGGGCGGCACGCGGCGATGGCGCCTGCGACGTCACCGTCGGAGATCAGCCGAATCCGCGCACCCGCCTCGCGGACGTCCTCCATGAGCTGGGCGTGCCGGGGGCGGTCCAGCACGCACACCGTCAGGTCGGGGACGGTCAGGTTCTTCGCTTTGGCGACCCGGCGGATGTTCTCCCCGATCGGGGCGGTGATGTCGATGACGTCGACGGCGTCGGGTCCGACGGCGATCTTGTTCATGTAGAACACCGCCGACGGGTCGAACATCGCGCCGCGCTCGGCGACCGCGAGCACCGAGATGGCGTTGGGCATGCCCTTGGCCATCAGCGTGGTGCCGTCGACCGGATCGACCGCGAAGTCGCACTCCGGGCCGTCGCCGTTGCCGACCTCCTCGCCGTTGTAGAGCATAGGAGCGTTGTCTTTCTCGCCCTCGCCGATCACGACGACGCCGCGCATCGACACCGAGTTGACGAGCTCACGCATCGCGTCGACCGCTGCGCCGTCGCCGCCCTCTTTGTCTCCCCGGCCGACCCAGCGGCCCGCGGCCATGGCTCCGGCCTCGGTCACCCGCACGAGTTCGAGGGCGAGGTTTCGGTCCGGGGCTTCACGACGGGCGCTCATGCGCCGATTCTCCCATTAATGGGTCCACGATTGGGAGCTGGGATACTGGCAGACATGACGACGCCGCCCGAGCCGGGCCAGAGGGTCACCGGGCGCCCGGGTGGCGAGCCGGAAGACGCAGGCCACGACGTGTCCAATGCCGATACCCCCGTCGGTGCGCCCCCGGAATCCGATGCCGTCGGCTACGCCGTGCCGGCCCCTCGCCCCGCGAAGTCGCGCCTCCTCCAGGACGGGCGTGACATGTTCTGGTCGATGGCGCCGCTGGTCGTGGTCTGCGTGATCCTCGCCGGGGTGCTCGGAATGTGCTCCTTCGCGCCGACCGGGCCCGGCCCCGGCCCGGTTCCCGACTACGACGCGCCGGCCGCGCTGCAAGCGGACGCCGAAGCCCTCAAGATCCCTATCCGGCTTCCCCGCCTTCCCGACGGCTGGCAGTCCAACTCGGGAAGCCGCAAGGGACTCGAGGGGGGCCGCACGGACCCGGTGACGGGGCAACCGGTGCGTGCCGTCAGCTCCACCGTGGGCTACCTGACGCCCAGCGGGATGTATCTGAGCCTGACACAGAGCAATGCCGACGAGGACAAGCTGATCGCATCGTTGGGGACAGACCTCGTCCCCACCGGGACGCAGGACGTCGACGGCGTCACCTGGGTCGTCTACGAAGGCGGCGAGCGCGACGGGCGCCCGGCGGAGCCGGTCTGGACCGCGCAGGTGCGGGGCCCGTCCGGACCGGTACAACTTGCGTTGAGAGGGGCCGCGGGTACGGACGAGTACCGTACCCTGGCGGCGGCGACCCAAACCCAGTCGCCGTTGCCCGTCTCCTAGGAGCGCTCGATGACCGCACGCAAATCCGATGTCGCCGGCGGAGCGGCTCCCGAAGCCGACCTCACCGGATGGACCGTGGCGCCGTTCTCCGCGTCCGGGTTGACCTACGACGTGTACAGCAAGGGCGAAGGCCCGGGTGTCGTCCTCATCCCCGAGATGCCGGGCCTCCATCCCGGTGTGCTGGCGCTCGGCAATCACCTGGTGGACAACGGCTTCACGGTCGCTGCGCCGTCGCTGTACGGCACACCCGGTGCGCCGAGCATCAGACCGGGTGCGGTGCCGGTGATGCTGCGCGGTTGTGTGGCAAAGGAATTCGCGGCATTCGCGACCAATGCCGACCGGCCGATCGCCCATTACCTGCGCGCGCTCGCCCGCGACCTCAACAACCGGACGCCGGGCAAGGGTGTGGGCGTGATCGGCGAGTGCTGGAGCGGCGGCTTCGCCTTGGCGGCCGCCGTGGACGAGAGCGTGCTGGCTCCCGTGCTGAGCCAGCCGTCGCTGCCGATCGGACTGACGGCCAAGCAGAAGGCCGACCCCGGCCTGTCCGAGGCGGAGTTGAAGATCGTGGAACGCCGGGCCGCCGACGAGGGACTGTGTGCACTGGGCCTGCGCTTCAGCGAGGATCCACTGGCACCGGCCGAGCGCTTCACGACGCTCAAGGCACGTCTGGGTGACGCGTTCGAGGTCATCGAGATCAATTCGAAGAAGGGCAACGAGCACGGGTTCGGAAGGATGGCGCACTCCGTGTTGACCCTCGAGGTTCGCGAGCAGGAGGGCCACCCGGCCTATGAGGCGCGCAAGCGCGTCGTCGAGTTCCTCAGGTCCCGGCTGACGTAGGGCCGGGCGCGGCCCCGGCGGCGTCGGCGGCGTCGGCGTCGGGTGCGGCCTTGGCCGTCGGCTTGGGCTTTCCGGGCAGGATCCGGCGCCACCACGGGACCGCCCGTTCCGCCTCGTCATCCTCCGGTTCGGCGCGGGTGCCGGTCAGCGAGTCCAGCGATCTTCCCTTGTCGACCGCGAGGTATACGCTGATCGTGGTCACGATGACGATCATCAGCACCGGGCCGAGGACGATTCCCCAGAAGCCGAACATTTTCAGGCCCGCGAACACCGACAGCAGCATCAGCGCCGGGTGCAGGTGCGCACTCTTGGGCACCAGGAACGGGCGCAACACGTTGTCGATGTTCGTCACCACGATGATGTGGAACAGCACGACGAAGACCCCGCCGAACACGTTGCCGAACACCGCCATACCGATTCCGAGGGGGATCGTCACGATCCCGCCGCCCAGCGGAATGAAGGACAGCACCGTCAAGAAGATGACGAACATGAAGAAGCCGTCGTGGATTCCGGCGATGTAGACCGAGACCGCCCCCGCCACGCCCTGGCACACGGCGATGATGAACTGCCCCTTGACCGTGGCAGAGACCATGGCCCCGATCTTCGCGAGGTAAAGGTCGGATACCTGCTCGCCCAACGGATTCAGATCGCGGAACAAGGCCACCACCTGGTGGCCGTTGGTCAGCAGGGCAATGAACACGTAGATGAAGATGACCAGCGCCGTCACCGTCGCCGCCAGACCGCCGACGGAATCCCGGGCGACGTCCAGGGCGATCTCGCCGAAGTTCTGCCCGATCCTGGTGGCCGCCTGGCGCACCGAGTCCTCGGTCAGCGTGATGTTCATGAACGGCACCCGCGCGAGCACTTCGTTGGCAGAGTCGAGCAGTCGCTGCGCCAGTGCGGTGAAGTCGGTCTGCTCCACCCAGTGACCGATGCTGGTCACCATCTGACTGATCTGCACGACGGCGAGGAAGACGACACCGGTCAGCGGCACGGCGACCGTCGCGATCGCGGTCAGCAGCGTCACCGTGGCGGACAGGCCGACATTCATCTTCGCCCGCAGGCGCTGGTACAGCGGGGTGAACAGGTATGCCAGCACGGCAGCCACGGCGATCAGCAACACATAGCCGCGCAGGAAATAGGCTGCGAAGGCGAGCGCGATCACCGTCACGACGGCGAGAGCGCGCTTCTGGGTGACGGTGAATTCGTCCGTCATGTGCGCCCTCCCGACCCTCCAGTTCCCGCTGACCGCAACCCTAACCCGAGTCGACGGCGCGGGACGGTGATCGCTTCGCCTGCGGTGAGGTGAATCGCATGGACAGCCGGTTCATCATCACCGGCGCGAGCCGGGCGAACAACCATTGTGCATGTGCCACAGTAGGTTTCACCAGAATCGCCTTGTTGCGTTCGATGGCGCGCAGGATGTCCCTGGCCAGCTGATCGGCGTCGTAGGCCTTGCCGCCCTGGGTCTTCAGAAAGTAGTCGCGTCCGCCGAAGCTGCCCACCGCGCCCTTGTCCAGGATCGGCGTCTCGACCGCGGCGGGGCAGACGACGAGGACCCCGACACCGCGGGGCACCGCTTCGGAGCGCAGCGCCATGGACAACCCGACGACCGCGTGCTTGGTCGCCACATAGCTGGTGAGCTGGCCGCCCGCGGCCAGGCCCGCCATCGACGCGGTGTTGATGATGTGCCCGTCGCCCTGGCGCAGCATCTGCGGGTAGGCGGCCACCACACCGTGCACGACACCGCGCAGGTTGATGTCGATGATGGCGTTCCACTGGTCGAGCGTGAGCAGTTCGGTTTCGCCGCCCCAGACGATTCCGGCGTTGTTGAACATCAGGTCCAGTCGGCCGGCACGGCCGACCACGTCGTCGACGGCCGCCTGTACCGCCCCGGCGTCGGTGACATCGAGCGTCGCGGCGCGGGCCCGCGGGCTCAGCGACGACGCCGTGGCTTCGGCGGCGCTGCGGTCGATGTCGGTGCAGACGACGTGGGCGCCTGCAAGATCGAGGGCGCGGCACAGGGCCGCACCGATACCCGAGCCCGCGCCCGTGACGATCGCGTGTTTGCCGGCGAAGCTCATGCCTGCTCCATCAGTCGCATGACGTGACCCATCACGTCCGGGTAGCGCTTCAGGTGCGCCCCGCCGTTGATGTCGAGCACCTCGCCGGTCAGCCAGGATGATCCCGGAGAGCACAGGTACACAACCGCATTGGCGATGTCCTCCGGGGTGCCCGCGCGGCCGATCGCGGTGTTGTCGATGTAGTCCTCGACGACCCCGGGAACCGACGCGGCCGCCGCCGTCAGTGGGGTGTGGACGAAGCCGGGGGCCACGGCGTTGACCCGGATTCCGCGCGGCCCCATCTCCAGCGCGGCCACCTCGGTGAGCATCGACAGGCCCGCCTTGGCGGCACAGTACGCGCTCATGCCTGCGGCCGGCTGCCTGGCGTTCAGCGATGTGATCGACACCAGCGAACCGCCCGCCCGCAGGTGCCTGCCGGCGTGCTTCATGACGATCATCGACCCGTTGAGGCAGACGTCGATCACAGAGCGGAAGTCCTCGACGGGCATCTCGGTGATCAGGCCGACGTTGCTGAACCCCGCGCAGTTCACGGTGATGTCGACCGGGCCGATGCCGTCGAAGAGGCGCTGCACGGAGTCCTCATCGGTGACGTTGACGTACGCCCCGGTGTGCTTGGGGCCCAACTCGGCGGCGCGGTCGCGGGCTCCGTCGGCGTTGAGGTCGGCGATCGTGATCCGGCATCCTTCGGCGGCGAGGGCCTGGGCGCTCGCCCACCCGATCCCGGATGCGCCGCCGATGATGACGGCGACCCTCTCGCTACTGTCGGTCATCCCGTTGGCCCTTCGACGGCGGATTAGAACGTGTTCTAACGTCACATCTGGACGCCGAAAGTGCAATAGCCGCGACATGAAGTTCGTCGCCGACGCCACCGGATACCGACCGCAGAGCCACCAACACCGTCGGTGAGCGCGTCGACGCGCGCGCCGGCTACCAGTGCGAAGCGCGGCAGCCGCTGGCCGGGTTGTGACAGTGCTTGCCGTCTTTGCACCTGCTGCAATTGCATCGACATTCGTGGTCGGATCGCTGCACCCGGACGTGATGTTCCATGGCTCTCTCCTCAGGCGGGACGGTGATGACAACAGCACACCACACCGGGCCATCGGTGATTGGTCTATTCCCGCTTGATGCAGCGGAACCCGATATGGCTCATGCCGGTATCGACCATCTGTGGGCGGCGCGCCGCGGGCCGGTAGCGCATACAGTAGCTGTCCGCGCACAGGAACGAGCCGCCCTTGATGACCCTCCTCGGAATCTGGAACTGGGGCTGCGCCGGATCGTAGCTGTCTGCGGCACAGCATGATTCGATCGACCGATCGCCGGTATACCAGTCGGTGGTCCATTCCCACACGTTGCCTGCCATGTCGAAGAGCCCGTATCTGTTGGGCGCAAAGCTGCCCACCGGTGTCGTCTGTCCGTATCCGGTGTCCGGCAGGTAGGGGAACTCGCCGTGCCAGTAGTTGGCAAGCTTCTGTCCGGTGTGTTCCGGCTCGTCGCCCCAGACGTAGGTGGTGCCCGGTAGTCCACCTCGCGCAGCGGCCTCCCACTGAGCCTCGGTGGGAAGATCATGTCCGGACCAATTCGCGTAGGCCGCTGCGTCTTCGAACGCGACATGGACGACGGGGTGGCTCTCGCGGCCGGAAGTCGACGAGCGCGGCCCCCGGGGATGGCTCCAGCACGCGCCGGGCGTCCATCGCCACCACAGATTGATATGGCGGAGATCGACGGGACCGGCCGTTCGCCGGAACACCATCGAGCCGGGCTGCAGGTTTTCCGGTGGCGCGCCCGGATAGTCATCGGGATCGAGCGGGCGCTCCGCAACGGTCACATAGTCTGTCGCCGAGACGAATTCGGCGAACTGCGCGTTGGTCACCTGATGTGTCTGCATCCAGAACCCGTCGACGCTGACCTCGCGCGTCGGCCCCTCTTCGGGATAGTGCGCATCGGAACCCAGCACGGCCGTCTGCGGCGGGATCCACGCGAGCCCTTCGTCAGCCACGCGGGGCTCCCGTGCGTTGAGGCTGCGCTGGGGGCGAGAAAGTGCGAGTGCTCGTCGCCGGCCACGCAGTCTGAATGCCGTAATCAGTCAAAGACGGTGGTCCAGTCGTTCTTCATGCTCACGACGCTCCACCCGTACTGACTCGCATGTTCGAGCGCGCGCTCGGCGCCTGCGGTGTAGTCGAATTCGCGCTCGGCGTCGTCGTGAAGCACCAGCAGTCGCAGCGCGGCCTTACCGGGCCGACCCGAATACATCAGCATCTCGTCGTCGCCGTTGGAGTTGCCCGCCGAGAGAATTGGCCGGCGACCGATGCGGTTCCATATCCGCACCGGTTTCTCCGGTCCGTCGTCAAAAACATCCAGAGCCGGCTGTATCAGCAGGTTTCCGTGGCCTTCAGCGCCGTCGAACTTCAGGCCCTGCGAGCTACCGACGACGCGTTCCGGTGGGATGCCGTAGATGGACCCGGTGATCGGTCGCATGAAATCGCGACCGCCACCGGAAACGATGTAGTTGGTGAAGTCATGCGTCTCCAGATACCGCAGCAACTCCACCATCGGTGTGTACACACAGCTCAGGTACGGACGCCCCAACGTCGGGTGGGCGGCCTCGGCGAAGAAGGCACTCACCAGTGCCGCGTGATCTTCGACCACCATCGATTCGTGCAGCGACATCACCGCTGCCGCCATCACTTTGAGGTCTGCATTATCGCCCTGGTAGTGCTTGGTGATGGCACCGCCGAACCAGTTGAGGTCGCCCGAAACCGCCGCGGCGTAGGGCTGTTGGTCGGCCAGCGACGCATCGGTGGCCGCTCTCTCGGCGAGTCTGCGGACGATGAAGTCCAGCTGGATGTACATCGGTTTCTCGCACCACAGCGTGCCGTCGTTGTCGAATACCGCCACCCGTGCCTCGGGTTCGACGAAGTCTGGCCCCTGCGTCGTGACGCGCTCGACGAAGTCGAGGATGGCCGCCTTGGTGGGCCCGTCGTTCCACATGTCCACTGTTCAATCCTTCGCCAAGAACTTGTGCAGCTTCTCGACTGCCTGGTCGACGCTGAAGCTCGCGGGTGGGTGCCGCGGCGGAAACTCCTTGAAGGTCTCGAGAAACATGGTCGCCATCGCCGTCATGTAGAAGATGAAGTAGTCGTGATGGAGCAGCCAGTCGTAGTAGGTGTTGGACGTGATGGGGGCGTACTCGAATGGGTCCGTCCGCAGGTTGAACAGCAACGGCACCCGCAGCGTAGTGAACGGCTCGGCCCAGATTCGTAGCGTGCCCTGGCACCGCTGCTCCATGAACACGGCCTTCCAGTTCTCGAACCGCATCGCCAACAGGTCGGCGTCGTCGGAGAAGTAGAAGAACCCGCGGCGGGGACTGGCCTCGACCTCACCGGTCAGGTAGGGCAGCAGGTTGAAGCCGTCGATGTGGACCTTGTACTCGGTGTCCCCGTCCGCCCCGGCTTTATGGCCCGTCTTCAGCTTCTCGATGATGTCGGGCTCGCCGGCCGCGGCCAGGAATGTCGGCAGCCAATCGTGGTGCTGGATGATCTCGTTGGAGACCGACCCGGCGTCGATCTTGCCGGGCCACCGGATCATCTCGGGCACCCGGAACGCGCCCTCCCAGTTGGTGTCCTTCTCACTACGGAACGGTGTGGTGCCGGCGTCGGGCCAGCTGTTGCGGTGCGGGCCGTTGTCGGTGCTGTAGACCACGATGGTGTCGTCGGCGATGCCGAGTTCGTCGAGGCAGTCCAGCAATTGGCCGACATTGCGGTCGTGGTCGATCATCGAGTCGTGGTAGGCCGACTGCCACAGCCCCGCCTGTCCGCGGGTCTCCGGTTTGGTGTGGGTGTACAGGTGCATATGGGTGGTGTTCATCCACACGAAGAACGGGGTGTCCGCCTCGTGCTGCCGCGTGATGTAGTCAATGCACGCGCCGGTGGTGTCATCGTCGATGGTCTCCATGCGCTTGGTGTCCAGCGGACCGGTGTCCTCGATGGCCTGCTTGCCGACCGGGCCGAACTTCGGATCGTCGGGTTCGGCGGACACCTCGTCGGTGGCCTTGCACCGGAGGACGCCCCGGGGCAACGCGAAGTCGTGGAGCTTGGGGAACTGGTCCTTGTGCGGGTAGTCGAACTGCTCGGGCTCCTCCTCCGCATTGAGGTGGTACAGGTTGCCGTAGAACTCGTCGAAACCGTGCACCGTCGGTAGATGTTTGTTCTTGTCCCCGAAGTGGTTCTTGCCGAACTGGCCGGTGGCGTAGCCGAGAGGCTTGAGCAGTTCGGCAATCGTCGGATCCTCGGCAGACCAACCGATATCGGCGCCCGGCACACCGACTTTGCTCATGCCGGTGCGATACACACTCTGTCCGCTGATGAATGCCGCACGTCCCGCGGTGCAGCTTTGCTCACCGTAGGAGTCGGTGAACCGCATGCCCTCGTTGGCGATCCGGTCGATGTTGGGCGTGCGGTAGCCCATCAGGCCGTCGCTGTAGCAACTGAGATTGCTGATCCCGATGTCGTCGCCCCAGATGACGAGAATATTGGGCTTCCCGTGCGGCATTGCGACCCCTCCGACCAATCGACGTTGGGTCGACCCTATGGCGATACCGGTTGTTAATCAGCCGGTTCGGCGAAGCATCCAGCGGATTGTCAGCTCGCGTCGACCGCGTCGACATGCTCGCGGACCAGCGTCGGGTAGCGGCCGCGATCGGGACGGAAGATGTCGTGCGGAGAGTCGGCGAACTCCTGGCGCCGGGCGTCCGGGAACAGTCGCTGGTAGTCGCTCCACGCGGCGTCGTCGATCAGCGGGCTGTTGGGACTTCGGACCACCAGCAGCGGATGCTGGCGCCGGGACAGCGGTTCCCAGAACGACTGCTGACGGGCGGCGCCGAATGTGGCCATGGCGGCGTCGCGGTCAACACGGTCGCTCACCGGCGTCCCTCGCCAGCGTCCGTCGAGCACGCCGCGCGCCTCGTCGTCGGACAGCGTGATCTCCTCGGGCACGTAGTCGCCGATCGACAGGGAGCGGACCCGCTCGGGATGGCCGACGGCCCAAGCCACCGCGTAGGTGGTCCCGCGGGAGAACGTCATGAGGTGCACGGGGCCGTCGGTCACCGCATCGACGACCGCCCCGACATCGCGGACAAGCGTGCCCGAGTCGTACGCGCCGGCAGGCGCACTGCTTCCGCCGTGACCGCGAAGCTCGACCACGACCGTCCGTCGACCCAGCAGCGGCAGGACCTCGACGTAGTCGTCGGCGACATCGGTGAACCCGGGGACGAAGACGATCGGCGCACCTCGGTCGTCACCGCCCGAGTCGAGGTACCGGACTTTGGCGTCTCCGCTTGTGGCGTACAGAAACTGCGGCATGAGCCTCCCATGGTCGTCTGCCCATCATGACGACCCGCAGTGTCAGCCCGCCGGGGGGACGGGTGCGGCCGCGGCCACCAGTGGCTCGCCCGTCTCGGACTTCATCTGGTGGAACAGGTCGACGTAGTACGGCAGGCAGTGCTCGAGCGCCTGCTTCGTGGTGTACATCGGCTGGTAGCCGAGGTCGCGCTGCGCCTTGGCGATTGAGAAGTAGTTGTCCAGGTAAAGTCGCTCCACCGCAAGGGGTTCCAAGAGCGGCTTGGGTAGGCCGAAGCGGAAGTGCAGGAACTGCCAGACCGTCACCGCGAACCACACCAGTCGGCCCGGAACCCGAAGTCGGGGGAAAGGCTCACCGCAGGCCTCGACCACGGGCCGGGCGAACTCGAACATATTGATCGGCTCGCCGTCGTTGATGAAATACGCCTGACCGGGTGCCGTCCCGACCGGCACCAGGTGCTGGGCGGCGAGGATGAAACCGTGAATCAGGTTGTGGACGTAGGAGTTGTCGAGCTTGACGTTCTCGTTGCCGACGAGCACCTTGACGTGTCCGGCCAGCACGCTCTCGAACACCTTGCGGAACATCGTCTGATCGCCGCGGCCCCAGATGCCGCTGGGGCGGATCGAGCAGGTCAACAGGCCCGCGACCCCGTTCTGAGAAAGAACGAACTTCTCGGCCACCACTTTGGTCTCGGTGTAGAGGTCGTTGAAACGTTCTGTGTAAGGCAGGGTTTCGTCGCCGCCCGAGATGCGCTTACCGCCCATCACCACGCTGTTGGACGCGGTGTAGACGAATCGCTTCACGCCGGCCTTCTGGGCGGCGTGCACCAGGTTCTCGGTGCCGGTGACGTTGACGGCGAAGCTGCGCTGCCGGTACTCCTGCGTGACGGAGGCGCCGCCCATCAGGTCGATGATCGCCGCGGTGTGGATCACGGTGTCGATGTCGTCGACCGCGGCCGCGACGTCGTCGCTGTTCGTGATGTCGCCTTCGAACACCTCCAGGCGGGGGTGCCCTGGCAGCGGCGAGGGAACCCGGTCGAATGAGCGGACCTCGAGGCCACGTTCGAGAAGTTCGGTCACCAGGTTGGCGCCCACGAAGCCCGAGCCGCCGGTGACCAGGACCCGGCCGAGTTCAGTCGTCAACGATGCATCACCCATGCGGGGAGAATAACTGAAACGTGTTCCAATTTCGAGTGTCGGCCGTCGATGTGCTTCCGGGCTCAGTCTTCGGCGTCGTCGCCCGCGGACAGTGCCGTCTCCACCCGCTTGCGGGCTCCAGCTAAGTGCGCCTCGCAGCATTTCGCCAGTTGTTCGCCACGTTCCCAGAGCGTCAGCGACGCATCCAAATCCAGCCCACCGTGCTCGAGTTGCTGCACCACGTCGATCAACTCGTCGCGTGCCTCTTCGTAGCCGAGTTCACTAATAGGCTTCATTAGCCCCCCTCACTTATCGCTGTGATTGCGCCATCGGCCACCCGCACCCGCAGTCGGGTGCCCGCGGGTGCATCTGCCACCGAATGCAGCACTGCCGGAGCCCCCGAGGCGGGCTGTATCTGCACCACCGCGTAACCCCGGGCCAGCGTCGCCGCAGGCCCCAGCGTCGACAGCCGGGCCGACAGGTGACCGACGCGGTCGGATTCCGCGGTCAGCAGCCGGGTGATGTCGCGGCGGCCCGCGTTGCGTGCGCGGTGGATCTCGTCGGCCCGGGCGTTCACGGCGTCGAGAGGCCTGGCCAGCACCGGCCTGCTGCGCAGCTGCGTCAGGGTGTGCTGTTCGCGGTTCACCCAGCTGCGCAGCGCGCGGGCGCTGCGGCGGCGCAGGTCGGCCACCAGCGCCTGCTCTGCGGCGGTGTCGGGCACGATCCGCTTGGCCGCATCCGTCGGGGTGGCCGCGCGCAGGTCGGCGACGAGATCGCACAGCGGGTTGTCCGGTTCGTGGCCAATCGCGCTGACCACCGGGGTGGTGCACTTGGCGATCTCGCGGCACAGCGTCTCGTCCGAGAACGGCAGCAGGTCCTCGACGCTGCCGCCACCCCGGGCGAGCACGATGACGTCGACGTCCGGGTCGGCGTCCAGTGCCCGCAGCGCGTCGACGATCTGCGGCACGGCGTTGGGTCCCTGGACCACCGTGTTGCGGACGGCGAACCGCACCGCGGGCCAGCGACCGGTCGCCACCGCGGTGATGTCGTGCTCGGCGGCCGACGCCCGCCCGGTGATCAGGCCGATGGTGCCGGGCAGGAACGGGATCGGCCGTTTCAGTCGCGGGTCGAACAGGCCTTCGGCGTCGAGGAGCCGGCGCAGCCGCTCGATGCGGGCCAGCAGCTCGCCGACGCCGACCGCCCTGATCTCGCTGACGCGCAGCGAGAACGTGCCACGGCCGGTGTAGAAGTTGGGCTTGCCGAAAACGATCACCTGGGTGCCGTCGGTCATCTTCACCGGGGCATTCGTCACCAGGTCGCGGTGGCAGGTCAGCGACAGCGACATGTCGGCCGCCGGGTCGCGCAGCGTGATGTAGGCGGTGCTGGAGTTGGGCCGCAGCGTCAGCTGCGCGATCTGGCCCTCCACCCAGACAGCTCCCAGCTTGTCGACCCACCCGGCCACCCGGATGGCGACTCCTCGAACAGGGAAGGGGTTTTCCGCCGACTGTCCCGGCGCATCGGTGCTCACTTGGCCGACGCGCGGGTGATCCTGTTCGCCAGCAGTGTCTGGAACGGAGCGCGCGCCTTGGTGGACTCCTCGTAGGCCAGGAGTGCCTCCAGATCGGGGACGCGCAGTGACGTCAACCGGGCGCGCAACTGCGCGAGCGTCAGATCCTCGTAGTCGAGCTCGGCGACGATATCGGGGACGGTGTCGGTGGCCGAAGAGGACACAGACGATGACGCGGTCTCGCGCGATGACGAGTTGTTGGAAGTCTCCGGCTCGCCGCTGAACAACGCGAAGCGTCCCTCGGTCAACCGCTCGCCGTCACGCACCGGCAGGTTCACCACGTCAGCGCCGGAGTCGGCGTCCTCACCGGTGTCGAGCTCGTCGTCGAACGTCGCCCACTCGGGTTGCTCGTCCTTGGGCGGGAACAGGGTCTCGAGCGCCTCGTCACCCTTGATCACGAGGTCTGCGACATCCTGCTGCATCTTCATCACCAGCTGGGCGATCTGGCTCGCCACGGTCATCGGATACATCAGGATGGTCTGGGGGAGTCTGCGGGTTTCCTCGAGGGCGGTGACCGCCGCACCCACCAGCAGACGGACCCCATACGGTGCTGTTGCCATGGGCCTCAGCCTACGGCTGGGCAGCGGGGGCGGCAGGTAAGTACCCTTGGAGGCATGCCGACGACTGTCAACATGGGGATTCCGGGCGCATCGAGCACGGTCGCCAACCCGGTCTCCGGCAAGCGCGTGCTGCTGGCCGAGCCTCGCGGGTACTGCGCGGGCGTCGATCGCGCCGTGGAAACCGTGGAGCGCGCGCTGGAAAAGCACGGCGCTCCGGTGTACGTACGCCACGAGATCGTGCACAACCGCTACGTGGTCGACACGTTGGCCAAAGCAGGCGCGGTTTTCGTCGAGCAGACCGACGAGGTGCCCGAAGGGGCGATCGTGGTGTTCTCCGCTCACGGCGTCGCGCCGACGGTCCACGTGGAGGCGGCCGAACGCAACCTGCGCACCATCGATGCCACCTGCCCGCTGGTGACCAAGGTGCACAACGAAGCCAAACGGTTCGCCCGTGACGACTACGACATCCTGCTCGTCGGTCACGAGGGTCACGAAGAGGTCGTCGGCACCGCCGGCGAGGCTCCCGATCATGTCCAGGTCGTCGACAATCCGGACGCGGTGGACAAGGTCACGGTGCGCGACCCGAACAAGGTCATCTGGCTGTCGCAGACCACGTTGAGCGTCGACGAGACGATGGAGACCGTGCGCCGGCTGCGGGAGAAGTTCCCGACGCTGCAGGATCCGCCGAGCGACGACATCTGTTACGCCACCCAGAACCGACAGGTCGCGGTCAAGGCGATGGCGCCCGAGTGTGAACTGGTGATCGTCGTCGGGTCGAAGAACTCGTCGAACTCGGTGCGCCTCGTCGAGGTCGCGCTGGGCGCCGGATCGAAGGCTGCGCACCTGGTGGACTACGCCGAGGACGTCGACCCGACGTGGCTCGACGGTGTCAACACCGTCGGCGTCACCTCCGGTGCGTCGGTCCCCGAAGTGTTGGTGCGCGGGGTGCTGGAGCGGCTCGCCGAGTACGGGTTCGACGTCGTGCAGCCCGTGACCACGGCGAACGAAACGCTGGTGTTCGCCCTGCCTCGGGAGATCCGTCCCACGCGGAAGTAGCCGACCGGCAAGCGGGTACCTTCGGTCCCAATGGACCCGGTGACCCCTCTGCGTGAACCCGCCCGAAAAGTCGCGGGAGCGCCACGCTCGCTCCTGATCCTGCTGGTCGCGTTCGCGCTGGTCCTCGCCGGCTGCAGCAACTCCGAAGATCGGCTGAACACCGCCGTGCGGTCCTTCGCCGACGCGCTGAGCCGCGGCGATGCTGCTGCGGCTGCCGCGCTGACCACCGACGAGGCCGCCGCCGCCGACGTCCTCGGCGCCCTGTTCGCGAGCCTCGGCAAGGACGTCCGCGTCGAGGTGGGCGCGATCGACGAGAAGGACGGCGCGGCGACGTTCGCCCTTGATGCGAACTGGAAGTTCGGCCCCGAGAAGACCAACGAGTGGCGTTATTCGACCGACGGTGCGGCGGCAGCCGAGGGCGAGGGCTGGAAGATCCGCTGGGATCCGGCGACCGTGGCGCCCGGACTCGACGAAGGGCCGCTCTCCTACAGCACTCTCATTCCGCAACCCGCAGCCCGGGTTCTGGACCGTACCGGTGCGGAACTGCTCACCCAGCATGTCGTCACGCTCGTCGACGTCGCCCCGGGTGCCGACCTGAATGCAGTTGCGGCACTGGTCAACCCGATCGCACCGGGCATCACCGCGGAAACGCTGGCCGCCGACCTCGGCAAGGCCGGCGGCACATCGATCACCGCCATCACCCTCCGCGAGGAGGACCTGACGCCGATCCAGGCGCAGCTGTCGGCGCTGCCGAACGTGACGCTCAGTCCTCAGCTCAGGTTGCTGGCCACCGACCGCGCGCTGACGTCACCCACGCTGTCGGGCCTGTCCGATCTGTGGCAGCAGCGCACCGACGCCGCCGGGGGATGGGCGGTCTCGTCGGAAACCGCTGCGGGCGCCAAGCGGGTGGGTGGGAAGGACGCCAAGCCCGTCGGCGACATCGCCAGCACTCTGGACGTCGGAATGCAGCGGGCCGCCGAGGATGCGTTGGCGCCGCTGACCACCCCGGCGGCGATCGTCGCGATTCAGCCGTCGACCGGCAACCTGCTTGCCGTCGCTCAGAACGCCCCCGCCGACGCGCAAGGTCCGATCGCGTTGACCGGTCTCTACCCGCCGGGATCGACGTTCAAGACGGTGACGGTGTCGGCGGCGCTGCAGTCCGGGCAGGTCACGCCCGACAGCGTGGTCGCCTGCCCGGGGACCGAGAACATCGAGGGCAGGCAGATCCCCAACGACGACAACTTCGAGCTGGGGGACGTGCCGCTGCACACGGCGTTCGCGAAGTCCTGCAACACCACGATGGGCAGGCTCGCCGTGAATCTGCCTCCCGACGGTCTGACCAAGGCCGCCGCGCAACTGGGGCTCGGCATCGACTTCACGGCCCCGGGGATGACGACCGTGACCGGGTCGGTGCCTGCGGCCGACACTGCCGCGTTGCGCGTCGAGGAGGGCATCGGGCAGGGCCAGGTGACGGCATCACCTTTCGGTATGGCGTTGGTCGCGGCCACCCTGGCGCACGGCTCGGTGCCGGCACCCACGATCGTCGAGGGTCAGCCGGGTGTGGCCGACCCCGCGCCGGAACCGCTGCCGGCCACCGTGGATGAGCAGGTGCAGTCGATGATGCGCGAGACGATCACCGACGGCACCGCCACCCAGCTGCAGGACATTCCGGGCATGCTGGGCAAGACGGGTACCGCCGAGTACATCGACGATCAGCACGCCCACGGGTGGTTCGTCGGTATCGACGGAGACGTGGCGCTGGCCGTATTCGTCAGTGACGCAGGCAGTTCCGGGCCCGCGGTGGACGCCGCCGGCGCCTTCCTGCGCGCCGCAGGTTAGATGTCGTATTCCCAGCGGTCGGCATCGTCGCGGGGGGCGCGCCGCCGCGTCCGGTGTTCGGTGCGGTCCTCGGATCTGTCGTCGCCGCGGTAGCGCACCCGCGAGATCGGGTGGTGCGAGCCGCTTCCAGCCGGGCCGTGCGGTTCCAACGGCTCGTAGTCGCCACGTTCGGCGGAGCCGGGCCAACCGTCATAGCGACTGCGCCGCTGCGGCCGCTCGAGGCGGTCGCGTTCGCGTCGCTCTGCGCGCTCGTACGCCGCCCGGCGCTCACTGGGCGGAACGGAACCGCGCGGTTCTCTGCCCGATGATGCGCGGGGGCGGCGCCGCGGCTCGGCCACCGGAGGCGGTGGCGGCTCGCTGGGACGGGGCCGGCGTCTGCGGGGACGATCCACGTCCGCGACGGGCTCGATGATCTCGGTATCGGGCGGCCGCGCGTGCCGAGACCGAGACGGCGCGCCCGCGCGTTTGGCGGGACGTGCGCCGCGCGCGGCCCGGTCGGCCGCAGGTTTGGGTGCGGCATTGGGACGCCGGTCGACGGAGTGGCGGCGCCGGGTCTCGCGGTCCGTGGGCTCGGCCCCCGGGTCCCGACCGTCGCCGCCGTCGCCGCCCAGCAGTGAGGACAACTTCGCCGAAAGCCGTCCGCCTGTCACCCGTGCTTCCGTTGAGGGCGCGGCGCGGCGGGCGGATTTGCCGAAGTACCAGCGGGCCAGGCCGACCAGCAGCACCGTCGCCGAGGTGAAGAACATCAGCGGGAACCGCTCGATCAACGGATACCCGCAGTTGATGAGGACGTCTTTGATGCCGTGGATGTCGTCGCCGCGCATCAGGTAATAGGCGCCGGGTACGACGACGAACAGCACCAGCGGCGGCTGGATGACCGCCGTGAACACCGCAGCCTGCCGTACCGCGAGCACGGCCGCCACGCAGCCGGTGACGTAGAGCGCGGAGAAGACACCTGTGAGCTCCCTGCCACCGGAACCGGCGTCGAACGCGAAACCGACCGCACATCCGACCACGGCGATGAGGACCGCACCCCACCAGGGGACTCCCGGAAAATTGGGATGCGCAGAGCGGTGGTCGGCCGGTATCGACGGCCGCGCGCGCTGTCCTGACACACGTCGACCGTACCGGCTGGGGTGACCGGACGCCGCGAGCGATCGGTGGCGTGCCGATCACAACGCCTAGACTGTGGATCCCGTGGGCCTCAACTTGGGAATCGTCGGACTGCCGAACGTCGGAAAGTCGACGCTGTTCAACGCGTTGACGCGTAACGACGTGCTGGCGGCCAACTATCCGTTCGCGACGATCGAGCCGAACGAGGGTGTGGTGGCGCTCCCGGATCCGCGGTTGGGTGAGCTCGCCAAAATCTTCGGTTCGGAGAAGCTCGTGCCTGCGCCGGTGACGTTCGTCGATATCGCCGGCATCGTCAAAGGAGCGTCCGAAGGCGCCGGGCTGGGCAACAAGTTCCTGGCCAACATCCGCGAGAGCGACGCCATCTGTCAGGTGGTGCGGGTGTTCGCCGACGACGACGTCGTGCATGTCGACGGGCGGGTGGATCCCAAGTCGGACATCGAGATCATCGACACCGAGTTGATCCTGGCCGACATGCAGACCCTCGAGCGGGCGCTGCCACGGCTGGAGAAAGAGGCGCGCACGAACAAGGACCGCAAGCCGGTGCTCGACGCGGCCGTCGCGGCGCAGCAGGTCCTCGACAGCGGCAAGACTCTCTTCTCGGCCGGTGCGGACATGTCGTTGCTCCGCGAACTGAACCTGATGACCTCCAAGCCCTTTCTGTATGTGTTCAACGCCGACGAATCGGTGCTCACCGATTCGACGCGGGTCGCCGAATTACGTGATCTGGTCGCGCCGGCCGACGCGGTGTTCCTGGACGCCAAGATCGAGGCCGAGTTGCAGGAGCTCGACGACGAATCGGCCGCCGAGCTGTTGGAGTCGATCGGCCAGACCGAGCGGGGCCTGGATGCGTTGGCGCGGGCAGGTTTTCACACGCTGAAGTTGCAGACCTATTTGACGGCGGGCCCGAAAGAGGCGCGCGCCTGGACGATTCACCAGGGTGACACCGCGCCGAAGGCGGCCGGGGTGATCCACACCGATTTCGAAAAGGGCTTCATCAAGGCCGAGATCGTCTCGTACGACGACCTCGTCGCCGCCGGCTCCATGGCTGCCGCGAAAGCCGCAGGCAAGGTGCGGATGGAGGGCAAGGAATACGTGATGGCCGACGGCGACGTGGTCGAGTTCCGCTTCAACGTCTAGATGCCCTGTTCAGTAGGCATTTATATCGACTGTCCGTCCGCAGTTCGTCCGCAGCAGAGCTAAGCGCCGCCTGGAACAACCTCCCAGCAGCGTTCCGCGTCCGGTCGTTGGCGTTAGGCCACAGGTGTGCGTAGGTGTTTAGCGTGACGCTCGGCGACGAGTGCCCAAGCGCCCGCTGAACCGTCACCACATCGCAGTTCTCGTTGATCAGTCCCGAGGCGTAGAAGTGCCTCTACTGGTGAAGCAGATAATCGACGCCGACTGCGTTCCGAGTCTTGCGCCACAGGTAACCAACTGAGTTCTGATGGAGCGGGTGTTCGCCCTCGCCGGGGGAACATCCACTGGTCTGGGCTGTTGTCGGGCAGGTGCAGGCGGATGTGTTCGCTCAGGATGTGCAGAAGTTCGTCAGGCGCATACACCGTGCGCACCGATTCGTACTTCGGTTAGAACCGTTGGCTACCCGGTAGTTCGACTGGCACCATCCAGTCGAACTGCGTCGGGACGAGGACGTGTGCCGTCCCCACGCCGATCAGCAACGCCCCCATGACGTAGGCAGGGACCTGACGGGCGGCGTCCTGCGTAGCTGAGGCGGAGCCTGGGTTGTTCATTCATGGGCCAGCCAGATTCCTGCTGGCGCGGACGGCAGGCCGACGTCCTTGAGGGTGAGGATGCCTGCGGGCGCGGCGGCGACGTCGAGGGCGGCGCTCACTGCGGGCATGGCGGTCATGGTGTCCCATTCGTGGTTGCCCCAGTGCTCGGGCGGCAGGAATCTAATGCGGGTGTCGATGCCGGGTTCGCCCTCAATCAAGACCATGTAGTGGTCGTCGTCGAACACCCAATCTCCGTTGAGATTCTTGGTCAGATACCAGGCCACTCGGGATTCGATGACGGTCTTGCCCTTCACTTTGGCATTCCAGCCGCCCCGGATGGCGGCGATGGTGTCCTTCTCTATGGTGAGCCACCCGAGATCGACTGTCTCCGATGCGGTCTGGTGATCAATCACGAACTCCATGTCGTCGATGTCGAATCCCAGCGGCTCCGCCATGCGTTGAACGGACTCCGCGAAGGTGCTGAAACCAAACTTCGCCAGCCCCGCGACTTCGGGTGTTGCCTCGGGCAGTCCGATGCCCAACGCCTGCCACGTCTCAGCCGACTCGTAGACCGAGACATCCGCCGACTCGACGATCGTCACCTTCTGCACGTCGCGGCAGACGGCGGTCATCGCCACGACCATTGTGTTGATCCAGCCGGGATTGACACCGGTGACATAGAGCGAACTGTCGCCCTTTTCGCACGCTGCGGCCAGCCTGTCCTTGGTCTCGCCCTTTACGCCGCCGACGTTGAGGAACAGGTTCGTGCTGACCACGTCGAGGCCGCTTTCGAGGAGCCGGACGGCGTGGTCGAGGTCAGCCATGAACGGGTTGTAAAGGACGGTGTCGGCGTCCAGGGCGATCAGCGCGTCGATGTCGTTGGTCGCCAGCACTCCGGTGTCGGGGCGACCGCACAACGGTCCAGCGTCGGTGCCCGCCTTGTCTTCCGAGTATGCGTAGACGCCGACTAGTTCTAGTCGCGGATCGTCGAGGACGCCTCGCAGGCTGAGCCTTCCTACCTTGCCGGTGGTCCATTGAATGACGCGTAGCTTGTCCATGACTTCCTTCGCAATCGTCGCAGTGGGCACGACCATTGCGCCCTTCCAGTCAAATACTAGACACTTTTTCTCGTAATTCCTACAGTTGGCCGGAGCGACGCCGGTACGGCCCTAAGCTGCTCGCATGGACGAAGCGCCACGCCGTGGCCGCCCTCGCAGCCAGGTGACGCACGACGCGATCCTCGCCGCCGTGCGGGAAATCTTGGTCACCGGCGGCTACGCCGAGGTGTCCATGGATCGCGTGGCCAGCATCGCCGGAGTCGGGAAACAAAGCCTGTATCGCCGGTGGCCATCGAAAGCGCCCCTGGTCGCCGAGGCCGTCATGGATGCTTACGGTCAACAGGAGCCGCTGCAACTGCCCAACACCGGCGACGTCGCAGCCGATCTACGCACCTGGTTGCACGGACAGGCTGAACACTTCGCCACGGAGCACAGCGTCGCCCTTAGTCGCGCACTCGCGGTCGCCGCAGCGGACAATCCACTAGACAACGAAGCCCTCAACACGCAAATCGCCGGACCCCATCACGACGCCTTACTGGATCGGCTCCGAGGAGCTGTGAAGGACGGCGACATCCGCGAAGACGCCGATGTCGAGGCGGTCGCAGAAGCACTCATCGGCGCGACGTTGTACCGAATCCTCAACCGCATTAGGTCAGTTGAGGAAACGACCAAACTGTTCGACGGACTCATCGACGCCTTGATTGTGGGGTTGCGGGTAAGTCGGTGATCGTGAAGACGCCGCTCGGTGTGACGGGCGCTGTCGCCAATCCGTCAGGTAAGGGGGTGGGGGGAGCCCCCCAAGATCGGCGGAACAGCGCCCGCTCTCTCTCCGAACCACATCTGGTCCGCAGCGCGTCCGCAGTAGCTTCATTCGCCGTAAACGGCAGCCAACGTCGCCAACCTCCTGACCTGCTAAGACTTGACAAAGCCAACGCCAACAACCGCAACAAACGCCCAGCGTGGAGTTCCGCTTCAACGTCTAGGTGGCAGGGCCCAAACCGCTCCGCGAGCGGTTGTAGTGCCAGATGATTTTGTGATGGAACAATTTCGACGCGGCGACCTTGTCTTTGACGTTCGTGATTGTGGCCCGACTGATGCACCAGTAGTCGTCCTGTTACACGGTCACCCGCAGACCAATGTTGCGTGGGACGCTATCGTCCCGCAACTGGCCGAGGCGGGCTACCGATGCTTGGCACCAAACCAACGCGGCTATTCGCGCGGCGCACGGCCGAGTCGTCGACGGGATTATCGGATGTCGGAGTTGGTGGACGATGTCGGCGCTTTGGTCGATGCAAGCGGTGCAGAGAGCGTCCACCTGGTCGGGCATGACTTTGGTGGGTTGGTGGCGTGGAGCTTCGCGTCGAAAAATCCCCAACGTGTCGTGACACTGTCGTCGTTGTCTAGCCCGCATCCAACCGCGCTGCAGCGCGCGATGATGACCAGCAGTCAGGGCTTGTTGTCCTGGTATGCCTACGCATATCAAGTACCGCGAATTCCGGAGTGGTTCTACCTTGGCATTGACCGAAGCGGTGCGCGGTTGGCGCGGATGCTGAGGTCCGGAGGGCAGCGTAGCGAGCTCGCCGACCGCGATGCCCGCGAGATGACCGCGCCCGGTGCTTATTCCGCTGCGCTCCATTGGTATCGGGCCGCACCTTGGTCGGGCCGCACGGGTGAGGTCTCGGTCCCCACCCTGTTGATGTGGAGTGACGGCGACAAATACATTCGTGAGCGCGCCGCCCGCCGCTCTAGCTGCTACGTCACGGGCGACTTTCGGTTCGAAATCCTTCGTGGCTCGCACTGGCTGCCCGACGAGCAGCCCGACGCAGTCGTTGATTTGCTGCTTGGTTGGTTCGCTAGGTATTCCTAGTCGACGGCGATGCAGTCGTATGGGCGACGCTCGCCGTGCTGCAGACATCCTGGGTGCTCACCCGTGCATCGTGACGTTTATCGGCAACGGAACTTGGTCGAGTTCCGCTTCAAAGTGTGAGTCGACAGGGTGACGGGGTTGCAAGCGCTTGCGGCCAACTGTGATGGAAGCGCTTGCGGCCCGCTGTATGGAATAGCCGAGATTGGGCTGAGGTTTCCTGACAGCTTTTGCCGGTGCCATCCAGCGCAAGCTCATCGATCCCCATACAAGCCGAACGCCAGGCAGTACGTTGAGGCGGCCAACCGCAGACGCTCTTCGACGTTCTCGCGGTGGAGAGCGAGGGGCCACGTGAAAGACGTCCTGATCGGGGTCGGTGTCTTCGCCATAATCTTCGGCGGCGCAATGTTGGGGATGTTTCTCGGGAAGGTCCTTCCTGATCCCCATATAAGCCCGGAGTCACGCGATGCCATCAGGACGATAATGGCCATGCTCGGGACACTGTCGGCGGTGGTGCTCGGCCTCCTCACCGGCTCCTCCATCAGCTCGCTCGCAGAGAAAGAGAGTGAGTTACGTAGTGCAGGAGTGCAATTCATTATGCTTGATCGGACGTTGGCCGAGTATGGGCCGGAGACCGCGCCAATACGGGCGTTGGCCAAGGATCTCCTTGCACAACGAATCCATCAGATCTGGCCGGAGGAAGGCGGTGCGGTGTCGCTGACCGCGCTCAGCAGTGGGGCTGGCATCAATTTGGTTCAGCGAGAGCTTTTTGATCTGTCGCCGCCGACGGAGCGCCAGCAGTGGCTTCGGTCGAACGCGCTGGAGAGCACCAACACGATTGCCGAGTCGCGCTGGACGACCGTCGGGCAGATCGAAAGTCGATTCCCGTGGGCATTCTTCGTGGTTGTCGTGGCGTGGCTAGCGGTGATCTTTGCCAGTTTCGGGCTGTTCGCACCGCGCAACGCCAGCGTGATCGCGGCATTGTTGGTCGCCGCGATTGCACTTGCCGGCCCGATCTTCATGATGCTCGAAATGGATCAGCCTTACGGCGGGCTGGTCAAGATCCCCAGCACCTCTCTGCGCGTCGCGTTGGACCAGATGGGTCGATCGTAAACGTGTGAACCAGCGGAAAGTCGCGGGGAAGGTCGGCCGCCATTCACGCTAGAATTCTGTACATGACGACGCTTCCTTTGGCGGAGGTGCGCGCGAACCTGTCCAAGCTCGTGGACGAAGCCGTGCGCACGCACCAGCGGATCGAGGTCACCCGGCAAGGTCGCAGGGCAGTGGTGATTCTCAGCGCCGACGACTACGACGCGATCATGGAGACGTTGGCAATCCTGAGCGATCAGGAGCTGGTTCATGAGATCCGCGAGGCCGAGGTTGACGGCGATCAGGTCTACACACTCGACGACGTGACCGAGGAGATGCGCGCCGCCGGGCGGCTGCCGCGGTGACCTGCCGCATCGAGCTGACCGGGGCGGCCAAGAGGGCACTCATCAACGAACTTCCCGAGGCCGTGGCTCTCGCCTGCTGGGAGTTCATTCGCGGTCCGCTAGCGGAGAATCCGCACCGCGTCGGCAAGCCGTTGCGCGACCAACTCGCCGGACGCTACTCGGCACGGCGCGGTGAGTTCCGGGTTATCTACTCAATCTTCGAGGATCGAATTGTTGTGCGAGTCATCCATATCGCGCATCGCCGTGACGTTTATCGGTGACGTCATACCGTCGGTGGAGCCTCTGCCGTGCCCGATCACGATGGCGTGGGCGACTGCGCTGGGCGAGCGCGACGTGCTCGAGTTCGGGTTCAACGTTTCCCCATCCGGGAGGGCTCGGACTCGCCGACGGGGCGAATGGGATCTCACTGGTAGCCTAATCCCATGGAAGCTGTCATCGATTCCGGCGGCCGTATCGTCTTGCCCAAGCAGCTGCGCGACGCGCTGGGGCTGACCCCTGGATCAAGGGTCGATGTCTCGGCATACGGCGGTGGATTGCAGATCACCCCGGGCGGCAGAACTGCTCGGGTCGAACGAGATGCCAACGGACGTCTGGTCGCCCGCGCAGACACTGAAGTCAGCGACGAGATGATGTTCGCGCTGATCGACTCGGGACGACGTTGACAGCGGTGTCCGTGACTGCGGTCGACACCAGTGTCGCAGTCCCGCTGGTAATGGCGTCGCACCGACACCACGCGATGGTCGCTGCGTGGGCCGAGAATCGAACACTGGGTCTCTGCGGGCACGCCCTGACGGAGACGTACTCGGTCCTCACTCGGCTGCCCGGCGACGCTCGCGTGGCCGCTGCCGATGCGGTGGCGTTGATCGATGGGAACTTCGCCGCGTCGTTGCAACTCGGTGCCCGTGCCTCGAGATCCGCGCATCGCGAGTTCGCCCGGCGAGGGATCGCCGGAGGTGCGACGTACGACGCTTTGGTCGCGTTGGCAGCGCGCGAGCATGGCGTTGTCTTGGCCACGAGGGACGCCCGTGCCAGGTCCACCTACGAGGCGTTGGGTGTTGTTACCGAGGTGCTCGCGGCTGGAGGTTGACGTTGTGTGGCGTGTGGCCGGCGGGTCTTCTTCGTACGCTGTCCGCCTTTAGCGTTTAACGCATGGCCGTAAAACTCGAGAACGTCGGCATCGCAGTAGATGACCTGGAGGCCGCAATCGCGTTCTTCACCGACCTTGGTCTCACAGTCGTCGGGCGTGACACGGTCAGCGGCGAGTGGACCGACATTGCCGTTGGTCTCGACGGCAACCACGCCAATATTGCGATGCTCGAGACGCCGGACGGTAACGGTCGCATCGAGCTCTTCGAATACATGCACCCCCCGGCGATCCCCTCGACCCCGACCCTTCCGAACGAGATCGGCATGCACCGCGTGGCCTTTTCCGTTGACGACATCGACGAAGCTCTCGACGCAGCCGCGAAACATGGATGCCACCCGCTTCGCGGCGTGGCCGACTACAAGGGCATTTACCGACTCTCGTATGTCCGCGGTCCCAGCGGGATCATCGTGATGCTCGCCGAGGAGCTCACGAAAAGCTGACGGCTCGTCGGCTACGGGTTTCACGGGCTGAAGTCCCGACTGCACTGCCGCTTCCACTCGGGATAGTTCGCGCTGTCGATGTGGTTAGCTTGCTGGGCCGATGGTCGACAGACCACCGAGTGGAGGAGATCTCATGAAGGTGTCAGGACAGGTTCGTCGCAGCGCAGTAATCGGGGTGATCGGTGCCGGCCTCACGCTGTTCGGTGGCGCCTCGCTTGCCTCTGCCCAACCCGCGCCCCCCGCGCCGCCGCCGTCGCCCAACTGCACGGCTGGCGACCTGGCAACGGCGTCCGGCACCGTCGGTACGGCGATGGGCGTGTACTTGTTCACCCACCCCGACGTCAACAACTTCTTCACCAGCCTCCGGGGCCTGCCGAACGAGGAGATCCGCGGGCGCGTCCAGACCTACATGGACGCAAATCCGCAGGTCCAGAACGAGATCAACGGAATCCGCCAACCCCTCGCCGATCTGCGCAGCCGTTGCGATCTCGCCGAAGCACCCCTGGGTTCATAGGAGATACCGACATGACTCAATGGAAGCGGTCACTGGTCGCGACGGCAGCAAGCGCACTGGCCATCGCTGCAATCCCGGGCGCGATTCTCATCATCGCGCCGACCGGCGTGGCGAACGCCGATGTCTGTGCCAGCGCCGGTCGAAGGGTCCAGGTGAGCGGCTGTGCCAACCTCGCCGACGTGGTCGCCCCTTACGTGCCACCGCCCGGCTACTACGCCCCGATGCCGTACGACCCGCCGCCGCCGCCGAACGTGACCGGATGCGTCAGCTACAACGGCAGGTGGGTCAACGCCGGCGGGTGCAACTAGAGGGCAGCTTCGCCGACTCCCGCTACCGCGGTCTCAGTCTGAAGATGGGAATCTGCCGACCGACTGGGGCCGTCTTGGCGGTGTAGTCGCGGTACCCGGCGTAGACCCGCTCGGCGTTCCGGAACAGCCGCGAGTATTCGTCGGGGTCGCAGACCTGCGTGGCAGTGAACTTCTCCCCGCCGAAATGGCAATCGGGGTTGGCTTTCAGATTGTGGTACCACTGCGGGTGTTTGGTCCCGCCGTAGTTCGACGCCAGCAGGATGACGTCGGGACCGTCGTTGAAGTACGTCAGCTGGACTTCGCGTCTCTGGCCGGACTTCGCCCCGGTCGAGACGAGTGGCGCGTTGATAATCGGACCCATGTTCACCCGACCCCCGGTGAGGCGGAACAAGTAGGGATCGGTGCGACGTGCGATGTGACGCGCGACGAACTGACCTACCTTCGACCGTCCGAAGCGGACACCCCCCTGATACAAGCGGCCGCGCTTCTTGTCGGGATCCACGTATCGCAAAGGCACCAAGGAAATCTACCGCCAACGTTGATCGCCGATGGCGGACGGGGCTAGGGTTCGGGCACGCAGATTTCCACCCAGAGGCGGTGTTGGTCACGATGATGGTGAACCGAGAGCGCTTCGCGCGCAACGCCGTGCTTGCCGCGTGCCTGGCGACGGTGATATCGAGTTGCAGTACCACCAGCGAGCCGACCACCGCATCGTCCGCGCCGATCACCACTGCGCTCACCGCGGCCCCCACCGGGTCGGCGTTGAACAGCATTGATCCGGAAGCGTTTCGGGCCGTCGTCACTTCCGTCGCCGAGAAGTTGGATGTGCCCGGGGCGATGGTGTTGCTGCGCACCCCTCAGGGAAATTTCGACGTGGGGTTCGGTACCACCGAGATCGGGGCATCGACGCCACCGGCGCCGGACACCCATTTCCGGATCGCCTCGAACACCAAAACCATGACAGGCGCCCTGATCGTGCTGCTCGCTCAGGACGGCAAGCTGAAGTTCAGCGACCCCGTCTCGTCGTACGTACCCGGCGTGCCGAACGGTGAGAACATCACTGTTGCAGAGCTTCTCAAGATGCGCAGCGGTCTCTACGGGTACACGGCCGACCCCGGGCTCGCCGCAGCGATGGATGCCGAGCCGTCAAAGGCCTGGACGCCGCAGGAAGTGTTGGCCATCGCGTTCCGGCACTCGCCGCAGTTCGCGCCGGACGCCTCCTATGAGTACAACAACACCAACTACATGTTGTTGGGGCTGATCGCCGAGAAGGCCGGCGGACGCCCACTGTCCCAACAGTTCGAGGAAAGGCTGTTCGTCCCGTTCGGGCTCGAGCACACGTCGCTGCCCGCCGCCGACGACACGTCGCTCCCTACGCCCTATTCACACGGATACATGTACGGCGGCAGCATCTATGCGCTCGCCGACGATCCGTATCCCGCCGACGTGTCGGCCGCCGCACGCTCCGGAGCTTTGCAACCCGTCGACTACACCCACCAGAATTCCTCGTACGCCACGGCCGCCGGCGGCGCGATCTCCACCGCCGCCGACCTCTACACCTGGATGCAGGCACTGGTCTCGGGCAAGGTCTTCAATGCCGACTTCCATGAGCAGTGGTTGACCAGCTTGCAGGACGAGGACCCCGACGTGCCCGACGGGCAGAAGTACGGATATGGGATCACCTATCAGCGGTTCGGTCCGAACGCCGCGATGTATTACCACGGCGGTGAGATGCCCGGGTTCAACTCGTTCATGGGCTATGACCCGGATAACGATGTGACGCTGGTGATCTGGACGAATCTGACGCTGTCGCCAGAAGGCAATACCACGGCTCAGGCCATGCTTGCGCCGCTGCTGGACGAGATTTACGCCGGGCTGTCGCTGGCGCCTCCGCCGACTCCGACGACCACCAGGTGAGAGAAGATCAGTCGGGATCGGCGTGGAGAGCCCGACTGATCGCGTTGTAGCGGACCAGGAAATCCCGCTCGTCCAGCTTCTTGCGCCGCATCCAGGTCGTCACCTCGGAATTGCATTTGCTGGTGTTGCAGGAGCGGCAGCTGGGCACCACGTTGGCGAGCTCATAGCGGCCACCGCGCGAGATCGCGAGAACACAGTCTTTCTGCAGCGGCGTCCCGGCGGCCCCGCAGTACGCACAACCACCCCAGGCTGACTTGAGAGCGGACCACTGTGCCTCGGTGAGGTCGTGCACTTTCAGAGCCATCCGCCGCCTTCGGCGACGCGCGTACCTGACCGCTCGAGGAGCGCTGCGGGACGTCACGGGATGAGGTTACCGCAGGTCACCGCGCATTCAGCGGCGATGAAAGCCCCGCGTGTCCTCACGCCGCGGGTCTGGTGAGCTTTGCGCCGCGGGCACGAGGGACGAATGGGTGGCGTCCGCGATCGCAAACCGAAAGCCCGAGACGATGTGCGCGCGTGACGTGCGGTTGGTTAATATCGGTGGCCACGGCTTGAATAAACCAGCGCCGCGGATTCACGACTGAACGATCGACAAGCACCGCCGGTCGATGCGTCACCGTTCGTCTGTGTGCCCACGATTGGGGGGATCTAGGGTCGTCAGATTGCGCGTGCCCATCGATCGGCCTCTACTTCGAGGCGGACTCTCGCAGATGGACTACGTGTTCAACGACCTTGTCTCCAGGCTCGTCGGATGTCGGCTGCATTCGGTTCAATTCGTCATGGACTATGTCCAGCTGCGTTTCGACTCCGACGACGCACAGGGCGACCCGGTACTCAGCTGCTACGTGATGCCCGTGGTCGAAACCCCTGGTGGACCGGTCTCAGACGGGACCCTGGGGTACGCCGACGCGCTGCGCTCACTGATTCACGATCGTGTCGCCGCGACATCCGAAGCTCCCCAAAAAGGCATCCGGATCGAGTTCGCGCTGCGCGCTTTGGTGTTGCGGCCCACCATCGCGGACCTCGTCGGTCCGGAGATCGCCATGCTGTCTGATTTCGCCGACGGCAGCCTGGTGGTGTGGCGGCCCGGCGGGGACGCGTTCGAATACCTTGGCTAGGTGATGAATTCGGCAGCCGGGACCCGGTGGCGTGGCACGCGCTGACAGGCCGGGCGGTCTCCACAGAACCTCGCCGCCTATGCCGGCGGGACTCAGGGGCGGCGCAGCTCCGCTGTGAGTTGGTAGAAGCCGCACATAGGGCACGAAACATCGACGCGAGATCAGCCCGCCCGGTACTCCACGATCGCGTCGCGACTCTGCAGGGCTTCGCCGGCGATCACCACCAACTCGGTCTGGGATAACCGGTACGTGGTTCCGTCGTTATGCGCCTCGAACCCCGTCGGAATCACCCGAACATCGTCTAGTCGCAGAGATGCGCCGTCGCGCAACCGGATTCCCTGGTACTCGTAGCTGCCGTCGGCCGCCTGGCAGACCACCATCACAGACCGAGCGGTGCGGGCGATCGCGACAGCCTCCTCGCCCTGACCGCAGCGTGCGGCGGAGTCGACGAAACCGCGGTCATCCATCGCGAGGGCGGGTTGTGGCGTGGGTGTCGGCGCCGCCACAGTGGTGGGTTTGGGCGGTGCGGCCACCCAGTTGGTGACGGTATTCGGCTGGGCGGGAACGGATTGCATTTGAGCGGTAGGGGTGCCGGACGATTGCAGTATTCCGAAGAGGATGGCCAGGGTGGCGATCGACGCCAACACGACGGTGATTGCCGAGACCCTCCCGCCGAGCAGTCCGCGGGAGGGAACGTCGTGTGTGGGGGCGGGTTCGGTCGCTGTCGGCATGCCTGCGCTCCCTTGTTGCGGTGCCGAATGAGTGTGCTACCGAACAGCAAAGCACTATCGGTACGCGCATCGTGCGACCTCGGTCGGCGTTTCGCCAGTCGATATCCCGAGAGCCAGGGCTAAGGCAGGACGGCGATCTCGTCACCTAGCCGATACCCGTCCGCCAACGGCAACGTATCGCCACTCCAGAACGATCCTGGGTCAAACCAATTGGAGTTCTTCTCGGTCTTGATCAGACCCATCTCCTCGTAGGTGATGGCGACGGTCTCCGCGCAGTAGGCCGTCTCCAGTCCTTCGCTGAACTTCTCGGCCTTACGGCGTTCGACTGACTGGCTGACCTTCTTGTGCACGAACGGGATCCCCCGGGTCCAGTCGGCGGCATTGGGTAGGCGACCACGGATCCAGCGGCCCGTCAACCGCGCGGTCGTCGGGAAGGCGGTGCCGTCCATCCGGGCGATCACCTTGAGCATGCGGTCCTCCTGCTCACGGCTGGCGTAGGGCGTGAGCTGACGCAGCCAGCACCGCTGGCCGTAGGTGGCGATCCAACGCTCCACCGCCTGGCGCAAGTCGTTGAGCTGCACGCCGCGATGATTCGTCCCTGTCCACATGTCGACAAGCTTGTCGCCGAGCTCGGCATGCCAGATCAGCGGCGGCAGGTCGTCGATCGCGACGGTCATCCCGACATGGTTGACCGGGCTGTTCGTCATCGACTGGATCGCGCGGTCCGGGCCGGAGTGCCCGCGGAACAACCAGATGTCCCCGGTGCGGGTCTCGTCCAGCGCGCGCTGCAGCGACACCGTACTTTGATTCACCCCCGCAGCTTATGCAGACTCAGTGCATGCGTGGAATCTGGAAGTGGGTCGGACTTGCCGGTGTCGCCGGTGTCGTCGCAGGTGGCGTCCTCGTCGCGCGAGATCAACGGCGTCGCAACGCCTACACCCCCGATGATATTCGCGCCCGGTTGCACCAACGGCTGGCCGAGGCCGACGCCACCCCGAACTAGACCGTCACCGCATAGAGCACGTGGGTGCCGGCGAACCCCTTGAGCTCCACCTCCCACCCGTTGTCGACGGCGATGTCCTCGCAGTCGGAGATGGCGTCGCGCACCGCCTCGCTCACTAGGATCTCGCCGCCGTCGGCCTGTCCAGCCACCCGCGCGGCCATCGCGACGTTGCGTCCGAATAGGTCGTCGCCGCGCAGCACCGACTTGCCGACGTGGATGCCGATACGTACACGAATATCGTTGGGGCGCTTCTGCAGTGAGCGCTGGATATCGACGCCGCAGCGGACTGCTTGCTCCGGCCGGGTGAACGCGATCATGAATCCGTCTCCCTGGCTCTTGACGACGTAGCCGTCGTGTCGGTCGACGAGCCGGTGAACAGCCCTGTCGTGCTTGCCGATCAGCCGGACCCAGGCCCGATCGCCAATGCGCTCGTTGAGCGCCGTGGACTCCTCGATGTCGGAGAACATGATCGCCACCCGGCCGCCGGGTGCCAGCCGCGCCAGGTCGGGTCGTTCCACCTCGGCCCAGTCGGCCAGATCCTCGATTGAGGACCGCACCGCCGCCCCGAAGCCGTCCCTGCGCATGATGTTGGCGGTCTGCCACACGGTCTTGACCGCCCTGGTGCCACCGGAGAGCAGCATGTTGCGGGTGTCGACACGGCGACGCAGCTCGTCGGCCTCGTCGCGCGCCGCCTTGAGCCGGACGTTCAGTACACCGAGGGCTATCGCCTCGACGACGACCAGTACCGCCAGGGCATACGCCGCGATCTGCACTCCGGTCACGGGTCAAGTATTGGATGCTGGAGGCGTGACCGTGGCGAAGGCCCCCTATTACGAGAGTCGTTTCCTGCGCGCCAACGCCCCCGAGGCAGCGCGCGCGGTGTGGCTGCGCGAGACGCTGCTGCTGCCCACCGACGGTGAACCCAGCGCCGACGTATGGGTGATGGCGTTCGATCCGTCGGGGCATCGGGCGGTGAGGCGGTCCTTTCCGATCGACGCGGCCGACTTCGGTGACCAGGACTGGACGGCCCGGATCGCCACGACCAGCCTCGACGACACCGCCGCCCGTGGTTCGGTGCCCGATGCCCGATGGGACCTCGCGATCACCCCCGACGGTCAGGATCCCGTCCAGGTGTTGACCGACCGCGCTTACCTGAGTCGATTCCCGACGGCGAAGACCCGGGTTCGTCATCCCCTCGCCCGGTTCGACGGTCGGCTCGAGGTCGCCGACCTCGCCGTTGACATCGACGGGTGGACGGGCAGCGTCAACCACAACTGGGGCACCCGCCACACCCCGGCGTACGCATTCGGGCAAGTCTGCGGATTCGACAATGCACCCGATTCGACTCTGGAGATCGTCACGGCTCATGCCGCCCTGGGCCCGATGCTGCTGCCCGGCGTCACTCTGTTCGTATTCCGGCACGCCGGCCAGGAGTTCGCCGTGCGTTCGATCCGTGGCAGCCTCCAGAACCATGGCAGTTACACCCCGTTCGCCTGGACGTTCGGTGCGCGGGTGGGGGAGCAGATGATCCAGGGGGAGATCACCACCGAGCCGGCCGAGGTGATCGGTCTGACCTATCCCGACACCCACGGGGGGACGAAATACTGCTACAACTCGGCGATCGCAACCTGCCGAATTCAGGTGGCGGGTAAAGCGTTCGACCGTGCAGAGCTGGTGAGCCACGGTGCGATGTTCGAGATCCTCACCGATGACCGGCTGGATGCGGTGCCGCTGCTGGCCTAGCTGAACGCCTTGGTGACGGTGGCGAGGTACGCCGACCCGATCGTGTAGGTGGCGGTGCGGCGACTGCTCGTCGTCTGCTCGGAGTTGGGTCGCGGCCCATCGAAACTGAACATATGCGCGAGATCCGAGCGACTTCTCACCAACAACTTCAGTTTCGGCCCACGAGTTTCGGCACCATCGTCGCCTCGGAGTACCCAGGCACGGCTCACCAGCCTTCGGTGAGCACCCGGTCCAGCGTGTCGACGTAGAAATCGGCCGCCTCGATATCGATGCACAGAGGTGGCTTGGTCTTCAGGATGTTCTTGTGGTCACCGGTCGGCTGGATGATCACCCCGAGGTCGAGCATCCGCTCGCAGATGGCAGCGGTCTCCTCGGGTGCGGGCTCCAGCGTCGTCGCGTCCCGGACCATCTCGACGCCCAGGTAGAGCCCAAATCCGTGGACGGTACCGACGAGTGGATGTCTGTCGCGCAGCTGTAGCAGCCTGGCTTTGAGGTGACCACCGACCCGAAGCGCGTTGTCCTGCAGGCCTTCGTCACGCAGCACGTCAAGTACCGTCATGCCGATCGCGCACGACAGCGGGCTGCCACCGGTGGACGAGAAGAAATAACCCTCTGAGGAGAAGGCGTCCGCCACGGCGCGGCTGGTGATCACCGCGCCCAGCGGGTAGCCATTGCCCGTCGACTTGGCGATCGACACGATGTCCGGCACGGCCTGCTGCTGCTGGAAACCCCAGAACCATTCGCCGAGGCGGCCGTATCCCACCTGCACCTCGTCGGAGATCGCCAGACCGCCGCCGGCACGCACGGCCGCGTACACCTGCTGTAAGTAGCCGTCGGGCAGCGCCATTCCTCCGGCGTTGCCGTACACGCTCTCGCAGATGAACGCCCCGGGTGCCCGACCCGCCGCGACCAAGCCCTCGATCTGGGCCACCGCCTCGCCCGCATACCGCGACGCGTCGGCGCCCCGGTACTTACCGCGGAAACTGTTGGGGGACTCGACGGTGTGCACCCAATCGGGCCGGGTGGCAAGTGCATTCGGATTGTCGGCTATCGAGGTGGACACCGCATCGGTGCCGTAGGTCCACCCGTGATAGGCCTCGCGGACGGCGACGACGTCACGTCGACCGGTCGCCGCCGTTGCCAGCCGGATCGCCAGATCGCTTGCCTCCGAACCGGAATTGACCAGGAACACGGTGTCCAGCGGGGCGGGTAGCAATCCGGCGAGGCGCTCGCTGAACTCGACCACGGCTTCGTAGTTGAATCGCGAGTTCGTGTTGAGCCGGCGCAACTGGCGGGCAGCGGCATCGGCGATCCGGGGATGCGCGTGGCCGAGAACCGTCACGTTGTTGACCATGTCCAGATAGCTACGGCCGGCGGTCGACATCAGGAAATGCCGTCGGCCGCGTTCGATCTGGGGTGGGGTGCGGTAGTAGAACTCCTGCACCGGAGCGAAACTCGCGTCACGGCGGGACAGTAGGTCGGCAGCGTCGCCGACGTCTCGCGCCGCCAGCCCGACCAGAGGACCGGGATCGCGGGCCAGCGCCAGCCATCCTGGCGCCAGGTCCGTTCTGACGTACGGCGGCGGCGCCGGCGCGCCTGCGACCCGCACGCTCAGGCCGACCGGAGTGAGTGCGCCCGCGCGGGCCAACGGCTGCCCGGCGCTGACGGGCCCGAGCGTCGCCTCCGTCACTCCGGCCAGCGTGAGCTCGAGATCGTTGCCGCGCAGCGTGACCCGGCCGGCGTCATCGGCGCTGGCCTCGCCGTCCCATGGCGCGGTGAGATCGCTATCGGTCGCTGACCACAGGGTAACGCCGGTTGCCATGACATCGGGGGCGTCCTGGCTCAGGCGGGGAGCCCTGCTCAGCCGCGCCTCACCGAAGCGGGTGACGACCAGTGCAGCACCGTGGTCTAGTGCGGCCGTCGCTGAGTGAGCCTCCACATCGTTCGACAGCACTCCCGCGGAGTCGAATGCGTCGTCGTAGACCTCTGAGGTGCTGGACAGGTCGAGCGCGACGACCGTGGCCGGGTCTACCTCGACGAGTCGGGCCTGCGCCTGCACCGGTGCAGGCGGCGATGCAAGTCCCACGGCCGCCGCGATCACCGCGCTCATCACGTCGAGGGGAACCGAGGTGGCCAGTTCGAACATCCGCGTCTCCGCGTCGGACTGCTCGGTGATGTAGTCGTTGTCCGGGTCCAGCACGGCCTGCTGGGCACCGCTGACGATCAGTACGGCGGTGCGTAACACCAGCAGCGGCCACAGCGCGTCGGCCTCGACCGCCGACAACGGGCGAACGGCATGGAAGGCCCGGATCGCCGGCAACACCGAAGTCAGTTGGGCGCCGGGATGTCCCAGCACTGAGGATGCCGTGACCGCCAACTCGGACACCGCCCAGGTGTGCGACAGATCGCCGAAATCAATGATCCCGTCGGGGCGCGGGCCGCCGGCATCGCGGGAAACCACGACGTTGGCGTCAGTCAGGTCGATGTGCGCGGCCTGCCGTGGCAGCACGTCGTCCAGTGGCGCGATGCGCGACCATGCCTCCCGCGCCGAGGTCTCCAGTCGTGCCCGCAATTCGGGGTCACTGACATGGGAACTGAGCTCGTCGACGACATCCATACCGAACCGTAAGTCCCACTGCAGAATTCGATCCAGGCCGGGATGAGTGAAGTCCTTCAGTGCGCGACTCACCCTGCCGGCGACCTCGCCGAGCCCCGCAACGGCGGCCGGGGTCAGGTAGCCCGACTCGAGAAGTGTGCCGCCAGGCAGGTACCGCAGCAGCCGCACAAACGCTGTTCCGTCGACCAAACCGTCGATGGTGGTGCACTTCTCGCCGGAAGTGTTCGCCAGGGGCACCGCGACTCGAAGGTTGGGCTCGGCGTCGGCGATCAGTTGAGCCGCGGCGTCCTGCGCCTGCAATTCCACGGCGGTGAACGCGGGATTGGCGACCTTGAGCACCCCGATGGCGGTGCCGTCATCGTCGGTCACCATGAAGTTCTTGTCCTGCTGGCTGCCCAGCGACGTCGCGTGCGCGGTGATGCCGTAGTGGGTCGACAGGATCTCGCATGCCTGAGCGTCGGTTACCTGAGGTGCCGGTAGTTCGCTCTGCTCCAGGAAGTTGAAGCCCGCGCAAGCGCTCATCGCAACCGTCTTCTCTTCGCGCACGCGCTCATCGCAACACAAACTGGACGACGACCTCCGAGAACGCGTCGTTGTCGTCGCCGGCGGCGGTGTGCCCAGCCTCGGACAACTCGGCGAATTCCGCGTTGGGCACCTTCTTCAGGAAGTCCTCCACCGCCTCCTCGCTCACCACGTCGGAAAGCTTTCCGCGGATCAGCAGGATCGGGATGGTCAACTCGATAGCTGCCTGTTCGAGCTGCTCGACCCGCAGGAACGGGTCCTCCTGCGGTTTGGTCAGAAACGCCGGATCCCAATGCCAGAACCACCTGCCGTTCCTGTGCCGCAGATTCTTCTTGAGCCCTTCGGCACTGCGGGGTCTGGGCCGGTGCGGCAGGTACGCGGCGACTGCGTCCGCGGCCTCCTCCAACGACTCGAAGCCGTGCACGTGACTGAACATGAAGTCGCGGATGCGCGCGCTGCCGTGTTTCTCATACCGCGGCACGACGTCGACCAGGACCAGGCGCTGGACGCTGTCCGGACCGGCTTCATGCGCCGCGAGGATTCCCGTCAGCCCACCCATGCTGGCACCGATGAGAACCACCGGCCGCCCGATCTGCTCGAGCACCGCCCGGGTGTCGGCGCACAGCGCCTCCACCGTGTACTTCGCGTCGGGGGAGCGGTCGCTGTCGCCGTGGCCGCGACTGTCGAGGGCGACCACATGCAGGCCGCGGGAGGCCAGGATCTGCCCGGTCTTCTTCCAGGAGAAGCGGTTCTGGCCACCCCCGTGCAACATCAGCACAGACAACCGGGAACTGTCGAAGTCCCCGCCGGACTGCGCAGTGGTCTCCGGATTGTTCCATTCGTCGGCGACCAGACTGAGGTCATCGGCGCCGCGAAAAATCGCGGTCGTCGGCTCGCTGCGTGGTGTGCTCACAGGCGTCCTCTCGGCCTTCCCCGGGGCATCACGTTACCGAGCGCGGGAAATGTGGCGTTCCCTGGCCCCGGGGCGTGGCGAACTCCCTAGAATTGACGCTTGTGCAGAAGTGGTCCGGCCACGACGACGATCGTCGCAGCATCATCGATGCCGCGTATCGCTGTCTGTCGGAACCGCACACCGGGCCGATCCCGATGTCGGCGATCCTGCGCAGCGCCGGGGTGTCGACCCGGGCGTTCTACCGCCACTTCGGTTCCAAGGATGAACTTTTCCTGGCCCTGCTCCGGGAGGAGTGCGACGCGATTACCGCTCGGGTGGACCGGATCGCCGAGGAGGCCGTCGGCACTCCGGCCAATCAGCTCGCGGCATGGATCGGCGAGATGTTCGAGGTGATCGTCGAACCGGTGCACCAGTTGCAGCTGATGGTCATCGACTCCGACGAAGTGCGGATGGCCAAGGGGTACAGGGAGACCCGCGAGCGCTCGCACGCCGACCGGGAGCGCTCGCTGGTCGAGATCCTGGGCAGAGGCCAACGCGACGGCTCATTCCCGCTCACCGATCCGGACTCCGATGCCATCGCGATCAGCGCGGTCGTCAGCCGCGTGATGGCCATGCAGGTGCCTGATGACCCCCAGCGTCTCAAGCAGGCCCAGTCGCGGGTGCTCGACTTCGCGCTGCGGGCGGTAGGCGCATTCTCGCCAAAGTGACGGTCCGGCGATGAGTTTCGCTTGTCGGCGCGGTCTCAATGGCCAGGGACGAATCGATCGACAGGAGATCCGCCATGCCCACCATCACGCCGTCGCTATGGTTCGACAACGATCTGCAGGAGGCCATCGAGTTCTACACCTCGGTCTTTCCCAACTCGTCGATCGAGTCGATCGACCGGTACACCGACGCGGGTCCCGGTACACCGGGGGAGGTGGTGTCCGCCGTCTTCATTCTGGACGGATTGCGGTTCGTCGCGATCAACGGCGGGCCGCAGTTCCCGTTCACCGAGGCGGTGTCGTTCACGGTCCCGTGCCGGGATCAGGCCGAGGTGGACTACTACTGGGAGCGGTTGCTCGATGGCGGCGTGGAGTCGCAATGCGGCTGGCTCAAGGACCGCTTCGGGTTGAGCTGGCAGATCGTCCCGGACCGGCTCAACGAACTCACCGCAGACCCCAATCCAGCACGGGCGGCGGCGGCGACCAAAGCCATGCTGGGCATGCGCAAGATCGTGGTCGCAGAGCTGGAGGACGCGGTCGCCGGCGTGTAAAAGGAGCACTGCATCCGCGATGCCTCCGTCGCGATCGCCGCACCGGAAATACGTGTTGCCTATCCTCAGTCCAGCTTGATCTGCCCGCTGAGCAGGTTCTTCAACGCCGTGATGGCCGATACTCGAGCCCCGACGACCGCCGGGAGTCAGGGAAAAATGACGTCCTGTTGCCGCGTCAATTTTTGTTGATATACGGTTCTCCGGCGTCCTCCCATGTGTAACGTCAGCCACAGCCTGACTGGACGCGGGCTTCGTTGGAAGGACAGCGAGCCAATGGTGATGAGGTTGACACGAGGAAGGACCGAATAGATGGTCGCTTCCAGCGTCGTGGGCAAGCCTGTCCGTGCAGTCGGTGGCTTCTACTCGATGGCGCTCGACACGTTCGTGGCGATGTTCAAGCCGCCGTTTGCATGGCGCGAGTTCATCTCCCAGTCCTGGTTCGTCGCGCGGGTGTCGATCGTGCCCACGCTGATGCTGACCATCCCCTACACGGTGCTGCTGACCTTCACGTTCAACATCCTGCTGAAGGAATTCGGCGCAGCGGACTTCTCGGGAACCGGCGCCGCGCTGGGCACCGTTCGCCAGATCGGCCCGATCGTCACGGTGCTGGTGGTCGCGGGCGCAGGCGCGACGGCGATGTGTGCCGACCTCGGTGCCCGAACCATTCGTGAAGAGCTGGACGCGCTGCGGGTGATGGGCATCAATCCCATTCAGGCGCTTGTCGTTCCGCGGGTGCTGGCCGCGACCTTGGTGTCGTTGGCGCTGTCGGCCACGGTGATCCTGGTCGGGTTGGCAGGCGCCTACTTCTTCTGTGTGTACATCCAGAACGTCTCCCCGGGTGCTTTCGCCTCCGGCCTGACGCTGATCATCGGTGCCACCGACGTCTTCATCGCGTTGGTGAAGGCGGCGCTGTTCGGGCTGTCGGCCGGCATGATCGCCTGCTACAAGGGCATTTCGGTGGGCGGTGGCCCGGCCGGTGTCGGCAACGCGGTCAACGAGACCGTGGTGTTCACCTTCATGGCGCTGTTCGCGATCAACATTGTGGCAACGGCCGTCGCGGTAAAGGTGACGTTGTGACGGTTTCACGGCCACATTCCCAGTTCCCCTGGCTCAAGGCCAGGTATCGCTCCATCGCCGGTCCGTGGAACCAGGTCGGCGTGCAGGCCAAGTTCTACGGGCGCACCCTGCGCTCGATTGGCATCGCGCTCAAGGACTACCGGATCGAGCTCATGCGGCTCATCGCCCAGATGGGCTTGGGCGCAGGCGCGCTGATCATGATCGGCGGCACGGTCGCCATCGTCGGGTTCCTGACCGTGACCACCGGTGCTCTGGTGGCGGTACAGGGCTACACCGACTTCTCCGAGATCGGCGTCGAGGCACTGACCGGTTTCGCGTCAGCCTTCTTCAACGTGAGGTTGATCGCGCCGGCGACGACGGCCATCGCGTTGTCGGCGACCATCGGTGCCGGCGCCACAGCGCAGCTCGGTGCGATGCGGATCAACGAGGAGATCGACGCGCTCGAGGTGATGGGCATCCGCAGCGTCGCCTACCTGGCCTCCACCCGGGTGGTGGCGGGCCTCCTCGTGGTCATCCCGCTCTACTGTGTCGGTGTTCTGGCCTCCTTCTGGGCGGCGCGATTCGGCACGACGGTCATCTACGGCCAGTCAACCGGCGTCTACGACCACTACTTCCGGACGTTCCTCAACCCGACGGATCTGTTCTGGTCGTTGATCCAGTGCGTGGCCCTGGCCGTGGTGATCATGCTGGTGCACACCTATTACGGCTTCACCGCGCGTGGCGGGCCTGCGGGAGTCGGCGAGGCCGTCGGCCGTGCGGTCCGAACATCATTGATCGTGTCCGCGTTCGTGCTCGTGATGATCTCGCTTGCGGTCTACGGGCAATCCGGCAATTTCAATCTGGCGGGCTGAGGCATGGACGACGACGGTCTGCATCCCGGTTGGTGGACGCTCATTCTGGCTGCGGTGCTTGCCGTGGCGGTGTGGCTGACCTACGCACTGTTCACCGGAACCCTGAAGTCCACGGTCCCCGTGACATTGACGTCCGACCGGGCCGGTCTGGTGATGGAGACCAACGCCAAGGTCAAGTTGCGCGGCGTGCAGGTGGGCCGGGTCTCCGACATCTCGGTGACGGGCCAGGAGAGCCCACCGGTGGCGTTGCGTCTCGAAATCGACCCCGACAAGCTGCAGTTCATCCCGTCCAACGTCGAGGCGCAGATTCGCGCGACCACGATTTTCGGCGCCAAGTTCGTCGATCTGGTCTTCCCTGACAACCCCACCGGCCGCCTCGAAGCGGGCCAGGTTCTGCAGTCACGCAACGTGACCACCGAGGTCAACACCGTGTTCGAGAACCTCGTCGCGGTCCTCGATCAGATCGATGCGGCCAAACTGAACAGCACGCTGTCCGCGTTGGCCGACGGCGTCCGCGGCCAGGGTGAGCGGATCGGCCAGGCCACCACCGACGCCAACGAGGTCCTGCTCGCGCTGAACCCGCGCAATGAGACCATCACCGCCGACCTGCGGTCGCTGGACGCCTTCAACAAAACCTTCAGCGCTGCGGCCCAGGACATCCTGGCGACGCTGAACGCGGCGAGCACGACCAGCACCACCGTGGTCAACCAGTCCAGGGATCTGGATGCGTTGCTGCTGTCCACCATTGGGCTGTCCAACAGCGGTATCGGCCTGCTGGCCCCCGCCCAGGCCAACCTGATCAAGGCGATCAACGTGCTGGAGCCGACGACGAATCTGCTCTACAAGTACAACCCCGAGTACACCTGCCTGCTGTTGGGCGCCAAGCACCTGCTCGACACCGGCGGGTATGAGAGCCCGGGCGGCAACGGCCGCTCGCTGGTGCTCGACGCAGGGCTGGCCCTCGGCGACGATCCCTACCACTATCCCCAGCATCTGCCGATCATCGGCGCCAAGGGCGGCCCGGGTGGCAAGCCCGGCTGCGGCTCGCTGCCGGACGTGTCGAAGAACTGGCCGGTGCGAAACCTCGTCACCAACACCGGCTTCGGCAGCGGTCTGGACTGGCGCCCGAACCCGGGCATCGCCTTCCCGACCTACGCCAACTACCTGCCGGTGACCCGTGCGGTCCCGGAAGCGCCGAGCATCCGCAACCTGTTCGGCGGGCCGGCCATCGGACCGATCCCGTACCCGGGCGCCCCGGCCTACGGTGCGCAGCTGTACGCCCCCGATGGCACGCCACTGTGGCCGGGCCTGCCGCCGGCGCCCCCACCAGGGGCTCCCAAGGACTCCGGTGCGCGCCCCGGATCCGAGCCGTTCTATGTGCCGAACCCGGCGGGATTGGTGCCGACGGCCGTCCCGTACCCGTTTACCCCACCCCCGGTTCCGGCCATCCCGGGCCGCTGACCCGAACCGCCCGACCCAACCGAACGATCAAGAGAGGCAACCGATGACAGCGAATATCCGAGGAGACGCAATACGTCTCGCGGTGTTCCTGCTTGTGTGCCTGGTCGGTGTTTTCGGTCTCTTCGCGGTGTTCGGGCAGCTGCGCTTCGGAGAGAAGTCCCATCAGTACCGCGCCGAGTTCATCAACGTGACCGGGTTGGAGACTAACGATTTCGTCCGGATCGCCGGCGTCGAGGTAGGCAAGGTCAAGAAGGTCGAGATCCAGCCCGACACCACCGCGCTGGTCGAGTTCTCCGCCGACGATTCGGTGGTGCTCACTCAGGGCAGCAGAGCCGTCATCCGCTACGACGATCTGATCGGCGGTCGCTATCTGGCCTTGGAGGAAGGTGCGGGCGGGACAGGCAAGCTCAGCCCGGGCGACACCATTCCGCTGGCCCGCACCTCACCGGCGTTGGATCTCGATGCACTGATCGGCGGGTTCCGTCCACTGTTCCAGGCCCTCAATCCCGAACAGATCAATGCGCTTTCTGGGCAACTCATCACGGCCCTTCAGGGTCAGGGCGGCACCATCAACTCGTTCCTGGCGCAGACCGCGGCGCTGACGAGCACGCTCGCCGATCGCGACCAGTTGATCGGTGACGTCATCATCAACCTGAACACCGTGCTCGGGTCGCTCGGAGATCAGAGCGACCAGTTCGGTAAGGCGGTCACGTCACTCTCGGAACTCGTCGAGGGGCTGGAATCCCGGGGTGAGGAGATCAGCAGCGGGTTGGCGTACACCAACGCGGCGGCCGGAAGCATCACCGATCTGCTGTCCCAGGCCCGTCCGCCGCTGCAGAAGGTCGTTCAGGAGACCGACCGGGCGGCCGGAATCGTGGTGGCCGACAAGGATTACTTCGACAACGTCATCAACACCCTCCCGGATGCCTACCAGGCGCTGGCACGGCAGGGCATCTACGGTGACTTCTTCAGCTTCTATCTCTGCGACCTAGTGCTCAAGCTCAACGGTAAGGGCGGACAACCGGTGTATGTGAAGGTGGCCGGGCAAGCTACCGGGAGGTGCGCACCGCGATGAAGCCATTCAGTGAGCGCAACCAGTTTGTGATCGGCGCCGTCGGGCTCGGGATCACTGCGGCGATCGTCCTCGGCGCAATCAACTACGAGAAACTGCCGTTCGTCAACCCGGGCCGCGAATACACCGCGTACTTCGCCGAGGCCGGCGGACTGGCCGACGATGCGGCCGTGCAGGTTTCGGGGTTCAAGGTCGGTCAGGTCAAGTCGATCGAGCTGGACGGTCCCCAGGTGCTGGTGACGTTCACGGTGGACAAGGACATCCGACTCGGTGAGCGTACCGAGGCCGCGATCAAGACCCGGGGGCTCCTGGGGACGAAGATCCTGGAAGTCGTCGCCCGCGGCGACGGCCAGCAGGACGGCACGATTCCGATCGACCGCACGACCTCGCCCTACCAGCTGCCCGATGCCCTCGGTGACCTCGCCGCGACGATCAGCGGCCTGAACACCGACCAGCTGTCGGAGTCGCTTCGCGTGCTGTCGGCGACGTTCGCCGACACACCACCGCAGCTGAAGATCGCGGTGGAGGGCGTGGCGCGGTTCTCCGACACCCTCAACGAGCGCGACGCCGAACTGCGCGGGCTGCTCGCCAACGCGAACAAGGCGACCACCGTGCTGGCCGAGCGCAGCGGGCAGGTCGTGAGCCTCGTCTCGAACACCAACGCGCTGTTGGCCGAATTGCAGAGTCAGAGTGCGGCTCTCGATCAGATCTCCGGCAGCATCTCCGGGCTCAGCCAACAGCTTCAGGGTTTCATCGGCGAGAACCGCGACACCATGAAGCCTGCGCTGGACAAGCTCAACGGGGTCTTGACGATCCTGGACAACCGCAAGGAACGCCTGCAGAAGTCACTCAACCTGTTGAACCAGTACTCGCTGTCGTTGGGCGAGTCGGTCTCGTCGGGTCCGTTCTTCAAGAACTACATCTCCAATCTGCTGCCCGGGCAGTTCCTGCAGCCGTTCATCGACGTGGCTTTCTCCGATCTGGGTCTGGACCCGAACGTGCTGCTGCCGTCGCAGCGCAGCGACCCGCAGGTCGGGCAACCCGGCACACCTGCGATGCCGGTGCCGTTCCCGAGAACCGGCCAGGGTGGCGAACCGCGCATGACGATTCCCGACGCGATCACCGGCAACCCCGGCGACCCGGGGTGTGGTCCGCCCGGCATCCCGCTGCCCGGACCCACCGGTTGCTACCCGTACCGCGAGCCGCTGCCCGCACCGCCACCTGGTGGTCCGCCGCCGGGGCCGCCGGCGTTGGCGCAGCACGGAATGGGTTCCATTGCGGTCCCGACACCCAACCCCGTCGCCATTCCCGCGCCGGGTGAGGCACCTCCGCTGGTTCCCGTGGAGGGCACACCATGAAGAATTACCGGACCTGGGTTGCTGTCGCTCTTGCACTGTTGTTGGTCGCCGGTGTCGCCGTGCTCGTGCGGACCACCGACAAGGTCAATCGGATCAACGTCACGGCGTTCTTCGACAACAGCAACGGCATCTACGTCGGCGACGACGTCCGCATCCTCGGGGTGCCGGTCGGCAGCATCACCTCGATCGAACCCCAACCCGAACAGGTGAAGATCTCGTTCTGGTACGACAGCCGCTACGACGTGCCTGCGGAAGCGAACGCCGCGATCCTGTCACCGGCCCTGGTGACCTCGCGCGCCATCCAGCTCACACCGGTCTACACCGGCGGGCCGGTGATGGCCGACGACACGGTGATCCCGAAGGAACGCACCGCGGTGCCGGTCGAGTGGGATCAGGTGCGGGGACAGTTGGAACGGCTCAGCGAGACACTGCAGCCGACAGAACCCGGTGGGGTGAGTCCGCTGGGATCGGTGATCAACACGACCGCGGACAACCTGCGGGGCCAGGGTGCCAACATCCGCGAGACGGTCATCAAGCTGTCGCAGGCGTTTTCGGCGCTGGGCGATCGCAGTACCGACATCTTCTCCACAATCAAGAACCTGGCGATCCTGGTGTCGGCGCTGCAGGACAGCACGAACCTGATGCGGCAGCTCAATCAGAACCTGGCGTCGGTCACCGGCCTGCTCTCCGACAGTCCCAACGAAGTGGGCACCGCGGTGCGGGATCTCAACGCCGTTGTCGGTGAGGTGCAGTCCTTCGTCGCCGAGAACCGCGATGCGCTGGGGACCACGTCGGAGAAGCTGGCGGGTGTCACCACGGCGCTCAACGAGAGCCTGGACGACCTCGAGCAGTTCCTGCACAGCTCGCCCAACACATTCCAGAACTACGTCAACATCTGGCAGCCCGCGCAGGGCGGGGCGAGTGCCATTCTGGCGGTCAACAACTTCGCCAACCCGATCCAGTTCCTTTGCGGCGCAGTCCAAGCCGCGTCCAGGCTGGGTGCGGAGCAGTCGGCGAAGCTGTGCGTGCAGTACCTCGCGCCGATCATGAAGAACCGGCAGTACAACTTCCCGCCCCTGGGTCTGAACCAACTCATCGGTGCCACCACGCGGCCGAATGAGCTGACCTACAGCGAGGATTGGCTGCGGCCGGATTACATACCTCCCGGCGGTTCGCCGCCACCGCCGCCGGCGGCGCCCGTGCCATTGGGCGCGCAGCCTGACCCGGCAGCTGTGCCTCCCAACACCCCGCCGTTGCCCGCCGAGATGGCGGCGCCGACGAACCCGAACGACGGGCTCATGGGAATGATGACGCCGCCACCGGGGGCCGGATCATGAGGCCGACAATGCGTAAAGGTGCCGGTGTCGCGGTGCTCGCGCTGGCGCTGGTGAGCTCGGGATGTGGTTGGCGCGGCCTGAATTCGGTTCCGTTGCCGGGCACTGCGGGCGGCGGTCCCGGCTCCTTCACGATCAAGGCGCAGATGCCCGACGTCGACAACGTCGAACGGAACTCCCGGGTCCGCGTCGGTGATGTCAACGTCGGCACCGTCACCGAGATCGAACGCCAGGGCTGGAACGCGTTGGTGACGATGACGCTCGACGGTGATGTGGTGTTGCCCGCCAACGCAACCGCCAAGATCGGCCAGACCAGCCTGCTGGGCTCACAGCACATCGAGTTGTCGGCCCCCGCCAACATGCCGCCGGAAGGCCGGCTCAAAGAGGGCACGTTGATCCCGCTGGAGAACGCCGGTGCGTTCCCCACCACCGAGCAGGCACTGGCCGCGGTCGCATTGCTGCTCAACGGTGGCGGCCTGGGCAACATCCAGGACATCACCGAGGCGTTGAGCGTCGCCTTCACCGGTCGCGAGAACGATCTGCGCAGCCTGATCCAGCAGCTCGACATCGCGATCGGGCACCTCGACGATCAGAAGAACGACATCATCGCTACGTCGGAGAGCCTCAACAGCCTGGTCGGGCAGCTCGCCGAACAGAAGCCGGTGGTGGACAGGGCGTTAAAGACAATCCCCGATGCGCTGTCGGTGCTGCGCGACCAACGCGACTCGCTGTCGGAGACGCTCGTGCAGCTCGGCAGGTTCAGCGCGCTGGCGGCGGACTCGGTCAACCAGACCCAGGAGGCGCTCGTCCAGGAACTCAAGGACCTCGGCCCGGTGCTGCAGTCGCTGGCCGACGCCGGCCCGGCGCTGACGCGGTCACTGAGCTTCCTGCCGACGTTCCCCTTCCCGAAGGAGACGCTGACCAACTGGCTGCGCGGCGATTACGCCAACCTGTCGCTGATCGTCGACCTGACGCTGAGCCGGATCGACCAAGGCTTCTTCACCGGCACCCGGTGGGAGTGCAACCTGACGTGGCTGGAGTTGCAGTGGGGCCGCACCGTCGGGCAGACGCCCAGCCCGTGCAACCACAACGTCCCACCACCTGGAAGCAACCCGTTGGTCGCGCCGTACCGCTGGGATCAGGGGCGATGACATGCGTGTAACAAGACAAATGGTGATCCAGCTGGCGATCTTCTCGCTGTTGGCTGCGGTGGCCCTGGGCATCATGGTGTTCGGGTACATGCGGGTGCCGGCGATGATGGGCATCGGCGTGTACAAGGTGACCCTCGAGCTGCCCGAGACCGGCGGTCTCTACCAGCGGAGCAACGTGACCTACCGGGGATCCCAGGTCGGCATCGTGGACAGCGTCGACCTCACCGATTCCGGTGTGCAGGCGGTGATGTCGCTGAACTCGAACGTCAAGATCCCGGCCGACCTGATCGCCTCGGTGCGCAGCCAGTCGGCGGTCGGCGAACAGTTCGTGGAGCTGGTGCCGCAGAGCAGCAGCGGACCTGAACTCCGCAACGGCGACGTCATCTCCCGCGACCGCGCGAGGGTGCCGCCGGACGTGAACGCCGTCCTGGAGCTCACCAACAACGGACTGCGGGCGATTCCGCAGGAGAACCTCAGGACGGTGATCGACGAGTCTTACCTGGCGGTCGGTGGTCTCGGTCCCGAGTTGCGGCGATTGGTCAACGGGTCCTCGCAGCTGGCCATCGACGCCAGGGCGAACCTGGATTCGCTGACGACGGTGATCGACCAGGTTCAGCCGGTGCTGGACTCCCAGACCGACAGCTCGGATTCCATCCAGGCGTGGGCGGCGAACCTAGCGAACATCACCGGTCAGCTGCAGAGCGAGGACGGCTCGGTTTCGGGTCTCCTCAGCACGGGTCCCGGTGCGGCCGAAGAGGTGCGTGCACTGTTCGACCAGCTGCAACCCACGCTGCCAGTCGTGCTCGCCAATCTGGCCAGCGTCGGCGAGGTGGCCGTCACCTACCAGCCCAACCTCGAGCAACTGCTGGTGCTTCTTCCGCAGGGCACCGCGGTGACCCAGGCGGTGGGCGTGGCCAAGAACGGGACCAAGCAGGACTACATGGGTGACAACCTCACCTTGAATCTCAACCTCAACATCCCGCCGCCCTGCAACACCGGCTTCCTGCCGCTCCAGCAGCAGCGGACACCGACGTTCGAGGACTATCCGGACCGGCCGGCGGGCGATGTGTACTGCCGCATTCCGCAGGACGGTGCGTTCAACGTGCGAGGCGCCCGCAATATCCCGTGTGTCACGGTGCCGGGCAAACGCGCGCCCACCGCGAAGATGTGTGAAAGCAACGAGAATTACGTGCCGTTGAACGACGGATTCAACTGGAAGGGTGACCCGAACGGAACGCTGTCCGGGCAGGCCGTCCCCCAGTTGCCGCCAGGCTCACCACCTGCAGAAGCGCCTCCGCCTCCGGGTCCGGCGCCGCCACCGATGGCGGCCGCTGAGTACGATCCGGCGAACGGCACGTACGTTGGACCGGACGGACGTGTGTACACACAGTCCAACCTGGCCCGAAGTGCCACAGAGGAGCAAACATGGCAGACGATGCTGCTGCCCCCGACGGGGAACTGAACAAGTCGACCTCGAAATCCGACAGTGCACCGATAGCCGAGAAGACGGCGTCCGATGCTGTGGAAACGGAGTCGGGTGCTGTCGAGCTGACCGAGCCCGGCGATGCGACGTCGACGGTTGCGCAGGCGGACACCGAGGTGGCGGAGGACTCCGAGGCTGACGTCGACGCGGACGTTGATGTCGATGCCGACGATGCCGAGGATTACGACGGCGAACTCGGTGAGACGGCCGTTGCCGGGCGCACCCCCATGTCGCACGTCAAGCTCGCGCTCATTGCGGGCCTCACCGCGGTGGTGGCGCTGGCCGGCCTGACCGGTTGGCTCGGATTCCGCGCCTACGAGTCGAGCCAGGCTCAGGATGAACGCAACCTGTTCCTGCAGGTGGGCCGCCAAGGTGCGCTGAATCTGACCACGATCAACTGGGAGAACGCCGACGCCGACATCCAGCGCATCCTCGACTCGGCGACAGGCACGTTCTACGACGACTTCCAACAGCGTGCGGAGCCGTTCCTGCAGGTGGTCAAGCAGGCCCAGTCAAAGTCGGTCGGCACCATCTCCGAGGCGGGGTTGGAATCCGAGGGCGACAACCAGGCCGAGGTGCTCGTCGCGGTCTCGGTAGAGACGACCAACGCCGGTGCCCCTGAACAGGCGCCGCGCGCCTGGCGGATGCGGATCTCGGTGGAGAAGGTCGGCGACGAGGCGAAAGTGTCCAACGTGGAGTTCGTGCCGTGAGCAAGGACAAGACGACAAAGATTTTGGAGGACGACACAGCTGTGGGTGCGAAGAGCGACGTCGTGGACGACACCGAGACCGCGAAGGCCGAGACCGCAAAGGCCGCCCCCGACACTGAGGACAATGACGAGGCGGCCGACGACACCGAGGCCGATGCGGCCGATGACACCGGGGCCGACGACGATGCGGCCGATGACGATGCGGCAGACGACGATGCGACGGCGGAAGCCGTGTCGGATACACCGAAGCGTGGCATTCAGTGGTCGCGCCTCGTCGCCTTCGGGCTGTTGCCCGCGTTGGCGTTGGTGCTCGCTCTGGGCGCCGGATACCTGAAGTGGCGGGACAACTCGGTACGCAACGGTGAAATCGCGGCGGCCACCTCGGTGCAGGCCGCCAGGGACACCACGATCGCGTTGCTGTCCTACACCCCCGACAAAGTCGAACAGCAGCTCGGCGACGCACGGAACCTGCTCACCGGCGAGTTCCGCGACTCCTACACCTCACTGACCAACGACGTCGTGATTCCCGGTGCCAGGGAGAAGCAGATTTCCGCGGTCGCCTCGATTCCCGCGGCGGCGTCGGTGTCGGCCACCCCGACCGAGGCCGTCGTGCTGGTGTTCGTCAACCAGACGGTGATCGTCGGGGGAAGTGCGCCCACCGATACCGCGTCGAGCGTGCGGGTCACGCTGGAGAAGGTTGACGATCGCTGGCTGATCTCCAAGTTCGATCCGGTGTAACCGCGGCGGCTCAGAGCTCCTGGCGCCCCGGGTGGCTGCGCGACACCATTGGCAGAAGCGCCCACCGCGGTGCCAGCCGGTTGAGCATGGCGGCGGCGCGATTCGGTGCACCCGGCACGATCACCGATTTGCCCCGATCCAGGCCGTCGACGGCCGTCTTGGCCACCGCATCGGCTGTCTCCCACAGGAATCTCGGCAGCATCTTCTCGGCCTCTTCGTCGGGAATGCCTGCTGCCTCACCGAATCCGGTACGCACCGGCCCCGGACACACCGTCGATGCGGTGACGCCGGTGCCGCGAAGTTCCTCGCGCATGGCCTCTGTGTAGGACAGGACGAAGGCCTTGGCGGCGCCGTACGACGCCTGCCAGGGCACCGGTCCGAAGGCGCCGACCGACGCGACGTTGAGTACCGCCCCGCGGCGGCGCGCCACCATGGCGGGCACGAACCGGCTGCACAGGTCGACGACCGCTGCGACGTCGACCTCGACCAGTCGCAGCTCGTCCGCCGGAGCAGATCGCGCGACCGGACCCAGGTTGGACAGGCCGGCGTTGTTGACCAGAATGTCGACGGTGAGGCCGAGCGCGGCCACCTGGTCCGGGAGCCCCGCGCGGTCCGCAGGGTCGGCCAGGTCGGTGGGCAACACCCGCGCATTTCCGCCGAGGGATTCCGCAAGTGCCTGAAGACGATCCGCGCGGCGCGCCACCAGGATCACCCGGTAACCGCGTCGGTAGAACTCTCTGGCGATCTCCTCACCGATCCCGGACGACGCGCCGGTGACGAGCACCGCCCCGGTTTCAGACACGGGGGGCAGCTTCGACATGCGGCACAGCCTAGCCTTGGCGCATGACGCCGCCCCGACTCGCCGCGGTCGATGCGCTGAGCTACTGGACATCGGGTGCGATCCCCAATGACCATTTCGCGTTGTACGGATTCACCGAACCGCCGACCGCACTGGATGCGGCGCTCGACGAGGTCTGGACCCGGGCGCGTGACTGTCCTGACCTGAGGCTGCGGATCGCCGAAACGAGCGCGTGGATGTACCCGCGCTGGGTGCCCCGCGAGGTCGGCGCGGAGCAGTTGGTGGTGCACGAGTTGGTCGATCGCCGGTGGGCGGCGTGCCTGGCGGCGGTGCAGTGCCTGGCAGACGAGCAGCTCGATCAGCGGGTGATGACCTGGCGGTTGCATGTGTTCCCGGAGATCGACGGGGTGCCGGGCACCGGGTGCGGCACGGTCGCGGTGCTGCAGGCCTCGCACGCGTTCGCCGACGGTAATCGGTCCGCGGCGCTGGCGGGCTACCTCTTCGGCCGCGCGGGGGACGTGCCGGCCGTACCGGCGCCGTCGCATGCAGCGTTCGCCTTTCCGCGGCGTGCGATCGCTGCGGGCCGTGCCTATCGTGCCCTGGTGCGCGATACCAGCGCAGGACTTGTTCCGGCCCAAGCAGTTTCGCGGCCGCTGTTACGGACCAACGCGCGCCCGACCGGTGCTCGCGAGATCCGGACCGTGATCCGCAGTCGTGGGCACCTGCCGGGACCGACGGTGACGGTCGGCGTGTTGGCTGCGGTGTCGGGGGCGCTGTCGGGGCATCTTCGGGAGCTCGGCGACGACCCGTCGTTGCTGGGTGCGGAGGTGCCGATGGCCAGGACCGGCCCGCGTCTTGCGAACAACCATTACGGCAACGTCGGCATCGGTCTGTACCCGGAACTGGAGTTCGAGCAGAGGGCTCGCCGGATTGCCGCCGACCTACGTCAGCGTCGGCGTCGCCGTGCCCACCCGGCGATGGGCGTCGAGGACGCGGCATTCGCGGCGGTCCCAGCCCGTGTACTCCGATGGGGCGCTGCACGATTCAATCCGGACGTACGGTCGCCCACGGTCAACGGCAACACGGTGGTGTCGAGCGTCAACAGAGGCGCAAAGGATCTGCGGTTCGGTGGCGCTCCTGTTGGGCTGGCCGCCAGCTTTCCCGCGCTGTCGCCGATGATGGGGTTGACGCACGGGGTGAACGGCATCGGCGACACCATCGCGATCAGCGTCCACGCCGCCGAGTCCGCGATAGGCGATATCGATGCCTACGTCCAGCGTTTGGAGCGGGAACTGCGGCCCGTCGTCTGACCTAGGTGCCGGAGCCGAGCGCGGCGACCACCTTCTGCAGCGACCGGGTGGCCGCGTCGCGGTCGTCGCCCATCCCTACCAAGGTGTCGATGATCAGCGGGCCCATGATCTGGGTCAGCCCATGCCCTTCATGCCCGAAGAACCCGGCCATCTCGAGCATCACGCCGCCATGGTTGAGGCTCCACAGTCGACCCGCTACGGCCAGTTCGTCGTCGTCTCGAATCCGGCCCGCCGCCATCATCCGGTGCACCGCCTTGTGCAGCGCCTCGAACGACGTCGCCCACTCGTCGCGATTGGTGGCGCTGCCGGTCACCGTGAGGTCGGTGCGGTGGGAAGCGAGTGACGCCGTGGTGCCGAAGATCAGTTGATAGCGCTGGGGATTGGTCAGCGCGAAGCGGTGATACGCGAGGCCCATCGCCATGAAGTCGGCGACGGGATCGGCTGTCTCGGGAATCTCGGTGAGCGCCTGGGTGAATCGGACGAACACGTCGACGGCGATGGCCTCCAGCAGGCCGGTCATTCCCCCGAAGTTCGTGTACAGCGCCATGGTCGAGGTGCCCGCCTCCACAGCAACCTTGCGCGCGCTGAGGGCCGGAAGTCCGTCGCGTTCGAGAATGCGCACCCCGGCATCGACCAGCGCGTCCCGTGCTCCGCTCATGCGTGCCATCGTGTCATAACGCTGTTATACAGAGACGCGGATAACGCTGTTATCGAAGGGTTAGGCGATGGCCAACAGATATCTGGAGGGGGCACTCGCGCCGATCTCCGAGGAGTACACGCTCACCGATCTCGCGGTCACCGGAGAGATCCCGGACTATCTCGACGGTCGCTACCTGCGCAACGGCCCCAACCCCATCGGCGAGATCGATCCCGAGCTCTACCACTGGTTCCTCGGCGACGGCATGGTGCACGGCATCCGGCTGCGCGACGGCAAGGCCGAGTGGTACCGCAACCGGTGGGTCCGCAGCCCGATGGCGGCCAGGGCGCTGGGGGAGTCAGTGCCCCCGGGGCGATCCGCGATCTCGCAGATGGGCGCCAACACGAACGTGATCGGGCACGCCGGCAAGACGCTGGCGCTCATCGAAGCCGGGGTCCCCAACTACGAATTGACCGATGAACTCGACACCGTCGGCGTCTGCGATTTCGACGGGACCCTCCCCGGTGGGTACACCGCCCATCCCAAGCGCGACCCCGTGACCGGCGAGTTGCACGCCGTGACCTACAGCATGATGCGGGGAAACACGGTGCAGTACTCCGTGATCGGAATCGACGGCCGGGCGCGGCGCACCGTCGACATCGAGGTCGCGGGCAGCCCGATGATGCACGACTTCTCGTTGACCGAGCGCCATGTGGTGTTCTACGACCTCCCGGTCACCTTCGACACCGGCCAGGCCGTCGCGATGACGGTACCGCGCGCACTGCGTCTTCCGGCGCGACTCGTGTTGTCCGCGTTGATCGGTCGGGTGCGCATCCCCGATCCCATTTCCGCGCGCCTGCCCGCGGGCAACACTGCCGACCGACGGTTTCCCTACTCGTGGAATCCGGACTATCCCGCGCGGATCGGTGTCATGCCGCGGGAGGGCACCAACGCCGACGTGCGGTGGTTCGAGGTGGAGCCGTGTTACGTCTTCCATCCCATGAACGCCTACGACGACGGCGAGACCATTGTCCTGGACGTGGTGCGGCACCCGAAGATGTTCGACGCCGACCGGCTTGGACCCAACGAGGGGCCACCCACCCTGGAGCGGTGGACCGTGGACCTGGCCGATGACAAGGTTCGCGAATCCCGGATCGACGACCGGGGTCAGGAGTTCCCGCGGGTCGACGAGCGACTGGTCGGCAAGCGGCACCGGTACGGCTACGCGCCATGCGTCGAGGACGACGCCGCCGACACTCTTCTCAAGCACGACCTCGTCGGCGGCGGTGCCGCGAGCCGTTCGTTCGGTCAAGGAAAGTCGTTGGGTGAGTTCGTCTTCCATCCGTCGTCTCCGGATGCCGCCGAGGACGACGGTGTGCTGATGGGCTACGTGTACGACCAGTCGACCGACCGCAGCGAGCTTGCGATACTCGACGCGCAGACCCTCGACGACGTCGCCGCCGTGAAACTGCCACACCGTGTTCCCGCGGGGTTCCACGGCAACTGGGTGCCGACCGCGTAGCGGACGGGGGGTGGGCGCCCGTGTAACAGATGGCCTAGATTCTGTTACGTGACTGCCTACGACTTCGCCATCCTCGTGCTCCGCGTCGTACTTGGCCTGACGATGGCCGCGCACGGCTACAACAAGTTCTTCGGCAAAGGCGGCCTGTCCGGTACCGCGGGCTGGTTCGACAGCATCGGCATGAAGCCAGGCATGTTTCACGCCAGGATCGCCGCGTCGACGGAGATGGCGGCAGGTCTCGGTCTGGCCGTCGGGCTCCTCACACCGATCCCCGCAGCGGGGTTCGTCGCGTTGATGTTCACCGCGGCCTGGACGGTGCACCGCAAGAACGGCTTCTTCATCGTCAAAGAGGGCTGGGAGTACAACCTGGTGCTCGCGGTCGCCGCGGTCGCGATCGCTGGAACCGGCGCGGGGAAGTACAGCCTCGACTACGCGCTCTTCTCCACCTCCAGCGTCTATGACTACCTGCACGGGTGGTACGGACTCCTGATCGCGGTCGTGCTCGGCCTCGCCGGCGGCATCGGTCAGGTGCTGATCTTCTTCCGCCCGCCGGCGCCGAAGCCGAGCCCCTAGCTCCAGCGCCCCTAGCTCCAGCGCGCCCCGAGCTTCCGCGCCCCTAGCTCCCGCGCGCCCCGTCGAGTCTGCGCAGAGATCGCGTCTGGGCGCCGAAACTCGATCTCCCCGCAGTCTCGAGCGGCGTGGCCGCGGAACCAGCCGAACTGAAAGCACCCGACTGGAACACGTTCTAGTCTGACCGGCATGGGTTTTCTCAAGCAGGATGCGCCCGTCGTCGACTACGCCGAGTGGAGCAAGGGCACCCGCGCGGAGCGGATCGTCCCGATGGCCCGGCACTGGGCCGAGGTCGGCTTCGGCACGCCCGTGATCATGCACCTCTTCTACGTGGTGAAGATCCTGCTGTACGTCCTCGTCGCGTGGCTGATCGTGCTGGTGTCAACGCCTGGTACGGGAGGGTTAGCCGGCTTCACCGACGTCGGCTCCTGGTACGCCGAGCCGATCGTCTACCAGAAGGTCGTGCTCTTCACGATGCTGTTCGAGGTCGTCGGGCTGGGCTGCGGGTTCGGGCCACTCAACAACCGGTTCTTCCCGCCCATGGGATCCATCCTGTACTGGTTGCGGCCCAAGACCATTCGGCTGCCACCGTGGCCCGGGCGGATTCCGCTGACGAAAGGCGACACGCGTACGCCGTTTGATGTGGCGGTCTACGGCGCCCTGCTGGTGATGCTGGTTGTCGCTCTCTTTTCGGGTGGCACCGGCCCGATTCCCGAGCTGGGCAGTGAGGTGGGTGTGCTGCCGGTGTGGCAGACCGCGGCGATCGTGGGTCTGCTCGCGGTGGCCGGCTTGCGCGACAAGGTGATCTTCCTGGCCGCCCGCGGCGAGGTCTATGGCTCGCTCGCGGTGTGCTTCCTGTTCAGCGGGGTGGACATCATCATCGCGGCGAAACTGGTCTGCCTGGTCATCTGGCTGGGTGCCGCGACATCGAAGCTGAACAAGCACTTCCCCTTCGTCATCTCCACGATGATGAGCAACAATCCGGTGTTCCGCCCGCGGTGGATAAAGCGCCGGTTCTTCGAGCACTTTCCCGACGATCTGAGGCCGGGGCGGGCGTCGCGGTGGCTTGCGCATTTCAGCACCGCGATCGAGATGCTGGTCCCGCTGGTGCTGTTCTTCAGCCACGGCGGCTGGGTCACCGCGATCGCCGCGTTCGTGATGATCTGCTTCCACTTCGGCATCCTGTCGGCGATCCCGATGGGCGTGCCGCTGGAGTGGAACGTCTTCATGATGTTCAGCGTGCTGGCGCTGTTCGTCGGCAATGCCGGAGTGGGTCTCGGCGACCTGCAGAGCCCCTGGCCGATCGTGCTGTTCGCGGTTGTGGCGGGCACCGTGGTGGTGGGAAACCTGTTCCCGCGCAAGGTGTCCTTCCTTCCCGGCATGCGGTATTACGCGGGCAACTGGGACACCGGGCTGTGGTGCATCAAGCCATCGGCCGCGGCGAAGATCGAGAACGGCATCGTGGCGATCGCCAGCATGCCCGCCGCGCAGATGGAGAAGTTCTACGGCAGCAAGGAAACCGCGGAGATGTACCAGTACATGGGGTACGCGTTCCGTTCCTTCAATACGCACGGCCGCGCGATGTTCACTCTCGCGCACCGTGCGATGGCCGGCCCGGGCCAGAGTCCCGGCTCCGCCGGGGTGGACGAGGACGAGTATGTCCTGACCGACGGTGAGCGGGTCTGTAGCACCGCCATCGGATGGAATTTCGGCGACGGCCACATGCACAACGAGCAGTTGATCGCGGCCCTGCAGAAGCGGTGCCACTTCGAGCCCGGCGAGGTGCGGGTGCTGCTGCTCGACGCGCAGCCCATCCACAAGCAGCGTCAGGAGTACCGGTTGGTGGACGCGGCCACCGGCGAGTTCGAACGTGGCTACGTGAACGTCGCCGACATGGTCACGCGCCAGCCGTGGGACGACACCGTGCCGGTGCACGTGACGTGGCAGAAGGACGCTGCCGCTAGTTCATGACGTCGCGGATGGAGACCGTCTCGAGGCCGGCCAGCAGCAGTTCCCGCGACGTGTCGAGGTGTCTGCGCCAGTGCGACTCCGCCCCTTCGGCGTCGCCGGCGCGCAGGAACTGCATCAACTTGCGGTAGGAGCGAATCAGCTTGTCGTAGTCGGCCTTCGACACCGGACGGCGCTCGTTGATCACGAAAGCCATGTGCCGGACCGTGATCTCGTGCAGCATCCCGGCGACGATGCTGAGCGTCGCGTTGCCCGACAGTTGCACCACCCGCAGATGGAACGCTCCGGTGGTCTCGGCCAACCGACCGGATTTCCAGCCCTGCTCGATCAGCGCCTCCAACGTCTGGTCGAGCTCGTCGAACGCCTCGACGGAGCCCGCCTCCGCGAGCAGGCGAGCGGCCATCGGCTCGATGCCGGACTTGGCGGTCAACAGGTCGGCGATCGTCGCCCCGGACAACTCCAGCAGCAGGCCCGCGGGCCGCGCGACGATCTCCGGCCCGGGGACCCGCACCCGGGCCCCGGTGCGCGAGCCGCGGCGCACCTCGACGAGGCGCTCGGACTCCAGGACCCGCACTGCCTCGCGCAGCGTCGGTCGGCTGACGCCGAAGTGGGCCATCAGCTCGGCCTCGTTCGGCAGGAAGTCACCGTCTTTGAGCTGGCCCTCGACCACCATCCGCCGCAGCGTGCCCGCGACCAGCTCAGCGGTCTTCGGGGATCGGACGGCGGTGCCCGAGCCGACGGCGTTCGGCCCGATCATCGGTGCCAGCGGAGTATCGCGAGCCACAGTCACCTCCCGCAAGGATCGACACGTTTGCGAACCGCTGCGCTGTGCAGCTGTGCAACTCAGTAAACCATGTGGACCCGCTGGCCTCGGCGTCATCCGTGGCTCGCGGCGCAAGAGCGGCCGCAGCGCGCGATCCGCATGGCAGGGTAGCGGCCATGCCAGAGGAGTTGACCGCCGAGCAGACCGCCGCACGACTGAAGCCCGCCGACACGCTGGGGATACCGCTCGGACCGGGCCAGCCGCCGGCGTTCCTGCGTGCGCTGGGCGAGCGGGAGGACTGGACGGATCTGCGGGTCTACGGTGCGCTGCTGGCGGTGGGCACCGCGCTGTTCTCTCGGGCGGGGGTGCACTATCTGTCGGGTTTCTTCGGCCCCCTCGAGCGCGCCCTCCGTGATTCCGGTGCCGACATCGGGTTCACCCCCGCGGACTTCCGGCGCTTCGGGCCGCTGCTGCAGCGACAGGCGCCGCGCGTGATGGCGACCGTCGCGACCCCTCCCGATGCCGACGGCTGGTGTTCGCTGTCGCTGCACGCGGGCGGCACGATCAACGAATTACGCCGCGCGGGAACCGATCCCGACCGGGTACTCGTGGTGGAGGTATCGGACGCGTACCCCCGAACGTTCGGGCTCGGCGAGATGCCCCACGCGTTGCACGTCGACGAGATCGACATCCTCGTACCGTCGGCCGACGCGCCGATCGCGCTGCCCGGGGGTGACGCGCCGCCGTCCGACGCCGATGCCGCGATCGCGCGCCATGCCGTCGGCTTCATCGGGTCCGGCGCGACCCTGCAGACCGGGATCGGCTCGATCCCCAATCAGATCGCGACGCTGCTGGCCGAGGGCGACGGCGGCGATTACGGGCTGCACAGCGAGATGTTCACCGACGGCTGCATGAAACTGCATCGCGCGGGCAAGGTCAGCAACGCCCGCAAGGGTCAGTACGACGGGGTCAGTGTGACGACGTTCGCGTTCGGGTCTCAGGAGCTCTACACCTGGCTGGACGGCAACTCCGATGTCGCGTTCCTTCCGGTCGAGATCGTCAACTCACCGGAGGTCATCGCCGCCAACCACAACATGATCTCGATCAACGGCGCGCTGGCGATCGACATCCACGGCCAGGTGGTGGCAGACACGATCGACGGCAACCAGTTCAGCGGGATCGGCGGAGCCGAGGACTTCGTCGCGGGCGCAGGTCTCGAACTGTCGGACCGTTCGCTGATCTGTCTGCCCTCGACGTTCGAGAAGGACGGCAACCTGCAGTCGCGCATCGTGGGTTGGTTCGGCCCCGGGGCGGTGGTGACGACACCGCGGCATCACGTCGACGTGATCGTTACCGAGTACGGTGCCGCCGCGTTGGAGGGCCTGACCGTGCAGGAGCGCGGGGAGGCGCTGGCGGCGATCGCACACCCGCGGTTCCGAGACGAGCTGAGGGTGGCCGCGGAACGCGCGGGCAAGGGACGCTCGCCGCTCGCCTGAGTCCAGGGCACCGACCTACCAACCAGTAGGTTGACCTAGTAAACCTTGTTCGTTTACGTTCGGGGGCACACCACTGTTCAAAGGAGAATGTCCATGGCTGAAGCCGTCATCGTCGAGGCCGTCCGCTCGCCTGTCGGCAAGCGCAACGGCGGCTTGTCGGGGGTCCACCCGGGTGAGCTGTCCGCGCAGGTGCTCAACGGCCTGGTCGAGCGCGCGGGTGTCGACCCGGCGATGGTCGACGACGTCATCTGGGGTTGCGTCATGCAGGCCGGGGAACAGGCCCTCGATATCGCGCGCACCGCGGTTCTCGCGGCCGGGTGGCCCGAGTCGGTGCCCGGCGTGACGGTGGACCGGCAGTGCGGGTCCAGTCAGCAGTCGGTGCATTTCGCCGCCGCCGGGGTGGTCGCGGGCCACTACGACGTGGTGGTGGCCGGTGGCGTGGAATCGATGTCGCGCGTTCCGATGGGCTCGTCGTTGGCCAACGGCGGCCATCCGTACCCGGAGGCGTTCCGCGGCCGCTACACGCAGACGCCCAACCAGGGCGTCGGCGCCGAGATGATCGCTGAGCAGTGGGGCTTCAGCCGCACCGATCTGGATCAGTTCTCGCTCGGATCGCACGAAAAGGCGGCTGCCGCTCAAGATTCCGGTGCCTTCGACGATCAGATAGTGGCGATCAAGGATCAGGAGGGCAACCCTGTTTTGAAGGACGAGGGGATCCGTCGTGGCGGCACCCTCGAGTCGATCGGCAAGATCAAGCCGGCCTTCAAGGAAGACGGCGTGATCCACGCGGGCAACAGTTCGCAGATCTCGGACGGCTCCGCGGCACTGCTGTTCATGTCTGCCGAGAAGGCGAAGTCGTTGGGGCTCAAGCCACTTGCCAGGGTGCACACCGCGGTGCTGGCGGGCGCCGACCCGGTGATCATGTTGACCGCGCCGATCCCGGCCACGCAGAAGGCGCTCAAGCGCTCCGGTCTGTCGCTCGACGAGATCGGCGTGTTCGAGGTCAACGAGGCCTTCGCGCCCGTCCCCTTGGCGTGGCTGAAGGACATCGGCGCGGACGAGAAGAAGCTCAACCCCAACGGTGGCGCCGTCGCGCTGGGGCACCCGCTGGGTGGCTCCGGCGCGCGCATCATGACGACGATGCTCTATCACATGCGGGACAAGGGAATTCAGTACGGTCTGCAGACGATGTGTGAGGGCGGCGGCCAGGCCAACGCCACCATCCTGGAGCTGCTGTGACCGAAACCGTCGCCGCCCCCGCTGCGTTGACCGAGCGGCGGGGCAACGTCATGGTCATCACGATCAACCGGCCCGAGGCGCGCAACGCCATCAACGCCGCGGTGTCGATCGCGCTGGGTGATGCGCTGGACGAGGCCCAGCGCGACCCCGACGTGTGGGCCGTCGTGGTCACCGGCGCGGGAGACAAGTCCTTCTGCGCCGGTGCGGATCTCAAGGCTCTGTCCAAGGGCGAGAACATCGGTCATCCCGATCGTCCCAAGTGGGGCTTCGCCGGCTACGTGCGCCATTTCATCGACAAGCCGACGATCGCCGCGGTCAACGGGACAGCGCTGGGTGGCGGCACCGAACTGGCCCTGGCCAGCGACCTCGTCGTCGCCGGGGAGAGCGCGAAGTTCGGGCTGCCCGAGGTGAAGCGGGGACTGATCGCCGCCGCGGGCGGCGTGTTCCGCATCGTCGACCAACTGCCGCGCAAGGTCGCGATGCAGATGATGTTCACCGGTGAGCCGATCACGTCCGCCGAGGCGCTCAAGTGGGGCCTGATCAACGACGTCGTGCCCGACGGGCAGGAACTCGAGGCGGCCCTCGCGCTGGCTCAGCGGATCACGGTCAACGCGCCGCTGGCAGTTCAGGCCAGCAAGCGGGTGGCCGTCGGTGTGGACGACGGCGTCATCGCCGCCGACGAGGCGGGGTGGTCGCGGACGATGCGCGAGGTGGCGGTGGTGTTCACCTCCGAGGACGCCAAAGAAGGCCCGTTGGCATTCGCGCAGAAGCGCGAGCCGGTCTGGAAAGCCAAGTAAGCAAAGGGGTTTGCTGATATGAAGCGACTGATCTACGACGCCGAGCACGAGGCGTTCCGCGACACCGTCCGTGGGTACATCGAGAGCGAGTTGGTGCCCAACACCGAGAAGTGGGAAGCCGATCGCATCGTCGACCGGTCCGCCTATGTGGCCGCGGGCAAGCACGGCCTGATCGGGTTCAACATGCCCGAGGAATACGGCGGCGGTGGCAGCGACGACTTCCGGTTCAACGCCGTCATCGATGAGGAGATGTCCAGGGCCGGCGTGCCCGGGCCGGCCCTGAGCCTGCACAACGACGTCGTCGCCCCGTACTTCAAGGATCTGTCCAACGACGAGCAGAGGGAGCGCTGGCTGCCGGGCATCGCCAGCGGCGAGACGATCATCGCGATCGCGATGACCGAACCCGGCGCCGGCAGCGACCTGGCGGGGATCAAGACCACCGCCGTGCGCGACGGTGACGACTGGATCGTCAACGGCTCCAAGACATTCATCTCGTCCGGCATCAACAGCGACCTCGTCGTGGTGGTCGCGCGCACCGATCCGGAGGCCGGCCACAAGGGGTTCTCCCTGCTGGTCGTGGAGCGCGACATGCCCGGCTTCAGTCGCGGCCGCAAGCTCGACAAGATGGGCCTGCACGCACAGGACACGTCCGAGCTGCACTTCGAGAACGTCCGGGTGCCGTCGGCCAACCTGCTGGGCAAGGAGGGCCGCGGCTTCTACCACCTGATGACCAACCTGCCCTCGGAGCGGCTGTCGATCGCCATCTCGGCGGTCGCCGGTGCCCGCGAAACCTGGCGACAGACAGTGCAATACGCCAAGGACCGCAAGGCTTTCGGGCAGTCGATCGGCAGCTTCCAGCACAACCGTTTCCTGCTCGCCGAGATGGACACCGAGCTGGACGTGACCGAGCAGTACATCGACCGGTGTCTGCAGGGCGTCGTCGACGGTGAGCTGACCGCGGTCGAGGCCGCCAAGGCGAAGTGGTGGGCCACCGAGACCGCCAAGAAGGTGATCGACGGCTGCGTGCAGCTGCACGGCGGCTACGGCTACATGATGGAGTACCGCGTGGCCCGCGACTACGTGGACTCGCGGATCCAGACGATCTTCGGTGGCACCACCGAGATCATGAAAGAGATCATCGGCCGCGACCTCGGCCTGTAAACGCGATTCCGGCGCAGTTGGTCACGCTGAGCGTGACCAACTGTGCCCGAATCGCTGAAGAGCGCTAGCCGATGGGGGCCTCGGCGGCCGGTGATACCGGCGCCTCGGCGGGCAGCGACTCCGTGGGTGTCGCAGGCGTGGTCTCGGTTGTGGTCGTCTCCGTCGAGCTCGTCTCGGTCGAGCTCGTCGCCGTCGGGGTGATCGGGGCCGGCGCGTCGGCTGGGTCCAGCACCGAATCGATAAGGTAGATCCTGGCGTTCTGCGCCTGGATTCCGCCGCAGACGACCTTCGCGGTCTCGTTGACGGCGACGTCGCCGCCCGAGCCGGTCACCTCGATCTCGGTGCCCTCCTGGGTGGGGCGCTGGCCCTTGACGTCGTCGGGGCCGAGCAGCCCGAGGAAGGCGTGGTAGTAGACCGCCCTGGTCAGCGCGGCGGGATCGACGCGCAACATCTGCAGCTGCTCGGGCGGAAGCTTCGCGAACGCCTCATTGGTCGGCGCGAAGATGACATACGGCCCGTTGTCGAACACCGAGGCGACGTTCACGGCCGGGTTCAGCTGGCCCGAGATCGCCTGGCTGAACGTGCTGACGTCGGGGATGCTCGCCAGCGCGTTGCTGACGGGGACGTTGGCCAGGCCCTTGAAGTTCGGGACGGCCTTCTTGAAGGCGTCGCAGCCGGACCCCTGCGGATCGGGAATCTCGGCCACGGGTGTGGTGGTCGGCTCGGCGTACGCGCTGACGGCCAGCGGAACCGACATCACGATCGCGGCGGCGCCGACGGCGACACCGATGGCCTTGTTGGTGCGGGTCTTCACGTTCTCTCCTCACGCTCAGGTCACCGGGGATGCTATGTGCACAGATTGGTCACGACCAAGTCGGGTTCGCGCGGCAGCGGCCGCCGAGACGCGGTGTCCACCGACTGGACCTGCGGCTTTCGCGAGTTGTCGGGCGTCCAGACCACTCCGTCACACAGCCGCGGGACAGCGATGGGTGCCGAGGATCAGGAGCCGTCGGGCAGAACCGCGGCAACCACTCTGGCCAGTGTGTCAGCGGTGTCGCGGAACGTCGTCGCCCCCGAACTGGCCTGCACCATCGCGCCCACAAGGCTGAACTCCAGCGTCTCGGCCACCTCGGGCCAGGCGCTCGAACGCAACACCGTGCGCACCCGTCGATGCAGTTCGCCGTGGATCCGTTTGCGGATTGACTGGACCGACGGCTCCGTGGAGATCAGCGCGCTCGAGCAGGCCGCAGCCAGAGCCGGCTCCTCGGCCAGCAACATCACGAGCTGATCGAACAAGGTGACCACGCGGGCCCGCGCAGGCTCGTCGACGTCGACGGTCAGCGGGGCGCCACGCAGCAGGCCCAGGTACACCTCGGCGACGATCGCGTCCTTCGATCTGAAGTACGCACACAACTCGGCGTGCGGAACACCGGCCTGCTCCGCGATCCGGCGGGTGGTCAGGTCGGCGAACGCCGCCCCGCGCAGCATCTCGACAGTCGCATCGAGAACCTGACCCACCACGGCATGGTCATCGCGGTCCCGCTCGCCGTAGGAGCGCAGATAGATGACTTTCGCGGACGAATCGCCTGCCGGCTCAGCCACGCCGACTGCCCGCAGGTCCGTCACACGATCGAGCCTAAACTCGCGACCCCCGGCGCGCAGAGTCGCTCCGAGAGATCCCACAGTGCCAGCGCACGCGATTCGTCGACCGCATACGACGCCGCGGGACGGACCTGGCAGTCGGACAGATAGACGCCGCCCTGCCCGGTCAGCTCGTCGCTGACCGCCGCCCAGACCTGTGTCGCGGCACCCTGTTCAGGCGTCGTGAAATCTCGCGTGACGTCGACGCGGCGCGCCTCGGGGTCACGCTCCACCGACGCCATCTTGCCCAGACTGCGGAAGTCGTCACCGGCCATATGGCGCGCCAGCGACGTCGCGACGATGCCCGGGTGCACCGCATACGCCCGCACCCCGGTGTCGCGCAGCCTTCGGTCCAGCTCGACCGCATGCAGCACATTGGCGGTCTTCGACGCGCCGTAGGCGACGAACTTGTCATAGTCCCGGTGTTCCCAGTTGGGGTCGTCGAAGTCGACGTCGCCCATCCGGTGTCCGTCCGACGACACGTTGATGATGCGCGCCCCGTCCGCGGCGACCAGCGTGGGCAGCAGCGACCTCGTCAGTTCGAAATGCCCCAGATGGTTTGTGCCGAACTGAGTCTCGAAGCCCTCGGCGGTGCGGCCGAACGGGGTGAACATCACTCCGGCGTTGTTCATCAACACGTGCACGGCCGGGGTGAGATCCTGGATCGCCGCTGCCGCAGCGGTGATGCTGGCCAGCGAGGCCAGGTCGAGGTGCACAGTCGACAGCTGGGCGCCCGGCACGTGTTCGCGCACCCACTCCACAGTGTCGGCGATGTCGGCGCTATTGCGCGCCGCCAGGATCACCTGTGCGCCCGTCGCGGCCAGCGCGCGCGCCGATTCGCGGCCCAGACCCGATGACGCACCGGTGATCACGCAGGTTTTACCGGTCAGGTCGACGTCACGGATCACCTCGAGGGCGGTGCGCGCGGATGCTGGTGTCACGACGTGAGGATCGCACGGGGTCCGGCGGGGTCGGGCAGGCGGGGCGGACGGGCCGGACCCTACGATGGCGGCCATGCCTGAGCCACTGATCCTGCCCATCGCCGGGCACGCGCCCCAGCTGAACCCGGAAAGCTGGGTGGCGCCGAACGCCACCCTGATCGGTCGGGTTGTCCTGGCAGCCGGGTCGAGCGCGTGGTACGGGGCGATCCTGCGGGCCGAGGCCGAGACCATCGAGATCGGCGAGGGATCGAACATCCAGGACGGCGTGACGATCCACGTCGACCCCGGATTCCCGGCACGGGTGGGCGCGGGCGTCACCGTCGGACACAACGCGGTGCTGCACGGCTGCACCGTGGAGGACGACTGCCTGATCGGCATGGGCGCGGTGGTGCTCAACGGCGCCACCATCGGTGCCGGGTCGTTGATCGCCGCCGGTGCGGTGATCTCGCAGGGTGCGGTGATCGCGCCGCGGTCCATGGTCGCCGGGGTTCCGGGCAAGGTGCGTCGCGAGCTCACCGACGATGAACTCGCCGGGATCCGCACGAATGCGCTGCTCTACCAGGAATTGGTCAAGATGCACCGTGATGCAGGCAACGGCTGACACAGGTTCCGAGTTGCCGGGTTGGGGTACAGGCCTACGGTGAACACCGTGCGGATACTGGTCACCGGCGCGACCGGATATGTCGGCTCTCGCCTCGTGGCGGCCCTGCTCGCGCAGGGCCATGAGGTGGTCGCCGCCACCCGCAATCCGGCACGGCTCGCTGACTTCGGGTGGCACGCCGACGTTTCGGGAGTCGAACTCGACGCGCACGACGAGGATTCGGTGCGAAAGGCGTTCGCCGACGCCGGACCGGTCGACGTCGTGTACTACCTCGTGCACGGCATCGGGCAGCCCGGATTCCGCGAGGCAGACAACCTCGCCGCGGCCACCGTCGCGGAAGGGGCGAAGGCCGCAGGGGTGCGACGAATTGTCTATCTCGGTGGCTTCGTGCCCGATGACGACTCGCTGTCCGAGCACCTCGTCAGCCGAGCCGAGGTCGCAGAGGCACTGAAGGTCGACGGTGGACCCGATGTGGTGTGGTTGGGCGCCGCGATCGTCATCGGAGCCGGGTCGACGTCGTTCGAGATGCTGCGCTACGTCGCCGACAGGTTTCTCGTGTTGCCGATGCCCGAGTGGTCGGCCAACCCCATCGATCCGATCTCCGTCCGCGACGTACTGCACTACCTCGTCGGCGCGGCTGACGCGGATGCCGTGCCCGCGGGTGCCTACGACATCCGCGGCTCGGAGACCACTACGTACGGCGACCTGCTGCGGACCTACGCCCGCATCGCGGGCATCTGGCGCACACCCGTTCCGGTCTACGGCATCGACACCGGCCTGGTATCCCGCGTGAGCGGTCTGATGCTCCCGGTGCCGGGCGGATTGGCGGGGGATCTCATTGAGTCCCTTGACTATCCGATGATGGCCTCCGAGGACGGGCTGGCCGGCCTGGTTCCCGAACCGGACGGTGGTCTCATCGGGGTCGAAGACGCCATTCGCCGGGCCGTGATGAGTCCGCCGCGGCGCCCGGTGAACGAACTGGCCGATCCGCATCACCTCGCCGACACCGATCCGCAGTGGGCGGGAGGCGATGTGCTGCGCCTGCGGCAACTCGCCAACGTGGTGACGCCGAACGTCGTGCAGCCTGTTCTGGGGCTACTCGGACTGGTGCCGGGGCCGGTGGCCGGCGTGGTGCGCACCGGGCTCGATCACGTGATCGGCATGGTGCCGAAAGTGAGTCCCGCGTGACGTCATCGGAGGACCCCGGCTTGCCCAGTGAGTTGTACCAGATCGCACGCACCCGGGCCGCCCCGTACAACGAGTGGCCCTCGGTGGTGCGCCGCCGCAAGATCATTGTCGGCGGCGTCCTGCTGATCGGTGCCGCGTTGCTCGGCTACTCCCTCAGCCGACCGCCGGGCGACAAATCGTTCATCTGGCTCACGCTCGCGCTGGCCGCGGTGTGGGCGATCGGCGCGTTCGCCTCCGGTCCGCTGCACCTGGGGCATGTCCGTTTCCGGGCGCGCAACCAGCGTCCGGTCATCACCGGCACCGCCGTCGGGCTGGCATTGGGCGCCGTGTTCGTCGTCGGTGGGTTGATCGCCCGCCAGATCCCCGGCGTCCGCGAGTACATCACCCGCGTTCTCGAGTTCTCCAACGCCGGGCCGTTGTGGCTGATCGTGTTCATCACGGTGATCAACGGGTTGGCCGAGGAACTGTTCTTCCGCGGCGCCCTCTACACCACCCTGGCCAAATACCGACCGGTGCTGGTGTCCACGGTGCTGTATGTGATCGCGACGGCCGCCACCACGGGCAACCCGATGCTGGGGTTCGCCGCGATCATCCTCGGTACCGTCTGCGCGCTGGAACGCCGCGCCACCGGGGGAGTGCTCGCACCGATGCTGACCCACTTCTTCTGGGGTCTGATCCTGGTGCTCGCACTTCCCCCAATCTTCGGGGTCTGATCCCGCTTAGCTCAGCGGGTGCGCCAACTCGTCGCGCCGCATCTTGGCCGCCCACATCGCCACGGCGGCCAGCAGCACCGGCAGCATGCCCGCGACCAGGAAGATCGTCTGCATCGACACGACCTTCGACAGCGGACCCACGACCGCGAACGACACCGGCATGAACGCCAGTGATACGAAGAAGTCCAGGCTCGAGACCCTCCCCAGCATCGCCGGCGGCACCCGCCGCTGCAGCAGCGTGCCCCAGATGACCATCCCCGCGCCGTCGGTGACGCCGATGACGAACGTCGCGGCAGCCATCAGCGAAAACGACGACGTGACGCCGAGGATCGCCAGGGGAATGGAGCCGACGCTCCACATCGCCATCATCACGGTCAGGTACCGGCGCGGCAGCCGTTTCGACGAGACGGCCAAAGCGCCCAGCGCGCTGCCCATTCCGAAGAAGGCCAGGATGAACCCGTAGGTCTGCTCGCCGTGCACGAACCGGTCATGAATGATGAACGGCAACAGCACCTCGATCGGGCCCAGCACCACCAGCACGAACATGCTCGCGAACAGCAGCGTCCACAGCAGCCACGGTGTGCCCAGCACGAACACGAAGCCTTCGCGGAGATCGCGCAGTAGCTTCGGCTGCTCCTGTTTCTGATCCGGCTGCACAGCAACGTCTTTCGCTGCCGGGCGGGTTGCCACCAGCAACAGCAGGCCGACGCCGAACAACGCTGCGACGACAACCGCGCCCAGTGACGGGAACGTCGCCCCCACCACCAGGCCGGCAACAGCCGGGCCGACCGCGCGCTGGAATACCGGCCGCACGACCCCTTCGACGCCGTTGGCCGCCAGCAGCTGTTCGGCCGGCAGGATCCGCGGCAACAGAGCGCTGTAGGCCGGGAAGAAGAACGCCGCGGCGATCCCGAGCGCCGCCGCAGCGACTGCCATGTGCCAGATCTGCAGTGCGCCAATGAGTCCGAGCACTGCGACCGCCGACACGACGACGGTGTTGACAGCCTCGACGACGATGATGATGAGGCGTCGGTTGAGGCGATCGGCGGCGAGTCCACCGACCAACACGAACGCGACCAGGCCCGCGCCCAGGCAGGTCGCCACCAGTGACAGCGACGTCGGGTCGTTGTCGAGCGCGATCACCTGCAGCGTCATCACCACGGCCCACATGCCCTCGGCGAAGATCGACAGCGAGACGGCGGCCATCAACAGGCGGTACTCGCGGAACTGAAATGGCGCGAGCACCCGCCAGCCGGCGGCGTCTGCCACCGGCTGCCCTGAGCCTGATGGAGTGCTGTCGCACTCCATGCCGAATTGGGTACTCACCCAAAGATGGTCGCCGACACGGGGTGGTCGAGTCGACTGATTTTCCGGGCGTTCAGACCGCGCTGGCGGCGGCGTCCACTCGCACTTCTACGCCAAGAGTGCAGTCTCGACGGGAGAGAGCGGGCCTCAGGAGCCGGTGAAGTTCGCGGCCCTGCGCTGCTGAAAGGCCCGCGTACCTTCCTTGAAATCGTTGGACACCAGCAGTTCCAGCTGACCCTGCTTCTCGAGTTCGAGTGCGCTCTCCAACTCGGTGAGGGTGGCGGCGTTGATCGCGTCCTTGGTCTTGCGCAGCGCCACCGCGGGTCCCGACACCAACGTCGCGATCACCTTGTCGACCTCGGCGTCGAAGATGTCGACGGGATAGGCCGCGCTGACCAGACCCCATTCCACGGCGTCGGTCGCCGAAATGCGCTCGGCCAGCAGCGCCATCCGCATGGCGCGGATACGACCCACCGCCGCGGCGATCAGGGCCGAGGCCCCGCCGTCGGGCATCAGGCCGATCTTGGTGAAGGCCAGCATGAAAAATGCCTTCTCCGAGGCCAATACGACGTCACACGCCAAGGCCAGCGACACGCCGACACCGGCGGCGGCGCCCTGCACCACGGCAACCGCCGGCTGCGGGAGCGACACCAGTGCCCGGATGCAGCGGTTGGCCGCATCGAGAACGTCGGCCGGTGTTCCGGCGGCGCCCGGATTGGCATGGTCCTGTTCGCTGATCCCCGCACCGGAGCAGAACCCGCGCCCGGATCCGCCGACACGGACCACCCGCACCGCGGCGTCGCCCGCGGCGCGTTCCAGGGTCTCGGCGAACGTGTTCAGCATCGGCGCGGTGAGCGAGTTGAGACTGTCCGGCCGGTGCAATGTCACCGCCAGCACACCGTTGTCGAGCTCGACCCTGAGGTCGTCGATTCCCGCGTATGCGTTGGTGCCCGAGTCGATGGTGGTCATGCACGTCCCCTGCCGTATGAGGGCCATCCGGTGGGGCTGATGCCCCGTGGCCGGTCCGACTTGGTTATACAAGTAAGCTATGTCGCGGTCAACTGAGCGACACTGATGGAGGGCGGCTGGGCATGGCTGGACCACTGCAAGGACTGCGCGTCGTAGAGCTGGCCGGTATCGGCCCGGGTCCGCACGCCGCGATGATTCTCGGCGACCTCGGTGCCGACGTGGTCCGCGTCGAACGCCCCGGCAAGGGGCCCGGACCTGCAACGAAGCCCGGCGGGGACTATCTGCTGCGCAACCGGCGGTCGGTCGCTGCGAACCTCAAGAGTGACGAAGGCCGCGAGCTGGTCCTGCGATTGATCGCCAAGGCCGACGTGCTGATCGAAGGCTTCCGCCCCGGTGTCACCGAACGCCTCGGCCTCGGTCCCGACGACTGCGCCAAGGTCAACGACCGGCTGATCTACGCGCGCATGACCGGGTGGGGTCAGGACGGCCCACGCGCCCAGCAGGCGGGTCACGACATCAACTACATCTCGTTGAACGGCACGCTGCATGCGATCGGCCGGGCCGGCGAGCGCCCGGTGCCTCCGCTGAACCTCGTCGGCGACTTCGGCGGCGGGTCGATGTTCCTGCTCGTCGGCGTGCTCTCGGCGCTGTGGGAGCGGGAAAGCTCCGGCAAGGGACAGGTCGTCGACGCGGCGATGGTGGACGGCTCGAGCGTGCTGTCGATGATGATGTGGGCGTTCCGCGGGATGGGCATGTGGAGCGACGAGCGCGGCGTCAACATGCTCGACACCGGCGCTCCGTACTACGACACCTACACCTGCGCCGACGGGCGCCACGTCGCGGTGGGCGCGATCGAACCGCAGTTCTACGCCGAGATGCTGGCAGGCATCGGCCTGGACGCGGCCGATCTGCCCGACCAGAACGACATGAGCCGCTGGCCCGAACTGCGGGCGCGGTTCACCGAGGCGTTCGGCGCCCACGACCGCGACCACTGGACCACGGTGTTCGCCGGCACCGATGCGTGCGTCACCCCGGTGCTGTCGTTCGCCGAGGTCGAGTCCGAACCGCACAACACCGAGCGCGACACGTTCTACCGCGAGAACGGCTACCTGTACCCGGCGCCCGCGCCGAGGTTCTCGCGCAGTGCACCGTCCGCCCCGAAGGCGCCCGGCGTTCCCGGCGGGGACACCGAAGCTGTTCTGCAGGAATGGTTTTAAGAAAAACGAAAGGAACGATCTGTGGAGATCAAAGACGCCGTAGCAGTCGTCACCGGAGGTGCTTCTGGGCTGGGTCTCGCGACGACCAAGCGCCTTCTGGACCGGGGAGCATCGGTCGTGGTGATCGACCTCAAGGGTGAGGACGTCGTCAAGGAGCTCGGCTCTCGGGCCAAGTTCGTCGAGGCCAATGTGACCGATCCCGAGCAGGTGTCGGTCGCGCTGGATGCCGCCGAGGAGATGGGTCCGCTGCGGATCAACATCAACTGCGCGGGCATCGGCAACGCCGTGAAGACCCTCGGCAAGGACGGACCGTTCCCGCTGGAATGGTTCAACGCCGTCGTACAGGTCAACCTGATCGGCACGTTCAACGTGCTGCGGCTGGCGGCCGAGCGCATCGCCAAGACCGAACCCCTCGGCGAGGAGCGCGGCGTGATCGTCAACACCGCGTCCGTGGCGGCGTTCGACGGCCAGATCGGTCAGGCCGCGTACTCGGCGTCCAAGGGCGGCGTGGTCGGTATGACCCTGCCGATCGCCCGCGACCTGGCCCGCGAGTTCATCCGCGTCGTGACCATCGCTCCCGGTCTGTTCAAGACCCCGCTGCTCGCCGGCCTGCCCGAGGAGGCGCAGGCGTCGCTGGGCAAGCAGGTGCCCCACCCGGCCCGTCTCGGTGACCCCGACGAGTACGGCGCGCTCGCCGTGCACATCGTCGAGAATCCGATGCTCAACGGTGAGGTGATCCGCCTCGACGGCGCCATCCGCATGGCGCCGCGATGAGCGCTCGCGCGAAGAGCAGAGGACAGCGATGAGTATCAGGACGAAGTTCACCGAGGCGTTCGGCGTCGAGCATCCGATCGCCCAGGGCGGTATGCAGTGGGTCGGTCGTGCGGAACTGGTTGCGGCGGTGGCGAATGCGGGCGCGCTGGGTTTTATCACCGCGCTCACTCAGCCCACCCCGGCGGATCTGGCCAACGAGATCGCCAGGACGCGGGATCTGACGGACAAGCCGTTCGGGGTGAACCTGACTATCCTGCCGTCGATCAACCCGCCGCCCTATGACGAGTACCGGCAGGTCATCGTCGACTCCGGCATCAAGATCGTGGAGACCGCGGGGTCCAACCCGGCCCCGCACCTGCCGATGTTCCACGACAACGGCATCAAGGTGCTGCACAAGTGCACCTCGGTGAGGCACGGGGTCAAGGCGCAGAGCCTCGGCGTGGACGGCATCAGCATCGACGGCTTCGAATGTGCCGGTCATCCCGGCGAGGACGACATCCCGGGCCTGGTGCTGATTCCGGCGGCGGCCGACAAGATCGAGATCCCCATGATCGCCTCGGGCGGGTTCGCCGACGCCCGCGGCCTGGTTGCCGCGCTGGCGCTCGGCGCCGATGGCATCAACATGGGGTCGCGGTTCATGTGCACCGTCGAATCCTGCATCCACGACAACGTCAAGGAAGCCATCGTCGCCGGCGACGAGCGGGGAACGGAGCTGATCTTCCGCAGCTTGCACAACACCGCGCGGGTGGCCTCCAACACGGTCTCGCGTGAGGTGGTGGAGATTCTGAAGGGCGGCGGCCAGTTCGAGGACGTCAAGGACCTGGTGGCCGGCGTGCGTGGGCGACGGGTCTTCGACGACGGTGACGTGGACGCCGGGATCTGGACCGTGGGCACCGCGATGGGGCTGATCAACGACATCCCGACCGTCGGGGATCTGGTCTCACGGATCGTCGGGGAGGCCGAAGATCTGATCAGCGGCCGGCTCGCGGGAATGTTGACACCCGCCGTACAGGCGGTCTGAGAAGGAATCAAGGCCCGACGGCGCGTCAGAGACACCAAAGGTGTCGGCCCGTCAGGCGAACAGCATGAGGAACGCGCGCCCCATGGGGCGCGCGTTCTTTATACGGCTGTCGGTAGCAGGTGCTCGTCGTCGAGCTGCTCGGAGGTGATTCCCTCTACCAAATAGTCGCCGTGGTAGAGCGCCTCGAAGTCAACCTTGATGACATCAGCATTGGTGTCGTCGATCCACATGTACTGAACAGTAACCTCGGCTCTTAAGGAGTCTATGAGCCGCGTTTCGCAAAATGGTGGCAATCCTTACCGCTCGGTAGGGTCCGCGATCTACTGGCGGGTAGCCCTCACGACCCCGGGGCGGTGAAGTGGATCGGATTCACGCCGTACAGAGCGACCCAGGTGAGGACTGCCGCAGCGAACGCGAGCACCAGCAGGCCCAGCGAAATTGGCTTTGACCAGGTGAGACGCTTGAGAATCCGAGCGTCAACGGAGTAGGCCCCTGCGCCGGTGAACAGCAGCGCGGCACCGCCGAGGCCGATCAGGAACGGCACGTTGAACGGCTCCGACCAGAACGCCGCGCCGGAGACGTTGACCGCCCACGCACAGAGCATGGAACCCAACACCGCGCTCGCCGCCAGCGGGGTGAGCACGCCCAGCAGCAGTCCGATGCCGCCCAGCGTCTCCGAGGCGGTCACCATGAACGCGGCGAACGTGGGCAGCCGCCAGCCGGCGTCGGCCATGAACTGTGTGGTGGTGGAGAAATCGACGGCTTTGATCAGGCCCGCCTGCAGGGCGGCGGCGCCGATGCCGAGCCTCAGAAGCAGCAGTCCGACGTCGGCGAGTCCCGCGTTGACGGTGGGCGACAGGGTGGCGTTGGAGGTTGTCATCGACGGTGAATTTATCCCGGGCGACGGGTTCTGTGCTGGGTCCGCTCTCATGGTGAGGTCGACTCACCGGGCTCGCGAAAGTCATCGCCGCGCAATTGACCGCTTAACTTATCGCTGATAACTTACCGTCGATATCTTAGTGTTCGTCGGAGAGGGCGCCCGGTTTGTTGCAACGCATCGCTCTGTTGGCCATCGCGGCGCCGCGCCGCATCCTTGTCGTCGCACTGCTCGTGATGGTGGCTTGCGGGGTCTTCGGGGTACCGGTGGTCCGGCACCTGTCCGCGGGCGGCTTCCAGGATCCGACTTCCGAGTCTGCCAACGCCACCCAGTTGCTGGTCGACAAGTTCGGTCAGGGCGACATGGAGCTGGTCATCAGCGTGACCTCGGATCGGGGAATCGAAAGCTCTGAGGCCCGCGCCGTCGGCAGTGACATCGCGGCCAAGCTGGCCGAATACCCGTTCGTGGCCGACGTGACGTCGGCGTGGACGGCGCCGGCCGCCGCCGCCCCGGCGCTGGTCAGCGAGGACGGCACGACGGGCCTGATCGTCGCGGGCCTCACCGGTGGCGAGAGCGGAGCCCAGAAGCGCGCGAAAGAAGTGACCGACGTGCTGGTCCACGACCGTGACGGTGTCACCGTCCGGGCGGGCGGGGTCGCGATGACCTACGTGCAGATCAACTCCCAGACCGAAAAAGACCTGCTGCTGATGGAATCCATCGCGATACCGCTGAGCTTCCTCGTGCTGGTGTGGGTCTTCGGGGGACTACTGGCCGCGGCGTTGCCCCTTGCGGTGGGCGGGTTCGCGATCCTGGGCTCGATGGCGGTGCTGCGCGCCGTCACGCTGGTCACCGACGTCTCGATCTTCGCGCTGAACCTATCCATCGCGATGGGGCTCGCGCTGGCCATCGACTACACACTGCTGATCATCAGCCGATACCGCGACGAACTGGCCGACGGCGCCGACCGGGACGCCGCCCTGGTGCGCACGATGGTCACGGCGGGGCGCACCGTGTTGTTTTCGGCGTTGACCGTCGCGCTGTCGATGGTGGCGATGGTGCTGTTCCCGATGTACTTCCTGAAGTCCTTCGCCTACGCGGGCATCGCCGTGGTCGGGTTCGCCGCACTGGCCGCCATCGTGGTGGCTCCCGCCGCGATCGCGCTGGCCGGCGACAGGCTCGACTCGCTGGATGTGCGCAAGCTGCTCCGTCGGGTCCTCGGCAGGCCCGAACCGACGCCGAAGCCGGTCGAGGAACTCTTCTGGTACCGGTCGACGAAATTCGTAATGCGCCGGTCGATTCCGATCGGTCTGGTGGTCGTCACCCTGCTGCTCCTGCTGGGCGTGCCGTTCCTGGGGGCCAAATGGGGATTCCCCGACGACCGGGTGCTCCCCACGTCACTGTCCGCCCGCCAGATCGGCGACGAGCTCCGCAACAACTTCGCCGTCGATTCCTCGAACAACGTGACGGTGGTGCTGCCGAGCACCGACGGTGTCACCCCCCAGGCGCTCGACGACTACGCCGGCGAGCTGTCCCGGGTTGAGGACGTTTCGTCGGTATCCGCGCCGGGTGGCACGTTCGTCGACGGGTCGAAGGTCGGCCCGCCCTCTGCGGCAACAGGTTTCGTTGACGGCAGCGCATTTCTGACCGTCGGCAGCACGGCGCCGCTGTTCACCGACGCCTCGGAGGCACAGCTGGACCGGCTGCACGCCGTCGGGCCGCCCGCGGACCGGCAGGTGCAGCTGACCGGTCTCGCCCAGATCAACCGCGACAGCGCCGACGCGATCACCTCCCGGTTGCCGCTCGTGCTCGCCGTCATCGCCGCTATCACGTTCATATTGTTGTTCCTGCTGACGGGCAGCGTGGTGCTGCCGCTGAAAGCGTTGGTGCTCAACGTCTTGTCGTTAAGCGCAGCCTTCGGTGCGCTGGTGTGGATCTTCCAGGACGGCCACCTCGGCGCCCTGGGCACCACACCGACCGGAACGCTGGTGGCCAACATGCCGGTGCTGCTGTTCTGCATCGCCTTCGGCCTGTCGATGGATTACGAGGTGTTCCTGGTCTCGCGGATCCGCGAGTACTGGCTCAAGTCCGGCAAGACCGCCGCGGACAACGACGAGAGCGTCGCACTCGGGCTGGCCAGGACCGGTCGCGTCGTGACCGCGGCCGCGCTGCTGATGTCCATCTCGTTCGCTGCGCTGATCGCGGCGAAGGTGGCCTTCATGCGGATGTTCGGCGTCGGCCTCACCCTGGCCATCCTGGCCGACGCTACGCTGGTCCGGATGATGTTGGTGCCCGCGTTCATGCATGTGCTGGGCCGCTGGAACTGGTGGGCGCCGAAGCCGTTGGCGAAACTGCACGAGCGAATCGGCTTCAGCGAGACCGCTGACGACGTCGACCCGCCCGTGCGCAGCGCCACCGACCGCGTCGCGTCCGGGCACGCCGATCGGTCGTCGTGAGCGTTCAACGACTTCGGCGGCGGCGCGCTCCCCGCGGATCGGGTGATCAACTGCGTGAGGAGATCCTGGACGCAACGACCGAGCTGCTATTGAAAACCGGTGACGCCAAAGCGGTCTCGATCCGCGCCGTGTCCCAGCTGGTCGGTGTGACACCACCGTCGATCTACCTGCATTTCGCGGACAAGGACGCGCTGCTCGAAGCGGTGTGCGCGCGGTACTTCGAGAAGCTCGACGAGGAGATGCAGGCCGTGGCCGCAGGTGTCGGGGAGGGCTCCCGAGCCCCGATCGAGGTGCTGCGGGCACAGGGGCTTGCCTACGTGCGCTTTGCACTGAAAACGCCTGAGCTGTACCGCATCGCGACGATGGGGGAGGGCCGTCCCGGCAGCGATGTCGACATGATGCTGAACAGTTCGGCCTTCGTGCACATGCGTGCGTCGATGCAGGCGTTGATCGATGAGGGAATCTATCCGCAGGCCGACCCCACCACCTTGGCGTTGGAGCTGTGGACCGCGGCGCACGGCGTCGCCGCGTTGCTCATCTCGCGTCCCTACCTACCCTGGGGAGACGTGGAGGAGTTCGCCGATCGGGTACTGCGTTCGGTCTGCTGCGGACACATCCTGACCGGTGCGATACCGCCCTCCGAATCGCCACGCGAGACCGTGGCCTGGCTGAAAGAGGTCGTCGATGAGCGACACCGTCGATAATCCGTTCTTCGCGCGCCTGTGGACCGCGATGTCATCGCGAGAGCCCGAGTCGCTACGGCGCCTCCGGCGGCAGAACCTGACCGGGCTATCGGGCCGGGTCCTCGAGGTCGGTGCCGGCACCGGCACCAACTTCGAGTTCTATCCCGCCACGGTCACCGAGGTGGTCGCGGTCGAGCCCGAACGCAGGCTCGCTGTGCTGGCCCGAAAGGCGGCGTCCGCCGCGCCGGTCCCCGTGACGGTCCACAACGGCACCGTGGAGACGTTCACCGAGGCCGGGGACTTCGACGCGGTGGTCTGCTCGTTGGTGCTCTGTTCCGTCGATGATCCGGAAAAGGTTGTCGGGCAGCTCTTCTCGATGCTCCGGCCCGGTGGCGAGCTGCGCTACCTCGAACACGTCGCGAGCGCTGGGCCACGGGCCCGGCTGCAGAGAATCGCCGATGCGACGCTCTGGCCGAGAATGTTCGGAAACTGCCATACTCACCGCCACACCGAGGAGACGATCGTCGGCGCGGGCTTCCGGGTGACCGGCGCCCACCGAGACTGGACGTTCCCCGCGTGGGTGCCGGTTCCGGTCGCCGAGTTCGCCAGCGGCGTCGCCGTCAAGCCGGCGTAACCCTCAGCGCAGCAGCGCGGGCAGGCGCTGCAACAGGCCCGGCAGTACGGTCGCCGCCGACTCGCGCAGCGACAATGTCGCGCTCTTCGACAGCGGAGTGGGCTCGGGGTTGACCTCGATTACCGGCGTACCGTTCGCCAACGCCAGTTCGGGCAGCCCGGCCGCAGGGTAGACGACCGACGACGTACCGACCGCGACCACCAGGTCGGAGTTGGCGACGGCCTCGACCGAGCGCTGCCATGCGTCGTCGGGCAGCGCCTCGCCGAACCACACCACGTTGGGCCGGATCAGCCCCCCGCACTCCTCGCAGCGCGGAGGCTCGACCGACTCCACGGGTTCGGGCATCGTGGGCACATCACCGTGATACGCGGATTGGCATCGGTCGCAACGGAATTCGAAGAGACTTCCGTGGACGTGGTACACCTGGTTGCTGCCTGCGCGCTCGTGCAGGTTGTCCACATTCTGGGTCACCACGTGCACGTCGGCGTAGTCCTCCCAGGCCGCGACGGCGCGATGCGCGTTGTTGGGGTCCACCGCTCTCATCATGTGGTGGCGCCACAGATACCAGGCCCACACCCGTTCGGGGTGGGCCCGCCAGCCCTGGGCGCTGGAGATCTCGTATGGGTCGACCTTGGCCCATAGGCCGGTCTCGACGTCGCGGAACGTCGGCACGCCGCTCTCGGCCGAGATCCCCGCACCGCTGAATACCGTCACCTGCACCCCACCAAACTAGCCGTTGTGGGTGATACTGAACACGTGGCCGAATTGGGGGATTGGGTACGCGTTGATCCGCACGCTGCCAGGCCGTTGTTCGACCAGCTCAGATCGCAGATCATCGGCGGTATCCGGGATGGCCAGCTGGCCCCCGGAACCCGGCTCCCGACGGTGCGCGAGCTGGCGGGTCAGATCAACCTGGCAGTCAATACCGTGGCGCGCGCGTACCGAGAGTTGGAAGCAGCGGGCATTCTCGAAACGAGGGGTCGTTTCGGCACTTTCGTCGCGCGCTCGGATCCGGCCGATGCCGCGATGGCAACAGCCGCCAACACCTTCGTGTCGTCAGCGAGGAAGCTCGGGGTCGACAAGGGGGAGGCGTTGCGTTACGTGGAGAGAGCGTTCGGATGATCAGCCGAACTCGAGCAAGGTGATCACCGGCCGGACGGCATCGAGCAACGGAACCCGCTGAACCGTCCAGAACAACGCATTGATCAGGTTTCCGCGTGCGCGTTCGGCGGGCACGTCGTGGACCGCGCGCACCCCCGGCACGGTGTTGACCAGGTTTGCCGCTTCGGCGACCGACAGCGTGAACGGCATCGGCGGTACCCGGTAGCGCATTGATGTCCGCATGCCGCGCCGGGACAGGGCGGCGAAGGCAGAGGGTGGCAGATCGAACATCATCTGGCCGCCGGGGAAGCGTGCCGCGCACTCGGCGATCAGAGACATCGCCTCGTCGGGCTGCAGGTACATCAGCAGCCCCTCGGCGGTGATGAACACACCGTGTTCGGGATCGACCTGGTCCATCCAGCTGAAGTCCAGCGCCGACTGGGCACACAACCGCACCCGGTCGGAGGCCGGAAGAAGCTTGCGGCGCAGGTCGATCATCGGCGGCAGGTCGACGGTCAGCCAGCGGAACTCGGTGCCGACCCCGGCCGCATTCAACCGGTAGAAGCTCGTCTGCAGCCCCTCGGCGAGCGCGACCACGGTGGCCTTGGGATGGTCGACGAGGTAGCGACGCGCATGCTTGTCGAACACCAACGCGCGCAACGCCATATCCTGGCGACGGCTGAATCCGAACTTGGCGAAGTCGTAGTCGATGGAGTCGACGAGGTGGACGGCCATCGGGTCGTCGATGATCGAGTCGGGGCGCCTGGCCTCGGTCGCGCGGACCAGCAGCGTCATCAGGGCGGTCTCGGGTACCCCGGTCAGATCGGCGCTGTGTTTTCCTGGCGAGGTCATCTGGTTCCCATCTGGGTCGTGCACTATCCGCGCAGGACTTTGTCGATCGTGCGCAGGTTGCGGGTGGTGGTCGACGACTTGAAGCGCTTGTTGCCCATCGTCTTGCCCATGGTGCTCTCGAGGGTGGCTGTGCGGGGCACCTGCCAGTAGATCACGCCGTCGCCGGGTCGGATTTTCTCGGCTTTGTCCGTCTGATCGGCTAGTAGCGCAAGCTCGTGCAGTACGTCCTCGTCGCTGACGAAGGTGACGTAGGAGTGGTGGCCGTCGACCTCTCGCTCGAACGGGTACGCCGCGGAGATCTCGGCGACCGTGTCCACCGGGTAGGCGAGTACCCAGGCGTCATAACCGAATTCGTCACGCAGCGCCTTCTCGGCCTTCTGCCTGACCGCGGCAACCGCGGATCGACTCTCGAGCAGGACGTTGCCACTGGCCAGTATCGTCTTGACGTTTTTGAACCCGGCGCCCTCCAGGGCTGCTGCCACCGCCGCCATCTTGAGGTTGACGCCGCCCACATTCACCCCGCGAAGAAACGCGGCATAGCGCGTCATCGGCCGCCACTGTGGGGGACGTCGCCGTCGATCGGGAAGAACCGGGCCATCTGTTCGATCATCCCAGACCGGGCCGGGTCGTAGGCTCGTGTCATGACACGCGATGTTTTCGACGACAAGCTGCTGGCGCTGATCGCCGGAAACTCGCTGGGCGTGCTGGCCACCCTCAAGCGTGACGGCAGGCCGCAGCTGTCCAACGTCTCCTACCACTTCGACGCGCGTGCGCTGACGATCTCGGTGTCGATCACCGAGCCGCGGGCCAAGACCCGCAACCTGCGTCGCGATCCCCGTACCGCGCTGCACGTGACGTCCGACGACGGCTGGGCCTACGCGGTTGCCGAAGGTGACGCGGTGCTGACCCCGCCTGCCGCTGAGCCTGGTGACGACACGGTCGAGGGATTGGTGGCGCTGTACCGCGACATCTCCGGCGAGCACCCGGATTGGGACGATTACCGCAGGGCGATGGTCGATGACCGGCGGGTCCTGATGACCCTGCCCATCTCTCACGTCTACGGCATGCCGCCGGGTCTGCGGTGAGCGCAACGCTCCACAGTCACCTGGGGGCTACGCTTCGCTCATGGCATCCAAGGAGTCGGCTGGGTCTTCGGGGTCTTCTGAGCCTCCAGAGGACGACACCAAGCGCAAGTTCCGGGAGGCGCTCGAGCGTAAGAAGGCCAAGTCGGCCGGCGGTTCGGCCCACACGGACAGCGGACCCAAGCAGCCACGGGCGCACGGCCCGGTCGAGAACCGTCGCGAGTTCCGTCGCAAGAGCGGCTAGTCCGGCGACGATCTAGCGGCGAGGGACGAGCCGCGCTGAGGAGTCGGACAATCGGCTCTCGTTCGACGGCGATCTAGCGGCGAGGGTGCGGGCGCCGGCCAACGCCACCAGCATTGCTGCGACGCAGAGCAGCCCTTGCTCCTTCAGTCCCCAGCCGACTGACGCCAGCGTCGCCGCACCCGCCGTGCACAGCAGGATCCCCACCGCGGCGCTCCGGAGCCCCGGCCGCGCGACGAACCCACCGTCCCAGAGCGGCAGAGGGGCGTTCTCCAACGGCCGCAGCGTGACGAACGCGGTGGCGACGAGCGCCGCCATGACGAGCAGTTGCAGCGCCGAGAGCACGACGAAGTTCGAGGCGTCCGGATCGAAGCGTGGGTAGCCGAGGTAGTCGAACGCCAGGTGCATCCCCAGCAGGGCAGGAATGTGCCAGAGGTACAGCGTCATCGCCCCGGAGTTGCCGATCACGGTCAGCCACCACACCCGTGGCCGGCGAGCCCACCTCGTGATTGCCGGAGCAGCCGCAATTGCCAACGCACACAGCATGATCGCGTGCCCGGCGAGTAGCAGCGACGGCGGCGACATGTTCTTGAGCTGCTGGGTCTCGATGCCGACGAGGCTGAGCTCGTAGGGCCCCCAGGCCAGTAGCGCCACATTGACGGCGAACATCGTGACGCCTACCCGCAGGGCCGCCCGGGCGGACAGCAGGCCGCGACGGTAGGCCACCCCGAACATGCCGGGGATCAACCACACGATGAGGTTCAGGTAACCCAGTGCCGACCACTGCTCGGTGTGAATCCGGATGACGTCGACGACCGCGATGACGCCGTAGACGGCGGCAACCGCTGCCACGAATCGGCCAATGGCGGTGATCCGTGCGAGCACAGGTACCGCCGCGAGCACCAAGACGTACGCGCCGAGGAACCACAACAGCTGGATGGAGATCCCGGCGATGGGTTCGTAAATGTGCACCGGCAGGATAAGCCGCAGGACCGCAAGGGTGACCGCCCAGAACCCGAGGTAGTGGAACACCGGCCGGTAGAGCCGCGTGCACCGACGCATCAGCCAGTTGCCCCAGCTGGTGCCCGGCGTCCACGACTGCACGGATGCGGCCACGCCGGCGAAGAAGAACAGCGGCATGATCTGGAACAACCACGTCAGAGCCTGGAACACCGGCGACGCGGTGAGCAGGTTGCTCCAGATGAAGACGTCGTTGCGCACCGTGCTGGTGGCCATTACGGTGTGGCCGACGACGACGCCGACGAGCGCGGCGATCCGGATGACGTCGATCGCCCGGTCACGGTCGGGCGGCGTGTTCGCCTCGATCTCTGCAGGGCGGGGGAACATCGTGACGACGCTCATGAACCGAATCTAGGTGCGTTGCGGCGCCCCCGCCTGAGTAGAAGCACTCACACCGCGGCGGGCTGTTTGTCCCGGACGAGGATGGCCGCGAGGCAGACTGCTGCGAGCACCGCCACCGCCACCGCGAAGGTCACCCCCGCGGTGCGCAACCCCCAGGCCTGCGCGGCGAGACCCTCCCCGACCACCGGCAGTGCGATCGCCACGTACGCGACCACGAAGTATGTCGAGCTGACCTCGGCGCGACGATCGACCGGGGTGCGTTCCGCGACGGCGGCGAGCCCGCGGCTGAAGCTGATCCCCTGACCGACGCCGGCCACGATAGCCGAGGCGATCAGACCTGGTAACGACGAGAAGTGCAGTGCCGCAGCAAGAATGGCCATACCGACAACAAGGATCGCCGAACCCGCAGCCATGGCGCGGTGCGGCTCCATGCGGCGAGCCACCACCTGCGCGACCGCCGACGTGAGGAAGACCGAGCCGGCGATCAGGCCCGCGAGCGCGTGGTTGTCGATCCCGACGACGTTCAGCAGGAACGACGGCGCGACGGCGGCGAACAACCCGGTCACCGCGAAACCGGCGAACGCGGCCAGTGACGCCACGATGAACACCGATCGAGCCTCGGGCGGGACGGACAGCCGTTGCACGCCGAGGCGACCGGTCCGAGGTGAGGTTTCAGGAGCCGCCAACACGGCGACGGCGGCGACCGCAGCCAGCACCAGGTGCACGACGAAGCTCAGGTCGAGGGGACGTGGTGCGTACTGGACCAGCACCCCGGCCAACAACGGACCGATCCCCAGGCCGCCGATGTTGGCGACGGTGGCGACGGCAGCAGCGCGGTCACGCCACGCCGGCGGTGCGGCCTCGATGACCGCGGCGGTGGCCGTTCCCGTGAAGATTCCCGCCGACAGTCCCGACAGGACCCGGCCGATGAGCAACTCTGTCACCGAATCGGCGAGCAGGAACACGATGGCGCTGGAGACTGCGAAGCCGATTCCGGCCAGCAGCACCGGTCGCCTGCCGATGGCATCGGACCACCGCCCGAACGCCAGCAGCGCGAACAACACACCGCCCGCGTATGTCGCGAAGATGACCGTCGTCGTCAGCACCCGGAAGTGCAACTCGTCGGCAAACAGCGCATACATCGGGGTGGGCAGCGTCGTGCCCACCATCATCGCGGCGAACGCGTAGGCGAGCAGAGCCATCGAGTATCTGGACCTCGGCACGCTCAGTGACAGCGGCACCAGCACCTCCCTTATTCCGCCGAAATGGCATTCCAGCAGGTCGCTTCTCGCGATTTGCCTGCTGGAATGCCATTTCGGCGAACGGTTGGGCTAGTGGGCGACGGCCTTCTCGGCGCCGATCCCGGTGAGCGACCGCACCTCCATCTCGGCGGCGACCTTCGGGTCCTCGTCGTCGGGCGACGTCAGGGTTCCGACGATGCCCAGGATGAATGCCAGCGGGATCGACACAATGCCCGGGTTGGCGAGCGGGAACCACGCGAAGTCGGCGCCGGGGATCATCGAGGTCTTCGCACCCGACACCGCCGGGGAGAAGACGATCAGCACGATGGTCGAGATCAGACCGCCGTACATGCTCCACAACGCGCCGCGGGTGTTGAACCGCTTCCAGTACAGCGAGTACACGATCGTCGGCAGGTTCGCCGCCGCGGCGACCGCGAACGCCAGCGCCACCAGGAACGCCACGTTCTGCCCGTTGGCCAGGATGCCGAGGCCGATGGCGAACACGCCAAGCACCACCGCGGTGATCCGGGAGACCCGCACCTGCTCGTCCTCGGTCACCTTGTGCGACTTCAACACGCTCGCGTAGATGTCGTGGGCGAACGACGCCGACGCGGTGATGGTCAGACCGGCGACCACCGCGAGGATGGTGGCGAACGCCACCGCGGAGATGACGCCGAGCAGGATCACGCCGCCGAGCTCGAACGCCAGCAGCGGTGCCGCCGAGTTGACCCCGCCTGCCGCGCTCAGGATCTTGTCCGGGCCCACCAGAGCCGCCGCGCCGTAACCCAGCACCAGGGTGAACAAGTAGAACGCGCCGATCAGCGCGATGGCCCACACGACGCTTCGCCGTGCTTCCTTGGCGGTGGGCACGGTGTAGAAGCGCATCAGCACGTGGGGCAGGCCCGCGGTGCCGAGCACCAGGGCGATTGCCAGCGAGATGAAGTTGATCTGTGAGGTGAACGACCCGCCGTACTGCGCGCCCGGCGCGAGCACGTCACGGTCGGCCACACCCGCGGTGGTGGCACCGCTGATCGCCGACTGAGCGGAGCCGAGGATCTCGGAGAAGTTCAGGCCGAACTTCGCGAGCACCATGATGGTCATGACTCCCGCACCGAGGATCAGCAGGACGGCCTTGATGATCTGCACCCAGGTGGTGCCCTTCATGCCGCCGACCAAGACGTAGACGATCATCAGGATGCCGACGACCGCGATGACGACGGACTGGCCCGTCCGGCTCTGGATGTCCAGCAGCAGCGCCACCAGACCTCCGGCGCCGGCCATCTGGGCCAGCAGGTAGAACAGCGACACCGTCAACGTGCTGGTGGCCGCGGCCATCCGCACCGGCCGCTGCCTGAGGCGGAAGCTGAGCACGTCGGCCATCGTGAATTTGCCTGTGTTGCGCATCAATTCGGCGACGAGGAGGAGAGCCACCAGCCAGGCGACCAGGAAGCCGATCGAGTAGAGGAAGCCGTCGTAGCCGTAGACCGCGATGGCCCCGGCGATGCCGAGGAAGCTCGCCGCCGACAGGTAGTCACCGGCGATGGCGATGCCGTTCTGCGGGCCGGAGAACCCGCGCCCGCCGGTGAAGAACTCATCGGCGGTGGCGTTCTTCTTGCTGGCCCGGATCACCACGATCATCGTGACGACGACAAACAGGCTGAAGATGCCGATGTTGGCGACCGGGTTGCCGATCGTCTCGGATTGCGCCAGAAGGGTTGTCATTTGAGCAGCTCTTCCTCTAGTTCGGCGCGGATGGCCCCGGCGCGCGGGTCGATCACGCGGTTGGCGTACCGCACATACAGTCCGGTGATCAGGAACGTCGTCAGGAACTGGCCCAACCCGATGATCAGGCCGACGTTGATGTCACCCCAGACCTTGGTGGCCATGAAGTCGGTCGCGAATGCGCCGAGCAGGACGTAGGTGGCGTACCAGACGAGGAAGATGGCGGTCATGGGAAATACGAAGCGGCGTAGCCTACTTCGCAGTTCCTGGAACTCAGGGCTGGCTTGGACTTCCAGATAGCGGTCGCCGCTGATGGCCTCCGCGCGAATGGGTAGATCGGTCTCGGACACTTTGATCTCACGCTCCTGACTGAGTGAACCGGGTCTTCGGTGAACCTAGTTGAGATGTGGGTCACATACCCACCGTCAGCCCTGGTCACACGGTGAGGTCGGGAAGCTCTGCGGTGAGCGGTCGGTCGCCGACGACGAGCGGCGGACGGTGGTCAGCGCGATCGTCTGGTCTTCGCGCAAGCGCTCATCCGAACCGTCGGGTCTTCGCGCAAGCGCTCATCCCGGAGGCAGCCGCTCGATGCCCATCCCCAGGTTCTCGGGCACGTGCATCCGAGCGAACGTCTGCGCAACGTCGGCGGGAACCGTGCTGCGGGTGAGTCGGCTGACTGCGATCATCGTCGCGAAGGCCACCGGGACGCTCACGGCTGCCGGGTAGCCGATCAGCACCGCAGGCCAGCCGCTCAGTACGTCCTCGTCGATGCCGCCGGCCACAGCGACGGTCACCGCAACGCCCGACATCAGCCCACCCACCGCCAGGCCCCAGATCGCACCTACCGCCGTCAGCCCGCGCCACCAGATGCCCAGCACGAGTAGCGGACACAACGTCGACGCCGCGACCGCGAAGGCCAGCCCGACGCTTCGGGACAACTCCATCTCGCCGGATGCGGCCAGCGCCAGTGGGATCGGGATCAGCCCGCCGATCACCGCCGCCACCCGGAAATCGCGGACGCGTCCGGGAAGCACATCGGTGGCCAGCGCTCCTGCGAAACTCACCAACAGTCCCGACGAGGTCGCCAGGAATGCGGCGATAGCGCCCGCGGCGACAAGGGCAGCGAGGAGTTGGCCGGCAAGACCCGCAATCGCCGACGACGGTGCCAGCAGGACGGCAGCGTCGGCGGCTCCGGTGATCAACAACCGCGGCACAAAGAGCCGGGAGAAGACACCCAGCAGCGTCGGAAACACGTAGAACAGCGACAGCAGCATGATCACGGCAAGCGCCGTGCGCCGCGCGGCGCGTCCGTCGGGATTGGTGTAGAAGCGCACCAACACATGTGGCAACCCCATGGTGCCCAGGAACGTAGCCACCATGATGGACACCACCTGATACATCGGGTGATACCCACCCAGGCCGCCGCCGGAGGAGATCCAGTCCGAGCCTGCCGAGGGCGTCCCCGCCACCACCGGTGTCGCGGCGCCCGCGGCCAGGTTCAGCGTGCTGCCCGCGCCTAGGGTGTGCTCGCCGGCCGCGCCGATGGCCGTCGCGTCGACTCGGCGCCCGTCGAGGGTGCCGGTCACCGTGATCCCCCCCGGGGCAGCGACCTGCACCACCACGTCGGCTTCGATCGCGACTGTGGTGTCCTGCTGCACGGTTGGCGGCAACGGCCCGCCCAGTTCGCCGCCGCGGTCGGACAGGAACAGACCGGCCAGCGCAAGCGCGGGGATCGCGACCGCGGTGAGCTTCAGCCAGTACTGGAACGCCTGCACGAAGGTGATCGAGCGCATTCCGCCCGCGACGACATTGGTGATGACGATGGCGCCGACCGCGAGCGGCCCCAGCCACACCGGAATGCCGAGCAGGGTTTTCAGTGCAAGGCCGGCGCCTTGATACTGCGGCACCAGGTAAAAGATGCAGATCACGACGACGACAATCATCGCGACCTTGCGCAGGCGAGTGGAGCCGAGCCGGAACTCCGCGAAGTCGGGGACGGTGTAGGCACCCGAGCGGCGCAGCGGCGCCGCCACGAACAGCAGCAGCCCGAGATAGCCTGCGGTAAAACCCACCGGATACCAGAGTGCGTCGGCGCCGTACTTGGCGATCAGCCCAGCGACACCGAGAAATGATGCAGCCGAAAGGTATTCGCCTGATATTGCCGCGGCATTCCACTGCGATCCCACGGTGCGTGATGCGACCAGGAAGTCAGATGTGGTGCGGGAGAACCGCACCCCGTAGGCGCCGATCGCCACAGTCGCGACCGCCGCGGCCAGCAGCGCGACCGCGGTCAGCGGGGATCCGGTCATGGTTCGGAGTCGACGACGCCGACGAAGTCGCGTTCGGCTTGTTCGGCCAGTCGCACATAGAACCAACCGATGCCGTACAGCAGCGGGTACGCCAGACCTGCCAGGACGAGCCAGTTCAACCGGATCCCGAACACGGTGACGGCGCCCAGTGCGGGAAAGGCGGCGTTGAGCAACGGGATTGCCCCGATGAGGCACACGACGACCGCGGCCAGGCGAAGCGCCAGGCCCAGCTGGGCCCGCACCAGGCCGCGCACCAGTGCATCACCGACCTGCGTCTGCTCCTGCACCTCCACTCGGGTGCGCACCATGCGTGCGCCGCGCCGGTGCGCGAGGACCACCCGTTGTCGCTGTGGCCGTTCGCCGCTAGTCATCGCCGCTCCCGGCGGGCCGGAGGTTGCGCATCGGGTTGCGCACCACGCGGTCACGGAGTTCACGGGCCTGGCGGCGGCTGACCGGAAGCTCGACTGCCGGGGATGCGCCGTTGGCCCGCAAGCGCACCAGGACCGCACCATCGGTAGTCCGCAGGCCGGTCACCAACCGCAGGGATACCAGGTAGGAGCGATGCACCCGCTGGAAACCGTGGTCGCGCCAACGGGTTTCGAGTGTACTGAGCGGGATGCGGACCAGATGCGACCCGGACGCCGAGTGCAGCCGGGCGTAGTCCCCCTCCGCTTCGACCCAGCCGATGCTGTCGCGGGGCACCAGATGGGTGACGCCGCCCAGCTCAGCGGGAACGACGTCGGATTCCGTTCTCCTGCCACCGGATTGGTCCGGTACCTCGGCGGTCTGGCTCGCGGCGGGCGGGGCAGCCTGTGCCGACAACACCCGCCGGATCGCTTCGTCCAGGCGGTCCTCGCGGATCGGCTTGAGCAGATAGTCCACCGCGCCCACGTCGAAGGCCGCGACCGCCTTGTCGTCGTGGGCCGTCACAAACACGATGGCGGGCCGGTCGGAAAAGTTGGCGAGCACCCCGGCCAGCTCGATGCCCGACAGGCCGGGCATGTTGATGTCGAGGAAGACGGCGTCGATGGTGCGTGCGTTGAGTTCCCGCAGCGCCGACGTGGCGTCGGCGGCGCGGAAGACCTCGGCGATGTCGGGATGTCTACCGAGCAGGTAGGCCAGCTCGTCGAGAGCCGGGGCCTCGTCGTCGACCGCTAGGACGATGAGCGGCTTCGTCACTGGTTGCCCACCCCGAACGCACCTCCGTTCATCCGGATACCCGGACACCCGACCGGAACTTCGGCACCCGCATCACGACCTTGGTGCCCGCCCCGAGCGCCGTTTCGACCACCAGACCGTAGTCGTTTCCGAAGGCAGCGCGCAGCCGATGGTCGACATTGGTGAGGCCGACGTGCGCCGAGTCCCCCTCCACGGGCGCACCGTCGGAGAGGGCGTCAGTCGGGCCGGTGCGCAGCGCCTCGGGATCGATGCCCACCCCGTCGTCCTCGACCGTGATCACGCAGTCGGAGCCTTCGTCGCGGGCGATCAGTTCGATCGATCCGCCGCCGCGTCCGGCGAATCCGTGCCGGACCGCGTTCTCCACCAGAGGCTGCAGTGCCAGGAAGGGCACCACGACGTTGAGCACCTCCGGGGCCACGCGCAGCGTGACGGTCAGGGCCGCACCGAAGCGGGCGCGCTCCAGGTTGAGGTAGCGGTCGATGTTGCGCAGTTCTTCGGCCAGGGTGGTGTACTGCCCGGCGGCGCGGAACGAGTACCGGGTGAAGTCGGCGAACTCGAGGATCAGCTCGCGGGCACGGTCGGGATCGGTGCGCACGAACGAGGCGATCGTGTTGAGCGCGTTGTAGATGAAGTGCGGGCTGATCTGTGCACGCAGCGCCAGGACTTCGGCACGGTCCAGTCGCGCGCGGGACGCGTCGAGTTCGGCGAGCTCGATCTGGCTGGCGGCGTAGCGGGCGACTTCGCCGACGGCGCCGAGCATTCCGGGTGCGGGGGAGCGTGTCGTGACCACGACGAGCACCCCGAGCATGTCGCCATCCTCGGCGAGAAGCGGCTGAGCGACGACCGTGGAGTCCCTCGCTCGGGTGAGCACCCGGCGCTCCCCGGAGATCGACTGCCGCGCGGCACCGTCACAGGCGTCGACGACCTGACTTTCCCAGACGCTGTTGCCGTCGTCGGGATCGCGGGCGAGCACCTGGGCGTCGCCGTCGAACAGGGCCAGGCCGTCGGTGCCGGTGAGTCCGCGCAGAAATGGCGCGGCCGTCTCGGCGGAATCGGTGTTGAGCCCCTGGCGCAGCGCCCGCGCGGCCAGCGACGCGGTGTGCAGCGCGGTGTGCACGGCGCGCTCGGTAGGGGTGGCCACCACTCGTCGCGTCCTGACGGCGAGCACCACAGCGGCCACCGCCGCCAGGATCAGCGCGGTCGTCAGTGCTATCGCGAGCTCGCCGGACATCTCACCTCGTGTGCCGTTGTGGCCACCTTAAACGGGTGACGCGGCGAACTGCAGTTAGTGCATGTGCTGGACCGGACCCGTTGGCCGCCGGTTGCCCCGGCAAAGCGACCTCGACCGCCAGCGGGGCTCGTCGGGGAGCGCAATGCGCGGTGGTTTCTCCTACTGAACCGGGCAGGCGTATTTCCTGGCCACGTCAAACACCCGCTCCTGCGCACCGGGGCCGATCACCCCTTGAGCAGCTAGTTCCAAACCGATGTATCCCGGTATGCCGCCTATGCACGCTTGGTGAGCAACGCGCCACGCAGTGTCTGGATTGAGGTTGTAGCCATTGCGTTGCAAGCCTTGAAGGTATTCATTGAATGCCGGCGTGCCCTGGTCCGGGATCGCGTTCGCTACGGAGGCCAAGCCGATGGCGCCGACCACCGCTGCGATAAGAGGTGCAACTACCCGTTTCATGTCCATCCCCCCTCGGATGTAAGCCCGGATTTGTCTGTACACGTTCGCATACTCCACCGACACAAACCTCTGAATCGGCTCGACATGTCCGCAGCGTGCCAGCTGTTCAACGCCTGGTTCCGAGTAAGTGAAGACGCCCGAGAGTCGCGGTGACGCAGCCTTACCGACTCGTCGGGCACGCTTTAAACTCACGTGGTGCCCACCCTGCAACTAGTGCAAGATCCCGCGGCCGACGCGCTGCTGGAAGCCAACCCGTTCGCGCTGCTGGTCGGCATGATGCTCGATCAGCAGATTCCGATGGAAGTAGCCTTCGCCGGGCCGAAGAAGATCGATGATCGCCTTGGTGGCTTCGATGCGCGGGTCATCGCGGACTACAACCCCGACGAGTTCACCGCGTTGTGCTCGAAAATGCCTGCGATACATCGCTTTCCGGGTTCAATGAGCAAGCGGGTGCAGGCGCTCGCGCAGGTGGTCGTCGACGAGTACGGCGGTGACGCGACGGCACTGTGGTCCGACGGCGCGGAGGGTCAAGAGGTCCTGCGTCGCCTCAAGGCATTGCCGGGCTTCGGCGAGCAAAAGGCGAAGATCTTCCTGGCGCTGCTGGGCAAGCAGTACGGCGTGACGCCGAAGGGTTGGCGCGCGGCGGCGGGCGACTATGGCAAGGCGGGCACCCACATGTCGGTGGCTGACGTCAAGGATGCGGGCTCCCTGCAAAAGGTGCGGACGTACAAGAAGGAAGCCAAAGCCAAGAACAAGGAAGCCAAGGCCTGACCTTCCGGGGCGCCGAGTCTGCTGTCAGATCGGGTCTGAGCGCGCAATCACGATCTGTGGGCAGACTCGGTGGGCCGCCCAGCGTCGAGCGCAGCAAGATCGCTGAGAATCCCGGCCACCACGCGGCCGGTGGCTGTGGCCGTGTCCAGGCCGTTCCGCAGGCACCGCAGCGTGATTCCGCGGGAGGTCAGGTCGGCGACGGTCTGGGTGACCTCGGCCGCGGATCGGCCCAGCCGTTCGAGCGCGACCACCACGACAACGTCACCGGTGCGGGCATAGCTCTGCAGCGCCAGCAGCCCCGCCCGCATCTTGTCCGCCGATCCCGACGTCTTGTCCGTGAAGATCCTTCGCGAGTCCACACCCGCGGCAGCGAGCTCGGCGAGCTGCTCCTCGAGGGCCTGGTCGGTACCTCCGGCCGTCGCGTAACCCAACGTGACCGTCACGTATCCAAGGTCTCACGAGGTGCGCCCCAGGTCAGAGAGACTCGCCGTCGAACCGCTCACGGGTGGCGAAGTCCGACACCGGATTGCGGGTCAACCGGGTGACCTGGTGCTGCGGGCGCCCGAGGGGCAGCACGGCGGCGACCGCGTGGTCGTCGGGGATGCCGAGCAGCTCCCGGACACCCGGCTCTTCGGCCACGGCCATCGTGGTGAGCACCCCGCCGTAGCCCTCGTTGCGGGCCGCCAACAGGATGTTCCACACGAACGGGTACACCGACGCGCCCGCGATCACGCCCACCCGGTCGAGTTCCTGATCGAACGCCGCCACCACGGCGAGGTCGACGCAGACGACGAGGACCACCGCCGACGTCATCAGTGGCAGGGACAACTCGGCGGGTACCTCGGTGGCGGCGAGCTGCTCGGCGGAAACCTGCATGGGCTGCAACGGATTCCACGGACCCTCGCCGTTGCGCTTCTGCGCGATGTAGCGCCGTGCGCCGGTGACGCTCAACTCGCCGAGCGCGCGCCGGGTGTCGGGGTCGCGGACGGCGATCACCCGCACGCCCTGCCGGTTGCCCCCGCTGGGGGCGAACCGGGCGTTGTCGAGGATCCGTTCCAGATCCTCGTCGGGCATCGGCGCGTCGGTGAAGCGGCGGACCGCGCCCGTCGTGCGCATCACGTCATACAGCTCCATGTGTCGATCTTGACCCATGGGTTGGTGGCGGCTGTGCCATTGTGAAGAGATGAAGACTCACCTGAACTGCCCCTGCGGCGAAGCGATCACCGGCAAGGACGAGGAAGACCTGGTGGAGAAGGCCCAGGTGCACCTGTCCGAGGTGCATCCCGGACGCGAATACGACCGGGACGCCATCCTCTTCATGGCCTACTGACCGACCGCGGAACTGCCGCGGAATAGCGTTCCCGGTCGTGAAATCTGGGAAATCACGACCAGGAACGCTGATATGGATGGCGTTTTGTCAAGAGGGCAGGGTGAAGCGGCGGCCACAACCGTCGTCGTGGCCGCCGCTT
>NZ_STGE01000001.1 GCF_005222675.1 Mycolicibacterium sp. CR10 | reverse complement strand
TCACCTTCGCCGATCGATTCCCGGCAGCCGAAACCTACTGATGAAAACCGCCGGAAACACCGTTAGCGAGATAGTCCCCGGACTCATCCTGGGGTCGGCTGGTGTCTGCGCCCCTCGACATCGAAGCGTCACACAGCAAGGCCGCTGCGTAACGCGGTGCGTGCCCAACGGCTGGGAATCGCGTGCTAGCGGCTGCTGGGTCCCGGATTGATGCGCTCCTACAGTAACCAGAGGTCATGGATATCAGTCGTTATCCATGACTAGCTCCTCCAGGGATGAATCATGGGTCCGAGCCCGGTATCGATTGTCTGCGCTGTGGTGTGATCGCGGAAGCCGCCAACGACGTCATCGTCGAGCCCTGGTCGGCTGCGCTGCGTCTGCTGATGCGCCGCGCCGCCGACCGTCACCAGATCGCCGACACCGCAGCCATTGACACCCTGGCGCAGGTCATCCCGTAAATGGCGGCCTACCGGTCACTCACCCAACGCAAACCCTTCGAGTTGGCGTTCCTCACCGCGCTGGTCGACGACGTCCTCCTGCCCGCACTCTCCATCGCACCGCCAACGAAGGAAGACCGCTCGTGAAGTATCGACCACTCGGGTCCACCGGGGTCCGCAGCCCGCGGTGGTCACCACGTCCGTCGCAGCGGTGTGCAGCTGTGTGGGTTCGGCCGCATCCGGGGTTTGCGCTGGACCCGTGGTGGCGGGTCTGACCGTTTAACCTCCTGGTGTGCACCGTTCGTCGATGTTCAAGCTGGTCGGGTTGGTCGCCGTGGCGGCGTTTATCGGAGGATGCGACGCGACGTCCGCCGGTCCGCCGACGACGTCGAGCACCGCCGAGGTGGTGCCACCCCTGGATCCGGCGATGGGCCTGCCGGCCAACGCCGTCGAGGACGCCGTCGGCATGCTCCACGGCATCGCCGACGAGCTCTTGAAGGCCTCGGGGGTTCCCGGCATGGCGGTCGCCGTGGTGCACGGTGGAAAGACGGTGTACGCCAGGGGTTTCGGCGTGAAGGATGTTTGCAATGGGGATGCACCGGGCAACAGGGTCGATCCGGATCCGGTGTTTCAGCTGGCGTCGCTGTCGAAGTCGCTGAGTTCGACCGTCGTCGCCCACCAGGTGGGGGCGGCTGCGGTCTCGTGGAACACCCCGGTGGTGGAGAAGCTTCCGTGGTTCGCGCTCGCCGACCCCACCGTGACGAGGATGGTGACGGTCGGTGACATGTTCGCGCACCGCTCGGGGCTGCCTGATCAGGCGGGCGATCTGCTGGAGGACCTGGGTTACGACCGCGCCCACGTGCTCGAACACCTGCGTCAGTTGCCGCTGGGCGAGTTCCGGACGTCGTATGAGTACACCAACTTCGGGTTGACCGCTGGTGCCGAGGCGGTGGCCGTCGGTGCGGGCACGTCGTGGGAGAGCCTGTGCCAAGAAGTGCTGTACGGCCCGCTGGGCATGACGATTTGAGTGCGGGTCTTGACCAGGTCGTCGCGGTGCTCGACGATCGCGGGGAGCGCAGTGATGGTCGCGTCGGCGACCGCGGAGGTCAACCTGGACGCTGTGCGCGCGACGACCGCAACGCTGACGGCGTCGGCATCGTCGTTCTTGGGTCCGTGGCCAGTCGAGAGCATCCCTACACGCCTACCAAAACGACACCACAGCAGGGCGGGACAGTCTGCTGGTGTGTGACACCGCCGAGATGGCCGCCGCGCTCAACCAACGCATCCACCGTCAACACGTCGACCGCGGCGCGGAAACCGTCAGCGCGATGGGTGGGCAGCAGATCGGGGTGGGGGAGCTGATCCTCAGCCGCCGCAACGACCCCACCATCGAATTCCACGCATCCAGCCCCAACCTCGAATCGCTGCCCTCGGTGCGCAACGGCAACCGCTGGCGCGTCGCCCACGTCGACCCGGCCACGAAGCGGGTTGCCGCGCAACGCCTCGACGACGGCGCCCGCGCCGTCCCCTGGCCGTGACACTGGGACTGCCGCCAACCATCGTCTGGTTATGGCCGTGCGCCATCGACGTCGCGATAGCGCAGGCAACACTGTGCCTACTATCGCTCAACAGGCGGACGGCCGGCGAATCCCATCGTGCTGGGACCGCTGCCACCGGGTCGAATGACCGCACCCAACGGCCAAAGGCCGAGAGAACGCCCCATGACGGTGCGCGTGTAAGCGACGGCGCCGGTGAGGAGCGCCTGGCCATCGCGCCGCCGAGGGGTACCGCTGGCGCCGCGGTGATCGCCGCGGGAGACCCGGCAGTGGTGGCGCGGTGGACGCCGATCGCGGAAACCCTCGTACGGCAGGGCATCACAAGCAAAGACAGTGGGTTGGTCGCGACCATCCTCGCGCAGCGAGAAGCCGGCATGCCGCCGAGCACGATCGGACGCGCGCACAAGGTGCACCACACGACGGTCGGCCGGATCCTCGCGGCGGCCGACGAGCTCACGCCATAGCGGGAACTGGACGTCGGAGCGCCATCGAACACTAAGGCCCGAGAAGTACTGTCAGCTCGCGTTGAAGCAATAGACTCCGCTAGTGCACCGGAACCTCTCTGAGTTGGAGGCAGTTCCGGCCGACATCGTCGATCTCCCAACGTCGCATTGTCTGTGCCAACAGCGGTCCTTCCGGGTTCGAGCGGCGCCGCGGAGTCTTCGCGGTTTGGCCGGAAGCGGGTCGACGCAAAGCACATGTGGACGGATCCGATCATCGTCGCCGGCGCGTGGATCTTGGCTATTTATTCCATGAGAAGCTACTCACGCGCAAGAAGTCAAGAAGAGTCGTCATGGCGGCCTCAAACCGCCGGTCGCCGGATCAGGTACGCGAATTCGATTCCCCGACAAAGCTGTCCGAAAGCATGCAGCAGCGGTAGCGAGAGATGCGGTCGGCCGGCACGAATCGTAGATTGCCCTGAAACGGTTCGGTATCAACGGCTTTCGCCGGCATCGGCCGGAGGTTCACCACGTATGGCATCGACGCCAGCAGCTCGATCGAACCGCGCCGTCAAGTCGGCGAAAGATTGCAGATCTCGGGGCCGAAGACTGGCATAGCTCAACACCACGTGTGCCGCCAAATTGTCGACACTGTCGATCACGCTGCGCTGAGTGAGGAAACGGAGGATGCCGAGCTTGTGGGCATACCTTCGACGTCCCATATCGGAGTCGACACGGCGCGCTCTCAGCCGATTTCGCGATCCTAGTAGTCGTCCCGGTCCCCATCGCGGGGCCAACCGCATCGCTTCGCCCATGAGGAATGATCGATGCGGCGGCCAATAAGATGGTCGGCGGGCTGGTGCTGCTCCTGTGTCCATCCAACCTGACGAACAGGGTGGAGACTTGGCAGGCGTCGGTGTAGATCATCGGTTTGCCGTCGACGTCACCCGGTTGGTTGAGGAGGCGGTTGGCGAAGGTCTGGGACTGCGGTCCACTCTGTCCGTTACTGCCCAGATATCGAGCGCGACTTCGACTCTGGGCCGTGGCCAATCCTCCACGGTTCGCTGCATCCCAGGGAAGTGCTGCGGCCATCATCAGGACCCGCTCGCGCTGTGCGCCTCCGGCGCCCTTGGTGTCCTTGGGCCGAGGCTTCGACGCCGTCGCGGGCCGTCGTCAACTTGCGCCACCCATCGCGGTACTCGCGCCCCCTCAGAATCCCGGAAACTGTCCGGTGCCCTGATTGAGCGCCCGTCAGATGACTTGATAACCGATACGGCGAGCCTCGACGGCGAGTCGGCCACACAGGTCGGGGTAAGGAAACAACCGGCTGCATCGGCGTCGCCGAGCGAGCCGGCGCGAACAGCGCCACACACGCCCCCGCGAAACGGCTGTTGTAGCGCCCTCCATCAAGGTCTGGAAACGCCCTTACCGCCGCGTGCCCACTGCTAGGCAACCGCATGCGGCGCTGTCGAGATCGCGAACGTGCCCCGGCGCGGGTCGCGCACGCACCGACGCTGTCGGCGAGTTCGCTTAGGAATCCAGCGCTGGCACCGTCAGCAGCAGCGCTCTTCAACGGTGTATCTAGAGCGATCTCTCGACAAGATCGGAGACCGCTGGCTAATATCGGCATTCGATCCGAAACGATTCCGCCGTAGTGTTCAGTCCGCCGGACAAGCCTTGTGGCACGGCTCGGGCGGCAATCCGTTACCCGCTGGGGGAGAAACCGATGCCAGGAAAATGTCGCGCGCCCCGCTGATGGCGGTGACGACCGGCGCCTTGCTCGGCGCGGCTACGCTGCTCACCGCCCCGCCGTCGCACGCCGACGCGGTGGCTTACTTGTTGAACGTCACGGTGCGTCCCGGGTACAACTTTCCCAACGCCGACGCCGCGCTGTCCTACGGCCACCGACTGTGCGACAAGATAACCGCAGGTAGCTCATACGCGGATATCGTGCGTGAAGTCAAGGCTGACTTCCAGACCTCCGACGAATACCAGGCTTCGTACCTGATCACCCAGGGAGCCAACGAACTCTGCCCCGCCCGGATCTGGCAGCTCAGACAATCGGCGGCAGACTACGTTCCCGGCGCAGTGCCATGATGGCCGCGAGACGCCTTCCTGTCGCGGTGTTCCCGGTCATCGCCGTGGTTGCCGCGCCCCTGATGGCGCCACAGGCCCATGCCGACAATCGTCGCCTGAACGACAGCGTCGCTGCCAACGTCTACACCGTCCAGCATCAGGCCGGTTGCACGAACGACCTTGTGATCAACCCACAATTGCAACGGGCCGCCCAGTGGCACACCGACGACCTGCTCAACAACCGGACAAACGACGGCGACGTCGGATCCAACGGGTCCACCGTCGCTGACCGAGCCAAGGCCGCCGGCTTTCGCGGCTCCGTCGCCGAAACCGTAGCGATCAACCCGGCGCTCGCAATCAGCGGCATCGAAATCTTGAACCAGTGGTACTACGACCCCGCCGACATGGCGGTCATGTCCAACTGCGCCAACACTCAGATCGGCGTCTGGTCGGAGAACAGTCTCGACCGGAGCGTCGTCGTCGCCGTCTACGGCCAGCCGACCTGAACCCAAGGGCGGCTACTGCACTCCGAAACCCGTTGAAACGCAGAGCGTATGTCCGTTGTTGATGCTGAAGCGTTGCCGCTGCAATCTCAATCCATCCGCGCTGAGCGGTCCTCGATGCGGAATTCTGCGCACTCGTTCAGCAGGGGTAAGTGGCCCTAGCAGTGACTAGACAGGCTGCCTCACAGCTTCAACCAGCCGGTGCGACAGCCAGGCGACCAAGGAGTCGGCGTCGTCTGAAAACCGACCCGTGTCGAACTCACCCGTCGTAAAGGGGTTGATTTTCAGCCGCCGTTGACAAGGCCGTCTTCATGTAGCTCTATGGGGGAAGTGACGCGGAGGTCAGAGATCTCGACCAGCGGTTCATGACCGTCAGCAACCGAGGAGTCTCAGTCTTCATATCAGCGGTCCGCTGGCTGCGTGTGGTTAGAGAGCGATCGGTCTTGCGGCTGGCTACGTTTCAAGCTGACGCCGACGCCGCAGTGACTCGCTACGCGAAAAGATCTGGCTAGCGTCGTGAGATCCGCGTGAATCGGAGTTCTGGAAGCGCTGCGCGGATAGACCTGTCATTCCTCGCCAAGGAACCTGGTGATGTGAATGCAGCGATGTGCACCACAGAAGGGGCGAGAGTGTGAGCTGGTTGACAGGGCGGGTCGCACTGGTGACCGGTGGGGCGGCCGGAATCGGCTTGGCTGTGGTTGAGCGGTTTTTGTCCGAGGGCGCACAAGTGGGTGTGTTGGATCGCTCGGTAGGCGACCTGGCCGGCCTCGGCTACGCCGACGGCAAACTGAGAGCGGTAACAGGTGACGTGACCTCGTACGCCGACAACGTCAGGGCGGTACACGAGACGGTTGATGCGTTCGGAAAGCTCGATGTGTTCGTCGGCAATGCCGGGATCTTCGATTACTTTGCGTCCCTGATGAGTTTCGACGGAGACGACCTCGGCGGTGCTTTCGACGAGATCTTCTCGGTAAACGTCAAGGGCTACCTCCTTGGCGCCAGGGCCGCGGTTCCTGAACTCCTCAAGAGCGATGCGCCGAGCATCATCTTCACCGTATCCAACTCTGGTTTCTATACCTCCGGTGGCGGCCCGCTGTACACCGCGTCTAAGCACGCCGTCGTTGGCGTGGTGCGTGAACTGGCATACGAGTTGGCGCCGAAGATCCGGGTGAACGGAGTCGCGCCCGGCGGCACGATAACAGGATTGCGTGGCATCGAAGACCTGGGTCAGGGCGAAACCGTGTTGTCGTCGGTGCCCGGCATCGCCGACATGATGAGCACGACGAATCCTCTGCAGTACGCCCAGCAGCCCGCCGATCATGCCGGCCTGTACGTGCTGCTCGCGTCGGCGGACAACTCACGCGCGGTGACCGGCGTCGTCATCAACAGTGACGGTGGTTTGGGCGTGCGCGGAATGAATCAGCCGGCCGGAGGACTGGGACTTGCCGCCAACGCCGCCCGGACCGATTTACCGACAGCATGAAAGACCTACACAGATGTTGGTGACATCCCTGGATTATTCAGACGTCGCGTCACCCGACCCGAAGGAGCGGGTTTCGCGACACACACCCTATTTTTATGTACCACAGCCCAAAAGCAATGCGGCGCAGCCGAAAACAGAAGAGGAGATCAAATGTCCATTGTCGGAGACAAGAGCGACATTCAGCAACTGATTGCAGCGGGTCAAGAAGGACTTGCGAGGGGCCGAATGCCTGCCGGACTGGTCGCCAATGCAGAACTCCACGCGCTCGAAGCCGAGCGGGTGTTCGGCCGGTGCTGGCAGTTCCTGGCCCACGAAACGGAGGTACCTCAGGCCGGGGATTACGTGGTGCGATACCTAGGCGGCGGTTCGATCATCGTCGTCCGCGGCGAGGATGGCGAAGTGCGGGCGATGGCGAATTCGTGTCGGCACCGCGGAACACTGCTGTGCCGCACGGAGATGGGTAACACCTCGCATTTCCGCTGCCCCTATCACGGGTGGACCTACCGGAATACCGGAGCCCTCGCGGGCGTGCCCGCACAAGAAGAGGTCTACGGAGTCGAGATGGACAAGAACGAGTGGAGTTTGACCCAGGTCCCGCGTCTGGAGAACTACGGCGGCCTGATCTTTGGTTGCCTGGACGAGAACGCACCACCTCTGGCCGACTACTTGGGCGATATGACCTGGTATCTCGACCTGATCAGCAAGAAAACCCAGGGTGGTCTGGAGGTGCGTGGTGAGCCGCAGCGTTGGATTATCGACTCCAACTGGAAGCTCGGCGCGGACAATTTTGTCGGGGACGCCTACCACACGTTGATGACGCACCGTTCGGCGGTGGAACTGGGTCTGGCGCCGCCCGATCCGAAATTCGCGTCGCAGCCCGCCCATATCAGCCTCTCCAACGGTCACGGGCTTGGCGTCCTCGGTGTGCCACCGGGTCAACCATTGCCGCCCTTTATGAACTATCCGCGAGAGGTCGTCGACGGGCTCGCCGAGGCTTACGGCGACCAGGACCAGGCAGATATTCTGCAGGGGACGGCCTTCATCCACGGAACGGTCTTTCCCAACCTTTCTTTCCTCAACGTCCTCATCGGTAAGGACCAGCAGTCAATGCCGGTGCCGATGCTGACGTTTCGGCTGTGGCGTCCATTGACGCACGACACGATGGAAGTATGGTCGTGGTTTCTCGTCGAAAAGGACGCCCCAGAAGACTTCAAACAACAGTCGTACGAGACCTACGTCCGAACCTTCGGCATTTCCGGCGTGTTCGAACAGGATGACGCCGAGACCTGGCGCTCGATCACTGCGGGAACTCAGGGCATTCTCGCCGGCAGCCAGATGCTCAACTTCGAAATGGGCCTGGGCGTGCTGGGCAGAGACGACACATGGAAGGGGCCCGGTCGACCCCTGGCCAGCGGGTACGCAGAGCGCAACCAACGTGAGTTCTGGGCCCGCCTGCTGGAGTTGATCGCCGACTCAGGCGACGGCGCGAGCGCACATGGCTCACAACCTCAAGCCCGCATGCAGTCTCTGGCCGGCGGCGCGGAGGCAGCCTCGTGAGGCATCGTGAAATACGTTATCCCGCAACCAAAGTCAATCGAATCACCAAGGATGGTGTGCCATGGTAGCAACTCTCGAACAGCAGGTACTCCTCCGCAGCGAGGTGGAGGACTTCTTATTCGAAGAGGCGGAATTGCTCGACGAGGGCCGGTTTCACGAGTGGCTGGGATTGTGCACCGAAGACATCCGCTACATCATCCCGGTACGCCTCAGCAGAGAACGCGCCAATGGCGAAGGAATTTCGTCGACAATGACGCATTGGGATGACGACTACGCAGGATTGCAGTTGCGGGTTCTGCGGTTGGACACCGAATATGCATGGGCTGAAGATCCGCCCTCACGGATCCGACACAACGTGTCGAATGTGCGGGTGCGCCCCGCGTCCGAGCCGGACGAATACGATGTCCGATCCAACGTGCTCGTGTTCCGCAACAGGGGGGACAGCCCTAAGTACGATCTCATCTCCGCCAAGCGCCAAGACGTCATCCGGCGGTGTGAGACGGGCCTGCGACTGGCGAGCCGACGGGTGGTGCTCGATCACGCCGTCCTCGGCACGCACAACCTGGCCTTCTTTTTCTAGCGGTGGCATTGAGCCTCTATCGCTTATCCCCCAGAAAGGTTCAGACGTGACCCGCGAGCCCGAGATGACAACGACTATCGCGAACGAGTTCGCCGTAGTCACCGTCGACAAGGTGTACACCCGCAACGGAGAGCGGTTGGAGATTGCCAGTCCCCGCCTCGGTTTCCGGATCCAGCTCGATCCACTAGAACTCGAGAGTCTGTCATGGCAAACCAAGGAGAGCTTTTCTCGGTTGCTTCAGGACCCTTTCGGTCCGGGCCATTAAGGGGCCAGATTGGCCACCGTGGCGGCCCTCCACTTCACGGATCGTCGAAAGGACGTCTGTTTTGAGAACAGCTCGACTCGAACCCATGCGATACGCGAGGTCTGGGCACAAGTGATTCATGCAGAAGTCGATCCACGCCGGTGCTGCGGCTACCGCTTATGCCTGGACGTCGCGCCAGGTGTCTTCGCGATCAATTCGGCTGGAAAGGCAGAATCAGTCGTAAGCGACATTCCGGCTGATCAAGAGCAGGCCGCCCGCGCTGCCGCGCAGGAATGCCCGTCGGCAGCGATCACCATTCGCGCTGCCGGACCCCAGCAATGACACAGCGCACAGTCGTTCTGATCGGCGGCGGACTAGCGGCCGTGCACGCTGCCGAGACGTTGCGCGAGGAGGGTTTCGACGGAAAAATCTATCTGTTCTCCGCAGAAGCTCACTTCCCGTACGACCGCCCCCCGCTGTCCAAGGGGATGCTCACCGGGGCAGTCACCGTCGATGACTTTTCGCTGAGGTTGCCGTCGTGGTATGCCGACCGCCAGATCGACATGATGCTCGGCGCGCGGGTCGACGAGCTCGACGTCCGAAACCGGTTTGTTCGACTGGCTTCCGGAGGTGTGGTCGCTTTCGATCTCGCCCTTCTGGCTACCGGTGCACGGGTACGCTGGCCAGGTCGGCTGTGTGTGAAATCGGACAAGGTCCTCCCGCTACGCACTCTCGACGATGCCCTTGTCATCAGGACGCATCTTGTCGCAGGCGCTTCGGTCGCCATCGTCGGTGGCGGATTCATCGGCGCTGAACTCGCCTCGAGCGCCCGCGACCTAGGTTGCCAGGTAACGATGTTCGAAGCGGCATCGGCGCCCTTTTACCGCACACTCGGTCACACGGTGGGCGTGATGTTCGCCGAGCTTTACACCGACCACGGAGTCGTAGTCAAGACAGACGTGCCGATCGCCGAGGTGTGCACTGAAGCAGACGGGGTTCGGATCACCGCCAGTGACGGCCGGGGATGGCATGTCGACGTGGCGGTGATTGGAGTCGGCGCCGACCCGAACGTCGAGCTGGCCGCGGCGGCTGGATTGCAGGTCTCGGATGGTGTCGAGGTCGATGAGCACTGCGCGACCTCGGCACCGCACGTGTATGCGGCAGGAGATGTCGTGAACCGCCCGGAGCCCATCTATGGCGGTCGAACCCGAGTCGAGCACTGGCAGAATGCCCAGCAGATGGGCATCGCGGCCGCTCGAGCCATGATGGGACGCGATGAAGTATTCGCCGACGTGCCGTGGTTCTGGTCCGACCAATTCGGGTTGAACATCCAGGTCGCCGGATTCCCGCAGCGTGCGGACCGGGTCATTACGCGGGGCAACCCCGCCTCGGATGCGTTCACCGCCTACTATTTGCAAGGCACCGCGCTGGTGGCGGTGCTCGGAGTCAATGCGACGAAAGATGTACATCTGGGTCGCCGACTAATCGGCGAACGGGTCATCGTCAACACCGGAGTTCTCGCCGATGGAACCGCGCAACTCGGCGATGCCGTGGACGCCACGTGCTCCGTGCGCTGACCGTGAGCTGACGTCCCTGCCGCCCGGCGGATGTTCGACACCTGCACACACAGCATCGAAATCACCAACACCTGAGCCTTGCTCGACGCTGGGTATACACCAGGCGATCCGCGATCAACGGCACTGGCCGCAGGCTTTCGCGACGCGATGCTTTCCCGGTAGGCCGCATCGAGGATCGCGGCACTCCCGCCGTGTCCTCGCCTGCGTCGGCATCGACCGGATCAAGGCGGACACCTTGAGGCATACGTTCGGAGAGTCGCGTGCTTCTGCCGAACTCGAGCCGCGATGGGCAGTTCGTCATAGTGTCGTTAAGCGACGAGAGTCACCATTAAGAACTACTCTCTGCTGGACGGAAACGGTACGGGACAGTATGGTCCATGCACGGTGTGTGACGCACCACACTGCGCGCCAGTGACACCGTCGGCCTCCGTGCCCGGGGGAGCGGAAGATCTGCAGGAAGCTAGGTTTTGCGGAGCGGAAAAGCGAGGTGGCTTACCACATGGCGGCAGGGTTGAGGGGCGCGGACGCATACTTCAGCCGGCAGGAGACCGTGCGCACCCAACAGTTGAGCGCGGCCGAGAACATCGCTTCGCGGATTTTTACGCCCCACCGTCTCCGGTTCTCCGGACGCGGCCAACGACTAAACGCGAGGCTCAGCGCCGCACGAATCGGTGCTGTGACCGTCGGCTATCTCGGGTACAGCGCAGATGTCCGACTTGACAATTCGACTGCGCTGGATGATTACCACATCAACGTTCCTCTCACCGGACACGCCGAGTCGTGGTGCGGCACACAGACAGCTCTAGCCACACCCACACAGGCCGCGGTGTTTCTCCCGGGCTGCCCTGCCGGCATTGTGTGGGCCGCTGATTGTGCCCAGCTGTGCGTGAAGTTCAGCCGTGTGGATCTCGAACTCGAACTCGAGGGCCTGCTCGGGCGACCCTTAGCCAGGCCGCTGAACTTTACGCACGCCATGAGCCTCACGGCCGACAGCAGTCGCACCTGGCTCTCCGTGCTATCGGTCTTGTGTCGGGAGTTCACTCATTCAGAGAGCGTCGTGCAACGCCCGATGATCGGGCGACACTTCGAACAGTTGCTCATGCACGGGTTTCTTCTCGCCCAACCTCAGTACCAGTCGATGACGCTCGATGTGGAGCAACAAGCGGCGCCTCCGCCCAAAGTGGTCAGAACCGCACTCGACTTGATCGAGGGGCACCCCGAAAGAAGTTGGACGACAACCGATCTCGCTCGCGACGTTGGTATCAGCGTCCGCGCTCTCCAAGAGGGCTTCAGGCGGCACGTCGGACTTCCCCCGCTGACGTATCTGCGCGAAGTTCGGCTCAATCGTGCGCACGCAGAACTCGCGGCGTCCGCTCCGGATGCCGTCACTGTCGCTCACATAGCGATGAAGTGGGGCTTTGGGCATCTTGGCCGCTTCGGTACGGCATATCGGCGTAAGTTCGGGGTCACTCCGCAACATACGTTGCGTGCAAGCTGAAGATTGCTTCCAACGACGTCACCGAACCCACGCGCGGACGGGCAGTTCGCCCGCGATGTGTGGGAATCTAGGCCAGGAATTGGTCGATGGTTTTGATGATCTGGTAGGCCGCCCGCAGCGTCGGCACGTCAATGGCCAGTTCTTCAGCGGCGGCGAGGTACGGCGCCAGCATAAAGTCGACCTCAGTCTTACGTCCCCGCAAAACATCCTCATACATCGAGGGGTGGCCCGACATTCCCTGTGTGCGCATTGCTTTGCCCTGCCCGATGACGAAATCGATCGCCTCGGCCGTCGGGAGCGCGTCGAGTTCCTTCAGCCGCGACAGAGGCGCGTAGAAGTTCATCGGCTCGTATCCCTTTGCCCGATAGACCGCCAGAAGGTCTTTCGCCAGCGCGACGAAGTACGTCGCTCCCTCAGGCACCTCCATGCCCTCGAAGACCGAGGCGCCGCGGATCGCGCCCAGCGCCGTGACCGACCACGCTGCGGCCAGCGCGATCTGGGCCAGCTTTTCCCATTCGACCTGCTCGATGTTGCCCACGGCCGCCGCAGGAAGGCCCGCAGCGTTGAAGGCAGCCGTCAGCATGTCGACGCGCGCGCTGGACGATCCGTCCAGTTCGCCGAAGTAAGCGGTTACCTTGGCTGAAAGGTGGTTGCGCACGACGCCAGGCGCGACCAACGTGCCGCCTTCGATAGTGGACGCTCCGATCACCCGGTCACGACCAAGCCACTTCGCGAGCGTCGCGTCCTTCTCCACGGTGTTCTGCACCGACAGGACGGTGCCTATGACATCGCGCAACGGAGCGGCATCCGCTAGCGCCTGCGCGGTGTCTTTGCCCTTCACCGCCAGGACGAGGTAATCGACGGGTCCCGTAACCTTGCCTGCCTCGTCCACCGCCTGCACGTTATCCCTGATCAGCAGCTCGCCCCGACGGCCTGTGATATGCAGGCCGTTGCGCGCGATGGCTTCCGCGTGCGCTCGCCTGCCGACGAGGGTTACGTCTACCCCTGCGTTGGCCAAATAACCGCCCAGGACCGTACCGAGGCCGCCGGCGCCGAGGATCACGACGCGCATCAAATGGCCCCTGCGGCCACAAGCTGCTGTTGCAGCAATTCCCGTTCCGGAGCCGACAGCCGGGCTTTGACGGGCGGCCGCACCGGACCTGCACACAGCCCCAGCAGCTCGAACCACGCCTTTAGATAGGGCATGGCCGCGACATACGAGCCGGTGGCCGCGATGCGGCGGATCAGCACCTCGTCGTAGGCCTCGCGGATCCCGTCCAGCTTTGCCGACACGGGCAGTGCCGCTGCCAGATCACCTTCCAACGCCAGGTCGGTGTAACGGTGCAGGTCCGGTCGCCACTTCCCGTAAAGGATGAGGGAGAGCTCGCCGTAGAGGACGCGTCCGCCGAACAGAGCAGCGTCGTGCGCCCAATAGCGCTCGTTCGGCTCGCTGATCACTAGCCGGTCTCCGAATTTGCGCCGCAACGCGATGCTGTCGGTCCAGCTCAGCGTGCCGTTCTTGATGCCGACGACGTTCGGGTGCTCGGCGATCCGGTTGACGGCGTCATGGCTGTATACGAAACCAGAGACCGGCGTGCGGTAGAGCACCAGTGCCAGCCCGGTGGCGGGGGCCACGAAGTCGAAGTACGAAACGACGTCGTCGTCGGTCTTGAGCTGCACCGACGGGTTCATGATCTCGGCACCGGTGAAGCCGAGCGACTCCACGAAGCGCATCTTTTCGATTGCCTGGTATGCCGACGACTCCAGGATGATCGTAAACAGGGGAAGGCGGCCCGCGGCCGAATCCGCGACTACCTCGTGGTAACGCCGCCATTCGGCCAGTGTCATGTTCCAGCCCTCAGCGAAGAACCCGCCTACGACAAGTCCAGTACAGCCCATCTCCACAAACGCGTCGATGTTGCGCCGCAGACCTTCTTCGTCGAGCTCGAAATCCGCGGTGAGTGGCGTGACGGGACACATGTAGAAGTTCCGGAGATACTCGGTGGCCCATGCCCTGAAATCCGGTCCGACCTGTGTCGTGATGGTCATACTCTTCGGGCTCCTTAAGTGACGATTCGCGAGGTGAGAGTGCGAGGTGGGCAGGATGGATTCCGCCGCTGATCGTTGAACGGCGGACCCTTTGCTGATGCTTTCCCAGCTTCAACTGGGGGATCGGTCGCGTCTATCCCTCCACCGCGGCGCGGACTCCGATTCGCGCCAGATGTCATGGCAGTCACCACTTTTTCGACGGCTAGCGACGGTGTCGCGTTTTGTCAGAAGCCGCCCGACAGCACAGCGATCGCTGCTGCGGCGGCCCGTGGGTCACAGCAGCCGGACGATGCCGCGGGCAGCCACCTGCAGGGCGCCGAGCAGTCGCTGGCGACCTCGCTTCAAGGACGGAACTACGACGGCGATCGCGGCCACCACAGCGTCGTCGGACTGCCGGACGATCGGCACGGCCAGTGAACAGGCGCCTAGCGACATCTCTTCCACGGTGGTAGCCAACCCCTCGCGCCGCACCCCCTCCAACTGTCGGGACAGCACCGCAGGCTGGGTGATTGTGTAGGGAGTAATCGGAGTCAGATTGGCAAACACCTGATCCTGGACTTCGCGTGGCGCGTGCGCCAACAGCACCTTGCCGACGCCGGTGCAGTGCATCGGCAACCTGCTGCCGACGGTGCTAACGATCGGCACGGATGCCCTACCCATCATCCGCTCGAGGTACAACACTTCGTTGCCGTCGCGTACCGCGAGGTGCACGGTGGCGAGCGTTGCCGCGTAGACATCGTGCAAGAACGGCTCTGCGACCTGCCGTAATCCGCCTCCGACCGGGGCGAGCAGCCCAGCGCTCCACATCAGTCGGCCGACCTCGAAACGACCGTCCGTGCGGCGCTGCAACGCCCCGCCCGCAACCAGTTCGGCAGCCAGCCGGTGGGCCGTGGCCATCGGCAGGCTGGCCCTACCCGCCAGTTCGGACAGCGTCAGTGTCCGGTGCCGCTCATCGAAGGCGGCGACCATGCGCAGCAAACGGGAAGCGACGCTGGTGCCGGGCGTTGAGGTATTTCCCGCCACTCACGGATCCTTTCCGCTCAGTGGTAATCTAGCGTAGGTCAGTCGCCGAGGAGCCAATAGCGTCAAGGCTATGACAGCAGTGATCGACCGCGATCCCGACGGCGGGTTGCCGAGGCAGCAGGCGATCAGCGCGGAGATCGAGGCGATCGAGTCCGAGTACCAGCGCGCTGGCATCGAGGAGACGCAGCCGCGGCTCGGCTACCCGCCCTACCGCAGCAGCCTGCTGCGTCATCCCACGAAGGACCTACACCACGCTGACCCGGAGGGCGTCGAGCTGTGGACGCCCTGCTTTTCCGAACGCGACGTGCATCCGCTTGAATCGGACCTCACCATCCAGCACTCAGGCGAACCCATCGGCGAACGGATAGTGGTGACCGGCCGGGTGGTCGACGGCGACGGACGGCCGGTGCGACGTCAACTCGTCGAGATCTGGCAGGCCAACGCCGGCGGTCGCTACATCCACAAGCGTGATCAGCACCCGTCCGCGATCGACCCCAACTTCACCGGCGTCGGCCGCCGGCTGACCGATGACGACGGAAGCTACCGCTTCACCACGATCAAGCCAGGGCCGTATCCGTGGAGGAACCACCGCAACGCTTGGCGCCCAGCCCACATCCACTTCTCGGTGTTCGGAACGGAATTCACGCAACGGCTGATCACCCAGATGTACTTCCCCGGCGACCCGTTGTTCGCGCTGGACCCGATCTATCAGTCGATCACCGACCGAAAGGCCCGAGACCGACTGATTGCCAACTACGACCACGACGTCACCACCCACGAATGGGCCACCGGATACCGGTGGGACATCATCCTCACCGGCGCGACGCGCACTCCGACCGAGGATCCCCACCGCGGAAGCGAACACCGATGAATACCCTGCTCACCGCCACCCCGGGGCAGACCGTCGGACCCTTTTTCGGTTACGCACTCCCGTTCGACCGGTGCGAACAGCTGGTTCCGGCCGGCTCACCGGGTGCCGTCCAGCTTTCCGGCTTGGTCCTCGATGGTGACGGCCAGCCTGTTCCCGACGCCCTGCTTGAGATCTGGCAGGCCAACGCCGACGGCACCATCCCCACGTCCACCGGCTCGCTACACCGGGACGGCTGGACCTTCACGGGGTGGGGCCGCGCCGGCACCGACGCTGGCGGACGGTACAACTTTTCCACCGTCATCCCAGGTCCCTGCGATCCCGGTGCGGCACCGTTCTTTCTGATCACCGTGTTCGCCCGCGGGCTGCTCAACCGGCTGTTCACACGCGCCTACGTGCCGGGGGGCCAGCTGGCAGGCGATCCACTGCTGGCGTCCCTGCCGCCCGAGCGCCGCGACACTCTCATCGCCACCCGCGAGGGCGCCGGACTACGCTTCGACATCCAATTGCAGGACGCGCCAGGCAAACCCGAGACGGTCTTCCTGCGCTACGCGGGACACCAGCGATGACTGACCTCTTCTGGCCGGGCGACGACCTCGCAGGCGCCCTGATGAGCGGCCCCGCATTCCTCGAGGCCATGGTGGCCGTGGAACGGGCGTGGCTGGACATCCTCGTCGACGCCGGTATCGCACCGCAGGAGGCGCGTGCCAGCTTGGCAGACCTCATCGCCGACGCCGACACCGAGTCGATCGCCCGCCGCGCCGCCACCGACGGCAGCCCCGTCAGCGCGCTGGTCACGTTGTTGCGTGAGCGGTCGACGGCGGCGACAGCGCGTTGGTTACACCGCGGGCTAACCAGTCAGGACGTCGTCGACACAGCGCTCGTCATCTGCGCCCGTGATGTCCTCATACGCATCGGCGACGAGTTCACCGTCCAAGTCCGGGCGCTGTCCGAGCTCGCTGAGAGGCACCGGAGCACACCAACACTCGCGCGTACCCTGACCCAGGCCGCCCTACCGAGCACCTTCGGCGTCAAGATGGCACGTTGGCTTACCGGCATACTGGACGCCGCCGAACCGCTGACCGGGCTGCTGCCCTCGCTGCCGGTGCAGGTCGGTGGCGCGGTGGGAACGCTGGCGGCGGCTACCGAATTGACCGGTTCGGTGGACGGCGCCATCGCGTTGAGCGACGCGCTCGCCGGCGCTCTGCGGCTGGCGCCGGCTCCGCCCTGGCACACCACCCGCTCGGCGATCACCCGTATCGGGGATGCGTTGGTGAGCTGCTGCGACGCCTGGGGGCACATCGCCGCCGATGTCGCGACCGGTAGCCGGCCCGAGGTCGGCGAGCTGGTCGAGGGGACTGGTGGCGGCTCATCGACGATGCCGCACAAGAACAATCCCGTCCGCTCTGTGTTGATCCGGCGCACCGCGCTCACCGCGGGCACCTTGGGCGCCACCCTGCACTTGGCCGCAGGAGCGAGTGTCGACGAGCGCTCCGACGGCGCGTGGCACGCCGAATGGGCCACACTGCGCACGCTCGCCCGCCGCACCGTCGTGGCGGCCGTCCAGGCCTCCGAACTGCTCTTCGGGTTGCAGGTGGACACGGCGCGGGCGGCCGCGAACCTGGCCGACGCGGGCGGGCTGCTCACCGAACAACGTGCAATGACCGAGTTGACCGGTAGCCCAGCACGGCCCGACTACACCGGTGCCGCCGATCGGCTGATCGATTCGACCTTGAGTCGGGCCCGCCGCTTCATCAAGTCTGCGTCATGACCATTCCGGCCTTGGCCACAATCGACTTCGGCGGTCCCGACGGTGCGCCTGTCCTCGTGCTGGGGCCTTCACTGGGTACTTCGGCAGCCACGCTGTGGAGCGCTGCGGCTGGATGGCTGAGTGCGCACGCCCGCGTCGTCGGGTGGGACCTACCCGGTCACGGTCGAGGCGGTCCTGGCGAGCCCTTCACGATCGCCGAACTAGCGGCCGCCGTGCTGGCACTCGCCGACGACATGCGCGCCGAGACCTTCCACTACGCCGGTGATTCGCTCGGTGGCTGTGTCGGTCTGCAGCTGATGCTCGACGCGCCGCAACGGGTGGACTCGGCGACCCTGCTGGGCACCGGTGCGTCGATCGGCACCCCAGCTGGCTGGCTCGAGCGCGCCGCCACCGTCCGCGCCGAGGGCGTCGAAACCCTGCTCTCGGGCGCGGCCCAGCGGTGGTTCGCGCCGGGCTTCGTCGACCGGCAACCAGGTGTCGGCGCGGCGCTGCTGGACGCCCTCAGTCACACCGATCCGGAGTCCTATGCGCAGGTGTGCGAGGCTCTCGCGGCATTCGACATTTCCGACCGATTGCGCGAGATCGTCACTCCCGTCCTGGCCGTGGCAGGCAGCGCCGACGTGCCCACGCCGCCGGAGTCATTGCGGCGCATCGCCTCCGGTGTCCAGGACGGTGACCTCGTAGTGCTCGACGGTGTCGGGCACCTGGCACCCGCCGAAGCCCCGGACCGGGTCGCCGGCCTCATCGCAGAGCAGGTGGGTATTCCGCAGCCTGCGACTAGGACCGTCGAGGACGTGTGTCGCGCGGGAATGGCGATACGGCGCCAGGTGCTCGGCGACGGGCACGTCGACCGGGCAATCGCCGGTACCACCGACATGACCGCCGATTTCCAGCACCTGATCACCCAGTACGCCTGGGGAACCATCTGGACACGCCCAGGTCTAGACCTTCGCAGCCGCTCGATGATCACCCTGACGGCGCTGGTCGCGCGCGGGCACCGCGAGGAACTGGCGATGCACCTGCGAGCGGCCCGCCGGAACGGTTTGAGCAACGACGAGATCAAGGAGCTGCTGATGCAGACTGCCATCTACTGTGGCGTCCCCGACGCCAACTCCGCGTTTCGCATCGCCGCCGAGGTATTGCCGGAATTCGACGAGGACGAGCGGGCGTCGTCATGAGCCGCACCGCCGTCTGCGCCGCCGCCCACGAAGCCGTCGCCGGAATCGCTGACGGCGCAACAATTCTCGTCGGCGGATTCGGCATGGCGGGCATGCCCACCACACTCATCGATGCGATCATCGAACAGGGCGCCGCCGAGCTCACCATCGTCAGCAACAACGCGGGCAACGGCGACACCGGTCTGGCCGCGCTGCTGGCTGCCGGTCGGGTCGCGAAGGTCATTTGTTCCTTCCCCCGACAGGCCGATTCGTACGTGTTCGACAGGCTCTACCGGGACGGCATGGTCGACCTCGAAGTGGTCCCGCAGGGCAACCTGGCCGAGCGGATCAGAGCGGCAGGCGCGGGCATTGGCGCGTTCTTCTGCCCGACCGGTGTCGGCACCCCGCTCGCCTCGGGCAAGGAGATCCGCACGATCGACGGCCGCGACTACGTGCTGGAGTATCCGATCCGCGGCGACGTCGCACTCATCGCAGCACACCTGGCCGACCGGGCCGGAAACCTGTTGTACCGCAAGACTGCTCGCAACTTCGGTCCGGTGATGGCGACCGCCGCCACGCTGACCGTCGTTGAGGTCTCCCGCGTCGTCGAGACCGGAGGCATCGACCCCGAGACGGTCGTGACGCCGGGTATCTTCGTCGACCGCATCCTCGACCTGTCCTCGATTCCCGCCGCCCGCACCGAGGCCGCCTCGTGACGGGAACGCTCGATGCAAGGACACGGCGTCGTGTCGAGCATCTCGACCGTGGCCCGTTGGACCGCCGGGAGATCGCCGCGTTGATCGCCCGCGACATCGCACCTGGGTCGTACGTCAATCTCGGCATCGGCCAGCCCACGATGGTCGCCGACTACCTCGACCCCGCCGCCGAGGTGGTGCTGCACACCGAGAACGGCATGCTCGGCATGGGAGGCGCCGCGACAGGAGACGCCATTGACCCGGATCTCACCAATGCAGGCAAGGTTCCGGTCACCGAAACCCCTGGGGCGTCCTACTTCCACCACGCCGACTCCTTCGCCATGATGCGCGGCGGCCATCTCGACGTGTGTGTGCTCGGGGCGTTTCAGGTCAGCGAGCGTGGAGACCTCGCCAACTGGCACACCGGAGCACCGGACGCCATTCCCGCGGTCGGGGGTGCGATGGATCTCGCCATCGGAGCGAAGCGCGTATTCGTGATGATGACGCTGTTCGGCAAGGACGGGACCGCGAAGTTGGTTCCGGAGTGCAGTTACCCGCTGACCGGGCTTCGGTGCGTCAGCCGGCTGTATACCGAGTACGCGATCTTCGACATCGACAACGCCGGAGACGGACGCGTGCGCGTACTCGAGACCTTCGCCATCAGTATCGCCGCGCTCGAGAAGCGCTTGCACATAGCTCTGTCGTGACCCTGGCGCTTGGGTCGCCGAAAAGTGACTCCATGCTCGCTCAGCGACGAAATTCCCAGAGGAGTGGATCGATGACCCTATCCCGTGACGAGCTAGCCGATTTCGCCGAAAGTATGGCGCGCGCAGGGGATCGCGACACCCAGCACGTGACCGAGGAGCACCTCGTCGTGAACTCCACCGAGGCACACTGGATCCAGACCGGAAGCCCATCAGAAATTGGATTGCTTCTGCGGATACCCGCCCGCTCCATTGAGTTCTTCCTGCAGAAGATCCCCGCCGGTGCGGGCAGTGACCTTCATCGACACGTACACGAGTCAGTTCACTTCGTGCGACATGGCTCGGGCTGGTCGGAGATTGGCGATCAACGCGTAACGTGGAGCGCAGGCGACTTCGTGTATACGCCGCCGTGGGTATGGCATCGCCACTATGCAGATGACCAACAGGACGTCGAGATGATAGTCATCGAGAACTCCCGCCTCCTGGCTGCCGTGGACGCAACCCAGAGGGAAACCAGGGGCAACGTTAGCTTCGCCGAGGCTTTCGGCGTCGCCGACACGTAAGCAGTGGAGAAATTGTCAAGGGAATCGCTTCGAAGGGCGCTTGACGACGGCGGTCAAACACACGGCGGCCGGTCAACCCATCCACGGCGCTAATGTCCAGCCGCCCTGCAACTTTCGTGGCCGCGGCGTCTCCCGGCGAAGCAGGCGGCCTGATCTGCACCCGTGTTGTCGGCCCACGGGTTGTGCGAGTAAAGCGCAAAGTGATCACGATGCGGTCACATGTGTTATTCGTCGAACCCTTCATCTGGGATAGCAAACGCCGCCCTGGCGTTGTCGTTGAGATTTGCAAATCCATCGATAACCACCCGGGCCACGCGGGTCTCATGGTCGACAATGCGGATCAGCCACGTGTGAAAGGCCGCACCGGTGAATTCTTCGCTGACCGGCGAAGGAGCTCTCCAGCGACGGAAGAAGAACTCGAGTCGTGTCGTCAGCTCGATGACATCCTCCTGCACCGGAACGTAGGAAAGTACTTGACGCAGTTCGAGGCGTTCGTCGAAAATCCCGTCCCGCTGCGTGAGATACAACCGCAGACCATTGAGTCCCTTCCATTGGTGGCCGCCGCGAAAGCCGATTTCGAAGTCGTCTGTGAGGACGGTTGCGAACATTTGCTCGGCCGGCGAGTGGCGCTGTTCTAAGCGCAGGTAGTCATCGATCGTCGAAACGAACGCCGGCAGGTCGGGGGTACTCGGCACAGAACATCTCCTTTGCCAATGTAGTTAGATCAGCTTAGTAGCAAGCTCTGCGGCAGCTTCGCCGATGATGCCAGCTACTTTGCGGACATGTGATGGCCGTAACCGATAGCTCGGCGCTGATGCATTTAGTGCCAGCCTCACGTCGGGACCTCTTGCAGGTATGGCGACAGCAACGGATGCGACACCTTCTTCGCTTTCCTCCCTACTGGTCGCGAAACCGCTCTTTCTGACCTGTACCAACTCGGCGCACAACTGGGTGAGGGTGCTCACTGAATTCTGGGTGAGTTGTTCCAAATTTGGGTCAGGGTACAGTTTGTGAAGCTCTTCGTCGGAGAAGTTGGCAAGCATGGCCTTACCGGTCGACGTGCAGTGTGCAGGCATGGTCCTACCCAGGCGCGATACCACCCGCACGGCGGACGGGCTCTCGAGCGCCGCGATGAAGCGGACCGACGTGCCATCCAGCATCCCGATATGCACTGTTTCCTGCAGCGCATCGCTGAGCTGGCGCAGAATCGGAGCTGCGATGCGCGGTATATCCATTCTGGCGAAAACAGCGAACGCCACCCCGGTCAAGGCCGGTCCGGGCAGATAAGCCTTGCTGATCGGATCCTGGCGGACGAAACCGCGATACTGAAGCATCGATAACAGCCGATGCGCAGTCGACGATGCCACGTCTAGATAGACGCTTGCCTCGGTAAGACGGACCTCTGATCGTTCACCCAGGAGTAGAAGTAGGCGAAGAGCGTTGTCGACAGACTCGATCGGATACTGAGGCGGTTTAGCGGTACCGAGTTGATCCATTTGTCGCGTTTGCGCCGGTCTCTGCATGACAGAAAGGGTACCTCCCCTGAGGAACGAGTGAGGCCTGCCGCGCAATTGGTGACTCTTGCGCGATCGGAAGCCCGGGTACCTGGAGTCAAGTATCGTCAGCGCCGCCCGGATCGTTCCGCTCAGCCTCGGGTGCATTCGCATTCGGCGAAGGCTACCTGGCCACCCAGGACGCCTCCCCTTGATAGCGGGCTCGCGGGCGGTTGGGTCATCGGCTTAACGGTCTCGATCATGCGAACCGCGCTCGTGAACTCCACGTCGAACTTGCTGCGTATTTCACGGGCCACGAGTACTTTCCATAGCACACCTCACCCGTCGTCGGCGTCCTTCGCGCTCGTGGCGGTCCGGCCGGTGGAGAAACCGCGCCTGCGCCGACGCGGCCGGTAAGAGTTGACTGAACTGCGGAAAAAACCCATAATCTCTGCTGTACAGAGTTGACTTCCACCTATCAGTGAAGGCCCGTGGGTCGGGTGGGTCGGGTCTCCTCGCCGAACGACGGGAGCAGGCGATAATGGATCTCAGTGAGGTCTTGGCGGATGTGCGCCGGGGCATGATTCCTGCGCACGTGTACAACGACAGCGAGATCTTTGCGCTCGAGAAGCAGCGGCTATTCAGCCGCGCGTGGTTGTTCGTGGCACACGAGTCCGAGATTCCGCGGTCGGGGGATTACGTCGTTCGGCGAGTACTGCAGGATTCGTTCATCGTTGCTCGTGATTCGGTGGGCGAGGTCCGCGTGATGTTCAATATGTGCCTGCATCGGGGAATGCAGATCTGTCGGGCGGAGATGGGCAACGCGTCCAACTTCAGGTGCCCGTATCACGGTTGGACTTACCGGAACGACGGCCGGATCCTGGGGCTGCCATTTCACCAGGAGGCATACGGGGGCGACGCAGGGTTCAACAAGTCGGGCCAAACTCTGCTGCCGGCGCCGAGCGTGTCCAGCTATAACGGGCTGATCTTCCTGTCCATGGACCCGGATGCGGAGTCGCTCGAGGAGTATCTGGGTGATTTCAAGTTCTATCTCGATTTCTATACCAAGCAGGGCCCCAACGGCCTCGAGGTGCGGGGCCCGCAGCGCTGGCGAGTGAAGGCGAACTGGAAGATTGCCGCGGAGAATTTTGCCGGGGACATGTATCACACCCCCCAGACGCACACGTCGGTCGTGGAGATCGGTCTGTTCCGGGAGCCCAAGGCCCACAAGCGAAAAGACGGCGCCACATACTGGGCGGATAAAGGCGGGGGCACCACCTACAAGCTGCCCGAAGGAAGCTTCGAGGACCGGATGGACTACGTCGGTTACCCGCCTGAGATGATCGATCGCGCACGAGCGACCTGGACTGCGCGGCAGCAACAGGTCGTAGGTGCCGACGGCTTCATGATCTCGGCGGCGACGTGTTTTCCGAACCTCAGCTTCGTGCACAACTGGCCCAAGGTCGAGGACGGCGATGACGTCTTGCCCTTCATTTCTCTTCGGCTGTGGCAGCCGATCAGTGAGAAGGAGACCGAGGTGCTGTCGTGGTTTGCAGTGGATTCTGATGCGCCGGCAGAGTTCAAGGCGAACTCCTACAAGGCCTATCTGATGTGTTTCGGGTCCACGGGGATGTTCGAACAAGACGATGTTGAGAACTGGGTTTCGATGACCAACACTGCCGGGGGGGCGATGGCTCGCCGGCTGCGGCTGAACAGTCGGATGGGACTACTCGCAGATGACGCGCCGGTGGTCGACAAACTCACCAGTGCTCAGTTCCACGGGCCGGGGTACGCCCAGCTCGGCTACAACGAAAACAACCAGCGGCAATTGCTGAGATTGTGGGCCGACTATCTGGAAAGGCCGCCGCTGCACGTCGACCCCGCTACGGTGCTCACCGACAACCCGCACGGGATTGAGCCGATAGCGCAGACCAACGGCCAACGCTGCGCCGGTAGCGCCTCCGAGCCCGATCCGACGTCGGTGACACTGTGAGCGTCGACGGCCGCGACGGCGCTGGTCGGCGCATTCCGCCATCGGTGCTTGGTGCGCAAGCTGCACGCGATCAACGGATCGGGGATGCCCTATGGTTCGACGATGCTCGTCACCTTGAGGCGCACAGGTTCCTCGTTAACGAGGCTTACCTTCTCGACGCCCAAGATTACGAGGCCTGGCTGGATCTGCTGACCGAGGACGTTCATTACCTGATGCCGGTGCGGGTCACCACCGCGGCGGGGGCCGGATTCGACACCTCACCGGGAATGGCGCATTTTGACGAGAACAAATACTCCCTGAGTCGCCGGGTAGCCCGGTTCGCGACCGAGCATGCCTGGACTGAGGATCCCCCGTCGCGGCTGCGTCACTTCATCACCAATGTGCGCACGTTTCTCGCCGACGATCCCAACCACCTGATCGTCGACAGCGCTGAGCTGCTGTTCCGCAGTCGCGGCGACGTCAACGAATCCACGCTTGTCTCCTGCGGGCGAGAAGATCTCCTACGCCGCGACGGGGACGCCTTCAAACTCGCCCGCCGGACGATCTTCGTCGATGAATCAGTGCTGCGGATGCAGAACCTGGCGGTGTTTTTATGACCCCGAACCGATCCGGCGAGGGTGCGCACGCCCTACCGCCTGACCGGATTCCCGGGGCGACCGGTCACGCACTCAGCATCGCCAACGAATTCGCCGAGGTCGTCGTGCGTCGGGTTGACACCCGCAATGGCGCACGGCTGTTGATTCAGTCACCGAAATCGGGGCGGTGGGTGTCGCTTGATGCCCTCGAGGCTGAGGCGCTGACTTGGCAGAATCCTGCCACCTTGGCGGCGATGGTGGGAAACGCAAACGCGCCGTTGATCCTGGGGGACGATGCATGACGGGCTGGCTGGCGGGCAAACGCGCGTTGATCGTCGGTGCAGGTTCGGGTATCGGACGGGCCACCGTCGACGCGTTTCTGGCCGAGGGTGCCCAAGTGGCCGCGCTCGACCACGACAGCGACAAATGCGCGGCGCTGCGCCAGCAGCTTCCCGACAGTCCGGTGATTGAGGGCGACGCGACCACCCGTGCTGCCAACGACGAAGCCGTGCGGGTCGCCGTCGACGTTTTCGGCGGGCTCGACACCCTTGTCAACTGCGTTGGGATCTTCGATTTCTACCGCGGCGTTCGGGACATCCCCGTCGAACGGATCGACGAAGCGTTCGACGAGATGTTCCGTATCAACGTCCTAAGCCATATTCACTCGGTCAAGGCCGCAGTGCCGGCCCTCATGGCCGAGGACGGTGCCTCGATCGTGCTCACCGAGTCGACGTCGTCGTACTATCCGGGACGGGGCGGCATGCTGTACGTGTCCTCGAAGTTCGCGGTGCGCGGCCTGCTCACCGCACTGGCTCACGAACTCGCACCGAGGATCCGGGTCAACGGCGTGGCGCCCGGTGGCACGTTGAACACCGACCTCCGCGGACTCGACAGCCTCGACCTCGGCAGCCGCCGTCTGGACGCGGCTCCGAACCGGGCCCGCGATCTCGCCGCGCGCACACCGCTGGGCGTGGCTCTATCCGGTGACGACCACGCCTGGAGCTACGTCTTCCTCGCTTCGCAGCGCTCCCGCGGAATCACCGGCGAGACAATCCATCCCGACGGCGGTTTCGGCCTCGGGGCCACCCGGCCGACCAGCGCCTAATCACTGCGAACACAAGAGAAGAGGAACAGATGGGCGGAGTCATCAAGGCCGACCGGACGGCATGCCAGGGATACGCGAACTGTGTCATCGCTGCCGAGGACTACTTCGACATCGACGATCGAGGACTCGTCGTGGCGCGAAAGACGGTGGTCCCTTCGGAGGACAGGATTCGGGTCGAGGAGGCGGCACGCAGCTGTCCTGTCGCCGCCCTGCAAATCGCTGACGAATGACCCCACGGGTTCTCATCGTCGGCAGCTCTGTTGGCGGAGTCCGCACGGCCCAATCGCTGCGTTCGGAAGGATACGACGGCGACATCGTGCTGCTAGGCGAAGAAACAGTACTGCCCTACGACAAGCCACCCTTGTCCAAGGCGTTGCTCGCTGGCGCCAGCGACGCTGCGGCCGTGACGCTACTCACCGAGGAAGATGCCGATCGCGACCACATTAAACTTCGGCTCGGCCACCGTGCGATCCGAGTGGACTTGGCAGCCGGGCAGGTGGAACTCGCCGACCACGAGCCGGTGCATTTCGACAAGCTTGTGGTGGCTACCGGCGCCAGCGCGCGGCCGTCCCCATGGGGTCAGGGACCGGGCATCCATGTGCTTCGAACCCTAGAGGACTGTCTGCGGTTACGAGCCGATCTCCTCGCCGGTGGCCATCTCGTCGTCATCGGGGGCGGATTCATCGGGGCCGAGGTCACGTCGACCGCGCGGTCGCTGGGCCTGGAAGTCACGGTTGTCGACCCGCTGCCGGTGCCGATGAGCCGGGTGCTAAACACCGAAATCGGTGGACGGTTCGTGGATCTGCACCGACGCCACGGCGTGCGCACGCGGTTCGGCGCGGGCGTCGAAGCGGTCGACGGCGAGTCCGGAGATCTTCGTGTGCGCCTGACCGACGGCACGGTTCTGGAAGCCGCCACGGTGGTGGTCGGAATCGGGGCGGTCCCCAATGACGGCTGGCTGACGTCGTCGGGACTCGTCATCGATGACGGCCTAGTCTGCGACGAATACTGTCGTTCCGTCACCGCTGAAAACGTCTACGCAGTCGGCGACGTGTCGCGTTGGTTTCACCGGGGCCGGGGCGGGGCGGTGCGCACAGAACACTGGACCAACGCGGTCGACCAGGCCGCCTGCGTCGCGCACAACATCACGCATCCCCGAGATCTGCGCTCCTACGAGCCGGTCGAGTACGTATGGAGCGACCAGTACGACTGGAAGATCCAGGTCGCCGGCCGGACCACTGGTCTCGGAGACCATGTCATTGTCGGAGACCCGCTGAACGACAACCGCTTTGCAGCGCTCTACACCGAAGGCGACCAACAGTTGAGTGGCGCGGCGATCGTCAACTGGCCACGCGCACTGATCGAGTGCAGGCGCGCACTGCGGGCCGGGAGCAATCTCGAGAGCTTGCAGACAAAGCTCGAGGCCTTGACGAACTCAACGAATATCGTGGGCACCCCGCCACGATGACGAGCCTCATTTGGAAAAAGGGTCTGGACGCCAAGCGACGGTGCGTGCCTGGGCTTCCGAGATGCCGAAATCTCCGCCGAACGGATGACTTAGCTGCTTTGTTGGATGGGGGCGGCTACCGCGGGTCCACTGCGCCCGGTACAGCGCTATTGACGAGATCCATCCGTTGCGGTTAGTCTCTTTTTGACAGAGTGCCGTTCTGGATAACAGAGAAGGGGTAGCCCATGTCGACCGCCGAGATCTCAACGCTTCAAGAGTTCGACGTCGAGCTCGAGGCGGTCAATCTTCGGGGGCAATGGGTCTATGACGAGGTGCTCGAAAGCGTCGTCGGCGGCCCCAAACCCGCTGGTGTCCCATTCCTGTGGCGGTGGCAGGATGTCCACGCGAAGCTCTTGAAGTCGTGTGAAGTGATGCCCGAGAGTTTGACTGCGCGACGCAATCTCTCCTTCATCAACCCGGCTGCCCGGGGAACGACTCAAACAATGAACATGGGCATGCAGATGCTCAAACCGGGCGAGATCGCCTACGCGCACCGCCACACCATGGCGGCATTGCGGTTCGCCATTCACGGCGGCCCGGGTCTGGTCACGGTGGTGGACGGCGAGCCGTGTCAAATGGACGACTACGACCTGGTCCTGACTCCCCGCTGGGCATGGCACGATCACGAGAACGCGACCTCTGACAACGTCGTGTGGCTCGACGTCCTGGATATCGGGCTGGTGCTCGGGTTGAACGTGCCCTTCTACGAGTCTTTTGGGGAGAAGCGGCAGCCTCAGCGCGAGAACCCGGGGGAGCACCTCGCCGATCGCGGTGGGCTGCTGCGGCCGGCGTGGGAGCAGGTCAAGACGGCAAACTTCCCATTTCGCTACCCCTGGCGTGACGTTGAGCGGCAGCTCCAGCGCATGGCGGGCCTTGCGGGCAGTCCTTACGACGGCGTGGTCTTGCGGTATGCGAACCCGGTCACCGGCGGATCGACGATGCCGACACTCGATTGCTGGGTGCAGCTGCTGCGGCCGGGCCAGCGGACCGAAGCCCATCGCCACACGTCGAGCGCTGTGTACTTCGTTGTGCGCGGAGAAGGGACGACGGTCGTCGACGGGGTAGACCTCGACTGGGGGCCGCACGACAGCTTCGTAGTGCCCAACTGGAGCACCCACCACTTCATCAACCGTTCGGCCCAGGACGCGGTCCTGTTCTCGGTAAACGACGCCCCTACTTTGAAAGCCCTGGATCTGTACTACGAAGTGCCCGAACTCTCTGTCGGTACGCAACCAGTTCCTCCGATCCCCGCGAACCTCCGCGCTCGCTGACGCCAAGCAAGAAAGGGCGTAAACGTGACGACTACAAAATTGACCGTCGATGACGTAACGGGGGTCGTCGGCATCATCCCCACGCCGTCCACCCCAACGGCGGACCGCGTCGACACTGCAAACTCCGTAGACCTCGATGAGGCGGCGAAACTCGCCGATGCGATGGTCCGTGGCGGCGTCGATGTGCTTATGACCACTGGCACATTCGGCGAATGCGCCTCGCTCACGTGGGATGAGCTGCAAGCCTTCGTCGCCACTGTCGTCGAGGCCGTCGCAGGGCGGATCCCCGTTTTCGCCGGAGCAACGACGCTGAACACCCGCGACACGATCGCCAGGGGTCACCGACTCGGCGAGCTCGGCGCCGACGGCCTGTTCGTGGGGCGTCCGATGTGGCTCCCTCTCGATGACGCTGGCATTGTGCGCTTCTACCGCGACGTGGCCGAGGCAGTGCCGCACTTGGCACTGGTGGCCTATGACAACCCGGGTGCCTTCAAGGGGAAAATCGGGTCGGCCGCCTACGAGGCGCTCAGCGCAATACCGCAGCTCGTCGCCGCCAAGCATCTCGGGCTGCTCAGCGGCGCCGCCTTCATGTCCGACCTCCGCGCGGTGGGCGGTCGCATACGGCTGCTGCCACTCGAGACCGATTGGTACTACTTCGCCCGGCTGTTCCCGGAGGAGGTCACTGCCTGCTGGTCGGGCAACGTGGCCTGCGGCCCAGCACCCGTGACGCACCTACGAGACCTGATTAGGGCCCGGCGCTGGGACGAGTGCCAGGCCCTGACCGACGAATTCGAAGCGGCTCTCGAGACGCTTTACCCGGGCGGCAACTTCTCAGAATTCCTCAAATACAGCATCCAGATAGACAACGCCCAGTTCCGGGCGGCGGGCTTCATGCGCACCGGGCCCACCCGGCCGCCCTACACCGAAGTGCCGGAATCCTATCTGGACGGAGCTCGCGAGGCCGGCAAGAGGTGGGCCGCGTTGCAGCAGCGCTACGAAACATCCGAGATCGTCGCCGCCGTCTGATTTGCAGGGAGGAGCAGCACATGTTTGTCAAATCGCTGGGCTATCTGGGCGTTGCGTCACCCGATGCGAAGGAATGGCTGGAATTCGGCCCCGAGGTACTCGGAATGCAAGCCAGCGAACGCGACGACGGATCAGTGCGGTTGAGAATGGACGACGCCGACCACCGTATCGCCGTGCATCAGGGAGACCGCAATCGCATGCTGTATGCGGGTTGGGATGTGGGCAGCGAAGACGCGCTCGAGGCTGCCGGCGAGGCCCTGCGTGCGCGAGGGATCCCGTTCGAAGTCGGGAACGATGAGGACCGCGCCGCTCGCGGAGTCCTAGGCTTCCTGGCGCTTTCGGATCCTTCGGGGCTACGACATGAACTGTTCTACGGACAGCGGATCGTGCCCAAGTCATTTCACCCCGGCCGGCCGATGTCGAGATTCCTCACCGGATCACAGGGTCTGGGTCATGTCGTGCTGGCGACACCTGACCTCGCGCAGGCCGACAGGTTTCTGCGAGATGTACTCGGGTTCAAGAAGAGCGATGAAATCTACACCTTCATCGACCTGTGGTTCTACCACTGCAACCCTCGTCACCACAGCATCGCGCTGACCCCGATGCCGGGCGTCCGGGGACTGCACCACGTGATGGTCGAGGTAGCCGATTTCGATGACGTGGGCATTGCCTATGACCTGTGCATGTCGCGCAACATCCCGCTGAGCATGACCCTCGGGCGCCACGTCAACGACCGGATGGTCTCGTTTTACGTGCGCACTCCGAGTGGATTCGACCTCGAGTACGGCTGGGGTGGGGCCACCGTCGACGACGAGACCTGGACGGTCGCCCAGTATGAGGCGCCGAGCGTGTGGGGCCATCAGATGGTGGCCCAGACGCCACCGGGGGCACTCGAGGCCGCGACACCATAAGCGCGCCGGATGAGTTGCGCCAACGAATCAACAACGACAGATGAGGGCGGCATGGCGATTCAGTTTCTGACCGATGAATGGGCCGACGCGGTGACCGCCGCAGCCAATTCCGACGAGAAGTTCCGCACTGCCGCGACGGGACATGACGTGGTGCTGCGGGTGTCCGTGTCGGGGAGCCCGTCGAGTGACAACTACTACATGCATTTCGATGACGGGTCGCTCACCGTCGGCATCGGGGCCCCGCCACGGACGCCAGACGTGGAGGCCGAAATCACTTACGAAACGAATATCGAACTCTCCCGGGGTGCACTCAATGGCCAAACCGCGGCCATGACGGGCCAGATGAAGGCGACCGGAAACATGATGAAGATGATGTCGGTCGGAAAAGCCCAGGATCGGCTTTCAGAGCTCGAGAGCAGTTTGGACATCGAGTACGGGTCCTGAGGAGGCGCCGAGAACCCGAGAGCACTCGAGATCGTCAGCCGTGGCGAAGCCTTCGCCGCGAAAAAGCAAGTCCAACGGATCCACCTTTTGGCGCCTTAACATGGATAGGACACTGTCGTGACAAGTCGGATTACCGCGCTCTCTCCCAACGATATGAGGGGGCTGTGGGCGTTCGTACCGGCCTGCTCGACCCCGGACGCAGCGGATGTCAACGCGGTCAACACGATCGACACTGACGCGCTGTCGTCCCTGGTCGACCGGTTGGTGCGTGACGGCGCGGACGGCATCGTCACGACAGGAAGTGCCGGCGAGTCGCATACCCTCAACGACGAGGAATATCTGACCCTCATCACTACGGTGGTGGAGACGGTGGACGGACGGGTGCCCGTGTTCGTCGGCGCCAGCACGCTCAACACGCGCGACTCGATCCGGCGCGCCCGGCTTATCGCCGACCTCGGGGCAGACGGGATCATGAGCGGACCGCCCATGTATCTGCCGCAGACACCGGAGAACGCGGTCCAGTACTACAAGGATCTTGCCGAGGCGGTACCAGAGCTTGCGATCATGATCTACCAGAATCCGCACGCGTTTCGTATCACGCTGCCACCCGGCGCTTTTCGGGAGTTGGCACAGATTCGCAACGTTGTCGCGTTGAAGCAGACCTCGATGGACATTTTCAATGTCATCGGCGCTATCAAGGCGGTCGGGGACAAGATGTCGGTCCTCGTCTTGGACCAGTTGATGTACCCGGCGATGATGTTCGGCGCTGCTGGCGCCTGGAGTATCGACGTCTGCATGGGCCCTTGGCCCGCGCTGTCCCTGCGCGACGCATGCCAGCGCGGCGATTGGACAGAAGCCGCCGCTATCGCCGACCAGATGCAGGCCCCTTTTCGGACACTGGGCCTGACCATGGAGGAGTTCCAGGCTATGCAGTCCGCCTGGTGGAAGATAGCGATCGACACTGCGGGCTATGGGCGCGCCGGGGCGGCCCGCCCGCCCTTCGTCCACATACCGGAGACCGTCGTCGAGTCCGCGCAACGGTACGGCCAGCGCTGGATAGGGTTGGCAGAGCGCTACCACCTGTCGCGTGAGGCCGCCGCGGCGGATGGCATCGCCAGCTTGGGATCGACGCACCCAACATCCTGACCTGATCACCACCGAAACGCCTGCGAATTGCTGGCGCTCCGCGGCGTCGACCGGTTACAGCGGTGGGCGATGCCCACGACAAGCCCATCTCATGCTCCTTCTTCGCCGTGAGAACGATCATCGCTTCGACATTCCGCTAATGCGCGCATTTGGTTTCACCGAGATTGCTTGACCACGACAAGGGACCGATTTACTGTTCCTTATAGCGGAGGGCACATCTGCTAGCCAGAATGGCTCACTGTCACTTTTGGAGCATGCAAGGAGTGTGATTTGACGAACGCGCCGCCGCGGTCGAACGAAATGCGCTCGAACTTGTTCGAGGATTCGTGGTCCTGGCTGCGCACGGTGGCGACAAAGTGCGGCGGCGACGACACCGACCCATCGCTGTTGACCTCCAACCACATTCGGCGTCGTCCTAAATGCCGTCAGCCGAGCAGACGACCACGCCGACACGTCCTCGCACAGCGATCCGATCACATTTCACAATTGACGGGCGAGTGGTCGCGGGGCGCCACGCGGCCAGCCTCCCGCCACCATCCAACTTGGCCACCCCACGACAGGCATACCGACGTTCCTGGACGATTCGAAACCCATGGTCGTCGGCCACTAAACCCCCGAGAAAGGTAGGACTGCGTGATCAACGCCAAACTCATCATCGACGGACGCGAGGAGACATCGGAGCGGACGATCGAAGTCGTCAGTCCGGCGGACACCCGAGTGGTGCTCGGGTCGGTCCCAGACGCCACCTCCAGTCAAGTCAACGCGGCGGTGGAGGCCGCGGCAACGGCATTCCCGGAGTGGTCGTCGCGGCCGCTGGAGGAACGTCAGGGCGCGCTGATTGCAGCCGCGGGCGTGATCCACAACATGATGGAGGAAAGCGCAGCCCTCCTGAGCCGGGAAAACGGAAAGATCCTCGAAGAGTCGCACATCGACCTTGAGTTTGCTTCGGGAATCTGTGGCTACACCGCCGGCATCGCTGCCGAGACGCTGGCGGACCAAGAGATCCGGGACACCGGCGGCACGACGCTCATCCGGCGCCGCCCGATCGGGCCGGTGGCCGCCGTCACGCCTTGGAACTTCCCGGTGGTCTTGTCGTTCATGAAGATCGCTCCGGCGCTCGCCGCCGGCAACACTGTCGTCCTGAAGCCTTCGGAGAACTCCCCCCTGGTCCTCAGCGAGGTCATCCGCGCCCTCCAACAGCACTTCCCGCCTGGTGTTCTCAACATGGTCACCGGCGGCGACGCGGTCGGCGAGGCGCTGGTCGGCCATCCGCTGATCCGCAAGATCGGTTTCACCGGTGGCATCACCACTGGCCGCAAGGTCATGGCCGCGGCCGCACACGACATCAAGCGGGTGACGCTGGAACTTGGCGGAAACGACCCCGCGATCGTCCTCGACGACGTGGACCTCTCGCCGGAAACCATGCGGCAGATCGCAAAGGGCGCCTTCGGGACCACCGGCCAGGTGTGCTTCGGCCTCAAACGGATCTACGTGCCGGCCCGCATCCACGACCGCTTCGTCGAAGCGTTCCACGCGGCGGTGGACCAGATCGTCGTCGGACCCGGTGACGATCCCCGCTCGACCATGGGTCCGCTCAACAACGCCGAGCAGAAAGGCATGGTCGAGAAGATCGTCGAAGAGGCACGGGCGAGCGGTGCGACCGTCACCACACTCGGGCAGCGGCTGGACACGGCGGCCTGGGAGCATGGCCACTTCATGATGCCCAGCGTGATCACCGAGGCCGACCCCTGGCTGGCGATCGTCGAAGAGGAGCAGTTCGGCCCGGTGGTGCCGGTGCTGCGCTATGACGAACTCGACGAGGTCATCAGAGTTGTGAACCGGTCGCAGTATGGGCTAGCCGCCTCGATCTGGACCTCGGACGAAGAGCGCGCTTTCTTGCTCGGCCGTCGGCTCGACACTGGCTCGGTGTTCATCAACAGCCACACCTTCACCTCCCTTGACCCCCGCGCGCCGTTCGGTGGGGCGAAGGCGAGCGGGTTGGGCCGCGAATTCTCCCCGGCCAGCCTGCACGCCTATACCGAACTGCAGACCATTAGCCGCCGCACTGGCCCGCCCGGGCCGCCGCTGGCCTGAGCCGGGGCCACGAGATCGACTGCCGTGGCCAGCCTGCGCAACAGGTTTCGGTGGGATGCAGCAGGACGATAGTTGCGAGTGACTTCACCGTGGCTGCGCCAAACACGTTGTGGTTGGCCGACATCACCGAACCCTAGCGGCTTGGATTCTTGGGGTCGTTGCAACGCCTTGATGAAGCAGGGGTGTTGGCGTTGTCTGATGAGTTGGCGAATCGGCCGGGTGTGCAGCGTTATTCAGCCGGTCAGCGGGATGTGTTCTTTCGGTTGCTGGATCGTGGGGGCACGATTCGGGCAGCCGCGGCGGGTGCGGGGGTTAGTGCCGATACCGGGTATCGCTGGCGGCGCCAGGCTGGCGTGGCCAGTCGACGCCCGAGGCCCCGAAGCTACACGCCCGGGGAAAAGGCCGAGTTCTTTCGGTTGCTCAGCATTCGGGGAAATGTCTCGGCGGTGGCCCGAGAACTCGGCTACGTGCGGGTGACGTGCTACAAGTGGGCGCATCAGGCCGGGATCTTCACCGGCAAGGACGTCATTGAGCAGCGCGACGAGTTCCTACGGCTGCGCAGCGAGGGCGTGAGCAGACGTGACGCGGCCGCCCAAGTCGGTGTCGACAAAAGGTCGGCGCAGGATTGGGACAAGGGGATTCGTCAGTTCTATGGTGGGCGTGTCTATCCGGATGGACGGGTGGTGAAGTACCGACCAGCGCAGATACTGGCGAATGTGAAGAGTCCGCGAAACGCGTATGGCCGCAACGATAATCCCCCTTATGCAGATCGGCTGGAACGTTCGATCTCTGCGCGTTACCTGAGTTTGGTTGAGCGCGAACAGATCCACGACTTGAAGACCCGTGGTATTTCGATCCGTCAGATCGGCAACCGGCTGGGTCGGTCTCCTTCGACGATCAGCCGGGAACTACGCCGTAACGCCACGCAGGCGTTGGGGTACTTGCCGTATTCGGCGCACCGGATGGCCGCGGTGCGGCGCGAGAGGCCCAAGGAGCGCAAACTGGAACGGGTCGGCCGGCTTCGGCAATACGTCGGTCAAGGGCTTCGCCGCCGCTGGTCACCCGAGCAGATCAGCCGCAGGCTGGTTAAGGACTTTCCCGGCGATCTGGAGATGCGGGTGGGCACCGAGGCGATTTATCAGGCGATCTACCTGCACGGCAGGGGTGCGTTGAAACGTGAAATCGTCAGCGCGATCAGATCTGGACGGGTGGCCCGCAAGCCCCGCCGCGACCCGACGCAGCGGAGTCCTCGGTTCCGGGAGGCAATGATCTCCATCGTTGACCGACCTGCCGAGGTCGAAGACCGCGCAATTCCGGGGCATTGGGAGGGCGACCTCATCGTCGGTGCCGTCGGGCGCTCAGCCATCGGTACCGTCGTGGAACGTGCTAGCCGCTACGTCGTGCTGGTGCACCTGCCCGTTGACCGCATCGCCGAAGCCGTCCGCGACGGCCTCATCCGATCCCTGGGTGAACTCCCGCAAGCACTGCGACGATCCCTGACCTGGGATCAAGGGGCCGAGATGTCCGAACACCATGCCTTCCGGATGGCCACCGACATGCACGTGTACTTCTGCGATCCCGGAGCGCCATGGCAACGGGGCACCAACGAAAATACGAACGGTCTTCTGCGGCAGTACTTCCCGAAGGCCACCGACCTATCACAGCACAGCGTCGCCGACCTTGCGGGCGTTGCTGAACAACTCAATACTCGCCCCCGCAAAACCCTCGGCTGGGACACCCCCGCAGAGCGGTTAACTGCTTTACTAGAACACGGGTAAACCGCCCGCGTTGCAACGGCCGTGAGAATCCAAGGAGTGCGTTGTTGGGTGATGTCGTTGACCCACAAATCGTTTGGGGCGGGGGGTGGAACTTGCGGTTGACCAGATCGTCGGCTGTGACTACGCCGCGGAGCCGTTTGACACGGGTCGGGCCGGGCAGGCCGTAGATAGCAGCGAGAGTCATCAAGACCGACACCGTGCGCGGGCAGACCGTGATCCCCATTTCCAGAGTCAACTCGGCATGAATGCGTCGATACCCGTAGGTGTCACGGGAGGCGACATGGATCTCACGGATCAATCCGGTCAACCATTGCCGGCGTGGCTGGGTGGCTGTGATCGGTTTTCGCTTGTGCTTGTAGTAATTCTGGCGTTGACGGGTTCCCGTCCAGCCGTGCCCCGCTCAACAGTTTGTCGGCTGGTTTGGAGTGCGCGCGGTGATGCCTGCGCACCGCGATACGCCCTAAGGCGTTGGCTAGGAACGCTCTTGATACTCCGGCCGGACCCACAGGACAACGTTGCAGGCGTTAGCCAGCATCTTTGGCGAAATGGACTCAGGGTCGCGGCTTTGATCAAAGTGCACTGCCTGGGTTGGTCGGCCATGCAACGACGTACGGGCGCGTCAGTTCCGCTCAGGCGTGGCCACCGCGAGACCCAGGCGTCGCCCGGAATGTGCGACGACCCCTCAAATCGGCGATTCCCTTGACCTTCATGGCGGCCTGAGATTTACTGTTCCTTACAGCGGAGGGGATATCTGCTGGACAGAATCACTCCGCTCCACTGGTGGAGTCCTTCAAGGAGAGGCATCTGATGAGCGGCACCGTCACGGTCGATCGGGACACGCTCGATGCTGTCCAGGCATTCATGTTCCGAGAGGCGGAATTACTCGATGGCGGGCAATTCCGGGACTGGCTGGATCTCCTCGACCCCGACATCCGTTACGTGGTGCCGGTGCGCACCACCAGGGAAGGGACCGAGGCCGCGGGTTGGGTGAGCGCGATCGCGCACTGGGACGACGATTACACGGGCCTGGAAATGCGGGTGCTGCGCTCGGAGACCGACTTCTCTTGGGCGGAGTCTCCTCGGTCACGGACCCGGCACTTCGTGTCCAACATCCGCACATCCCTGGGGTCGGACGCAGACGAATTGGTTGTGCGCTCGAACCTGCTGTTCTTCCGCAGCCGCGGAGACTCCGGCCGATGGGAGTTGCTGTCGGCCGAACGTGTCGACGTGTTGCGTCGGACGGACGGTTCGCTGCGACTAGCCCGGCGCGAGGTTCTGCTCGACCACTCGACGCTGCCGATCGACAACCTTTCGGTGTTCCTCTGAGCCGGGCTGGCGTACTTCGCCCTCAACTCGCGTCCGGATCCACCGCCTTAAGAAAGGGATTGACCGCATGAGCGCCGAGACAATCGAGACGACCGACACGACCGATCCCTACCTTCAGGGTGCACTGCGCGACGTAGCGGAGGCGCTCGCAGTTGGGCGGTTGCCCGCCCGGGTCGTCAGCGATCCGGCGCTACATCCGGCCGAGATGCAGCGGATCTTTGCACGCGCATGGGTTTTCCTCGGACACGAGTCTGAGTTGCCCAATTCCGGGGACTTTGTCGTGCGCTACATCGGGGCCGACTCGGTGATTCTCTGTCGGGACGAGTCGGGCCGCATCCAGGCGCTGTCGAACTCTTGCCGACACCGCGGCACTCTCGTATGCCGAGCGGAGACGGGCAACAGCGCGCACTTCACGTGCCCCTACCACGGCTGGGTATACAGCAATACCGGTGACCTCGTCGGCGTGCCGGCTATGAAAGAGGCGTATCCCGGCGGCTTTGACAAGGCCAAGTGGGGGCTACGCCACATCCCCCATCTCGATTCCTATGCGGGGTTCATCTTCGGGAGCGTCGATCCGGCGGCGCCGAGCCTGGGCGACTACCTCGGCGACATGACGTTCTACCTCGACCTCATCGCAAAGAAGACCGCGGGCGGTTTGGAGGTCATTGGCGCGCCGCACCGGTGGGTGATGGGGGCCAATTGGAAGACAGGCGCCGATAATTTTGTCGGCGACTCCTACCACACCCTCTTTGCCCACCGCTCCATGATCGAGCTGGGCATGGCGCCCGGTGATCCGAACTTCGCGAGCGCACCGGCCGAGATCGGGCTCCAGAACGGCCACGGCGTCGGTGTGCTCGGTTTCCCTCCTACGCTCGCGGAGTTCCCTGAGTTCGAGGGATACCCCGACGAGGTTGTGGACCAGATGGCCGACTCGTATCCCACCACGACGCATAAGGAGCTTTTCCGCCGGTCGGCCTTCATCCACGGGACGGTCTTCCCGAACCTGTCGTTCATCAACGTGACCATTGCGGCTGACCACATGTCACCGCCGACCCCGTTCGTAAGTTTCCGGCTGTGGCGGCCGCTCTCTCATGACCGGATGGAGGTCCTTTCCTGGTTCCTGGTCGAGCGGGATGCCCCCGAGTGGCTCCGAGAGGCGTCCCAGGCGTCCTACGTGCGCAACTTCGGGCCCGCCGGCGTGTTCGAGCAAGACGACGCTGAGGCCTGGAAGGCCATCACGGAGGCCGTGCAGGGTCCCTTTGCCGGTGAAGGGTTGCTGAACTACGAGATGGGCATGGACCTGACACCGATTAGCGACTGGCCGGGGCCGGGCCAGGCCGTCCCTAGCGGCTACGCCGAGCAGAACCAGCGGCGGTTCTGGGCGAGATGGCTGGACTACATGAGCCAGCCCCCGGCGCCCCGCGGGCGCGCCTGATGGTGACCGTCCCAAGGATGGGTGCAGCCACGAGCGTCGGTTCGATGATCGGTCACACGTGAGCGTTGCGGAGACTAAATCCGGCCGGGTCGCGATCGTCACCGCGGCCGCGGCGGGGATTGGTTCGGCGATTGCCACGCGCTGGTGCCGCGACGGCGGGAGCTGCGTAATGGCCGACACGGATGCGGCGGGCTTGGAGACGGCCGTGGGCGCACTGGCTGCGTCCGGCGCTCGGGTCTGCGGCGTGGCCGGCGACGTTTGTCGCCGTGATGTCGCCAACCGTGTCGTCGAGCGGGCATTGGCCGAGTTCGGCCGCCTCGACGCACTGTTCAACGTCGTCGGCGTCAGTCTGCCCCGCAATGTCGAAGAGATCAGCGAGGAGGAATGGCGTGACCAGTTCGACGCGAACCTCGGCAGCGTCTTTCAGATGTCCAAACCCGTCATTCCCGTGCTGCGCTCGGCCGGCGGCGGATCGATCGTCAACGTCGCGTCGACGGCAGGGATTCTGGCTGAGAACAGGTGCTCGGCCTACAGCGCGAGCAAGGGCGGGGTCATTCTGCTCACGAAGAACATGGCCCTCGACTTCGCGCGCGACAACATCCGCGTGAACGCGATCGCACCAGGGGGCACCCGCACCCCAAGGATCGACCGGTTCCTCTCCGAGCACCCCGAGCACGCCTCGATGATGGCTGACATCTGCGTGATGCAACGTTTCGCGCGACCCGAGGAGATTGCCGCCCCGGCCGTGTTCCTCGCCTCGCCCGACGCGTCGTTCATCACCGGTGCCGTGCTTCCGGTGGACGGCGGCATGACCGCGGGCGTTCGGTTTCCGGCTTTCGAGGCCATGTGAGCGTGGCACCGACCGCCGCCGTCGTGGAACCCAGGAGAGGACCCGGGTGATCTGAACATGGACGCGATCGTCCTTCGAGGCAACAGGGACGTCGGCCTGGAGTCGGTCCCAGACCCGACGCCCCGGGCCGGCGAAGTCATCATCGAGGTGGCGGCGACCGGGCTGTGCGGAACCGACCTCCACGAGTACCTGGCAGGGCCGACGTTCTCACAGCCACCGGTGGTCCTCGGCCATGAGGTCTCTGGCCGGATCGTGGAGGTCGGCTCTGGCGTCGACCGGTCGCGGATTGGCGAGGGGGCCGCGGTGATCCCGATGGATTTCTGCGACAGCTGCCACTACTGCCACCGTGCGCTCTACCACTTATGTCAGCGCCCCGAGTGGATCGGCTTGACCCGCAACGGGGGACTGGCGCGCTACGTCGCGGTGCCGTCTCGTCTCGCGATCCGGGTGCCCGACGAGGTTGACATCGCGGAGGCCGCCCTAACCGAGCCGACCGCAGTGGCCTTCCACGCGGTGCGCCGGGCGGAGCTGCTTCTCGGCGAGACGGTGCTGGTCCTCGGGGCGGGGGCCCTCGGGCTGGCAGTGATCCAGTGCGCACACGCCGCCGGCGCCGCGCGGATCTACGTCTTGGAGCCGAGCGGTTTTCGTCGACGCCTTGCCCGCGACGTGGGCGCCGCGGTGGCACTCGATTCGCGTGACCCCGACACCACCGCACGGATCCTCGAGGAGACCCGGGGCATCGGTGTGGACGTCGTCTTTCATGCGGCGGGCAGCCCCGAAGCGTTCACGACGGGCCTGGACTGCCTACGCAAGCAGGGCCGCTTCATGGAGATGTCGTCGTGGGCCGGCGCAGCCTCGCTCGACGTCAACCAGCATCTGATCAGGGAGCCGCAGCTGCGGCTCGTCTTCGGTTACGACATGTTCGACGATTTCCCCGCCGTGCTCGCCCTGATGGCAGACGGAACCGTCGAGCTCGCTCCGCAGATCACCGCCAGGGTGCCGCTGGGCAGCGCTATCGAGGATGGGTTGGCGGCGCTGGTAGAGGGGCGGGAGGACCGGATCAAGGTGTTGGTGACGCCGTGACTGGAGAAGTGTGTAGCGGTTTTCGGGTGCTCTGTGGTGGCTGTGTGAACACGGGAGAAGAGGAGTCAGCTGATCGTGGAAGGTGATTCGAAAGTTTCAGTGCAGGAGTGCGACGTCCTGGTAGTCGGCGGCGGGATTGGTGGGGCGCGAGCGGCGTTGCGGGCCGCGGAGTTGGGCTCGTCGGTGATCTTGGTCGAGAAGGCGGTGGTATCTCGGGCGGGACCGATGACCTATGTGCACAGCCAGTACGCGCCCGATCACCGGCTCGAGGGGGACGAGATGGTCGAGTGGATGCGCGAATTCGTGGTGGGCAGCAACTACCTGGCCGATCAGGACTGGGTTCGGCAGTACATCACCGAGGCGTATGACCGGGTCAACGAGCAGATCGACTGGGGTGTGCCCTATTCCACTCATGAGGACGGGTCGCTGAAGTACGTCACGGTCCGCGGCCACAATCTTGGTACGACGCTGGGTGTTGATGGGCGTGTCTGCATGGAGATCCTCAAGGAGAGGATGAAGGCCGCGGGGGTGCGCCTGTACGAACGGGTGGATGTGATCGATCTGCTCACCACCGACGGCCGACGGCCGACCACCGGCGCGGTATGCGGTGCGGTGGGGGTCAACGTGGTCACCGGTGAGCGCCACATATTCACCGCGGGCGCCGTCGTCCTCAACACCGGACCGTGGTATCCGAAGCTGCACTATGCGTTCGCCGACCATTGCAGCGGGGAGGGGCACGTCGCGGCGTGGCGGGTGGGTGCCGAATTCGCCGGCATGGAGTTCGGCCAGTTCGCCGCCTGGAGTTACTTCAACCGGTCGTTCTTCACGCCCGGCCAGGCCAAGATCCAAGGTATCGGCGGCAAATTCTGCAACGCCGCGGGCGACTACTTCATGGACCGCTATGACCCGATCTGGGGAGACAAGGGAGGTTTGTTCACCATCGCGCGGTCGATCATGACCGAGATGGTGGAGGGCCGCGGTCCCTGCTATCTCGACCTGCGCCATGTCGCGCAGGCCGATCTCGACGTGCTCTACGAGGTGTCGCCGACGGTGCGGCGAGCGTTCACCGAGTTTGACGTCGACCCCGGAACTGATCTGCTCGAGGTGACTCCATTCATCGTGCTCGGCACGAGCAGCACCAGCGGTCCCACGATCGACCTGGACGGCGCTACCACCGTGCCGGGCCTGTTCGCGGTGGGTTACGGCACGGCGTGTCCGCATCTGATGTCGGGGATCTCTGGCAGCGGCATCTCCAGCTTCTCCGCGGTTGCGGGATACCGCGCGGGCACCGCCGCTGCCGCGCTCGGCGGCAGCACCACGCCGCCCAGTGTGTGGCAGGAGCAGGCGCGGGAGAGCTTGGCGGGGTATTTCGCGCCGATGCGTCGGCTGCGGCAGGTCCGGCCGGTCGACGTGTGGAAGGCCATCGGCGAGGCGACGGCAAACCCGGCGTTCGCTCTGTTCAAGTCGGAGGCACGAATCGACGAGACGCTCACCGAGCTCTACCGGATCCGCGACCGGGTGTTGCGCTATGTCTTCGCGCCGGATTATCAGGAGCTCAAGAAGGCACACGAGGTCCGCGCCTATCTGACGCTGGCAATCATCACCTGCGAGGCGATGAAGCGGAGAACGGAGAGCCGCGGCGAGCTGTTCAGGGTCGATTACCCGTACGCCGACAACGACGAGTGGCTCAAGTGGCTCCTCGTCCGCCGCGGCGCCGGCGGCGAGTTCGACCTCGAGTTCAGCGAGCGTGAGCTGCCGATTCAAACATGGTCGGTCCAGGCTCTGCCTGGCCGACACCCGAGCCCGTACACCGTGCCCGAGTCTTACCGCGAGGAGGTGCCGGTCCTGTGATCGAGAGTATCGACGAGGAGACCTGCGACGGATGCAACGTCTGCATCGACAGTTGTCCGACGGGCGTCATCCGGCTGGTGGAGGGCGACGATCCGTGGGCCACCAGCAAGTGGCGGGCCAAGATCATCTACCCGAATGACTGTCATTCCTGCCGGCTGTGCGCGATCGACTGCCACGTGGACGCGATCGTCGTCAGCCATGAATTGGTGATCCCCGAACCGTTCCTGCCGAAGGTCGAGCGCGGCGGCGCCTCCGAAACGGGCAAGGAGGACGCGCCGTGCCCGTCGTAGCGACGAGCCGCGGAGTGTTCAGCGTTTCCGGCGACGGCGAGCTCCGGGCCTGGCCCCAGCTGCCGGGGCAGGTCATGTCCATCGCTACCCACGACAACGCCGTCGCCGCTGCCGTTTACAAGCAAGGGGTGTTCCTGGCGGAGGAGGGCGCGGACCATTGGAAAGACCTCGGCGACGGCCTGGCATACCGCGACGTGCGCGCGCTGGCGTTCGACCCGCACACGCCCGGTGCACTGTACGCCGGAACGGAGCCGGCGCACCTGCTGCGGTGGGCCGACGGCGCGTGGACCGAGTGCGGGAATCTGCTTGGCTTACCGGAAGCGAAACGGTGGAGCTTTCCGATCCGACCCGGAATCGCGCACGTCCGGACCATTGCCGTGCACCCGCTGGAGGCGGACGTCGTCTACGCCGGGATCGAGGTCGGGTCACTCCTGGTCAGTAAGGACCAGGGACAGACGTGGGCGCAGGTTGACGGACTTGGTCACGACATCCACCGCGTTGTCCTGCACCCCGGGGCTCCGGACCGGCTGATAGTGACCACAGGCCAGGACACCAAGCCATACCGGGGCGGCAAGGGGGTCTACCGCAGCACCGACCGTGGGTCCAGCTGGCTGCAGTCCAACGACGGGCTCGGAGCGCGCATCTACACCGAGGACGCGATCGTGGTGCACCCCGCCGACCCCGACGTGATATTCCTGGCCGCCGCCGACGGCATTCCGCCGAAGTGGGCCGCAGTGCGCCTGTTGGTGTTGGGCGCGCTCAACGGCAACGTCTACTTCCTCTCACCGTCCAAGCTGCGTCGGCGCCGTGGTGCCGACGTGGGGTTCTTCCGCAGTGACGACGGCGGCGTGACCTGGTCCAGGCTGGGCGCCAACGGCGAGGTTGGCCTGTTCGACATGGTTTGGGCGCTGGAGGGAGAGGTCGTCGACGGAGGCGGGCTCCGGCTCTATTACGGCACCACCGGAGGGCAGCTGCACATCTCGGAGGACGAGGGCCAAACCTGGACAAGGCTCGCCGATGGCCTTGGCTCGGTGACTCACATCGTTACCGCACAGAAAGGAGCAGCGGCGTGAATGGTGGACCGACACTGGACTTCGTCGGTACGCAGGCCGCCATCCGGAAGCGCTTCAGGGCGGCCACGGACATCCCCAAGGAGGTGTTCAGCGACCCCGACGTCTACCAGGAAGAGCTCAAGAGGATCTTCTACGGGCCGTACTGGCATCCGATCGCGCACCGGGCCGAACTGCCTGAACGTAACGCCTTCCGAACGAGATGGCTGGCCGATGTGCCGCTTCTCGTCGTGCGCGGTGCCGACGACCGCATCCGGGTGTTCGTCAACTCGTGCGCGCACCGCGGGACGCTGCTGGAACAACGCCGGTGCGGTGTGGCGGAGCGGTTCGAGTGCCCATATCACCGCTGGCTCTACGACAATGACGGGTCGTTTGCCGGCGCGCCCCGCCGCATGCAGTTTCGCCCGGACTTTCGCGAGCAGGACTATGGCCTGCGCGAGGTGCACGCGGTCGAGTCGTGGGGGCTGGTGTTCGTCAGCATGGCCGAGCAGCCGCCGGCGTTCGACGACTTTCTCGGGGATACTGCCTCGACACTGAGCGACTGCATGGTCGATGACGGCGATCTGACGCTGCTCGGCTACCAGACGGTGGTGTTCCAGACCAACTGGAAAACCTATATCGACAACGATCCCTACCACGCGCCGCTGCTGCACCGCGCGTTCAAGTTGCTCAATTGGCAGGGCGGTAACGGCAATATCGTCGTTACCGAGCCCTACGGTCACATGTCCATCCTCTATGACTCGCAGCCCTACGTGGACAACGGCTTCCTGGCCGACCCCAGCGTGGTCACACGTGTGGGGGAGGACAGCCGGGCTCGCGTCGTCGCCCTCCGGCCGGTCACCGGCATCGTCCGCCATGTAGACACCATCAACATCCGGTACGCAAGACCACTCGGGGTCGACCGCACCGAAGTGCGCTACGCGTTCTTCGGCCACGCCAGTGACGACGAGGACTACACGCGCCACCGCGTCCGGCAGTCGTCGAACCTGTTGGGGCCGAGCGGCTTCATCAGCATCGAGGACGCCGCCGTCTACAACCGTGTTCAGGCGACGGCGCATGACGGCGGCTACCAGCGGTTCGTCGCCGGCGTCGGCCGGCCGGTGTCGGAGTCGTCGCAGAACGACGAGGTCGCCAACACGAGCTGGTGGGCCCACTATCGCGAGGTGATGGAATTTTGCTGACCTCCAGTGTCGAAAATCGGCAGGTTCACGTCGCCTACCTGGTGGACGAGCTGGCCGGGGCCTATGCCGGCGCGGTCGACCAACGGGACTTCACGGCGTGGCTCGCCCTGTTCGCGCGGGAATGCGCCTACGAGGTGCACGCCATGGAGAACGTCCGCGAGGGGCTGCCGCTGGCGTACATGATGGACGACTGCCGGGAACGGATGGTCGACCGCGTAAAGATGATCCAGGAAGTCTGGGCGGACACCGTGGAGCCCTATGACACCCGGCACATCCAGCAGCGCACGGCGTTGCGGGAGCTCGCCGACGGTCGCTGGAAGGTGCGGTCCAATCTCCTCGTCGCCTATACCGCCACCTCCGGCGAGGCCGGGATCCTGGTCAGCGGCCACTGCGACGACATCGTCGTCCTCGACGGTGCTACCGCGCTGGTCGAGTCGAGGTTCGTGGTAGTCGACAACATCCCGCCGCGCTACCTGGTGTACCCGGTCTGACCCAGTGAATGAAGGAGATGAACTGCCGATGAGTGCCGTCGCGTTGATGTCGCCCGAGTGGGCCCAGGCCTATCGCGGTCTATGGAATGGCTCGCCCGAGATCCGGGACGGTGCCAAGGAATTGACCATGGTTATCGAATGGCGCGTCCAGGACGAAACCGACCAGGTGTCGCAACTGGAGATCAAAGACGGTGAGGCCGTCTACGGGGGCCGCCCGATAGAGGGGCGCAAGCCCGACTTCGTCTTGACCGCGACAGCGGCCTTGTGGCACCGGGTTGCCGAAGGCGAGGTTGGCGTAGCCAGCGCGATCGCGACGCGGAAGATCAAGTTCGTTGGCCCGATCAAGGTTGCCATGGCGCACATGGCCGTGCTGAGCGCCGGACTTCGCCTCGTTGGACAGGTCGACGGACTCGTCTGGGGGGACTGAGCTGTGGCTCCTGCGGTCGCGACGTGGACCTCGGTTCGATTCTGGTCAGATGCCTTCGGTCGGTTCATGATTCAGACCCGTGTACAGCATCGCCCGACATCCTACCCAATTCTGCGCCAGCGCCTACCTGGCACATTCGGCGGCCGGTTTGGCGACGTCGACACCAGACCTGAACGATCCGGCGAAACACAGCAGACCCGAGTTGACAGGGGGCGCGGATGAGCACCAAGACGGCCGCCACCCCTGGCCCACCCAGCGGACCGAATGGTGGCTGCGCACCGTCGTTCGAACGTAGGGCCGACCCCGTACAGCCCGGTTCGTCCCCGGCCATCCAGTTTCACGGGGTGGTCACCGGTGGGGACGGCCGCGGAGTTCCCGATGCGCTCGTGGAGATCTGGCACGCTCACGCCAACGGCATTGCGCCGGCGAAGAGTGGCTCGCTGCTGCGGTACATCGGCTGGCCTGGCACCGGCGACGGTCGTGCAATCACGGACGAACAGGGTTGTTTCAGCATCAGCATGGCGCCCCCCCAGCCGTCTACACCCGGTGCCGCGCCGTTTGTCCTTGTGACGATTTTGGCCCCAGCGCGTCTCAACAGGCTGATCACCCGTGCCTACCATCCGGGCTGTCACCTCGCCAAAGACCCCCTGCTGCGCAGCCTGCCTGCCGAACGGCGGCAAACCCTGATCGCAACCCGCGACCGGCTTGGCCTTCGATTCGATATCGGGCTGCGGAGCAACAACGAGACGGCCGAAACCGTATTCCTGGCGCCATCCGAGGCTTCGAGATGACCGGAAGTCAGCGCGCCGGGAAGGTGACGAGTACCTCACCGTACGAGGCGCCGCCTTCGACAGAAGGTGGTCGCGCTCGTCGGACTGGCGTGGTGTCAGCGACGGTTCCGCCGATCGCGATGGCGTGGAGTAACGGCGCTGGTCGACATCTCCACCGAGTACGCACGCAGTTCCCGGGGTGGCAGCGCACTGAACGACCTCAGCCGCAACATGCGTCTCGTGCAGATCAGAAGGCATTGATGTTCGGATGAAACACTTTTCGCTCCGTTTCAAGAGCAACGAACTGCCGGCAGTGCTGCGGGGGAACACCACGGCGCTGAAACCACTCGGCGTGATCGGCGGGCTCTACGCGATGACGCTGGACATGTTCGTGGCGATGGTCAAACCACCGTTCCAATGGCGCGAGTTTCTGTTCCAATCATGGTTCGTGGCGCGGGTTTCCCTGGTCCCCGCGCTGACGTTGTCGATACCCCTGGTAGTCCTGACGTCCTTCACCTTCAACACGCTGCTCGCCGAATTCGGTGCCGCCGACTTCTCGGGGACCGGCGCAGCATTGGGCGCGGTGAACCAGATCGGACCCTTCGTGACCGTCCTCGTCGTCGCGGGTGCCGGTGCCTCGGCGATGTGCGCCGATCTCGGGTCGCGCACCATCCGCGAGGAAGTCGACGCGATGCGGGTACTCGGCCTTGACCCGATCCATTCCCTGGTCGTCCCTAGGGTGCTGGCCACGACCACGGTCGCGGTCCTCTTGTCATCTGTCGTGTCCGTGACTGGCCTCCTGGGCGCCTTCTTCTTTTCGGTCTACTTCCAGCATGTGACACCCGGGTCGTTCGTCGCCAGCATGACGCTGATCACCGGCCTCAGCGATGTCCTCGTCTCTCTCGTCAAGGCCTCGCTGTTCGGTTTCGTGGCAGGTCTGATCGCCTGCTACCAGGGCTTGCGGGTGCAAAAAGGTGCGGCAGGCGTGGGTAATGCGGTCAACGAGACTGTTGTGATCGCGTTCCTACTGCTGTTCGTCGTCAATGCCATCGTCACCGCGGTCGGATTCGAGGTCACGAGGTGAGCGCGCGCGTCATGTTCCGACAGAGACTTCCTCGTACCGCTCGCGCCCTGAGCGGGTGGAGGGCCAGGTGGAAGGAACTCGGCGATCAGGCCCGTTTCTACGGTCAGTCGATCAGCTCAATCGGCCAGGCGGTGAGCTTCTACCGGGCTGAACTGCTGCGCCAGATCGCCGCGATAGGTCTCGGCGCGGGATCCCTGGCGGTCGTGGGTGGCACCGTTGCGGTGGTTGCCTTCCTCAATTTGTCGACCAGCGGCGCCCTGGCAAGTCAGGCCTACAACCAGATGTCTCAGGTCGGTGTGGAAGCGTTAGCGGGTTTCACCTCTGCCTTCGTCAACGTTCGGCTGGTCACCCCGGCCAGCTCGGCTTTCGCGTTCGCGGCGACGATTGGTGCCGGTACCACCGCGCAGCTGGGCGCGATGAAGATCAACGAAGAGGTCGATGCGCTGGCGGTGATGGGCATCCGTCCGATCGCCTACCTGGCCTCAACCCGTGTGGTCGCCGGCATGATCGTGGTCGTTCCGCTGTATTGCGTAGCATTGTTGATGTCGTTCTTCTCGGTGCGTGTCATCACCACCGTGTTCTACGGGCAAGGGTCCGGAGTATTCGACCATTACTTCGATACCTTCCTCGATCCGCAGGCCGTGTTCTTCTCCTTCGGCGTCACGGTGGCCGAAGTTCTGGTGATCATGCTGATCCACACGTATTACGGACTCAACGCCACCGGCGGGCCCGCGGGCGTGGGTGAGGCGGTCGGACGTGCGACCCGGACGTCACTGATCGCGTCGCAAATGGTGATTCTCTTGGTCACTCTGGCCCTCTACGGCCAGACCGGCAACTTCAACTTCGCGGGGTGACGCGGTGACACACGGAACGGGCGCTCGTCGGATCTCCTCCGAGTGGTGGGCGGTGTTCTTGGTCGTGGGCATCGTCGCGGCGGTGGTGCTGAGTCTGACCATGTTCAGGGGGACCTTTAACTCGACCGTGCCGGTGACGCTGACCGCGGACCGGTCGGGCTTGGTGCTGGAGCCCAACTCGCGGGTCAAGATGCGTGGTGTGCAGGTCGGTCACGTCAGCTCGGTTAGTGGCGGAGATTCCACACGCATCCAGTTGGACATCGACCCGGCCCAGATCCAGTACATCCCAGCCAATGTCGAGGCGCGCATCCAGTCCATATCGCTGTTCGGGGCGAAGTTCGTCGATCTTGTCTACCCGCCCAACCCCAGCCCGCAGCGGCTGTCCGCCGGAGCGGTCCTGCGATCACAGAACGTCGCCACCGAGGTCAACACCGTGTTTCAGAACGTGGTGCAGCTGATCAAGGCGATCGACCCGTTCAAGCTCAACGCCGTGCTCAGTGCGCTCGCCGAGGGGGTGAGAGGACAAGGTGACCGGATCGGTGAGGCGATCACCGCGAGCAATGAGGTTCTGCTGGAGTTGAATCCACGCACCGACACGTTGCGCGAGGACTTCCGCGCGCTCAAAGGTGTCAGCGACACCTACAGCGCCGCGGCAAAAAACATCATCGACACCCTGGCCGCCGGGACCACGACGAGCGTGACGGTCACCACGCACGCCCAGCAGCTCGACGCGCTGCTGCTCAACGTCGTTGGGCTGTCCCGCAGCGGAGTCGGCCTCTTGGGCCCCAGCAAAGACAATCTGGTGAAAGCGGTCAACCTGCTGGAACCCACCACGAACTTGCTGATGAAGTACAACCCCGAGCTCACCTGCTTGTTCGTCGGCGCCAAGACCACCCTCGACAGCGGCTATGCCGACATGCTCGGCGGAAACGGCAAGTCTCTCATCATGGACGCTGCGCTGTTGCCGGGATACGACCCGTACCGATATCCGGACAACCTGCCGATCGACGGCGCCAAGGGCGGGGAAGGCGGCAAGCCCGGGTGCGGCTCGCTGCCCGACGTCGCCAAGAACTTCCCCGTGAGACAGCTGATCGCCAACACCGGCTTCGGCACCGGATTGGATTGGCGGCCCAATCCCGGCATCGGATTCCCCGGGTACGCCAACTACTTCCCCGTGACTCGGGCGGTCCCCGAACCGCCGAGTATCCGCTACCCGGGCGGCCCGGCACCCGGTCCCGTGCCCTATCCCGGTGCGCCGCCCTACGGCGCACCTCAGTACGGCCCCGATGGAACGCCCCTCTACCCCGGGGTGCCGCCGGCGCCGTCACCAGGACCCACACCGCCGTGACCGCCGGCCACGCAAGTCGTCGACACATACCCGCAACCGTCGGAGGGGAGCATCGCCGTGATGAATAAGGTGTCGGCCGTCTTGTGGCGCCTCGGGATCTTCGTGGTCGTGTGCGCGTTCGGCGCATTCGCACTCATCACCGTCTTCGCGCAGCTGCGCTTCGAGCCCGAACAGACCTACACCGCCGTCTTCACCAACGTCAGCGGACTGAAGAGCGAAGACTTCGTCCGTATTGCCGGTGTGGAGGTCGGCAAGGTCAAGAACCTCACAGTCCGAGACGATTCCACCGTGCAGGTCCAGTTCGGGGCCGACGACTCGGTGGTACTCACCGACGGCAGCAGGGCTGTCATCAAGTACGACAACCTGATCGGGGACCGCTACCTGGCGATCGAGGAAGGCGCGGGCGGAACCAAGAAACTGCGGCCCGGCGAGACGATCCCATTGAATCGCACCGCGCCGGCGCTGGATCTTGACGCCGTGATCGGTGGGTTCCGGCCGCTGTTCCGCGCGCTGGACCCCGCCCAGGTGAATACGCTCACCGGCCAACTCATCGCAGCCTTTCAGGGTCAAGGCGCCACGATCGGTTCCATCCTGGCTCAGACCGCAGCGCTGACGAACACGCTGGCCGACCGGGACGAGCTGATCGGGCAAACCATCGTCAACTTGAACTCCGTGCTGGGATCGCTGGGCCAGCACAGCGACCAATTCGGCAAGGCCATCGACTCGCTGTCGCAGCTCGTGCACGGACTGCAAGCCCGCAAGCAGGACATCAGCAACGGAGTGGCCTACGCCAACGAGGCTGCCCGCTCGATCGCCGACCTTCTCGCACAAGCACGACCACCGCTGCAGAAAACGATCCACGAGACCGATCGCACCGCGACCGCTGTGCTCGCAGATCGCGACTATTTCGACAACCTCCTCCGTACATTGCCCGACGCCTACCGTGTGCTGCTGCGCCAAGGCCTCTACGGCAACTACTTCGCCTTCTACCTGTGCGATTTGCTGCTGAAAGTGAATGGAAAGGGGGGACAACCCGTGTACATCAAGTTGGCGGGACAAGATAGCGGCAGGTGTGCACCCGAATGAAGGCCTTCGGCGAGCGCAACTTCATCGTCATGGGAGCCATCGGGGTCGTGGCCACCGCCGCCCTCGTCGTCGGCGCGCTTAACTACGACAAGCTTCCGTTCGTCTCCTCCGGCAAGACCTATTCGGCGTATTTCGACGAGGCCGGCGGACTGACCACCGGCGCCTCGGTGCGGGTGTCGGGGGCTCCCGCCGGCCAAGTGCAGAGCATCACCCTCGACGGGCAGTGGGTACTGGTCAAGTTCACGGTGGCCGACGGCATCCGGTTGGGCGATCGTAGCGAGGCGTCGATCAAGACGACCAGTGTCCTCGGCAACAAGATCCTCGACCTCACCACTCGCGGCGCCGGGACGCTCTCCGGCACCATCCCGGTCGAACGGACTGTCTCGCCGTATCAATTGCCGGACGCTCTGGGAGACCTCACGACCACCATCAGCGGCCTCGACACCGAGCAGCTGTCAACGTCGCTGACAGTGCTGTCCCAGACACTCCAAGACACCCCCGATGACCTGCGGCTCGCCGTCGCGGGCGTCGCCCGCTTCTCGGAGACTCTCAACAAGCGCGACGCCCGGCTGCGCGAACTGCTCGCGAACGCCGCCAAGGCGACCACCGTGCTGGGCGAACGCACCAACGACATCGTGCGCCTGGTCTCCGACACCAATGCGTTGTTGACGCAGCTGCGCTCTCAAAGCGCTGCGCTAGACGAGATCTCGACGAATGTCTCTCAGCTCAGTCGGCAGATCGCCGGGTTCATCGCGGAAAACAAGACGACGCTCAAACCCGCACTCGACAAACTCAACGAGGTTCTCGCGATCCTCGATAACCGTAAGGTTCAGATCCAAGAGTCCATCAAAGGGCTGGCGGCCTATGCAATGCAGTTCGGCGAGACTGTCGCAGCGGGCCCCTTCTTCAACGCCTACCTCGCCAACCTACTGCCCGGACAGTTCATTCAACCGTTCGTCGATGCGGCGTTCTCCGATCTCGGTCTGGATCCCAACGTGCTCCTACCTTCCGAGCGCACCGACCCCCAACTGGGCCAGCCCGGCACCCCGGCACTGCCGATTCCCTATCCGCGGACGGGCCAGGGCGGCGAACCGAATCTGACTCTGCCCGACGCGATCACCGGAAACAGGGGCGATCCCCGGTACCCCTATCGCGAACCGGTACCGGCGCCTCCGCCAGGTGGGCCACCACCAGGTCCGCCGGCACCCCCACCACCCGGCCAGCAGGCCCCCCAGTCGCCGACCCCAAGCCCGGTCTTCGTGCCGGGGCCCGACGAAGTCGCGCCCGGACTAACGGATTCCTCGATCCCCCAAGGCAGACGATGACGAACTCTCGGACCAGACTTGGATTGGCAATCGTCTTGGTGAGCCTCATTGGGGGCGGGTCGATTGCGGTGGGGCGCGCGGCACACGAGGTCGATCGCGTTCACGTCGTCGCCTACTTCGACAACAGCAACGGGGTGTTCGTCGGCGACGATGTCCGCATCAAGGGTGTTCGCGTAGGCGGGATCGACGCCATCGAACCGCAGCCCACACGCGTCAAGATCGCCTTTTGGTTCGACGCCAAGTACACGGTGCCCGCCGATGCCAAAGCCGTGATTCTGTCGCCGACGCTGGTGACCTCCCGAGCCATCCAATTGACCCCCGGCTATACGGGTGGCCCGACGATGCAGGACAACGCCATCATCCCCAGGGAACGCACCGCGGTTCCCGTGGAGTTCGACGAATTCCGCCAACAGCTCGAACGGCTGACGACACTGCTGCAGCCTACCGAGCCCGGCGGAGTCAGCACGCTGGGCGCCCTGGTCAACACCGCCGCCGACAACTTGCGCGGCCAAGGCCCGGCGATCCGCGACGCGATCATCAGGTTGTCCCAGTCGGTGTCCGCGCTAGCCGATCACAGCCCGGATATCTTCAGCAGCGTCAAGAATCTGTCGACACTCGTCTCTGCGCTGCAGGACAGCACGGTACTAATACGTCAGCTAAATCAGAACCTTGCGGCGGTCACCGGGCTGCTGACCAACAACCCCACCGAAGTCGGGGACGCCGTCAAGGACCTCAATGACGTGGTGGGCGACCTGACGGCCTTCGTCGCTGCAAACCGCGAGACGCTTGGCACCACGTCGGACAAGTTGGCGTCGGTCTCACAGGCACTGACGGGCAGCATCGACGACATCAAACAGCTACTGCATATCGCGCCGACGACGTTGTCCAACGCCGCCAACCTTTACAAGCCCGCCCAGGGCACGCTGACCGGAGCGCTCAACGTCGCCAACTTCTCGGATCCGATCACATTCCTGTGCGGCGCAGTACAGGCCGCGTCGCGACTGAACAACGAACAATCAGCGAAATTATGTGTGCAGTACTTGGCGCCGATCATCAAGAACCGCCAATACAACTTCCCCCCGATCGGTGTCAACCCCTTCGTCCAGGCCAGCGCCCGGCCGAACGAAGTCACCTACAGCGAAGATTGGCTGCGGCCGGACTACATTCCGCCCCAGACTGCACTGGCGCCGGGCACATCGCCGCCGGGCCAGACCCCGCCGCCACCCGTCGACGAGCCGGCGCTACCAGCTGAAGCCCCGCTGCCGGTTCCTGGCCCGTCGGGTCGGCAGACCGATCCGGCCGCCGGGCTGCCCGGCATGATGAGTCCACCCGGGGGCGGCTCATGACGAGGGAGCGCTGCGCCCGCGCCGCCGCGGTGATCGTGATCGTGCTGACCATCGTCGCGCTGTCGGGATGCGGCTTTCGCGGCCTGAATTCCTTTCGGCTGCCCGGGACGCAAGGCCAGGGGCAGGGCTTCTACACGATCCAGGCCGAAATGCCCGATGTCGAAAACCTTCAGGCGAATTCGCGTGTCCGAGTGGGCGATGTGAATGTGGGCACCGTTACGAAGATCGAGCGTCGAGGCTGGCATGCGCTGCTCACGCTCGTACTCAACGGCGACGTCGACCTTCCGGCCAACTCGACCGTGTCGCTGGGGCAAACCAGCCTGCTGGGCTCACTGCACATCGAGTTGACACCCCCCACCGATGTTCGCCCGGCGGGAAAGCTTCGTGCCGGTTCGCTGATCCCACTGACCTCGGCAGGGGCTTACCCGTCCACCGAACAGACCCTGGCGTCGGTTTCACTCCTGCTCAACGGCGGCGGAGTGGGCCAAGTGCAGGACATCACCGCAGCACTCACGTCCGCGTTGGGAGGCCGCGAAGAGGACTTTCGCAGCCTGCTCACACAGCTGGACACCTTCACGGCCAACGTCAACGGTCAAATCGGCGACATCATTGCGGCCACCGAGAGCCTCAACAATCTGGTCGCCCAGTTCGCGGCACAAAGACCAGTCATCGACAAGGCCCTCAGCACGATTCCCGACGCGTTGGCGGTGATCAACGCCGAACGCGACCAACTCGTGGAGGCGGTCGAACAGCTCGGCAAATTCAGCGCGCTGGCCGCCGACTCAGTCAACCAGTCCCAAGAGTCGTTGATCCAGATCCTGAATGACCTGGGACCGGTTCTGGAATCACTCGCGAACGCCGGCCCCGCGCTGACCCGATCACTGAATCTGTTCACCACGGTTCCGTTCGTGAAAGACAACCTGACCAAGTGGTGGCGCGGTGACTACGCCAACATCACCACCATCGTGGACTTGACATTGAGTCGCATCGACGCGGCGCTGTTCACCGGCACCCGGTTCGAGGGCAAACTGACCGAACTGGAACTGCAGTGGGGCCGCACGATCGGGCAACTGCCTAGCCCCTACACCGCGCGAAATCCGCTGATTGTCCCCTACCGGTTGGACCAAGGACCGTAATGTACCTGAGTAAACGAGTCCGGTTGCAGCTGGCCGCCTTTGGAGTGGTGACACTCTTGGCCGGTGGGACCATGGCCTTCCACTACCTCCGGTTGCCGAGCCTGCTTTTCGGTGTCGGCCGCTACCAAGTCACCATGAAGCTGCCGGACGCAGCGAGCCTGTACGACAACGCCAACGTCACCTACCGGGGCACGACGGTGGGTCGAGTCACCGACATCCGCCTGAGTGACACCGGAGCCGACGCCGTACTGTCGCTGCAGTCGGACATCAAGATCCCGGCGGACCTCGACGCCCAAGTGCACAGCCAGACTGCGGTCGGCGAGTTGTTCGTCGAACTCCTGCCACGAAGCGGCGACGGTGCACCGCTGAAGAACGGCGACGTGATATCCGCCGACCGCACCTCGGTCCCCCCCGACATCAACGCACTACTGCGAGCTGTCAACACCGGTGTCCAGGCAATCCCGCGCGACAACCTCAAAACGGTGATCGACGAGTCTTACACCGCTTTCGGTGGCCTGGGTCCCGAGCTTTCACGGCTGACGCGAGGGGCCACCACGCTGGCCATCGATACGCGCAACAACCTGCCCGCACTGACCACCCTCATCGATGAGTCCAAACCCATCCTGGACACCCAGACCGACACCTCCCACTCGATCCAGACCTGGGCGGAGAACCTCGCCAAAATTACCAATCAGCTACAGCTCCAGGATGAGTCGGTCAAGGGCTTACTGGTCGACGGGCCCCCCGCCGCAGACCAGGCACGCCAGCTGTTCGACCGTGTACAGCCCACTCTGCCTATCTTGCTGACCAACCTGGTCAGCCTCGGCCAAGTGGCGCTCACCTATCAACCCAACCTCGAGCAGATCCTCGCCCTGTATCCGATCGAGATCGCCGGCCTCCAGGCTGCCGCGCTGGCCAACCGAAACACCAAACAGGACTACAAGGGCGTGTTCCTGTCCTTCAACCTGAACCTCAATGTGCCCCCGCCATGCAGAACGGGATACCTCCCCGCACAACAGCAACGCGCACCGTCTGAGGTGGATTACCCACCGAAGCCAGCCGGTGACTTGTACTGCCGGATACCACAGGATTCCGGCCTCACGAACGTTCGCGGCGCCCGAAACCTGCCCTGTGTAACACGACCGGGAAAGCGCGCGCCGACAGTGAAGATGTGCGAAAGCGACGAAAACTATGTACCACTCAACGACGGCACCAACTGGAAAGGCGATCCGAACGCGACGCTGTCCGGGCAGCCGGTTCCGCAGCCGCCGCCAGGAACGCCGCCGCCCACCTCGGTGCCGGCGACTGCCCCGATTGCGGTCGCCGAGTACGACCCGAGCACCGGCAGCTACATCGGACCGGATGGAAAACAGTACCGGCAAGCCGACCTGGGTCGGAACGCTGCCGGGCAGCACACCTGGCAGGACATGCTGCTTCCGCCAAAGGACGGTGAACCGTGACAACGCGCACCACTGGGGATACCTACGATCCCACCCGCGATGACCACTCGCCGCCCTCGCCTGCCCCCGATGACACCGACGACGTCGCCCCCGATATGGGCGCTGGCAGTACGGATGTCGGCGGCGGCGACACGCCCGAAGGTGTCAACGACGAACAGCCGCGGGGCACCACGCGCGCCTGGAGAAGCCCAATGTCGCCGCAGCGACTGGGGCTTGTGATGGGGTTGGTAGCGGTCGCGACGATGGCCGCACTGACCGGCTGGCTGGGCTACCAGGCCTACCAAGCGCATCAGGCCTTCGAACAACGCCAGCTGTTCGTGCAGGTCGGACGTCAAGGCGCACTGAATCTGACCACGATCGACTGGCAGCACGCCGACGCCGATGTGAAGCGCATTCTCGACTCCGCCACGGGCAAGTTCTACGACGAGTTCTCCCAGCGGTCACAACCATTCGTCGATGTGGTCAACAAGGTGAAGTCGAAATCGGAGGGCACCATCACCGAGGCCGGCTTGGAATCCCAGTCCCGTGACACGGCCCAGGTGCTGGTCGCTGTCAGCGTGAAGACCACTGTCGGCGAGGGGCCAGAACAAGAACCCCGAGCATGGCGAATGCGGATCACGGTGCAGAAAGTCGGCAACGACGCAAAGGTCTCTGACGTGGAGTTCGTGGCATGACGAACTCACCAGGGAAAGTCGAGTGCGACGATCAGGCTGCCGGCGTCGCCCCCGAATGCGAGGACACCCACGATGGCGCCACACCAGGCAGACTTCGCGGTACCATCGTGCGCGTGCTCGGATTCGGGGTGTTGCCGGCTGTCACCCTGCTATTAGCGCTCGGCGCGGGCTACCTCAAGTACCAGGAAGCGACCACCGATGATGCCGACCGCACTCGGGTGCAAACCGCGCAGGTCGCAGCCGAGGCGACGGTCGCGATGCTCTCCTACGCACCTGACACGGCAACCGAGAAGCTGAAGGCTGCGCGCGAGCGACTGACAGGGTCGTTTCGCGATTCGTACACCTCGTTGACTGATGATGTCGTGATTCCTGGAGCACAGCAGAAGCGAATCTCGGCCACCGCCAAGGTGACTGGTGCCGCTTCCGTCTCCACCAGTGAAAACCATGCCGTAGTACTGGTGTTCGTCGACCAAACCACCGTAGTGGGCAATGACGCGCCGACAGATACTGACTCCGTCGTTCGGGTGACCCTCGACAGAATCGAAAACCGTTGGCTGATATCGGGTTTCGAGCCAATATGAGCAGTATTCCAGACACGTCCGCGGCCACCCGCGAGCCGCAGGAAGCGTGTGAGGAGCAGCCTTGAGTGTCCGACCCGCGGTGAGACCGTTTCACATCCACGTTGCCGATGAAGTTCTCGACGATCTGCGAACCCGTTTGTCACAGACCCGTTGGCCGGAAGCTGAATGCGTAGTCGACTGGAGCCAGGGCATCCCGCTGGGTTATACCCGGGAACTAGCCGCATACTGGGCGAGTGGATACGACTGGCGGTCTCGTGAAGCCGCGCTCAACCGATTCGCTCAATTCATCACCGAAATCGATGGCCTGGACATCCATTTCATCCACCAGCGATCCCCGCACCAAGAAGCTTTCCCACTGCTCATCACCCACGGCTGGCCCGGCTCAATCGTCGAGTTTCACAAAGTGATTGAGCCGCTGACCAATCCGACTGCCCATGGAGGACAGGTCGAGGACGCCTTCCACGTGGTCTGTCCGTCGCTTCCCGGATACGGCTTCTCCGGCAAGCCCATCCGCCACGGGTGGGGTGTGGACAAAATCGCGCAGGCCTGGGAAACGCTCATGCTGCGCCTCGGCTACGCGCGCTACGGCGCCCAAGGCGGCGATTGGGGCGCAGCCGTCACCACCCAGATGGGCCGCCACCGCGGCCACTGCGCCGCCATCCATCTGAACATGCCGATCGCTTATCCTCCCGCGCGGGACATCGCCGATTCCTCAGAGGAAGAGCGGGAGGCACTGGCCGCGTTGACGAACCACCAACGTTGGGGCACGGGCTATTCCGAGCAGCAGTCCACCCGGCCACAGACCGTCGGGTACGGGCTGGCCGACTCGCCAGTCGGACAAATGGCGTGGATCATCGAGAAATTCTGGGCGTGGATGGACTGCGACGGCAACCCCGAGAACGTGCTCCATCGCGACGAGCTCCTCGACAACGTCATGATGTACTGGGCGACGAACACCGGCGCTTCCTCGGCCCGGTTGTATTGGGAGAGCTTCAAGCACTTGGGCGCGACAGGTCGTGTCGAGATACCGACCGGCATTGCCGCCTTCCCAAAGGAGGTTCTGCGCGTCACACGAAGCTGGTGCGAGCCGAGCTACAACATCACCCATTGGACGACCATGCCGCGCGGCGGGCACTTCGCCGCATTTGAGCAACCGGACCTCTTCGTCGAAGATGTCCGCGCGTTCTTTAGAACCGTGCGGTGATGGAGCGGACCGGCATGCACGACCCCTGGATAGCTCGGACGCAGGGAGCTTAGACTCTCTGCGTTGCGGAGAAGGCATCCGCTGGCAAGAAAGCAATGGACTCGAGTCGCAGCCGCGTGCTGTGTGGTTAAAGGAGATGGCCGTGATTGACGACGCGCTGAGTGCAGTCGAGAGGACGTGGACGCTTCCGCTAGGTGGTGCGACTTTGGCGACCCATAGCGTCTACGACGTGGGCGACCCGTGTACCGGGGGCGTGCTGACACAGGTGCCGGAATGCACCGCCGAAGATGTCGACCAGGTGGTGGCGACCGCGCATGCTGCCCAACGTGACTGGGCACTGCGGACGCCGCGGCAGCGCGGCACCATGCTGCGAGCTTTGGCAACACTCATGCGAGAACACACCGAAGAACTCGCGCTGCTCGACGCGATTGACGGTGGCTTTCCGCTGTCTGCGATGCGCGACGATGTGAACTGGGCGGCCGAAGTGCTCGAGCTGATGGCAGACGCCGCACTTGACATCGGCGGACGTACCATTCCACTGTCGGCGAATCTCCACTACACGCTGCAGCAGCCCTATGGCGTGGTCGCCCGAATCGTACCCTTCAATCATCCTGTCCTGTTCGCAGGATCTAAGATCGCTGCTCCGCTCATGGCGGGAAACGCCGTGGTGTTGAAAGCTCCCGATCAAACACCGCTGTCGGCTATCCGCCTCGCCGAGTTGGCGAGGGAAGTGTTGCCAGAGGGCCTGTTTGGGGTCGTTACCGGGCACGGCGCAACTGCCGGCGCCGCGCTGGTCGCTCATCCACTGGTCAGGCGCATCGGTTTCATCGGCTCCCCTGGCACGGGAAGGCACATTCAGCGGTTGGCTGCAGAGCACGGCGTCAAATACGTCACGCTCGAACTCGGCGGCAAGAACCCCATGATCGTCATGCCGGACGCCGATCTTGAGGCGGCGGCGACAAGCGCCGTCGCAGGGATGAACTTCACCACCACCGCGGGCCAATCCTGCGGATCCACAAGCAGACTGCTGCTGCACGAGGCGATCGCTGACGAGGTCATTGAATCGGTCATAGATCAGGTCGCTGCCATCAAGGTGGGCCACCCGCTCGCTGAAGGCACGGACATGGGACCCGTCATCGACCAAGCGCAATACTCGAAGTCGCTGCAGGCCATCGAATCAGGACGGGCGGCCGGCGCCAGCGTACTCACCGGGGGAGGGCGCGCGGAGGGCGTTGGCGACAAAGGCTGGTATGTCGCTCCGACCGTGTTGGGCGACGTGACGCCGCAGGCCGCCGTCGCCCGCGACGAAATATTCGGACCTGTGCTTTCGGTGCTAACAGTCCGTGACGAGGCCGAGGCGGTCAAAGTCGCCAACGGCGTCGACTTCGGATTGACAGCGGCGGTGTGGACCAACGACCTACGTCAAGCCCATCGAATGGCTGCGGGGCTCGATGCCGGCTATGTATGGATAAACGGCAGTGCACGCCACTACTGGGGGTTGCCGTTCGGCGGCCGGAAATCATCAGGCGTTGGATCCGAAGAGTCCACGGAGGAATTACTATCGTATACACAAGTCAAAGCCGTAACCGTCACCTTGGACTAGCCTCCTGTGATTGCCGGCCACATTCGGTCGTGTCGTTCGGATCCGGTGAACGGAAGACCAGATACGAGGCACAGCAACGCGGATGGCGACGAGCCGTCGGCCGTGCCGACGCAGTCGACCTTTCGCGTGAATGAAGACATCGGCCGACAGCTGAGCGCGCGGCGCAAGGCCATCGTCTTGGCGTCCTGCTGCATGAGTGTTCTCATCGTCTCGCTGGACGCGACCATCATTAACGTTGCAATCCCCAGCATCCGCGCCGGCCTGTCGGCGTCGCCTGCGCAAATGCAATGGGTCTTCGACATTTACACCTTGATGATCGCCTCGCTGTTGCTGCTCGCGGGTGCCATGGCCGACCGATTCGGCCGGCGGCGCATATTCCAGATCGGGTTGACGGTCTTCGCGTTGGCCTCGCTGGTGTGCAGCGTGGCCCCTAATGTCGAGACGTTGATCGGCGCCCGCTTCCTGCAAGCCGTCGGCGGTTCGATGCTCACCCCCGCTGCGATGTCGATCGTCACGCAAGTGTTCACCGGCAAGGTGGAGCGCGCGCGCGTAATCGGCATATGGGGCGGCGTCGTTGGCATCTCGATGGCATTCGGTCCGATCGCGGGCGGATTGCTCATCGAGTACGTCGACTGGCGCGCAGTGTTCTGGATCAACGTGCCGATCTGCTTGCTAGCGCTAATGTTGACCGCGATCTTCGTTCCGGAATCCAACTCGGCCACCATGCGACGTGTCGACCTGATTGGGCTGGCCCTGGGCATGGCCTTCCTCTTCGGACTGGTGTTCGTGCTCATCGAAGGGCCAGAGATGGGCTGGACCGACACCCGCGTTCTCGTTATCGGTTGTCTTGCAGCGCTGGCGTTCGCGATGTTCCTGCGCTACGAGTCGAGCCGCCTCGACCCGTTCCTTGACCTGCGATTCTTCCGCAGCATCCCCTTCTCTTCGGCGACGGCTATCGCCCTATGCGCGTTCGCGCTGTGGGGCGCGTTTCTGTTCATGATGTCGCTGTATTTGCAAGGGGAGCGCGGGCTCTCGGCAGTCCACACCGGGCTGATGTTTCTGCCCGTCGCTGGTGCCGCACTCATCTTCTCGCCTGTCTCTGGTCGCCTGGTGGGGCGATTCGGTGCCCGACCGTCGCTGATGATCGCCGGGGTGTTCATCACTGTCGCCACCCTGATGTTGGCAGAGTCGAGCGACGCTACTGCGCTATGGCAGCTTCTGGTCGCCTTCGGAATCATCGGCATCGGTACTTCGATGGTGAACGCACCGATCACGAATACGGCCGTCAGCGGTATGCCGACCGACCGTGCCGGTGCGGCCTCGGCAGTCGCATCGACCAGTCGACAGGTGGGCGTGAGCATCGGCGTGGCCCTTTGCGGTTCAGTCGCGAGCCCGGCGCTGGGCGACACCAAGGTCGACTTCGCGGCCGCCGCTCGGCCGCTGTGGCTAGTGTTCGCCGGAGTCGGTGTGCTGATCTTTGCGCTCGGCGTCTACTCGACGTCCGGACGCGCGCTGCGCTCGGCTGAACAGCTAGCGCCGCTGATCGCGGGATCCGACCCCCGACAGAAGGCAGCCGGTGTTAGGTAACCCGCTGGCGGACGAGGTCTGGCGGGGGATGACCGCACTGGTCGCCGACAACAGTGACGGTTGGAGGCGAGCGACTGTCGACCGGACGGGTCTACCGTTCAGCCGTATCCGGATCCTGCTCCGTCTGGCTCGCGGGTCGATGACGGTCACAGAGGTCGCGCACGCCGTGACCATCGACGCACCCGCGGCCACAGTGGCCGTCAACGATCTGGAGCACCGGGGCCTGGTGATGCGCGAGATGGTTGCCGCCAACTGGCGACGCAAGATGGTATCGCTAACCGACGGCGGCTGGGCGATGGTGGCTACGATCAATGCGATCGACGATCCGGCACCCGAAGCGCTTGCGGCGCTGGACAATAACGAACTAACGGTGCTGCGAGAGCTGACAGGAAGAGTCGGCGAACACTCGCGTGCACAACTCCGAGATCGCATTGCCGGCAGTGAGGCTGGCTGCTGATTCGCATTTCTTTCCGCCCCCCGAGGTGCTCGCGTGGCGCTGACGGTGACAGTTACCACCTTGGCGTTGGTGACGGAAACGGCGATCTGGCGGGGAGGACCACTGGGTAGCTCGATCGATGGTGGGGCTGGTTGCCTTCAGGCCGAGGTTCTCGCTTGTCGACAGTGAATGTGTCGTCTACCCGCATGTCGGATTGCGGGGCCGGTCTATCGGATCGGATCCTCGACGTCAGCACGTACAGGTACCGCGACACCCTGAATTATAGCTTGCAGACAGTTGTCATCCTGTGTAAGCTCTAGCTGTTACCTACATCACTAGAAGTCGTCACTGACTACGCCCTTTCGGGGCGCATATCGATAGGTAAGGTGCGCCGAAGTGACATCGATGGCCGTTGATGCGAAGACCATGAGACTGTTGGAGAATGCGCGGGGCTCAGTCCTCAAGGGTCGCCTTCCTGCGTCTCTGATCGCTAATGACGCCCTGTATGAGCTCGAGATAGCGCGGGTCTTTGGAAGAACGTGGCAGTTTCTGTGCCATGAGGATGAGATTCCCAACGCGGGCGATTATGTGGTGCGTTATATCGCTGATAACTCGATTATCGTTGCGCGCCAGCAGGATATGACGGTGCGGGCGATGTCTAACTCCTGCCGGCACCGTGGCACGTTGGTGTGCCGAACCGAAGCTGGGAATGAATCGGCATTTCAGTGTCCGTACCACGGGTGGACATATCGGAACAACGGCGATCTGATCGCGATTCCTGCACAGCAAGCCGTCTACGGCGCGGCGTTCGACAAGAGTCGGCTGGGGTTGCGCCCCGTGCCGATGCTGGATTCGTATGCGGGCCTTGTTTTCGGGTGTGTCTCGGACGAGGCGCCGGGGCTAGATGAGTATCTCGGGGACATGCGCTGGTATATCGATCTGATGATGAAGAAGAGCCCGGAAGGTGTTCAGGCATGGGGGGCGCCTCAGCGGTGGGTTATCGATGCGAATTGGAAGACGGGCGCCGATAACTTTGTCGGCGATGGTTATCACACGGTGATGACTCATCGCTCGATGTGCGAGTTGGGGTTGTTGCCGCCCGACAATGTGGCTGTTTCTCCGGCTCATGTGAGTCTGTCGGGTGGGCACGGCGCGGGAGTTTTGGGCGCGCCGCCGGGCATACCGGCACCGCCGTATATGGGGTATCCCGAGGAGATCGTGGCCCGCCTGAGTCAGGGTTATGAGGACGAGGTGCATGGCGAGATGTTGAAACGGACTATGTTCATTCATGGCAACGTCTTCCCGAATTTGTCCTTCTTGAACGCCTTCATCGCCAAGGACGGACAGTCCATGCCGGTACCCATCTTGACGTTGCGGCAGTGGCGCCCACTTAACGCGGGTCGGATGGAGGTGTGGTCCTGGTTTTTCGTGGAGCGCAGTGCGCCTGAGGATTTCAAGCAGCAGTCTTTTGAGACTTATGTTCGCACGTTCGGGGTGGCAGGTGTTTTCGAGCAGGATGATGCTGAAATATTTCAGGCCATCACCAAGGGAACGCGGGGCGAGTTGGCTGGCGGGGTCGAGCTGAACCTCGAGATGGGATTGGACAATCTGGCACCTGATCCCACGTGGCTGGGTCCTGGACGACCGTTGGCGAGTGGCTACGCGGAGCAAAATCAGCGCGAGTACTGGAAACAGTACTTCGACTATATGGCCACTCCGAGAAGGGATGAGAACGTATGACGTCAACGCTGCCGCAGGAGTCGCCTCAGGCTGCCAGCGTTTCGCGCGACGTGCGCGACGAAATCGAAGACTTCCTCTTTCACGAGGCCGAGCTGCTTGATCGTGATGAGCACGAGGCGTGGCTCGGCTTGTTGACACCGGACGTGCTTTATCTGGCACGGGTACGTCAGACGCTGCGCAGAGCGGGTGGATCCGGATTTTCCGATCACTCGATGCACCTGAGCGATAACTACACGAGTCTGCAGATGCGTGTCCTGCGGCACCAGACGTCGTCGGATTGGGCTGAGGACCCGCCCTCCCGGATCCGGCACTTCATTACCAATGTGAGGGTCAGACAGGGTGAGAACAGTGGTGGCTATCAAGTGACGTCGAATGCGCTGTTGGTGCGTACGCGCGCGGACGAGGCCAAATCGGAGACGATCTCTGCTGAGCGCCACGACATTATTCGTCGTGAGGAAACGGGCTGGAAACTGGCGCGGCGAGAAATTCTCTTGGACCACACCACCTTGCCCACGCACAACCTCTCGTTCTGGATCTGAGGCGCCGGTCTGCTCCTCCCTCGTAGTCAACAGCCGGTGGTGCAGTTGGGCAGGTGCGGTGCGCTCAGCGCGGTTGATGCTGTCCGTTCACATCGAGGCCGACGTTTCGACGAGCTCACGAAGTGACGAAGTGAAGGGTTGGTAGGTGCGCGCAGCTGTCTATCACGGCCGTGAAGAGGTGCGGATCGAGGAGGTTCGCGATCCGAGCCCGGCTCCGGGCGAAGTGGTCATCGAGATAGCCCGCACGGGGATCTGTGGAACTGACCTGCATGAGTACCTCGCCGGTCCAATGCATGCCGCCCCGGGGGTGATCATGGGGCACGAATATTCCGGCACCGTCGTCGCTACCGGGGCGCAGGTAGACGGGCTGGCCGAAGGCGACCGCGTGTGCGGGGTCGGGGTCTTCGGTTGCGGCCGTTGCGGCCCGTGCGAGCAGGGCGCAGAAGCGCTGTGCGTCGACGTCGGTTTCATTGGTTTCGCGGTCAACGGGGCTCTGGCCCGCTACGCGGCGCTGCCCGCCAAGGCGTTGTTCCCGATCCCCGAGGAGATCAGTTTTGCCCAAGCCGCTGTCGTCGAACCGATCGCGTCGGCCTACCATGCCGTGCGCAGAAGTCAGGTGGCGCCGGGTGAGACGGTGTTCATCGCCGGCGCCGGTCCCATCGGTCTTGCCCTGGTGCAGTTGGCCCTTGCCGCAGGTGCGAGCCAGGTCATCGTCAGCGAGGTGTCCGCATCGCGCCGCGCCGCCGCCCACCAGATCGGGGCCACCTGCGTCGTCGACCCACTGGCCGAGGATCCAGTCGAGGTGGTGGCGACCTCGACGACGGGCCACGGGATCGACGTATCTTTCGACGCTGCCGGTGTGCAACCGGCACTTGACGTGGCGTTGGCCGTTCTGCGTCCCCGGGGTCGATTGATCGTCGTGGCGATCTGGGAAGGGCCAGCCGACATTGACATCAACCGAAACGTCATGCGCGAAGCGCAGATCGGCTTCTCCTTCTGTTACGAAGCACAGTGGCAGGTTCCAGAGATCATCGACCTCATCGCTACCGGGGCAATCAACCCGGGTGACCTCATCACCGACGAACTGCCTTTGGACGCGGTGGTGAGTCAAGGTTTCGAGGAGCTGCGCGTGAACCGCGATGCACACATCAAAATTCTGATCGACCCATCGGCGTAGCCCGCTACCGGCGGGGCGTAGTGGATTGCTAGGCCGCCGCACCAAAGGAGACATGTGTCCGCGAATGTGGAGAGTTTGTTCGACGGTCTGACGATTCTCGAGTTGGGTCATGTGATCGCGGCGCCCTTCGCCGCCTCGCTGATGGGTGACTTCGGTGCTCACGTCATCAAGATCGAAGATCCCGGCTCCGGCGACATGTTGCGGCGGTCCGGTCCTACGAAAGGCGATGTGCACCTGTGGTGGAAGTCCGCGGCGCGGAACAAGTCGAGCATCGCCATCGATCTGCGCGTCGCCGAGGGGCAGGCGTTGGTGCGGCAAATGGTCGAACGAGCGGACGTGGTGATCGAGAACTTCCGCCCGGGAACGCTCGAGCGTTGGGGCCTGGGCTGGGCGGACCTGCATGAGTCGAATCCCCGGCTGATCATGTTGCGAATTTCTGGGTACGGTCAGATCGGCCCCGAGAGCGCAAAGCCCGGGTTCGGCCGGGTCGGCGAGGCCATGAGCGGAGCGGTCCAGATCACCGGACACCCCGACCGGCCACCAACACATTTCGGTTTCTCCCTCGGCGACGTCACGACAGGAATCATGGGTGCATTCGCTGTCGCCGGAGCACTGTTCAAACGTGAATCGATCGGAAATCGCTTCGACGGGGAATGCATCGATCTAGCTCTCTACGAATCATTGTTCCGTGGCATCGACTGGCAGGTCATCTTGTATGACCAGTTGAAATTCGTTGCCGAGCGCCACGGCAACGAGTTCCAGGTCAGCCCATCGCCGGTGTCAGACACCTATCTCAGTCGTGATGGGGTGTGGTTCACGGTCGCTACCGGCACGGTCCGGTCGGTGCAGAGCCTGCTCGAACTGGTTGGCGGCCCAGCCCTGCGCAATGATCCGAGGTACGCGACGCAGGAACTGCAGATGTTGCACCGCAACGAGCTTGGCGAGATGGTTCGTCAGTGGTTCGCTGAGAAAGACTCTGATTTGGCCGAGAAAGCATGCGCGAGTGCGGGTGTCGTGGCCGCCCCTATCTTCACGCCTGTAGAGATGTTTGACAGTGCCACGTTCGAGGCCCGCCAGAGCGTCGTCGAGGTCGCTGACGAGGATTTGGGTCCGGTCCGTGTCACCGGTGTGGTGCCGCGGCTGACGAACTTTCCTGGCTCCGTACGCAGCACCGGACCCCGCCTCGGAGTGGACGGCAGACGCGTGCTCACCGAGTGGCTTGGCTTGGGAGAATCGGTGTATGAGGCGCTGGTAGCCAGCGGTGTAGTCGGGTCCGCTGACGTCGAAGACAAGGTTACCGGGCCTTGACGTGGCCACGTGACAAAGCCTGCATCATCGGTGTGGGTCACACGGTCTACCGTCGCGGGGGCCCCGCGTTGCAAACCGAGCTCGACCTACAGGTGGAGGCCGCCCAAGCCGCGATCGCGGATGCCGGGTTGTCGGCTGACGAGGTAGACGGCCTCATCTGTCCGATCAACGGCGGAACAGCCGAGGATTTCATCGCGAACCTTGGCCTGAAACATGTTCGCTACGCGGTGACCTCCCACACCGGAGGGGCGGCATGTGTGGCAGGGCTGGCGACCGCGGCGATGGCGATATGGTCGGGCGTCGCCCACCATGTCCTGGTGCCGGCGGGCTGGTGTGGATACTCCGGGCCGCGCGCCAGGGGGATGGCATCGGGGTCCGACATGGCGATTGGCAAAGTTGTTCGCGATTACTACGCCCCACAGGGTGCGGTATCGGCTGTGCACCAGTATGCGCTCGTCGCAGACCGATACGTCCGGAAGTATAAGATCCCACCCGAAGCGATGGGGGCCGTGGCGGTTTCGTTTCGCGCCAACGCGCAACTCAACCCGAACGCAGTCATGCGCGATCGCGAATTGACCATGCAAGAGTATCTCGACGGTCCTCCGATCAGCACACCGCTTCGCCTATTCGATTGCAGTTTGGAGACCGACGGTGCGGCCGCCGTGGTGCTGTCAGCGCCCGACCGGGCCGTGGACGGGCCCCACCGACCGGTGTTCGTGATGAGCGTGGCCGAAGGGCGCCCATTCCCCGTCGACGAATTCGCCAATAGGGCCGACCCATTGGACATCGGGCTGGCCGAGGCGGCGCCGCGCGCGTTTGCCAGAGCAGGTGTCACCCCGGCTGATATCGATCTGCTGCAGGTGTACGACAGCTTTACTTTCAATGTCTTGCGTCAGATCGAAGCGGCGGGCTTCTGCAGGCCGGGCGAAGCGGCGGATTTCGTACTCGACGGGCATATCGCCGCGGACGGCTCATTACCGACGAATCTCAACGGCGGTCTGCTATCCGAAGCCCACGTGCAGGGGATGAACAATGTGGTCGAGGCGGTGCGGCAACTCCGCGGCGGCTTGGCGCAGCGGCAGGTCGAAGAAGCGGAGTTGGCCGCAGTGACCGGAATGGGCGGTGGATGGGGCACAGGTGCACTCGCCATATTGCGTCGATGACAGGATTATGGTGACTTTTCGCAGGGGGTCCGAACTGACCCAAAAGGATGTCGCGGCAGCGCCGGTGCCGTCTGCAGAGGGCCTCACGGCGGAGTTCTACGCCCATTGCCGACGTCATGAGCTGTCGTTTCAGCGTTGTTCGGGGTGCGGCCATCTGCGTCACATTCCTCGTCTGAAGTGTGCAGACTGCGGCAGTAGCGCTTGGTCGTGGCAGAGGTCGTCGGGCAGGGGAAAGGTGTTCAGCTCCACGGTCATTCACCGCGCACTGCACCCCGGTCTGGAGGAGGCCACCCCGTTCGTGTGCGCCGTCGTGGAAATGGATGAAGGTGTGCGGATGGTGGCACGGGTAGTGGACGTCGTTACCGACGGGACGGCACCGGTGGCGGGTGCGGCCGTCGAGGTCGTCTACGTGCGGGTCGCCGATGATGTGGTGTTGCCGGCATTCCGGCTCTCGACTGCCGAAGGGCAAAGCCATGATCGCTCTTGACGAATTGCGCGAGCGCGTCGGCCAGAAGGTGCCGTTCCGAGGCGCGGACTCGGTGACGCAGAACGATATCCGCCGCAAACTAGAGGTCTTCTGCTTGTCTTGCCCGCTGCATGACGACGAGACGACGGCGAAGGCAAATGGGTACCTCGGCGTTGTAGCACCGGTGACCATGACCCCGCTGTGGGGACTACCGCCGTATTGGGCGCCCGGCCGGCCGAGTCCTTATCTGGTCGAGGGGAAGGAGATGACGGGCAACGTCACCGACACGCTGGCGCTGCCGTTCACGCGTTCGGTCAACGCCGGCAGCCAGTGGCATTACCACACACCGCTGTACGTCGGCGATAGATTGCACGGGACGACAACGGTGGTCTCGGTCGAGCAGAAGCGCACCCGGGTGGGCACCGGAGTGTTCCTGGAATACGAGTCGGAGTACCTGAAGGATTCGGGAGACCTGGTCGCGCTCAACCGAAACACCGTCTTCAACTACGACCCACTGAACGCATCCACGTCACGGCCCGAACCCGGGATCCGCGCTCGGGCCGAGCGTGACGACCGAGTCCGCACGCCCCGACTGCCGTTGGACGATGCCGATTCCACTCTTAGTTGGAACGCGCCGCTCGGTTTCGGTGACATTACGGTCGGTGCTGAAATCTGTGGACCGATTCTGGTCCTGACCTACCAGCGGATGGTGATGAACATTGCCGCGGACCGCATGTTTGCGGGCATTCACCACAGCACCGCGGCCGCCCGTGCCGCGGGACTGGGCGACATCATCTTCAACACTCGTGGCCTGGAAACCCTTCTCGAGACCAGTCTTCGACGCTGGATGGGCCTTCGTGGCAAGCTGGTGCGTCTCGGTCCGTTCAAGATGACTGTCCCCGTGCATCCGGGCGCTGTGGTGCAGGCCCGGTGGACTGTGACCGGCAAGCGTACCGGGGCCACCGACGGCGACGTTGATCTCGAATTCAACATTTTTTCTGGAGCCCGGAAAGTGGCGAAAGGTATTGCGGCCGTGAGCTTGCCGATGCCCGAAACGCCTAGGCGAACGATGAGCGTCGTACCAAAACAAGGAGGTGCGCCCAATGCGGGTCATCAAGGCTGACGTGCAGGCCTGCCAGGGCTACGCGAACTGCGTCGTCGCGGCGGCCGACATCTTCGATATCGGCGATGACGGTACCGTTGTCATTCTCGATGACTCGGTGACCGAACGAGATGAGACGCGAATTGTCACCGCGATTCGCAGTTGTCCGGTCTCGGCGCTGCACCTCGAAATGCCGTGAACGAGTCGGTCGTGAACACCGGATTTCGCCGCGGAGTCGAAGCGGATCGCAGCGTGGTTGTGCTGATGTCGGTTGCAGAAAGCGTGCGCCAGGTCTGCACAGGTGAGTTCTATTGTCGCAGAACAAGAAACGCATGAATAGGTTTGGCAGATGCGGTGACGGCGTCGGTGGTGAGTTGAGCGGGGGTCGTCTCGCCTTGGTTCGGGCGGTACTGCAACAGAAGGGTGGCGATGAAGTTGGCTAGGAGAAAATCGAGCGGCGAAGGTCCGAACGTCAGTGATCTCGTCGACGTCGATCGCGGGGAGATCAGCCGGGAGATCTTCATCGATGCTTCGATTTTCACGCGTGAGTTGGAGTACTTGTTTGCGCGGTCTTGGTTGTTCGTCGGTCATGCGTCTCAGGTAGCTGCGCCGGGTGAGTTCTTCTCATCGAGGATGGGTTCGGATCCGGTGCTCTTGACGCGTGACACCCAGGGCGACGTCAATGTGCTGCTCAATTCGTGTCGGCATCGGGGTATGGCGGTGTGTCGCTATGACGAGGGCCGCGCCTTGCAGTTCACTTGCCCGTATCACGGTTGGTCGTACTCCATGGACGGCTCGCTGGTGTCCACCCCAGGGGATTTGCACGGTGTGCCGCAGCAGGGCATGGCCTACGGCGATAGCCTTGATAAATCGAGCTGGGGACTTGTCCGGGCTGCCAAGGTGCACAATTACAAGGGCCTGGTATTCGCGTGCTGGGATCCGTCAGCCCCGGATTTCGATGAGTACGTCGGGGACTTTCATCATTGGCTGGACAACCTGTCTGATGCTTTTGATGGCACCGAAGGTGGTACCGAGGTGTTCCGCGGGGTGCAGAAGTGGCGCATCAAATCAAATTGGAAATTCGTCTCAGAGAATTTCTTGGGCGATACCTATCACGGGGCGACGACCCATGCCTCGGTTGAACAGGTGGGCATCGGCCCGGGTGGCAGAAATTCACGACGCCACGGAGAACGACAAGATCAGGGCGGATTTTCACAGGGCCGTGTGAAGACCTCGTTTCGGATGGGCCATGGCGCGTCGGACAATCTCGCGTATGAGATTCCCTATCCGGAGTTTCCCGAATCAGACCTGAACGCGTACTTCTCCCAGGCGTGGGCGGTCCGCAAGGAGCGACTACGGGCGCAGGGCCGGCTGCTCGGCGGACGCGGCCCGGCGACGATGTTCCCCAATATGTCGTTTTCGGCCGGCTTTCCGCGGACGATTCTGGTCTCACACCCGATCAGCCCGACCGAAACGGAGGTGTGGCGCTGGTATCTCGTCGACAAGGGTGCGCCCGATTATGTGCGTGACTGGTTGCGTCGCTATTACATGCGCTACTCGGGGCCTGGAGGCATGACCGAGCAAGACGATATGGAGAACTGGAATTACGCCACGCAGGCTAGCCAGGGCGTGATAGCCCGACGCTATCCGTACAACTATCAGCAAGGACTTGGTAAGGAAACTCCCAGTGAGCTCGACCAGGCGGTGCATTCCAACCAGCCCATCGCCGGTGAGGTGAATGCCCGCGCCTTTTACCGGCGATGGGCCGAGTTCGTGGAGAACCTATCGTGGCCCCAACTCGCCGAACTCGCCAGACACGACGAGAGAGCCGCAAGGTTGTGAGCCGAGCGAAGGACGACGAAATGCCCGCGATGCAGGACGCGGTAGAAAAGTTGCTGCTACAGGCCGATATCGCCGACTTTCTTTATCGGGAAGCCGACCTGCTCGACGAACGGCGCTATCGCGAGTGGCTCGGTCTGCTCACCGAGGACTACGAATATTCCGTTCCCCTGCGGACGAACGTGGCGTACGACGACTTGGCGCAACTGGAACAGACTCAGCAAGGTAGCGACATCTGCTGGTTCGACGAGGGCAAGGAGACGGTCACTTTGCGGGTGGAGCAGTTGATGACGGGACTGCACTGGGCCGAAGAACCAGTATCGCGAGTGTCACACCTCGTCACCAACGTGCGTATCGAGGCGGTTGAAGACGCGGAAGTCGAGGTGAGCTGCCGCTTCCTGGTGTACCGGAATCGGGTCAGCGATGAAACGGATTTTCTGGTCGGCCGGCGCAGGGACCGGTTGCGTCGCAGCGTGGCTGACGATTGGCAACTGTGCCGTCGCCGGCTACTCCTGGACCAGGCGGTGCTGCTCGCCAAGAACCTTTCGATCATCCTGTAAAAACGCCGCTTAATCTTTGACCTTGACCATCAGGGGTAAAGAATATATTGTTCCCTAAATATCTTATCTTGTCGGACGACCAAAAAGGGGTCGCTGGAATGTCTACTTCCCTCGAACCGCAGCGACGTGCCGACGATGTGACCGCCCTGAAAGTGATGACAGAGGAAATGCGCCCGCTACTGATCGGCGACGGCTACCAGATGTTCGAGGTGCGCGCACCTGAATCATCTGGACCGCCTCCGCACCAGCACCCCTGGGATGAAAGTTACGTGGTGCTCGAGGGCGTGCTGTGGGTGAGCCGCGGCGGAGAAGAAACCGTCCTGCAGGCGGGCGACGCGATTCGGGTGCCCGCCGACGTTGTGCACTCCTATTGCGTTCGCTCCGACGGTGCCCGATGGCTCACGACCTCGTCTACCCCCGGCGGGGCACTCGATTTCTTCTCCGACGTGGATGCCACGTCCAACGGCCCCGGCGACGTAAGAGCCCTGATCGAGGCGGCCAATCGAAACAAGGTCGAGTTCGCCGATCCGGCGTTGCGACAGCCGTTAACCTGAGTTCGAAGTGCACAGACGGCGCCGTATGTCAAAAGTGTTGACCGCCGGCGCAGAAACTGGTGTCGGGCCGGCGCGGTCATGAGGCGGGTTGGCGTGATCGGTCTGGGAGGTATGGGCTCTGCTTTGGCGGCGTCACTTCTCGCGACCGACCATTCGGTGGTTTGCTACGACATTCGGCCCGACGCGTTACGCCCCGTTGTCGAGCTAGGCGCCGAGTCCGCTGCGGACGCGCGGGAGTTGGCCGGCGCATGTGACGTCGTCTTGACGGTCCTACCGGGACCAGCTCAGGTGCTCGAGGTGGCGCTCGGATCGGAGCAGGGTGTCCTTGCCGGCCTTACCGAAGGGGCCGCCGTTCTGGATATGTCGACGTGTGACCCGCAAGTCGCAGCGATTATCGGCCAGGCGTACGACGCGACCGGTCGGCGCTTTGTGGACTGTCCCGTCAGCCGCAAGGCGCCGAACATGACCGTTCTGGTCGGAGGGCCGCCCGGAGTGCTTGGCCCTGATGCCGATGTCCTCGCCGCCGTGTCGCGCACTCTGGTGTACTGCGGGCACCGAGGCGCCGGCTACGCCACCAAACTCCTCAACCAGCATGTCAAGTACAGCTCGTACCTCGCCTCAGCGGAAGCGCTGTTGATCGCTGAAGCCATCGGGCTGAAGGCCGGCGATGTAGCGGATGCGATCGCTGAATGCAGCGGGGGGGACGACTCGGGTCTCAGGACGGCGGCGGCGTACTTCAGTCACGACCGCGAGGCTGTGCGTAGCCACGCGCCGGCGAGCACTATCGAAAAAGATTCTGCGCTGGCTGAGAAAATGGCGACGACCGCCGGTATCCGCAGCAGAACGCTCGCCGTCGTAGTGGACTACTTCCGAACCGTCGGCGCGACGCCGTTTCGAAAACGCCCGTACCCCGAGAGCGTAGAACTGCTCCAACAAATCCGTTCGATGCCTCCCACGGCGGGACCCACGTCGTGACGGGTACGGCGCAGCCATGATGTATTGATGGTGACTTATAGGCGGCAGAATGTTCGCGCGCGGAAAGTAAGCCAACCGTTCATCTGCCGGTACGATCACCATCGGTAAAGCTGCCTGCTCAGCGTACGACTCAAACAGCTAAGGGACTTCATGAGTACCGAGAACTTGACGATGGCCGCACAGGTCGCAGCCAAAACCCGTGAGGCCGGACCGGATTACGACCCCTCGTCGCTGGCGCTTCCGCTCGCGCTCTACCGTGCCGTGACGGCGTTCGGTCGGGTCGCCGCCGAGGAGTTGGCTCCGGTCGACCTTTCGATGAGCCAGTTCAACGTCCTCACCGTCCTCAAGCGGGCCGAGAGGCCGATCACGATGGGCGCACTGGCCGACTCTATTTCCGTACGCCAAGCCAGCCTGACGGGTGTCGTCGACAGCCTGACCAAGGCGGGCTTTGTCACACGCAAGGTAAACCCCCGCGATCGACGCTCTGTGGTGGTCGCCATATCGAAGAAGGGCAATCAGTTCTTGACCGAGTTTCTGCCCGGTCACTATGACTTCCTGCAGACAGTTTTTGCCGGTATCAAACCGCGAAACAGACAGCAATTGCTTGCCCGATTGAATGAACTCATCGATTGTTTGGAGGCGTATCCAACCGACACGAAAAAGGCGATCCGCAGCTCGTTGTCGCCTGCCGCCGGAGGCTAAACCACGCCATAGCCGGGAATGTCCTGACTCTGCGCCAGTTGTTTCCGCAGATTTCTCTAGGACCGATGGTTTTTCAGGCGTCCGAGCTCATGGCGCCATGCGATGGTGTCGTTCAGTGCGCTACCGAGATCAGGAAGCTCCGCTGCGTCATCGTCTGTCAGGTCAGCCAAGATGCCACCCGCAGAAGCGATCTGAAGCGACAAACGTGAGATGGTGTCGACGCTGATCGCGTGCATCACCGCCCGCTCGACAGTCTCGGCAACGCTAGTGAGCCCATGTGCCCGGAGAATGACCACCGGTCGGCCGCCCATGGCAGCAACCATTTCCTGGGCGAGTTGCCTATTCCGCAACAACACTCCCCGCGGATACACGGGCACGCCACCCGCGGCAAGCCGAAAACCAGGGATGTCGAACGCTCCGACGATCGGTCGGACTGCTAGACCGGCGAGGTCGGCGGCAACTACCGCCGCGGGGTGCGCATGCACCACAGCATTGACATCGCGTCGGGCGCGAAGCACCTCGGTGTGCAGCGGCAACTCGTTCGGGGGCTGGTAACCGCCATCGAGTTCTCCCGTGGCACCCTCGGTACCGTCCAACGTGACCAAACGGATGTCCTCTGCGGTGGTGAACGCCAGCCCTTGCTCCAGGGGACCGCGGCATCGGATCAGCAGCCGATCCCCGTCGACGCGCAGGCTGATGTGGCCGAGGATGCCTGGCGCCAAGTCGCGCGCCGCGAGGACGCGGCAAGCAAGCGCGATCGCCTGTCGCTCAGGGCCGAATCCCGTTCCCGAAGCGGTGGAGCTCATCGGCAGCCCAGGGCTTCGGTATAGGTGCGGTTCTCGGAAACGATAACGACGTTCGCAGAGGCTCTGCGCAAAGTGCGACGAGCGCTGTCGGGTGCGATGATTACCATCGGTTTCACTTCCTTCTTGTCCGTCTGCGTTGGGCGACGGTTGCTGTGGCACCGAGCGCAAGGGGCGCCAGGACGAACCTATTGGCGACACCGGTGCAGGAATCATCGGCGTTCATCAGCCGAGACCCCACTACGAAGCGTCACCGGTTGCGCCGCGATTCGGTGCCTGGACTCAAAGCGTCTGGACATCTTCTTGGTGGAAATCAACTCTGTTTTACAGAGATTATGGTTCCTGTGCCGTCGAGTCAACGGGTAAGACCTCGGCGATTGGCCGACAAGCCGCCGGCGAACAGCGTGTTGGGTTCTTGAACAAGCGTCCACCGGGCGATCGGGCGACCGATAAGTACCGCCCGCGATGTCAGCACATCTGCGCCCCCCTTCAATTCGCCATGGGGAGTGCGTGTCTCACGCCTTAGGGCATGCATCGTTCTGGTGATTTTCGGTCCACGCGACGGCCATTCCCATCAGGGCGCGGGGGATCGGTTCGTAGACGCTCGCCCACCGGGTGTCGCCGCCGACAGCGCCGACGGCGCATATCCATGATCTCAGCTCGATGTTGCCAGTGTTGAGCAGGTCCTCACTGGTCAGGTTACTCAACTCGAAACCATTCCCGGAGGAAAGAAGCTCTAGAGTGCGCTGATCGAACTCGTCGTCGATGGAGCCGTGGACGTGTAGCCCATGGTAGGCGGCCCACGGATAGCCGGCAGTGAAGTGTGACAGCCCACCGGAGGCATAGAGACCTATCCGCTCGCCTGCGGGGCGGCGTGACCGCACGGCGTCGGCGATTGCGCGGCCGAGCGCGAAGCACCGTTTCGGCGATAACGACGGTGTATGCACAGCATTGAGGAACACCAGCACCACCGGGATTGGGTTGTCCCGGAGGATGTTTGCCACGATTTCACCGTGTGCGTGTGAGTGCAAGGTGCTGTCACGAAAATCGGTGACTGCGGTGACGTCGAACCCGGCCTCGACGGTATGCTCACTCAAGTCCTTACTGAGTTCGGGTGAACTTTTCCAGGGCCGGGGGGCTGGCAGGAATCGGTCAGACACGATGAACCCCGCTCCGGTGTGGATGGCTATCTGGGGAAGTGCGGATCCGTCGAAGTTTTCGTTTTGGTCATCACCGATGAGGATCAGGCAATCCAGTCGGTCACGTCTGATGCTGTCCCGTAACCGCCGTAGTCCGTTCTCAATTTGCGCGTAACGTGCCGCGGCGGCTTCGAATGGTTCTTCGTGTCTCCCTGCAGGGTCAGGTGGTGTCGCACCGTGACGTAGTGCGTAACTCTGCCGGTTCTTTATCCGGAAGCCTTCCCACCTGCTGGGCGGGATGAAAGTGAAGGCATGGGAGGACGCGTACCCCGCTACGATTTCACCCACGACAGCTCCTCCGACTCACACCGCAACCTGCTGGGAGACAACGACTTCGCGTGATTCGCCGGCTGATTGCAGGATGGCGAAACACACTTCCAGCGTGGCGCGGCCCCATCGGCCGTCGTGCTGCACAGGACGGTCCTCGGTGATCGCCCGATGTAGTTCAGCCAACTCGGCCGCCCTACCACGCATCGTGTGGGCGACCGGTATCTCCTGCAATCCATCCTGCCCGTAGACCAATAGACCGTCCGGCGACTGTCTGATTGCACCGTGTTGGCAGCTGACCACAGTGAGGCCGAAGTAGGGGTGATGCACGATCTCGCCCGGCGCGGAGTAACCCCAGAGTTCCTGTGACTCTTCGGTTGCCGTCGCTGCGCCGTAGCGGCCCTGCTCCTTCTGGGCCTCCAGCGCCGATTCGAGTTGGTCAGAATTCCGGCTGAGCTGAGCGAAGTTGCGGGCGACCCGCTGGTTTGCAAGCGGACTGCGGTGGCCGCCGTCCTCTGCCACCCAGGAATGCAACTCCGCGACATCGAAGAACGCCCTCGCGTCATAGACGAGGGTGGCCGACACCCCCGATTGGAATTCGAGGTGGCAGGTGTATCCGCCGACGCATTCCCGGACTTCGTCCCAAATCGTCGACGCACGCACGGTACGGACCAAACCGCCGGCTATCTGCCGTACAACATCGACCTGATGAGGTCCTTGGTTGAGAACGGGCCCGCTAGTCGAACGCAACTCCGAGGTCGGCCACGGTCGGCGGTTGAAGTCGTTGAAATTCCAGGTGTTTACCATCAGCAACTCGCCAAGCTCGCGGCTGCGTACCAGGTCGGCCATGGCTCGCACCGGCGCGTCAAAGCTGTGTGTATGGCCAGCCATCAGTTTCACGCCCGCAGCGTCTGCCGCGTCGACCATCTGCGTGCACTCGTCGACCGACATGGCCAACGGCTTCTCGACGATCATGTGTTTGCCGTAATGCGCAGCCATCAAGGCATGGTCCCGATGCAGTTCAGGAGGAGTAGCGATGTAGACGACGTCCACGCTCGGGTCGGCACACAGTTGCTCTGCGTCGGTGTAGGTGCTACCTGCGAACTCGGTGGCGAAGCGAGCTAGAGAGTGGGATCGGGTATCAGCTGCCGCCGTAATCCGATATGGCAGCGATGACATGTCGGGGTACTGCTGAAAGATCCTGGCGACTGCCTGACCGATTCCGAGAAATCCTAGGCCCAGTTCGCGTGAAGCGACATCTGTCATGAGCGACCTATCTGATGGTTGATTGTCAACTGGGGTACTAGAAGAAGATCGAAATCGCCCGTGGGAGAACGCTATGGGCCAGCGTGATGACGCGGGCGGCCAGCAGCAGACCCACGTGTTCATCCAGCCGTAGAACATCCTGTCGTTTGCCGATGAAAAAGCACTCGTGGCGTTCATGGCGCACGAGAAAAACCATGACGCTGGACCGGACGCCCACCTCGTCGTCGGACACATCGGTGACCAGGATGTCGCTGACTGCACGCTGGGTGATCGTGCGTGGAGTTTCTCCCGGGGCGAGCCCGGTGTCGAGGCGGCTGATTCTGAGCTTGAGAGACTCCCAATCGTCGTTGAATAGCAGAAACGGGGGTAAGCCGTCGTCATCGTCCGCCGGATGCGTGCTGGACTCTGGGAACGGCATTGTGTATTTGACGTCCTCTGCCAGCAGCTCCAGCCACTCGTTCAGCCGCCCATCATCGAGAAGCATGGTCTCGCGCGCGTAGAATTCATGTATTCGTAGCCGCAGTTCGACGTCCAAAGGACTGTTCTTCATGATGAGGCCGGTGCAGTCATAGCTCGTTGCCAGTGCCGATAGAACTCACGCTGGTAGGTTTCGCTGATCTGCGGCCTGACGTTGCCGGGTAACTCTGTAATGAGCGAGTCCACCGGTTCGACATCCTCGCCGAGCGAGTAATTGAACGGCACCTCCCGGGCGACTCCTGTATCGAGGGCGTCGGAAAGTCGTTCGAAGTTCTCGTGATCATCGGGGGTCACGAGACCGGCCGCCGATTGCCGCTGACTCAAGACGAAGACCATGCGCTCCTTGACCGTGCGGGGCGCGGAATTTTCCACCAGGCACCACTCCCAAACCTCAGTCAACCGCGGCCCGCGAGGCTGCCACATAATGAATCCCCGGCCATAAAAGGCCGTGCCCATGCCGATCATGCTGAAGTTCGGGAAGATATTGGCGACATGAAAACTGTAGGGCTGCACTGGGTATGCGCCCAAGCGCTCATTCTGTCGGCGCTGTCGTTCGGTGAGCCATTCGACCGCTTCGGAACCGAGCGTCTCCGCGTGGGCGAGATCATCCTGGTAGAAATTGTCACCGATTGCGAGCTGCAGCAATCCATGGGGCGCGCAGCCATCGAGGACGACGCTGTAATGCTGCCCCTCGTCGATCGAAAAGTTGATGCGGGCCGTCTGCCCGGCATTCGATAGTGCGGCGACCGATCCATGGGTGGCTGCGAAATGGTACTGGTCGCCGCCGAAGTTCTCGGCCAGCAACTTCCAGTTGACGGGCATGAGATAGCGATGTAGACCTGGAACGACCTGCAGACCCTTGGGGTCGGTGCCGAGTAAGAAGTTGTCGAGGTACCACAGCAGGTCCTCCCCGAGATATTCCCTCAGCGGCGGCGCCGAGTCATCCCAGCACGCAAAGATGAGGCCTTTGTGGGTAGCCACCTGCGGAGACACCAGACCCATGCTGGACTTGTCGAACTGCGACCCGTAGACGCTGTCGCTGAGCGGAGCGCTGCGCAGTCGTCCAGCGGTGTCGTAACTCCAGCCGTGGTAGCTACAGTGAAAGATGTTCGCGTTGCCCTTGTCGAACTGACAGACTTTATTGCCCCGATGCCGACACTTGTTCAGCAGCACACGAATATTGGATGCCTTGTCCCGGCAGACGATGACGGCGTCGTCGGCCATATAGGTTGTGCGGAAATCACCGGGCTTGGGGATCATCGACTCATGGCCGACGAACAGCCATGAACGCTTGAAGATGGCATCGAGTTCGCGCTGGTACACCGCCTGGTCGTAGAACGCGGACGAGTCTACCGCCGGCGCCGACGCTGTCTTGGAACCGATTGCTTCCATCATCGCTGCTTTAGGGATTCGCGGTCACCATTGAGATAATCGGTGAGGATCTGGTTGAACTCCTCCGGGCGTTCCCATTGCGGCCAGTGGCCACAATCCTCCATCAATGCGAAATCAGCGTCGGGAATCAGCGCAGCTGCCTTCTGGCCGAATTCCACGGTAGCCGAGGGGTTGTGACTCGTCCACAGCACCAGCGTAGGCCTTGTCAAGCTGCCCAGTCGCTCAGCGGTGAGATTGTCCTCGGCAGTGGCTGCTGAGGGTGCAGCTGTCGCGTTCATCAGCGCCGACCGTGATTCTGCGGTCTGGTAAAGCGCCCATCGCAGCGCCACCAATTCATCGGTCAGGTCGCGGTCAGGCTGGTGGAACAGCCACGCCATTCTCTCACGCACCGTCGCCGGGCTCGGGTCAGCTAGGAATTGCTGGGTGACCCGAGCAAGCTCTGCGCGTCCGGCAGCGGTGCGGGCCTCGGCAGAGTCGCCGACCTTCAACATCAACCGCGCGCCGCACACGTAGATCAACCGGTCGACGCGCTCGGCATGTTCCAACGCAGTCCACGCAGCGATCCAACCTCCTAACGACTCGCCCACGAGGTGCGCTCGGTCAATGCCTTCCATATCCATGTACCCGACAAGGTGGTTGACATAGTCCTTCCGTTCCGGGGCCGCCGCACCGGCACCGGTGAGACCGTGACCCAAAAGGTCCAGTGCATGCACCCGAAAATGACGCGACAGGGCCGTCACGTTACGAGCGAAGGCCTCGGCGTGACCACCTCCCCCGTGCAGGAGAATGAGGTCCGGACCCTTCCCGGCCTGAATCGTCCGGGTTCGTATGCCGGCTACATCCACGAAGCGTGTCTGCGCTCCAAGCAAGCTCACCCAGATTGAATCATGTTGGAGCAACTTCGGGCTTCCTCTCGGCGAGCGGACAATATAGCCATGTGTATCATACATTCCTAGAATGTCCACAGATAGAAATTCAGGGTTCTGTGTAAATGCCCTCATCCCATCGACGGAACCCTGCACACGTCGACCGACGGATGAGGTCAACTCAACCGGGGTTTCAGTGGTCGCTCGATCGGAGCAGAGTTTGTCTGGTCAGACCGGAAATGACGTGCGAGCCTGCGGGTAGCCGAGGAGTCTCCGGAGGAGAGTGTCCTTGCGTCACTGTGCATTTGGGGTCAGACGGCGGCTATGAGGATGACCCGGATGTCATCGCGGCGGGTTCGGCAATGGGATTACGTCGCTTGCGTTCGCTCCGGATGGACCTGCGGTGGTAGTCGGGTCGGGTCCGAGGTCGCGGTGGGGACCGCCGGTCGGCGGGCAGGTGCCAGATGATGATTTGTATGGGACGAGCGATCGCGACCAAGGCCATAAGTCTGCCTCGGCGCTTGACGTTAAGGCGAAAGCGTTCGCCGAGGAAGGTGTCGGTGTGTGCCGCCGTGGCGGCGAGCTCGCCGAGCGCGGCTTTCAGATTGGCGTTGCGCCTGCCGGCCTTGTCGGCACGGGTCACGGCCCGCATTGAATGGTGGGCCGACAGAGTTTGCCCCACACACCAGGTGCACGAGTGTGGATGTGGCCTAGATTTGGTGGATGGTCGATCGTTTTCCGGAGCAGATCGCCGAGACAATCGGCCTCTTCGAGTTAGTGCCGCGTTCTTCGTCTGATGCCGGAGCTGAGCACGTTGATGCGCCGCGTCGCACCGGTGTCTTGCGTCTCGCAGACAACAGGGTCCAACTCGAAGTGAGTCCGGGGTTCAATCCGATGGTGTCCTGGACTCAGCGGGGGCCGGGTTCCTGGGCCGGTAGCCCGCCGGAGGAACGCGTCACCGACGATGGCGTTGTTATCGGAGCGATCGCTGTCAGCGCTCTTTGAATTCCTGGCCACTGGCGCTCTTTGAAAACCGGCCACCCAACCAAGATCGGATGGGTGATCACAGTGCAGGACTGGGCGCAGGCGAGGTACCTCTTCACCGGTGAGGGGTTGTCGATTCGGGCGATCGCTCGCCAAATGGTGGTTTCGCGGGATGCGGTCGCGAGGGCGATCGCGTCGGAGTCGCCGCCGCACTATCAGCGAGTGGCGGGTCCGTCGGCCTTTGATCCGTTCGAGTCGCGTGTGCGGGAGCTGCTGGCGCAGTTTCCGACAATGCCGGCGAAGGTCATCAGTGAACGGGTTGGTTGGGCGGGATCTGAGTCGTGGTTCCGCAAGAAGGTCGCTGCGATCCGGCCTGAGTATGCGCCCAAGGATCCCGCGGACCGGTTGTCCTATCAGCCGGGAGATCAGGTGCAGTGCGATCTGTGGTTTCCGCCGGCTCGGATCCCCCTGGGCTACGGCCAGGACGGGTCACCGCCGGTGTTGGTGATGGTGGCGTCGTTTTCTCGGTTCATCACCGCGATGATGATCCCGACCCGGACGACTTCGGATCTGCTGGCCGGAACGTGGTCGTTGTTGACCGGGCAGCTCAAGGCGGTGCCACGACGGCTGTTGTGGGACAACGAGTCTGGGATCGGACGGGGTGGTCATCTGGCCGAAGGAGTCGCGGGGTTCACCGGTATGGTGTCGACCCGGATCGTGCAGCTGCGACCCTTTGACCCCGAATCCAAGGGCATCGTAGAGCGAGCGAACAGATACCTGGAAACCTCGTTCCTGCCCGGTCGTACCTTCGCCTCACCCGCAGACTTCAACGATCAACTCGCACAGTGGCTACTAGTGGCCAATGCCCGGCGGGTGCGTCGCATCGGTGCCCGCCCGGCCGATCTGATCGAGCGCGACCGCGACCAGATGCACGCGCTACCCACCCTCTGCCCGCACGTCGGGTTCCGTGCTGAGGTCAGGTGAGTGTGGTCACCTGACTTGGCCCCACTTTGGCCGTTGTTCTTCACGAATGTTGGCCCCACCGGGGTGGTGATCACG